>CAVSZA010000027.1:0-28018 GCA_963732095.1 uncultured Alphaproteobacteria bacterium
GTGAGTTTGCGAACCCTCGGTCCCTTTCGAAGAGCGGAGTTGAAGCCCAGGAACGGCGCGCATCGCGACAGCTTGACATCCTCGGTGGTCTCGATACGAGACAACGCGGCTCGCGGGGTTGAAGCACGGCGAGTTCGACATTGCCTATTCAATCCGCGGCGAGCTTGCCGAGGAACTGCAACACACCCCCGGGCTCAGCCTGAAGTCAACCTTGGGGCAGGCAACCAACTGGATCTACTTCCCCGAGCAGTGGGACCTGTGCCGAAGGCGCAGGTCGCTTTCGATGTGAACCAGGATCCTCGTGCGCCAGGCCAAGCGCACCGTATCAAGCAACCAGCGGTCACCGGGCCGACCCTAATCGGTGATCTTGAAATGGGTTCGCGATCTGCGCACAAAGATGCCCGGCTCGCCTCGATCCAGCACGGCCGGGTCAGGCACGAGCTCCAGAGCGAGCATTTCCTCCTTCTCGCCGCGGAACAGCGCAAGGATGCGGTGCGACGGCAAGTTGACCAGCGGCTCGCTGGATTCGAAATAATCGGCGAACTTGGCGCCGGTCTCTGCCTTGCCAACCCGAACGCGCGAAGTTGTTAGGTCATTTAGACATTGCCGCAGCGGCGTTCTTGTCGCTCTCAGTTCGGGGCGCGTTGGGAGTTGTCATTGCAGCATCTGCCTTGTCAGTCGCCGCCGATGATGGCTTGATCCCCATCGCTTTTACCGCCTGCTCCATGACCCCAACCCCGATCACACCCCTCGCCCCTCGGCCCAGAATGACCGTCGCGGTTCGGGTCAGCGACAGGAGACGGAATCATCGGGGCGCAGATGAACTTGGCAACACCTTGAGACCGGCGAACGAGGAGACACCGCTTGATCGAAGAGACCCAGGACATCACGACCAAAAACGGCGAGATGGAGACCTTCATCTGCCACCCCGAGCGTAACGGCCCGTGCCCTGCTGTTTTCTTTCTGATGGACGCGTACGGCATCCGCGAGGAGCTCAAGGATATGGCGCGGCGGCTCGGCACCGTCGGCTATTACGTGCTGTTGCCCAATCTCTATTACCGCGCCGGCCGGGATACAATCTATGGACCCGACGTGCAGCAAGAGGGCAGCGCCGAGCACACGCGCATGCGAGCCGTCCGCACCAAGATGACCATACCCCCGGTAATCGACGACATCGGCGCGATGCTCGCTTTTCTTGAGCAACAGAAAGAGGTGAAGAGGGGCGGAGTTGGCTGCCATGGTTACTGCATGAGCGGACCCTATGCCCTGGCCGCTGCTGCGCGTTATCCCGACCGGATCGCCGCTGCTGCTTCATTCTACGGGACCTGGCTCGTCAGCGAGGCTGAGGAAAGCCCGCACCTCTCATTGGGCAAAGTGAAAGGCGAGCTCTACATTGGTTGCGCCGAGCACGACAAGTTGGCACCTCTGCCTATGGTTCAAGAGCTCCGGACGTTGTTCTCACGGGCTGGGGCCGCGGGGGAGATCGAATTGTATCCCGGCGTCCACCACGGTTTCGCCTTCCCGCAACGCTGGTGCTACGACAAGTCGGCCGCGGAGCGCCACTGGGAGCGGCTGATCGCGATTTACCGACGACGCTTGGGGTAAACCTGTCGAAAACGGAAGCGAAGCGCGGTGCAAACCGTGGCAGCGAGCTCTGCCTAGAAAAATCTCAGCGTTGCCAGATGTTGCGGGGCAGGAAAATGGTGGCGGCGCCACCGATTAGGCAGGCGAGCCCGCAGCTGCCGAAGCTCAGTATCCACGCGATGACCTGCGAGGTACCGCCAAATTGGTCGAGCGTGACGCCGAACAGGAGTGTGCCGAGGAAGCTGGCGCCAAAGCCGATGCAGGAATAGAGCCAGATCGTTGCGCCTCGGTATCGCGGGGCGGCAACGGCGAGCACGCCCGACGTGAGATTGGAAAAGTTGCCCTGCACGATGAAGCCGGCAATCACGGAAACGCCGAGCACCGCGATATAGGGCAGCATCGCCGTGAAGCCGAACAAACCGCCGGCTACCGCCGAAAGCACGAAGACCAGGGTGGCGATGGTGCGCAGGCTGTAACGGATCGAGAGCTCGTTGCCGATGAGGCCCGCGGGGACGCCGAGAAAACTGATCACCGCTCCGACCCCCAGAATGATCCAGGCTTGCGCTGGATCGGCCGCCTGCTCGCTCGCACAGAAGGTGAGGAAGACGACAATCCACTGACGCAATCCGACACAGCCCCAGATCGCCGCGGCGTAGCCGACGATCAGGGCGAGGACATCCCGGTTTGCAAGGACCGGGCGAAAGTCAAGCAGCGGTTGGGGTTCTAGCGTGCGTTCGGCATCCCCGCGCGGCAATGCCGCCCAGGCAATCAAGACGCCGGCGGCGCCGAGGATGCCGGCGATAACAAATGCGCTGCGCCAGCCGAGCAGCGTTCCGACGCGGCCGAACAGAAACGACAGCGACGCGCCGATGGTGAAGGAGCTGGTGTACCAGGCCGCTATGCGGGCACGCGTTGCCCCTTCGACGCCATGCGTGAGCGCCCGCAGCCCGGGCATATACATGCCGGCCATGGCGAGGCCGGCCAAAGCGCGGAATTCGAGCGCCGAGAGCAGGCTGTCGCACAGCGCCATGCCGAAGCAGGACAGCGCGCTCAGAACGCTCGAGGCGAGGTAGAGTTGACGGGCGGGCCGGCGATCGGTCAGGCTGACCAGAGGGATGACGGCGAGCATGTAGCCAGCCGAGACGATGCCGGCGAGCCAGCCTGCTTGCGTGTTGGTCAGCGACCAGCCCTCGATGAATTGCGGCAGCAGCGCCGGAACGATCGAAAATCCGGCCAGGCCGAGGATTTCGGCGCCGCATATCGCAGCTACAATTCGGACCGAAGGTCCCCGGGCAGAGCTCGCAAAATATTGACCGCCAGCCACCGTGCGCTCATAGCCTGGTCCTGCCTGCGTCATGACGGGTAAGCCGTTCTTGTAGCAAGTGGTCAAAATCACATGCACACGCTTGAGTCCGCCCGCCAAGCAACCTGTCGCGTTGGGGCGGCGGCGTAGCAGCCTCGACGTCTATCAGTCACCTAACTGCGCACGGAAAAACGCGAGAACCTCCGCGTCGAACTGCTGGTGGAAGGCACGGCGGTCAAAGCCGGGCGCATCCGTGCAAAGCTCTGGCCGAGCTTTTACCAGTCCAGGTGGACAGGGGGCGAGAAAGGCAAAATGTCCCGAATTCGGGACCACGTGATATTCATGTTTTATGGGGAGGCCGCTATCCACTGCGGCGACCATATGAGGTATTACGCCGTCGCCGCCAAGCTCGGACGCCCAGAGTTGGATCGGCACTTTGATCCCTTGAAGGCTGTCAGCAGTAAACAACAAGGCAAGCGGGTCGACGATGATGGCGGCCTTGATGCGCGGGTCATGCGTGAGGGGCTGCTCCGGGTACTCCTTCGCGCGGATCTGCCCGCAGATGCGGGACGAGGATTGCTCACACAAGGCCGTGGCCGTGGCCCAATCAGGATTGGCGCCGACGAGCACGAGACCCGTGTAGCCGCCCCGTGAGAAGCCAAAAAAGCCGATGCGGTCGAGATCCATGTTGGCCGCGGCAGGCGATGCGCCGATCATGAAATCAATGAGTCGTTTGATGTCGTTCGGCCGTTCGATGAAAACCGACAGATCGTCGGAACGGCTCATATCGGAGGTCGTGTCGCCGGGATGATTGATGGCGGCCGCAACAAAGCCGGCATCCGCAAGCGTCTCCGCGATATCGTGATGGCCGACAAAGGAACCGCCCCTGCCGTGCGACATGACGATAAGCGGGAGCTTGTCGCCGCCGATCGGACAATCTTTCACCCCCGGCACGGTGACGTTGCCGAGATCGATCTCGCCAGGCGCTGCGGAGCAGGGTGACCACATCGCCCCCTTGAGGGCCGGGCCATCGGGGCCGGCGGGGGCCTCGATGAACCGGAAACCGGCAGCCTGCGCGACCGCCGCCGTAAGGAGGAGGGTCAGCGCGATGAGAAAACTGGACACTTGCAGAGGATTCAAGTGTCGGATTTTCACCACTAGGCGGCCAGACGCTCGGGGGCGAACGGGTCGCCCGGCGCCGTTCCCGCGATACACGCTACCGGCGCGGCTCGTTTTTTTGCGATCTGGGCCAACAACCACGTCTTGACCGCAGCGGCGGCGCGCTCTTGCTCCGCATGATTATCGGCGAGACGGCGCGCCCTGAGGATTATGGAGCGCAGCTCGGCGACGCTGCCGCAACAACGGTCGTTGAAGTGCACAAGCGGAAGGCCGGGCCGGGGCATCGCATCTTGCAGGAGCGCGATCGCCGGTGCCCTCGGCAGGCGATGCTTGCGGCTCAGATGCAGAAGAGCGCCGACAAGGCAGTGGCCGCCGTTTCCGTCATCATAACGGCCGCGCGTCCAGTGGCCGTCGACAGCAAAATGCTCGAGCATCAGGTCAAGCAGCTGCACCGCTTGCGCGATTTGGCCTTCTGGCACTGGTTTGAGTGCTCCCGATCCGGGCAACGAACCCATTCTAGCATGCACTGCCGTTCACCCAGCGGAAAAGCGATGAAGGTGACGTTTGGTTTCCGGGTTGCGGTTTTGCACAGTTGCAGCCCTCGCGAGAATGTGTTTGATGCGCTCGGCCGAAAAGTCGAGCTGAACGAGAGCGACGCCGCGATCGAAGGCTTCGCCGTAATGCGCGATCAGCCCATCCCGAAAACGAAAGCAGCTCATGCCTTCGAAAAAGACGGGGCGCCCGGCGGCTTCTGGCAGTAGTGAGGCATAGCTGAAGCGGAAACGCGCATAACCGATCGACCCATCGCTCAGGGGATCGAGAAATTCCCACAGATAAGCCCGGCCGGTATCGTGAAAGCGTTGCAACATCACAGCGATCGCCGGCCTGCCCGTATGGGCGCCAAAGAAACCGTCGTCGTATGTCCCATCCTCGGTGAACAATAAGGCGAGGCCCTCGCCGTCATTTGCCTCAACAGCAGCGGCGAAGGCGGTCAGCAGATCGCGAAACGTCAAGTGAGCCACCTTGTCGTGCTTATCTCCCGCGATCCATTCTGGACAGCAGTGATTACGAGGGAGCCGATCATGGCATCGCTGACGTAGACACGCGAGTTAGGTTTCGAACCGACCCTTGCACCGGATTGAAGAAGACTTTCTTTGCAAAGAAGTGGAAGCAGCGGGCCCTCAGGCTGTGGCAATGTTGCATGGCGCGAACTTTGATAAGATGCTCGAAGTCGATCCCGATCCTGCGCTCAGGCATTCAAAGGAAGCAGCAGCGTGAACCACGCTCACCCTATGGCCGACAGTAAAGCCTCGACGCAAGGTCCCGGTGCGCTGACCGGGCTGAAAGTCATCGATCTCACACGAGTGCTCGGCGGGCCTTACTGCACGATGGTGCTGTCCGACCATGGCGCCGAGGTGATCAAGCTAGAGCCGCCGCAGGGGGACGAGACCCGCGAATGGGGTCCACCCTTCGACGACGCGGGCGATGCCAGCTACTTCATCGGCATCAACCGTAATAAGAAGAGCGTCGGCCTCGATCTTTCGAAGCCAGGGGGCCGAGAAGTGCTAATGCGGCTCCTGGAAGATGCGGACGTGCTGGTCGAAAATTTCAAGCCGGGTACCATGGAAAAATGGGCTCTCGGCTACGAGGGAGTGCTGTCGAAGCGCTTCCCCAGCCTGATCCACTGCCGTGTTTCCGGTTTCGGGGCTGATGGGCCGCTTGGCGGTTTTCCGGGCTACGACGCGATCCTGCAGGCGATGGTTGGGCTGATGTCGATCAACGGCACCGAGACCAGCGGCCCAACGCGGCTCGGTACTCCGATCGTCGATATCGCGACCGGCCTTTTCTCGGCGATCGCGATCCTGATGGCGCTGCATGAGCGGGAAAAGTCAGGCAAAGGTCAATTTTGCGACATGACGCTACATGATTGCGGCATGGCATTGTTGCATCCGCATGCCGCTAATTTCTTCCTCAACGCCAAGCGGCCGAAGGCGACCGGCAATCCGCATCAAAATCTCGCGCCCTATTCCAAGTTCCAAACCCGGACCTGTGAGATCTTTGTTGCCGCAGGCAACGACCCCGCCTTTCGGAAATTCTGTGAATTACTAGACATGCCGGATATGGCCAGCGATCCCCGGTTTGCAACTAACAGCGCCCGCGTCGTCCATCGGGATGCGCTGACCAAAAAATTGAACGCGCGCTTCGCCGATGAGGACGGGTATGAGCTGACCCACCGCATGCTGGCGGCTGGACTGCCCGCTGGGCCGGTGCTAAATGTCGACGAGGCGATGGCCGCCGATCATACCGAGCACCGGAATATGTTAACGGAAATCGGTGCCTATCGAGGCCTCGGCACGCCGATAAAGCTGTCGCGGACGCCCGGTGGCACCCGAAGTGCGCCGCCGCGCTTCAACGAGCATGGCGAGGCGGTGCTCCGCGCGCGTGGCTTCTCGGAAGCGGAAGTCGCGGCCTTAGCATGCGAGGGGGTGCTGGTAGAGAAGCGCCGCAAATAGGTCGTCTTGCGCAGCCCGGTTGCGCACGGCCTCATCGCCGCCGTCGATGCCAGCGGGTGCCATTAGCCGCCGCACCGCCTTGACGTAAAAAACGCCGCAACGCTCTCGACCGATTCCCTGGTGCCGACGCATGCATCACGTTCTCCCGCCCCTGCTGGCGTTGGCAGCGCGGTGCAGCAGGTCGCGCCGTGAAAACGCGGGTGACCCGTGCCTTTACTGCGGGACCGATGGTTCGAATCCATCTCCCTCCAGCAAAGAGTTCTTGAACGAACTGGTCCCGGCTACGGCGACCAGCGTCGGCACAGGCGGCCGCCGGATCCGGAGAAACCGGCTCTCGGCACACGAGCCCGCCGCGCGCGTGGCATTGAGTCCGGCTTGGTGATCAGATCCGGCCGGCGCCAAGGCCGAGTGGGGAGCGGCGTCGGGAATGTCCGCCAACCGGCGCCGCTCCCTTCCGCATCCGGGAACATCCCGCGACTAGCCGCAGAGGACGGCACGGAATACCCGAACGAGACGTAGACCGGTTGGGAGCGCGTGCTATCGATGGGCGATAACGAAATACGCTCCGGGATCAGTGACGATCCTGGGCGGCTCTCGCAAAGCCGCAGGCCATTCGCTCGGTCTGGGCGGCAAACCGCGCGGAGTTGTCGCCAAGCAGTTACTGCCTTATCGTTTTGCTTGGCCACAAAGGGAGGCGGCTGCCATCCATGAGCACAATCGAACTTGTCGACCCCGAATTGCGCGATGCGCTCGCGCTGTGGCCACTGGTGCCGCTGACCGCCGAATCTTTGACGCGGCGCCGCGCCGATGCGCTCGAGCTGATAAGCGCCGTTCCGAAACCGAACCTGCCCGATATCGCCACCGACGAGATCCATGTCGCGAGTACGTTTGGCGCAAAGCCGATCCGCGTTCTGACCTATCGCCCGGTGACGTCCGACGACCCACTGCCCGTCATCGTACACGTCCATGGCGGGGGCTTCGTGATGGGCGCGCCGGAAATGAAGGATGTGGAGAATAGGCTTTTCGCGTCAGAGCTGAGATGCGCGATCTATTCCGTGGATCATCGCCTCGCGCCGGAAGCGCCGCACCCCGCGCCGCTGGAGGACATCTATTCTGTGTTCGCTTGGCTGCACGCGAATGCAGGCCGGCTCGGGCTTGATCCCGCCCGCATCGGTATCAAGGGCGAAAGCGGAGGCGGCGGTTTCGCGGCGGCCGCCGCGCTTTACGCCCGCGACCGGCAGGGACCAAAATTCGCCTTTCAGCATCTGATCTATCCGATGATCGACGACCGCACGGCGGTGCGCAAGGACCTACATCCTTACGTCGGCGAGTTCGTCTGGACGCAAGAGAACAACTATTTCGGCTGGCGTTCGCTGCTCGGCGAGGAGCCGGGCTCGGCCGGCGTCTCGCCCTATGCGGCGGCTGCACGAGCAGCGGATGTGTCGGGCTTGCCTCCGACCTTCATTTCGGTCGGCGGTCTTGATCTCTTCCTCGAAGAAAACATGACCTATGCGGATCGATTGAGCCGTGCCGGGGTTCCGGTCGAGCTTCACATGTATCCCCGGGCGTATCACGGCTTCTATCGGGCAACGGATGCCCGCGTGACCAAGCAGGCCGAGCACGACAATCGCGAGGCGCTGCGACACTTCCTGCACGGATAGGACCCTGCGCCGGGCGCATCGAGGGCGGTGACCCCCATCGAGTACCGGAATAGTCGTCGTCGTAAATGCTGTTGGACATGTTTCGACTGCCGCTGTGAATATAGAGGTGTTCAGCCCCAGCTAATCAGGCGTATTCAAAAAGGGATAGGCTTTGGCTAAAGGGACGGTTGCTGTTCCAGGGTGTTCTGTAGCGCGCGGGCGGGCAAAGCCGAAACCGCTCCGAGATCAAACTATTCGGCCTGGCTCCAGCATGAACCCTGATCGGGTCGGGAGACCAGACTGGAGATCCTGACTCAGGATATCCACTAAGGTAACGGCTTTCGAGTGCATGTAAAGATTGGAGGGGCCGGACGACAATTATCTTCATGCTTTCTGCACACATTCCGGTGGAAGCGTGCGGAGCAGGAATGCCAGAGGCTTCGTCGTCGGCGATAGCTTTTGACTGAACCTGATGTCAAAAAGGCGGCGGACCGATGATCTCCCAGCCGTGCCGGCGCCGCATTTCGTTGGCTTCGGGTCCATTCGCCGACCCGGCCGGCCGCGTCAGCTGTTCCTCGAAAAAGCCGCCGGCACCGGCCGGGGTATAGAGAAACAGCACGCGTCCGGTTTCGGCACCGGTATTTTTCCAGGCGTGCGGCACACCGCGTGGTAGGAAGGCACAGGTGCCCGGCTCGCCGACCGTAACCTCGTCGCCGATCTTAAAGGTGATTTCGCCGCTCAGTACGTATGCCACCTCGTCGCTATCGCGGTGGAGATGGAATGTCGTCTCGGTCCCAGCCGGCGCGGTTTCTTCGAACAGCATGATGCTGTCGCCGGTATCGCCGCCTAGCAGCTTGAGCGCGGCTGATCGCCCAGGCGCCATGCTCAATATTGAGCCGCCGCCCGGCGGCACTATCAAGCTCTTCTTGACCATCTTGAGATCCTCCCGGTGTTCGTGGCGATCGTCACAGCTTTTGGATCAATACTCAACAGGAGTCATCAGGACGCCAGGATGCAAGGGATCAAACAGGGCGGCAGGCGCGGCTCTTCCTCGGCTGTGTGAAGCCCGATGTGGTGAAGCTGCTGCAGAGTAGAGCGAAATGGGTGAGTTGCCGGGCGTTGCACTGTTGCAGTATTGACCCGGGTTTACTGAAGGTCCGGTTACCACCCGGTAGCGACCGGATCGCAGACAACTCGGCAAATTCGGGTTTGTGCCAGTTGCGGACGTGAGCCGAGGCCTCCTTGGCCCAGCCGTGCCATCGCTCCATCTTTTGTCCCCTTGACGAGAGGAATGCACCGCAGGCTGTCCCTTAAGTGCGTCGTCGGCACGGCTCCGATAGCTAGGGAACGTCTGAATAAGGGGCTGGAACTTGAGTAAGGAGGCATGGCGATTTGCTAGGTGAGTACGAAACGGCTCTATTGGGCGGCGTTGATGCCGTATTGGGGCGGCTGCACGGTTGCCGGCCTGGTTGCAGACACATAACGCCCTTTGGTAGCCCAATAGCTGCCGGCGCACCATGAACAGATTGGCCAGCGCGCAGGTCACCAGCAGGCGATGGGTGTTCTTCTTCAGCCCGCGATAACGCACCTTGGCAAAGCCGAACACCCGCTTGATGACCCCGATCGCATGTTCGACCCGGGCCCGCAGTTTGGACTTGGTGCGGTTTTTCGCCCGCTCGACCTCATCGACAACACCGCGCAGGCGGTAGCGGCGATTGGTGAAATCGCGGGCCTTGGGCGCATGCTCCCGGATCACCGCCCGCTGGCCGCGATAGGCCTGATCACCCCACACTCGGGTCTCTTGCCCGTGCAACAGCTCGGGCAGCACCGTGCTGTCGGCGACATTGGCCGGCGTCGCCACCACGGCGTGGATCAGCTTGGTTCGGCTGTCGATCCCGAAATGCGCCTTCATCCCGAAATACCATTGGTTGCCCTTCTTGGTCTGATGCATCTCGGGGTCGCGCGCCTTGTCGGCGTTCTTGGTCGACGATGGCGCATTGATGATTGTCGAATCGACAATCGTGCCAGTGGCCACCTTCAGCCCCTTCGCTGCCAAATGCCGCTGCACCTCGCCGAACAGCTTCTGCCCCAGATCGTGAGCTTCGAGCAGGTGACGGAAGCGGCACACTGTCGTCTCGTCAGGCGCCGGCTCGCGGCCAAGATCGATATCCACAAAACGCCGCATCGCCAGCAAATCGTAAAGCGCTTCTTCCACCGCCGGGTCCGACAGATTAAACCATTGCTGCAGGAAATAGATGCGCAGCATCCGTTCCACCCCGACCGGCGGGCGGCCATTGCCCGGCTTCGGATAGAACGGCTCAATCAGCGCGCACAGCGCCGACCACGGCACAACGCCTTCCATCTCGGCAAGAAACGCAGCCCGCCGCGTCGTCTTGGCGTAGCGCTCAAACCCCACTGCCGCCAGCGTCAGCTGTTTCATCCCCCAACCCGATACAGCAATCCACCCCACCACCAGTATACCACATCACTGCAGCCGACTTATGCAGAGGTTCCCTAGCGCCTCGGCATAGAGCGCCGAGAAAATTCAGGGCCAGATAATTTGCAAACTATCACCTTAGACTGCCTGGTCTAGTGCGCAATGACGAACCAAGGCACGCCGACACTCGAGGCGGGCTGCGGTACTCGAAACGGGATGTCATGCCGGAATGCGCGTCGGCAACGAGCGGATGCCGTGGATGAAATTGGAAAAGAGCCGGCGCGGCGGACCCATGACTTCGATCACCGGTTCGTTGATATTTTATCTGTGTGTACTTGGGTGCGCTGCATCTTTTGCACAGCCTGTAAGTCAGGAAAAACCAACCGGACCTCAGGGCACGATCTCGCAAACGCGTCCGCCGACTGATACCCAGGACAGCGGGGGGCGTGTGATTCCTGTTGCTGTTTTGGCGGCGCTTCTAGCAGGCGCGATAAGTGGCTCTGTGACCCTCTTCACCTCCTGGAGGCAGCGGCAGCAACAAGCCACTGCTCTGAAACAGGCCCGTGAGAACCTTGAAATGCAAATAGGCAGTGCGGAAAAAAATCTCCAACTTCAGATTGAAAGCTCGCGAGAGAACATTGAGAAACAGATAGCTAGTGCTTTTAGCCTCAAGGAACAAGAAGTAGAAACAAACCGATATAGCCTGCTTATGGCAATCGGCATTGAAGCCATCGACATAAGAATTAGAACATCAGGATACTCGCAGCAGGTAAAAAAATACGGAGACGACCCTACGGAAGATGACGTTGAGAGATTGAGAATAAGCTTAGGCAGCTGCTTTAATCTAAATTGGGATGAGGTTCATTTGCTCAAAAACTCAGAGCTATATGCGCACACGATTGTGTTAAAGAAAGCCGTTGAAAGGGCATCAAGGAGAATAGATCGGGTACTATTTTTTATACGAAACTCTAAACCGGATGCCAGTTTCAATTTAAGTAAACTGTTTCAGGAGTTATCTGACTTGTACAAGCAGTGTGCGGAACGTTCGGCTGATATCATAAAGTCGGTGGGTTCCATATCAAGCGAGCTTGAGGCAGCACTTCGCAAAATTCATGACTTTGATGCTAAAGAAGGTGCCCGCAACGTGGAAATAAATACGAATGCACAAGAGCGCATGAACCCTAAGAAGGTAATGGACGATGATACCAGTTATAGCACCATTATCGAACGTACTCCCGCCCGTGTCCCACTCCGGTCGGATGTAAGGCAGGATACACCGGAGGATTGATGAATGTGCCTTTGGTGATCGGCTGCTTCCCAATCCTCATCGCACCGAAATCTCCACCGGCAGATCCGACAATGCCCACATGGCTCGCCGGTCGAAACCTCTGGAGGTTGGCTCGCGAAAGTCGCCGCTGCGCGATCGAGTGATAGTGAGCGAAATCGGAAACGCGCAGCGAGACCCTTTCGCCATTGCCCAATTCGACGTGCATTTCGGTCGGCGTTCGGCCCT
Organism: uncultured Alphaproteobacteria bacterium; assembly: GCA_963732095.1. Classification (GTDB taxonomy): domain Bacteria; phylum Pseudomonadota; class Alphaproteobacteria; order ATCC43930; family CGMCC-115725; genus AP-15. The sequence continues at coordinate 12,110 of CAVSZA010000027.1, forward strand.
GCTCGCTCCCGATCAGTTTCGAGTAGGTTGCGAGTTGGATCACGGGGTCTGGTTTCGCGGTTCGGGTCAGCTTGGTATCGACCGGCTCGTAGCTCCAGGCTGCCAGGTTCGATGCCGATCGCTCCGTTCCAGAAAGTCGGCATAGCCAAGCCAAGGGGGGCCGACCAAAGCCGCTTGATAGTCCTCCTCCGCACTCGCCCGCATCGCCTCCCTTGTCAGCCGTGTTCGCTCGGGAACGTCGAAGCCTTCGCCTGCTACCTCGACCACCGCAACACCCCGTGCCTTGACGGCGGCGAGGTATCGCTTCTCGTGCTCTAAGCCTTTCTCGAAGATCAGCACCGTCGCGGCATCGCGCTCGGGTATCACCACCTCATCGGCCAGATTTCGTAGATCGAGGTAGGTGGCGTGTCTACAGCCGAGGAAATTGACCAGATCGCTCGCCGACAACAGCAGCTTCGTGTCGAGAAACTGCATCATTAACCATACAGCTGATGGGAGGACACCATAGCGGCATACTAAACCTCTAGATGTCAGTGGCAAAATGATTCATTATGCGTTAGCGCAATTCAATGTATCTCGTGATCCGTGTCCTTTGTCGCTTTATCTATCGTCCTCGGCGGACTCTCCTCCACCTTGCCGGTCACCTCATTGGCGACAGCGACGGCGGTGGCCGTGTGTTTCTCGCCGGAGGAGGACTGCACGGCGTTCGCCGTCAATGCGATTGACCGGGCTGAGGCGCAGATCCTCGTCAACGCTTACGGCCTTACTACGAGTTCGAGAACGGTCGAGGCATTGGTCCGGGCAAAGCAGCGTGGGGTCGATGTCAGGCTGATCGCCGACCGCACGACACCATGCGAGCGCAATAGCGGGATCAATCCCCTAGCTCATTCCGGAATTCCAATCTGGATCGATCACGGCGCTCGGATCGCCCACTCGAAATCCATGGTGATCGACAATCAGGTCACACTAACGGGCTCGATGAACTGGACAGGCGGCGCAGCGTACAACTCGGAAAATCTCAACTTGGTCGCATCAAAAATCATTGCAGCCGCCTACGCAGGACATTGGAACCAGCGTCTTGCCTTGTCATCGCCGTACACCCAGCGAGAGGATTGGTGCCGCAGGCCCGAAGTGGCCGACTTTAAATCGGCATCCCCCTGATGAAACCTGATCGGGATGGGTGGTTCGGTGCAGGAGGCGCTCTCAGCAGGCCGGGAGAATGCTCCGCTGAAAGCCTACGGCCACCCGAGATCGTCAGCGAGGTCACGAACCCCGTACTCGAAGCGGTGCGGCGTCTTTGGTGGCGAGGTTTCGATCGCGTCTGCTATTGCATTGCGGCTGTGCGGCTCTGGGTCTTCGACCGGGTACACGGACCACAAGCGCCTACAGCCGCCGACCTCCACCGGGAGAACCGGTCAAAGAGCGGCTCGTCAGGGCCTTTCCAGTGGCCGGTGAACGATTGAGTTAAAAAAGCGAGTCGGCCGACCTCTACGGCGCATCGCGGGAGCGTACGTCATTCCAAACATCATTGCAGATTTACTTTTCAATGGACTGATAGCTTCATCTTCCACAATCTGTGAGTGTGTGCCGCCACATGACGCTGCCGAGTGTGCATCGGGCCTTTATTGATTGGCTGGAAGAAGTTCGGTTGAGGCTGGCGATTCCTCTGGAAGTTAGAGGGCGTGTCGGGCGTCATATCGAATTGTCGTTCGACGGCATCCACCCGGCAATCGGGGCCTCTCTGACCAGCCGAGAGCTCAGCGTCTCTGCCGATTGGCAGGGGCAGACCTGGGATTTGCTGCTGAGCCTCGATGTGCTGCCACGGCGAGCCCGGAGCGGATACATCTGCGAACTTTGTGAAGCCGAGGAGCGCACGATCTTTCCCAATCTCGAAGCGCTCTGGCGAGACCATCTGTTCGAGCCGCTGCTCACATGGGTTAATACGAGATTGGCGATGTCGGATGCGCTCGACCTTTATGGCTCGCCTTCGTCCGGCTCAACTCACGCTGAACTGTTATCCAAACACGACACCCAGGGAACGACGCCGAATATTCGTATTCCGGTGCGTGTGCTGAGCAAAACTCATGACAAAGTGAATCGGTGCATTGCGTCTCTCGATATGGAGGCGTCCGGTCTGACAGGGCCAGCTTTTTCCCGGAGACGGATGGCGATCGTCTGAGAAACCGTTCTCGTCATCAAATAATTAAGTGTTGCCGTCCTAAAATATACCCGCGTTGATGCTCCATGTGTGATGAGAATACTCAATGGTTAAGACCGTACTCGCCGCAATCACTGCAACGGTGTTGCTGGCTTCGTCTGCGGCACCGTCATCTGCTCAATATCGTTATCGAGGGGGCTATGGATATGGCGGATGGCATGGCGGAGGGTGGAACGGGGGAGCCGGAGCCGCTCTTGGTCTCGGTCTTGGGCTCGGGTTCCTTGGCGGGGCTTTAGCAACTGCTCCCTACTACACGGCACCGTATTACGGAGCACCCGGTTATGGCTACGCCCCCGCTCCAGCCGTCCCCACCACTTGGTACTGGTGTGATCCATACCAGCAATATTATCCGTATGTGCCGAATTGCCCGACTGCATGGCGGCAAATAGTACAATAAGACCTGAATCGACCGGTCGCGTCGGCAACAAACCGATTTCATCCCAGCCAGGGTGAGAATTTCCGGGCTACCGGACCTGTTCGACCCGCAAGGTGTTAATTCGGCTTTACCGCCATCCTTAACTGCGAAATCTCACCAGTGGCGCATTGGTGGCGGCGGACGGCTCTGCGGCCACCGGCAAACGCTCATCTGTACGGCGGTCCACCACCACCAGCGTATCCACCGTCTCCGGTGCTATGGTATTCCGTAGTGCCGGTTGATTTGTGGCCTGTCGGTTTGGTCGTGCCGGGATGGGGACTGGCGTCACCTGCGGTCCTCAAACGTTCATCCCAGCCCGCAGGGAGCCAGCCGTGATAATCATCGGCAAATTGATTAAGGTTGCCGTTTGGATGCTCTCGATGCCATTTCGCGTAGAGGTGGTGCACGTACAATCCACCAGCACAGCCGCCAAAGATTCCGAGAAAGGTATGGTGCCTCATATGCCCGACAGCGCCGCCCAATGCTGCGCCTTCGAGACAACCTTTTGCAGTGGCGCTCTGGACGGTCAGTAGGCAGCAGCAAGTCGCAATACTCGCCAACAACAGACGCTTCATGACTTCCCCTCTCCCTCTAAGCCAGCTTTTGAGTCTAACATTTCGCGCAGCCGAGCGTATCCAGCATCACGGTGAGTATCGCAAGGCGGTAATTAGCGCCTCAATCCGAAAGCCGCCGTCTTCCTCGCCGTTGCCCCACAGCTGGATTGTCGACTAATAGGGTCTGCGGACGACTGCGCCCCCATGTGGTCGAACGCACCCCGCTCGGTAGGGGCCATGGGCGCAGCTAACCGGACTGTGGTATGCCGGTATCCGTAATGGTAACAGATAGACGCTTGTGGACTCCCACAGCCCCATTGGGGCCGACGCATCCGGCCCGATAGACGCCATTCGCACACCGGCGGCTGCGTGGCTCGGTTGAGCGGGCATGAGCGTGCCAAGTGTGACCATGACGGCGAGCATCGGTGTGCGATATCTGGCGACGCCCAGCATAGCGTTTTTCATTTGAGGTACCTTTGCTACGGCAAGTGCGAATGATCTAATCGCTGCTCTACAATGAAAACCCCGGCCATGATGCCGGGGTTTCTGTCCCTACAGCATTTCGCGAGCAGGGAAATGCATCATCTCCGTTGGGAGACAAGTTGATGGGGCTCAGTACACAAGCTCCGAGCACGTCGTATCAGCTCACCGATCAAGTGGTGCACTTCCGGCGTCGGCTGAACCACCAGTTCGACCGTGATACTCATGCGTCAGCAGACCGACCAACGGCCAAGATCAGGCTACGAACCTCATGCAAATCGCGGGCAACAACGGTGCAGAGTGCTCGAATTTCGTCCGTTGGTTCGAGAAGATCCGGCACCATGACGGTCATCATGCCAGCAGAGGACGCGGATCGGACCCCGCTGTGCGAATCCTCCAGAGCCAGACATAGCCGAGGCTCAACCCCTAAACGCTCGGCGGCTTTCAGGAAGGGATCGGGTGCAGGCTTGCCAGACGCGTACTCCCCATGTCCGACAATCTCATGGAAACGCCCCGCAAGGTTATGGGCTGTCAGGTGATGCTCCACGGTATGACGAGCCGAGGACGTAGCAATCGCCCGAGGAAGGCGCAGATCATCGAGCGCATCCAGCAATTCGATTGCGCCGGGCTTTAGTGATAGTCGGGTCGAGGCCATCAAATCGAAGTGCCGCACCCATGCCGTGATGAATTCATCGGCCGGGAAAGTATCGCCAAAATGGTCCAGCAGCAGGCTTCGGGTCTGTGGCCATGGAAGACCTATAGTGCGGCTGAAGATACCCGAGCTCACATCGTGGCCCGCCTCCGCCGCTGCAACCAGGGACGCTTCTTGGTAGAGCGCTTCAGTGTCGAAGAGCAGGCCGTCCATGTCGAAGACAACGGCCGCGGGCGTTGTGCGGGAGCTTCATATTGCCTGGATAAAACCGACAGAGAGGTGGTCGCGTCTGTGCTCGGGGTCGCGTTACACGCCGTCGCGATTTTTATCTCGACATCACCGTCGTCGGTCAACTGCCCGCCGGCCGCGAATTTTCACGCGGCGATGAGTTCGATGGCGTCGGTGAAGACTTCATCTCGGCATATCTGAACGTTCCTGGTTACCGGACCTGCTCGACCCGCAAGGAGCCCGCCGGCAGCGCACGTAGGAGATCAGCCTCGTTGCCGGTCTGCTCCAGCCATGCCGACCAGTCGGAGCGCTCTAGCACGACCATCTGCCGATCATGAATTGGGGCGACATCTGGGCTCGGATCGGTCGTCAGCAGCGTAAAGGCTTCGCCACCCGCCGACATCGGACGCCATAGACCGGCGAAACAGAACCAATCCTCGCCGGCCTTGGTGAATTTCCACTTCGTCTTTGGCGACTTCGTGCCGGTAAACTCGAAAAAATGTGATGCTGGTACCAGACACCGACCGACCGGGAACCGTCGCCCCTCGGAACGGAAATTGATGACCGGCGCACCCTTGGGCCGGGCTGGCGGAAAGCCCCATCGCAACTCCGAGAACTCGTTTGTCCCGTCTTCAAGACGGCGGATGACCGGGGCACGATCGGTCGGCCAGATGTCGTCGCGCGATTCCAGGTTCGGGGCCGCTTTTGGCCACCTCACAGGAATGCGAGTCTGACTGAAGGCGGCGAGATATTCGCTGTACGGGATGTTATTGCCGAAATCGTTGCACATAGGAGCCTTCACCTGGGTCGAGGTCGCCTCACTTCTGTCGCCGGTTTATCTTCCCGCAGCCCTTGGTAGATGACCTGACGCAGCAGTCCCTCCTCCGTCCAGGTCAAGAATTTGACCTCGACCACGAGTTCCGGTCGGACCCAATGCACGCGAGAAAGCACGAGCGGTGAGCCAAATCGGCTGGTTCGTGGCGGCGGTGCGTCGAGAGGCATTTTGTCGATGGCGAGAGGCTGAAGCCGGTGCCGGAGCCTTTCTAGCTCTGCATCGGCAATCCCTGCGCCTGCTCGTCCAGCGTAAATGAGCCTGTCTGAATCGTCGTAGTAGGCCAGAAGGAGCGCTCCCAGATATGGCCGAGCCCCCTCGGGATCTGTCCATCCGACAACGACGAATTCCTCGCGGTTCAGGCATTTCGTCTTGACCCAGAGTGCGGATTCCGGGGGAAGTCGCCCGCGAATTCGCGATGATGTCGCCCACCATTCCGATTTGATCTCGCTCGGCGTTCCGAGATGATTTCGCCCGGCATTCCGGGATGATGTCGCTCGGTTAAGCGGCGTCTCTGCTGGCCCGATTAGGGTCCGCTCCTTTGGCTTTTGCACGGGGGAGCGGATGCCAGCAGAGAGGACAACGATGCGCCAGGTGCGCGAAGTGCTTCGTTTGACGATCGCCGGGGTCGGACTGAACGAGATTGCCCGCCGAGTAGGTGTTGCGCCGTCGACTGTCCGGTTGACCTTAAAGCGACTGGCGAGTGCCGGATTGAGCTGGCCATTGCCGGCTGAGATGACCGACAGCGCGCTGGAGACGGCGCTGTTTGCTGCCGCCGGCACGAAACAAGGCCATCGGCGTCACGTCGAGCCTGATTGGGCTCAGATTTACCGCGAGCTCAAGCGCAAGCACGTCACCCTGACGATGCTGTGGGACGAATACATCGAGCGCTGCCCCGAAGGTTATCGCTATTCGCGCTTCTGCGAGCTGTACCGCGGTTGGGCGTCGCGGCTGTCGGTCACGATGCGGCAAGCTCACATCGGCGGCGACAAGCTGTTTGTCGATTATGCCGGCGACACGGTGCCGGTGATCGTCGATCGGCTCACCGGCCAGATCCGTCCGGCGCAGATTTTCGTCGCCGTCATGGGCGCCTCCAACTTCACCTACGCCGAGGCGAGCTGGACTCAGGCGCTGGCCGACTGGATCGGCGCCCATACCCGAGCCTTCGCAGCGCTCGGCGGCGTGCCCAAACTGCTGGTGCCGGACAACACCAAGGTTGCTGTCATCAAAGCCTGCCTCTACGAGCCGCAGGTCAATCGAACCTATGCCGAGATGGCGGTCCATTACGATACCGCGATCCTGCCGGCGCGGCCGCGGCGGCCGCGCGATAAGGCGAAGGTCGAAGTCGCGGTGCTGATCATCGAGCGATGGCTGCTCGGCCGCTTGCGTCACCGCCGCTTCTACAGTCTGGCCGAACTCAATACCGCGATCGGTGAGTTGTTGCGGCAGCTCAACGACGAACGCCGGATTGGCGGCTCGGCGTCACCCGCCGGGCGCTCTTCGAAGAGCTCGACCGGCCCAACCTCAACTCGTTGCCGGCGCAGCCCTATTGCTTTGCCGAATGGCGCGTTCGCCGTGTCGGCGTCGATTACCACGTCGAGCTCGAAGGTCATTTCTACAGCGTGCCCCACCGCTTTGCCCGCAGCGAGGTGGAGGTGCGACTGACGCCGCGAGCCGTCGAGATCTTTCTGAAGGGCGAGCGGATTGCCGCTCATCTGCGCGCCAGCGGTAATCATCGGCATACCACCGTGCCCGAGCACATGCCGTCGAGCCATCGGCGGTACGCCGACTGGACGGTCGAGCGCATTCGCCGCGAGGCCGCTTCGATCGGCCCAGCTACCGCCGCGCTCTGCGAACTGATCCTGGAGCGCCGGCCCCACCCTGAGCAGGGCTTCCGGGCCTGCCTCGGCATCGTCCGATTGGTGCGGCCATTCGGCGCCGATCGCCTGGAAGCCGCCGCCACGCGGGCAATCGAGATCGGCACGCTGACCTACGGTTCGGTGCGCTCCATCCTCGACAACAAGCTCGATCGCCAGACGGCGCAGCAGCCGACCACCAATGGCGTGCCGATCCTCCACCCCAATATCCGCGGACCGCGCTACTACCATTGAGGAGAATGCAGTGCTTACCCATCCAATGCTCGACCAGTTGGGCCAGCTGGGCCTGTCCGGCATGGCCCAGGCGTTTGCCGAACTCGAAGCTTCGGACGAAACCGCCACGCTCACTCATGCCGACTGGCTCGGCCTCCTGGTCGATCGTGAGCTCACCCATCGCCGCGACAAGCGGCTTGCAGCCCGGCTGCGCTATGCCAGACTGCGCCAGCCGGCCAGCGTCGAGGACGTCGATTACCGAGCCCCACGCGGCCTCGACCGCGCCCTCTTCCAGAAGCTCACCACCGGCGAGTGGATCGACACGCACGACAATCTGATTTTGTGCGGGCCGACCGGCGTGGGCAAATCTTGGCTTGCTTGTGCCCTCGGTCACAAGGCTTGCCGCGACAACCGCTCTGTTCTCTATCAGCGGGTTCCCAAGCTCTTCCCCGAACTCGCGCTCGCCCGCGGTGACGGCCGCTATGCCCGCATCCTGCGCGGTCTCACCGGCGTCCAGCTCCTCATCCTCGACGATTGGGGCCTTGAACCGCTCGACGCCGGCGCCCGTCGTGACCTCTACGAGATCCTCGAGGAACGCTATGGGCGTCGCTCGACCATTCTCACCAGTCAGATCCCCGTCGACAAATGGCACGCCTTTATCGGCGATCCGACTTATGCCGACGCCATCCTCGACCGGCTCGTGCACAACGCCCACCGCATCGATCTCGCCGGCGACAGCCTGAGGCGCAGGCGCTCCAGATCGACCACAAGGGATTGACCACCGGCTTGCAACTTGCCAAAAAATGATCGCCAGCAAGGGGCCCGCCAGCCAGGCGACATCATCTCGTATCGCCGGGCGACATCATCTCGGAATCAGCGGGCGACTTCGTCGGAATCTGCAACCCAGAGACCTCGATCGCCCGAAACGTACCGCGCATCGGCCAGCTTCGAGACAATCCCTTCCAGGCCAAGCTTACACGCCTCCGCATAGAAACTCGGGCCGCGTCCGACTTGGTGGTCGCTGTATTGGAGGGGTGGGCCTACCCTGTTCATAACGGTGGCGAGCCGCGACTTCCGTTCCGACACCGGCAAACGGGTCAGATCCTCGCCATCGAGAAAGAGCAGGTCGAACAGGGAAAACACAGGGCGTCCGCATTCCCGGAATCCGACGCCGCCTGAATGATGCTGAAAGAGGTGGTTCCGTCCGGACGCACCCCGCAAAGCTCGCCGTCGATGTATCCCGTTCGTAGCGGAAGCTCTTTCAGAGCGGCTGCGATCGGCGGATATTTTCTTGTCCAATCGAGGCCCGCCCGCGTCAACAGCCGTACGTCGCCACCGTCGATCCGGGCATGCATGCGGTAGCCGTCGAACTTGATTTCGTGAAACCAGTCGGCACCGTCAGGCGGCTGTTTCACCAATTCGGTTAGCTGGGGCTTCTCCCAGACCGGCGCGTCGGATTTGCTGCCAGAGGCACGTCTTTGATGCTGGACCTGTTCATGCACCCGTGCGGCTGCTGATCGGGAATTTCGCTTCATGCACCGCTAACGTCTGTGGACGGCGCTCGACCCCGCCGCATAGCAGGCCCCTGCGCGGGCATAGTTCGACCGGCCATACGCGCTCTCGATGTCGGTCCTGTGGACGGCTTGCCCGAGCGGGAGCAGGTCCACGAGCTTCTGAAGGTGCTCGGGGAGGTTCCTTCCTTGGATTGGCGGACTGCCTCTCGCCACAGAACGTTCTCTCGCCGCCGTGCCGACAAACCGGAAGAGGATAACGTCAGCCGCATGTGCTGCACCAGACGTGTTGCTTACCGCATCGTACGAGCCTACCCAGCACCTCTTTTGGGGGCTTGCTGCTTGCGGGTCGGGAGCCGGGAGAACCGGAAGATCAGGAATTCGAGGTCGGCCTTGATCGCACCGAGATCGATGTCCTCGGGATTCCGTCGTGGCATCAGGGGGTGGTGATCGTCCGGCATGTCGGTTCCCGACAGTCTCGCGGCTGTGAAGCTTCAGCTTCGCGGAGCGATGCTGCTTCGCCGCGAAGCATGGCGATTTGATGCCAGATGATGGTTGACGACTGGTTAACCGGTTAACCAGCACCGTGGTCAGCCGACTGCGTCGGAGATACTTCGTCACAATTGCTGAGTACCCGCAGGTTCGACCGGTAGAGCGGTGAGGTAGTCTATCGACAATAGCGAGTTACATATTGAACGATAATCTTATTCGTAGGGGTAAAAGGTCGACTTGTCGAAGTGGGCGTCGCCGATTGATCCGTCCGGAGGACCGAGAAACCGATCTTGGTTTTGGACTGCAAATACTCGGCTATCTGCTCTGCAATCTCAACATTTAGTAGCGTTATTTTGGGATCATTACCGTCCTGATAGTATACTCGTGACTTATTGCCAATAAATGGTTGTTTTCTTCCATAAATTGATGGCTCGCCGACAGTTGCAAAAAATTTCCTTAGGTAGTTAGTAAGAACATAAGGTATGTTGTCTTGTGGTTCCACCCCGCAAGCTATGACTTGCGCAGAATAGCCATACGGTACATTGATCTCCTGCTCATTGCGACGGTCTGGCTTTCCAAAATGTGCTAAAACCAAATCGTTCTTTAGTGCTGATTTTATGTATTGAATCGGCGTGAAATAATTAAGACTTGTTGGGACATGTGCCGGTCCCTGTACAAGATTGCCAGCACCAGCAATGACCCCAAGCACATTATTTGCATCATCAAGCACTGGGCCTCCGCTCATTCCCTCCACGAGTTGAGCGTTTATCGTCACAAGAGTAGGGTCTGCACCCGTCTTGCTTGTAACTTTCCCCGGATTAAGGATTTGATCTTGATCAAGGGGAAATCCAGCAGCAAAAACATTATCCTTCTCCGTTGGTGGCGGAGAATTTGCAATGGTCAAATACGGCCACTTTCTTTTCACATTCTGCGAGAAGCGCAGAAAAGTCACGTCAACGTCATTTCCAAGCGCCACGACATTATAAGAATATAAATTAAATAGATGCGGATCTTCCCTTGTCCCGGGCACCCCTCGGAAAATCACTTTCGAACCCGTTGGGGTTTCTGAAGCCGGTGGGATTATATGTTTGGCTGTGACTAAAACACCCGTGGAATTGACCAGGAAACCTGTAGCGGTAGCGTAGTCTTCTATACTACCATTGCTGTGACGAAATCCCACTTTTATAAAAACCACGGCTTCAAAAAGATCTTCAGCAAAAGCTGACACACTCATAAAGCACAATAAAATACCTGAAAGAACGAGTTTCATGCTACGAAGTCAACTCTCGACAACTTCTCACGCGTATATACTATGGATGCATGAGAAATCGTTTGGTCGGATAGTGATATTTCGTTGGACCACGATATTTTTGGCAAAACCGGGAGGAATGGGATACATCATTATTGACATGGGATCAAACGCCGGAGACGCTGGGCATAGGTAAGAACTATCACCGTAAACCTTGAATACATACTCTTCTACGTCAGTTTTAGTCCATCCTTGACTTTTGTAGAACGCAATAACGGTTTTTCTATCCCATTCGATTCCACCTTGAGGATGCTGGTGTTCGTGGCGCATCCCTAATACATGACCGAACTCGTGACGGATGACCTCGGCAATGCGGTCTGGGGAGTTATTTTCGTGGACATCGCCCAACCACATGGTGGGTTGGCTCTGGTCAGTATATAGCTTCGCCTGTCGGCCAAGCGCAGACTTGTTTAGTGGTGTCTTGAAAAGGATTTGTACGTGAGAACGTTCGGAGGTGCCGAAGGCAAACTCTATTTTGTTGGCTCCGTTAGCTACTAACCATTCAGTAGCATATTGCTGGACGGCATCGTGTTGAAAACTGTTGCCGTCCATGTAGTGGATACCAACACGTATCCTGTTGTCCGGGGATCCTGGAAGGCTGTCACTTGGCTGCCAAGCATCGGAGCGCAACAGCAATTGGTATGGACTGTATTCAATTGATCGGGAACTGGGTTGCGTATCGAGTTGAACTTGAGCGTTTCTGTTAGCCGTTGGATAAAACGTTATATTCCGAGTAGTGTCATAAGGGGTAAACTGGTTCGTCATGCAGATGAACGGTGGAACTTCTTCGGCTGAAGCCCTAACCAGAGATCCGCCGAGAAGGGACAACGAGCCGACTGTGAATTCCCGCCGCGAGATCGCCATCTTGAGCCCACCGAGCAAGTCACGCCGTGCTTCGCGTATAATACGCTCGCAAGAGGTTCACGGGTTAATGTTATTTGCGGATGTCTTTCGGTCTTATGCGAAGTTCCGTGGCGATTTGTCGCACCATAACGGGGGTTTATAGGCTAAACCATCAAGAGGTTGTGACCCCTTTCCCTTGATACGGGGCAGGTGCCGACCCGGACACCGAGGCCATTTCCGGGGATCTATTTCGACCATCGGGGCACGCGAACCATCTGAGCGAAGCCCGAGGACCGATGATCCTCGGTGATCCGGCGATATCCGGTCAGGCCCCGATCAGCCCAAGATTTTATCCCTTACCCGTCTTCCTCGAACTTTCCGGCTTCCGCCGCCCGCTGTACGCGATTGGATCTCGTTGACAATAGGACAGGATCGGTCACCTCGGCTGAGCACTCGCCATTGGGTCCCCGCAAGGGCACAGAGGCCAACACACTTTGCCCGCCGTGATGAATCTTAAAGGTCGCACGCATCGGTTTTAAGCTGCTTCGCAAGAGACAGCCACTCCAGGAACAGAGATTCGAATTTGATTGACGTTTGTTGTTTGAAACAGACCTGCGTAACCTCAAAGCATTGGATCATGTCGAGATATGCATCATATAAGATGACAAGAGGAAGCCAATGCGGCTGGAAAGAGAGTGTAACCGTCCCGTCTTTGTTTTCCTTCGGTCTGACCATTTCGATGCTATATCGATCATAGTGCGATACGGAGCTAAATTGTGCGTAAACCGAGTTGTACCAACTTGCAAGGCCCCGCTTTGCCAAGGGCGTATCTGTAATAGGTGGGAAAGCATCTCGCTTCTGGGCCATCGACTTTAGATCTAAAGCAGTCCAAGCGTCGAAGTATGCTCGCTGCTCCCTGGTCAAAGGCTCCGTGGCCCAGGAAGGAGATCGGCCCCATCGTATCTTCGAAGCGACTCACCGTGGCGGGATCAGCGTTTCGGACGAGAGCATTCATTTTTCCGAAAATTGCGCGCTCGTATTTTAAGAACTCTTCGTCATCGGGGTTCCGCACAAGCCAGGAAAACCGCACGGCTTGCTCATATCGGTCGCGGAGTAGCGACATGGCCGCAGGTGTGAGGCCCCAAGTCGCGTTAAACCTGATGCCGTTACTCGTCACCTCCGCGATGTACATCATGCGAACGATAAGATATCCGAGGCTTCCGTGGGAAATGCTCCCGTAATCCGTGGCATGCTCCCGATATGTTTCCCAAACCCGCTCTACAAAGTCGCAGAGGTCAGCCAAGTAAGGCTGCGAAACGTACGGGCCGAGATGTGTCAGGGTATCGGATTGGTTTGTCACTTTAATAAGTCCTATCCAATTCCGGCAGCGGGCTTACTCCACCATGGAATTTTGTTACCAATCGATGCCCAACATACTTGCGCTCGCTTCCGTGTCGGCCCCGGCCTAGACCAAGCGCACCCTTGCGGCTTCGAGCCCCTTTCGGCCCTCGACAAAATCGACTATCACCTGTTGTCCTTCGCCCAGACTCGTGATCCCGGATCGTTCGAGAGCCGAGATGTGGACAAACACATCTTTGCCGCCGCTATCCCGCGCGATGAAGCCGTAGCCCTTCTCTGGGTTGAACCACTTCACCGTACCGGTCTCCTCGACACCGGTATCGGGAAGTGGGCTGTCAGATGTCGCCGACGATCGCCTTGGTGCAACGGGACCGGCGATGCCGCTATGGAGGCTCAGCACCTCCGTTACGTGCGGTCCCGTGTGGCCGGGGCCGACTCGAACTTCGAGGGTGTCGCCCGGCTGCACGGCGCTGATACCGGTCCTCGCCAACACACTTCCGTGCAGGAGGCCGTCGCCAAACTCATCGGAAAGTTCGACGAAACCAAACCCCTTCTCGGGGCTGAACCATTTGACGACTGCTCGGACTGAATCGCCGAAAGGCTCTTCGAATCGGGTTTGGGCGAACCGAGGCTGAGTGCCAAAAGCACGAGATTGTGGGTGATGAGTATCAGGGTCGAACTCGCGACGCCGCGAATGGCGGAAATCTTGGTTTCTCAAACTTCGTTCCTACGAGGTGTGCCAGATCGGCGAGAGCGATGTGCGATGCCCGCTCCGCGAAACTGATGCGGATTGGCTCTGGTTGATTGTGATGCGGGTCGGAAATTGCCTGCTCGTTCAATGTTAGGTGGCCTTGGACGGTCCCTGGATCAAGCGGGCTGCCTCAGAATGGTGTGTGTCAGTAGCGCTGTTCGGACAAAAGCTGCTCGACAGCCTGCCGATCGTCCTTTGTAAGCCATGTGTTTGCGACCAATTCAACAACCTGCATAAAGAAAGCGTCCCGGTCCTCAGCGCCTACACGCCTCATAGCAATTTCGAAGACTTCTTGTGCTCTCAATTCGTCCTCGGCATGCTGCCGGTACTGGCGAGGCACGAAGATTCCTGGGCTGCCAATCATGCCTCTTGTGTTATCAAGAATCACCTGCACTGCACTGCGCTCAGCCACCCGGCGCAATTCCTCCTTGGACCTGCTGCGCCTGTGACGGTCACGAAATTGGGGATATGCTCGCTGCAAAGCGCCCCGCAAGCCGTAATACGGCGTCTCAATGCACAACTGCAACACGTCCCTGATCGTATTCTCCTGGATATATGGAATGGCGGTAAACGCTTTATTGATGCCCGCCTTTTCGACCATCCGGATGATCGTCACGCCAAACTGGCTGTAGGCCATGAACACTGTGATGCGGCGGCTGCCCTCCTCCGGGCTGATCTGCGAGCCGTGATCGCGGAGGAACTGATAAAAACCGCTCCGAGTATAGGGGTAGAGTGTCGAACGCTTTCGGGGCGGGAGCATTCCGCAGAAATCACCCGTTGCCCATAGCGTGTAGAGCAGGAACCCATCTTTCCAGAAAGCCTTGGCGTCCGAAGTGAGTTCGAGGTGAAGGGCCAGCAATTCCTCGGCACTGGCCCAAGCCAACATCTCACCACCGTCGATCCCTTTTGGTATTATGAGATCGCGGCTTCTGAAGGGCACCACCGTCGACAGCTTGCTGACCCCCAACTATAGGGGCGGAAAGTTCTGGTTCTCTGAGCCGAACCTACTTAGCCCGGCTTGTCGGTTTTGCTCTCCGTGGTGATGTAGCCATAACCTCGGCGGCTTCTTCCCGTACCTTCTTGTTCGGGCTATGCATGTCCTTGGCGGCTCGGGAGAGGTGAGCTTTCGTGGGCTTTCGAGTTGCTTGTGCCATGTTTGGTATCCTTCAGTTTAATTGATCACAACACATTGTAGATAGCTTGGCGATGCAACAGGTTCCGACGTTGATCTCCTGATCTCCCGTTGCGGAAGACCGCCGCACGATATTGCGACCTTCGTTAACAACGGATTGCGGAGCGGGGCAAAAATCCGGAATGGCGATGACTGATGACGGTTTAGACGGGCTCCGCGAAACGCGCCCCGAACCTTGCTGCGGAATGTCACGGCGACGTGAGGCTGGACAACTGGTCGACGGTTACTCTGGGCAAAGAACCTCAGCCAGTTGGGCCGGTACTGTTTACGCTATGGTATGCTTGCCGGATGTTGCCGCGATCCCCCCGATACCGACGCATTCTGGCAAGCTTTTTGCGGCTATGCCGGCACGAATTGCTAGCTATTTTGGAATCATGACGATATCGTTAAACTTACGATAGAAGAACCGTGAAAATATTCCAGGACAATGCAACGGCGGGAGGAGAATTTTATGACAAGTGGCCGCGAGGGTCGCGCCGCAGCGGAGTGCGCTGTCCGCGTCCGAGCACAGCGCACAGTTGCGCAAGGCGGTCATCGCGTCGACCATCGGGACCACGATCGAATGGTATGATTTCTTCATCTACGGCACCGCTGCCGGACTGATTTTTGGCAAACTCTATTTCCCCAACGAGCCAAACTGCGACAGGCCGCGCTGCAGATGCACCGAGGGCCGGCCTATCCGCGATGTCGACCAGCTGCTGCTGGACGGCACGGATTTGCTGCAGCAGTCGAACTGGGTCCAACGACGCGCGCAGCTCGTGAACGCGGCGCCGCACTTCCTCGTTCGTCCGGGGGTCCGCCAAGAGCCGCTGACAGGGTGTCGCCGGGGGGTGATAGCGCTTCCGGACCAGTGCACCGTCACGCGTCTTCGCGGCCAGCTTGAACGAGGGTTGAAAGAAGTTCACGAACAGGCGCATCGCGGCATACAATCGCGCCAGCGCGGCTGCGGCTTCCAGGCCCTCGAAGCGGCGATAGCCGATGGT
>CAVSZA010000028.1:0-29661 GCA_963732095.1 uncultured Alphaproteobacteria bacterium
CCGTCCCGGCCAGCAACAGGTAGATCAGCACCGGCGGCCCGGCCATCCCGACCAGAGCGGTCGCAACCCCCGCCACGGCCCCGGCGGCGAGATCGCAAGTTTGTGTCCTGGCGAAAGGCGCCCAGGGTCGGCCCCCGCGACGTCGGAACCCCGCCATCATCACCGCAAAGGCGAGGATCGTGGCTCCGACCACGAGCCGGACCAGCAATCGGTCGGCGTAGCGGAATGCAAACAGCCCGATCGGCAACCCGGCGATGCTGCCGGCACTCAGGCGCAGCAACAGCGCCAGAGCGACGGTTCGCCACAATCCCGGAACCACGGCGAATGAGAGCGCTGTCGAGAGAATAATGCCAAGTTGAACGGCCTGCGCCGGGTCGACCAACAGCAGGTAGAGTGGAACCGCGAGCACGGCAAAACCAAACCCGCTCACCGCCTGCAGGAGTGCGGCGGCAAAGGTCGTCCCGGCCAGTCCAGCCCAGCCAAACAGGATCATGATCCGGGCCTGGCCGGTGTGGCCAGTGTGGATCCCTTACGGCGTCTTATGCACCAAGGCGCCTCGCCGCAGCGGTGGTGTGTCGTTGCGAAGGGCAAAGGCACCCTCGACCGCTTCGACCCGATAGCCGCAACAAAAGCGGGCGACAAACGCATGCGCAAACGCGGCGTCGTCGAAATAGAACGCGATCGCGTCGTTGAGGACGCCGACCAGCCCGGCGGGCGCCATCCCCAGCCCTCGGCACCGCAGGTCTCGTCGGCCCAGGCATGCATGATCTCGATCTGACAACCCAGCCCCTCGGATGGCACAGCGATCCGCACTCGCACCGGAAACCGCCGTTCTGTCTGCTGCCGCGCCTGGATCGATGCTCGTGTCATACCGGGCTCTGAGTTCATGTTATGTTCGAACAGTACAGGACCGCGGCAGCGCTGTCGAGATGGCATATCGCAGATCGGATCCGATCCGCGGACGCATTTGGGGGTCCCCAGCCACCGGGCTGGCAGGCCGCCGTCGTCATTACCAGCGTCGAGTAGGTATCCTGGTCGCCGGCGATTAGGCCATCCCTAACCCCCGGCTTGCCCTCCCACGCTGGCGAGCGAGTATCCTGAATTGTCAGGCAGCCTCGGCGCGACGACGGGAGGAGCGCCGCCGCCACGCATAAAGGCTCAATACCCCAGCACCTAAAAGGGCCAATGTGCTCGGCTCCGGAACGACCGAGAGGGCGGCAAAGAGCCCGTTGGTCTCGGCGTTGAGCCCCGTCGTGAAATACAGGATGTTGGTATCGCCGCCATTGCCGCCGTTACCGAAGGTCAGCGCCCAAAGCCCCTGCCAAGCCGCGTTGCTGTCGAGCGTGCCGAGGAACGCGCCGGTTACCGGGTTGTAGGCGTCGATCTCGCCCAAGCTATAACTGAAATTGCCGACCAGCAGGTCGCCGCCGAACGGGCCGAAACCGGCCGGGGCGAGGGCAATGCCCCACGGCGAGGCGAGGTGGCTGCCGATCTGGTCGAAGTTGATCACCGTATCGAGCAAGTTCCCGCTCGTGTCGAACTTGGCGACGGCCCCTTGGCCGGCGGTGGCCATGGTTTGCGGCGTACGGTTCGCGCCGATAGTGGCGGGCGCATAGGTCACGTAGATGTCGCCGCCGATGTTCTGCACATTGAACGGGACGAGGCCATCGCCAGTGAACGGGTTGGCGAACTTACCCGCGAACTGGGGGGTGCCGGTGACATTCGTGAAGGTGCCGTCGAAGACGTCGATGCGATTCTGCGCGCCGTTGGCGGTGTACAGAAAGGGTGCCGCGATGGTACCCCCAATGGCCAAGCCGGTGTAGGTCGCCCCCGGGGTTGTCACTTGGATCTGCGCCGGGTTCGGCGCCGCGGTCCAGGCGGAGATCGTGCCGTTCAGATTGGCAAAGATGAAGTGGGCGGCAGCGAGGGCACCGCTTTGGTATCATGAAGGAATCGGTGGCAACGCCGCCGATCGAATGTTGACTTGCCCGGTGGGTCCGTTGGGTGGTGCGGGCAATGCCGGGATGGAGACCACGAGGGGGGGCGGGCCGCCCGCAGGGGTCGCGGTCGTCCCGTGCACCGTGTAAAGTGTGGCGACACCCGCCGCTTGATCAGAGATCCACAGCGGGCTCGTCGCGCTCTCCGAAACACCCCAGGGGTTCTGCAGATTAGGGTCCTGAACGACGCCCGGCAAGGCGAGGTTGAAACGAGGTTGGTCTGAGAATAGGGCGGGAGCACAGTCGCGTTGGCTATCGATGCCGTTAGGCCGAGCCCCACAAAAGCCCCGAACAGAACACTTTGTAAGCGCCTCATTGTCGTACCTCCCCCAACGAATATTAAGTCGCAGTCACAAATAGAACGGGTGTCAACACCAACGGCAAGGCTTGGTTCCGGCTATGCTGAGGCGACGGATCACTTTCTCGTGAACATGTCGGCGACCGCAACGAGCGTCCCATCGGTGCCCGGAGCGCCGAGGATCGACAGGCCGACCGGCAAACCATCAACCGCAGCGCCCGGGATGCTGACTTGCGGCACGCCGGTCAGCCCGCCATGGGCGCACAAGCAGAGAATCCGGTCGCGCTGGGCGCTTGCCGCCAACAGCGGCTCGCCGCGCTTGGGCGCCGGGAATGGCGTTGTCGGAAGGCAGAGGATCGTGCCTGGCGCCAGCAGATGACGCATCCGGCCGCGCGCCTCGTGCCGTACCAGTTGGGCCCATTGGCGCTCGGTTTCGGGGATTTGCGATCCCGTAAAAATGTTGCGCGCGACGCTGTATGCGAAGCGCGGGTTGTCCCGTTCGATCCAATCCTTAAAGGTCAGCCAGGCCTCGGAGGGCTGCAGAATGCGCTGCGCCCGCGCCCATTGGACGATGCCCGCCGGCGCCATGACCTCCTCGCGCGACTCGCCGACCATCGCCTGCAGCCGCTGGACCATCGGCTGCAGGGCGGCGCCGACTTCCGGATCGGCAAAGGCGAAAGCGTCGACCGCGACGATCAGCTTGTCGGGCAATGCCGATGGGATTGGCTCGTCGAGCATGACGCTCGCCACTTTGGCGAAGGTGGTGGCGTCGCGCGCGAACCAGCCGGTCGTGTCTGAGCTCGGCGCCTGGGGCATCATGCCCGCGACAGGAAGCCGGCCATGCGTCGGCCGGATGCCGTAGAGGCCACAGAAACTCGCCGGTACGCGCACCGAGCCGCCGGTATCGGTGCCGAGGGCGGTGTCGCAAAGGCCGGCGGCGACTGCAGCGGCCGAGCCCGATGAAGAGCCGCCGGGCACCCGGCCGGGCGCCCGCGGGTTGACCGGCGTGCCGTAGAACGCGTTCTCGCCGACGATGCCGAGAGAGACCTCGTCGGTGATCGTCTTGCCGATCAACGTCGCGCCGGCATCGAGCAGCCGCTGCACGGCCCAGGCATGCCGCGTCGGCACCGGGTTCGAGCGCGCCCAGTCGGGGTTGCCGCCGCCGGTCGGATGCCCGGCGACATCGAACAGATCCTTGGCCGCAAAGGTCAGACCGGACAGCGGTCCACCCGACCGCCCCTCGATGTGGACGCGCGGACCGGGCACAAAGGCATTGATGTCGTCATCGGGCATGTCGGGCCTCAAATCAATCACGGGATCGACAGACAGAAGGCAATATGCAAACCAAATCAGTCGAGCCGCAGGAGAACCGCTGACATGGATATGGATACCAACAAGCTGATATTGCGCAAGACGGGAGCGGTTGCCCACATCGTCCTTAACAATCCGGTGCGGCTCAACGCGATCTCCAAGGCACGGATGGCCGGCTCAAACACTCATGCCGCGAGGCGGTGCTTTCGGATCAGGGAGAGGATTTCGGCTGCGGCTGCGGGGATGTTGGTGCCCGGGCCGTAGATCGCGCTGACCCCGGCCTTTTTCAGGAAAGCGTAGTCCTTGGGCGGGATGACGCCGCCGCAGACGATGAGGATGTCGCCGGCGCCTTCGCGGTTCAACGCTTGGATCAGGGCCGGGACGAGGGTCTTGTGGCCGGCGGCATGGGTCGAGACGCCGACGATGTGGACGTCGTTCTCGACCGCTTGGCGGGCGGCCTCCTCGGGGGTCTGGAACAACGGCCCGATATCGACGTCGAAGCCGATATCGGCGAAGGCGGTGGCGATGATCTTGGCGCCGCGGTCGTGACCGTCCTGGCCCAATTTGGCGACCAGCATGCGCGGCCGCCGCCCCTCCTCGCGGGCAAAACCCTCGATCTCGCGCTGGACGCGGCGGAAGCCTTCGTCGTCCTGGTATTGCCCGCCATAAACCCCGCTCACCGCACGGATCTGCGCGCGGTGACGGGTAAACACTTTTTCGAGCGCGTCGGAGATCTCGCCGACTGTCGCCCGCGCGCGGGTTGCCTCGATCGCCAACGCCAGCAGGTTCCCGTGACCGCTCTGTGCCGCCTCGGTCAGTTCAGCAAGCGCGGCATCGACCCGATCTTTGTCGCGAAGGCGGCGGATTCGCTCGAGCCGCTCGACCTGCCGATCCCGCACTGCGGTGTTATCGACATCGAGCAGCTCGACCGAGGCCGCCTCGGCCGAGCGGTATTTGTTGACGCCGACGATCGTCTCCTCGCCACGGTCGATCCGCGCTTGGCGCCGTGCCGCGGATTCCTCGATGCGCAGTTTGGGCATGCCGGCCTCGACCGCCCTGGTCATTCCGCCCATCGCCTCGACCTCGTCGATCAGCGCGATCGCCGCAGCGGCGATCGAATGCGTCAGGCTTTCGACGTAATAGCTGCCCCCGAGAGGATCGACGACATGCGGAATGCCGGTCTCCTCGGCGAGGATCAGCTGGGTGTTGCGGGCAACTCGCGCCGAGGCTGGGGTCGGCAACGCCAATGCCTCGTCGAACGAGTTGGTGTGCAACGACTGCGTCCCGCCGAGCACTGCAGCCAATGCCTCCAAAGTCGTGCGGATGATGTTGTTGTGCGGGTCCTGCTCGGTGAGACTCACCCCCGAAGTCTGACAATGCGTGCGCAAAGCGAGGCTCGCCGGGTTTCCGGGCGCGAACTGCCGCATCAGCTGCGCCCACAGCACCCGCGCGGCGCGCAACTTCGCGATCTCCATGAAGAAATTCATGCCGATCCCGAAGAAGAACGACAGCCGCGGCGCGAACTCGTCGACCGCGAGCCCGCGCGACAAGGCCGCCCGGACATATTCCAGGCCGTCGGCGAGGGTGAAGGCGAGTTCCTGAACCGAGGTCGCGCCCGCTTCCTCCATGTGATAGCCGGAAATCGAGATCGAATTGAATTTTGGCATGTGCCGGGCGGTGTATTCGATGATGTCGGCGACGATCCGCATCGATGGTCCGGGCGGGTAGATATAAGTATTGCGGACCATGAACTCCTTGAGGATGTCGTTCTGGATCGTGCCCGAGAGCTTCTCCTGCGCCACGCCCTGCTCCTCGGCGGCGACGATGTAGCCGGCCAGCACCGGCAAGACGGCGCCGTTCATCGTCATCGACACGCTCATCCGGTCGAGTGGAATGCCGTCGAACAGGATTTTCATGTCCTCGACCGAGTCGATTGCGACGCCGGCCTTCCCGACGTCGCCGACGACGCGCGGATGGTCGCTGTCGTAGCCGCGGTGGGTGGCGAGATCGAACGCGATCGACAGCCCCATCTGCCCGGCCGCGAGATTGTCGCGATAGAACCGGTTCGAACTCCTCGGCGGTCGAAAACCCGGAATATTGCCGGATCGTCCACGGCCGGTTGGCGTACATCGTCGCCCGCGGCCCGCGCAGATAAGGCGGGAACCCCGGCATCATGTCGCGCAGCGGCGCCCTGGCGTGCTCGATCCCCTCCAGGTCCGCGGCCGTATAGAGCGGCTTGACCGGGATGCCCTCCGGTGTTGCCCAATGGAGGCTGTCGACGGCTTTACCTCGCAGTTCGGTGCGCGCCAGCTGCGCCCATTCGTCGAGGGTCTTTGCCGGCAACGGGCCGTCCTCTGCCATTGTCTTCTCCCGCAGCGGATGAAGACTATATGGTCGCCGGCGCTCGGAGGTCCATGACAGCGGCGCCGTGCAAGGTGTGCCGGAGAACGACCGCGGCAGTCAGCAGCAGAACGGCTCCGGCCTGATGCGCCGCCGCGAGCGGGATCGGCACGACCAGCAGCAAGGTCGAGATACCGAGCGCCACCTGCAACAACCCGGTTGCCAGCAGCGCATGCAGTGCTTTGCGAGCCGGTTTCGGCAGGTTAGCCCGCAGCCCCACCGCCCAAAGCAGGAAAATGGCGGTGATGGTCGCGACGGCAAGCACCCGGTGGTCGAATTGCACGGCGGCCACGTTCTCGAACCAGTTCAGCCACAACGGCTGGAGCCGGGCATAGCCGGCCGGCACGAGCCTCTCGTCCATCAGCGGAAAGGTGTTGTAGGTCAGCCCGGCGCGCGTCCCGGCGACAAAGCCGCCAGCCAGGATCGTCAGCGCGACCAGCGCGAGCACGGCTTCGGTAGCCCGCCTCCAGCCGGGACCCGCATCCGGAAACGGAAAACCGCGGACGATGCCGAGCGCCGTCCAGAGGATCGCGGCATAGATCGCCAGAGCGAGAGTGAGGTGGGCGACGAGGCGGTATTGGCTGACCTCGACGCGGTCGGCAAGGCCGCTCTCGACCATGTACCAGCCGAGCAGACCCTGCAGAAACCCGAGGAGCAGGATGCCAGCGAGCGGCGGTGCGAGCCGCCTCGGCAGCTGCCGCCGCGCCAGAAACCAGATGAAGGGCACGGCAAACACGACGCCGATGAGCCGGCCCAATAGCCGGTGCAAGTATTCCCAGTAATAGATGCTTTTGAACTCGTCCAAGCTCATTGCGAAATGAATCGTCCGGTATTCGGGGATCTGCTGGTACTTTGCGAACTCCGCGGCCCAGTCGCTAGCCGACAACGGCGGCACGATGCCGATGACCGGCTTCCATTCGGTGATCGACAGGCCCGACAGAGTGAGCCGCGTGATGCCGCCGACCACGACCATCAGGAAAATCAAGCCGCAGCAGAAGAACAGCCACGCCGCCACCGGGCGCAGGCCCGCCTCTGCTGCGGCCCTGGGCGCTACTCCAGATTTCGCAGTGCTGAGTCCCGAGAACGCCAAGATCCAACTCTGATAGTCACTCGGCGGCGCCGCGGCGGTGCGAGAAGCCCTGCTCCTGGCTGGTGATGAATTCGAGCAGCGCCGCGCGCCCGTCTTCGGTCTGGCGGCGGGCGCGCAGGATTGCGTCGCCGATCTGCGCCGGATCTTCGACCCGCTCGCTCCAGCCACCGAGGTCGCGGGCGATGTTGGCATAATTGCCGCCGAGGTCGCGGGCGCGGTAGCGCTCGTGAGACAGCGCCATCGCATGGGTTTCGATCGCCATCGTCGAATTGTTCAGGACGATCGTCAGGATCGGGATCCCGCACCGCGCCGCCGTCTCGAAATCGAGGCCGGTCATCCCGAACGCCGCGTCGCCCATGAAGTTGACGCAGAATTTGTCGGGTGCGGCGACCTTGGCGCCGATCGCGAGGCCAAGCCCGGTGCCGAGCTGGTGCGACTTGCCCCAGCCGATATAGCCGCGCGGCCGGGTCGCCCGGTAGAACGGATTGAGCTGCTCGCGCGGGCTGCCGGAATCGTGGGTGACGATCGCCTCGGCCGGGTTGACGACCCGCATGAATTCCGAGATGACGCGGTAGGGGTTGATCGGCCGCTCGTCCGAACGCAGCTTGCCTTGCCAGCGGGCCAGCCACTCCTCGCGCTTGCCGGCGACCTCCCGCGCGACCGCGTCCGGGCGCGCCTTGCCGTTCAGCCGATCGCCGACCGCCTCGATCAATTGGCCGAGCACCAGCTTGGCGTCGCCGAGGATGCCGAGATCGGCGGCGAAAGCCTTGTGCAGATCGCGCGGGTCGTTGGTCGCGTGGATGATCTTTTTGCCAGGCGGCAATGCGGGGGTGGCGATCCCATGCTTGGTGAAGCTGCAGCCGACGCCGAGCACTAGGTCCGATTTGTGGAGGAAATGACGGCCGTGCCCGGTAAAGGTGCCACCGCCGGGCCCGAGCGCCAAGGCGTGGTCCTCCGGAAAGGCGCTCTTGCCGTCGAAGGTCGTCATGACCGGCGCCTGCAGCAGCTCGGCCAGTCGCCGCAATTCCTCGGTGGCCTCGGCATAGAAGACGCCCTGCCCGGCAAGGATCATCGGGCAGGAGGCGTCGAGCAGCATGCGCGCCGCCGCCTCAATGTCGTGCTCGTCACCGGCCGATCGAGTGACCGGAACCTGCCGGTACTCGCTGGGATCGACGCTCACGTCGATGCTGTGCACATCGGCCGGCACTTCCACCATTACCGGGCCCTGCCGGCCATTCTTTACTTGGGCAAAGGCGCGCCGCATGACGTTCGCGATCTGCTCGGGCAGGATCACCTCTTCGACCGATTTGGTGAGAGCGGCGTAGGAACGGCTCGATTTGAACATCGGGAATAATTGCGCCGTTTCGCGCGGGTGGCCGAGCGGCAGAAACACGACCGGGCTCGAATCCGAAAAGGCCGTCGCGACGCCAGCGAAGGCGTTCTCCGCGCCCGGCCCGTATTGCATCGCGAACACGCCGGGGGGCCGTCCATTGGAGACGCGGGCGAAACCGTCGGCCATATGGACGCCGACCCGCTCCTGGCGGCAGATGACCGGCTTGATCCCGACCGCCGCGGCGGCCTCGATGATCGGAGTGGTCGGGAAGCAGAATAGGGTCGAGATGCCCTCACGCTTCAGGATCTCGGCAATCACGTCCATGACGAGCATCGATGGTTCCTCCCAACGGGTCGTTCCGGTGTGCCAGCGACGACGCCGGCAGACGGCCGAAGTTTAGCTTCACGCTGGGCTGCCGCCAACTGCAACAAACAGTTGTATCGACGATTGACCTTCGCTGTATCTGCAGCCAATCTACAGCGAAGACTCTCCTTTGAGTTGAAGAGGTCCATGAGGTTGGCGGCATTCGCCCGAAGCCGCATGAGGTATGCAATACGATTTAGTCGATTTTAAGATCGTGATTATCGCAATGCAGCGCGTTTAGATGGGCGTCGGTCAGAATGGCAGCGCGAAAGGGGAAGCGGGCTCGGCATCCACTAAAACGTCATACTTAGAGTGAGCCGCACCGAGAGGGGCTCGACCGGCTTGAAATGGACGTCGTAGACGGGCGCTGTCTCGTTCGCCAATTGCGAGGGGTAGAAATAGTCGATCTGGTGGGCGCCGGTGTTGTCGAACAGGTTGAGAATGTCGAGCCAAAGCCTCGCCTGCTCGGAGAGTTTGTAGCCGACCCGCAGATCGAAGAGTGTCGTGGGTCTCGAGGTGACGCTGTCGTCCTCGATCAGCGGCCGGCGGCCGAAATAGCGGAAACGCAGTGCTCCGAACCAGGGACCGAGATCCTCCACGGTCGCGCTCGCGGAGGCGATCATGTTGGCCGCGCCGGGAATGTAGCTGCCGGGATGGCCGGGCTCGGTATCGGCGGCGCCGTTGTCGCCATTGGCGTAGCGCGCGTGAGTGGCGGCGAAATCGCCGTCGAGGCGCAACCAGGGAAGCGGCTTGTAGGAGGCGGTCAGCTCGATACCCTTGCGCTGGCTGGGCCGCCCGGGCGTGGTCACAGCCTCGTCCCCATCAAACGTCGCCTCGCTGGCGAGGTTGAGCACGAAGAGTGCCCCCTCGACTGTGAAATCCGACAAAGGCTTCGAACGCACGCCGACTTCGTAGCCGGTCGCCTTGGTCAATAGCGGCGTCTTGACCTGGGACACGACAGTGGGGTTGCCCTGCATGAAATTGATTTCGGTCGCCAGCGCGTCGACATTCGTCAAGGCGCCCCGTAGATCGTTGCTGTGAAAGCCCTGGCCGACGCTGAGGTAATATTCGGTATCCTGCCACGGGCCGAAGATCAAATTGCCCTTGGGGCTGGTGACGGCCTGGAAAATATTCCCGGAATTGGCCTGCAAGGTGCTTTCGTCCGAGCCGCGGTAGAGATCCTCGCGCAGACCCGTCATCGTGCGGAATTTGTCCGCCCACTGGATCTGATTCTCGATGTAGACGCCGGCGCTCGATTCGATCACATGGTCGTCGCGCACCGTGAAGCGCACCACCCGGCCAGTGGTTTCCGCGAGATCGATGTGAATGTCGTCGATGCGGGTCTGGAAACCGATCGTGTTTTTCGCGTCGTAGCCGAAGATGTTGCCGGGCATCATATAGCTGACATTCCCGCCGTAGATCTTGCGCCGGTCCTGCTGTACGAACTGGTCGCCGATCGGCGGCGGAAATGTCACGAAGCCGTCGAAATTATTGAACAGCTGCAATTGATAACCGATGAAATAAGCATTGGCGTTGACCTGCCCGGTATCGGTCGTCACCGCGTATTTGGTCGAGAAGCTGTAGCGCTCCGAGCTGCCGCCGTCGGTCGGATCGAACGGGCAATAGAGGCAGATCAGCCCCTCGCTCACCGCGCGTTGCGGGATCTGATTGGTCGCATGGAAGGCATCATTCATGTACATGCCGGTGAACGAGAAACCGTTATTCGCATTTCCCTGGCTGTAGTTCAGCACCAGGTTGCCTTTGTTGTAATTGTCCGGGATCGTCCACGGTCCATTGGCGTGCACATATTCTGCCGCGGCCAGCAGATTGCCGGCGCCTGCGGGACGCGACATCGCGCCGAGCCCGCGGTAATAGCCGAGCGTCCCGGCAGTCACCACGGCGAGGTCGTGAGGCAGCGTGTCCACGTAATTGATCTGCACTGCCCCGGCCGTGTCGAAATCGCCAAGATCGGGGAAATAAGGGCCCTTGCTGTAATGCAGAGTGCTGATCAGCTCGGGTATCATAAAATTGAGATCGGCATAGCCCTGGCCGTGCCCGTGGGTGCGCATGTTGACCGGCATGTCGTCGAGCGTGATGTTGATGTCGGTGCCGTGATCGAGGTTGAAGCCGCGCAGAAAATACTGGTTGGCCTTACCCTCACCGCTGTGCTGGGTGGCGATCAAACCCGGCACGACCTCGAGCACTTCGCCGACCCGAGACCGCGGCTGCTCTTCGATCTCTTTCCCGGTGACAGCCCCTTGCGAGGCGGTATCCGGCGCGAAAAATGCCCCATCCGCCGGAGCGGATACGCTCAATTCAGGCAATGTAATGGAAGTCCCGCCGTCGCTGGTGGTTCCGGCGTCTTGCGCTTGTGCGGCGACGGGTGCGAGCCAGCCCATTAGGCAAGTGGCGAGGCCGCTCCAAATTATCGCTCCGCTGCGCCGCATCCTTCCTCCGAGCGCAAGACGGACAACGCGAAGGCAGGAAGAGGGGCGTGCGAACCGTATGCGGACGCGCTGCCCGTCTATCCTGTCGGCTCACCCCGGCCGACCCGCCCGCGATTGACCACGGTGATGGCAGGTCTCCTGGCTTGCGGGTCGCTGCCGCGCGTCGCCTTCCCGGTTACCCAGTGGCACGGATGACGCTCGGCTCGCCGCTTACAGTTGCGGGGACAGCCCCGGCATTGGCCCCTATCTCTTCAAAGGCAGCGGCCTCACCGTGTTCCCTTTTGATCCCGCGATCGAGAACCATTATCCGCACGATAGATGTGGTGCTCGTATGACGTCCATATAAAAATGTCATATTCAATGAGGAGACCGGGGATGCAGCGAATTACCATCACCATGGACGACGAGCTCTTAGCGGCGCTCGATCACGTCATTGCCGTGAGCGGGTACCAGAACCGATCGGAGGCGATCCGCGATCTCACCCGGGCGGGGATCGCCCAGCTCCAGAAGCAAAGCAATACTTTGCGGTCTGGCGTGGCGGCGCTTGTCTACGTCTATGATCATCAGGAGCGCGAACTAGCAAAGCGCCTAGCAAGGTCCTCTCACGAGCACCACGATTTGTCGGTTGCGACGATGCACGTCCACCTCGACCACGACAGTTGCATGGAGGTAGCGGTGCTAAAAGGCGCGATGCGCGACGTCCGCCACTTCGCTCGGCATGTCGTTTCCGAGCGTGGCGTGCGGCACGGACAACTGGTTACTGTTCCGGTGGAATTCGATGACCAGAAGCATGCACACGACGCCGAGCCACCGCGGCGCCATCTTCACATCCACGTACGTGAAGCGGACTAACGCGCGCCCGATCTGAGGCAGCGTGGACCTGGCGCAGATGACGGGCCGCTCTGCGCTCAGCGCAAGGCTCGGCGGTGATCTCGTGTGGCGCAGAGCCCGCAACGCCCGCACAATAGCGTGTGTTGAGCCGCCACTTTTACGGAGCAGATCATGAGCGCGCATATGACTCCTGAACAGGTCCGGTCGAAAATCGACCACCCGATCGTCGATGGCGACGGGCATTGGGTCGAATACGATCCGGTGTTCAGCGACAAGATGCGCAAGGTCGGCGGCGACCTCGCCGCGGACGGCTTTCTGAAGGCGATGGGAACGACCCGCGAGAATTTGTCGATGTCGGTCGGCGAACGGCGCGACAAGCGCATCGGCCAGCAGGCCTTCTGGGCGCGCCAGGCGGAGAACACGCTCGACCGCGCCACCGCGATGATGCCGAAGCTGCTGTACGACCGCCTCGACGAATTGGGCCTCGACTTTGTCGTCGTCTACCCGACCGCCGGGCTGCGCTTCCCGCGCATCCAGGATGACGCGACGCGGCGCGCCGTGATCCGCGCCTACAACATCGTCTCGGCCGATTATTTCAGCGGTCTTGGCGACCGGTTGACGCCGGCGGCGATCATCCCAATGCACACCCCGGACGAGGCGATCGCCGAGCTCGAATTCGTCACCAAGCAACTGGGCTCGAAGGTCGGCATGTTCGGCAGCAACATGGCGCGCAAGGTGCCGGCGGCCGCGGCCAACGACCCCGACACTGCGCGCTTTGCGGTGTGGTACGACGTGCTCGGCCTCGACAGCGAGTACGACTACGACCCGGTCTGGGCGAAATGCGTCGAATGGGGTATCGCGCCGACTTTCCACAGCGCTTCGAGCAATCAAGGACTGCGCCTGTCGCCGACCAATTTCACCTACAACCACATCGGCCATTTCGCCGCGGCCGGCCATGCAACCGCCAAGGCGATTTTCCTCGGCGGCGTCACGCGACGCTTTCCCGAGCTGCGTTTCGCCTTTCTCGAAGGCGGCGTCGGCTGGGCCAGTCAGCTGTTCGGCGATCTGATCGAGCATTGGGAACGACGCAGCGCCAAGGCATTGGAGCGCATGCATCCCGACAAGCTCGACCGCGCGAAACTGATGAGCCTCGTCGAGAAATACGGCTACAGCGACATCGCCGCGGCATTGCGCGAACGCGACGGCCTGCCCGACCCCGAACAGGCCTACCTAACCGGCAATGTCGAGAACGTCGACGATTTCTCGGCCTGCCAGATCACCCGCAAGGAAGACTGGGTCGATCTTTACGCCAAACCCTATTATTTCGGCTGCGAGGCGGACGACCGCATGAACGCCACCGCGTTCGGCCGCAGCAACCCGTTCGGGTCGAAGCTCAACGCGATCTTCAGCTCGGATATCGGGCATTTCGACGTGATCGACATGCGCCATCCATTGCCCGAAGCCTACGAGCTGGTCGAAGACGGCCACATCACCGCCGACAATTTCCG
Organism: uncultured Alphaproteobacteria bacterium; assembly: GCA_963732095.1. Classification (GTDB taxonomy): domain Bacteria; phylum Pseudomonadota; class Alphaproteobacteria; order ATCC43930; family CGMCC-115725; genus AP-15. Next base: position 13,579 of record CAVSZA010000028.1, read on the forward strand.
CGACTTCACGTTTGCGAACGCGGTCAAGCTGTGGGGCACCCAAAACCCCCGCTTCTTCGAAGGTACCCGCGTCGCCAAAGAAGCCGCCGCAATCCTCGCCGCAGCCCAAACCCCAACCCTGGCCGCCGCTGAGTAATCCCCGCGGAGCAGCGCCGCCTCCCGGCGGTGCTGCCTCGCGCTTACACGAACTTTGACGCTCGATTGACCCATATCGAGTGCGCGACTTAAAAATGTTGTCGCGTGTGAGCCATTTCACACTGCGGCGCTTCTGAATTAACCAAATTAAGCAGGAGCGACGCTGTGCTCGGAAAGACAGCGCATCGGCCGGGTTTGAGGGAGGTCACGATGTCCGACGCACGTGTTCTGGAACGCGAGGAAATCAAAAAAGATCTCAGCGACGTCCATGTATTCATCAGCTATTCGCATGAAGATATCGGAATTGCCCAATGCTTGCAAGAGGAATTAACCGCCGTCAATCCCGCTCGGGTTCACTGCTTTCTCGACGCCTACAATATCCGCTCGGGGGACGAGTGGCATTCCAAGATCATCGCTAACCTGAAAGCGGCCGACTGGTTGATTTTTTTGTATACCGGCCGGGAACGAAGACCATACGATTTCTGTGGTTTCGAGATTGGGATCTTCACGAGCGTGCATCTACTCGACAGTTCGCAAAAGCTCTCAGAAGCCGCGCGGCTGTTATGCCTTCATGACACTCCGGCCGTGCCATCGCTACTGGCAATGGTGCAAAATCGCCGGATCCGCCCTTACCAGCCGGATGAGGTGCCCGATCCTGCCAAGGAACTCGAATTCTACACCAGCACGCCGTTGGCGCGCTTTTTCGAAGATTTTTACTATTACCCGGAGCGTATGCCGTTGCATGGCGGCACCATGAAAAAGGGGTTGCCGCTCCAGCAGATGCCCAGCGTAGCCTCAGAAATAGCCAGTCGCGTAAAGCGTCTGACCTCGACCTTCCAAGAAGCCAGAAGAAACGATCCTATCTCAGAGAAATTCTATCAAGTAAGGATGGAGATCGACATCAAGGACCCTTTGCCCAAAAACAGAACCGAAATCCCGGGTCGTTCCATCATTACAGCCGCACAGGACACGTTCAATCTGCTCGGGTTAAGCCCGGATCCTGATGAGAATGGGGAACTCAAGACCACTTGGGACCAAATGAAAAATAATCTTGAAGGCAACAACGATACGTTTGCCTGGATGGACAAAGTAGACGACGACATTCTTGACGCCGCTCATCAGCGTAATCTCAGAAGTCCGGAACTCACGTTTCGGGCACATGACGGGCAGTTTTATCGGCCTTTATTGGCTCGACAAATCATATATGGCAGCGGGGCGCGAAAATTTTCCGTTATGTTCGTGCGGACTTTGCCACGCAAATTTGTTGGTGACGAGACTACGTCGGCGCTACTGATCGGTCTAATTCTTGCCTCACGTTTTCGCTTCACATTCATTGAAGCCGCGGATGAATTGCAGGCTAAGTTCGGTGACGAGGTCACCGATTCCGAGTTTCAGCTCGCTTGTCGACAATTGGTCTACGACATCGAGCGTATGGAGCAGGAATTGAGTGAATTCGGAATGAACAACCCGGAACTTTTCCAACAGGCCTTTGGTCCTCAAAATTACGAGATCGTAAACGGGTTTTATGAGGTCTGGTTTCCCATTCGAAGGGAACTCTTCACCCTGATAAAGCAGCGCATCGAGGAGCCAGGGACCGTGTCGCGGGATAGCATACGTGCGGTAGTAAAAAGATTTGGCAAAGAATGCGCTCCATGCAACCGGATGTTTTTGGAAATGTGTTTGAAGCAATATTCTGAATATCTGAAAGGCTGGTTGGCCAAACCTATTTGAACAGAATCACCTTGAAAACGATTATGATGGTTGTCGTCGACAAGAGGTGTCAGTTAACGATCCCTCCAGCCAATTGTTCGGCGATCTGATCGAACATTGGGAGCGGCGCAGCGCCAAGGCGTTGGAGCGCATGCATTCCGACAAGCTCGACCGCGCCCAATTATGAGCTTCGTCGAGAAATACGGCTACAGCGACATTGCCGCGGCGTTGCGCGAGCGCGGTGGCCTGCCAGACCCTGAACAGGCGTACCTCACCGGCAATGTCGAGGACATCGACGATTTCTCGGCCTGCCGGATCACCCGCAAGGAAGACTGGGTCGACCTCTACGCCAAGCCCTATTATTTCGACTGCGAGGCGGACGACCGCATGAACGCCACCGCGTTCGGCCGCAACAACCCGTTCGGATCGAAGCTCAACGCGATCTTCAGCTCGGATATCGGGCATTTCGACGTGATCGACATGCGCCATCCACTGCCCGAAGCCTATCAGCTGGTCGAAGACGCCACATCACCGCCGACAATTTCCGCGACTTCACGTTTGCGAACGCGGTCAAGCTGTGGGGCACCCAAAACCCCCGCTTCTTCGAAGGCACCCGCGTCGCCAAAGAAGCCGCCGCAATCCTCGCCGCAGCGCAAACCCCTACCCTCGCCGCCGCCGAATAACCCCGGTACAGCAGCGCCGCCCCCCGGCGGCGCTGCTTGCGTTTTCGGGACGCGCAGGAGGGCATGCGCGAGCCGTGAGGCCGAAATACCTGACGCTCGTCCCCGACCGGCTTATCGGGCCGACCTCGCTGAGGCGGCAATGCGCTGGGCGGTCCGCCTGAGCGAGCAGAGCAAGGTTGCCGAGGCCTTCCGATCGCTAACACGTTATCACGTCCTTAACCGGCGAATGCGGTCATCAGCTCCCGCGCATCCGGCAGCGTTTCCAATCGTTCGATTGCCGCCAGTAACCCGTCTAAACTCGCATGCGACAGCGGCTGCACCGCATTACGCGCGCAGTCGCGGAATTTAGCCTCGAGTTGAGCATTGCTAAGCGGCTTCTGCGGCGACCCGATGGGATCGCTGGCCTCGACCGTAACCGAGCGCCCGTCGGTCCGTTGCACCGTGATACTGAGCGACCCTCTCGGTCGGTTATCGCGCGCAATACCTACAATCCGATCCGATAGCGACGGGACCGCGGCATCTCCCAGACCGTCGACCTCCGCTATCCCTACCTTGCCGTGCACCAAGGCGGTGGCGACGAGGAAAGGTTGGGCGAACTGCGCCTCCACGACCTGGGTCGGGCGGCGCTTCGCCGGCCCGCGGCCAAATTGCTCGCCGTGGCCGGCGGGGTCCGCCTCGATCGTCACCGATGCGATGTCATCGGGCCGCTCGATATCGAGCTGCGCTCGTGCCGCCAGCGCGGCATCGATCGCCGCATGCAGCGGCCGGCCGCAGGGATAGGGCTTATAGCTCAGCGCCTCGCCGCGAAAAGCCGTGCCCAGGTCGCGCAGCAGCACCGATGCGTCGTATCCGTTCGGTTGGTACAGCTCGAAAAACCCAAACAGGCCATTAAAGATGTTCCGCGCGCCGGTGAACCCGGTCTGCGCCAACAGGGCCGAGAAAACGCCGGCGCTTGCCGCCTGGCCGGCCTGCAGCCGCTTGGTCAACGCCCCGTCGAGGATGCATTGGCGATTGCCGGCGGCGTGACTGTAGGCGATGCCGAAGGCGTCAAGCATCTGCTCCGGCGTCAGGCCGATCAATTTGCCTGCGGCCGCGGTGGCGCCAAAGACCCCGATCGCCGCGGTGCGATGCCAGCCCCGGTCGAGCGTGCACGCGAGCGCGATGCGGCACGATACGTCCAGACCCAGGGCGACGGCCAATATGACATCGCGCCCACTGACAGCCCCCAGGCTGTCGCATACAGCAAGCACTGCGCCCAACACCGAGACGCCGGGATGGATGGAACCCCCGGCGTCCAATGTGTCGTCGTAATCCAGCGCATGACCCATGCTGGCATTCAATAGCGCCGCCTGCGGCGCCGGCAGGCGTGTGCCCCGCAACAGCACTCGGCTTTCCTCACGCCCGCCCCACCGGGCGATCACCGCAAAGAGCTCATCAATTCCCGGAGAGCCGCTGCCGCCGAGCATGCAGCCGAACGTATCGAGGATATCGCGACGGGCGGATTCGACGGCGCTCGCGGGTAAATCCACATAGCCGGTGCGGCAAACGTGTTGGGCGAGCGGCCAAGCGGCGTCATCGATCATAGTCTTCTCACAAGCGTTTCTATGTTCCGATATTATGATATCCGACGGGGCCGGACCGGACTCGTTTGAATGGCCGGCCGGCGCCTCAACCGTGCGAGGCGCCGGCTCGCGCGCAGCCGGGCATCGACCCGCTCAGCGATCTGTGCGCCTTCGGCGGGCGTGATCTCGCGCCGCGCGGTCACGGTCAGAACGCTGGTCAGCACCTGCAAAAAATCCTCGTCCGTGCGATCAGATCCGACAGCGCCTGCGCGGTCAGGGGACGGGTAGCCAGGTCGGGCACCCGCCGCTTGGGATTGGGGATGCCGCGCGGCCGCCCCCGCGGGTCGCCGGAGCTTCCATTCACGAAACGTACGCACGCGTCGCGCGCGCGAGGCAAAAAAGGATCACGTCAGAAACAGGTGGCAATAGGACAGCGAAGGTGGGTCGGCAACGATTTCCGGCATCAGCATGGCTCTGAAGCGAAGGGCCGACACATAGTTCACCATACGTTCGCATAAAGGCCCACAGCGCGCGCCCCACCGATGCAATCGGAAAGGAAGATATGGCAAGTCGGACGCCCAGGGTTCATGCGCGCGAGAGCGCGAGCCACGCAGAAAGCGAGCGACGACCGGTTTGGCGGCGAGCTGAACTCGCACTGCTACAGGGATAATGGGCGCCTTGCGCCAATTCCAGACCTTCCGGCCGTCGCCCTGGAACGGGGAGGTTCGACCCAATGCTGTCAATGCGCGGAACTCGCGCACCGACGATGCCGGCCCGTCCCCTTCAGTACACCCCGCTACCTTAGCGCACTGGCGATCCGATACTCCGCCTCCGCCGTGACAGGCCCGCCCCTGTCGGCGAGGTCGCGTCGCACTTCCTCCCGCACAACGCGGCGTATCTCCTCCGGCAGTGCTGCGAGTGCCTGGCCAGTGGAAGCCCCACCGCGTTCAAAGGGGCCGTAATAGACATCGAACGACGGCAGCACGAAGGTGTGCCTCACGGTATGGGTTTCGATGTCCGCCAAGCCAGCCTCATTGAAGAGAGACCGGAGTCGCGACGCTGCGCCGAGCGCGAAAGTGCGAGTGACGGCCTCGGCTAAACTTGGCATATGTCGTGCTATAATGACGTTGATCTGGTGGTTGTAAGAGCGCTCAACGACGGTATTCACCGAGACGGCCACGCGACCGCCGGGTCGAAGTACGCGACGAAACTCAGAGAGGCCCCGCACCGGGTCGGAGAAGAACATCAGCCCGAGATTGCACAATACTACATCGAAACTGCAATCCGCGAACGAAAGCGTCTGGCCATCCTCCACAGAGACTGAAGCATTCGGCGCTTTGCCAAGACGCTCACGCGCCTTCTCGGCCATGGCCGGCGAGACATCAGCGGCGATGACATGGCCGGTCGGGCCGACGGCGGCGAGGGCCGCCTCGGCCGAAAGCCCCGTGCCCGTCGCGACGTCAAGGACGTGCATACCCGGTGCAATGTGGGCGGCCCGCAACAGGAAAGGCATGAAATGCGCGGTGACGTGTGCGAAGGCGCAGTCGTACTCCGACGCCGCCTCGTCCTTGAAGGCTAGCTCCTCCGCCATCCCGAGACCATGCTAATTCTTCTTTTGTCCTTCGGATGGAATGTTCGCAGAGCGCATCCTTCACTGCAAGCTGAGAACTTATGCACGGCCGACGACCGCTTGCCACCCTCTTGCGCCGATCCCGGTGGCGCCGGCGAACGACCGGTTTGGGGCAGAATCCCGCCGTTCGAGCGCTGTCGTGGCGATGGCGGCTCAGGGGTCGTGCGCGGACGCTAGTGTGACGAGGTTCGCGTCAGATCTCCCGGCCGCGGGTCGCAAGGTCGCGTTGCCGCGCGATCAGGTGTTCGATTTACCTCACCTCGGCCCCAAGTCACTCCGCGGTCCGGCCCCATCCTCGATGGCGCAGCCGCCGCCATTGAGCTTTAGCTGAGCCGTTCGGGCACCCCCTCATGCGGGCAACGAATGTTCATCGCCAGAGCCGGCAATATTCATGGGAGTCTTCGAGGTTGCGGCCGGGGCTACCGTCCGGCGCCAGGACCTTGAGCCAGCCATCGGGTTGGGTCGCCCTCGGCCTGTGGCCGCAGTTGGTGTGGACCCAATCGATGCCCAGCCCGCCGCCGGTAAAGAGTTTTCCGCATAATTCCAGCCGGTCGCCGGTCCGGATCGTCGACAGCGGCGCCGGAACGCTCTCTCCCGCCGCGTCGTACCCGGTCGCGAAGACGTTATCGATCGCGACATGGTAGGAGCGCCCGTACTGATCCGACAGAAGCGTGAGATGCGTGTGGGACAACTCGACCCCCTTGTGCATATGACCGGGCGCGAAGGTCGGGCCTTGGGTCACATTGCCCGTAAGAAAAGTGCCGGCGTTCCCTCGGCATTGCGCGGCCTCGTCTGCGCGAGCGACGCCCGAAGCAGCAAGGCAGAGCATGAAGACGCGAAGGAGTTTCATGATTGAACTTCCCCACCTGGCCGTTACTGCGGCGGCGTCGGTCATGGTCTCCTCCCACGGGTTTGGATGTTCCGATACATAACTTGACCCGGATGAGATCGCATGTTGAAACCTCGTGGCTGCCGCCAGCCAAGTGCCGATTGAAGGGAGCGCGCTGGGCGCGGTCCGTGGTCGATGGAAGGACGAACGACATGTTCAGACTTTATTACGCCCCCGGCACCTGTGCGCTGGCGACGCACATCGCGCTCGAAGAGGCCGGCGCGTCGTACGAGGCGGTTCTGGTCGATTTTCGCTCGCAGAACCAGCGGAGGTCCGAATACCTCGCGGTAAATCCCAAAGGGCGCGTTCCCGCACTGGTGACCGAAAGCGGCACGCTTACCGAAACGCCTGCGCTGCTGTGCTTCGTGGCGCAGCGTTTTCCGGAGGCTGAACTCGCCCCACTCGCCGATCCGTTCGCCCTGGCGCAGGTTCAGGACTTCAACAGTTACCTTTGCTCGACGGTGCATGTCGCGCATGCGCACCGCATGCGGGGCACCCGGTGGGCGGATGATGCTGCGGCGATCGAGGCAATGAAGCGCAAAGTGCCGTCGAACGTGACGGAATGCTTTGAGCTGATCGAACATAAGATCTTCAAGGGTCCGTGGGTGATGGGTGACAAGTACACGATATGCGATCCGTACCTGTTCACCATTGCTTCCTGGATAGAAGGCGACGGCGTCGACACTACCAAAGTGCCCCGCGTCATGGAGCATCGCGCGCGCATGCTGGCGCGTCCCGCCGTGCAAAAGGCGGTGGCTGCCGAAGGCACGCAAATTCCCTGACGGTGACCCCTCTGCATCTGACGCATATTCTGGTCGTCGGCGCTGGTGCTGCGGGCTTGATGGCGGCCCGCGAGCTCGCGCGCGCCGGCAAGCGAGTTACGATCCTCGAGGCGCGAGACCGATGCGGCGGACGCATCTACATGCTACCCGCCGAGGAATTTGGCTACCCGGCTGAAGGTGGCGCCGAATTTGTCCACGGCGCCGCGCCGTTGACGCGAGCTCTGATGCGGGAAGCGCAACTTTCGCTCTTGCCGCGCGGTGGGACACGATGGAGTGCCCGCACGGGCAAATTATTGCCCAACGAGCCTTCGGTGCCTCACATGGGCCGGTTCTACGAAGCTCTGAGCGAGGTGAAAGCCGATCTGCCCATCGGCGAATTTCTCGAGACGCGTTTTGCCGATCGGCGGTACGACCAGATGCGGCGGTCGGTCACCCGAACGGTCGAGGGCTACGACGCGGCGGACCCGCGCCGCGCCAGCACTCTCGCAATTCGCGACGAATGGATGGCCCGGGACGACGGCCCCCACGGGCGGATCGCGAAAGGCTACGGCGCGGTTATCGAGTATCTCTCATCCGAATGCCGCAGGCGCGGAGCGGAACTCCATCTCGGCGCGGCCGTAACCGGGATCGACGAGGCTCGCGGGCGGGTTGCCGTACGCTGTCAGCACGGCGCCACGTTCGAGGCCGATGCCGCAATCCTTACCGTGCCACCCCCGCTCCTGTCCGAAATCGCGCTTCCGTCGGCGGCGCGAGAGCGGGTGGCAGCCGCTTCCGATATCGGGTTCGGCAACGTCGTCAAAATTCTATTTCGCTTCGCCACGAAGTGGTGGGCCGATCCGAGCGGGCGAGATCTGGGCGACCTGTCGTTCTTGCTTTCCGACGCAACGGTCCCGACTTGGTGGACCCAGTATCCAGACGAATATCCGGTGCTGACGGGTTGGTTGGCGGGACCTAGGGCCGACAGGGTGTCCTCACTCGCCGAGGCCGAACTCATCGACATGGGGGTCGCCTCGCTCGGCGAGATTTTCGATCTGCCTGTGAACCGCATCAGGAGGCATCTCGTCACGGCGCGAGCGATCGACTGGGGCAACGATCCGTTCGCGCGCGGCGCTTATTCCTACGCCACGCCTAAAACACGCGAAGCGCAGTCGGTGCTGAGACAACCGAACGACGTCGCTATTTTCTTTTCAGGCGAGGCGCTCTATGCCGGTCCGGAAATGGGTACGGTCGAGGCGGCGCTGGCCAGCGGCCAGGAGACAGCGCAGACGATCCTGATAGGGTGATTGCGCTTCCCAGAGTTTCAACGAGGAGCGTAGCAATGGCATCGTTTCCGCTGGTTTCGGCGACGGGCATGCTGGGTTCGGGATATCGCGCGGAATCGCTGGACAAGGCGATTTCGCTCGGCGCCCGGATGATTGGCTGCGATGCGGGCAGCACCGACCCCGGACCCGGTCCGCTTGCCACCGGCACGTGCATGTTCTCCGCAGCCGCGGTCAAACGGGACACCGAGATCATGATGACCCGCGCCATCAAGGCCGGGATTCCGCTGATCATCGGCTCGGCCGGCACCTCGGGGTCGGAGGCCGGGCTCGCCTGGATGGTCGACATCGTGCGCGAGATCGCTCGCGAGCAGGACCTCCATTTCAAGCTCGCCGTCATTAATTCGGAATTATCGCGGGAAGTCGTCCGCCGGCACCTGCGCGATGGCCGTGCCCGAGCCTTGCCGCCCTCGGCGCCGCTCAGCGATGCCGATATCGATGCCGCAACCCACATCGTTGGCATGATGGGGGTCGAACCGATCGAAGAGGCATTGAGGTCGGGCGCACAGATCGTTATTGCCGGCCGCAGCAGCGATACCTCGATCTTTGCGGCGCTTCCGCTGCTCGAGGGCTACGCCCCGGCCGTAGTGTGGCACATGGCCAAGATCCTCGAATGTGGCGCTGCGGCGGTCGCCGTACGGACCGCGCCCGACTGCATGATGGCGGTATTGCACGAGGACAGCTTCGACGTCTTTCCGCTGCGCGAGGATTACCGCTGCACGCCACAGAGCGTCGCCTCACACACTCTCTACGAAAATGCCGATCCGTTCGAGCTCAAGGAGCCGTCCGGCACATTGCGGACCGACAAGGCCCGCTACGAGGCGATCTCCGACCGCGCCGTGCGTGTTTCGGGATCGGAGTTCGTGCATGACCCCGAATACACGATCAAATTGGAAGGGGTGCGCCAGGTCGGGTACTCGACGATCCTGATGGGCGGGGTGCGAGACCCTTACATCCTCGCGCAGATCGATAGCTGGCTCGCGCAACTCGACGACAACATCAAGACGCGCATCCGCAACACCGTCGGTGAGCGGTCGTATGAGATCGTCACGCGTGTGTACGGCCGCGACGGCGTGATGGGCGCGCTGGAGCCGAAGCGCAATAGCGTCGGTGGCCACGAGGCCTTCATACTGTGGGACGTGATCAGCGAGTCGCAGGAGCTGTCCCGCACGATTGCGACGAGCCTCTCGCACCTCGCCGTGCACAATCCGATTCCCAAGTGGCACGGGTTGATCTCGGGCGTCGCCTTCCCGTATTCGCCACCGGAGATCGATCGAGGCCCGGTCTACGAGTTTCACCTCAATCACGTGCTCGTGCCTGAGAGCCCGACGGCGCTGTTCCGCACTGTATATCAGGAGCTCTGATCATGGCGACGCTTGGCGATCTGGCAAAACTGGTGCGGTCGAAGAACGCCGGCCCGTTCTGGCTGACCATCGACATCATGTTCGACGATGCGGGGGCTTACCGCCGCGCCCGGGATGCCGAAATCGTCAACCGCACCGCCATTGCCCACCTCTACAACCGCAACCCGGCCGATATCATCGTCGTCAATCACGACACGGCCCTGGCCATCAAGGTGAGCTTTCCCCGCCCGCAAAGCTCCGGCTCCAAACACGACAGCGATGTTTACGGCGGACAGCAATACGCGCCGCTGCTGGGGCTCGAAGTGCCGGGGTGAGGGCTCACGAAGTGGCTTACCTCATTTCCGCCGCCTGCCGGCGCTGGCGCGCTGCGTGCCAGTCGGCGGCGCGCGGTATCGGCAGACCCAGATTGTCGCGCAAGGTTGGGCCGGCATATTCCTTTTGGAATAGACCGCGGTGCTGGAGCTCCGGCACTAGCAGGCGCGCGACGTCGTCATAAGCGCCCGGCATATTGGAGGCGGCCAGCACGAACCCGTCGCAAGCCGGGGCGGTGAACCATTCCTCCATCTGATCGGCCACCTGCTTGGGACTGCCGCAAAACATCACGTGCTCCTTTACCGTGCCGCGGCCGGAGACATCGATGAAGTCGCGCACCGTTGGGTTCTTCTTGCCCGAATGCCGGATTACCCGGTCGCGGAATCCTTGAAAGGAGAATTCGGCAAGCTCCTCGTCAGTGAACGGCTCGTCGATAGGCTTCTTGGCAAAATCATAGTTCAGCACTTCGGAGAGCAGGACCAGAGCGTCCACGTCGCGGGCCGTCGCCTCGATTATCGCGCGCTTTTCCTGTGCCGCTGCTTCGGTCTCTCCGACGCACACGTAGCAGGCCGGTGCGACGCGCACATTGGCCGGGTCGCGGCCGGCGGCGGCGACCGCCGCCTTGAACGCGGCGTACTCCTCGATGCCGTCCTGCAGTCCGTGGTAGATGACGAACACCAGGTCAGCCCATTTCGCGGCGAAGACCTGGCCGCGGCCGGACTGCCCGGCCTGGATCAGTACTGGATGCCCCTGCGGCGACCGCGGAACGCTGAACGGCCCGCGTGACCGGAAATACCGGCCCACGTGATCAAGCCGATGTACCTTCGCCGGATCGGCGAAGCGGTTATTCGACTTGTCCAGGATCAGCGCATCATCTTCCCACGTATTCCAGTGCCCCAGGACCACATCCATAAACTCATCGGCTCGGTCGTACCGAGCGTCATGTTCCATGTGGGCGCCCCTGCCGAAGTTCCTGGCTTCCGCGCTGTTGAGCGATGTGACGATGTTCCAGGCCGCCCGACCCTTCAGCATCAGATCCATTGTCGCGAAGAGGCGGGCGATATGGAATGGCTCGTAATAAGTGGTGGAGTAGGTCACTCCCAGCCCGAGCCGCTGAGTTACCATCCCCATCGCCATGAGGATCGTCGAAGGGTCCATCTTCACCGCGCGTACGCCCGCGGCGACCGCCTCGGCATGATCTCCGGTATAGAGATCCGGCAGCGCCAGGCGATCGTCGAAGAACGCCATCTGGATCTTGCCGTCCTCCAGCGTACGCGCGATGCGCTGATAGTATTCCGGCGTAAGGAAATCCAATATCGTAGCCGGATGGCGCCATGACCCCGGCAGATTGGAGCAGTTCTGAGCCTGCAGAAAGGCGATCAGCGTCATCATGCGGTTCTGCGAAGCCATGGGAGCGTTCTCCGATCGATCGGTAATGGCGAACGGTACTAAGGCATGTTATCGCGTGGGCCGGAGGGTTTGATGTCACAGCCCCGAGCAGCTGACGATTTCAAGACAATCCGTAACCGCATGGAGGAATTGCGGCGGGCGAGGTTGCCCGAGCAACCAGCCCCGACAACCGATTCCAGCGTCGCATTTCATCGTGGCCCTTGTGCCTGCGGCAGGAGCCTGTTCCCCGACGAGTGCGACGGGTCGTGCAAGGCGTTTTGAAAGATACCCCGAGAAATTATGCCCGGCGCGTCAACTTTGGGCTCGTGCAGCGAGGGGCCAACCCAGCCAATTGCAGACGGCTTCGCCCATGACCAGCTCGAGGTCGCGGCCCTTCAACCACGACAGTTCCTCGGTGAACAGGGTCACGCATTGCCGCCAGGAGCATTGCATCCGGGTGATATCGGTTCCCCAGAACATCCGCTCGGGACCGAACGCATCGAAACAGCGATGCAGGTGCGGGTGGAGGCTGCGGAACGGATACTCGTCCTCAGCGTAGCCCGCCTGACCCGTCGCCTTGACCGCTACGTTCGGGTACTTGGCTAAAGCCAGCAACTCTGGCTGAAACCGATAGGCGGATTCGCCTCTACTGGCCCGGGGCACGCCCATGTGGTCGATGATCAATCTAAGGCCGGGGTGGCGCTCGGCGATCTTGCCGACGGTCGGTAAAAACATCGCGGCAGCAAGCGACACCGGCACGCCGGCGCGCTCGGCGGCAGGCCATAGCCAGTCAAGCGTCCCATCTGTCACCCACGATTCCTTATGCCGTTCGTTGAAATAGAAGCGAAGTCCGAGCATGCCCGGACGCTCCTTCCAGTGCTCCACGAGAGCGCGGTTGCCCGGCTGGTCGAGGTAGAACCAGCCCATGATGGTGAAGCGGTCCGGGTATGCCCGCACCGCTTCGACCGCCAATTCGTTCGAGTCCGGATCCCACATAACGGGGTGTATCAGCGCGCGATCCACGCCGGCAGCATCCATGCCGGCGATTGCGTGCTCCGCCGAGTAGGGCTCCTGGCGATGATGGGCGGAAGGCGTACCTTTTTCCCAGAGATGGATCTGTGCATCGACGATCAGCATCGGGTGGCGTCCTCTTAGGTTCGAACGATGGTACCTGACTGAGCCAAGGTCAGGCACGCACATCCCACATCGCCTGCCAGATGCGCTGGCTGGTCGCCGGCATGTCGAGGCCTTTGACGCCGAGCGGCGCGAGCGCATCGATGACGGCATTGATGATCGCCGGCAGCGCGCCGACCGTGCCGGCCTCGCCCGCGCCCTTGGCGCCCAGTGGATTGCGCTTGGTCGGCACCGGGTTCGACGTGATCTCCATGAGGGGCATCGTGTCAGCGCGCGGCATGCAATAGTCCATGAAGCTGCCGGTCAGGTTCTGCCCGGATTCGCGATCGTAGACGACCTGCTCCATCAGAGCCTGGCCCAGCCCCTGCGCGACGCCGCCATGGATCTGGCCCTTCAAACCAATCGGGTTCACCACCGTACCGACGTCGTCGACGACGACGTAGCGAACGATCTCCAGCGCGCCGGTATCGGGGTCGATCTCGACCTCGCAGACATGGCAGCCGTTGGGATAGGTGTTGTCGTCGGGGGCGAAGGTGCCGGTCTCGTAGAGGCCGCCTTCGAGCCCCGGCGGCAGGCGGCCGGCCTGGAACGATGCCTTGGCGACATCGGCGATGCCGACGCGCCGGTCGGTGCCGGCGACAGAGAAATTGCCCCCATCGGAGTTGACGGCGAATTCTATGTCGGGGTCGGCAGCTTCGAGCAGATGCGCAGCAATGCGTTTGCCCTTGGCGATGACCTTGTCCGCCGCCAACCACAAGGCCGAGCCGCCGATCACCGTCGAGCGTGAGCCGTTGGTGCCGATGCCAAAGGCGACGCGGTCGGTGTCGCCGTCGATGTATTGCACCGTCGCCGGATCGAGCCCGAGCTTTTCGTTCAGCACTTGCTTGAAGGTGGTCTCGTGGCCTTGGCCCTGGTTCTTGCTGCCCATCAGCAGGGTCGCATTGCCGCTCGGGTGAAAGCGGATCTCGGCGAATTCCTGACCGGGCCCCGCCGCTTTCTCGATCGGGTTGGCGAGGCCGATGCCGCGCAGCTTGCCACGCGACTTGGCCTCGTCACGGCGCGCCGGGAAACCGGCCCAATCGGCTTGCGCCAATGCTTTCTGCTGGTTGGCGAGGAAATTGCCACAGTCGTAATTGAGGTTCAGCGCGGTCTTGTACGGCATCGCCGAGGCGGGGATCAGGTTCTTGGTCCGCAATTCGACCGGGTCGAAGCCCAGCTCGCGCGCAGCGTCGTCGATCAGGCGCTCGACGACATAGGTCGCCTCGGGCCGCCCAGCGCCGCGATAGGGCGCAGTGCCGTTGGTATTGGCCATCACGGCCAACACGGCGACGTGCGCCGCCGGGATGTCATAGGTACCGGTCAGCGTGCCGACATTCCCGAAGGTCGCAAGCAGGTTGCGTTCGGACGAGATGTAGGCGCCGACATTGGCCAGCGTCTTCACCCTAAGGCCGAGGAATTTCCCGTCCTTATCGAGCGCCAGCTCGGCGTCGCTGACATTGTCGCGGGCGTGCTCGTCGGCCTGGATGGCTTCACTGCGTTCACACATCCATTTGACTGGCCGGCGCAATTTCTTCGCTGCGAGCAATACCAGCCGATGCTCCGGATATTGCCATCCCTTGGTGCCGAACCCGCCGCCGACATCGCCGGCGATGACCCGGATCTTGCTCTCGGGGATCTTGAAAATACGAGTGGCGAGCGCCTGACGCACCCGGTGCGGGTACTGTACGTCGGCGTAGAGGGTAAAACGCTCCTCGCCCGGGACCCAGACTCCGATCGCACCGCGCGGCTCCATGAAATGCGCATAGACCCGGCTGATCACGTAGCGGCGCTTGACGATGTGAGCTGCCCTGGCGAAGGCCGCCTCGGTCGCGGATTTGTTGCCGGCCTCAAACAGGTTCGAGATGTTGTCCGGGCAGTCGTCCCATACCGCGATCTTGCCCTCCGCCGCCTCGGCGGTATCGGTGACCGAGGGCAACGCCTCGTAATCGATGTCGATCAGCTCGGCGGCGTCCTTCGCCTGCGCCAGCGTCTCGGCAACGACGAAGGCGACCGGTTCGCCGACATAGCGCACCGTGCCCTGCGCGAGGCCGAGAAAGGCGCGGGCGAACATTGGCGACCCGTCCGGCCGCTTGCGCTGGAACGGTACGCCCATGACGCCGAGCTTGGCTTCGACAAGGTCCTCGCCGGTCATGACCAGCACGACGCCGGGCGCGGCCTTCGCCGTCGTCAGGTCGAGCGCGCAGATCCGGGCATGGGCGTGCGGCGAGCGCAGCACGAAAGCGATGCCTGGCCGAGCAGGTTGTTGTCGTTCTGGAAACGGCCGTTGCCGCTCAAAAGGCGCTTGTCCTCGAAACGCCGCACCGGCTGCCCGATCCCGAACTCGCCCATTACTCGACCTTTCCGTACACTCGTTGGCGGGTTGCCATTCCCCACGATAATCCAGACGCCAACAAGATCATTGCGAGGTGACCACCGGCCGGGCGGCCGACCCGCCCTCGATGAAACCGCCACCAGAGCGCTTTCCCGGCGAAAGCCGGGATCCATTTATCGGGCTGCCGGTGCATCCGGCACCGTGCGCGGCTCGGCCAGCCAACATCCAAATTTCCCCGGACAGCCCTGCGCCCACTGGGGAGAGAGGCTGACAGCGCGGGTAAGGAGTATTAACCCATCGCCGAGAAACCGCCGTCGACTGGGATCGCAGTGCCGGTGATGAAGTCGGAGGCGGGCGAGGCGAGGAAGACGGCGACGCCGGCGAGGTCTTCGGCGACGCCCACCGGCCGGCCGTGCGCGGGCCAACACCCGCTCGTCAATCCGGCGACCTGCTGGCGGGCGTCGCGGGTCAGCTCGGTGTCGATCCAACCGGGCAGGACGGCGTTGACCTGGATGTTGTCGGCCGCCCAGGCTGCCGCGAGCGACTTGGTCAACTGGACGAGGGCGCCTTTGCTCGCGCAAGGCCGCGCAAGCTGAGCCAAACAAGGCGAACATCGAGCCGATATTAATGATCTTGCCGCCGCCGCTGCGTTTCATGACCGGGTGAGCGGCTTGCGAGCACAGAGAGGTGCTGCTGCTAGATTGGTATCGAGCACGGTATGCCATTCGGCCGCGGTATAGCTCTCCGGGGGTTTGCGGATCGAGGTTCCGGCGTTGTTGACGAGGATGTCGAGCGGGCGAAAC
>CAVSZA010000029.1:0-38611 GCA_963732095.1 uncultured Alphaproteobacteria bacterium
AGACGCTGGTGCGCGGCAGCTTTGGGATTGCCTAGGTGCAATTACGACTAGAATTCTCGCTGCTGATTTGCTGCAGGAGCAGCAAACACAATCAACCAACTCACGTTTAGATTGCGCCGTGAAGCCAGAAACGGATAAACGCCGTCTTGCGGGTCGCGATAGAGTACCAGAAGAAGCGGAGCAAGGCGGGCTAGCTCGGGAGCACCGTAGCTCTGTAGCGCAATCGCCGGTGCCCGATCCTCACAGCTCTGCAGCGGAGCAAACGGAGACCCTGCATGATTCTTGGCGTTCATCCCTTCATCGCCTTGGGCGTGCTTGCCTCCACCGCCGCGACGGATGCGGCTTACGTGTTCTTCAACGCGGCGGTGAGCGGCAGGCGCCGCTTCCGGGCGGCGAACTGGAAGCACATCTGGTATCTGCTGTCGGCCTTCGCGGTAATCAGCTACACGGAGAACGCGATCTATGTCCTGTTCGCGGCGACTGGCTCGTGGCTCGGTGCATTCGCGTCGGTGACCTGGCTGCACCGCGGATTCCTGGCGCAGGCGCAAACGCGCCACAACCCGCCGTGAAATGTGATAAACACTCGGCACAGTGCGGTCGGGGTGAGGAGGACGAAAATGGCGGATCGGCTGATTTCCTGCGACGACCATATGGATCTGGGGCAATTGCCGGCGGATTTGTGGCTGACACGGCTGCCGGCTTCGTTGCGCGAGCGGGCGCCCCGTGTCGAGGAGCGCGACGGTCAGGCGGTGTGGGTCTGCGACGGCAAGGTGTGGGGCAGCTGGGGCGGCAAGCCGCCGGCGACCGGCCCGGCGCGGCCGGTCAAGCCGCTCTACAACGCCTTCGATCGCGCGCAGATTTACGACCAGAGCGAGCGGCGCCCGGCGGTAGCCGAGTTGCGGCTGGAGGACATGGACCGCGACGGGGTCGAAACGCAAGTCATCTTCGGGCCGATCTTCAAATCTCTACCGAGGACCCGGTGCTGCGCGAGGCCTGCTACCGCGTTTACAACGACTGGCTGCTGGAATTTTGCGCGGCGTCGCCGAACCGGCTGATCGGCGTGCCGATGCTGCCGGAAACGCCGGAGACGGCGCTCGCCGAATTGCAGCGCCTGATCGCCAAGGGCGGTGTTCGCCAGGTCAATCTGATGATCGCGCAGATCAAGCCGAAGCTCGATGATCCGAACTGGGACCCGCTGTGGCAGGCGCTGGAGGAGAGCGGTATCGTGCTGTCCTGGCACATCACCGTATTCCTGCCGGTGCCGGGCAGTCGCGCCGCTGGCAAGGCCGCCAGCGTGTTCGAGAACACCAAGGGCTTTCTCAACAATTTTCTCGAACCGTTTGTCGACCTGTTCGCCTGGGGTATTCTGGAGCGCCATCCGCGGCTGAAGATGGTCATGGCCGAGGCCGGCACCGGCTGGCTTCCCTGGCTGGCGCAGGAGCTCGATTACCGCCATTGGCGCCTGTGGGAAGCCAAGGAGTTCTGGGCCGACAAGGGCGGCGCGAAGCTCGAAACCAAACCGAGCGAGCTTTTCAAGCGGCAGATCTACGCGACGTTCCAGGAAGACGAGGTCGCAATGTCGCTGATCCCGTTCTTTGGCGAGGGCCACCTGCTGTGGGCCTCCGACTACCCGCACCCCGACAGCGTGTGGCCCAATTCGCGCGCCGCAATCGAGCGCCAGATGAAGAATTTGTCGCCGGAGATGCGTCAAAAGCTGACCCGCGACAACGCGGCAAAGCTCTATGGCCTCGCCTGATCGGCGCTTTCTCGCTTCCCCGGCACAAGCCGGGGCCTATCGCTCCGTTGCACGAACCCTGCACTCGTTCGTCGGAACCTTCCGCCGTGAGTGACCCACTACGATGGCTTGAGACGCGGGCGCTGGTGAGGGATGGATCCCGGCTTTCGCCGGGAAAGCAGAAATGGTGCAAGTCTCCGCGAAGGAGGCACCGGCTCGTTCAATGGATGACGATATGAAGGGCACGGCCTTGGGCTTCGAGACGAAACGGATTCATACTGGGCCGGATGCGATCGCACCGGACGGCTCGGAAGTCCGCGTGCTGTGCCAATTATCGCGCGGCGGCCTCGCGATATTCTCGCTGCCGCCGAACACCGTGTCGAAAGCCGTCGCCCATCGCACGGTCGAGGAAGTCTGGTACATCCTCTCGGGAAAGGGGCGCATGTGGCGCAAGCTCGGCGAGCAGGAAGAAATCGCCGAGTTCGGCCCCGGCACCTCGTTGACGATACCGACCGGCACGCATTTTCAATTTCGCTGCGACGGGCATGAGGCCCTCAACGCGATCGGCGCCACGATGCCGCCCTGGCCCGGAGAAAACGAAGCCTTTTTCGTCGACGGAGCCTGGCAGCCCACGGTGTAACCTGACCGGCGGAGCAAATCTTCGACTATCCGATATATTGCTCGAAGCGCGAGATACGCGCGAGGCGGTCCCGCGCTTCCTGTTCCGCCTATTTACCAGGTCGAGATCGGGCATTAGTAACTTCTTCAATCGCAACTTTGCGCCCGCTGACGGGCTCGATGCGCGAGAGTATATGATACGAGTATAGCAATTGCGCATCCTTGGTAAGCGGCAGATCTGCGCGGCCTTCCAGGAGGACGAGGCAGCGATGTCACTGATCCCGTCCTTTGGCGAGGGTCACCTGCTGTGGGCCTCCGACTACCCCCGACGGCGTTCGGCCAAATTCGCGCGCCGCAATCGAGCGCCAGATGAAGAACCTCTCGCCCGAGATGCGCCGCAAGCTGACCCGCGACAATCCGGCAAAGCTGTACGGGCTCGCATAAGGTCAGACCGCGGGATCAGCGTCGGTGCGTCCTTCGAGAAACGCCGTCTAACGGCGGCTCCTCAGGAGTCGATACCCGGCCCGCGGCAGCCGCGGAGACGCCTCACGCAGGACGGCGCGGAACTGCTCCGTCGGCATGGAGACGATGAACACCACCAGCAGCGGCCACTGCGCCAAGAGCAATACCCGCGGCGTGGACGCGGTCGCCACGAACAGGGAGGCGGGAAGCGCGAAATCCATCACGAGCGCGTTCAACTCGGCAACGTGATGGCTGAAAACCGGGGTACCGTCTCGGGCCACGGTACTCCGAGGATGTTATGGGTAGGTCGCACCTCAAACCAGCTGTCGCCACTTGCCTTGTACTATTGCTTAGTCCAGTGCGAGGTTTGTATGGTCCAAAACTCACAAGTCGAGGCGGCTGAACCAAGGACAGCTCGGGCACTAGCTCCGTTATGGGTCGCGCACGGTTGTCGCCGCCGGGCAAAGGTACGGCCGGTCCGCCCTCAGCTCCGGAAATGCCGTATGCATCCCCGGCATTTACGTCTGGTGCCACAAGCGAAAATCGAACAGTAACGCAGATGAAAACAATTCCGGGTTTCAGCGGAACCAGGGCCAGGCCTCGGCCAACGCCAGGCTTGCTTTACCGCTGCGTGACATCTCAAAGGTCGCCTCTTGCGGCCAAAGTGCGGATCCGATCCGCAGTGCGGCATGCTATCGCCTGGATCGTCAGCGACGGGTTGACGCCGCCGACGGTCGGGAACACCGAACCGTCGCAGATCCATAGATTGCGAATGTCCCAGCTGCGGCAATCGCCATTGACGACGCTGGTGCGCGGGTCGTCGCCCATGCGGGCGGTCCCGTACAGGTGGCAAGTATCGTTG
This sequence comes from uncultured Alphaproteobacteria bacterium, assembly GCA_963732095.1. Lineage (GTDB taxonomy): Bacteria > Pseudomonadota > Alphaproteobacteria > ATCC43930 > CGMCC-115725 > AP-15. The sequence continues at coordinate 3,678 of CAVSZA010000029.1, forward strand.
TTCTGATCCCACAGATCGCGCGCGCCGCCAGCGGCGAGGCATTCATGCATACGCCTCAGCGCGTGGCGGATCAGCCGCTTATCGTCGTCGCCATAGGAAAAGGTTACGCGAGGGATCTTGAGGCCTAGCTCGTCGGTCTCGTCGGTCAGCGTCACAGTGTTGCGTTCGTCGGGCAAGACCTCGCCGACGAGCTTGAGTCCGGCCTGATGGTTGTACTTTGCCATCTCTTCGCGCAACGCCGTGCCCCACAGGCCCCGCTCGCCGCTGACAATCCCACCCCAGATCAGCGGCAGCGGCCCATCGCTCATAAAACAATACCCGCCAGCGAAATCCTTGCCCTGATCCTCGTAATTCCAATGCTCGGTGATGGCGAGCGACGGCGGCCCCTTATACCAGCGAATTTCCTCTTCCATCGTGCCATAGACCGCCTGATTGGCCTGCACCATCAGATTGCGCCCGACCAGGCCAGAACTGTTGGCCAGCCCGCCGGGGTGACGCAGATCGGCGGAATTCAGCAGGAGCCGGGGCGTCTCGATCGCGTAGCCGGCGACGACGACATTGTGCGCCCGCTGAAAGCGCCAGCGACCCTCGCGATGATAATGCACGCCGGTGACGAGGCCGGTCTTCGCATCGGTCTCGATCCTCCCGACCATGGCGAGATCGCGAATCTCGGCGCCGGCGGCGACGGAGCGCGGGATCCAAGTGATCAGGGCGCTCTGCTTCGCGTTGGTCGCGCAGCCGGCTACGCAGAACCCACGATAGACGCAAGGATGCGCCAACCCGCGGGGCGCCGAGATTGTAGCCAAAGGCGTCGGCGCCCAGCGGATCCCGACCTCCTTGGCGCCCTTCGCCAGCACCAGCGCCGCCGCGTTCAATTCGTGCGCGCGATAGGGATAACGCGGCCGCTTGGGCCCCCACGGGTAGTTGACGGGGCCGGAGATCTTCAGCGCCTGTTCAACCTCGCCATAATAATCCCACATCTCGCGCCAATCGACCGGCCAGTCGGCGCCATAGCCGAGCTGACTTTTTGATTTGAACCATTCCGGCCGGAAGCGCAGCGACACCATCGCGAAATGCACGGTGCTGCCGCCGACCGAACGGCCGCTGTTGTTGGCGCCGAGCTGCAACGGGTCGGCGCCGTCGCAGATCCGCTCGCCGGTCCAATAGAGCTTGTGCTGGTGCAATTCGTCCGAGGCGAAATCCTCGAGCGGCCGCCACCAGGGGCCGGCGTCGAGGCCGACCACCGAGAGGCCAGCTTCGGCGAGCCGGCAGGCTAGAGTGCCGCCGCCGGCGCCGGTGCCGACGATGACGAAATCGACTGTGTCGTCGTCGCGATACACGCGCATCGGCACCCACCCGCCGACCCGGAAAACATCGGGCGCGCGGCCGTTCTTGCCTCGCGGGGCGTGTTGGGGGTCATCCGACACGGGCATTCTCCCGCGCGGCCACGGTTTCCCGCCCGGGCTTGGCTTCGGCCGGTTCCCACGGATCGCGGCGGTCGAAATCCATCCGGACATAGCCCCGTGGGCTGGCCGGGCCGCCAAAGCCGATCTCGTTCCAGGCGGTCGGGTGAGCGTAATAGAGGGTAACGATGTCCGGCAGCAGCCGCTTGGCGAAAAAGATCGCCGCTGGCATGCCGTCCCATCCGCCGTGGGATAGTGTGCCGTGCTGGATCGAGCGCAGCAACGCGTCCTGCTCGGCCGCACCGAGCGCCGCGAAGCCGACACTGTGCCGGCGCCGCGCTTCGGCATCGATCGCCTGGAGCCCACGCTGCCACGCCTCGCGCAGTGGCGGCAGGCGATAATCGCGATAGCCGTCGCCGCGGTTCTCGAAGAGCTTCGCGTCGACCATTGCTGCGAGCGGAACCGGCGGTCGGGTCCGGGGCTGGGGCACGATGCGGTCGCAGATCGCCTCTAGAACCAGCCATTCTTCCTGCGAGAGGTAACGCGGTTCGCGCGGCATGGCGAGGCGCTCGTCGATGACCTGGCGCGTCTTCTCGTTCCATGACGGCGTGCGCCGTTTGGCGAGGACATCGTAGCCGGGGTAGCGCTCGCTCATGCCCCTTGCTCGATCAGGTCAAGTGCGCCAAGCCCGGCAGTTGCTAGCGCCGTGAAGGCCGGCGGCGCCGGCAGGGGCGGGCCGTTCAGGACGTTTTGTGACCAGTTACGCCAACCGCCCATGTTGCGCTGGATCCCGTAGGCAGAAACGCCGAGCCGATAAACCCGACCGCCACCAATAGCCGTAACGACCACCGCGCCGGCGCAGCCAAACACGGCTTAACCGCCGCAGCGGCGAGCAGCGCTGCGGCGACCGGTGGCAGGGTTACCGGGATCATCATGGCCGGGTTGTGAAAAGCCCCGCGGAAATGCATTAGCGCGGCCTCGCCAGAGGTGCCGATGAGACCGGCGGCGGTGATCCAGGCGGTGACGCGGCCGGGCAGAGCGCCGCGCATCGCCGGGCCACCCGCGCGTATGCGTTCCGCCAACAGACCAATCATCCCCGACAGCGACAGCGCTGCCGGGGCGCCGAACGGTGCAGCGTAAAACAGGTTCAGCCAGCTGATCCCGCCCGGCCGCTTGGCAATATTATAAACATGAAACCCGAGCCCCGCGGCGCCGTTGATGACCGCCAGCTGGTGGCTGGCTTCGCGGCGGACGTCGGCGCCGCCGCTTTGAGCGGCTATTCCGTGAAGGCCGGCAGCCAAGGTTTGCGCCGAGATCGCGAGCGGCAGGTACATAGCTTTGTTGTGAAAGGATCCGCGGTAATGCTCGACCGCGCTGTCTGCCAAGACCGCACCCGCCAACAAGGATGACGCGCGGTTTATTTTCTGCGCTGCCTGATTTTGTGCAGATGTCGTCTCAGGTGGCGGGAGGGCAGGTCTGTTGAAATGCCGCCGCTGCGCGCTCGCGAGCACTGCGACCGCACCCGCAACGGCTAGCGCCACAAAGCCGAACCCGGCCCATGTCTGGGTACTTGCCAACTTCTCTCTATCCGATGCGGAAGCGTTCTGCGTCGCGGTTTTTGAAGACGAGACCAAATCCTGGACGTGAAAAATCGGGCGCAATCTCGCCGTCATGGGGCTCCGGCGCGCCGTCAAACAGCATGTGCTCGATGCGTACATGGTCGTGGAACCATTCGAGGTGGCGCAGTCGCGGCGCGGCACAAGCGGCAGGAAGATGCAGAGCAGGAGCGCAATGTCCCGACAGATCGACGTGATGCGCCTCGCTCAATGCCGCGGCCTGCATAAAACCGGTAATGCCGCCGCAACGGGTCACATCGGCCTGCAATACATCGACTGACGGCAACGCGAGCAGCCGACGGAAATCGTCGAGGTTGTAACCATACTCGCCGGCGGCGATGTCGATCCCGGCCGGCGCGCGCTCGCGCATCAGCGTGAGGCCGGGAAGATCATCTGAGCTGACCGGCTCTTCGAACCACCCAATGTTGTGTTCGGTAATGCGCTCGGCCAAGGCCAAAGCCTGTTTGGCCGAGAACGCGCCATTGGCATCGACGAACAGGCCGGCATCGCCAATCGCGTTACGTGCAGAGGCGACCCGGTCGGGGTCGCGCGCCGGGTCGCTGCCAATTTTCATTTTGACCCAACGACAACCATCGTCCCGAACCCAACCGGCAAGTTGCTCGCGCAGTGCGGGTCAGAATAGCAGGTGAAACCACCGCTGCCGTAGATCGGAACTGCGCCACGGCAGCAACCGAGCATCGCCGCCACTGAGGTCTCGAGAAGCTTGGCCTTCAGATCCCACAGCGCGGCATCGACTGCGGAGATCGCGGTTCCCACCAACCCGCTGCGGCCGAGATTACGGATGCTGCGCCACAGAGCGTTATTCGCCTCGCCGATCTCAAAGGCCGAACGTCCGGAGATGACCGAGCCGAGCTTGCCTTGGATCAGCTGTACGATCGATCCATCAGCGTAGGTGTAGCCAAGGCCGGTCTGGCCGCCGGCCTCGATCTCGACAACGACCATAACCGTGCGGTCCCATTCGAGCGTGCCATCCGCTTCGGGCGCGTCGGTCGGGATTTCATAGGCCGCCGCGGAGACCCGCGTGAGCGGGGCTTCGCACGGCATCACTTGTCCGATTTTCCGGGGAGGATCGATGAGAGCACCTGGCGTGCCGTGCCGGCGATGACCCCACCTTCCTCCGGATCGCCCTTGATCAGCGCCTCGGCAAACGCCTTCGCTTGTTTCAGCGTGATATGCGGGGGCAGTGGCGGCACCTCGGGGTCGGTCTTGAATTCGACAACGACGGGTCGATCTGCGGCGAGCGCCTCCTCCCACGCCGGAGCAACACGCTCGGGATCGTCAACAAAGATCCCCTTCAAGCCAAGCAGCTCGGCGAATTTGTGGTAGGGGACGTTGGGAATGCGCTGCGAAGCGTTGAATTTCGGGTCGCCCTGCATGACCCGCTGTTCCCAGGTGACTTGGTTCAAATCCTCGTTGTTGAAGACACCGCAGATCCAGCGCGGAGTCTTCCACTGCCGCCAGTATTTGGCGACGGTGATCAGCTCGGCCATGTTGTTCATCTGCATGGCGCCGTCGCCGACCAGCGCAACGACCGGCCGCTCGGGGTGGGCAAACTTGGCAGCAATCGCGTAAGGAACCGCGGCACCCATTGAGGCAAGTCCCCCCGACAGCGAGCACATCATGCCCCGCCTGATCTTCAGGTCACGCGCATACCAATTGGCGCAGGAACCGGAATCACTGGTGATGATGGCCCGCTCGGGAAGGCGGGGCGACAATTCCCAGGCGACGCGCTGCGGGTTGATCGGCGTGGCGGGCTGCATGGCCCGCTCCTCGAGCGTCTTCCACCATTTTGCGGTCCAGCCCTCGATGCGCTTGCGCCAAGCGTGGTCCGACCGTTCCCGCAGCAGGGGCAGCAGCGCGCGCAGGGTCTCGGTCGCATCGCCGACCAGGTTGACTTCCATCGGATAACGCAGGCTCAGCATCTCCGGCTCGATGTCGATCTGCACCGCACGTGCCTGCCCCTCCTTGGGCAGGAATTCCGAATACGGAAAGCCCGAGCCGACCATCAACAACGTGTCGCACTCGTTCATCAGATCCCAGCTCGGCTTGGTGCCGAGCAGGCCGATCGACCCCGTCACCCAAGGCAGGTCGTCGGGTAGCGCGGCTTTGCCGAGCAGCGCCTTCGCGACGCCGGCGCCAAGGCGCTCGGCCACCGCAATGACCTCGTCGGTGGCTTTCAGTGCCCCGGCCCCGACGAGGATCGCGACCTTCTTGCCGGCGTTCAACACGTCGGCCGCTTTGCGCAGGTCCTGATCGTATGGAACGATTTTGGGTGACTGGTAGCCGATGCCGGAATGCAATGTGCCGTGCGCCCGCGGCGGCTCCTCGTATTCGAGCTCCTGCAAGTCATTTGGGAACACCATTGCGGTCACCCGGCGCCGCGCGGTCGCGATACGCACCGCACGGTCGGTCATATGGCGCACTTGGGCCGGCATCGTCGCAGTCTGAACGAACGCGCCGGCAACGTCCTTGAACATCGACGGAAGATCGACCTCTTGCTGGTAGTGGCCGCCCAGCGCCATTCGCGCCTGTTGGCCGGTGATGGCTAGCACCGGCATGTGGTCGAGACGCGCGTCATAAAGACCGGTGACCAGATGGGCTGCACCAGGCCCCGAGGTGGCTATACAGACCCCGAGTTCCCCCGTGAACTTGGCATGCGCCGACGCCATGAAGGCGGCCATCTCCTCGTGTCGGACTTGGATGAACTCGATCTTTCCTTCGGCACGCTGCAATGCCCCGAACACGCCATTGATCCCGTCGCCAGGATAACCATAAATTCGCCGCACGCCCCATTGATAAAGGCGCTCAATGAAGAAGTCGCCGACGGTCATGGCCATGGGATTGCTGTCCTCGCCGTGAGAGGTTGATCGAAGGGCCAGACGAAACCATCGGCCCTGTATTCCGTTCAACGTCGCGTCGGCTAGAGCGGTTCCGAGCCGGCGGATCGGCAGAGCAGTGAGCAAACGGATCGAGGAATACGGGTTTATTGGCGACCGCCGCAGTGCCGCTTTAGTGGCGTGCGACGGCGCAATCGACTGGCTGTGCTGGCCGCATTTCGACAGCGATGCGTGCTTTGCGGCTCTGCTCGGCGATGAACGGCACGGGCGATGGAAGATCGCCCCCCGCGACATGCCGCGCCGCACCTACCGTCGCTATTGCGGCGACACGCTCATCCTCGAAACACGTCATGAAACCGCAACCGGCGTCGTCCGCATCACCGACTTGATGCCGATCGGCACAGCGCATCGGGCGGTGATCCGCGAGGTTACCGGCGAAGCAGGCGAGATCGAGATGGTGCTCGATCTGGCATTGCGCTTCGATCACGGCAGCATTCCGCCCTGGCTGCGGTTTGAGCCGCGCATCGTGCGTGCGATTGTCGGCCCGGACCTGGTGGTATTTCGATCACCTATCGACGTCCGCTGCGCTGGGCAGCGTATCGTCGCCGAATTCATGATCGGCGCTGGCGAATGTGCCACCTTCACATTGCAATACGGCCTGTCGCAAGAGCCGGAACCGTCGGCCATCGAGACCGCGTCCATCATCGCCGCGACCGCGGAATACTGGAGGCGATGGGCGGGTCGATTTACGGGCCTCACCGACTGGCCGGATGCGGTCAAGCGTTCCCTCATCACATTGCAGGCTCTGAGCGATGCCGAGACCGGCGGCCTTATCGCGGCGCCGACTACGTCATTACCTGAGGTGCCAGGCGGCAAGCGCAATTGGGACTATCGCTACACCTGGTTGCGTGATTCGACCTTCGCCCTGTCGGCATTTCTCAACGCCGGGTACCGGGAGGAGGCACGCGCATGGCGCGACTGGCTCTTGCGAGCCGCCGCGGGCGCACCGGAGTGTCTGCGGACAATGTACCGCGTGGACGGATCGCGACATATCGACAAGCATGATCTGCCCTGGCTCCAGGGGTATGATGGCGCCCGTCCTGTGCGGGTCGGCAATCCAGCAGCACACCAGTTTCAGCTCGATATCTACGGAGAGGTTCTCGACTCGCTGCATCTTTGCGCGCAGGTCGGTCTAGACGATCGGCCCTGGGATATCGCCATTGAAGAGGCGATAGTCGCTCACCTGGAGAAAGTATGGGAACGTCCTGACCAAGGGATGTGGGAGTCTCGCGGGCAGCCACTGCATTTCACTCATTCGAAGGTGATGGCGTGGGTAGGGATCGACCGCTTCCTAAAGCTCGCGCCCATCAGTGCCACGCGCAGACGCGAGCTTGAGACGCTGCGCGCAAATATCCATCGGCGGATCTGTCGCGACGCTTTCAGTCCGGCGCGCAACAGTTTCGTTCAATCGTTCGGATCGGACACGCTCGACGCAAGTTTGCTGCTTTTGCCGCTTGTTGGGTTTTTGCCCATCGATGATCTGCGGATCAGGGGCACGATCGCTGCTATCGAAGGCGAACTCGTCGAGGATTGGCTGGTTCGCCGATGGTCCAGAGCGGACGGCCCCGCCGAAGGCGCCTTTGTCGCCTGCACGTGCTGGCTTGCCGATTGTCTCCACATGCAAGAACGCAGCGCGGAGGCGCGGGTATATTTCGAGCGTGTGCTGGCGTTGTGCAACGATGTCGGGCTGCTCTCCGAGGAATGGGACACGGGGCGACAGCGGATGCTTGGGAATTTCCCGCAGGCCCTCAGCCACCTAGCTCTGATCAATACCGCGCTGAGGCTTTGCGGGGCGGTGCTGCAGCGCGGCGGAGGGTAGCCAGGAGGCGCCGATATGCCGACACAAATCGAGTGGTCCTCAATCGCGCTGCGCTTGGCGCTGACCGCGATTGCGAGCGCCGCAATCGGCCTTAATCGCGGCGAGCACAACCGGCCGGTGGGCTTGCGGACAACAATGCTGGTCGCGCTCGCCGCCGCAATCAGCATGATCCAAGTCAATCTGCTGCTGCCGATCACCGGAAAGTCCGCCGATTCATATGTCGTGCTCGACCTGATGCGTTTGCCACTGGGGATCCTGTCGGGGATGGGTTTCATCGGCGCCGGCGCCATTGTGCGTCGCAACAATCTCGTACAGGGAGTCACGACGGCGGCGACGTTGTGGTTCATCACCGTGATGGGTTTGTGCTTTGGCGGCGGCCAGCTCGTCCTGGGTCTCGCCGCGATGGCGCTCGCCTTGTTCATCCTGTGGTGTCTCAAATGGGTCGAGGAACGCGTCGAATGGGAGCGCCGTGCCGAGCTGCGCATCGCCTTTGAGACCGGCGCAGCAGTTGAGCAACAGATCTGCCCCGTCTTGTCGCATCCGGGTTTTCCGTCAAGCCTGGCCGCATCCTTTTCGACTCCCGCGGACAGGTGTGCGCAATGCGTTATGACATCGCCTGGCGTGCAGCGCAGCCGGCGCGGACGACGCCAGAGGTGGTGCGAGAGCTCGCCCGAGCGGCGGGCGTCCTGCGGCTCGACTGGCGACCACTCGAGCGGCAATGAGCGGGAACCGAAATGCGGGTGCATGCGTTGCAGGTCCGTGAATAACGCCCATTTTGGAGATGCAGCTTGGCGCCGAACTTTGGTCCGGGAGCGAATCTGGCCGCCAAGCTGGTTCTCCTCGCAGCGGCTGGCGGCGTTGTCGTCCTCTTATCGGGTGGATCGGCCCCTCCACCGGGTGGGCGACGCGAATGGGATTTCCAATCGACCAACCGGTGCCATTCAGCCATCAGCATCATGTCGCCGGGCTCGGCAGGCGTCGCCGAGGCAGCGCAACACACCAAGCTTGTCATCGGCAGCGCCAACACGGTGGTCTTGCTGACGTCGAGTTTCTTGATGTCCTGGGCCTCGCTCGCCGCACACGCCGGCGAGAGCCGGCCATGCGGCCGGCTGATGTGGGGGGCTGCCGGTCTCGGCGTGGTCTTCGTCATTCTCAAAGGCGTCGAGTATACGGAGGAGATCGGCGAGCACCTGTGGCCTGGCCCATCCTTTGCGTTGCAGACGAGCGAGCCACGGGTCGGCGAAGTGTTTTATTTCCTTTACTGGCTGACGACCGGGATCCATGCCCTCCATCTGCTGGTCGGCATTGTGATGGTCGCATTTGCCGCCTGGCGGGCCAATCGCGGCGAATTCTCGCTCACTTATCACGCGCCGGTCTGCGTTGTCAGCCTCTACTGGCATTTTGTCGATATCGTCTGGATCTTCCTATTCGCGGTAATCTATTTGCCGCGGCGGAGCCTGTAAGGTGCGCCCTCCCCCCGTTCGGCTTGTCGTCGCCTGGCTGGTGCTCCTTGTGTTATTGACCGGCAATATCGGCCTCGCCTTCATTGGTCTCGGCTCGCTGGCGCCCGTCGCGCATGGTCTGGTGGCAGCGGCGATGGCGCTGATCGTGCTCGCGGTTTTCATGGAGCTCGACCGAGGCGCCTCGTTGTTCTGGGTCTTTGCCGGGGCCGGCTTCTTCTGGCTGTGGATCCTGTTTTTCCTGACCGCGGCGGATTACCTCACCCGCTACAGCTACGCGCCGGCTTGACGCGGCCAGGCGAGTAGAGCCAAGAGACCGACGCCAAGCCCGAGGATGCCGAGTGCCATCATCCCGCGATGGCGGTCCGCGACCGCTTGCAATGACACCGCGCGCGCCTGATGGTCGAAACGGGCGTGGGCGCCGTAATCGCCGTCCGCTGTCTTGAACAGGTTGGTTGGTGCATCTGCGGGAATGGGCTCGTGGGTCAACTGGCCGCTGTAGCCTTTTTTGGCGAGATAGCGGTCGAGCAGCCCCGGCGCCAACTTGTTGGCGACGATCGCTTTCACCGTCGGCAACCCGACCCAGACCTCGCGTCGGTCGGGATGCAGCGCGGCAGCGACTATCGCGCGCGCCGCCACCTGGGGCTGGTAGATTGGCGGGACAGGCTGCGCCCGCCTCCCGGTCTTATTGAGCGCCCAGTCGAACTGTGGCGTATTTACCGCCGGAAGATGAACCATGACCAGCCGTGTCGCGCTGCCGTCATGCATCAGTTCGGTCCGCACCGCGTCGGTGAACCCCCGCACCGCATATTTGGCACCACAATAGACCGATTGCAGTGGGATCCGCTCGATAGGCAAGAGCCGAGCCGACATTTACGATCGTGCCCCGATCGCGGTGCCGCATTCGCGCCAGCGCCGCCATCGTGCCGTGGACCTGACCGAGATAGGTCACTGCCGTCCCGCGGCGGAACTCCTCCGAGGTGATGCGGTGGATCGGAGCGAAGATGGTTGCCATCGCGTTGTTGACCCACACATCAATCGGACCCAGTTCCTTTTCGACGCGGTCCGCCGCTGCCTCAACCGCTTCGGCCTCGGCCACATCGGCGACGATCGGAAGAGCGCTGACGCCATAACAACGTAGCTCAGCAGCCGCTGCCTCGAGCCGCGCCCCGTTGCGTGCCAGGATTGCGACATTGCGGCCTTGCCGGGCGAATTCTAGCGCCGTGGCGCGGCCCACCCCGGCGCTGGCACCGGTAAGGACAACGATCATTGGGGGCGTAGCCTGATGACGGTTTCTCAGGCCGCTCCACGGGAGGGGCGGAAGGCCGCCACTTCGCCCGGCTTGCGGAGCATTTTATCAACCTCGCTTGCGTGCAATTCTTCGGCGTAGACCATCTGCCTAGCGTACTCTTCGATGATGACCGAGCGCCCTTCCGCGCATTGGAGAAGCTCACGATAGAGGCCGAGTGCCTTCGCCTCGGTGTCCAGCGACTCCCGCATGATTGCGTCGACGTCGTGCTTATGGCTGTCAAGCAAGGGGCCAATCGTCAGCGACGGATATTCCCCGAGCAGTGTGATCATTTCGCCCGCTTGCTGTGCATGGGTAAGCGACTCGGCCGCCTGTTCGCGCATCCACGATATTATCGGGATCCGATTGTGTCCGAATATCAGAAACGAATAATGCGTGTACCGAACTACTCCCGCCAGCTCTGCTTCGAGGATGCGGTTCAGGAGATTGAGGACCCTTTGTTTGTCCAACTCGGTCATTTCGAATATCCTCTGCGATTGCCAAATTCACCCTCTAAACTCTGCGCAACAGGGATTCGTTCCGGGCCGTCCATTTGTTGGCGACGCTGCTCGTCGCACTGGCAAGGGGTCAGCGGCCGGGAACGCGGCATGCTGGAGTGCGGTTGTAAATACAGGATTGGGAGAGACCGTTGGCGAAGCCACGACACATGCACAAATGGTCGGCAAAGGTCACCGAGACGAGCGATGCGCTCGATCTGAAGCCCCGGGTGTTTCGTGCGCATGACCCGAAGCGCATCGCCGCCTCGCTCAAGCATTCGGCATTGCGCAGCCGTCGTCGGAAAGCGAGCCCATTTCCGGCGGCCATGCAAGATCGGCAGCTGAGCGCCAATTCCGGCCGTTCGAGTGACTGCGGTGGAGTTGGTATATCAGACCCGAAGCGGTTGATCAGTCGGTTTGAACATATCAATCGGCGTCGCGGCAGTTCGGTGGGAGAACAGGTTGCCGTTCAATCCCCCGCGGCGGCGCCCGACGTTGCCGGGTGACGGCCCGCGCGTTGCGGCAGGACAAATAAGCACGCGATGATGAATGCGGCGATGACAACCGAAGCCCATGGGCGGCTGAGCGCGAGCCCGCCGTTTGCGACCGGTTTGTCGAGGAAATCGCCGACCGTGGCGCCAAGCGGACGTGTCAGAATGAACGCTGCCCAGAACAGCAGCACGCGCGACACGTCAGTCCAAACATAGAGCCCAACAATCACAGCCAGACCCGCCGCGAAGACGACTGCGCCACCTTCGTAACCCAATCCTCCGGTATCGGCCATCCAGTCCCCGAGCGCGGTGCCGAGCGTTTGGGAGAAGGTGATCGCCGCCCAGTAGAAGGCCTCGACCTTTGGCGTGCTTACGGTGTTGACGGAGATGGTGCCCTCGGACCAGTACCAGAGGCTCAGTACCAGGGCGAGACACACGAACAGCAAGGTCGAGCCGCCGGTATAGCCGATGCCGAGCGAGCGGTCGGCGAAATCGGCCATCGTCGTGCCGAAGGTGGTCGACGCGACGATCGTCGCCCAATAAAGGAACGGCTGGAAGTTCTTCGCGAGAATTTGCGCCGCAATGAGCGCGACGAGCAACACGAAGAACAGGGCTGTGCCGGCGAGATAGCCCCAGTTCAACGTCATCGTCACGGTGTCGCCGCCGGTTTCGCCTAGCGTAGTCGCGGCGATCTTGATGATCCAGAAGGCGAAAGTGACTTCCGGCACCTTGCTCAAAGCCTCTCTTTGCAATGCTTCATTCATCGGTGTGCCCGATCCCTCGCTTCGCGGCTGGCCGTCCCGACCAGAATTCCGAGACAGCCAAGAAGGAGAACGCTCCCGGCCAGCAGCGGCGCGACCTCCAATCCGTCGACAAGGCCGCCGACGATCGCGACCAGTACAAGGGTAGCGAAGGTGAGCCTCACGTCGGCGAGGAACATCGCGAAGAGCTCTTTGAAAACATCGCCGATGATGCTCATTGCAGCGCCTCCATCGCGGGCCGACGAAGTACCGATGCCGTGACAAATCCCACCGCGAGAAACAGAGAAGCAAAGACCGCCAAGATAAGATCCTGGCCCGGCCAGAGGATGCCGAGCCCTTCGCCGGTCCAGAACACTCCGAAGGCCGACAGCATCGTGCCGACGCAGAATTTGAGGGTGTTCTCGGGCACCCTTGCGAGCGGCTTGTGGACGACAATGCCAATGGCGAGGATAACGACACATGCTGCCAATGCGCCGAGGCTGGCCGGCCATAACAGGCCGCGACCGGAACCGACGGCAACGACGATAAAGACGACTTCGAGTCCTTCCAGCAGCACGGCCTTGAAGGCGGTCAGGCCGGCGATCCAGTTGAGTGATCTGCGTTCCCGGTCGGCAGTCGTTGCCAGTTGGGCTGCTTCGGAGGCAAAAATCGCTTCCTCATCATGTAGCGGGATAACGCCTGCCGCCCGCAGGATCGCCTTGCGGAGCCACCCCATCCCGAAGAGAAGCAGGAGGATGCCAACAACGAGTTGGAGAAGGTGAAGCGGAACGAGCCCCAGAAGCGGACCTAGCGAGGCGATCAGCACGCCCAGTACGGCAAGCGCCGTGACCGTGCCAACGGCCGCGGGTCGCCAACCTCGTAGCGTCGCGACTGCAAGAACGATCGTGAATGCCTCGACGATTTCGACGAGCGAGGCGATGAAGGCCGAACTGATCGCCGGTCCTGCCACACTCCAGGCCGCAGCACCCATGTGTGCCCCCGAGAGATTGAGTAATGTAGTGTTCACGACGTAATGCCGTGATATATGTAGTAGTGACGACATGAGTCAAGAGGCAGGCAAACCGGTGACGACCGCGGCACTTACCTTCGATGAAAGAGTAGCAGACCGCCTCGCGCGGATGAGCCCGGCCGAGCAGCGCGTCGTGCGGTTCTTTCAAGCCAACCGCGAAGAGGTCCTGATCGCGTCTGCGGCGGCACTGGCAGCCAAGGCGGCGACCAGCGACGCGACGGTCGTGCGGGCCACCAAGGCGCTTGGTTTTACAGGTCTGGAGGAATTGCGCCGCACGCTCGCCAGCGAACTGCGCAATTCCTTATCGCCCGCCGAGCGATTGACCCGAACGCTTGAGGAGGTTGGCAACAACCTCTCCGCCGCCTTCGAGATGACGCTCAATATCCATCTGCGGTCGCTTGAGAGCGTGCGCCGCTCGATCACGCCCGTGTTATTCGAGGAAGCGGTCGACGGCATCGCGCGTGCGCGGCGTATCGTGGTGTTTGGCCTGGGGCCGTCGAGCGCGATCGCCGGCTATCTCATCACTCAACTCGGGCGCTTCGGATTGGACGCCGCGGGCCTGACGAATACAGGCCTTCTGTTCGCCGACGACCTGGTCAAGCTGCGCGAGGGCGATCTCGTCATCATGCTGGCCTATGGCCGGGTCTATCCTGAACTGGCCGCTCTTGTCGACGAAATCGGCCGACGCGGACTGCGATCGTTCCTCGTGACCGACACGCTCGCAGCGACCCTGAGGCGCCGGGTCGATCTGGTCCTGCCGGTCGCACGCGGTCAGGCAAATATGCTGAGCATGCACACAGCAACCCTTGGCTTCATTGAAGCGCTGCTTGTCGGAGTGGCGGCGAAAAGGCCCGATGAGACCCTTGCCAGCCTCAGGGCGCTGAACGACGCGCGCGGAAAGCTAGCGGGAAAGGCAATGAAGCTGCCCATGCCTCGGTAATTCGCCCAAAAATACTAGGCGGCCCAAAAATACTAGGCGAAAGTAATGCCCCATCGAGCCCTCTCTTGAGGCGGAGAGTGATCAATATGGCTTGAGAGAGTGAGGGTGTTGGAGCCGATGGAGGCAAGTCCGGAGTTCACTCTCAGCTTCCGAAGGGGGCATTCCTCCCGTTTCGGTTGCCGACGACGAGCGACAGCTTAGGGTCGAAAAGGAAAAATCGGTCGAGATATGACCCCATTTGCTCGTATGCAACGTTGGGGATAGAAATAGTCATCACTGATCTTGCTCGGTAGAGGAGGGGCCACAGATGGACTGGCGATATCGAATGCGGGTTCGCAGGAGAACCCTCGGATCAGTGCTTGCTGTATTGGGCGTGATCGTCTGGGCGATATCCGCAACCTTGCGCCTCGCGCCCGACGATCACCGGGACGTCTCGATCAGCCATTTCGAGGAACGATCGCTCGGAGTGATCGCCGGCGGCGCATCGGTTGTCGGCGGCATCATTTTGCTCGCCACCGCCGTGTGAAACTATATCGCGGCACGTGGGTGCTTTTTGCCCCCGCGGCGAGCAAGAACCGCCCGCGGTGAAGCGAAAGGAGGAGCTTAGATGACGGCAGCGGGAGTTGCGGTGGACGCGCTTACCGAGCTCGAGCACCGGGTGCAATTGCGGCGCGCGGTGATCGCCAGCACGATCGGCACGACGATCGAATGGTATGATTTCTTCCTGTACAGCACCGTCACCGGGCTGGTCTTTGCGAAGCTGTACTTCCCGGAGTTGGATCCGCTGGTCGGGACCTTGCAGGCCTTCGGCATCTATGCGGTCGGCTTTGTCGCCCGACCGGTAGGCGCCGCCATCTTTGGCCACTACGGCGACCGCATCGGGCGCAAGGCGGCATTGATCGCGACCCTGCTGTTGATGGGTATCGCGACTTTTCTCGTCGCGTTCGTGCCGACCTATGCGCGGATCGGTATCTGGGGTGCGATCATCCTGACCATCCTGCGCTTTATCCAAGGCGTCGGGGTCGGCGGCGAGTGGGGCGGCTCGGTGCTGCTGTCGATGGAGTGGGCGCGATCCGACCATCATCGCGGCTTTATCGCCGCCTGGCCGCAATTCGGCGTGCCCGCCGGACTGTTCCTGGCGAATTTGGCGGCGCTGGCATTCAGCCAAATCGCCGGCAGTCAGTTTCTCGACTGGGGATGGCGCATCCCGTTCTTCCTCAGCATCATCCTGGTCGGGATCGGCCTTTATATCCGGCTCGGCATTCTCGAGACGCCGACCTTCGCGCGATTGGTGGCCGAGAACCGCGTCGAGAAGACGCCGGCCCTCGAGGTGATCAGACGGCAGCCCAAGGAGATTCTCCTGACGGCGTTGGCGCGTATGGGAGAGCAGGCGCCGTTCTACATCTTCACCGCCTTTGTCTTCACCTACGGGACGACGATCCTGGGGGTTTCGCGCAATCTTCTTCTTACAGCCGTGTTGACTGCCTCGGTCGTGTCGTTCTTCTCGATCCCGATTTCCGGCCATCTGTCGGACAGGATCGGCCGCAAGCGGATGTATCTGATCGGCGCGGCAACAACCGGGGTATTTGGTTTCATCTACTTCGCGCTGCTCAATACGATGGTGCCGGGGTGGATCTTTCTCGCCATCGTGCTGTCCCTGATCCCGCACGACATGATGTACGGCCCGCAAGCGGCATTGATCGCAGAATGCTTCACCGGCCGGCTGCGCTACAGCGGTGCTTCGATCGGCTATCAGTTGGCCTCGGTCTTTGCCGGCGGCCCCGCACCGCTGATCGCAACCGCGCTGTTCGCCGCGTTCAAATCGGGCTACGCGATCGCCCTCTATATCCTCGTTTGTGCGGTCATCAGCCTGGCCGCAGCCGCCCTGCTGCCGGATTACACAAACCGCGACATCTCGGCGGAATACGACAAGATATAGTCGTACAAGGCCGAGACCTCAGGTGGCGGCGTGCGCTTTGACAGAGGGAATCCGCATGCGCGCGATCGCCCAAGCGAGCGGATCTCCGTTACCGCTTTTTAACCTAAGGCGAATTAACCTCAAGGAGCAGTTACCGTCCCGACCGTAAAGATCAGGTCCGCCGTCATCGTCAGAGCGAACTCTCGTAATGAAGTTTTTCGCGAGCTTGCGGCGGCACCCGCCGTCCAATCGCCGCCTCAACTTGATCGGCCTGGCAGTCGTTTGCATGACCCTAATGGCTGGCCTCCTGACGATTTGGGATCTGCGGCGGGAGGCCATGAACACCTATACAGAGGAAATCGAAAATCTCGGTGTCGCCTTCGCCGAGCAGACTTCGCGCACTCTGCAGGCGGTCGACCTCGTACTTGATCAGGTCAAGGACCGAGTACTCGGCTCCGGAATTGAAGCCCCCGCGCAATTCGAACAGCTGCTCTCCGGCAGGAAGTGGCGCGAGTTTCTGACCAATCGGCTGAAGAATTTGCCTCAAGCCGATGCCCTCGCCCTGATCGATGCGGACGGCAAGCGCATAAATGCGTCACGCCGTTGGGCGGTTTCGGGCGCCGATTTCTCGGATCGCGACTTCATCGCCTATTTTCGGCTGCACGACGAGCCGACCAGTTTCTTGGGAATGCCGGTAAAGAACCGCACCAACAGCGGGTGGACGATTATTGTCGCGCGCCGCATCAGCGGACCGGGCGGCGAGTTTCTCGGTACGATCGTCGCAACGATCCGGACCGACTATCTCGAAGAATTTTACAAGGCGATCACTCTGCCGGAGCTGGGACCAGTTACGGTTCTGCGGCAGGACGGCACCATCTTCGCGCGTTATCCCCATGTCGAAGAAGACAGCATCGGTCGGAAGATGCCGGCCGGATCACCATGGTATCGGCTGGCCGGTAGCGGTGGCATTTTTCGTTCCGAGGAGGATGCCGCCGGGATCACCTGGGTCGAATCGGTGCATCCGCTGGCAGATTATCCGCTGGTTGTCGATGTGGCGATCTCGGAGGCTGCCGCTCTCGCGAATTGGCGCCGGCAATCAACATTCATTGCAATCGGCGCGGTATGCGCAGTTCTCGGCTTCATTGTCCTCTTTGCAGAGCTTGGCGTTCAATTTCGCGAGCTCGAGCAGAATCGGGCGAGCCTCGAACTCAACACCATGGAACTGCAGCAGAGTGCCGATGCATTGCGCAAAAGCGAGCGCCGCCTCACCGAAAAATCGCAGCTTCTCGAAACAACTCTCGAACACATGGACCAGGGCATCCTGGTGGTCGACGCGGACCGCATGGTTCCAGTCTGCAACCGCCGCGCCATCGAAATTATGGAGCTGCCGCCGCAGCTGATGGCGGTTCAACCGCATTTCGACGATGTCCTCGCCTGGCAGTGGCGAAACCAGGAATATGGGCGCGACGAGACGCTGAAGGAGATCGTCAGGAGGGGCGGGGCTCTCGAAGAGCCACGGGTCCGCGAGCGCCGGCGCCCGAATGGGCGGGCGATCGAATTCCGCAATGTTCCGCTTCCCGGCGGCGGGGCTGTCAGGACATTCACCGACATTACCGCCCGCAAGACCGCCGAGGAGCAGATCGCCGCGGCGCGTCAGCAGGCCGAGCAGGCGCGTGAAGCCGCCGAAAAGGCGAACCGCGCCAAATCGGATTTCCTCGCCAATATGTCGCACGAGATTCGCACCCCGATGAACGGCGTCATCGGGATGAACGGATTGCTGCTACAAACCGATTTGACGCCGGAGCAGCGCGAATGTGCGATCGCCGTGCGCGACAGCGCCGAGTCGCTGCTCGCCCTGATCAACGACATTCTGGATATATCGAAGCTCGAAGCCGGCAAAGTCGACCTCGAAATCATGGATTTTGAGCTCTTCGACACGGTCGAAGATGCCGTCGGCCTGTTGGCGCCGAAAGCCCACGAGAAGGGTATCGACCTCGGTGTTTTCGTCGATCCGACGGCCAGGGGCGGCTTTCGCGGAGATGAGATGCGGCTTCGTCAGATCCTGCTGAACCTTGTCGGTAACGCCATCAAGTTCACCGAGCATGGCGGCGTTTCGGTCGAGGCGGCGGTGTCCTCCGGTTCCACCCAAGATTTGCGCCGGCTGCGCTTTGAAATTGTCGATACCGGGATCGGAATGTCGGAAGCGGCTCGCGGCAAGCTATTTGAAAAGTTCAGTCAGGCCGATACCTCGATTACCCGCCGGTTTGGCGGAAGCGGTCTCGGATTGGCAATCTGCAAACAGCTGATCGAGCTGATGGGCGGCGAGATCGGCGTCGATAGCACGCTCGGCTTCGGCAGTCGATTCTGGTTTGAGCTGCCGCTGCGGCCGGCCGTCAACCCGACCGTCGAACGCCGGGCATTGCCCAGCAAACTGGCGGGGCTTCATGTCCTGATCGTTGACGATGTACAGATGAACCGGCGCATTCTCGCGCGCCAGTTGGGCGGCTTCGGCATCGAGGCAATGTCGGTCGATGATGGTTTTGCCGCGATGGCCGAACTGGAGCGGGCATTTCACCAAGGCAAACCGTTCGACCTCGTCATCATCGACCAGATGATGCCGGGCTTGCCGGGTGAAGCATTGGCTCAGCGGATCCGCACGACGGAGGGCCTCGCCGAGACGAAGATCGTGATTGCCTCGTCGGCCGGGCGGCACGGCCTCGCGGAGAGTACCTCCGGCATCATCGATGCGGTGCTGACCAAACCGGTCCGCGAGCAGTCGCTGCTCGACGCCTTTGCACAGCTCTTTGGCTTTGCGGGGGTGCGGCGCACGGAACCGACCCACGCGCCGTTACCGCCGCCAGGATCGGCAGGACCGCCTCTGCGAATCCTGCTCGCAGAAGACAATAAGATCAACCAGCAGCTGGTCACGATGCTGCTTCGCAAGGCGGATCATCAAGTCGATGTCGTCGAGAACGGGGAATTGGCGTTCGAGGCCGTGTGCAATGCGGATTACGATGTCGTGCTGATGGATGTGCAAATGCCGGTGCTCGACGGAGTCCAGGCGACAAAACGCATTCGCGCTTTGCCGCCGCCCAAGAATACCGTGCCGATCATCGCGTTGACCGCTCACGCAATGAGCGGAGCCAAGGAAGAATATCTCGCGGCCGAGATGGACGACTATTTGTCGAAGCCAATCGACAATGGGGAACTCTTCTCGCGGCTCAACGACGTGGCTGCTGGGCTTGTCGGAAGAGGCAGAGGGCCAGCTCTGGTTGCCGCCGATGGCCTGCCGCCCGTCGCGATCGATCCAGCTCGCCTCGCCATGATCGCCGAGGTCATGGCAGGCGGCGAGCCTTTGGACGAGTTTGTCGACGTATTTCTCGTGAACACCGCAGAGCGCATCAACCAAATACGCCGGCTCCTCGATCGCCATGACCTCGAGGGGACGGGCCGGGAAGCGCATACCCTGCTCGGGACGGCTGGCAATTTCGGAGCGTTACGGCTCAGCTGGCTCGCGGCTGCGTTGCGGGCGGCCTGCGATGCCGAAAACGCTCGTCTTGCCCGGGATATCGCCGATCGATTGACCGAGGCATGGGATGCGACATCGGGGGCAATGCGTGCCTGGCTGAACGGCAAGACAGCGCCGCGCGCTGCCTGACCGACTTTCCGAAACAGG
The DNA here is from genome assembly GCA_963732095.1 of uncultured Alphaproteobacteria bacterium. Lineage (GTDB taxonomy): Bacteria > Pseudomonadota > Alphaproteobacteria > ATCC43930 > CGMCC-115725 > AP-15. Next base: position 23,474 of record CAVSZA010000029.1, read on the forward strand.
GGCTCAGCGGTGCGGGACGAGACGAGTTACGTGGCCCATCTTGCGGCCGGGCTGGATCTCGGTCTTGCCGTAGAGATGCAGTTTGGCCAGAGGATCGTTCAACGCGTCTCGCCAATTGGCGACGTCGCTGCCTAACAGGTTCTGCATGACGGCATCTGAGTGGCGCTCGACCGAGCCGAGTGGGAGCCCGCAAATCGCCCGCACGAGCTGCTCGAATTGGCTGGTGTAGCAGGCATCGATCGTCCAATGACCCGAATTGTGCGGGCGCGGCGCGATCTCGTTGACGAGGAGTTCGCCAGCCTGGGTCACGAATATCTCGACCGCGAGCACCCCGACGAGATCGAGCTTTTTGGCGACGTGGCGCGCGATGGCCTCGGCGCGGATCGCGGTATCGACCTGAATTCGCGCGGGCGCGATCGTTGTGTCGAGGACATGATTGACGTGCTGGTTTTCAACGGGCGGATAGGCCGCCCAGGCGCCGTTTGCGCCGCGCGCAACGATGACGGAGATCTCGCAGGCAAAATCGACAAAACCTTCGAGGATGCCGATCTCGCCGCCCATTCGTTGCCAGGCTTCCTCGGCCTTGATCTCGGGGGTCAAAGTCACCTGACCCTTGCCGTCGTAGCCGAGACGCACCGTTTTCAACACCGCGGGGTACCCCAAATCGTGGATCGCGCGGAGCAAGACGGTCGGGTCGGAAATTTCGCGGTACGCGGCAGTCTCGACGTCGATCGAGCGAAGAAAGTCCTTTTCGCGCAGGCGGTCCTGCGCGATTTCGAGGATTTCAGGCCGCGGCAGCACCGGTTTGAGGGCCGCCACCCGTCGAACTGCCTCCGCTGGAATATTTTCAAATTCGAAGGTTATGATGTCGACGGCCCCGGCGAACCCTTCGAGCGCCTCTCGGTCGGAGAATTCGGCAACGGTGGCCGCGCCGCAAACTTGCGCGGCCGGGCTGTCGGGCTCGTCGGCGAAAATATGGCAGCGGTAGCCGAGCTGGGCGGCGGCAAGGGCGGTCATCCGGCCAAGTTGGCCCCCGCCTAAAATGCCGATCGTGGCGCCGGGAGCTAACATTCCCGACCGGCAGGACGATCGACCACAGTTTGCGTCTGCGCCTGCCGAAAGCTGTCGAGAGCCTGTGCGACCGTATTATCGCCGAGAGCGAGCATCGCCGCGGCAAAAAGCGCCGCATTGACCGCCCCCGCCTGCCCGATCGCGAAGGTTGCGACCGGGATCCCCGCCGGCATCTGGACGATCGAGAGCAGGCTATCGACGCCTTTCAAGGTTCTGCTTTCGATCGGCACGCCGAGCACCGGGAGCGGGGTCAATGCCGCCGCCATCCCAGGAAGGTGGGCGGCCCCGCCGGCACCGGCGATAATCAGGTGCAGCCCACGCGATTTTGCCGTACGGGCGTAGTCAAAGAGGCGGTCGGGTGTGCGATGCGCAGAGACGATCCGGGTCTCGTAGCCGATCCCCAACCGTTCGAGGGTGCTCGCAGCGTGCTGCATGGTGTCCCAGTCGGATTGGCTCCCCATGATGATACCCACTGACCGACTGGCGTGGTCCATTCAACTCCCTCTGGAAGCATCCTCGAGAGCCGTGATTATAGGGGGGGATCACCGCTGCACAAGCCGCCCGCGGCCACAATCGGTTGTCGGCGCCGGTTGCAACTTCGGGTGATTTTGCCCCTCAAGCGATGATGTCGGGCAACAGCTCGCTCTCGATCTTGGTGATCTGATCCTTGAGCAACAGCTTTCGCTTTTTTAGCCGCTGAAGCTCGAGTTGATCGACAGGGTTGCGCTCGGCGAGACGCGCGATCACTTCGTCGAGGTCGCGATGTTCGGTTTTCAGCGCGGCGAGCTTTGCTTTCAGAACTTCGATGTCGAGATCCATGGCCGTGCCAGGAGAGTTCGGCGTCATAATAGCACTCCCTGACGTGCCGGGCACCATCAGACCCGAACATTGCCGCAAAGGCGCGGTATCATCCGGCTCTTCCAAGACGATCGGCGCTCTCGAAGATCGGAGATATGCTTGAGCGATGGATGAGACATCGGAAGACGAGGCGTTCTGGCGTTTCTCACTCGCCTTCTACGAGCGGCCGGGGGTCGCCGACGCACTGATCGCGCTGCAGGACCGCGACGGCTTCGACGTCAACCTCGTTCTGTTTGCGCTGTGGCTCGGCATCTCGGGGCGGGGCGCGCTCGGCGGCGATGCCCTGGCGGCGGCGGAACAAGTGGCCGGCGCGCTCCGAAGCGAAATTGTCGAACCCTTGCGCAGGCTGCGACGAAAGCTCCGGCACCATCCCGACGGCGATGTCCAGCGGTTCCGCGAAGGCGTGAAGGCGCTCGAAATCGGGGGCGAGAAGCTGGTCCAGCAACGCCTCGCCCGGCTCGTGGGGAGTGGGCGCCCGCTGACAGATCCTCGGGGCCGTCGAGCCGCCGCCCATGCCAGTCTCGCGCTCTATCTCGGCGAGAACGGGGTCGGCAGCAAGGAAGCAGCGGTTATCAAAGAAGCCCTCGACGCATTCGCGCAAGATCTGTGAACCGGATCGTCTAATCGGCCGAATCGCGCGGCTCGGAGCGGTCTTCGGCACCGGAGGGTTCGCCCCATCGTTTGACCAGCCCGGTTTCCAGCCCGAACAGGTCGAGGACGCGGCCCAAGGTCTGGTCGATCATCTCGGCGATGGTCTGGGGCTTGGCATAAAAGGCGGGCACCGGCGGAGCGATCACCGCGCCCATCTCCGACAGCGCCGTCAAGCTGCGCAAGTGGCCGGTGTGAAGCGGCGTTTCGCGCACGATGAGGACGAGCCGGCGGCGCTCCTTGAGCACGACATCGGCCGCGCGGCTCAGCAGCGTCGTCGTCACCCCGCTGGCGATCTCGGCCATGCTGCGGATCGAGCACGGAGCCACCACCATACCGATCGTCCTGAACGAGCCGGAGGAGATCGGCGCCGCGAGATCGCCGATCGCGTGGACGACATCGGCACGGCTGCGGACGACGGCGGGTTTCAGGTCGGTCTCCAGCGCAAGTGTCACCTCCGCGGCTCGGCTGATGACGAGATGGGTCTCGACCGGCAGCGGCTGCAGCAGCTCGAGGAGGCGCGCGCCGTAGATCACCCCGGAGGCGCCGCTGATCCCGACGATCAGACGCGGGCGTCCGGATTTTTCCGTCATGCCGCCCTCTGTGAATTTAATCGTTCCGTCATATCTCCGTCCGAGGGTCAACGACCCTATAGCCGGCTGATGTCGCCGGCGCTACCATCGACCGCTGCCACTGTCTAGCAGGAGGATCGTGCATGTCGCTGCAGGATCGCATCGAGGCGCTGAAGGAGAAACATGCTGCACTCGAACGCGCTCTCGATGAGGAAAACAAGCGTCCTCTTCCCAATCAGGACGCAGTCCACGATCTGAAGCGTCAAAAGCTCCGCATCAAGGACGAAATCTGCCAGCTGGAGAGGCACTGACCGCAGCCTCTCCGACAAGCCGAGCCCTTAAAAGCCGGGGGAGTCCCGACTTACCCGGCTTTTTTGTGTGAAAGCTAGATCGTCACCCGCCGGTCGTTAGCCTGACTTGGCCGATTGGCGGCGGGGTTTCGGATTTTGGATCCAGCAAGTAATTGAGGGAAAAGGAGCCGATCGGCAGAAATTGGCGAGAAACGGCTGTAGTGAAGACCTAGCCCATCGCCAGACAGCACGATTTCCTCGCTGGCAGTGCAGGCGACTGAGCCCGACCGTCGCCATATCCGCGAGTACGCAGCGTTCGAGGAGACGGCGTCCGAAAATTCTGAACTCGTTGTCCCACGAACGGCGAACCGCAGATGCGGCCAATCTCCGCACCCTTCATCATGTCGCGCTGTCAGCCACAGCTTGGACGTGTGGACAGCCGGCCTCCTATTCGCGGTCCAGTCCGAGCACGATCCGGTCGACCGAATGGCCGCGTGCTTCGCATCGGCGAACTGTAGCGCCCATCGCAGCGGATCAACACCTGGGCATACATTGGCCGGCTCTTTCCCATTCTCCTCTGTCACGGCAGCTCTCGACACAGCCCCAGCGGAGCAGGATTGTCTCGCGCCGCTTGCTTCGATAGCTTGCGCTCAGCGCATAAAGGGAGGGTCCGGGATGGCGATCATTGTTGGCACTGGCGACTTCAAATACCGCATCGTCGAGGATTGGGCGAAACTGCCGGACGGCTGGTCGTTCAAAGAGGTCGGCGCGGTTGGGGTCGACGCCAAGGACAACGTCTACGTCTTCAACCGCGGGGAACACCCGGTCATGGTGTTCGATCGCGAGGGCAATTTTCTGCGCTCCTGGGGCGAGGGCCAGTATCCGCGGGCGCACGGCGTCCATATGGGACCGGACGATTTAATATATCTGACCGATGACGGCGGGCATTTCGTCCGCAAATGCTCGCTCGACGGCAAGGTATTGCTCGAGCTCGGCGTCCCGGGCAAGCCGGCGCCCTATATGAGCGGCGAGCCATTCCACCGCTGCACGCACACGGCACTGTCGCCGAAGGGGGAGATCTATGTGTCGGACGGCTACGGCAATGCCAAGGTGCACAAATATTCGCCTGACGGCAAATTGTTGATGTCGTGGGGCGAGCCCGGCACCAACCCCGGCGAGTTCAACATCGTGCATAACATCTGCACCGACGCCGACGGCTGGGTCTATGTCGCCGACCGCGAGAACCACCGCATCCAGGTGTTCGACGGCAACGGCAAGTACGAGACGCAGTGGAACAATCTGCACCGACCCTGCGGCTTATACATGGACTATACCCGCCACCCGGTCTGCTATATCGGCGAACTCGGCCCGGTCCAGCCGGTCAACCGCAACAGCCCGAACCTCGGTCCTCGGGTCAGCATCGTCGACAACCAGGGCAAATTGCTGTCGCGTTTTGGCGACATGCACGCCGGCACCGCGCCGACCGCGTTTCTCGGGCCGCACGGTCTCAGCGTCGACTCGCGCGGCGACCTTTACGTCGGCGAAGTCTCGTGGACGCAATGGCCGCAATTCTACCCTGACACGCCGCGCCCGGCTTACATCCGTTCACTGCAAAAATACGAGCACGTGCACTGAGGCTTTATCGCGTTTCTTGTCATTCCCGTGAAAGCGGAATTCCGGAAGCGCCAAGGCTGCAGGGGCGGTTCAGAGCCCACGCCGCGCCTCCGTTTGCGCTTGACGAAGGCCGCGGCCGATATGCTGCCGGCGGATAGCTCGATGATCTCGCCGCGCGGCATGCGACTGCAACATTTCGGCCGGATGACACGGCGAATACACCGCCGCGCACGGCGCAGAAGCGGTGATCTCTATCCTAGTTGCCGCGCCCGCAGATCCAAAGCGGAAGGCGGCCAGATGCACCTGAGTTCGTCAACCACCGACAGCGCCCCCTACCTTGCGGCAGATTTCGCGGATCAGCTTCAGGATTAGGGCGATCTCGGGCGACTTGTCGGTGCTCGCTACCATCTGGCCACACACCTGGGTACTTACGAGGAACACGTATGAAGATCGATGGACGGTGCCATTGCGGCGAGATCACCTTCGAAGCGGAAGTTGATCCGGACGCGCTCCGCATCTGCCACTGCACCGACTGCCAGACGCTCTCGGGATCCGCATTTCGCGCAAACATCCCAGCGCCGGCTGAGCACTTCCTGCTGCTTAGCGGCACGCCGAAGACCTATATCAAGATCGCCGAGAGCGGCAACAAACGCCTTCACGCTTTCTGCGGCACTTGCGGCACGCCGATCTATTCCTCGGCGGTAGAGAATCCGCAGAGCTATGGCTTGCGTGCCGGGACGATCCGACAACGCGCCGAGTTCTCACCCAGGCGGCAGATCTGGCGGCGGTCTGCATTGCGCTGGGTGGACGCGCTCACCAACGTCCCGGCGGCCGAGCAGGGCTGAAGGACTAAGTCGCGCCATCGGGGGTCAGTAAGCATGTCAGTAACCGCCACCATGCCATGTCGTGACCGGTGGCGTAAGCACTCCGACCATCGGGACTGGCGGTCCTCTTCGAACATGCGATGCGCGGGTTTTTCTCGCAATTCGCGACAATTTATATTGGGCACGCGCTTTTACCACTGGCGGTTCTGGGCCTTGCGCCGTAATTTTAGCAGCTGGCCGCGCCGATGGCACTTGCGCCTGATCCAATTTAGCCTCCGTGGCCTCGGCCGGGAGTACAGAGACGATCGGGTGCGCTACGGTGGGCGACGGGGCCGATGAGAGCGCGACGGCGGGCGTATCTGGTGACACGGGCCCATCCGGGTGCCGCATCATTGATACCGCGATCGACGCGAGGGCCAAACCGGCAGGCAGCGCTATCCAGCCAGCCCATCCCGCAGCGGGCGTGATGCGACGAAGAAATTGCTGGGCACGAGATTTGGGCCGGGGGAGCGCTGGCGGCGGCGGTGCCTCGCCCTGCCACAGCCATAAGCCCGCTTCTCTGCTGTCAGTGCTGATCAAAACCGCATTCACTGAAGGCGATATCGCGGCAACGCCCGTGACGGCGACCGCCTTCCTATATGCCCGGTCCATGGACCCCCCGTGTTCAGCGTGCATCGCCCACATCCCCTCTCAGTGCAGCGCCAAGATCCCGCATGCTTTCCATGGGCACCCCGGACGGGCTCAGCGCCGCATCGGTTTCGAAGCTGCCCCGTCTCGTTGGCGATGGCCATACCGACGAGACTGTTCTTTCCGGCAGGGCGCACCGACGACCGAGACAATCATGGTCTCGAAGTGAGTGAACGACCAAGAGTCGTATTTGTGGCCGACAGCACGCAGCCCTGGATCATGCTCCTCGAGGGGGATGAGACCTTCGAAACATAAGGAGCCGCATGAAGTTTAGTGTAGGTCGCAGGGAGAGCTCGCGCTTGCTGTCAGCATGTCCCCTAAATTCCTCGCTGGCTCGGCGCCATAGTCCGCGTACCGCCGTGGTTCGTTGAACATTAGCACCGACGCGGTGGCAACACCCACTTCTACTCGTCGAGCCAGACATCTTCCATACGCGCACCATTGGAGATGCTGTTGACCATGATCGTCAGGCCCCTCACGTGCGGCCGCCAGCAGGTGGCGCGGCGGTCGTAGAAGATGATCGGCCGAGCGCCGTCCTCCGCCAATCTTCTCTCGATCTCCCACACCAACTTCTTGCGCCGCTCCTGGTCGGCTTCGGCAGACTGCTGATCGATCAGTGTGTCCACGTCCGGGTTGCAGTAACCGTTATAGTTCAGCTCACCACCGCAGCCGTAATTCAGGTAGAGGTTCTGGTCGGGGTCGGGCCCACCGCCCACAGGGCTGAGCCCAACGGTGTAGTCCTTGCGCATGACCTTGGGCAGCCAATTCGCGGTGTCGACCATCTCGAGTTCGCCGTCGATATACACCTCCTTCAACTGGTCGATCATGATCACCGTGGGGTCCCGGAAGAACGGAAGGTCACGCACCGACACTTTGACCCTGAGCCGTCTATCCGGCCCATAACCGAGCTTCTCCATGATCTGGCGAGCGTCCGTACGGTTCTTCTGCACATCGGGATCATAGCCCGGCAGGGTTTTCAAGATCTCCGCGGGCATTCCCCAAAGTCCTTCGGGTGGCGGCTGCATGACACCGCCGATGTCGCCCTTGCCTTCCGTGATGATGTCAATAAATGCCTTGCGATCGAAGCTTAACGCCATCGCGCGCCGCAAATCGGGGTTGTCGAAGGGTGGCCTGTCACGGTTGACGATCAGGCTGCGATTGACGCCGATCGGCGCTAATTCGCACATTGCGTCAGGCATTTGGCGGGTCACGTCCTTTAGCAGTGGTTCGGTCACGCTGTACGCGAATGTCATGTCAAACTTCCCAGCAACGAACGCTAATACTGCTGTGGACAGGTTACGTATGATTGTATATTCGATGCCGTCGAGATAAGGTCGACCCTTCTTCCAGTAATCCGGGTTTCGCGTCACCTTGATGTACTCGTTGGGTTTGAACTCGACGAATTTGAACGGGCCGGTGCCGATCGGATGCTGGCGCATGTCGCGCGGCGGGATGTGACAGGGATAGACCGGGGAGTATCCGGAAGCGAGCAGCGCGAGAAAGGCCGGCTGCGGCCGGGTGAGATGGAAGGTGACCTCATAATCGCCATTCGCGGTGACAGCTGCGAGGTTCCGGTACCAGGACTTACGGGGGTTGACGCGAAGCTTCTCGCTCGACTTGCCCGTCAGCATGTCCCACGTGCACTGGACGTCCTTGGCGGTGAAGGGCTTGCCATCGTGCCAAGTGACGCCTTCGTGTAACGGCAACGTCAACTCGGTCCCGTCCTCGTTCCATGACCACCCGGTGGCCAGATCGGGCACAATCGATGCCAGGCTGTTTTGCGGCACGTGCTGGTCGAACATCACGAGGTTGTTGAACACCCCCATCATCGGGCGCTCCGAGACGATTGTCGCCTCCTCGTGAATCGACATGCTTGCGGGGCTGTCAGGATTATACATTTTCAGGATGCCGCCCTGCTTTTGGGCGAATCCCGCCTCAGCAGCGACCATCGCAAGAAACAACGAGCCCGCCGCCGCGAATCCTTTCAGATCCCGCTTCATTTCCGTGTACCTCCCTTGGCTTACCCGCACGGCTTTGCGACTCCGGACCCTGGCGAAACCCGCGGTCGCCCTTGCCGTGCTAGGCCCATTTGCTGGGCTCTCGCGGCGGGTCTCGACGCTCGAAAGGATACCACCTATTCGAGGTCCACTTGAGCCACTAAATCCACCAGCAACTTCGCCGGTCCAATGCCCTCGCGTGTCAACTCGTCGACGCGATCTATGAGCGCACGGTGGACAATCGGGGTCTGCGCGCGCGCCTTAGCTGCCGGTCGGATGCGCCGCGGACTCGCAATCTCCCGTCTGTTATCGGATTATGGTTCAGAGTGATCGGATCGTCGGAACACTGACGCGCCTCACGCGCTGCCACGTCGAACAGGAGAAAACCTAATGATCGACCTCTATTTCTGGCCGACCGGAAACGGCAAGAAGACCATCATTCTTCTCGAGGAATTGGGGCTGCCCTACACGATCAAGCCGATCAATATCGGCCGCGGCGACCAGCTCACTCCCGACTTTCTGAAGATTTCTCCCAACGGCCGGATGCCGGCGATCGTCGACCATGAACCAATGGGAGGAGGCGCCCCGATTTCCATTTTCGAATCCGGCCCGATCATGATGTATCTTGCCGAAAAGACCGGGAGGTTCTGGCCGCAGGACCCGCGCAGCAAATACGAGGTTGCCCAATGGGTCGGCTGGCAATTGGCCAATCAAGGTCCCAAGCTCGGCGAGCAAGGCCATTTCCGACGCGCCGCCGAGAGCGGCAACAACGGCGACCTCTCCTACGCCCTTCGCCGCTTTGACAATGAGGCACATCGCATATACGGCGTGATGAACCTCGGTTTGTTCAACAAACGTTATCTCGCCGCCGGCGCCTACACGATTGCCGACATGATCTGCTATCCCTGGGCGTCGAGCTGGGCGACCCGGAAGGTCGAGATTGACGAGTTCCCGAACGTGAAGCGCTGGCTGGAAGAAATCGGCGGACGGCCGGCGGTCAAGAAGGCGATGGCGATGGGGCCGGAGTTCCGGGAGGACCCAGCTTCGATCAGCGCCGAGGAGCAGGCCCGCCGTAGAAAACTCGTAGCGGACCAGCGGGCGCAACCGATCCCTGCGGAGTGGATCCGGGCTGCGTAGGATCGTTGTTGGACCCAGGGAGACAGGTGGGGGGCTACGGACTTCGCGCCGGAATGCATCCGGGACGGTGGTAAGGGCGGCCTGACGGCAGATTGGGGCGTATGTGCTGATTTCCAGGTCCTTGTTTCTCGCTGGAGGAAACTTATGGCATCAAGCGTAACGGCGATGCCCTCAACACGCATGAGCGAGGCGGAATGGGAGACCCGGCTTGACCTTGCTGCATGCTACCGCCTCGTTGACCTGTTCGGATGGTCGGACTTGATCAACACTCGCATCACGGCGCGCGTGCCGGGGCAGCCCGATCATTTCCTAATCAACCCCTATGGCCTCCTGTTCAACGAGATTACCGCGTCGTCGCTGGTCAAGATCGATGCCGAGGGCAAAAAGGTCGAGCCCTCACAGGCCGAGGTCAACAGCGGCGGGTTCGCAATGCCGAGCACGGTGCATAAGGCGCGGCCAGAAATCGCTTGCGTGCTCCACACCCATTCGATTGCCGGCTGCGCCGTGTCGATGCAAAGGGATGGGCTGCTGCCGCTCAACCAGCATGCCCTGCAGCTGATCGGCGACGTCGCCTATCACAACTATGAGGGCACGGGCCGAAACCCGGCGGAACAAGCACGCCTCCTCGTCGATCTCGGTAATCGCCACATCCTGGTCCTGCGCAATCACGGTTTGCTAATCGTCGGCACGAGCATCGGAGCGGCCTTTGTCGCCACCTATCGCATGGAGCGGGCCTGCGCGATGCAGCTCGCCTTCCAGCAATCGGGCGCGGGGTTCCACCCGATCACCGACGAAGTCGTCACCGCCGCCTATAATCGTCCCGCCGGCGGCCGCAGTGAACCAGCCAAGTTCGAATGGCCGGCTCTGCTGCGCAAGCTCGACCGGATCGACCCGTCCTACAAGCAGTAGCTGGCGACGATGCCACCGGTCCATTCACCGTAGCCGGCAGGCAAGAGCGCCAAGTTATCGTCCTGTGTCCGGCCTCACGAAAAACATCGAGACCACCGGCGTTCCGTCCGGCTGAGCGCGGCGCCGCTCGCTTGGCGGAGGCGATGGGAGCGAGCACCTGCTGTGGGCGGCACATGAGGGGTGCGGCGGCGTGCCTGGCCGGCTAAGATCAGTTCGCGAATAAATCAACAGATCGGCCAAATGGGGGAACGCGATGTTGGCCTGGCTGCGCGATCTGACCTCGCGGGAGCGCCGGACGATGCTGGCCTGCTGGGGCGGTTGGACCTTGGATGGCTTCGATCAGCAGTTATACAGCTACGTCGTGCCGACGGTCATTGCGGTATGGGGAATGTCGACCGGCGCCGCCGGCACGATCGGCACCGTCACCGTCGTGACCTCGTCGTTCGGCGGCTGGTTTGCCGGGGCGCTTGCCGACCGTTTCGGCCGCGTGCGCGTGCTGCAGATCGCGATCCTGTGGTATTCGGTGTTCACCTTCCTGTGCGCATTCGCGCAGAGCTTCGAGCAGCTGTTCATCCTGCGCGGCTTGCACGGGCTCGGTTTCGGTGGCGAGTGGGCCACCGGTGCGGTGCTGATGGGCGAGGTCATCCGCGATAAGTATCGCGGCCGCGGCGTCGGCTTCGTGCAGACCGGCGCAGCCGTCGGCCCCGGCCTGGCGGCGCTCGTCTACGCCGGCCTGTATGCCATTCTGCCTGAAGCGATCGCGTGGCGGGCACTGTTCGCGGTCGGCATCTTGCCCGCGCTGCTTGTGCTGTGGATCCGCCGCAGCATTCCGGAATTGGAAGCGTTCGAGGGGCGGCGTGACAGCCGCGCGCAGCCCGGGCTCTCCCACCTTCTCTCGGCGTTTCGCGGGCCGTATTTGTGGCTCACAATCAAGGTTTCGCTGATGGTCATGGGGGCGCAAGGGGGCGTCTGGGCCGTCAATTTCTGGATGCCGACCTATTTACGCACGGTCCGCCATCTGTCCGCTTCCGGCACCGGGCTTTACGTTGCGGTTCAAGCGTGCGGGGCACTGATCGGCTTTCTGATCGGCGCCTACCTGGCCGACGCGATCGGCCGCAAATGGACGTTCATGATCTCGGCCGTCGCGACGATCATCATGGTGCTCGTCTACCTGTATGTGCCGATCGGCGACACCGGTCTCCTGCTCCTCGGAATCCCGCTCAACGCTTCTATCCTGATGAAGTTCGCGCCGATGGGGCCGTATATGACAGAGCTCTACCCGACCGACATCCGCGGCACCGGCCAGGGCTTCTGCTACAATGCCGGCCGGGCGATCGGGTCGGTGTTTATGACGGCGATCGGCTTTGCGACGGCGGTAATGCCGCTCGGCACGGCGATTGCCCTGTTCTCGACTTTGGCTCATGCGCTCATGATCGTCATGCTGCTGCTGCTCCCAGAAACACGCGGCCGCGTGATCGCGAGCCTTGAGCCCGAGGCGCCCGGCAGGGCCGCGTATCCTCCGCGGACGGCCGTCGGGGGCAGTTGAGGGCTCGCACTGTCCGTTAAGGATCTATTAGAGCCGAGGCACGATCGGGTATGCGACGAAGCGGCCGTTGCAGCTCATGACTACGTCGACGGGTCGGGAGAAACGGCGGGCCCGTCCTTGGCGATGCCTTTCGTAACTCGCTGGGCTATTCGTCTGGCCGTTCGTACCAGACGCGCCCGTCCTTGATTGCGTCCGAACCAATGGTTCAGTGCGGCCGGTACGACGGAAGCAGTTGCCTTTACCGGTAACGCCAAAAGATATTTGTCAATTTGACCGTCGTCGGCTTGCCGGACAAGGCGGTTGCCGAGTTGCGGGAGCGGGTGAGAGCGGCGCTCGGCTCGCTGGGGCTCGGGCTGCCGCCGAGGCGGATCACCGTCAACCTCGCTCCTGCCAACGTCCTCAAGGAGGGTAGCCATTTCGACCTGCCAATCGCGCTCGCTCTGCTGGCGGCATTGGACGCGCTGCCGGCGGACGAGCTCGGCGGCTATATGGCGCTCGGCGAGGTGGCGCTCGACGGTTCGCTGACGAGCGTCGCCGGCGTGCTACTCGCGGCCTGGCGGCGGCGAGCCGTGGCAGCGGCGTCATCTGCCCGGCGGAGTGCGGCGGCGAGGCGGCCTGGGCGGGCGAAGTGGAGGTGATCGCCGCGCCGAGTCTCCTGGCGATCGTCAATCATTTCAAGGGGACTCAGCTGTTGCCGCCGCCCGAGCCGCGGCTCGCCCCGTCGCGCTCGGCCGGGCTCGACCTCGCCGATGTGAAGGGCCAGGAGAGCGCCAAACGCGCCCTCGAAATCGCCGCCGCGGGCGGGCACAATTTGTTGATGATCGAGCCTATTAACCCGCGTTCACCTGCGACAAACTGACACGGAAAATGGTAGGCGGCACCTTAAGTGTGAGGTGGGTTACACATTCCGAACTACCACCGCTGTAATTTAGTTAACCTGATCGCGCAACGGCGGGCAAAAATCTGCGGGGGAAGCCTCGATCGATGATAACGCTCAAGGACATCCTCTGGCCCATCGTCCTTATAGACGGATTAGGAGCTTTCGTAGACTTCCTAATAGGCAAGACTGGTCAGCAAAAAGCAAAGGACTTTCTCCTTGAATGGTGGGTCCGTTTTGACGATGTTCGCTGGACGAACTTTGGCAGAGAAGAAGGTTTGTTCGCAACAGAGTTTATAAAACGATGGTTTGGTAAAACAGTATGGAGTCCTCGGCGTTTATCGAAGGCGTTGATATTATTATTAATTTTTATATTGATAGGATACCTTAAATCATCTTGATATTTTTGGCACTCGCATTTGGCTTGGAATCAACAACTGGTGTAGCCGGTTGGAGTTACGGTGACAGCTTACTAAATTTATAGGGCGCGGGCGCTCGCCGCTACGCTGGGTGCCGGCGCGGCGTGCGGCGCACGCTGCGCTCTATCCCATTGTAATAATTGATTACGGCGTTGTGGCGCGAAAGTTGCGCAGGTTAGTCAGAGCCCCTGGGGAGGCGCGAATGAAACACATCGGAGCGGCCAGAACGGCGGCAATTGCTTTGGCAATCCTGGCGGGCAGCGCCGGCCTCGTACCGCCGGCATCGGCTTCTTTGTTCACCATCGATGTCACGCAGCAGGGCAGCAATGTCGTCGCGACTGGCAGCGGGTCGATCGATCTAACGGGCCTGACCTTTCATGACTCGGGCGACCTTACAGGCAGCTTTACGGAGCCAACCTTTGGCGTTCTCGTCGTGGGTCCAGCGCAAATAACTGCGTTTGCTTCCTACAGCGGCATTACAGCACCGGGCAGTCTCGGTCCCGGCGCTGGAGCAGGAGCCTCAAGCGGAAGCGGCGATCTTGTCGGCCCAGATATTGCCGGATTGTTGCCTGTGCTGATCGTTCCAGAAGGATACGCTTCCAGCGACCTACTCTCCGACAGCGCGACCTGGGACGGCACGACCCTCAGCACTCTCGGCTTGACGCCCGGAACCTATACCTACACGTGGGACAGCGGGGCGGACAGCCTTGCCATCAACATCGGCGTCCCCGAACCGGCCTCGCTGACGCTTCTCGCTTCCGCGCTGTTCGGTCTCGGCCTCGGCGCCGTACGCCGTCGTAAGAAGGCCTGAGCGCATCCTTCTGGACGGTGCGCCGTCGAACCCCCACCCGTCCGCCGCTGCGCGTCGTACTCCCTCCCCCGCCCGCGGGGGGAGGGTCGGCTCAATTATTTCAATCGACTAATTCTGTTGCATATATCTTGCAGACCGTGTGGAAACTACTGTTTGCAACGGCGCCGACTTATCCACCAGCTGCAGCTCCTATGTGAGTTTTCTGAGCTAAACTACACGCCCATCCATGGACATCGGACACTTCGACCTTCGGTTTGAGCGGAGCACGCGACGACCGCAATTCTACAGCCTGCGCCCATCATTGTGCGGTCAGCCCTGCGTCGACGACGAGCCCGGCGCCGGTCATGAAGGCGGCATCGTCGGAGGCGAGAAGCAGCGAAGCGCGGTGAAGCGGTGAAGCGGTGAAGCGGTGAAGCGGTGAAGCGGTGAAGCGGTGAAGCGGTGAAGCGGTGAAGCGGTGAAGCGGTGAAGCGGTGAAGCGGTGAAGCGGTGAAGCACCTGTAATGGTTGCCGTTGCTGAAGGCCGAAGGAGTGCGGGAGAGAGCCCATTAATCCCTTGATGGCGCGACAAACTGCCACTCGGGAAAATGATAGATTGGGTGAGAGACATCGCGCTCCGTGGCTAATTCCTTATGTTCAATAGCGCATCGCGCTAACAGCAACGATAAAATTGCCATAATGTTCGCGTTTCATGTCGTTCGGGGAAGCGCCGAGGGCCGGCGCAAGGTTACCGAACCGAGGTGGAGCGATGACTGATATTTCTCTGCAGGAAACAGCAACGACAGCAAAAAGGGTCCGAGGTCGACCGTTTGCGAAGGCCGCCCGAGTAGACCGGTTGATCGCGCCGCGAGGCCGGCCGCCCGGATTTCCGGACTGCC
>CAVSZA010000030.1:0-21894 GCA_963732095.1 uncultured Alphaproteobacteria bacterium
TAGCGATGGTGTCGGGTGGACCACCACCCTCGCGAACGCCCCGGGCGGGCTAATCTGACCCGGTCATGCGGGCACTGTCAGGCGCATCAATCGGGTCGGATCGGCCTCGCCTTCGATGCCCCGCACCGCCGCGATCAGCCCAGCAGCGTCGACAAAAGGGGCGCCGTAGGCAGCCAGCTCTCGCACCTTGCTGTCGAGTTCGGCATCGCTCATCGGCCGGCCCGGCGTGCCGCGGCCGTGCCGGATATGCTCGCTTTGCTCCGTCCCGTCGGCGAGGTGCAGCGTCACGGTCGCCGACTCGACCGGTGCGCCCCGATCTTCTTCGAAGACAACCTTTGCGCGCAGCGCGCGCACGGCCGAGTCGGCGACGCAATCGTCCTCGTATTGCGCGAGCCCGGCAGCGCCAAAGAGGAACGCTGCGGCGACGGTGTGCTGCAGGCTGACTCTGGCGTCGCGCCCGGTCTCGACATTCGGCCGGTCGGTACGCTCGCGCATCAGCGGGTGGCCACGCACGACGACGCGGTCTATCGCTTCCGTCTCTGGCGCGAGACGGGCGCGCAGTTCGAGACAGGCGTCGATTACCGGGAACAGCACAACCCCGCACGGATAGGGTTTGTATGCGTTGTTCAGCACTTCCCAGCGCTGGCCGATGCCGTCGGCGATACGTGCGAGATCGGCCGAATCGCTCGTCACCGCCGCGAACCCATAGCGCCCTTCGATCGGGCTCTCGGGTCCGCTAAACCCGCCCTCGGCGAACAGCGCCGCGGCCAGCCCGTTCTTCGCGGCGTTGCCGACCCCGAGGCTTTTCGCCATGCTGCCAATGCTTTCGACGAGGCTCGCGGATTGTGTTGCGGCATGGCCGAGGGCCCAGGCCGTGCGCTGCGCGTCGAGCCCGAGCAGGCGGGCGCAGGCGGCCGCCGCCCCGAAAATCCCGCAGGTCGCGGTGATGTGCCAGCCGCGCCGGTAATGCGTCGGCATCACGCCGAGCCCGACGCGGCACGAAATCTCGACGCCGAGAATAAACGCCTGCAGCAGTTCGCGGCCGGACACCGGACGCAGCCCGGCCAGTGCGAACAGTCCCGGCGCGACCGGCGCCGCCGGGTGCATCACCGTTTCGAGATGCGTGTCGTCGTATTCGAGGACATTGGCGCTGACCGCGTTCAGAAAAGCGGCATTGAGCGCGTCGGGCCGATCGCCGCGCCCGATCACGATCCCCTGCGGCGGCCCGAAAAACGGCGTCAGAACCTTGACCGCGATGCCCATAGCCTCGTCCTGCGCGCCACCGAGCGCACAGCCGACAAAGTTCAGCAACCCGCGTACGCCCTCGCGCCGCACCTCCGGCGGGATCGTTTCCCATTGCGAGCCGGCGACGAATTGCGCCAGCCGGTTCGTGACATGCGATTGATCGCCGGGCAAGGGCACCTCCTCTCGACGAGCTTGAGCAGACATTCTACGAGAATGTCGGCCATTTTGTTTTCCCTCACGCGCGCGAGGGGTAGGATGCCGCGCAGCAACGCCACCGTGGTCCGGACACCTCGAAAACCGCGATCGCCGCTGGTACCCGTCGTCCTAAATCGCCCGCCCATCACGCGGGGGACCGGTAGTTCAAATCCATCTCCCTCCAGCGGTGAGTCGCGTGCGAACCTGATTTTCGACTTATCCTAGGTGCCTGGGTAAACTTGATGGACGGGATGATACGCGCGATGTACCGCGATCCGTCAGCCGGGCCTCAGCCGATGGCGCTCGGACAGGTCTGCCGGGTGACCATCGCCCTAGGCGACATTCACCACACGTTCCGCGCCGGCAGCCGGATCGAAATCGATGTGACCAGCAGCAACTTTCCACGCCGTGCCCGCAACACCAATAGCGGCCACCCCGTGCTGGCGCGCGATCGCGAGGCCGACATCCGTGTCGCCATTAACACGACGAGTCGATTGCTCAGCTGGCGCGGCTTGCCAAAGAGCATCGGGTGGAACTGATCGCGATCGGAAACGGCACCGCCTCACGCGAAACCGACCGGCTCGGTGCGGAGCTCATTCGGCTCCATCCCGATCTCGAGTTGACCAAGGTGGTGGTCTCGGAGGCCGGCGCCTCGGTTACTCTGCTTCGGCTTTTGCCTCGCAGGAGTTGCCCGGGTTGGACGTGTCCTTGCGCGGAGCGGTCTCGATCGCGCGGCGGCTTCAGGACGCGTATCCATTCGGCGGTGACGGTCAAACCCCTCCACCGACAAACTTGTGGGCGCTTCTGGCGTTTAGAGAGAGTTGCGCGGCCAAATCATCGTGCGCCACATATGGGCAACCGGGGAACTGTCGAACCCCAGACCTTCCTTCGGCTGTCTGAAGTGTCTGCCGACGATGTCCTCGAAATCATCGATGTCGACCACGATGTGAGGATCGAAGGCATAGACATCGTTTACAGTGATAAGCCTTGCCGTCATGTACCATGCGTGCCGGCGTGCCTGCTCATAGGCTTGGCGAAGATGGGCTGACGGCTCATAATCCGTCCCGAAGTAGCGGATATACGCCTCGGGATAAGAGTATCCGACGGATTTGTCGGGGAAGTAGCGCAGAGCCTGATGGTAACGAACCGCCCAGCTGACTTCCTCGTCCACATAAGGCTCGATCAGTTGGGCTCCCCAATATCCATGATCACTGGTGATCAGCCCCGCCATTGCAATGTCGTGCAGTAGACACGCCATGACGATCCTCTCGTCCAGCCCGGCCTTCTCGGCCAATCTTGCGCTCTGCAGAAGGTGGTTCGCCACCAGCGGCACGAATTGGTGCCGGAAGAAATCCGCCAGCCTTGGTTTGGCGGGCATCTTCGGGAGTTGCGGATCATCGCCCATCATCAGATGCCGGCCGTTTCCGAGCGTCGCGAGGACGTCAAACTGAGTGAAATGCGTGTCTTCTCCCATCGTGCAAATCGGCGGAGTTAAACGCACTCGGCCGGCCGAGGGATCAGGCCGAGCAGCGATCACCTCCTCAGGTAGCTCGGCCAGGACGTCAGCCATTGCCAATCTCCTTTGCGTGGTCGCGTAATCTTCCGAACGCATTCGTCGGGTGACGCGATCTTCGAAATTGAGCGCGAATGCGGCGGTCCATCTTTCCTGCCTCGGGCCGCGCCGGCTCAATGTGGTAAACATCGACGACGTGATGGATGTAGTCGTTTCAGAAATACCCTCTTTCGCCTATAAGCGGTTGAGAGCCCGTGGTGTGTCGAGCGTGTAAACGGCCGGCTGACGCCGGAGCGGATGGAAGCCGTCGAGGCCTATTTCGCCGCGCATCCCGAGCAACGGGAACAATGGTGGCAATACGCCGAGCAGCGCGAGGCGTTGCGCATGGCTTTTGCGGCACCAGCCGCCGAGCCAATTCCGCGGCGGCTGCGGCTGGCCCAGGGCGTCGCGGCGGCGCCGGTTTCGCCGCCAACTCATGGGGATCGCCGCAGCGGTCGCCTTGATCATGTTCGGCGGGATCGCCCAGTAACCACCGATGGCGGTTTCATGGATCCGGATATTCCGAGCGGTTTTGCGCCCTTCGGCATCCAGAACATCAACGGCAATCTCTTCGTGACGTACGCCAAGCAGAACGCGGCAAAGCATGACGACGTGGCAGGTGCAGGTAATGGCTTTGTCGATGTTTTTGACACCGATGGCCATTTGCTGCGCCGCTTCGCCAGTCAAGGACCGCTGAATTCTCCGTGGGGAGTCGCACGGGCATCATTCGCCTTTGGCCGGTTTAGCGGCGACATCCTTGTTGGGAATTTTGGCAACGGGAAAATACACGCATTCGATTCTAACGGGCGGTTCCTCGGCACTCTCCGGGACGTGAATGGCAAGCCAATCGTTATCGACGGCTTATGGACTTTGACTTTGGGCGGCGGCAGGAACTCAAACTCGGACACGCTCTATTTCACAGCGGGTCCCAGTGACGAGACCAACGGCCTGTTCGGCACCATCACTCCAGTATCGAACACCGATAATTAAAGGCAAACACGTCTCAAGTAATAGATCGAGTTGCCGCACGCCGCCCGTATCGCTGCCGCCGGGCGAGCTGGCGGCAGCGAAGGCGCCGCGGCGGAGGTGGTTGCAAAATCCTGGGACAATTAACTAACATTTTCGTCGTTCTTTCACTGCTGTCCGGTCAATAAGCGAATAAATTCAATTGGTTAGTTATTTGCAAAGTATCGCATCTGGAATCGTCGCGAGCAAGTGCTTGATGTATCGGGATTTTCTCGAAGAGGGTGACCGAGAGGATCTGTAGCAATGTGTAGAGCGAGGCGTCCAGGGCGAGCCGCTTCTTGATAATGGCGACGAGGACGTAGACTGAGACGGCGATCCAGATTTGCGTCTTCACGGCATTTTCGGATGTCCCGAAGAAGCGTTTGATCCGCAAGTGCTGTTTGATCCATTTGAAGAACAGCTCGACCTGCCAGCGGCCTTTGTAGAGCGCGCAGATCGTCGTGGCCGGCAAGCCGAACTGGTTGGTGAGGAACACCAGTCTCTTTCCCGTTTCGGCGTCCCGGAAGCGGATGCGCCGGAGGCGTTCGGGGTAATGCTGGCTGGTATAGTGACCGTCCAAAGCGATGGCCTGATCGCAGATGATGCCGGTCGTACGGTCAGTCGGGGCCGAATAGACCCGATGGGCATCCATGTTCGATTTGGCGCGGGTGACGAAGAAGGCTCCGGCCAGGTGCAGCACATGGAGTCGGGCGAAATCGACATAGCCGCGATCCATGACGTATATCGCGCCCGCCTCTGGGAGCAGCAAGTCGAGCGCGTGAACGTCGTGCAGCTTGCCATCCGAGACGTGGATGAAGCTCGGGATATTACCGCGTAAGTCCAATAGCGTGTGCATCTTGACCGCCGCCTTGGTCGTGCGGAAATGCGCCCACGGAAAGACCGCCAAGCAAAGATCGATGGTCGTCGAGTTCGAGCGCATAGACCGTGTTGGCGAGGTCGAAACCCAAATCCTCGTTGACGTACAGTCGCCTCGCCTGGCCGATCAGTCGCTGTGCCAACTCCGCGTAAATGCGCCAGTCGCGCGCCTCGTTGGCATCGGCCAGCGTCGAGCGCCGCACCGGATCGCGGAAGCCCATGGAATAGAGTTTTGAGACTTGCACCGACAAGCAGGTTTCGATGTCGCGCAGGCTCTCCCGGAAGGTCAGCTGGGCGAACGCCATGGCCCGATAATGCTCGCCGCAGGACAGCGTCCGCACCCGCTGATCGCCCCCGTACCGCGCGACAATCCGGGTGAAGGTGCTCCACGGCAGAAAATCCATCAGTTGGGCAAAAAGCGTCTTGCCACTGTTCACTGGCGCCTCCTCGGAAACCTGCCGAAAAGTGCCAGATCGGGTTCAAATCGACACCAAGCTAAATCGCCAAAACTGCAGTTAAAATCATGACGTTAAAGACAGGCGCCCCGGACTTAACCGGACAGCAGTGTCGTTCTTTAACGGCTGAGTAAACACTCCCTGGCATTGACGTGCATATGCGAAGGAACCACACCCTCGGATTACAACAAGCAGATCAGGCGAGATCCGATTTGAACGCTGATCATTACCGAGAGCTGGCGACCAAGCTGCTGACCATCGCCCAAGATGAATGCCATCTCTCCGATCCCCAGCTCGATTTGCTTGCGCTCGCGCGGCGCTACAAAGAAAGAGCTGATTACCTCGACCGGCGAGTGCGGTACCGACAGTAGCGCGGCGGCTCGTAAACGCTCCGTCGGCGGCAAGACGCACCGGCCAACTGACCCGGCCGGTGGCGATGGTGGCGGTACCACCTCCACCCCAGCGCACGGCTGCTGCATTGGTTTGCGCAGGGCCTGGTTTACGACCCTTCGCGAGATCACCGAGGCGCTCATTGGCCGCAAACTGAGCAGCGGCGCGGTTCGCCGCATGTGCCTACCTCGCCTCGGCCGTTCGTTGGTTGCCGAGCGAAAGGAACCGAAAGTTTGCTGATTCTCTGCTGGAGGGAGATGGATTCGAACTTCCGGTTCCGCGAACTCCAGCGGAGAGTCCTTGCAACCTGACGCGCTCGATCAGGTCGACTTCGGCCTCCTTCTGCGCTAGCTGGAAAGGCTTTTGTGTGCTCTGCTCCGCGCGCTCCTCGCCGCGTCGCCGCCACCCCAAATCGCCTAAAACAGCCAGTCACCCGCTTGTCACGGACGACTAAATCGCCTCGCAGTCGGGTTTTAAGCGCGCCGCGATGTGCGGCTTCGCGACCGCGCGCACAGGCCAGCTTTGTCAAAGCTGCGCTTGTCCGGGCGGCGCCAGTGTCGATATTTCAAGCAGTGCGGTCCCGGGAGGCAAAACGCTGATGACGAAGGACGCGGCAGCCATTCCCGGCGCCGCTGGTGGCTCACGCGAGGCGAGAGGCGGCGGGCGAGGGAGCGAAGCCCGCGCGATCTCGGTCGTTTCGGTCGCGCACTTCGTCCAGCATTTTCAAAGCCTGGTTCTGCCGCCCCTGTTCCCGTTCCTGAAGGTGACGCTCGGCATCGGCTTTGTCGAATTGGGCTTTGCGCTGACCGTCGCCAGCATCACCGCGGTCGCGGCTCAATTGCCGGTCGGGTTTCTCGTCGACAAGGTCGGCTCGCGGCTGATGCTGGTGCTTGGACTCGCGATCAGCGCTGCCGCCTTTATTTCCCTGGGCTTGTCGCCGACCTATACCACGCTGCTGATCGCGATGGGCTTTGTTGGGCTTTCCGGGAGTGTGTTTCATCCCGCCGATTACGCGATCCTCTCGGCGCAGATCGCGCCGGTGCGGCTCGGTCGCGCCTTTTCGATCCACACCTTCGCCGGTTTTCTCGGCACCGCCGTCGCACCGGTCGCGATGCTGGCGGTGGCGGCGAGCGTTGGCCTGAAAGCGGCGATGTTCGCCACCGGCGCCGTCGCCCTCGTTGCTTCGTTGCCGCTAATCCTGGTCCGCGGCATCGACAACCGCGCCCCGGCGATGCACGCAGCCGGCGCGGTGGATGGAAAGCAAGGGCTCACCTCGGTTCTGACCCCGACGATCATCTTCCTCACCGGGTTCTTTGCGCTTCTGAGCCTGTCGGGCAGCGGCATCAGCAATTTCTCGGTGGTCGCGCTGGGCAGCGCGTTCGGCACGCCGTTGGCGGCGGCGAGCCTCGCCCTGACCGTGTATCTGTCGATGCAGGCGCTGGGGGTGTTGGCCGGCGGGTTCATTGCCGACAAGACCCGCCGCCATGCCGAGGTGGCTTCGGTCGGTTATGCGATCAATGCCGCGATCGTGCTGGCGATCGGCACGATGGGGCTGGCAACAGCCCCGCTCGTCGCGGCGATGGGCGCGGCGGGGCTCCTGGGAGGGATGATCATGCCCTCGCGCGACATGCTGGTGCGTGCCGCCGCGCCAGCGGGCGCGATCGGCCGCACCTTTGGCATCGTCACCGGCGGGTTCAGCATCGGCGGCATGATCGGGCCGTTGATGTTCGGCTTTTTCATGGACCACGGCGCGCCGCGCTGGGTGTTCGGCGCCAGCGTCGTCGTGATGATCGCCGTCGCGCTGGTGGCACTGGTCGCCGACCGCCGCTCGGCGCGCCGCCGGCGGTTCGCGGCAGCGGAGTAGGCGGGTCAGACCATCGTATTGGTCAGGCTGCCGATCTTCTCGATCCACAGCTTGACCACGGAGGGTTACGGCGGATTAAGCGCACTGATGGTGGCGTAGTATCGGTCATGATCTCGGAGCGAAAACTCCGCAGTTCCAGTGCTGGGATTTACATGTGGCTCTTCTTCCAGCCGGCTGACGAGCGCGCGCGCCCTTTGCAAAGCTACATCAAAGTTGTCGACCCGGAAGAACAAGAGGAGGCCGTTGCCAGGCTTGGCCTAGTGCGGACTTGTCAACGAGGGATGCTCGTGGGCACCCCACTCGTGGAGACAGAGCAAGACCGTTCCATCCGAGTCGACGATTTGCCCGAAGTCGTCTTGGGCAGGAGCCGTCTCCGGCAGGCCAAGTAGCGAGTGGTACCACTTGAAGCTCTGGGACACGTCAGCTACGCCAATGATCGTCCACGTGCGCTTCATATATTCTTCTGCGATCTGACAATCATTAGATTGATCCCTCAATGATGCCATTGGCAACAACTGATTCCAGCCGAAGGTCGGCTCTTGGCA
The DNA here is from genome assembly GCA_963732095.1 of uncultured Alphaproteobacteria bacterium. Classification (GTDB taxonomy): domain Bacteria; phylum Pseudomonadota; class Alphaproteobacteria; order ATCC43930; family CGMCC-115725; genus AP-15. Next base: position 8,128 of record CAVSZA010000030.1, read on the forward strand.
CGACCCGGACCCGTCGGTAGTTTCCCCTTTCCGGCCGCTGTAAGGTGCAAAGCGGACCGGGAACAAGGTTTTCTTAACTAGCCGGTTTGATAAGTCCACGCCCTAATACGGGCGGACGGACCGGAATTCGAACATTCACAAGAAGTGCAGGAGTCGAGGTATCACTGCAGTCCCTTACTGGAACAATGTCAGTACTCTAACAGAGACATGCGTGGGGGCCCATTGCAGGAGGTGTTCGTTCGCTCACATCGCGCACATTGTAGCTGTCGAAGGAGCTTCCGGCTTTTGGCACTGCTTCGTAGCGTCGTGGGCCATCAAACTGCGTGCTGGCGGGTCCATTCTGCGATTTTGGTCCAGCCCCGGGGGATCAAAAACGCGGCATCATCGGCCGGCATCTCGAACGTGCCATCCGGGCGGACGTTGTAGTGCCGGTTTGGACCGGTCTGCACGGCGCCGATGCCCGGTGGTGGCGCCCGAAGGCGAACCCAGGTCTCTTCGGTCTCCGTCTGCCGTTGGAGTTTCTCGAACTCCTGACGGTAGTATTCGAAGATCCCCTGGCCCGGGAAAGGTTTTTTCAACCAGTCGTCGAGAATGCCTCGCAAGGTCTGGATGAGCGGCGACAGCGGATAACGGTCGTTCTCGATTGAACGCTCGCCGATATCCCCAGGGATCCGCAAGCGCACTTGGGCGTTCCGGAAACGAGCCGCTGAAGTTCGCCGCCGACTCGCCGCTGGAGGGAGCTAGAGTTCGAACCCTCGGTCCCCGGTAAGCGAAGACAAAGCCCTCACAACTACCGAGGTCGTCGCCCTCATGATAAAGCCGACAATTGCATGCCGAGAGAAACAGCGACGGTCCGCTGGGGCAGGCGCCATACAGCGCGGAGACGACGGAGCGAAGGGCATACTATAGCCCTACACTTGCCGCTTCGGAAAGATCGCACGGAGACTCGCCATGAGAATTTGGATTAAGGATCCGATCGCAATCTTTGCAGAGGACGCTGGTTGCGGCGTTGTGGTGGATGAGGGCCGCATCGTCGAGCTGGTCGCTCGCGGCGCCGGGCCGGCGCCGCGAGCGGACTACGTGTTCGACGCGTCGCGCCACGTTGTGATCCCAGGTCTTATCAACACGCATCACCACATGTTCCAGACGCTCACACGGGCCCATCCGGCGGCTCTCAACAAGGAGCTGTTCCCCTGGCTCAACGTGCTGTTTCCCATTTGGGCGAAACACCTCAATCCCGACAATTTCCGGCTGGCTACCCGGCTCGCTCTGACAGAGCTCCTGATATCAGGCTGCACCACTGTGTCAGACCATCAATATTTCTATACGCCAGGCCTCGAGGGCGCGATGGACATCCAAGCGGAGGAAGCGGCCGCTCTCGGTCTGCGCATCACCTTGACCCGCGGGTCTCTCAATTTGACGATCGAGGAAGGCGGCAATGCGGTCCCCGGCTCGGTACAGGATGCTGACGAAATCCTCGCCGATAGCGAGCGTGTGATCGCGCGCTGGCACGACCGCCGCGCGGGCTCCATGACCCAAGTGGCACTCGCGCCCTGTGCGCCCTTCAACGCGACGAAGCGGCTAATGACTGAGACCGCATTACTCGGCGCCCGTCACGACTGTCGGATGCACACTCACCTCGGCGAGACCCGTGATGAGGTCGCCTATTGCCAAGAGAAGTTCTCATGCCGACCGGTCGATTACCTCGAGGAAATTGGCTGGATGAGCGATCGCGTGTGGGTCGCTCACGGGATCCATTTCAACGACGAGGAGATCTGCCGGCTCGGGCGCGCCGGCGTCGGCGTGTGCCACTGCCCGACGTCAAACATGATGCTCTCCTCGGGACAATGCCGCACCAAGGAGCTTGAGGCGGCGGGTTCGCCGATCGGCCTCGGCGTCGACGGGTCGGCATCGAACGACAGTTCAAATTTGATCGAAGGTGTGCGCCACGCTGTTATGATCAACCGATTGACCTACGATGCTGCGAGCGTGACGCATCTTGATGCATTCCGTTGGGCAACGGAGGGCTCGGCGCGCTGCCTCGGGCGCGACGACATTGGCGCGATTGCTCCCGGTAAGCAAGCCGACATGGCATTCTATAAGCTTGATGAGTTGCGCTTCTCCGGCGCTGGCGATCCGCTGGCTGCGCTCGTCCTCTGCGGCGCCCATGCCGCAGACCGGGTGATGATCAAGGGAGAATGGAGGGTGGTCGACGGCGCCCCGCTCGGCGTTGACCTCGCCCGCCTGCGTGCGCAGCACGGAAAGGCGGCAGCATGCTTTGTGGAATGATACAATCGACCTCGGGCCGCCCTGCAGCTTAGAAGCGCGACGGATATTCTCACGGGCGGACCGATGGTTCGAATCCCTCGTTGGCCGCTCACTGCATCTGTAACGCGCCGCTGACTCGAATCCAATTCTCGCCATGCCTTCGCGGTTATCGGACGGCTCGCTCATCCTTCGGGCCAATTTGCTTTGGATCTATATATCGACGGCTGCACAACTACCGTGCGCCGCCCAACAATATGGGCACAGCAACGCGGTTAGCCGGTCGGGCGGACCCGCGTGAAAGTTGTTGTTTTTCGACTTGATCGTTGTCGCCCGGAAGCCTTCAGGAATGGTTAGGCCCACGACGATCCCGCCAAGATTATCGCCGAACGCCAACAGGGCAAGAAACGGGCCAAGCCATGCACAATGCCGCCACTGAAGCGCGGCTGATAGCCTTGGGTGGCTTGGCCCGTTTCTTGCGCTGAAATGCCCGGTTAACCTCAAACCGCCGAGGTCGGGAATGGCTCACGGGATGACGCGTCGTGAATTTGCGATGACAGCCAGCGCCGCAAGCCTGGCCATCACTGGCTTCGGCTCCCAGGCAGAGTTCATGAGCGCCTTGGCCGGCGACCCGACGAATTGGAACCTCTGCCTCTCGTTCTTTACCTGTGGCACGCCTATGGCGAGCAATGTCGGCTCGGAAGCGCTGACCGGCAAACGCGATTTCGATAACGCAAAGAACCTGATCGCCGACGCCGGGTACAAGGGCGAGAAGATCGTCGTCCTCGATGCTGTCGACACGCCGACGGCGCACGCCCTTGGTCTGGTCGTCTTCGAGCTGCTGAAGAAGCTGGGGCTCAACGTTGAGCTGGCGACCAGCGACTGGGGCACTCTGGTCATTAGGCGGGCGTCCAAGAAGCCGATCGAGGAGGGTGGTTGGAGCATCTTTGGCACAGGGTGGACCGGCGTCGAGACACGTATTCGGAAAGCTTCCGTGGATCTGGCACGACGATGTCGTGGCTGGGGTCATCCGTACGCTCGCAGGGATCATCGCCCGCGCACAGGCGCGCGGCGGGGTGGCACCCGGCGATCCGCGCCCTTCACGCCTTTTCCCTGATGGGCACCACGGTGATGGCCATGCTGTTTTGCGAGGTCTTCGGCGGGCGTCTTCGGGCGTTTGAGGGCTGGCAAGGCCGAAATGCCCAAGAGCCTGAGCTTAAGTCGGGTTCGCAGCGAACTCTCCGCTGGAGGAAGGTGGATTTCGAACCGTCGGTGCCACTTACGGCCGAACGCCAGAGCCGTGTTGAGGCGTGCTGGGACCCGATCCGCTGCAATTTCGGCCGGTTAGGGTGTTTCGGCGGTTTCCAATGCATCACGGCAGGCTCGACCGCCAAGCCCAGGCAATACGATGCCTCTCGCGAGGATCAATGATCGAAAGCAGCCAAGCTACTGTGTTTCACCGTGGGCGCCGCCGTAGCGGATTTCGAGCACTTCGATCTGCTTGCACCCCGACGGCGCGCGAACTTTCACTGTGTCGCCCTCGTGCAGCAGAGGCACCCGGCTGAGCTGTTACTACCTCTCGGTCGATGTCGCGGGTGAGACCGAGTTCAAGTATCGGGAAGAGAACGGCGTCAGCGCGTTTTATTGGGTGGATGATGGTCTTGCTTACGCAATCGCCGCCAACGCCCCGCGCGAGCTGCTGCTCAAAGTCGCCGATGGTTTATCAGCAGAACTCGCCGGACGGCGCCAAACCCAAACTCCCGCGGCCGCCCGGCAAGCCCAGCTAGGCGTTGCGGCCTTTGATGGCACGAGAAACTGCCGGGGCGACTTCCGGTCGATCATTCCTCGTGGAATAAAATCGGACTTTGAGAGTCGGAGTCACGGGGGTACCCTGGTGCCTCCGCATCGCGACCTCAAAAAGCGAGCGGGAATGGCAGAAGCCGACACGCTCGCTTTGGTAACGTCCATTTCCACCCTCGAGTGGTCGCTGTTCTTAGCTCGTGGGAGCGATCCATGTATTCAACGGGAGGACAAACACATGAAACGCACAACTCGACACCTCACAGCCACCGCGATCATCGCAATCGCGATATCCGCGGCGACAGCGGTCCGCGCCGATGATGGCGACAGTGGGTCAAACCGGTTTGTAGTCACGAACCTGACTTCCAACCTGAATGGCGCGGCCCCAAATTTAGATCCCGTTCTCCAGAATGCGTGGGGCGTGACCTTTACACCGGGCGCCAGTCCTTTTTGGATTGCCGATAACGCTACCGGGTGTTCTACGCTCTACGACGGTCAGGGGGCGATCGCGTCAACTTTGCAAGTGAAGATCCCATTGCCCGGGGGCAGCGTGCCAAGCACGGCCTGCAAGCCCGTCACCTCGAATACGAGCCCGACACCGGCAGCGCCGACCGGCGTTGTGTGGAATCCTACCTCGACCTTCCTCGTGCCGAACCAGAGCACGAACACCCCGGCAATATTTATCTTCGACACTGAAGATGGAATTATTGCGGCCTGGGCCGGCGGTCTGAGCCCGGCTGATCAGGCCGTGCTCGCCGTCGACAACTCAGGGAGCGGCGCGGTTTACAAGGGCCTCGTCTTCGGCACCAACGCCAAGGGCGTCTTTCTCTTCGCAACTAACTTCAATGCCGGAACTGTCGACGTGTTCGGCCCCGCCACCGCCAGCAGCAATGGTATGTACGTCCCAGTAACCACCGATGGCGGTTTCATGGATCCGGATATTCCGAGCGGTTTTGCGCCCTTCGGCATCCAGAACATCAACGGCAATCTCTTCGTGACGTACGCCAAGCAGAACGCGGCAAAGCATGACGACGTGGCAGGTGCAGGTAATGGCTTTGTCGATGTTTTTGACACCGATGGCCATTTGCTGCGCCGCTTCGCCAGTCAAGGACCGCTGAATTCTCCGTGGGGAGTTGCACGGGCATCATTCGCCTTTGGCCGGTTTAGCGGCGACATCCTTGTTGGGAATTTTGGCAACGGGAAAATACACGCATTCGATTTTAACGGGCGGTTCCTCGGCACTCTCCGGGACGTGAATGGCAAGCCAATCGTTATCGACGGCTTATGGACTTTGACTTTGGGCGGCGGCAGGAACTCAAACTCGGACACGCTCTATTTCACAGCGGGTCCCAATGACGAGACCAACGGCCTGTTCGGCACCATCACTCCAGTATCGAACACCGATAATTAAAGGCAAACACGTCTCAAGTAATAGATCGAGTTGCCGCACGCCGCCCGTATCGCTGCCGCCGGGCGAGCTGGCGGCAGCGAAGGCGCCGCGGCGGAGGTGGTTGCAAAATCCTGGGACAATTAACTAACATTTTCGTCGTTCTTTAACGGCTGAGTAAACACTCCCTGGCATTGACGTGCATATGCGAAGGAACCACACCCTCGGATTACAACAAGCAGATCAGGCGAGATCCGATTTGAACGCTGATCATTACCGAGAGCTGGCGACCAAGCTGCTGACCATCGCCCAAGATGAATGCCATCTCTCCGATCCCCAGCTCGATTTGCTTGCGCTCGCGCGGCGCTACAAAGAAAGAGCTGATTACCTCGACCGGCGAGTGCGGTACCGACAGTAGCGCGGCGGCTCGTAAACGCTCCGTCGGCGGCAAGACGCACCGGCCAACTGACCCGGCCGGTGGCGATGGTGGCGGTACCACCTCCACCCCAGCGCACGGCTGCTGCATTGGTTTGCGCAGGGCCTGGCTTACGACCCTTCGCGAGATCACCGAGGCGCTCATTGGCCGCAAACTGAGCAGCGGCGCGGTTCGCCGCATGTGCCTACCTCGCCTCGGCCGTTCGTTGGTTGCCGAGCGAAAGGAACCGAAAGTTTGCTGACTTTCTGCTGGAGGGAAGTGGATTCGAACTCTCGGTCCCGCTAAGGCGGGCGACCACTTCTGAACTCTCGGTCCCTCCCGCGGTCAACGCAGTTGGGGCACGCCTGCCGCGGAAGCGCCCAGGCGTATCCGCTGTCGGGTTGGCGTCGCGTTCTTCGATCATGTTGCCCTCACCTCGCGCCTTGCGCGGCGCGGAGCCGTTCGGCCCCAGCGATAGAGTTCAAAGGTGCCCCACCGCTTCACAACAACGCGGGGCCTAGCAGGGAATTAAATCGGGCCATCAGGAAATTTATTCGCCCGATCAGGGAAGCCTGCGCTGACCCCCGCCAGCAACCGCGTCAAGCTATGCGCGAGGCACGAGCGGCCGCGCCACACCCAAATCTCCTCGGCCGGCACCCCCAACACCTCTGCTGCGCGCTCGATCGAACGGGCTGAGCTGTCCAGTCAGAGAAATATAGGTAGTGTCCGGGAAGTTCTGCAAAAGCCGCTGAGGCGGATGGCCATGGTATGCGGGTGATATCGCAATCACCGGATCCTTTGGCGAGGATGCACACCATGACCAAGAGGCAGGGTAAATCTGGGACGATCGACGTCAAAGCCCTTCTGAGGGAGGACGAGGAGTTTCTGCGGGCGCTGGTGCGGACGGCGCTGCAGGAGGTGCTCGAAGCCGAGATGACGGAGGCGCTCGGCGCCGAGAAGGGCGAACGGGTGGCGGGCCGGCAAGGCTACAGGTCGGGCTATTACGGCCGGACATTGATCACGCGGGTCGGCAAGCTGGAGCTGCGGGTTCCGCAGGATCGAACCGGGCATTTCTCGACCGAGCTGTTCGAACGGTATCAGCGCTCGGAGCGGGCGCTGGTGGCGGCGCTGGCGGAGATGTATGTGCAAGGGGTTTCGACCCGTAAAGTCAAGGCGATCACCGAGGAGCTGTGCGGCCACAGCTTCTCGGCTTCGTCGATCAGTGCGATGAACCAGCGGTTGGATGCGAGTTTGGCGCAATTTGCTGGCCGCCCTTTGGCCGAAGCCTTCCCCTATCTGATCCTCGACGCGCGCTATGAGCGGGTGCGCGAGGCCGGCGTGATCGCCAGCCAGGCGGTCCTGATCGCGATCGGCATCGACTGGGACGGCCGCCGCCAAGTGTTGGCGGTCGAGCTCGCTAACCGCGAGAGCCGATCGAGCTGGCGCGATTTCCTGCTGGGGCTGAAGGCCCGTGGTCTGCATGGCGTCGAATTTGTCGTGGCCGACGATCATGCCGGCCTGCGGGCAGCACTGCGCGAGGTTCTCGCGGAGGCGGCCTATCAGCGCTGCTACGCGCATTTTCTGCGCAACGCCCTCGACCACGTCCCGCGCCGGGTCGACGACGACTGTCTGCAGGAGCTGCGCTGGCTGTATGATCGGCGCGACCTCATCGAGGCGCGCCGCGATTTGACCGCCTGGCTCACCAAGTGGTCAGGCAAATACTCAAAGCTCACCGGCTGGGTCGAAGACAACATCGACGAGACGCTGACGTTTTACCGGCTGCCGCGGCAGCACCATAAGCACCTCAAATCGACCAATATGCTGGAGCGCTTGAACGAAGAGATCAAGCGCCGCACCCATGTCGTGCGCATCTTTCCCAATGGCGAGAGTTGCCTGCGGCTGGTGCGGGCGCTCGCCGTCGAGACCCACGAGAACTGGCTCGAGCAACATCGCTACCTCAACATGGACGATCTGCGCGAGCACAAGAAAGAGGCCCTGCGACGTGCGGCCTGACCCCCGACCCGTTCAGCCTAGCACCGTGCTCGCTCTGTCAAGGACGCTGCGCGCCGGCTCCGCCGGTGCCACCGCGTTCGCGGCGCCATCCTTGACTGCCGCTGCGCGCGGCGCTCTGCCAACAGGCAGGTCGGGACGAAGGGATGGTCATTTCCGATCGAACAAACGGATGCTGCTCTAGTGACTTGAATAAAACCACGCACCCTAACCATGACCAATTTGCTGAACTTGACGCACACAACTGAAATATAGGAACGGTGCCGAAGGTCTCGCGCGCTCCGCGGCACGCGGCTATCGTGAGGGAGGCCGGGATGCAAAGTTAACAGCCCGCGCTCGATCATTTTGTTCATCTCCCGCTGAAGAGGGGACGACACTGCTCATAGGGGAGGACGCAATGACAACGGGCACGCTGGACGCCAACACCCTCCACGAACCGCCGGGGGTGAAGACTCCGAAGAAAGCGGCTTTAGCAAGCTGGATCGGGAGCGCTCTCGAATACTACGATTTCTTCATCTACGGGACGGGGGCCGCGCTCGTTTTCAGCAAGATCTTCTTTCCCACCAGCCATCCGGCGACGGGGCTGCTCCTTGCATTGGCAACCTTCGGAGTGGGCTATGTCGCCCGCCCGGTTGGCGCGTTCTTCCTCGGTCATGTCGGTGACAAATTGGGAAGGAAGACCGTCCTCGTCCTGACACTGATCCTGATGGGCGCTTCGACCTTCCTCGTCGGCTGCCTGCCCACGTACAACCAGATCGGGATCCTCGCTCCAATTCTGCTGGTGTTCCTCCGTCTCTGCCAGGGGTTCTCTGCTTCAGGCGAGCAGGCGGGCGCCAACTCGATGACGCTTGAGCACGCGCCAGCCGACCGGCGCGCCTTCTTCACGAGTTTCACGCTGAGCGGCACGCAGGCGGGACTAATCCTGGCCACCGCGGTCTTCCTGCCGATCTCATGGCTGCCCGAAGACCAGCTGCTGTCGTGGGGCTGGCGAGTGCCGTTCTGGCTGAGCATCGTCGTCGTGGCGATTGGCTATTTTATCCGGCGCACCCTGGCGGAGACACCGGCCTTTCTCGAGGAGAAGCAGCATGACGAGGTTCCAAAGTTGCCGCTCGCCGTCCTCTTCGGCCACTATACGACCGATGTGGTGCGCGTAGTCTTCTGCGCGCTTGTCTCCACGGTTAGCACGATCTTCGGCATATATGCACTTTCATACGCGGTAAACGCTGTGAAGATCGACCGTAGCACGATGCTCTGGGTGGCGATCCTCACCAACTTCGTCGCGCTGGCCGCGATCCCGCTCTTCGCGATGCTGTCCGACCGCGTCGGCCGGAAGCCGGTCTACATCTTCGGCGCACTGGCCCCCGCGGCGCTGATGTTCCCCTATTTGTGGGCAATCAGCCAAGCGAGCCTCCCGCTGATCTTTCTCTTCGGTGTTTTGATGTTGGGCGTCGCGTACAGCGCGTCCAACGGGATCTGGCCCTCGTTCTACGGCGAGATGTTCAGCACCCAGGTGCGGCTGTCGGGCATGGCCATCGGGACGCAAATCGGGTTTGCGATGGGCGGCTTTGCACCGGTCATAGCCGCCGCCGTCCAGCGCGAGGGCCCGAATGCATGGTTGCCGGTGGCGCTGCTCAACGCGGCGATCTGCGTCGTCGCCTCGATCGCGGCCTGGACAGCACGCGAGACCTACAACATTCCGATGCACGACCTGGGGAGCCATACTGCCGCCGCGGCACCCCCCGCGGCTCGTTCGCGCCCCGTCCATTCGGGGTAGGCGACGAACATCTCGGGCGTTTGGTTTATGCCGCTCAGAGGCGCGAGACGGCGGGATCGCGCGCCAGCCGGGCTTGGGCAGCAAGCCGAATAGACGCGTTCACCGCGCCGTACCCATGGTAGCCGCGCCGCTCGACAATCTCGAAGAAGAAGCCACCCTCCAGGGTGCGCGTATAGACCTGGAAGAACTCGGCGCCGCCATCGCGATCGTAGAGAATATTTCCTGCGCGCAACCGGTCAATCTGCGCGGCGCCGAGATCGGTCCGCGCCTCCAGATCGTCGTAGTAGTTCTCAGGGATCGGCAGGAGCTCGATGCGGTTGGCGCGCAGCTGCTCGACGGTGCGGAAGATGTCCTCGGTCGCGAGCGCGATCTGCTGCACTCCCGAGCCGAAGAAATCGTCAAGAAAGCGCCATGCCATCGTGTGCCGACTTTGCGAGGCGTTGAGAACGAGGCGGACGGCGCCCCCCTCGGCCTCGACCGCCTGGCTCTGGACGACGCCGCCCGGGTCGATGACATCTTGGACCGGCGCTTTCCGGAGGTCGAGCAGCGAGGTGTAGAAGAGCAGCCAGGTCAGCATCTCCTCGTACTGCATCGATTGCGAGAGGTGATCGAACCGGGTGAGGCCGGCGTCTTCCTGGCCGCTCGTCTCGACCCGCTCGAAGTCCACGTCCCAGAGCCGGCCGAGCTCGGTTTTCCCGTCGACAAAGTAGAGCAGGCTGCCGCCAAGCCCACGTACCGCCGGGATATCGAGTTCGCCCGGTCCCACCGCCTGGCGAAACGGCTGGTCGAGCAGCTTCACCGCGCGCTCGGTCGTCGCCGAAGCGTCATCGACGCGCAGCGCCATAGCGCAGACCGACGGTCCGTGAGTGATGTTGAAGGAATGGGCGAAGCCCTCCATCTCCGCGGTTGACGATGATGTTGATGTCGCCTTGACGACCAGCGCGCCACCGCCTTCGACTGGCGGACGCCGGCGCGGGCAAAGCCCAAACCTTGCAGGATGTTTTCAAAAGCGGCGGCGGACGGCTGGTCCATGGCGAACTCGAGAAACTCGATGGCCTCGACGCGCGAGCGCGGTGGCAACGTCGGCGCGCCGGGAACCTCGACCCCCGTGATCGGTCCGATCGCGACGACCAGATAGGTCAGGACAAAGATGGCAATGGCGGCAGCCTCGGGTAGGAGGCTGAAGAACCGTGCCATACTTTCAGCCGGCCGGCGCCGGCGCCTTCGGGTGGTTCCGCACCGCCAGGGACGTCGCTTTCGGGTCACCGGTCTCCGGCATCGCAATCCACAGCAGCAGGAAGGCGGCGAGCGCACAGCCGGCCAAAATAGAAATGCCGCCGAGAACCCGGCCTTGTCGACGATGATTCCGGCGATCGAATTGCTGAGTGCGGCGCCCAAGCCCCAAGATGCCGATGCGGTGCCTTGCGCGAGATTATATCGCCCCGTCCCCCGCGTCAGATCGGCGATGACGATAAAAAACAGCGCGCCGAAAATCCCGGCGCCGATCCCGTCCAGCACCTGAATTGATACGAGAGCGTATGGGTTCTGCGTCAGCGTATAGAGCACCCCGCGTATCGGCAATACTGCGAAGCCGGCGAGAAAGATCGGCTTGCGTCCCCAGCGGTCCGCCTTGTGTCCGACCAGTATGGCCATCGGCACCATGACGATTTGCGCAGTGATGATGCAGGCCGCCATGAACAATGTCTCGGTGCCCTTATTGGTCTGAGCGAGCTTTTCCCCGAGCAAGGGCAGCATTGCCGCATTGGCGAAGTGAAAGAGCGTGATCGAGGCCGTGAAAATCAACAGCGGCCTGCATTCAAAGAGGAACCCGCAACCCGCTCGGCTGGCCGTCGCGGTCCTTGCCGGAGCCGCGTGCGAGGTCATGATCATCGAACGCGATTTGATCGCGAGCACGGCGAGAATGCTGGTGGCGGCCAACGCCGCAACAAGCCAGAGCACGGCGCGAGGCGCCAGGAGCCATCCGGCAATCCCTGCCGCGATCGCGGTAAAGGCGTTGCCGGCATGGTTGAATGCCTCGTTCTGCCGACCCTTCTCGTGAACAGCTCAGGGCCGACAATTCCTAACGAGATAGCGCCGACCGCTGCAGGAAACACGGCATCGGCGCTTCCGATCACCGCCTGTGCGGCAGTAACGACCCAGAAATTCGGGAACAAAGACATTGCAACCGCGCCGACTGCAACGGTAACCGCGGCAATGACGATCAATGCCCGCTTCCACCGCGTCCAGTCGATCAATGCGCCGAAGGGCGCGCGTGCCGCCACCGTGGCAATGCCGGCGATCATCATCACCACGCCGATCTCGCCGGGATCCCAATGACGGCTCGACAGCAGGTAAATCGCGAGGAAAGGCCCGAGCCCATCCTTCACGTCCGCCAGGAAGAAATTGAGCCAATCGAGCGGCCTCTGCGACTTCACTGCGATCCTCCACCGCTCACCTTCGGCGATAGCGGGGATGACACCCGCCGATATCAGACGGCTGCGCCCACCAAGGGCTGCGACCGCCTCACAACAGAGGACAGCCGCAACTCCGTTCCATCAATGCAGGCCTGCGATAATTCGCTCCCAGCTGCGGGGCACCGTGAGTTTCTTTTCCGGTCTGCCCCGTTTTCACCAGCCCGCTTTGGCACGATATCTTAGCGGTCGATGCCGCTCATGCAGAGGTATGTGACTTCGAAGAATTCCCTTGAGGGCGTATTTCGAGCCCTGTGACCCGCCGGACGGGGCCGATGCTGCTGCCCTTCATGCCGCCGAATGGGGCATTCGAGGGATCTCGGCGAGGCGCGCTCACAGCGAGGCAGCGTAGCGGAACCGAAAGTTTGCAGACTTTCGCTGGAGGGAAGAATTCCCTTGAGGGCGTATTTCGAGCCCTGTGACCCGCCGGACGGGGCCGATGCTGCTGCCCTTCATGCCGCCGAATGGGGCATTCGAGGGATCTCGGCGAGGCGCGCTCACAGCGAGGCAGCGTGGCGGAACCGAAAGTTTGCAGACTCTTCGCTGGAGGAAGACGGATTCCTACTCTTGGTCCCGGTTGTGAAAAGGCGGCTCCTCGAAAAATTGAACCAGCGCTATGCCGCACCGTGCCCGCGACCCGATCGTGCCGCGGCATTCACCGAGGCAGTGGCCGACTTCCTCAAATGCCCCGAGGCCTTTGTGACCAGCACGCCGGGACGGTGATCCATCCGTGGGATTAGCGAGAGACGAAGACGCGTTCCCGCCGACGACGCGAGCAGCCGCTTTCGGTAGGCAACCCAACCTTCGCCGGGACGCCGGCAATGAGCAGGACGCGCAGGTAAGCAGTCGTTTACACCGCGCGTGCTAAACGGCGCCATAACTTGCCTGCGCTGAGATCATCTCCATCACTGCTTTAGAGCGAATTGCGATTTTGGCCGCGGGCAGAGAGATGCACGTGAGCAATTCGAAGAAACTGGCCCTGATCGCCATCGGCTACGTTCTCTCGGTCGTCGTCGGCTTTGTCGCCGCCGCTGTCAATGAGGCGCTCATGCCCGATGATGTGGCGCAGGGTTCACCGGGGATGGTCGCTTTCGGCGACATGATCCTGTTCATATTTGTCACCGGGTTTTTCAGCCTCGCGCCGACGTGGTTCTTGCTGAAGCTGTTGGTCGCGACGGCGCCGCGGACCCTGCTGACAGCCGAGCTGTTCGTCGCCACGATGGGGCCAGTGAGTTGGCTCGCGATGACCATCATGGCGGTCACGATGCCGCCGGGCGGACCCAGCCTCCAGAACGTGCCTCAGGCCGCGGCGCAACTGTTTGGCCTGTTCCTCGCCTTTGGCGCCATTCCACGCATGGTCCTTGGTCCGGTCTTGGTGGTGATTGAGGGAGTAACCCTCCTTCTGTTCCGTGGCGGCATCGCCCGCGCGCTGCTGGTGGGGGCGATGTTGATGGACGTTGTTCCTATCGGCCTCTACGCGCTCCATTTTGCACGTACGGTCCACTATTAAACGTCTGCCAGCGATCTTCCGGGGCCGATCAGGAGCCCGAAGATTTTGGGGAAGCAGCGAACTAACTTCGTTCCGTCGATCGTCAGCTCAGCGTAGCTCCGGCGATGACGGTCTCCGGTCCAGGCAATGACCGAA
>CAVSZA010000031.1:0-137882 GCA_963732095.1 uncultured Alphaproteobacteria bacterium
CCCGCCTTACCGCTCAGCCTCGGTCAGCATTCGATTTGATAGCGGACGCTTGGGTTATCAGTTCGTTAGGACTGCGGCCTGTCATCGCCAGTACGAGCCGCAGTGTTCAGCCGAGCAATTCCATGCTCGAACTGCGCCCAACAACGCCACAAGATTATCCGGAATGGAGTGGCTTTGGTCGGCAAAGAGAGCGTGAGTGGGTCACCAGCGGCAACGGGCCGCGGGATAAGTCAGGAGAACCCACCCATGCGCATCTACGTGATTGGCAATGACGGAATTACGCTGTGCCGCGAGCCATTGGCCACAGTGACTGAGGGCGAGATCGCCGTCACTTCGAAGGAGGAACTGCAGGCCGCCCCGCTCAGCGGCAAACGGCTGCTGGCGTTGTGGAATGCACTGCCCGGTGTCGAAAAGCGGAAAAAGGTCGGGGATCGCGCGGCGCTGATCGACGAGCTGTGGTCGGCGATCGAGGCGCTGCCCGAGCCGGAACCGGAATCCGACGCGAAGCGGCCGTCAAAGCAGGATGAGGTCATCGCGATGCTGCGCCGGCCCGAGGGCGCCACCGTCGACGAGGTCGCGAGCGCTATGGGCTGGCAGCGGCACACTGTGCGCGGTCTCTTCTCCGGAACCCTGAAGAAGAAGCTCGGGCTCACGCTCGCCTCGGCGCAAGAGGAGCGCGGCCGGGTGTACCGCATTGCCGAGCCGGCGAGCGCATGAAACCTGCAGTCGACGATGCGTCGGCTCGCCAGCATTCTGGCGGGCCGTCGCCCGTTCCCGGTCGAGGCGGCAACCGCAACGACCGAGCACGAAAGCCGGGCCTGAGCGATATCGAAGCCGAAATCGCCGGCTTATTCGATCGATCGACACAGGAGCTGCGGCTTGCCTGGCGCAAGTTGCATCGCACCGAACCGCCTTTTGGGATTAGTCGCGATCTGCTGATCCGAGCCCTCGCTCACCAGCTGCAAGAGCAGAGCTATGGCGGAACCGGCCGGGCCTTGCGGCGCCGCCTGCAGACTTTGACCGGAGAGCGCGAAAAGCGCGGCGCGTCCTTCGATCCCGCTGTCGTGCTGAAGACCGGCACGACATTGGTTCGTCAGTGGCGTGGACACACCCACGCCGTCCTCGTTCGCGACAACGGGTTTGAGTATGAGGGTGAGCGTTATCGCTCGCTGAGCGTAATCGCCAAGCGGATCACCGGGGCGCATTGGTCGGGCCCTCGGTTCTTCGGCCTGACTAAGCCAGCCGGTGCTTCGGCCGCCGCCGAGGCCGACTGATGACGAGGTCAGCCGCTAGCACCACACGACACACCGGCAGGGTCCGCTGTGCGATCTACACCCGCAAATCCTCCGAGGAGGGGCTCGAGCAGGAATTCAATTCGCTGCAGGCGCAGCGCGAGGCCTGCGAGGCCTTCATCAACAGCCAGCGGCACGAGGGCTGGGTGTGCCTGCGCGCGGCTTATGACGATGGCGGGTTCTCCGGCGCGACGATGGATCGGCCTGCTCTGCAGCGGCTGCTCGCCGACATCGCGGCGGGTCGGGTCGACACCATCGTCGTCTACAAGATCGACCGGCTGACCCGCTCGCTCGCCGATTTTGCCAAGATCGTCGAGATCCTCGATCAGAGGAGCGCCTCCTTCGTTTCGGTGACGCAGCAATTCAATACGACGACGTCGATGGGGCGCCTGACCCTCAATGTGCTTTTGTCGTTTGCGCAGTTCGAGCGCGAGGTCATCGGCGAGCGCATCCGCGACAAGATCGCCGCCTCGAAACGGAAGGGGATGTGGATGGGTGGCGTGCCGCCGCTCGGGTATCGGGTAGAGGACCGCAAACTCCTCGTCATCGACAGCGAGGCGGAGATCGTGCGCTCGATTTTCCGCCGCTATGCCGAACTCGGCTCGGTCCGGTTATTGAAGCAGGAGCTCGACGCCCGCGGCATCAAGAGCAAATCGTGGACGAGCGCTTCCGGCCGCCTCATTGGCGGCAAGCCATTCTCGCGCGGCGCGCTCTACCTGATGCTGCAGAACCGTACCTATCTCGGCGAGATCGTTCATAAGGGACAATCCCATCCCGGCGAACACGCGCCGATCGTCGATCAGCCGCTATGGGATGCCGTTCACTCTCAGCTCGCCGACAATACTGCCGAGCGCAGCTCCGGCACACGAACTCGTCAGCCGAGCCTGCTCGCCGGCCTATTGTTCGATCCCGACGGCAACCCGATGACGCCGACCCACGCCGTCAAGAAAGGCACGCGTTACCGCTACTATGTCTCCCGCCCGCTGATCACCAAGGATCAGAGCGAGAGGTCCGCCGGGCTGCGCATTCCAGCCGCGGAGATCGAGCAGCTCGTCACGAGCCGCATGCGCCAATGGCTTCTCGATCCGGCCAGCATCTATCAGGCGACACGGTTTTCCGATGCCTCAGCGCAACGCCGGGTCGCTCGCGCGAGCCGCGGAAATCGGCAAGATCTGGCCCGAGTTGCCAGGAGCACGCCAGCGTGCGTTGGTTACCGCCCTGATCGAGCGCATCGACGTTGGAGCCGACCAAATCGAGATCCGCACTCGCCCGACACAGCTTGGCGCGTTCCTCGATGGCGCCGCGGCACCATCCCCGAGCGCGACGGACGATGAAACCCAGACCCTGTGCGTGCCGATACGGCTTCGCCGCTCCGGGCGGGAGATCAGGATGCTGATCGACAGCACCGATCCGTCTGCCATCGCCAAACCCAACCGGCGGCTGATCAAGCTATTGATCAGGGCGCATCGCTTCCATGCCACACTCGTCGGCAGCCCCGGCGTGCCCTTTGCGGCACTGGCCAAGCAAGAAGGCGTGAGCCGGTCCTATTTCACGCGGCTGGTCCGCCTCAGCTATCTTGCCCCCGACATCACGCAAGCCATCCTCGACGGCAATCAGCCACCCCATCTCACGGCAGACAAGCTGCTCGCCCACTCACGTCTGCCGCTGGCCTGGCACGAGCAACACGTCCTGCTCGGCTTTGCTTGAGAAATTGACCGCAGCAGGAGCTTGGGCCAGGTCGCGGCCCGCCGCTGCCCGATGACATTACCGGCACTGCGGTACTGGAATATCGCCCGACAGAGATAACAGCGCCGCTTCGCGCGATCTCGACTAACCCCTGCGCGTCTCTGCCGACCCCAGCGACGCACACCCGCGCGGAACCGCGGGTTTTTCGACCGGCAGCGGCCGGGTCTGGGCGAGACACGGACTGTCTGCTGGAGGGAGATGGATTCGAACCCTCGGTCCCCTGTGTGATGGACGTCGATTTAGGACGGCAGGTACCAACGGCAGTGCGCATCCTGGACGAGGCCAAGCTGTTCCTTGCCGTGCGCGACAAGCTGGACGGCAGGGCCCGGTCCGGACCCAGCCCCTACCGGCCTTTAAGAGAGCGACTGGCAGATTGAAGAGCGACGGGTCGCGTTTGCGGGTTCGGTTGCCAAAGACGAATACGTTCGAGGCGTCCCAGCTGAACTCCTCGCGCCAACCCGGACGCGGGGCGTGCTGCGCGACGAGGTGGTCGCGGAGCGAAAGATCGTCTATCTGCGGAATGTCGGGCAAGGATCGTCAGGCCTGGAGGGTGAGGCGTGCAGTACCCTAGCTATGTCTTCGCAGAGACGCTCAGGGACGGCACTGCGGTGACGGTACGCGCGGCCGGTGCCAATGACGGACCGAAGATCCGCCGCGCCTTCCTCAATCTCGAGCGGGACACGGTCTACACGCGGTTCTTTGGTTATAAGGCCGATGTCAGTGACGCTGAACTCGGTCGGATCACGGGGGCAGATTTCGAGCGAGCGGTCGCGCTGCTGGTAACCATCGGCGCGGGCGAGGACGAGGTCGTCATCGGCGGGGCGAGCTATTTCGTCAGCGCCATCGCCGCCGCGGGGCGCAGCGCCGAACTGGCCTTCACCGTCGAAGAGGACTTCCAGAGCCGCGGGATCGGCAGCCTGCTGATGCGTCATATCATCGCCATCGCCCGGGTGAAGGGCCTGGATCGGCTAGAGGCCGACGTGCTTTCCCGCAATCGTCCCATGCTGAACGTCTTCCGGCGCTGCGGCCTTCCCATGGCGGTGCGGCATGAGGGCGATGTGATCCATGTGATCCTTTCATTGCGGGAGGCGGGCTGAGGGGACTGTCAGGAAAAACGGCCTGCTGGATCGGAGGGGTTCGGCGTAGGCTGCGGGCATGGCTCCGATCTCCTATCGCCGGCATCGTTTTCCGCCGGTCGTCATCCAGCACGCTGTGCCGGCTGTACCTTCGCTTCACCCTGAGCTATCGCGGATGTCGAGGAGCTGCTTACCGAGCGTGGCCTTGACCTCTCCTACGAAAGCGTTCGCAGTTGGGTGCTCAAATTCGGACCGGCGATCGCTCGGGGACTGCGACGGTGCCGTCCTCGACCGAGCGATTGCTGGCATCTCGACGAAATGGTCGTCCGGATCGCGGGCAAGGACATGTTCTGTGGCGCCCCATTAGCTAGCGTGATCTGACGATGCGCACCCGAAAGTCGGGTTTGTAGAGGACTCCTCGCTAGAGGGAGATGGATTCGAACCATCGGTCCCCCGTCGGGGTCAGCATTTTTCGAGACCCTGTTCGGGCGTTCGGGGCTCACCCTTCCGCGAGGGAGGAGATCGGTCCCGCCGAAAAGGAGAGGCCGTTCCGCGGTAGAGAGCTTGCTCTCAGGCGGCTTTCCAGGATCTGACCTCAAATGATGCCCGTCAATTTTCAGCGCTCTCGCCGAGGGCAAACTGTTTCTAGCGAGTTACCAGATGCTGCAATTGCCAGTTAACTCAACACGAGCATCCCGCGACCGGCGCAGGCGACGAGAACCCGGGGCCCGGCGTCAACCGGCTCAGCTGGGGAATTTGGCAATGCGTTTGATGTCGAACCGACGATAATTGACATAGTAGACGCCGCCGAAGCCGAACGTAGACCGGGCGACCAACGATCGTAAGGTGCTCTCTGGCGGCGGTGAAGGAGTTAAACATGAGGGGAATAGTTCTTTTCACCTTTGCGCTGGCGGGGCAAGGCGCCTTGGCGGCGACCGCCATCGGCAGTAACGCTATGGTGCTCGCTGCTCTCGTCGCTGAGAACTCGCCACGATTAAGCACCAACGAAAAAACGGTAATGGCACGACTGATCGACGACAACTTCGATTTCTCGTTTCCCAAAGACCAGAATATCGTCGTTCAAGCAGACGCTGTCGTTTGCCGGTCGAGCGATGTCGACATCATGTCGTGTTCCTGCGAGCTGACGTTCGGCAATAAGATAGCGACAGTCAAGGGACGGAAGGCCCACGAATTATTTGCGATGATTGGGCTATTGGGCGTGCCGCCGGACGGTGCAGCAGGCACAATTGTCGAAGGCCTCTCGCACCTAAAGTGCACCATAAACCCTGCCGAGATACGGCAAATGTCTGGTGGCGGCGCAGACTGCGAATTCGATGTAGGCGGAGCATAACGATCGGCCCGCGATGCAATAACCAACCACGCAGCGTCCGCTACTGGGAGGCCGCTGCAGGCCGCGTTTGGCGGAGTGCCGCAATAGGTGTTGACGCCAACCATCGCATCAATCCCTCGAAATCCGCTCCGGGGAAGCCAACTCGCCGGTGGAGGAAAGTGGATTCTCGCGGTCCCACCCGGTCGGACATTCGGTTTTACGTCGCAGTGAAATCGCGGCCAGCGCCGGGGGCAACACCCGATCGGCACGGGCCCGTTCAAATTCGTCGAGTTCAAGCCGAACGAGTCGATCAAGCTGACCCGCAACCCTGAATATTGGAAGCCGAGCCGGCCCTATCTCGACGGCATAGAGTACACGATCATTCGGAACGCCTCTACTTGGGTCCTGGCCCTCGGCGCCCACCAGTTTGATCGTACCGGACCGGGCTTCGTGCCGATATCGCTGTTGAAGGAGATCAAGAGCCAAGTGCCGGAGATGAGCTGCGAAATCGCGAGCTGGAATACCAGCCGTACTGCGATCATCAACCGCGCGGTGCCGCCGTTTGACAACCCCGAGCTGCGCCGGGCAATCATGCTGGCGCTCGATCGTAAGGCCTTCATCGACATTATCGGCGAAGGCCAGGGCGAAATCGGTGCCACCATGCAGCCGCTGCCCAATGGCGTGTGGGGCATGCCGGCGGATAACCCAATGCCGTTCGGCGCGCGCTTTGCTTGGCTGGTCGGTCGCAAAGCTCGCATCGGCCGCTTCGTCAGCGGGAGGACAATCGACGATTTCGAGATGGAGCGGCGGGCGCCCCGTGCCCGCTGTCGCCCCGGCAGATCCGGCGCGCTTTTCGAGCCGTTCGGCGTCGCATTTTCTGCCCGGCGACGACGTCCGCAAATTCCGGGGACCTGACCAAGATCCTCCGCGAGCCATTGTAGTCGCTGGTGGCTTCGCGCATACGCAATCGCGAGCTTAGGTCCTTTTCGTATCGGTAGTAACATTCACATAGCTTTTTTACACGTTCAGGGCCCTTTTACTTCCGTGCGCCGTTGCAGAGTCTGGAGAGATGACGTGCTGAAAGCTTTAGGAGTTGCTCTGTTGCTGTTCTGCGGATTGGCGATCACCGCCGCATCGGCGCTCGCGCTGCAGGCGGTTGTGACGCAAGTGGACAAGAATACCGATGGGTCTGTGACCTACCACTTCGCCGTCAAGTTGGACCAGGGCGAGACCTTGGCGCCGGGCGAGTCGAAAGCGACCGCTGATTTCGTGACCGTCTACAATTTCTACGGATTGGTTGAAGGGTCGCCGAAATCGCCAGCGGGCTGGGAGTTCTCGTCCGAGGAGTTCGGCCGAACCCCGACATTGAATGGATACCCGATGGTATTGCCGGTGGACGTCCCGAATACGCCCAACCTGACCTGGACGGTGACCAAGCCGGTCGCTGCGGGGGCGCAGATCGACGGTTTCACCGCGACCACCCGCGTGAGCGCAATGGTGCAGGGTCAATACACGGCGCAGGTCACGCGTCAACTGCCTGCCATCCAAGGCGCCGCCGTCGGAACGCCGAGTGTCGCGGCAAAGGCGTCCAAACAGGCGCTCATCGGCGCGCTCCCGACGCCGAGCTTCCTTGCGGACGTGAAATAACAGATCCCTCGTAGACACCGAGCGTTGCTTCGAAAGCGGCGTCCGGCGGACGACAATGATCGCGCTGGAGCAATCAGCAATGTCAAAGAAAAAGGATCGGGCATTCTTCATCTGCCCGCGCTGGAATGAGGTAGCGGATACCTCTCGGCTTGCGGCGTCCAGCACGACACCGATCCGTGCCAACGAGAAAAATCTGACCGCGATCAGGGCGGGGCGGCCCGTCGCCCGATCGACGCTCCGCAAGGCATTGCTGGCCGCGCGCCAGGCGTCCGGGTCGATGTTCGACGTCGATGCCTATATCGTGGACCAGCGCACCGCTCAATCGCGGTGAACCGAGGGGGGCCACACCGGCCGGATTTGCGGCGACGATCGAAACTTTGGTTGTCGCCCTTTACACCTGCACACCCACCACGAGAAAGCGTGATCGCGAGCTATCCGCTCAACTGGCCGGCACGCCTGAGGGATTCTGACCGGATGACCGCGTCCGTCCTTTAGGTGAGATACTGGAACGATCTTAAGGTAACCCGATGGCAGCCGCCGATCCCGGTAACGCCCATGGTCATACTCGGGCATCACTTCAGGTCCTTCGGCGTGTCTGCCTGACCGTGTCGTTCTTCGCGGTCTGGGTTATGGCGTGGCGACAACCTGACCCGATGCAGCACTTTGGCGCGATGCTGACGGCAGCATCCATCGGGTGCGCGGTCTTGGCAGCCATTAGCAGAACACGCGTTATGGATCAACGATTGAACCGTTGGGATGAGGCGTTCGCCTACCTCGCCCTGGCGCTATCCGTCGATTTATGGGCGCAGCTATAGACCCTGTGTTCGGTGCTTGTCCCGAGACCGAGGTCGCGCATGCATGACGGCCTGTTGGCCGGTACGGAACCGTCGACGGGAACGAGCAAAGACATCAATCCAACGGAAACATACCCGTCGATTGTCCATCCGCACCACGCGACGCTTTGGGAACAATCCTGTCTCGATGTCTTTTCGGACCCGCTTTTCCGGCACCTCCGCAAGCACTATGGCCTCCAGCAGCGACAACCACTCGCGTGCCAAACGCGAAGAGGTACCGTCTCCCAGGAAAGCAAGACAGCACGCACGCTCCCTCCGACGAAACTGAAACTTTGGGATCGTCGAGATAGCAGAGAACAACTGGCTCTTGCCGCTCCAGCGACAAGAGCGCCCGGAGGTGGTCTATATTCATGGTCTCGCAACCGAAGAATATAGACCACCAACGAGGGAGAACGAAACCAGAAAATCCCGACGATCAATACAGCGAGGAAGAGACCGCGCGGCGCGCGGAGGCGGTGATCAAGCGCATGCTGAACACTCCGCCTCAACCGCGCACGCCGAAGCCCGTACCGAAGACGAAGGAGCGGCCCGCATCGAAGGGGCGCATTCACAGGGGGAAGACGCGGAGCTAGAGCCGCGGGTCAAGCAAGATAAAGCCTGGTCACTCCGGGAATTTCACCGCGCAAAAGAGTTCGGTCAAAAGTTGGCTCCGCTACAACTTCGAGCTCCGAACTGACAGTTACAAAATACTGATCGAAGTTAATTGGACCAATGCCGCGCTCTTTAGACCATTTCATGGCCGCCATAATATAGGTGAACATTTCATCTCTCATCCCTCCGCTGGGAATTACTACAATCCCGTGGTGAAATGACGATCTCTTTGCTAGTGGGAGAAAATCGCGCGCGTTGATTGTGACGACCGCGCGTTTCTCAGTGAGCGCGAATTCCCAAATGACGTAGTCAGGCGACGACAAGAGGCCGCGGTCGCGCACATGCACCGTATCGATCTGCTTTTCCCATAACCTATAAACGAGGGTCGGCGAGATATTTTCATCCAGTACCAAGCACATCCCCAACCTCTCCGCGCGTGCGCGGCCGACCGGCTATCGGATGCGCCCGAGAATATAGATCAGCAAAATGAACGTCGCTTTCCGTGAGGGCTGGATAATCCTCAAGAATGTTCCTTAAAGTCTCCCCCTTACGAAAAAGACTACCAATATGACGAGTC
The DNA here is from genome assembly GCA_963732095.1 of uncultured Alphaproteobacteria bacterium. Lineage (GTDB taxonomy): Bacteria > Pseudomonadota > Alphaproteobacteria > ATCC43930 > CGMCC-115725 > AP-15. Next base: position 9,114 of record CAVSZA010000031.1, read on the forward strand.
GAGATTCGCGTGTTCTTGAACACGGCCTCCCCCCCGAGAACGCCGGCCTTTTCCTCTATACGCTCTAGACCATGCGCGTACAAAGCGACGCGAGGTCTGACATTTTCGCACACTCGGTTAACGTCGATGTAGAGCCAACTATCGACGTGAATTGGTTTCAGATCGCCGTGATGCGCGGAGCACCAAATATCGAAATTGAAAGATGACCAGCAGCCAAGTCCATCAACCTTATCGAGCACTAGTTTGCGCATCTTCCCATTAAGATTTCGACTGCCATATGCCGCTGCTAAGGCAAAGACATCAATCCAACGGAAACATACCCGTCGATTGTCCATCCGCACCACGCGACGCTTTGGGAACAATCCTGTCTCGATGTCTTTTCGGACCCGCTTTTCCGGCACCTCCGCAAGCACTATGGCCTCCAGCAGCGACAACCACTCGCGTGCCAAACGCGAAGAGGTACCGTTATCCTCACACGATGTCGTAGTCATCGGCCTGAAAACGCGTCACACGCCAAAAATCGTTCCCAAAATAGGGAATACTTTTTACGCGAAAGCGCGAGCATTGTCAATCACCAAATTCGCTCGGAAAGGCGAACGAGAGCTGCGTCGGTTGCGAAGGAGAGCCAGTGCGGCCAAAGCGGCTCAGGCGGCTCCGGCTTCTTCGAGCGGCCCGCATCGAAGGTGCGTGTTCCGGTCGAACGTGATCACGGATTCCGGTGGAAGATGATCACGCAATCCGGTGCAACGTGATCACTGATTCCAGTCGAAGCTGATCATCGATTCTGTGATCGAGATCAGGGCGAAGTGAGGGTATAGCGGCCCGCGGCGTCGACAGTTCTCAACCGAAGGTAGGTTCGTTCCTTTGCCAAACAGCAGGGGAACGAGATGCCGGCCGAGAGAGTGTCGATGCGCCAGATCCGTGAGGTTTTGCGACTGCGGTTTGCCAGCGAGCTGCCGCAGCGGGCAATTGCCAAGAGCCTGGGGCTAAGCCAGGGAGCGGTGAGCGGTTATCTCAGCCGGGCCCGCGCCGCCGGGGTGCGCTGGCCACGCTCGGAAAGGCGAACGAGAGCTGCGTCGGTTGCGAAGGAGAGCCAGTCCCAATTCGCTCGGAAAGGCGAACGAGAGCTGCGTCGGTTGCGAAGGAGAGCCAGTCCGGCCAAAGCGGCTCAGGCGGCTCCGGCTTCTTCGGCTTGGTTACGAGGCTGTCGATAGGTCAGCCGTTTGCCAGCGATGCCCTTGAGACCAGGTCGATAAGCAATTTCGATGCGGGAGTCCCTTCCTTTTGATAGAGTAAAAAAACTCCATGAAGCCCCGCACGTTGCGGCTGCTTCCTCAATCGGCGCCGATGGATTATCCCTTACCGGTGGCTGAAAATACCGGTGGCTGAAAACGACCCTCGACGACCAACAGGCGCGGGCGCTGCCGGCTCTTGAGATCGAGTATGCGAGCGACCACTCGCTGCCGACCCCGGCTGCGCGTGCCCGTATCCATCGCCTCGTAAATGGGTCTCAGCTCCGGAGGCTGCGGCAGGTTGAGCAGGTCGTTGAGGAAGACCGTGTCGTCGCTCGCCACGACGTCCGACGATAGTGCCGCGGCGGCCGCGGTACGCGCTGCCACGGCATCGCTCGTCACTTCAACACCAAGCAAACTGCGCACTAGCGCCCGGATCGCGTCGCGTCCAACACCGCCGCCAAAATCGAGCACGAGCGCGGCATGACATGCAAACCCGGCTTCCGTCGCCGCCCGCTGGGTCTCCTCGATCAAGCGCGTCTTGCCTATCCCAGCCTCGCCGCGGACATATATGGCTTGGCCGCGGCCGGTCTCGCGGCACGCCGCCAGCGCCAGCTCCAACAGACGGAGTTCAGCGCGGCGACCGACGAACGGCCGTTGCTCGCGCGCCACCGGTCGTAGGCCGCGAAGGCGCCATGCCCGAACCGGTTCGGCAAAGCCTTTGATGTCCAGCGTGCCGGCATCGACGTAGTCGAACCGCTCGGCGAGCGCGCCGTGTGTCTCGTCCGACACCAAAATTTGGCCTGCCTCAGCGGTGTCGGTGAGGCGCGATGCGAGATTTGCTGCGTTACCAGTGACAGTGTATTCGCTGTACCTCTCACTGCCCGTGCGACTGGCAACGACTTGCCCGCCGGCGACGCCGATATGGACGCCGATCGGGAAGCCGACATGTGCCGAAACCTCGGGGATTGCGGCTTGAATGGCCAATGCCGCGCGCGCCGCGCGCTCGGCATCGTTGTCGTGCGCAACAGGCGCACCGAAGACTGCCATCACGCAGTCGCCAATGTGCCTGGCGATATGTCCGCCATGCTGTTGGATGATGCTATCGACGCGATCGAAGAACTGTTGGAGTAGCGCGTGGACCTCTTCAGCATCCAATCGCTGTCCCCAGGCCGTGTAACCGGCGAGATCGGCGAACAGCACCGTTACCTGCCGGCGCTCGCCGATCGGGTCGACCGGTAACGTCGACACTATCCTCGCCTGTCGTACGTCATCGGACGCGGGCGAGGCGGAGTCGCGCAAGGCGGCAATGGCGTCGAGCAATTTGCGGCGGTGGCCCACAGGGACGACGCCGAGTTCCTTGAGATCCTCCGCCGTGAGATGGAGCAGAACGTCCGGGCCTATCGCGTTTTCACGAAACGACTGCTCGTACTCACTCAAACCAAGGTTGCGCAACCAAGCCGAGAGGTCCATGCCGGACTCCTGCTCGTATAGAGGTCGGTTATGCGCTCAACTTCGATCGAATGGCATGTGGCCAGATTAGTAGGTTTGTCGGTTAATAGAAACAATTTAGAGGTCCTCGATTTCACGACGGAGCCTAGTTGTCGGGAGCGCGGACATTGGAGCCCCCCCAGTGTTGCGGCGACCTCCTCCGGCGCCTGCATCGCCTCCCGCCACGGCGAATTCCGACACCGGGGTGCCGAATTTCGTGATGGTGCTTCGGCGCCGCAATCGGCGATGATGATCTCCGGGAAAAGGAGGCTGCGATGCAGGCCGCGGAGCTCACCGCCGAATTCGGCATTGCCGGCGTTCTCGATTTCGTCGAAACGGAACACGGGCTGGTCAAGGCCGCGATCTCGCTCGACGGTATAGCGGGCGAGCTTCTCCTGCAAGGAGCGCACCTGACCGCCTGGCGGCCGCCGGGCGAGCGGCCGGTCCTCTTCACCAGCCCCAACAGCGCGTTTGCGCTGGGCAGGGCGATCCGCGGCGGCATCCCGATCATCTTCCCGTGGTTCGGCGCCAACCGGCAGGTGCCGGCGGCGCCGCAGCACGGCTTCGCGCGTACCGCACCATGGCGTCTCGACGGGGTCGAGACCGCCGGCGGCGAGGCGCTGACCCTGACCCTCGCTCTCGGCGACGGTGACGTCGGCTCGCCGTTCTGGCCGGAGCCGTTTCGCGCGATCTACACCGTGACCTTCGCGCAGACCCTGTCGTTGCGGCTCGCCGTGCAGAACCGCGCGACGCATCCGATCACCTTCGAGGAGGCGCTGCACGCCTACTTCGCGATCTCCGATATCGGCACCATCGTGATCTCCGGGCTCGCCGGCACCACCTACATCGACAAGACCGAAGCGGCGCGGCGCAAGCCGCAGACCGCGGCGCTCGTCACCATCACGGCAGAGACCGACCGAGTCTACCTCGATACGCCGGGGCGATGCGCCATTGAAGACCGCGGGTGGCGCCGCCGCGTCGTCATCGAAAAGATCGGCGCCGCGTCGAGCGTGGTGTGGAATCCCTGGGCCGAGAAGGCCGCCGCCATGGCCGATCTTGGCGACCCCGCCTGGCGCGGCATGGTCTGCGTCGAGACCGGGAATATCGCCGACAACGAGGTGCGGCTCGCCGCAGATAACGAACACCAGATGTCGACGGTGATTTCCGTAGAGGCCGAGCCATGACAATCTCGGAAGTGACGCGCTAGTCACGCCAGCGGCTTTTGCACGCGCCGTCGTGCCATTTTGTGTTTTACACGGGCCCTGATCCGCCGCTTCGTCCAAGAAAATGCAGGATCAGTCTATCAAGCGTGGCTTATCTGCGAAGGAGCGCGGTGACAGGCGTCGCCGCAGCCAACTGCGCGAATGGCAGCCATGGGTGGTGAACGGACCTTCGCCGGCGATCAGCGCCGCAGCTCGACGGCCGCGAAAATCAACCCCGAGCGGCTTGAATGACCCGTTGCATGGGCGGCGCCGCTGTCCGGTCGCGATACCACCTTGCAAACAGCCGGAGTATGGCAGCCGGTTGTATTTCTTTGAAAATCACGCTTAGATCACGCTGCGTGTGTCCTGTTGTGTGTCAAATCTGGGCGTTTCGTTACTTCTGGCCAACATCGCCGGTCGGCGGCGGAGCCGCACCTAGACATTAACCCAAACGGCTCAGTCGGATACCTGGTATGTGCCCGCGTGACGAACGGGTCTGCGATTATTTAGTAATAAAATTTGGAAGAATGCTCGCCGCTTCACATTAGGGCGTGCGAGCCGGTTTGAGCTTTTTTTCCTGTATATCAACCACATGCGTTCGATGCAAATCTGTTATAAGCTCTTCATCGACTTCCGCTTCCAGTACGGCGTCATTTTCGCCGGCCCGAGGCACGACCCCGAAAGCATGACCTTGACTTAATACAGGGCGACCAATGCTTACGATCTCGCCCGTAACGCGGTGCCATATGTGGATCTTCACCGTTGCCATCAGATCAACCTCCAACCGGCTCGTAAATAACATCTAAACCAACCGAGACCCCGTTGCCGCCCGGTAATGCGAGGTTCTTCACGTACACCGTTCGTGCCTGTCCATCCATAACGTAGTATGCTTCGTTTTGGGTGACGGCTACCCCATAAAAAAGGTCGACCGTAGCCGTACGCGATTGCGGTCCGACTGCGGCGCTAAACACGTATGCGTAGTCCGGTCTGCCACCATGACAGAAGACGCTGACTGTGGTGTTAGGAGCGATGTAATCCCACGAATATACACGGGACGCAGCCATGCCCTCCTCCTCTTTGGTGTCGCCGGATTGATGTTCCTTCCAGCGAAAAATAAGGCTCAACCGACATTCCCCGGATTCCCGGTGGTTGTGGGGCGCAGGATGGCCCACTCGGGCGTCTTGGGCAACGGTAAACGCATCGTCTCGATGCGCTCGATGTCTTCCATGGTGATGTCGGTGTCGGGGGCTTTAGGGCTTTCTCACCATCGCGGTCGCTTGAAACGAGTGACCGCTTAGGGTCGAATTGAGCCATTCGCGGACAACTCAAAGCAATGACGGCTGGCGTCCTCTCCAGACCACACCGGTGCCGGGGATTGCTGCCGCAACCTGGACCGGAGTTCGCCCCTGACTCCCCGCTGGAGGGAGGTGGATTCGAACTTCCGGTTCCTCGAAGACAGCGCGGCCCTGGTCGTCCCGCTTGATCCGGCGGTGAGCGGCGAGTTTCATCGAATCGCCGCCCGACATCTTGATTGGTCACCCTGCTCGAATGGCATTGCAGTCGCCGACGGGCCGGTCCATCTCATCGGGGAGAAGGCTCGAATTCCTGAGGCGGCTGCCGCCGAACTCGGCGCCAGGACGCCCTGATGAGCCGGCGCAGCTTGGGCCGAAATCTTCTGACTGTTTGGCGTATCGGCAAACGGGGCTGTCCGACAGACCGCGCAGCCGCGTGCTTCGAGACGTTCGAACCACGCGCAGTTGTGGCAGCACTCTTTGCAACAGGCGTTCAAGGATGCCTCTATGGTGCCTCCCTTCGCTAGTCAGCCTGGCGTTCCGATTACTTGCTTATCGCATCTGCTGCGCGGCAAACAGGATGAGAAAAGCGCGTCAATCGGGATGAGGAAGTGTCGCCGGATGCGTGACGAAGGGAGGGCATAGCCCGACCGGAGTTGCGAATCTGGCGACCGGCGGGGCCCCGCAAGGGGCCGTGTTTTCTGGCGGTCGCGGTCGGTCGATAGGAAGCGGGTTCTTCACGCCGATGAGGAACCGCAGCTTGCCCGGCCGCCACATCACCGACTGCCAGATGAGGCTTTACATGAGTTTTCGCCAAGCCAAGCGCAGCGCGTTAATCTGCACGAGCAGCAGGACGACCACTGGAAAGACGGCAACCACAGTCAGGACCAGCCAACGCCAGACCGAGCTCTCCAGACGCGAGCCCGGCGGCACGACCAGCGCCTGGATAAACTCTACGTTGGCCAGCAGCTGCCGGCAGCGCTTGCGATCCGCCTGCAGCGGCACCGTGTCCAGCAGTTCGGCCTGAAACTGCCGTGCGTTCGCGGCAAGCATGTCGTAGCGCACCAGCGTGTAGAAGTGCAGGAACACGAACACGAACGGCGCGATCGCGAAGGAGAAGCTCACCGGTAGGGTGGCGCCGATCTGGGAGATCAGCACCGTCCGGCCCCGCAGCAGATCCTCGTCGGTCGCCGAGAAGGCGCTAGGTGTGAAGCCAAGCGTCGTCAGGTGTTTTGCCACCCCATCCATATCCACGCGCACGCGCGCGAGGCTCGATACGCCGTCCGTCGTGCCGGGAAAAGGCCCATTTGGTACTGAGGCATCTCGTTTTCAGCGCCGATTGGATTTGATTGGAGCCGTTCGAAGGATTACGTCAAGTAGAGCGGCGAAACGCAACGGTGGCGCTTGAAGCTACGTGATGGCGGACGGGTCCTCGAAATTGTGTGAGTGGTGCGAGCGGACATTCCGTGCTCGGCGGGGTGGCTCGCCGCAGCGCTTCTGCGGGGCCGTGTTGGTGTCGAGACGGCTAAGATGCTGGTTCATGAGCGTAAGACAACGCCCTCCAGTGGTTCGCCAGTAGTGACAAAGCGCCAGAGCGCAATGATCAGTTTGCGTGCCAGCGCGACGATCATTGTCTTGCGCATGCCGATCCGGCTATCAGTGGTGCGGGCGCGATACCACAATGCCAGCGCGCTCACCTTCGACAGCGAGGCCATGGGCTCGCGTCGCTTCGGCGAGCCCGTCCGCGAGTATTTGCAGGCGGTGGGTTGTCGCGCCGCGCTCGCTGCTGTCACGGCCAATGCGTGACCGCAGAGCCGTGGCACGCTACGCCGGCTTAACAGGCTCGCCGGATGAGAGCGGCGCGCAGCGGCGCGAACAAGGGCTCGCCAGAGCCGGCAACGCTCGGGTCCGCCGCGGCATGATCCAACCCGCCTGGCGCTTTCTGATGTTTCAGAAGGAGAGCGCGCTCGCATTGTGGTATCGCGCCCGCACCGCTGACAGCCGTAGCGGCACGCGCAAGACCATGATCGTCGCGCTGGCACGCAAACTGATCATTGCGCTCTGGCGCTTTGTCACTGCTGGCGAACCACTGGACGGCGTCGTCTTACGTCCAGCATCCTGAAAGGGGCCTTACCAGAACGAGCATAGCACTCATCACCATTCGGCGCTCGCGCTGGTCTTCAGCACGACTGCCGAATTGACGATCCGAGGTGGCGGGATGCCGTATTCGAACCTGGCACTTGATGCCGCCCGATAGAATGGACCCGCCGCCCGGAGCTTCGCCGCCGATGCGCATGACCGCATCATGGTCAGGATCATACGATCCTACCGCATACAAGTCTGTGGCACGAAGGGTGCGCCCCAATGGCGAGCTCCCCTCGGATCCTCAACAGACAGGCACCGACCAGATACCGAAGCTATGCAACCCCTGTCGCAGTTCATCGTCGCTCCGCGAACCTGATCGCAGGCGACGGGACGAAGAACGGCTTTCCAGCTCCGAACAAAGAACTGCCAACGAACCAAAACAACCGCTTGACAGGAAAAGCCCCATACAGGTTCGAATCCTGCTCCCTCCAGCGGGGAGTGGCGTGCGAACCTATCGGTCCCCCGTGAAGGACCAACTCGTCAAGACGGTTTTATTCGACTTTCCAGCGGAGGCTCGGAAGCGCACCATCGGCGGTCGGCGATCTCCGCCGGGACCATAACCTCCGCGACGGCAACGACCGACTCGGTTGGGGACGGAGGCAGGCTCAAAACGGCGGCTCTCCTGACGGGGGACCGATGGTTCAAATCCTGCTCTCTCCAGCGGGGAGTGGCGTGCGAACCTTAAGCTAATTTTACAGGGGTGTGCGCCGCCGAGGGGTCGCCTCAGTTTAGAGGAAAGAAGCACTCAACAATCATCGGCCACCTTTTCCATTTTGAGGAGATCTTTCGCCTTCATGCGATAGAACAACTGCCAAGAGAGTTCATCGGCGTCTGCATCCTCTACGATCCGGGGCCCCGCCAGAGTATAGCCTCTTCGGCATTCGGTGATCAGATGGAAGATCTCACAGCGCACTCCGATTTCTGTCATAATCAATCTTATCTCCGCATTGGGCTGATCCGAGACGGAGAACGGTGTGACATGCTTCGGCTAAAGTCTGGTTGGCTTTGTCATTCTCGGATGACGCTCTGAAATCGCCGGCGGAACCGTTGGTTCGTAGAACTCTCCTCTGGAGGGAGCCGGATTCGAACCCTCGATCCCCCGTAGCAGGGAGAGGACAAGCGCAAAAGAACTCGGCGCCACAACGAGCGTTTCTATGGTGCGCGATCTCGGTGAATGCTCGTTGCCGGACAAGAGGTGACACAAGCACAGTCAAGTGTAATCGCGCAGCAAGGCTCGAGGACGTCTCTCGCGATGCAAGGCGCGTGGGGGTGACCTCGCCCAGGCCGTCAGGGTGGAAGCCTAGTTGGCGGCCGCGCGAGGAGGTGTAAACCGGTCGTATTCCTCCGAGATGTCCTTGTTGGTGTAATCCGTCAACAGCGACGTCGCCACGATGCCGAGGATCCCGCAAAGAAGGATATAGAGGGCGATCGGAAAGCTCGAATTAAAGGTGGCAAACAGCGCTGTCGCGATAAACGGCGATGGGCCACCGGCGATAATCGAGGCGAGTTGGTAGCCAAGCGATGAGCCGCTATAGCGCAGCCGCGGAGTGAAGCTTTCTGCGATCATCGCCGCCTGGGGACCATAACACGTCATCATCGGAAGCAACGACAGCGCGATGGCGATAAACATCAAACTCGGCACCTTTGTGTCGAGCAGCCCAAAGTAGATAAAGCCGAAGATCCCGACTAAGACTGAGCCGATTATATACATGCGCTTGCGGCCGATGCGGTCGGACAGATGCCCGGCGACTGGCACCCACAGAAATCCGAGGACGGCCTGAACGAGGACGGCCATCAGCACAAAATTGCGCGGAGCGCCGAGCACCGTCGTGGCGTAGGTGAAGATGAAGGTGCCGACAATATAACCCGGCGCTTGCTCCGGCATACGCAGCAGCGCGGTCAGCGCAACCTGTTTCGGCTGACGCTTGAGTACTTCCAAGACGGGCACGCGTTCAACGCGTTCTTCGTCGAGCACCTTCTGAAAGACCGGGGTCTCGCTGATACCGAGCCGGATCCATAGACCGATCGCGACCATGACAAAGCTGAGAAGAAACGGTATCCGCCATCCCCAAACCAGAAACTGGTCACCGGAAAACCAGCTGAAGAACAGCACTGCCAGGTTCGCCAGGAATAGTCCGGCCGGCCCACCAAACTGTGGCCAGGCGGCGAGAAAGCCGCGATTTTTGTTGGTTCGCGCCCATTCCATCGCCAGCAATACTGAGCCGCCCCATTCCCCGCCGACGCCGATCCCCTGGATCAGGCGGATAATCACCAAGAGGACAGCCCCCCAAATGCCGATGCTCTCATAGGTCGGCACGAGACCGACGGCCATCGTCGCAAGGCCGGTTACCAGCAATGTCGCGATCAGGGTTGCCTTGCGCCCGACGCGGTCGCCCCAATGGCCGAATATCGCCGCCCCGATGGGCCGGCCGAGAAATCCGACGAAAAAAATAGCGAACGCCTGCAGCACGCCGACGATCGGATCCGATTGAGGAAAGAAAAGTTTGCCGAAGACCAGCCCTGTCACTTGGCCGTAAAGCAGGAAATCGTACCATTCGATTGTTGTACCGACCGTGCTGGCAACCAGCGCACGGCGCAACTGCCTGCCGTGCTCCTTCTGCGACAAATCGCTGATCGGATTGTCGATCGTCGTCATGGCGGCCCTCCCGATAATCCTTCGTCCCCGATGTTCGGGGTTTTCTTGCGCCGCCCACAATAGATCCTAAGGGTCGGGTCGCCAACCCCCGCGGCGGAGCGCACCTCGTAGTCGAAATTCAGCGTGTGCGCGATCAGCCCGTCGCCATGGGCGCGGATCAGCACCGAGCGCACGCGGCGGAAGAGCACCGTCCGTCCGATAGCCGCGACATCGGCCGCCGCGATGGCGTCCCGGATCAGCGCGCCGGCCGCGGCCGGCGCGCTCGGCGCGAGGTAGTAGGGGCGATCGAAATATACGTCGTCCACCTCGGTGCAGGGTACAAAGATCTCAACCTCGAGCGTCTTGTCGGCCTCGGGCACCGCCTTGGCGATCTCCTCGGGCTCAAAAGCGATGTAATCTCCGGCGCCGGTCTCGTAGCCCTTGAGCTGCTCTTTGGGCCCGACGGGCTCGCCGGTTTCGGCATCGACGAACTCGCGGTGCACGCGGTGGCCGGTGTTGCGGTTGAGGATATGAAACGCGATGCGCTCGGCCGTCGAGGCGGCGGTATAGAGCGCGACCGGGCACGACACCTCACCAATCTTCAGAATGCCCTTCCAGTTCGCGCGCGCAGCCATGTCGATTGCCTCTTCGAGGACGAATGCATGTTAAACCTTCCGCACAGCAAGCGTGTTCCTCATGCTGGTGGCCGCGAACATGTTTAGCGGCCCGTGGTCGTGGATCAGCGCCGCTGATGGCGGAAGGTCCCGCCGCTAGCCGCCGACGACATCACTCTCGCCGGTGCTGGAGCCGCCCGCGATGCCCGGAATGCGTCGGAAATCGCGGGCCTTTGTGCGGGGTACCAAAGGTTCGAATCCATCTCCCTCCAGCGGCGAGTCCATTGCGCGCCGGAAGAGGACGCCGATCGCATCGACCAGCAGATCGAGCAGGTGCGCTTTGCCGAACGGCTCGGGTTCGGCGATGTCTGGCTGCCCGAGCATTATTTCACCGGCGAGAGCGTCGACAACGACGCGCTGCTGTTTGTCAGGGCAATGACGCCTCGTTGCCTCCAGCAGATTGAGCGTACCGTTCGCATTGATCGTGAAATCAGTCTGCGGATCGCGTCCGGCCCAATCGTGCGAAGGCTGCGCCGCCGCATGTATTACCGCGGTAATGGCTGTGCCATACTGGGCGAAAAGCGCAGTGACAAGCGACTGGTCGCGGACGTCGCCATCAACATGGCGATATCGCTTGACTTCCTGTTCCAGCCGATGGCGGCTCCAGGCGGTCGAGGCCGCGTCACCAAAAAAAACGCGGCGCATGTCATTGTCGATGCCAATGACGTCGAGGTTTTCGGCTGCTAGGACGCGAACAGCCTCCGCTCCGACTAGTCCTGCCGAACCAGTAACGATTACCAGGCTCACGTCGTCATTCCTTGGCCATTGTCTGACTGAAGATAGGCTCCAAACTCGGGCCGTTGCTCGGTGAGCCGCGCCGCGGTCTTCTCTAATGTTACATCGATCCCGCTACGCGGTTCCGCAATTGGTGCCGGTGACCCGCCTGTCGCCCGTCAGTGCTATGCATCGCATTGACGCGAACGTGGACATTTGGTCTAGTACCGAACGCGCGACGGGGGAGCCGGAACGTCCGGGACGACGCGTATCGTTTGAACAGTCGGCGTCGGTCGATCAGGCATAGGATGGATGATCAGCCTACCAGACCTGCTGAAAGAGCCGATCAGCGTTCCTCTCCCAACCATTCAGGCCAAACCTGAGGCCCCAGGACCACAGGCATTCGATCGTGAAGTTCGGCGCAAAGCCCGTTTGGCGTCGTCGTGACGATGGCGAAGCTGCGTATCCATTCGCCCGCGGGCGAATGCCAGTTTTCCCACAGACCGGCCAGAGCCATCCTTGATCTCGCTGACGTCGGAGGAGAGGCGAACACGGCCACACATAGCGAGCAGAACTCCCTGGACACACCTAGGCACGCGTGCCATTCTGCCGGGAACAAAAAAGGAACTCAAGATGCCAGGTAACCCACGCGACATGATCGTCTCGGCCGAAAGGCGGTTCCCGGTCCGCATCAGGATCGGTGTTCCGCCCGGCGGCTTCGGCCAGCGCTATGCCCCAATAACCGCTTGGCTGGACGAGAACTGCGGCGCGGACGGCTGGGTAATGACACCATCCGGGATGCGCGGGGTGCTCAACGATGCAGTGTCGATCTATTTCCTCGACGCTACACTCGCAAGCGCTTTCGTTGCGCGCTGGTGTGCCGGTTACAAAATCGAGACGGCGGAGGGCGTGTTCAGGGTACGGACGGATGAGCCGACGGCGAGGACCACAGCGAGCATGCACCGGACACCGTAATAGAGGAAGCCTCGACCCGGATTATCCGCATTAGGAGGGCGGTCACCTCAGCCACAATGTGACGGCCCCGAGCAGAGCCCACAGACTGGCGGTGGACAGTAACAACATCCGACAGACGTAGGCGCGCGTCGGCAGCCGGGCGAGCTGGCTCATAACGAATTGAAGGTCGCTCTCAATCGCGGCGAAATCAGAGCGCGCCTGATCGGCTTGACGCAGCGCCAGAGGGTAGTCGGGACGATCGGCGAAGCGGGGCATATCCACTTGCGTGTCGATTTCATACACGACTATTCCTAGCGTGCTCCCCTTAATGCTCTCTTACCAGTAGCGGTGCTGGCCTGACCAGGAGCAAGCGGGCGCAATCCCGGTCTCCCTATTCGGCGTCGGGCTGCTTCGACGGGTGGGCATCGGCAAAAGCGGGATGGCCATGCGGGTGTCATAGACGCGCATGACATGCGGATAAGCGTCGAGCGAACCTCACGGACGTTGGGACAGGCTTGTCCCGTTAGCGAACTGTGTTCGGCTGGCACGCGCACGTTATGCTAGGGACGATGCTCAATCGTTAGGAAATCTGAGCGCGCTATCACCTTTCTGCGCTTTAGGCCGCCTGTAACTGCTGAGATGTACCCCCCGGTCGTACGCCTCTCGCAAATCTAATCGTGTGGCCGACATCCGTGCTAGGTCATCAGACGACACGTGGGTATATGTCGAGGTCACCCAGCCTGAACTGTCAGAAGCCGGTCAGCGCGCGCAATCGATCAGTAACCGAAGGAGACGCCCTGCAGCGCGTTGCCGTGCGAATGCCTCGGCTAATGATCAGTTTCAGGCTACCGCTTCGGACAGGGGGCATAACTAGGCGGCTACTCGGGTGGCATCGAGCGGTCGCCAGTTCCAGGGCACCGTGATTCCTCCGATTGGGCGGGCGGATTTGTCTTTGGAGCTAGTACGGACAGTGGAGAAAGGCTCTCGTCGACCGGGCGCTGACTCGGTAGGATTGTCGATCGATTGCCGGGGGAGTGGATGGGTGCAGCCCTTGCTGAATAAAATCATCTGGGTGACCGGTGCCGGCAGCGGCATTGGCGAAGCCGCGGCCCTGACACTGGCAAAGGCGGGAGGGGCGGTGGTGCTGACCGGGAGGCGTCGCGAGCCGCTGGAGACGGTCGCCCACCGCATCCGCGCCGAGGGCGGCACCGCGCATGTCGAGCCCGGCGATTTGATGGACCCGGACGCCGTCAAGCGGATCGGCGCCGCGATCAACGACAAAATCGGCCGCCTCGATATCCTTGTCAACAATGCCGGGGTCAACATCAATGACCGGCACTGGGACAAGCTGACCCCGGAAAATGCCAAGCTGATGATCGACGGCAATCTCGCCGCCGCCGCGCAATGCGTGACTGTTGCGTTGCCGCTGATGCGGACGCAGCAGGACGGGTTGATCATCCATACCGCCTCGATGGCGGGCCGTTTTATCGGCGGTTTCCCGGGACCGGTTTATACCGCCGCCAAGCACGGGGTCGTGGCGATGAGCCACTCGATCAACATGCAGGAATGCGTCAACGGCATCCGCTCGTGCGTGTTCCTGCCCGGTGAGGTGGCGACCCCGATCCTCGATCAGCGTCCGAACCCGGTCGGCCCCGAGGAGCGCGCCCGCATGGTGCAGCCGCAGGACTGCGCCGACCTGATCCTCTATGTCGCGCTGTTGCCGAAGCGGCTCACGATGAACGAAGTGATGCTGAGCCCGACCTGGAATCGCGCTTACGTTGCGGCCATCCGGCAGCTCTCAAACCTCTAATCCCAACATCCACCCGCACAACCGGCGCTCCATGCAGACGCCAGATAACACCATGCACGGCAGCATTCGAGAGCCAGACGCGAAAAAACGTTCCTCCTGATGCCCGTGCAGCGGGTCGTCGGTGGCGTCGAGATCGAGGGTGATCTGCGGTGGCGGCGCCAGGTGGGCATTGAGAAACAGCTCGACAAACAGTTCCCTCGATCGCCTCCGCGTCAATTGCCGACCGAATTGCCACCGATGGCATCGGGTGAACTGCATCGGCGCCGCCGAAACTCGGCTCGCACGGGAGCTTAGCTTCGAGGTACCAGTGCGGCGGCTGCTCGCCCCGCGATGTAGCCCTGGCAAGCAGCGGGCGAGCCCGTGCTGGCTGAAGCCGCCGGCCAACTCGCCGCCGCAATAGAGGCCGGGGATAACCTCGCCGTTCATGTCGATGACCTGCAGGCGGCATTGATGCGCAGCCCGGCGCGCGTGTCGTGCACGACCGGGGTTGCCCAGGCCGCATAGAACGGTGGCCTCTCGATCCGATGCCGTGGGGTCGGCTTTTCGAAATCCGCATCGACTCCGCGTTCAACAAAGGAATTGTACCGCGCCACAGTCTCCTCAAGATTGGCCGGCGGCATCGGCACGCGCTGGTACTTCATGACGATCTTCTCGGCGAGATCGGCGAGTCGGTCGGCGCTGAAGAAGAAGCCGGCAGCGGTGTCGACGTGCGGCGGCTGCGGCCGCCAGCCCTCGCGCGCGACCGCGTCGCTGTCGCGCAGGCCCGCCAACTGACCAAGGCTGGCTGCAAGAAGGTTTTCCGCGACGTGCATGTGAGCGGCGCGAAAACCGACCGGGCGCAGCTGCCACGGGTAATCGAGGCGCTTCAATCTGGCGACGTGTTGATGGTAACGCGACTTGACCGTCTCGCACGATCCACCCGCGACCTCTTGAACACGCTCGCCGCCATCGCCGAGCGCGAGGCCGGTTTCCGATCCTTGGGCGACGCATGGGCGGACACCACCACGTCACATGGGCGGTTGATGCTGACAGTCCTAGGCGGACTTGCCGAGTTCGAGCGCGACCTCATCCGCAAACGCACGGCGGAAGGCCGGGAACGGGCGAAGGCGCGCGGTGTGAGGCTTGGACGTCGCCCGAAATTGACCGATCACCAGCAGCACGAGGCCATCAAGCGGCGTGAGAGCGGCGACGAAACGCTTGCCGACATCGCGCGCAGCTATAATGTCAGTCACAGCACGATTTCACGGCTCAAATGAAAAGCAAAGAAGGAAAGGTTTCGCCACAAATTTAGCGTTCTTAGATAATACCGGGAGGAACCATGCTCGCGACGCCGCTCGAAACCGCAACGCTGCCGCCCGGCATCCGCTCCCGTTTTGTCCGCGGCGTAAATGGCCTCGACATCCATATTCTCGAGGCGGGCTATGCCCCGGCGGGCCGGCCATTGGTGCTGTTGCTGCACGGCTTTCCCGAGATCGCCTATTCCTGGCGCAAGGTCATGCCGGCGCTGGCCGAGGCCGGGTTTCACGCGGTCGCACCCGACCAGCGCGGCTATGGCCGCACAACCGGCTGGAGCCCCGATTTCGATACCGATCTGCGGCCGTGGCGCACGCTCAACGCCGTGCGCGACGCGCTCGGCCTCGTCGCGGCGTTGGGGCACCGTTCGATCCACGCCGTCGTCGGCAACGATTTCGGCGCCGGGATCGCCGCGTGGTGTGCGCTGGTTCGGCCCGACGTGTTCCGCTCGCTGGCGCTGATGACGCCGTTTGGCGGACCGCCCGACCTGCCGTTCGCCACCGACGGTAAGGAGCCAGCGCCGCCCGCGACGCCGACGATCCACGAGGCGCTGGCGGCGCTGCCCAGACCGCGCAAGCATTACCAGTGGTACTACGCGACGCGGACGGCCAATGCCCAGATCATGCATTGCCGACAGGGAGTGCACAATTTCCTGCGCGCCTACTACCACCACAAGAGCGCCGACTGGAAAGGCAACAAGCCGCATCGGCTCGCCGGCTGGACCGCCGAAGAACTGGCGAAGATGCCGACCTATTATATCATGGACCTGTTCGACGACATGCCGGCGGCGGTCGGCAAGGAGATGCCGTCGGCGGCGGAGATCGCCGCCAACCAATGGCTGACCGAGGCGGAGCTGGCGGTCTATGCCGGTGAGTGGCAGCGCAAGGGGTTTCAGGGCGGGCTGAACTGGTACCGCTCGCGCACATCCGGCACGTTTGAGGGCGAATTGCAGCTATTTGCCGGGCGCACGATCGACGTGCCATCGATCCTCATCGGCGGCACGAGCGACTGGGGCATCTACCAGACGCCGGGGGCTTTCGAACGCACGCAGGAGGTCTGCACCCGCATGGTCAGCTGCCAGCTGCTCGACGGCGCCGGGCACTGGGTGCAGCAGGAGCAGGCGGAGCAGGTCATCCCGCTGCTGCTCGATTTCCTGCGCCAGCAGGCAACGGCTTAAAACCGGACTTAGCTATAGCTAGTGCTCAGATTCAGAACCCGAGCCGAATATAGGACTCCGGCGGCCAAACATATATTCCGTCGCCGATTATCTTCTGCGGGCCAGCTCATCCTCCCGACGTTCCTCGGCTGTCGGCGAGGCAGCTAAGGCTATTCACCCGCTTCCGGCGCGCGTAGACTTCCTCCAGGTTTTTGCGGGGGACGACAAGAAATGGCAACGCCGATCTGGCAATGGTCCGCTGTTGATACGGCAGCCGCAATTCGCGACGGACGCGCGACCTCCGAAGAAGTTGTTCAGGCCCATATCGACCGGATGCACTCCGCCAACTCCGCGATCAATGCCATCGTGGTCGATCTCAGCGCGCAAGCGATCGAAGCGGCCCGCGCCGCCGACCGGGCGCTGGCGCAAGGCGCCACGCTGGGCAAGCTCCAAGGTGTGCCCGTCACCATCAAGATAAACATCGACGTCAAGGGTCAGGCCAATTCCAACGGCGTCGTGGCCTTCAAGGACAATATCGCGCCGGGAAACTCGCCGGTGACGGCTAACCTGAAGAAGGCCGGCGCGATCATTATCGGGATGACCAACACGCCTGAGTTCTCGATGCGCGGGTTCACCGACAATCCGCTGCACGGGCCGACGTTGAACCCCTGGGACAGCACCATCACCTGCGGCGGCTCATCGGGCGGTGCGGCCGCATCGATCGCATCGGGCATCGGAGCGATCGCGCACGGCAACGATATCGGCGGCTCGCTGCGCTGGCCGGCTTACTGCAACGGCATCGCCACGATCAAACCGACGCAGGGGCGCATTCCCGCGTTTAACCCGAGTGCGCCAGTCGAGCGCCCGCTGATCGCACAGTTCATGTCCGCGCAGGGACCACTCGCCCGCGAAGTGCGCGACGTCCGCCTGGGTCTCGAGGTCATGAGCCAACGCGACATGCGCGATCCCTGGTGGGTGCCCGCGCCGCTGGAAGGACCGTCCCCGGCGAAGCCGATCAAGGTCGCGCTGGCCCGCATCCCTGACGATATGGAGACCGACGCGGCGGTTCTCGCCCTGCTGCGCACCGCCGCCGGCCATCTCGTCGATGCCGGGTACGATGTCGTCGAAACGGAGCTGCCCGATCTAACAGGTACCTGGAAACTTTGGTGCGACCTCATCATGACCGAGCTTTCGGTGCTGCAGGAGGCGCAGATGCGGGAACTCGGCAGCGCCGACTTCAGGCAAACACTCGACGGCTTTCTGAAAATGGCGACGATCCTCGACAGGCGCGGTTACATGGAGGCTATCGCCTACCGATCCCGCGTCTTGCGCGGCTGGCTCGCCTTCCTCGAGGCGTATCCGGTGATCCTGACGCCGCTCTCGGTGAAGCGGGCGCCGGAGGCGAATGCCGATCTCGGCGGCGATGCGCGCGTCCATTCGCTGTTCTGGAACGACCTGCGGTTCATGTCGTCGATCAACGTCCTTGGCCTCCCAGCTGCTGTCGTCCCGATCGGTCTCGTGGCCGGTAACCCCGTAGGTGTGCAGCTTATTGGCTCGCGTTACCGGGAAGACATCTGCCTGGATGCCGCCGCTACGATCGAGGCCAAGGTAGGCATCATGGCAAAGCGACTGTGGGAGCGTATCTGATCGGGAAACGCCGCGGGCAGCCATCGATGCGCCTCTTTTTTTTATAGAGTGCAAACTTGCAGGCGTGCAGAATATTCTGGTGACCGTGTTCGGCGACCAACCGCATACGTCGTCCGCGAACTCTACAGGCTTGGTGTCGAAATTGTAGCAACCAGTTGCGAGCGCCTTCTCGCGGGGGCTGCACTAGGGCCGGGGATGTTGACCCCTAGGAGCCCTCTGCGGAGCCCGTACAGTGACATTCAGACGAGACCTTACTCGGGGCTTTCATTTTCACCTGGTTCCGCGTAGCGGACAATATTGATCGAGATAGGGGAACCGGTAGCGTCGGCTTTTTTTAGCGCGGCAGCAGGAAAAGATTTTGATTTGATATCACCCCTCAAAGACCAGTCGGGCGAGGAGATCGACAAGCGCGAGGTCCTCAAAGGATACGAATACAGCCGCGGTCAATTCCTCACCTTCACCGCCGACGAGCTGAAGGCGCTCGATGTCGAAAACACAAAGATCGTCGACCTGGAGAAGTTTGTACCGGCCGGCAACATAGATCCGGTCTATTTGGACAGCCCGTACTACGTCTATCCCGACGGTCCGATTGCAGCCGAGGCGCTCCGGGTGATCGGCGCGGCGATGGCCGAGGCTGGTGTCGTCGGGATCGGGCGGCTTACCCTCAGCCGGCGCGAGATGCAGCAGGGCAAACGGAACGGCGTCTGGACGCCTCTCATGATCCCAGTACTCGCGAGTCTCGCCCCTGCCGATCTGCTGGCGGCGGCGGCATACCTCGCATCGTTGCAGCCGTAGACACGAGCCGCGTCTCATCGAGTCGGATGGTCATGGTAGAGCCGCGCGGTGCCGGGGTGGCGCTGTTCACATTGCGCGCCGCAGAGGAGGTTCGGGCGGCGCAATTCGGCATCGCCGAGGGTGAGCCCGATGCCGAGATGGTCGCCATCGCCAAGGCGATCATCGCGCAGCGGACCGGGAGTTTTGATCCGAGCGCCTACCGAGACCGCTACCAGGAGGCCTTGCGAGAGCTGATCGAGGCGAAGATGAAGGGGCTGCCCATCAGACCGCGAGCAGTCGGCGCACCTCCGCCGGTAATCGACCTGATGGCCGCCTTGAAACGCAGCCTTGCTCGGGAAGGGACTAGCGAAGAGCCAGGTGCACGGACCACGCCCAAGCGCAGGGGGAGCGCGGCCGATCGACGCCAAGCTGCATTGCTGCTGCCGCTGTCCGGCGGGCGAAAGCCGAAGCAAGAGGTCGTTGCCAAGACGACGACCACCACGCCCGGCCGGCGCAAGAAAGCCTAACCCAACTTCGCCGATTCAAACACTTTTGAAAACCTCGACCCGCCCGCCGAAGAAGGGCCAGCCAATCAGACCGACGGCAACGATGAGCGCGACGCCTCCAATCACGATGTATCGAGCACGCGAAGCCATTCTAAAGTCGTCCCGAATGTGGCGAAGACCAGAAGCCCCTCACCCAGTGCATTGTCATCGTTCTCGCGGACCGAGGTCTGCTCGGATCATATGTTGCCGCGCAGACGCGTCCTTTTTTCAAATCCGGGGTAGGATACGGCCCGGACAACCACGGAGGAACCAGCTATGGCCGAAACTCAAAGAGTAGCGGTTGTGACCGGTGCGGCGGGCGGTATCGGCAGGGCGATGGTGCGGGGCCTGTTGGCGGCAGACATGCGGGTCGCGGGCGTCGATCGTGATCGAGATCCGTTGGAGGCGCTTGCGGCGAGCGCGCGCGAACAGGGCAAGGCGGACGACCTGCTTACGATCCAGACCGATCTGACCAACGACTCCGTGGCAGAGGAGATCACTAAGGCCACCCGCGATCGGTTCGGCCGCATCGATATTCTCGTCAACAACGCCGGTATCGGCCCCGGTGCCATCCGGCCGGATAGCTGGCAGCGGCCGCTCAAGTTCTGGGAGATCACAGCCGATCAGTGGCGCCGCTTTGTCGCGGTTCATACGACGGCGCCGCTTGTGCTGACGAACGCGGTCGTGCCGGAAATGATGCGCGAGGGCTGGGGCCGGATCGTCAACGTCACGACGAGCCTGGGCACGATGCTGAATGCCGGCTCCCCAACTTACGGACCCTCCAAGGCCGCACTCGAAGCGCTCAGCGCGATCATGGCGAAGGACCTCGACGGCACCGGAGTCACCGTCAACGTCCTGGTCCCGGGCGGCATAACGAACACACCTATGGTGTCCGAATCGGGATTGGATCGCACCAAGATGATCCAGCCAGAGGTCATGGTATCGCCGTTGCTATGGCTGGTCTCCGATGCCGCTGCCAACGTGACGGGTCGACGGTTTCTCGGAATCCATTGGGATCCGGCGCTACCGCCCGAGCAAGCGGCGGATAAGGCTGGGGCGCCTGTGGCCTGGACGAGCATTGCCACCATGCCGATTACGCCTGGCCGCTCTTAGCACCAAACACCTGGAGGTATCGCTCCATCATGAAAATCGTCGTCTTCGGCCCACTCAAACGAACCGGCGTTCTGCAGGACGGAACAGTCGTCGACTTGTCCTATACATACGCCAAGTATCTGCGCGAGCGGTCAAACGAGCCCAGCCCAAACGAAATGGCGGCTGTCGTGGTCCCTTCGGACCTCGCAAGCCTAATCGAAGGTGGCCCTCGCGCGCTCGAGGCCGCGCAAACGGCGCTCGATTATCTTGTCGGTCAGGCGCCGGACAAATTGGGCCCACGAGGCGAAAGGCTGATTTACGAGATAGCGGACGTGCACCTGCACTCTCCGCGGCCCAATAACGCCCGCATTGCTTGCGCCGGTGGAAACTTCGCCGACCATGCTGCGGCCATGGCCGTGAGGATGCGCGGCAGACCTTATGAAGGCGATGCGTACCAGGAGATCCGCAACGCCGGTTTCTGGGGCTTTTGGAAGCTTGGACGCGAGATCGTCGGGCCCGATGGTGAGCTCATCTATCCCGAACGGTGCAATCGCCTGGACTACGAGGGCGAGATCGCGATCGTACTCGGCAAAAGGGGTGCCGATCTGAAGGCCTCGCAACTGAAGGACTACGTTTGGGGAGTCACGATGCTCGCCGATTGGAGCATCCGCGCACCGCGCGAGACGCCTGGCGGACCGCTTAATTTTAACTTGCCAAAGAATTTCGACACATCGTGCTCAATGGGTCCATGCATTGCGGTGGGCGAGGCAGATCCAACCAACATCGACATGGAGACGCTCGTCAATGGCGAGTACCGGCAGCGGTTTAACACGCGCGATATGGTGTTCACATTCGGTGAATATCTCGAATATCTGTCGCGCGATTTCACACTCTATCCGGGTGACGTCATCAGCGGTGGGACGGCGGCAGGTACCGCTGCGGATTTAAGCGAATTGTTGGCTGACAAGACTTCTGCACCGGAGCGCTTCCTAAAGCCCGGAGATGTTGTGGAGATGCGTTCCTCGTCAATCGGTTCGCTGAGGACGCGTGTGGTTGGTAAAAGGAAATAAGTACTCCCTCGGTCGCCTGTCGTTGGAACATGGACTCGTCCTCGCTGACTCGTTCTATTTTGCTCGTGCTGACGGAGGCTATTTTGCTCGTGCTGACGGAGGCTATTTTGCTCGTGCTGACGGAGGGCGGTGTGTCAAGATCACCGTCGCAGAGTTACGAAAATGCCGCCGACGATTAACGCGACGCTGAGCAGGACATCCGCTGTCATCGCTCCGCCGAATATGAGGGTTGACAGCACGAAACCGCCGATCGGTGTCAGCATCAGCACTTGTCCTGCGATCGCTGCCGGCATCATCGACAACACCTTTCCCGCTCGATGGAAGCGCGGATATAGGCTCGCGTCCGCGCAATCGGCCGGGGCGGCGTCTCCCCTGCCAAATATGTCCACCTTGGCGCAGACGGCCGGGCTCAGCGCTGCATTTGTCCATGGCGGCATGTCGAGCGAACGCACGATGGCGGCGATGCGTCCCCCCGGCCGTATTACCCTGACCAGCTCGGATAGCATCCGATCGGCATCGCCCTCCTCCATTACCGTGAAGGAGAGCGCGACATCGACGCTGCTGTCGGCGAGTGGGATCGCCTCGGCGTGCCCTTCCTCAAGGCTAATCTGATCGGCGAGACCGGCCTGCTTTGCCAACGCCTCTGCTTCGCGGAGCAGATAGGGGCTGATGTCGACATCGATGATGCGATTGGCGCCCGCGGTCTGGCGGGCGATCTCAGGAGAACGAGCCCCGACCCGCCTCCGACTTCCAGCACCACCTCGTTCGGTCCGGATGTCCACCAGGTCCAGGAGGTTTTCACCATCGCCAGGTAATTCGAGCGGCCGCGCCCTTCGAGGATGCCGACGACGCCGAGGAGCGGCCCCGCCGAGGAGCGGCCCGCCCAGGGCGATCGTGCAATACCGCGCGCTCAACGTTGCGACCAGCGGATCCCATTACGACGGCGCCAAAGAGAGCGGCATCAAGACGAGCGACGGGCCGGCGCCACGAATTCTGTAGGTGATCCCGGCCGCCGCGCCTTCCGAAACTCCGTGGTCCGCTGGCCGCATCACCGTCGGTCTGGACCGTAGAATTTGGGCGTGCCGAAACAACCGCATGAGCTGCTCAACATGTCCTGACCACGACAGTTGCAGTAGACTAAGTATCCCTTGCGCTCCTTCTCAGGGGCTAAGACCGCAGTATCATCTTTATCTCTCTCCTGTTTTATCGATGGATAATCAAAAATGATGGACATCGCTAACATCTTCGTAATTCGGTCAATTCTGGCCACACGCAGTTTACGCGGGACTAGCCAGCGGGTGAGGGGCCCCCGCATGGCATCTGAATGGGCAGCGGAGGCGTGGTTGCCTATGAAGCTTTTGCCCGTCAAGAGATCCGATGAGGCGCTGCCGTTGGTATTCTCTTGCGGTTTTTATACTACACATTGTCGCGGAGGTCCCACGGTCACCGGCACGCCGAGTTCACCCCGCAGCAAAGCGGCTTTACTGCCGCGCACAGTTCGACATTGGATCGCCGCATTGGCGACGGCTGGATCGCCGCAGGCGATGCCAGCATGACTTTCGACCCACTTTCCTAGCAGGGGATGATGCACGCGCCGTTCAGCGGTCTCGCCGCGGCGGAGGCTGTAGACAGTTATATCTGTGGCGACGCCGCAGCGCCAGCTCGCTATCATCAGATGATACAGGGGATTCAGCATGCGTACCAGCAACGTTTGGCATTCAGTTATTCGGCCGAGATGCGCTGGCCGTGGGCACCGTTCTGGCAGCGCCGCCAGTTCGGGGACTTGCACCAGTCGTAGCCGAAATGTGCTGTGCTATTACCTATGACGCCGCGATTTTAGGGTTTATGGTGCTGCCGCCGACTCCAGAATACGAACAGTTCTCCCGCAGGGAGATAGACCGACCATTAATCGAACCCTCCCATCTCTGACCTGTATTTCGGCGTCCGGGAAGGACCCCGCCCGTAAACCAGCTCAAGACGCTGACTGCCCTCGGTTATTTACCCTCAGGGCAGGTCTCGATCGGCGCGGATCGGGACCCCTCCCGAGCGATGATTTCGAAACGCTGGATCAAAGGTAGACCGAAATCGCGCAGAGTCACGGTTCGATGCCGATTTACAGCCAACGGCAACACGATTCGTAGCAGGCGCAAACCACGCGGCTCACCCTGTTCGATCAGCGACCGCGTCGAGGGCTGTGGCGCGGCCTGTTCCGGCGTGAGTAGCATTACGCACGTGCGTACCGGTGGCACTAAACGGTAGCGTGCGGCAACGGCACGGAGGTGATCTGATGAGTTCAACGACTACCGAGCGCGAACTTGATCAATTCAGCGGAGCGATACCGCGGACTGACACCACAATCGCCACGACGGTCGGGCACGGGGACCGGACACAAGACATCCGCGTCTCCCGGCGTCGGAGTCCCAGCGGGCGATGGCATATCGTGCTCACACCGCCGGAAGGCGAACCAATCGCTGAAATGTCACTGGGCGCGGCCCGTAACCCTGGGACCGGGAGTGCTGTCGGGTCATCATGACCTAACCCGGTTCTTCAACGGCCCGGTCCTGGACAGGGCGCTTCAACCGAAGGATGATCCGTTCCGGGGCCCGTGGAGCGCGCGCACATGGATGTCGGGGGTTGGCTCAAAGGTCTCGGCCTCGGCCAGGACGAGGCGCTCTTTAGCGCGATTGACATCGACGCCGATATCCTGCCGGAGCTGACGGACGTCGACCTCAAGGAGCTCGGCGTGCCGCTCGGACACCGCAAGCGTCTCCTCAGAGCCATTTCCGGTTTGGCCGCCGCCGAGATATCGGCGGTGCCCTCCGCATCGACCGGTGCGACGCCGCATGACGCCGCCGAGCGGTGCCAGCTTACTGTGATGTTCTGCGATCTGGTCGGCTCGACGCCGCTGTCCACGCGCTTCGATCCCGAGGATCTGCGCGAGATCGTCGGCGCCTACCATCGCTGTGTGGCCGACACCGTCGCCCGCTTTGGCGGTTTTGTCTCCAAATTTATGGGCGACGGCATGCTGATCTATTTCGGCTACCCCGAGGCGCATGAGGACGACGCCGAGCGGGCGGCCCGCGCCGGGCTGGCGGTCATCGACGCGGTCGGCCGGCTCGCCACACAAGAACCGTTGAAGGTGCGGATCGGCATCGCCAGCGGTCTCGTCGTCGTTGGCGACCTGATCGGGGCCGGCGCTGCGCAGGAACGGGGCGTCGTCGGCGAGACGCCAAACCTCGCCGCCCGCCTGCAGGCGCTGGTCCGACCGAGCACGCTCGTTGTAGCCGACAGCACCAGGAGTTCAGCTCGGCACGCTGTTCGAGATCGAGGATCTCGGGCCCCGATCGTTCCTCGCCGATGCTGCGGCACGGCGATCGCGCATCGTGCTGCAGGGTGAGATTCCGAGCGCGCTTTCCCCGCCGGGCTGATCTCCCTTCCACACACGCTGTCACCGAAAGATCGGTCCGAGTTGTGAAACGCAAAAGCCGGTCGAGCAGCGTCTTGCGCAGGGCAGCTATCGTATTGTCTGTCATATCCCTGCGGACGAACTCGCGCGGCTGAGGCCTCAGAACGGACGGCGCCATGACCAACTATCCGCGTGACTTCATCGGCTATGCCGCCAATCCACCCGATCCAAGGTGGCCGGGCAGCGCGCGGCTCGCGATCAACTTTGTGGTGAACTATGAGGAAGGTGGAGAGCGATCGATTCTGCATGGAGATCAGACCTCGGAAACGCGCCTCTCCGATCTCGCCACGGCTATACCTATCCGGAACGGGCGAGACCTCAATATGGAATTGGCCTACGAGTACGGCGCCCGCGTCGGCGCATGGCGTCTGCTCAAATTGTTGCAGGACCGCCGCGTGCCATTCACCGCGTACGTCGTCGGTATGGCGTTGGAGCGCAACCCGTCGGTCGCGGCAGCGATGGCGGCGGCCGGATGCGACTTCGTGGACCATGGCTGGCGCTGGATCGATTACGACGATGTCGAAATCGACGTCGAGCGCGAGCACATCCGTCGCTCCGTCGAGGTCATCAGCCGCCTTACTGGATCCCGTCCGCTCGGGTGGTACGTCGGCACCCCCAGCCCGAACACACGGCGTCTGGTCGTCGACGAGGGTGGATTCCTCTACGACAGTGATGCCTACAATGACGAGTTGCCGTATTGGAACCACGACTTCGGCCGACCACATCTCATCATCCCGCACACGCTCGACGACAACGACACAAGGTTGGCGCGCGGCCTTGGCTGGGGCCAGGCCGGAGATTTCTTCACCTCGCTCAAGGACAACTTCGACGCACTCTACACACTGGGTTCCGAGACACCGCGCATGATGACTGTGGCGGTGCATTGCCGCCTCGCGGGCAAGCCGGCGCGAGCGGCCGCTTTTGCGCGATTCGTCGACTACGTGCTGGCGCAGGATAGAGTGTGGGTCTGCCGCCGGCTCGACATCGCCCGGCATTGGGCCGCCAATCACCCGCCCATGGAGCAAGCATCGACATGAGCGGCAGACAGGAGAGCAACTGCATCATCCGCAATAGCACGGTAATCGACGGCACCGGCGCTCCACGCTTCGGCGCCGATATCGCAATCGCAGGCGATCGTATCGCCGCTGTTGGAGGATCGTCTCTACGCGCAAAGGGCGCGAGAGAGATGGATGCCCGTGGCATGATCGTCGCGCCCGGCTTCATCGACGCCCATGCGCACGACGACCTGGCGCTTCTGTCGATGCCCGACATGACACCAAAGATCAGTCAGGGCGTCACCACTGTCGTCGCCGGGAACTGCGGCATCAGTCTTGCTCCGCTCGCGATGCCAGGTGTCCCGCCGCCGCCGCTCGATTTGCTGAGCAGCGAGCCCGGCTGGTTCCGCTTCGGGCGCTTTCGCGACTTCGTGGACGCGCTGCGTGATAGTCCGCCCGCGGTCAATTGCGGTCTGCTCGTCGGGCACATCACGTTGCGGCACCGCGTCATGGACCGGTTCGACCGCGCTGCGACTGCCGCCGAAGTCGCGGAAATGCGGCGCCAGGTACAGGCGGCGATGAATGAGGGTGCAATCGGCTTCAGCACCGGTCTTGACTATCCGAGTGCCGTTGCTGCTCCCACCGAGGAGATTTTGCCGCTGGTGGAGGCCGTCAAGCCGCATGGTGGGCTTTATTGTTCCCATCATCGCAATTACTTCGAAAAACTGGAAGAAGCGATCGATGAGGCGCTGATGATCGGGCGGAAGACTGAGGTCCCGCTGACCATCTCGCATCATCAATGCACGGGCCGCGACAATTTCGGGAAGGCGCCGCAGACCCTCGCCGTCATCGACGCCGCCCGGAAGTCGCAAGCGATTGGCCTTGATGCGTATCCCTACAATGCGAGTTCCAAGGGCCTCGATCCCGGCCGTGCAAAACCCGGCGTGAATATCATGGTAACGTGGTCCACCAACTTTCCGCAGTACGCGGGGAAGATGCTGGACGACATCTCCGCCGAATGGTCGTGCAGCAACATGGAAGCTGCCGAGCGGCTGATGCCGGCGGGCGCCATCTATTTTCAGCTCGACGAGGATGATGTGCGAACGATCCTCGCGTATAAGCACACCATGATCGGCTCCGACGGCCTGCCAAACGACAAGCATCCGCATCCGCGCTTGTGGGGCACGTTCGCGCGCGTGCTCGGTCATTATTCGCGTGATGTCGGGTTGTTCTCGCTGGAAGAGGCCGTGCGCCGCATGACCGGTCTGCCGGCAAAATGGTTCGGTTTCCCGGATCGCGGAGTGCTGCGGAAGGATGCGTACGCCGATCTCGTCGTGTTCGACCCGGAGAGCGTCAATGATGTCGGCGATTTCGTCGATCCGGCCCGCCCGGCCCGCGGGATCAAGATGGTCATGGTGAACGGCACGACAATCTGGCGGGACGGACACGGAACGGGCGAACGGCCGGGCCGGGTCCTTGGGCGCACTACCGCCGCCGCGTGAGTCTCCGCGCCGGCTTCTTCAGCGCGAACCCGTGGCCATTCAGGGAAACGCCTCCTCTTCGGCTCCGCGGTCGGCCGTGCCGGCACACTCGCTTCAACGGTGATGGCTGAGCAAACCGACACCAGACTGTCGACGCGTCGTGACGGGGACAAGTAAAAATGCTCCCGAAGATCGTATCGGCCTGATTAACCAGCCGACATAGTAGAGGACTGAAGAGGCGGATACGTAGTTAGAGGCAATCGAACCGATGCTGTGGAGCGAACCCGGAAGGTTCGCCGGAAGCATGGCATGGATCAAAGACGGAGCCGAAAAGACGATGGGTGATGTAGCTGACGAATGGATGAGACGACAGAGGTGTAACCATGACGATTGACATCAATGGGATGGCTCACGTCATCCTGACGGTGAGCCAGTTTGACGAGGCCCGCGCCTTCTACGGCAAGCTGCTGCCCGAGTTCGGCATGAAGCCGGTCCACGACGGCGACAAGCTGTTCTATTGCGTCGGCGCCCGCACGGCGATCGGCATTCAACCCTGTGATCCCGCGCTGACCAGCGAGCGCTTCGTGCAGCAGCGGGTCGGCCTGCACCACCTGTGCCTGCGAGCCCGTTCACGGGAGGACGTAGATCGGTGCGCCACTCTGCTCAAGGAGATAGGCGCGAAGATCGTTCGCGGCCCGATGGAAGGCACCTGGGCGCCCGGTTACTACTATGTGCTGTTTGAGGACCCGGACGGCATCAGGTTGGAAGTCAATTTTGTGCCCGGCGCCGGTCTTCTGGCGGAGGGGGTGCATTTCAACCCCGGTCCGGGGTACGGCAACCGTTCCGACGGCAGTTAGCGGAGTTCGAAGGTTTTCTTCTGGGTCCTCATAGCCAGGGCTGGAACCGCCTCAAGTCGGCTTGACGAACTCGGCAACCCTCCGTCGCTGCCGGGTATATGCCAGTTCAACGAGCGCCACGGACCGGCTTCGTTTATTAACTGGGTCAATGGTACCGCTCATGGTACGCCAGAAACGCTAGCTGGCTGCTGGAAAAAGTACGAACAGGAAGTGAACTTGGCGATCTGGCACTACGAATGTAATTAATCTCGATGACGGTCGAAATATCGGAGAATCATATTTCAGGTCGTGAGCGTGCCGTCCCGCGTTTTCGCGCGTAGCCCTACGATCCGCCTGCCCTCCTCAATCAGTTCTGTGGCCTCGGTTTCCATACGCAACTCGAAAGTCTTGTAGCGCCTAGCATGCTGGGCGACGAAATTGAGAAAGTCCCATTGCGGCATCAGTACGATGAATTTGCAGTGCGTTGGCAGGTGGCGGAAATCCCGCCATTCGGCTGGCGCTCGACGAGATCGGCGAAATGCTCTTCCAGCGCCGCCGCGACGCGGGCGTGCAATTCCTGCCGTCGCCCGCGCAACAGGGTCGAGTAGGCCGCGTCCTGCACCAGCGCGTGCTTGAACAGGTAGGAGGCATGTGGAGCGGCCACGCACATCGAGCCAGCGCGCCAGCCAGAAGCCGTCGCGCCCGGCTTCGAAGGTCGCCTCGGACAGCTCCGGCCGCACCCAGGGTTTTTTTACTCTATCAAAAAAGGAAGGGACCCCCGCATCTTTCAGGCTCAATACCACTAAGGTTGCATGCAACTTGAGCTTTCGTGTTAAACGATTAGCAAGTCTTGGGTCTCAATGCGTGCTCTAAAGAGTTACCGTGACAAAGCCCGACCGCCGCAAAAGCGAAGCCCATCGGTCCGCTGGTGGCCCTCGTGCATCCGAGACGCGTCAATGTTTTGCGATGAGCCGCTGGTCGAAGAACCGGCGGGTCTCAGTCAGGGAATCGGCCAGCGCTGCCGGGTCTTGCCCGACATAGTGTCCGGCGAACACGTGCGGCGGGCGGGGCGCATCAAAGCCGTGTCGGGCGCCGGGATAGGTCTTCATCTGCAGCACGTGCCCGTGTGTCTGAACTGCATCGCGCCATTTGGCACAACGCGCCGCCGGGGTCCAATCGTCGGCATCGCCGCTTAGGATCAGCGTGTCGGTTTCGAGCGGACGGCCGGGCGGGTCGCGTGGGTCACAACCGGGGTAAAAGGCGACGGCGGCGGCGAAAGCCGGTTCGTTCGGCCGGCGGACGAGCCCGGCGAGCACTGCCTTCAGCACCGCCCACCCGCCATGCGAGAAGCCGATCACCCCGAACTCGCTGAGCATGCACCTGGGGCGCGGCGCGCAGATAGGCAGCACCGTCGAAGGCGTCGCGCGCCTGCGCTTCTGGCGGCACCAGCAGGCCCCGATTACATATCTCCTGAAAGCCACGCGGACCAAAGCTGTCGATCAGCAACGCCGCGTATCCCCAATCGGCAAGGCGCTGCGCCCACTGGCGATAGTGCGGCTCGATCCCGTCGCAGCCATGCAGCACGACGACAGCCCCCACCGGAGCGGCCCCAGCCGGAAGATACAGCTCGGCC
Organism: uncultured Alphaproteobacteria bacterium; assembly: GCA_963732095.1. Lineage (GTDB taxonomy): Bacteria > Pseudomonadota > Alphaproteobacteria > ATCC43930 > CGMCC-115725 > AP-15. Next base: position 39,251 of record CAVSZA010000031.1, read on the forward strand.
AGCGCGCCGCTCAGCGGCGCGCCTACCTTAGCCGGGTCGAAAACCTGCGCCGCTGCTCCGCTTGCCGCCCAGCACAGCACCATGGAGAGAATAAGACTGGAACACAGTTTCATCGAATATCAGCCGTCTCGACACCAACACCGACGATCCGGGCCAGCCTCCGAACCATGGCGTGGGGCCCGGTCTCAGGCTGCTGCTCCAATCGTTTCTGACGAGCGTCCTCGATTTGCCTGATCTGGCTGACAACAAAGCCCAGCCGCGCCATGTCGCGCTGCAGCTCCGCCAAGGTGTTTGGCGGCAGCGGCATGCCCTCCGGGGTGTGCACGGTTGCCAGACGTTCGGCGGCCTTGCGCAGGGTTGGTTTGAAGTTGCGAATGCCCAGCCGGGCCAGGGTGGACTTTATCCGGTTCACAATCCGCGTGCGTTCACCCACCAGGCATTCGCGCTCGCGGTTGGGCCGCTTAGCGTCCTCTTCTGCAATCGTCGGCACGCGCGCCATGCTGCAATGGCCCCGTTCCCCACGCAGCCACCCCAAGAACCCGCGCTTCAGCAACTCGGTGTCGAGCCGGTCGGTTTTCGCCCGGCGATGCTCCCGCGATACCGCGATACTCGAGGCATGGATCACGTGCGCCTCTACCCCACGCACATCGAGCCAGCGCGCCAGCCAGAAGCCGTCGCGCCCGGCTTCGAAGGCAAGCGCAATCCGCGTGATCGTGCGGCCGAGAATTGTTTCGTGGCCAGCCTAGCGCCCTCGGCCATCGCCGACAGTTTGGCCCACACAACATCGGGATCGACGGCAGCGGCCGCCCGGTCTTGCTCCGCATGATCGTCGGCGAGACGGCGGGCCTTGAGGATGATGGAGCGTAGCTCGGCGATGCTGACGCAACAGGTGTCATTGAAGTGCACAAGCGGAAGGCCGGGCCGGGGCATCGCATCCTGCAGGAGCGCGATTGCCGGTGCCCGCGGCAAACGATGCTTGCGGCTGAAATGCAAAAGAGCGCCGACAAGACAGTGGCCGCCGTTTCCGTCGTCATAACGGCCGCGCGTCCAGTGGCCGTCGTCGGCAAAATGCTCCAACAAGCGTGAGGTAAACACCGCTGAGAAATTTGCCCGAAATGCAGGTACGGCGAAAGCATCGAGACCTCCGCTTCGCCCGGACGAGCACGGGCGGCGACATACCGCTGCAGCCCACGCGCAACAAACTACCGCGCCGGCGTCGAGCTGGCCGCAATCGACGCGCATAGTACAGCAGAAACGGCGGCCGACCTCGAAGGTGGATTCGATGATCGTGTTGCGCGCGAGGCGCGGCGGCACCGGTTCGAAATAGGTGACCTTGCGGGGCGGGCTGCGGTGGGTCATTCCGGTCCTCCTCGTTCGGTCAGGGTGCGATGCGTGTCAGGTCCTCTATTCTATGCCGGTAAACGGTCCGGCTCGCCTGCGTATTGCCCGGCGCAACGCGGGTAAATCCGGGAGAAGGTGATGAAAGTGCTGCTGACCGGAGGGTCGGGAAATCTCGGCCAGACTCTCGTCCCCAGGTTGCTCGACCACGGCGACACGCCGGTCATTCTCGACGTTCGCGCTCCACGGGATCGGAAAAAGGGAGCGCTGTTTGTCGAGGGATCCATTCTGGACCGGCCGAAGCTGACGGACACATTTCGCGGGTGCGATTGCATCGTCCACATCGCCGCCTGGCACGGGATCCACGAAGATCGTGGCGAGAAAAATGCCTACGATTTCTTTGACCTGAATGTGCGCGGCACCTTCGAGGTTTTTGAAGCCGCCGCTTCCCTCGGTATCGACAAGGTCGTGTTCATTTCCACGACCAGCGTTTATCGGCCGGATACTCTCTACGGGCGCAGCAAGATCCTGGCCGAATTGATTGCCGAGGATTACAGGAGGGACAAAAATATGAACGTGATTACCCTTCGCCCGCGAGGATTTATTCCATTCTGGGACCGCGACGTGTACGCCCGCTATAGCGACTGGGCGCGCTGGTTCTGGAAGGGAGCGGTACACATCGACGATGTTGCCGCGGCGGTCATCCTGGGCCTGGATCTCGTTTCCCGGCGGCAAGTCGGACAGCAGCTCGTCCTTACGCTCGATAGCGCCTATGAATACACCGATGCCGATCTGGGTCACTGGGACGCCGATGGGCCGGGCTCCACATTCAAGAAACACTATCCCGAATATTATGATCTCGCGCACTCTTACGGACTCGATCCGGCCCTAAAGCCAACCAGACTAGATATTTCCGAGACGGTCCGTTGGCTAGGCTACAAACCGTCCTATAGCCTGGCGAACTTGCTATCGGAACTGGCAGCCTACGGCGACAGCGGGCCGCCGCAACCTGCCCGGGCGTAGAGGCGTATGCTCCGCGCAGCAAATCCCCTCTCGGCATTGCCCGGCCCGGCATGGCGCGGCCGTTAGCGCGAAGGCGCAGTGCCGCGGCCGCTCTGCCGGCGTGGATCCCGCCGCAGCTCACCCGGCTCGTCGAAACGGCGCCCGAAGGCGATCAATGGCTCCACGAAATCAATTCGACGGCTACCGCATGCATGCGCGGCTCGGTGATGCCGGCCCCGGCGGGCGATCTGGCCGTGGCTGTCGCAGGCGAAGATTGTGCAAAGCTGAAGTGTTCGGCTCATCGCAGAGGCCTGTTATCGACGACGCGAAAGCCAGCGCTGACGAACCCGCCACCCGTGCTCGGAGGACCATGTGGCGCCGTGCCCGCCTCCGCCTCCGCCGCGCGCTTCGCCGAGATTGGGGCTGAGGAGCGCTGCGGCGATGACCGCGCATGTGGTCACGACGACACCCAAGCCGATCAGGATCATCCGTGAGCTGATCGCCGATCCCGCAGAGACGATTCGATGCGCTGGCGATCATGCCGGGCGAGAGCGTGCTGGAGGTCGGGTGTGGCTCTGGCGTCATCATGCGCGAGCTGGCGCGGCGCACAGGCGGTGCCAACCGCCTGATCGGCAGCGACATCAACCGGCGCGGCGCGTGTGCTGCGGCGGATCGTCAATATGCCGACATCGTAGCTATCCGCCAATTCCTGCAACGTAGCGCCCTGCGCGCGACGTCTACTGGCCTCTTTCTGTTGGGCCGGTGTTCAGGGCAGGGCGGCGGCCCATGGCCTTTCCTTGGGTCTGGCGCGGCTTCGGCCTTCGGCGGTGCGAGCGTGCTGGAGGTCGGGTGTGGCTCTGGCGTCATCATGCGCGAGCTGGCGCGGCGCACAGGCGGTGCCAACCGCCTGATCGGCAGCGACATCAACCGGCGCGGCGCGTGTGCTGCGGCGGATCCTGCGGTCACGCGTGCCTCACCCGCCCAGGCCGTGGCCACCGAGACAAGCTCCGGTTGGTGGCGCGACGAGCACTCACCGTTGACTGGAGCTTCCCGGTCAATTTGGCGCGACTTTCTTCTCGGCGTCAAAGACGAATTAACCTCCGCGCCTCGCGGCCAACGCGGTCACACGGTTGATCGCCTGCGTAATTCATGCAATCGAACGTCAGAAACCCTCTCGAACTCGGGGTTTTCCGACTGAGACGGTAAGATCGGGAGCGCGAAGAGGATCGAACCCTTACGGGAGGAGAGCTGGAATGCCGCGAACCCTGTTCAGCAATGTTTTAATTTTTGATGGTAGCGGCCAATCGTCTTTTCCGGGCGAAGTCTTAGTTCAAGGAAACCGGATCAAGACCGTGGCGAAGGGCAAGGACCAGATCGACAGAAGCCTTGCCGAGGAAGTCGTCGACGGCGACGGCGCCACCTTGATGCCCGGCCTTACGGAGGCGCACGGGCACCTCTCCTATACCAACTGCGCGGCGCTCAAGGACATCGGCACCGTGCCAGTTGAAGAGCACATGCTCATCACGTCCTACAATGCCAAACTGATGCTCGATTCGGGGTTCACAAGCGTCTATTCGGCCGCCTCGTCCAAACCACGCCTCGATATCGTGTTGCGCAACGAGATCAACGCAGGCCGGCTGCCGGGGCCGCGTATGAGGGCGGCATCGCCCGAAATCACTGCCACGGGCGGTCTCGGCGACGAACGCCAGATGCACATGCACCACACTGGCATCGAGATCATCGCCGACGGACCCATCGAGATCCGCCGCGTCACGCGCATGATGATCCGCGAGGGCGTGGACACGATCAAGGTCAACATTTCGGGTGACAATTTCGTGCGGCCCAGGTTTTCCGAGGCACTTGCCTACACCGACGAGGAGGTCGCGGCCGCCGCAGAACAGGCGCATGAGTGGGGCGTGTGGCTGGCCTGCCATGCGCGGGCGTGTGCCGCGGTCAAGATGGCGCTGCGTCACAACTTCCGCGTCATTTATCACTGCGACTTTGCCGACGAAGAATGCCTCGACCAGCTCGAAGCCAAGAAGAACGAGGTCTTTGTCGCCCCAGCGATCGGCATCGTCTACACCACCGCCTACGAGGCGTCAGCTTGGGGTATTACTAAGGAGGTCGCGGAGCATATGGGGATGTTCACCTCGCTGGAGCGCAGCTGCGAGGTCTACAAAAACATGCGAAGGCGTGGCATCCGAGTGCTACCCGGCGGGGATTACGGTTTCGCCTGGAACCCCATAGGCGCGGACGCCCGCGACTTCGAGCATTTCGTCAATCTGTTCGGATACACGCCCGCGGAGACCCTCATGGCGGCCACCAAATACGGCGGCGAGATCATGGACATGGGCAATGAACTCGGGCTAGTGAAAAAGGGCTACCTCGCCGACCTCATCATGATCGATGGAGATCCTATCAAGGATATCAGGCTGTTCCAAGACCGCGACAACATCCTGATGGTGATGAAGGACGGCGCCTATCATAAGGGACCCCTCTCCCGGCACCGCAGCGAATCGCGAGTCGCGGCAGAGTAGCTGAGAGGGGGGCCGCGAAGGCGCGGGGCTGGCGGCAACGAAGGACGGAGATCGGCGCTGAGGCGACATCAGACTTCCCGCTGATGACGACCCGCTATGCACGCCGATCAATTATTCGGCTGAAACTCACACCGGAAATTCAAAACAGTGGCGCTACGACGCAAGATCGAGCGGCTTGCCGTCCTTGATGACCGCGCGAACATGCGCCGGGTCGCCCAGCACCGCGATGTTTTCGCTCGGATCGGCGTCCAGGATGACAATATCAGCGATCATCCCCGGCTCGATCGTGCCGAGCTTGCCGTGAAGCCCTATCGCGAGCGCATTCTCCCGCGTCTGCAGCACGATCGCCTCCAGCGGCGTGTAGCCGAGATGCTTTACGAAAAACGCGGCCTCATAGCCGTGCCATTTACCCGGCGTCATCACTGCGGCATTGCCGCTGTCAGTGCCCAGCAGTAGCCTAATGCCGCGCGCCTTCGCAGCCGCGATCGCTTTTACGTTGACGTCGAGCTGCGTCTTGAGCCGGTCGCGCATTCCCGGCGTCACGCCAATTCCGTGCTCGGCCCAGATTTCGCCTTGACTGAAAGCCGGCATGATTGGAATTCCGGCTGCCGCCACCACATCGAGATCGTCCTCGGTAGCGAAATCAGCGTGAAAGATCCAATCGACGCCGGCCAGCGCCGAGTCGCGCGTCGAGCCCGAACCACGCGAGTGGATCGAGACCTTGACGCCGTGCCGATGCGCCTCCTCGACCACCGCGGCGATCGCCTCCCGCGACATCGTCTGCTCGTCGCCCCAGCGCGAGTCCGCGATCTTGATCATATTGACGCTGTGCGCGCATTGTCGGCGCGTCTCGAGGACGAAGTCCTCGATCGCGTGGCAGAGCACCCCGGTTGCATCGTCCGGGAGGTCGTCATCGGCTGAGAGCCGGTTGTCGAAGATACCGCCAGGCGGCGTTAGCGCCCGCCCCGCGCAGAATATTCGCGGGCCTTGCAGCATCCCGGTGTTCACCGCGTCGCGCAGCATCACGTCGACGAACCACTTGCCGCCGGGCACCGAGACGCTGGTGAAACCCGCGCGAAGGATCGGCACCAAGTTCTGGGCCGCGCGCAGCGTGCAGAACTCGGCGCTGGTCGAAAAGCCGATCCCCGGCGGCGCGCCCTGGAACATCGACAGATGGACATGCCCGTCGATGAGCCCGGGGAGGATAAACCTACCGACAGCGTCGATAACCCTGGCTCCGCCACTCTGATCGAACGGCCCTTCGGGGCCAACCTCGGCTATCTTCACGCCGCGGATCACGATCCGGCCGTTTGGCCGTGGCTTGCCGCCCGTGCCGTCGATCAGCGTGCCGTTTTTGATGACGAGAATATCGTCCGGGGGAGAGCTCATGATCGTCTCCAAAAATCCGTTCGCAACCTATTACCCGCGGCTCCTTACGTTAAGCTCCGATTGAGATGGCGCAGACGCTAAATTGACGGGGCGCGGCCCGAGGTGGGGTGGGTTCCGGTGGCATTGGACGAACCTCCGGCCCCACGCTTCCCTTTGGCTATTCCGCGGAACCCTCCATTAGCTAGATAGGTGCGACGAAAAGGGCCAAAGGGTTACAGCGAATTTACTGGTGATACTCTGCCGCTCTCCCATTTTGGAATTAGTCTAAACTACTGGGCAAGATCCCCAAAGGAGGCTGCGATGACCCGCAGCAAACTGTCGAGCAAAGTGCTCTTGTTGGTTGGCGGCATTGGGTTGTCCGTGGCGGCATTTGCCGGGCAGCCGGCTGCCGCGCAGGAGTACTGTCCAGACGGCCTAGTGCCCGACCCGAGCTACGGTTGTACCGACTACGGCTACCCCGACTTCGCCTACGGCTATCTGCCCTATGGTGGATATTATGTCTCGCACCGCGGCGACCACGGCTTCGCCCATGGCATGGGTGGTGGCTTCAACCATGGTGTAGGTTTCGCCCACGGCGGCGGCTTCCACGGCGGCGGCTTCGGGGGTGGTGGGCACCGCTAGACCACCTACTGGGTCAGTGGCCGTAGCGGCGCTTCGTCTGGGCGACGGGAGCCGCCAGGGCAAGCCAATGTCTCGGCTGCCGAACCGGGCCGTTGCAGACCCGCCGCGTGCCAGCAATTCAGGGTTTTCGGGTGCATGTCAGACGAACCCAAGCGCACGCTGCTGTCCGCCTTCGCCGCCGACCAGGATTGGTGGCAGGGAGATGAGAGGAATGGCGAGAAGTGAAATTGGATCCTGAGGAGTGGGTGATCGCCGCCGCACTGGACCGAGCCGAGCTTGTGCCAATGAGCGCGGTGCTGGGGCGCGGATCGAGTTCAAGCCGGAAGGCCACGCCAAGGTGACGATCACCATTTCACGCGAACTGGTAGAGCAGGCCAGGACGCTCGATTTGACGACGTGGGAACTCTTCGCCGAGGCGCTCCGGTTGGCCGTCCCCGGCTCGTTGTTGGCGGGAGCACTTCCCCGCGCTGGCACTGACGCGCCTGCCGCTACCCGGTTCTAGGCCATATCGGTTTCGCGCGACCCCCATTGCGAACGGACGAGCCGATCACGTCAATCGTGGAGGCGCGCTCGACCGCGTCCAGCCCTGCCCGCGGCGAGGCAGGTAGGGGCTCCCCTATCACCGTCCGTTGCGCAGCTTGCTGTTTACCCTGATCCGTCGAGAAACTACCCTGATGGGAAGCATCAATTCGCTGCTAGGCTTTTGGAAACTCCCTGTTTTCCCGCTAGGGAATTCAGCTGGTAAGTCTTTGATGTGTCGGAAGGTTAGAAAGCGCTCGTCCCAGTAACCAGGGAATCCGACTTAGAGACGGGTTCGCTCATGACTGCCTCCTCCAGCGGGGAGTCCGGGCGCTGAATATCGGAAGTCGGCCGGCGGCCGCCCGGGTGTCGCGGCCTCTATGCGCTTCCTGTTCGTCAGGCCGGAGCTTTGCGTACAGCTTCCTTCGGACCCGCCTCGCGACGGCGCCCTTGCTGTTCGGCTAGCGGTTCCTGTCATCAAGGCCCCGCAGAGGACTTTCAGCTCCAAGTCGCCAGCCCACCACCACAGCGGGCTGGACAGCGCCAGTAACGGCGCTACGCGCCATGCCTGGCGCGTAATGGAAAGTGGCGCTGCGGTGGGGATCGACAGCACGGTGGCAGAGGAGGGGCGATGACGCCCGACCGGACCTTCGCAACTCCACTGGTTTGGTGGCCTCAGGTGTCGAACAGATCGCCGGTAGCTTGCTTCGGCGGATGGACTTCGGGCTCCTTTTGATCCCGGCAGTTAATCTGACAGCGCCGGGGAGCCTCATCGCGCAGCAGCGAGCGCCTTTTCGAGCTCGATCTCGGCGACGAGGCTGTCACGATCGCGCCCGATCGTCAGAACCGCCAGCTTGCGCCCGCTATGTCGGTAAGTCACGGTGCAGTCCTTCGCCTCGAGGCGGCCGTCTATGTCGATCCGATCCCATTGCCGGGCGTGGCCGACATAGTTGAGCAGCACGTCGTGCTGCTGGGTCCAGAAGAACGGAACTGCGTTGAAGCGCTCACGCGCGCCGAGTATGTTGCGGGCCGCTGTCTGGCCCTGACGTTCGGCCACGACCCAGTGCTCGACGCGAATAGGCTCGTCGGTCAGCCGATCGGGCCACCGGGCAATATCGCCTGCAGCATAGATGCCAGGAATGCTGGTCTCCAAGTACTCACTGACCATGACGCCGCGATCGACGGTCATCCCGGACTGCTCGGCCAGCGCAGTCCGCGGCCGCACCCCGATCCCGACGACGACAAAGTCGGCTTCGAGCCGTTCCCCGCTCTGCAACGCGACCCCGTTCCGATCGAAAGCAGTGGGCGTCGTGCCAAGGTGGAAGACGACACCGTGCTCCTCGTGCACCCGGCGTACCAGGTCGCCGACTTCGGCTCCGAGAACGATTTCCATTGGACGCGCCTCGGGTGCCACGACGTGCACCTCGAGCCCCCGCGCGCGCAATGATGCCGCGACCTCAAGACCGATGAAGCTGGCACCGATCACGACGGCCCGCCGTGACGCTGTCGCCTCCGTGATCAGCGCCCTGCTGTCCGCTAGCGTGCGCAGATAGTGAATGTGCGGCAGATCGCTACCGGGAACGCCGAGCCTGACAGGCTCGGCGCCGGTGGCGAGGAGCAGAGCGCCGTAGCCGTGCCGGCTGCCATCCGCAAGCTCGACCTCGCGGGCATTGGCGTGGATCGCAACGACGCGAGTGCCGAGTCGCAGCTCGATCTTGTGCTGGCCATAGAACTCTGGCGGGCGCAGCGGTATCCATTCCTCGGGCGCATTGCCGGCGAGATAATCCTTTGACAGATTGGGCCGGTCGCAAGGCGGCGCGTCATCATCGCTCAACATCGTGATCGGGCCGGAATAACCCTCATGCCGTAGCATCTCCGCGGCGGCTTCCCCGGCCGCCCCGCCGCCGACAATGACGACGGCCTCTGGCACAGACTGCCGTGTCGGCCGCGCTCCGCCCGCTGTCGGCTCGACCTTTTCCCGAACATAGACCGTCCCGTTCCGGAGCTCGACACGCCAGCACGGAACCGGGTTCAACGCCGGTGCCCGTAGCGCTTCCCCGGTACGCAGGCTGAAACATGCGTGGTGCCAGGGGCAGCGGACGGTGTCCTCGACGAGGACACCCTCAGCGAGCGGACCATGATAGTGGGTACATTCGGCGCCGATCGCGAACAGCTGGTGCCCGCGGCGCGCCAGTAGTACCGCCTCGCCCGCGGCATGTCCCAAGATCATTCCGCCTTCAGCGATATCCGCTAGCGCCACTCCCTGGGCAAAGTCGGGTCCGTCAAGCTTCTTCTCCTGTTCGCTCATGGCCGGCTCCTGAGCTACGTCGATCGGCTGATATCCCAGCACCCGATTTTACCTTTTCCCGCGATGACGGTCGAGAATTGCCGTCTTAGTGAGAGCTCATCAGCGAACGGGTGCGCGACAAGATCACCGCGAGACATGACGGTGAACTCATCAATGATCGCCAGGCGGCGGCCCAGTTGCTTCCGCTTTGGGGGACGTAAGCGGCACTCATTCCGCCGCCGCACTCAGCACCGAAAACCTGGTACAAAGTCGGAAGTCACGTGTCGACCCCGCTCGCTCACATCGGTCGACGAGCGTGCGTGACACGGCTGCCTCTTGAACCTGCCTTTAGTTTAGGGGCAGATCTGATACAAATGCCTGCAAGCACGGGGCTCGTTCATGGAACGCCAGAGATTCGGCAGTTCTGATCTTACGGTTTCAGCCATCGGTCTCGGCTGTTACGGCATGTCGGGGGTCTATGGTCCGGCGGACGACGCGGAATCAATCGCCACCATTCGCCGCGCGCTCGATCTCGGAGTCAATTTTCTCGACACATCGGCCAGCTACGGCGCCGGCCACAATCACCGCTTGATCGGCGAAGCAATCCGCGGCCGCAGACATGATGTTGTCATCCACTCGAAGAGCGGCAGCCCACGCGACGGAAGCCCAGACGGCGTGCGCGGCGGAAGCGATCCGCGTTATCTGCGTCAAACCTGCGAGCAGAGCTTGAAAAATCTTGGAATCGAGACGCTCGACGTCTTTTGCATGTCGCGCGTGGATCCGAACGTGCCAATCGAGGAAAGCGTCGGGGGAATGTCCGAGCTCGTCACGGAAGGCAAGACACGGTTCATCTCGCTCTCAGAGTGCTCCGCCGACTCGCTGAAGAGTGGCAGTGCCGTCCATCCGCTCGTTTCGCTGCAGATGGAGTATTCGCTGTTCTCGCGCGATGCGGAAGAGCAAGGCCAGATCGACGCCTGTGAGGAACTTGGCATGGCAATGATGGCCTATGCCGTGCTCGGACGTGGGATGCTGAGCGACGAGGTTCCCAAAGTGGAGGAATTGGCAGCGGACGACGTTCGCCAGAGGCTACCTCGCTTTCAGAGTGTCAATATCGGGAAGAACCTCAGGCTTGGCTCTGCGCTTGAGGCCATTGCGCGCAGGAAGAACGCCACGCTCGCCCAGCTCTCCATCGCGTGGCCAATGGCCCAGGGAAAGCGTGCGGGGGTCTTCATCGCCCCGATACCCGGCGCGAAATCGCGCAAGCACCTTGAGGAGAATGTGCGCGCCGCGGACATCGTGCTCACGGCCGAGGATCTTGCGGAAATCGACTGCATCGTCCCGCCCGGTGCCGCGTCCGGTACTCGCTACCCGATAGGACAAATGCACCGACTGAACGTGTGAAGTGCGAACGATTCGAACACCGAGATCGGCTCGCCGCCGTCGCTCGGCCGCGGATCGATGATCGCCGGCATCCGATTGTTCGGCGAGATGCGGAGGAAATCAGGCTTGAACTGATCGCCGGCGCTTATGTCAACCGGACGGATCATGTAGTCGAGTCCGGTCTCCTCGAGGAACATCGTGATCTTGTGGCCGTTCGGCGTCGGCCAGTAGTATAGCTTCATCGGAGCACCTGCCTTTCCGTGCACGTTTTTGCCTGCCCTGGCTCGCGGGCAACGCCTCAGACGGCCGGTTTCACCGCCGGCTTGGGCACTCGTTTTCGAAGTTGGATGTCATGCACACTCAGATTCAGCGAAACGCTGGGATCACCTTCGAGGCGAACGATCGCGCGCTGGCCGAGCGTCAGATTGGCCGTCATCCCGAAATCCAGGAGGATTGCCACGGCGACCAGAACAGCAAGGCTCCAACCAGCCCCTTCGTCGCTGAAGGGTATTGTCGAGGGCGACGGGCCGACAGTTTCAAATCGCGGTCATGCCGCCATCGACCGGGAGGTCACGACACCCCGGTGCCGGTCCTGGCATCGGGCACTGGCAAGACCAAGACCGGGCGATTGTGGACCTAAGCCTGCGCGATGCAGGTCGAGGGCATCGTCTCGAAACGCATCGATACGCCCTATGCGCCCGGCAACCGCGGCCTGTGGCGCAAGGTCAAATGCCTCAACCGCGCCGAATTCGTCGTGGTTGGCTGGACGCGAGGGCCACCCGCTATTTGTCCGAACTCCTCTATAAACTTTAGCCGATTGGTCGCCGATCCATAACCCATTATGAGCTTGGCTGATCCGGTGCGGTGGGGACTTCGTCTGTCGCCGAACGATATTTGCCTCCACGACCTTCCGAGCTAATCTTTTTCGCCTGGAGAAGCGCCCGCGGCCCAAGGCTAAGAATTTGCCAAGCTCCGTCCCCGCCGGCGTGTCGCCAAAACGACCAATCAGCTTGCCCTGGTAGTCGACGATGCTAACCCGCGGCCCAAGGTTGGGGATGTCGCGGCTTACGGCAGCGGCAGGACCGACTTCGCCGACGTAGAAAATCGGCTGATGACCATAGGGCATGCAGAGGCCACACGGGCGGTGCAAGTTCTGCCATTGGGTCTCGAACTTACCGTTGCCGTCGAAGACCTGCACCCGGTGGTTCTCACGGTCGGCGACATAGACCCAACCATCGGCGTCACAGCAGATTTTGTGGACGATGTTGAACTCGCCTTCACCGGTGCCGGGCTCACCCCACGACATCAACAGCTTTCCATCCGGCGTGTATTTGTGGACGCGGGAGTTGCCGTAGCCGTCCGAGACGTAGATGTGGCCTTGCGGCGACAGCGCGGTGTGGGTGCAGCGATGGAACGGCTCGCCGCTCATATGGGCGCCGGCTTGCCCGGCACGCCGAGTTCCAGCAGCACCTTGCCGTCGAGTGTGACCTTGCGCACGAAATGCCCGCCATCCTCATCCGGCGCCATGTGGACGCCGTGCGCCCGCGGGTACTGGCCCTCTCCCCATGACCGTAGGAAATTGCCTTCGCGGTCGAACACCATCATCGGGTGCTCGCCCCGATTGAACACATAGACGTTGTCGTTCCTGTCGACGCCGACACCGCCGACCTCCTTGAAGGACCAGCCGGCTGGCAATTTCGCCCAGTCGGCATTGACCCGGTATCTGAACTTCCGCTTCCGACGATCATCGAAACATTCCTTCTCTGGCTGCTTCGGTTTGCCGTCAGTATAAGAGCGCAAGAGCCCGCAGCCGTCTTAAACTTAAACGAGGAGGAGACCATGCGCCTTGAGGACAAAGTCGCGATCGTCACAGGCGCTGCGCACGGCATGGGCGAGGCGGAGGCGCGCCTCTTCGCCCAGGAAGGCGCCAAGGTCGTTGTAGCCGACGTGTTAGGCGAGCAGGCCGAGGCCGTAGCAGCCGACATTCGCGCAGCTGGCAGAGAAGCCATCGCGGCTACAATCGACGTCACCAGCGAGCCCGCATGGGTCGCATTAATCGAGAAGACCGTGGCGCGCTATGGCCGGCTCGACATCCTGGTGAATAACGCCGGGATTTCCGGCAGCTCGGTCGACAATCCCGATGGGCTGGAAGGCTGGCATCGGATCATCGCGGTCAACCAGACCAGCACCTTCCTCGGCACCAAGCTCGCCGCCGAGCAGATGTCGAAGACCGGCTGCGGTTCGATCGTCAACATCAGCTCGATCATGGCTTTGTCGGCGGCGCCAGCGGCCATCCCGCCTATAGCGCCTCGAAAGGTGCAGTGCGGATCTATACGAAGTCGGCGGCGGTACGCTATGGCCCCCTGGGCATTCGGGGTCAATTCGGTGCATCCCGGCTATATGCCGCCAATGCTAAATGCGACCAATGCCAATGAGCGTGCCGACAAGATTGCGCTCACTCCACTCCGCCGCCTCGGTGAGCCGATCGAAGTTGCTTATGGCGTGCTGTTCCTCCGCCGTCGATCACCAGCTCGGTCCCGGTGACGAACAATGCCTCGTCGGAGGCGAGTGTTTTGAGAGTGAGATCAGCCACTCGGCCACGGAGGGATGACGATGCCCGAGAATCACGTCTACCGGATCATCCAGGTTGCCGGTTCCTCGCAGAACAGCATCGAAGACGCGATCCAGAATGCCGTCGGCCGCGCCTCGCGCACACTCCGGCAGGTCGGCTGGTTCGAGGTGCTGGAGACACGCGGCCATGTCGAAGACGGCAGGGTGGCGCATTATCAGGTCACGCTCAAAGTCGGCTTCACCCTCGACGACGACGATTAGTTCGAGGCGCTGGAGACACGCGCCCATGTCGAAGACGGCAGGGTGGCGCATTATCAGGTCACGCTCAAAGTCGGCTTCACCCTCGACGACGACGATTAGGGTGGAGACATCTCCGCCAAATAGTTCAAGCGCCGCCACTGGCCGACGTTCATATCGTCGCGACCCTGGCTTTTAGGCCGCAGGCAGCAAAGCGCGATCGGCGACCGTGGGACCGCCGGGGAAGCGACCGTGCGCGGCGGCGAGCCGGTCGAGACCCGCCGCGGATTGCCCGGCGATCCCGACGACACGCACAGCCGCTACATCGAGGCGGCGATCGGCGGCCTGGTCGTCGGCTGCCTCTATCTGCCGAATTCGTTAACTTCCGCAAGCCCCCGGCGAAAGGCGGGGCGCCTTGGACCGAAATTGAAAACCCCGGCGGGGGAGGCCGGGTTTTTCGGGTGGACGAGCGAGGGGGAAAATTCGGATCGTCCGGAAAATATCTAACAGTATCACGTAATGATCGTCCAGGTTGATAGCTTTCCCGAGGCAAACCGGGCGTTTACGCCACGGCAACCGGCTCGATAAGGCTCGAATCGTTATTCCTGACATTGCCGACCCGCGCGCTCACCGGCCAGCAGATCATGTCATCGGAGGGGTAGGGGGCGAGCAGCGCTTTCAGCTCCCGCACGGTCGCCGCCTGTTCACCGAGCCAGGCCGGCCATGTATCGGGTTTGAGCACCACGGGCATGCGATTGTGGAGCTCGGCGCACAATTCGTTCGGTTGGGTGGTGATGATCGCGAAGGAGCGAACCCACTCGCCGGCCGGAGAGCGCCAGTTTTCCCATAAGCCCGCGAGCGCCATGATGCCGCGGTCGGCGAGCGCAATCGCATAGGGCTGCTTGCCGGTCCCTGTCTTTTTCCATTCGTAAAAATTGTCGACCGGCACAAGGCAGCGCCGGCGCTCAAACGCTTTGCCGAAAGCCGGCTTGCTCTCGATCCCCTCCGCCTTGGCGTTAATGTTGGCGAAGCCGACCTTGATGTCCTTGGCCCAGTAAGGAATGAGGCCCCAGCGCAGCATGTCGAGGCTGCGCTGCCCGGCCTTGGCGTCGTAGCGGACGACGGGCAGGGAGTCGGTCGGCGCCACGTTCCAGCTGGGCGGAAAATTCGGGAGTCGGGCGGTCGGGCGGAATGCCGAAGACCAGCTTGATTTCGCTCACATCGAAGGAGAGGCGGACGCGGCCACACATGCCGCTATCCTAGCGCGGGAGGCGGTCGGTCTCCAGTTGGCCTGGGCAAGCGGGAGGAAAGCCTTCTGCCATGGCCGCCTTGAAGCGTTCGCCGGCTTCGAGAACCTCCCACGGATCGGTGAATGGCGGCGGGCGCCGCACCGGGCCGATCGCTTCTTCGATGATCGTGATAACCGCTTCCTCGAGGAATTCCAGCAGCCGCATGCGCGGACGGTCGCCGAGCAGCAGCCGGCGGGCGGGCGCGTCGTTACACTGGATGACGCTGACCGCCAGTTGCGCGGTTCGAAAGGGCAACTGCGCCTGCCGTGCCGGTTGCCCGTCATCCGCGCAAGCAACCAGCTTTTGTGCGCAATCGATCACGGCGGCTATGAGAGGATTGGTCGCGGCATATTGGGCGGCCTCGCGCAGGGAGCCTCGAAGGTGCGCAAAGGAACTGCCGGATCTCCGCAGCGCCTCGGCCTCCTCCGGCCATGCTGCGGCCTCGAGGACGAGGGGCACCAGCAGCGAGAGCGATCTCTGGGTCAGCAAAACCCGTCGCGCGGATTCAATTTCGGGCGCATCGGCGTCGCCGGAGCAGCGGATCAAGCCCGGCACGAGCACCAGCAGCTTCTGCCGCGGCTCGTGGTCCATGGCGTCCTGGGCGGCCTGAACATATTCGGCGATGGACGGAGAGACGCCGGGCCATGCGGTATCGATCGCGCCTGTGGTGAGCCAGGATACGATTTCCATCAGGCACGGTGCGTTGCCGCGCGCGGTCCAGCCAAACCGGCCGGCCGGAACCGGCCACAGCGCCCCGAAATCGATCCCCTCCGCCATTGCCTCTTTTCCGGGTAAGAGGGCGGAGTATCGGCTGCGCAGGACGGCCAGCGCCAGGGCAATACCGGCGGCGATCGGTAGCAGACCGCAAGGCCATGAATTTTCTGGACATCGACGCCGAACCTTGAATATTGTTACAATATTCAAGTACAGCGGATATGAGCGCAGAAAAGAATCACGGCGGGCGCAGGGCAGGAGCCGGGCGACGATCTGGACCGCGGACCAGGGTGGTGCGGCTGCCGGTGCCGCTCGCTGAATTCGCCCGCAAGCTCGCGGCGGCACGAAAACCGGGCGACGTCGCTGCCTTCCTCGAAGTCGAAAACCGCACGGCGCTGCGCGTGCCGATGATGGCCTGGTCGGCCGCCTGCGGATTTCCGTCGCCGGCCGAGGATTATGTCGACCGGCCGCTCGATTTCAACGAGCTGCTGATCGAGCATCCGGCCGCGACCTTCGCCATCCGCATCGAGGGCGACAGCATGACCGGCGCCGGCATCTTTCCCGGCGACATCGCGGTCGTCGATCGCGCCCGCGAGCCGGTCAACGGCAGCATCGTGCTGGCGCTGCTGGATGGCGCCTTCACGGTCAAGCGCTACCGGATCAGGGACGGCGCGGTCTGGCTGCAGGCCGGAAATCCCGCCTTTGCGGATATGCAGCTTGCCGACGGACAGAGCTTCGAGGTGTGGGGCGTCATCACGCGCAGCATCCGCATGCTCTGACATGGCGGGCCCGCTCGCCCTCGTCGACTGCAACAATTTCTATGTATCGTGCGAGCGCGTGTTCCAGCCGCAGCTGCGCGGCCGGCCGGTCGTGGTGGTGTCGAACAACGACGGCTGCGTGATCGCGCGCAGCAACGAAGCCAAGGCGCTCGGCATCGCCATGGGCGCGCCGTGGCACTTGCACAAGGAGCGGTTCGCGGCCGCGGGCGTGATCGTGCGGTCGAGCAATTACACGCTCTACGGCGATATGAGCGCGCGCGTGATGAGCGTGCTGAGCCGCTTCACGCCCGATCTCGAAATCTATTCGATCGACGAAGCATTTCTCGGCCTGAGCGGCTTCGGCCCGCGTCTCGAAAGCCATGCCCGCGCGCTGCGCGCCGCCGTGCTTCAATGGACGGGCATCCCGGTGTCGGTCGGCATTGCGCCGACCAAGACGCTCGCCAAAGTCGCCAATCACGTGGCGAAAAAAGATGAGAAACATGGCGGGGCGGTGCTGCTGCTCGATGACGCGGCGCAGGATGCCGCCCTGGCACGGATCGGGCTGACGGATCTGTGGGGCGTCGCCGGCCGGCTGGCCGGAGCGGCGGATTTCCTCCGGGAGTGCGGCCAGCGCCTGCCCGGTAGAAGCGCCACCGCGCTCAAAGGGGCCATAATAGGCGTCGAACGACGGCAGCACGAAGGTGTGTCTCACCGTGTCGGTGTCGAAATCAACGAAGCCAGCCTCATTGAAAAGCAACTGTAGTTGTGAAGCTTCGCCGAGCCCGAAAGTACGGGTGACGGCCTCAGCTAAGCTCGGTACATACCGCGCTATCATGACGTTGATCTGGTGGTTGTAGGAGCGCTCGACCACCGTATTGACCGAGACCGCGGCGCGTCCGCCGGGGCACAGCACGCGCCGAAATTCCGCCAGGCCCCGCACCGCGTCGGGGAAGAACATCAGTCCGAGATTGCACAGCACGGCGCCGAAACTCTCGTCCAAGAAAGAAAGCGCTTGTCCGTCCTCCACCGAGACCGAAACATTCGGCGCCTTGCCGAGACGCTCGCGGGCCTTCTCGGCCATGGCCGGCGAGATGTCGGCGGCGGCAACGTGCCCGGTCGGACCGACGGCGGCGAGAGCCGCTTCCGCGGAGAGCCCAGTGCCCGTGGCTATGTCAAGGACGCGCATGCCCGGCACAACGTGGGCGGCGCGCAAATAAAAGGGCATGAAGTGCGCCGTGACATGCGGAACGATCGCGGCGGCCGGCGTCAACGGTGCTCGATGATCGGTATAGGCGTCGAGAACCCGCTGCCATTGCGACTACGCTCGGCCGAACGCCACGAGAATGGTGTCGTCGAGATCGAACAGGATCGCGCGCGGGAGGGTCGGCATCGTACATTTTGGCTCGGCTCGGGTTAAACGATCTCGGCCGGTGCTTGCGGGACAGTGTTCCAAAATTCGCCGTCATGCCCGAAAAAGATGCGAGCACCACCTTGTTCGAGACGCGCGAGACGGTCGAGCGAGGCCAGCATCGCCGCGCGATCGTGGACATTCTGCGGCAGCCGTCTTTCGCGCAACGTGCGACAGAAGTAGCAGGAATTGGCCGCGAGCACGACCTCGCCGGAAGCGAGCCGGACCTTCAAGGACTGGTGCCCGGGGGTGTGGCCGTGGGTCGGCAGGCAGACGACGCTGCCGTCGCCGAACACGTCGTGCTCACCGTCGAGCAATGTCACTTTGTGCCCGAGATCGAAATCGCGTCGGTTGAAGCCGCGCCGCGCGGCGATGTCCGGGTCCATCCCCGCTTCCCATTCGCGCCGCTGCACGACCATCGTCGCGTTGGGGATCAGAGCATTGCCGCCGACATGGTCGAAATGGAAATGCGAATTGACGACGAGGTCGATCTTTGCGGGATCGCGGCCGATTGCCTCGAGCCGCGCGCTGATTTCCTCCCCCGGATGGTAGTCGAACGAAAACAGCTCCGTGATGCGCGGCCGGATGCGCCCGGCCGGGTCGTGCTGGCAGTCGGGGTGCATGCCGGTGTCGAACAGCATTGTCCCCTTCGGGTGCTCGATCAGATAGGAGGGGATCGGCAGGTCGACCTTGCCCGCGCCGCCCTCCATCAGATAGCCGAGTTCGCCGGTAAGCCAGCCGCAGGTGAAGGCAAACAGCTTCACAGTCATCGCGCCCTCCTCAGGCCACGGTCAGGGCGCGGTTCGCATCCTCGAACAGGCGTACATTCTTTTCCATGTCGTAGCTCCGTTCGGTTAGGGTCTCAGGGTCCCACTCGCTGCGCGTTACCGCGTAGAAATCGCCGCCATAGACATAGATTGCACCGATCAGTGGCAGGTAGCTATTGGTCCACCAGGTCTCTTTGGACTCGTCCGTCGTGACGATTTGGGTGCGTGAGGGACCGTCGTGAGCCAGAATCTGGATGCCCGTCTGCTTTCGGATAGTGTGGCAATCGGGCGCCTGTCCTGGTGTTGTAGCACTCGAACCATTGGCGATTTGCGTCTGATATCTGACGAGATCGTCGTGCGACTTGCATATGAGCGCGCCCTCTTCCAACCGTGGCCATATCTCGGGCAAGAACGGTGTTGTCGGTGCCGGGGACCGTTGCGGTGTCTGTTGCTGGTTATTTTGCCGGCGGCCATGACCGCCGCCGATCTGTGCATGGGCCGAGGCCATTGCGCCGAGGAGGAGCAGCAGCGCCATCGCCAGCCGACGCCAAAGGAGACGCGCCCTTGCGGCGTTGCCTGGGCCACCCTTGACCGCCTCGTAGCGGGCCGCTGAGAGAACGGGCACCGATAGCAATTCCGGTAGATGTTCTCTTGTTATACCACTCGTTGAATTCCTGCGCGTGCTGGGCGTCGATATCAACGTACACCATGAAAATTCCGCGACCTTTTTGTGCCATATGTCCGTCTCCTCCGTGAAGCGTGGCCGCCATCTCTGCCTCGTCTCGTCGGCCCAGCCCTCACGTCTGGATTCCTCACCGGCCGGCGGGGTCTGAGGTGCGCCGAGAGCCGGGCCGCAGGGGTCGTCGCTGGACGCTCGTCCGGCTTGGGGCTGGATATTATGATTGACCACCACAGATGCATTGCCGGACCCTCGGTCACGATGAAGCGCGCAAGCCCGGCTCGATGCGGGAGCACCACGCGGACCCGGACAAGCGTCGTGCACGAGACAAGTGCTGAGGACTGTATTTTTTATTATGGAGATCTGAACCGTGCAAAATACCGACGAGATCTGGCGCCTGGTCGACGCAAAGAAGGGACTGTTCGAGCAGCTCAGCGACCAAGTCTGGGATACGCCGGAACTGTGCTACACAGAGTTCCGATCCTGCGCCGAACACACGGCGCTATTGGAACTGCAAGGTTTCCGGGTGACGAAGAACGTCGCTGGCATCCCCACTGCGGTGGTCGGTGAAGCCGGCGAGGGCGGGCCGGTGGTCGCCATCCTCGGCGAATATGACGCATTACCGGGCTTGGGCCAGGAAGCCGGCGTCGCGGAGGCGAAACCGCTGCCGGGCGACGGTCACGGCCATGGCTGCGGCCACAACCTGCTCGGCGCAGCGAGCATGTTGGCGGCGACTGCCGTCAAGGACTACCTCGCCGCGCGCGGGATCGAAGGCTGTGTGCGCTACTATGGCTGCCCTGCCGAAGAAGGTGGTGCGGCCAAAGGCTTTATGGCACGCGCCGGCGTATTCAGTGATGTGGACGTGGCCATCTCTTGGCATCCGGCAGCGTTCTCCGGCGTTAACGAAGCGATCTCACTCGCCAACACCCGCATCGACTTCACCTTCCACGGCCGCGCCGCGCATGCCGCCGCTGCGCCGCATCTCGGCCGCAGCGCGCTCGATGCAGTCGAGCTGATGAATGTTGGTGTGAACTACATGCGTGAGCATATGCCGTCGGACGCTCGGGTGCATTATGCGCTGCTGGATGCCGGCGGGATCGCCCCCAACGTGGTGCAGGCGCGCGCCAAGGTGCGCTACCTGATCCGTGCGAGCGATCTGCCGGAGCTCACGCGCCTCGTCGAACGGGTGCGCAAGATTGCCCAAGGCGCGGCGCTTATGACCGAGACCCGAATGGAATTGCAGGTGGTGAGCGCCGTCTCCAACCTCCTGGCCAACACGCCGCTGGAAAAGGCGATGTACGACCAACTGGTACGTCTCGGCCCACCACCCTTCGACGAGGCCGACCGGGCCGAAGCAGCTAAGTTCCAGTCGACGCTCTCTGATGAGGACGTCGCATCGGCGTTTCGTCGGGTCGGCTTACCAATGCGGCAAGGTATTTCGCTGTGCGACCAGATCGTGCCGCTCGATACCAAGAGCGCGCCGATGGTGGGCTCCACTGACGTAGGGGACGTAAGCTGGGTGGTGCCGACGGTGCAGGCGCGCGGTGCGACCTATGCCATCGGCACACCCGGCCATTCCTGGCAGCTCACCGCACAAGGCAAGCTACCGGCGGCACACAAAGGCTTGGCGCACGTCGCCAAGGTAATGGCCGGCACGGCGATCGAGGTGATACAGGACGAGGTGTTGGTGGCAAGGGCGAAGGCTGACCACGAGGCGCGGGTCAGCCGAAATCCATATGTGTGCCCGTTGCCGGACGACCTGGAGCCTCCTGTCAAGATGTCGGCGTAAGCCCTGTCGGCGAGGACTACAAACAGACCTAGGCCGGAATTCGGCTTCGGTCAGGCGGCCTGCAAGCGACAGACGGGGATTGGTGGGATCCATGCTGCGGCCCATCCACTCCCCGTGCTGCAGATTAGCCGCAAGGACCGTTTCCCGCTGCTTATGTCGAGATACCGAGGGTCTCCTTCGGGGCATTTCCGGCAGGCGCGGTATTGGCCGACTGGCTGCTACGCGCCGAGAGCAGACGACTTTGGCGGAGGTTAGCGCGGCGGCGCAAAATAGGATGCTAAGGGGGGACGCAGCGCGGGTATTCCATCGATAGGGTCGGATAGTTGCCCGCCCACCCGCCGACGGCGCATCGAAGGGTTCAAGGACTTGGTCGTCGCTTGCCCGCGGGCTTATTTGGCGGCGTCCAACTTCCGATCCAAGCCCGCGGCAGCGTAGCGGCTCGCCGGACGTTTGAGCCCGAGATTTTCTCGCAGCGTCTTGCCCTCATATTCGGCACGGAACAGTCCGCGCCGCCGCAGCTCGGGCACGACCAGCTCCACGAAGTCCTCGCAGCCGCCCGGCAGATGCGCCGGTGTAATGTTGAAGCCGTCGCAGGCGCCGTTCTCGAACCACTCTTGCATGGTATCGGCGATGTCAGAAGGTGTACCGATCCGCGCCGAGCCCGTGACACCGGTACGGAGGTACAATTCACGAATCGTGGGCTTCTCCTGTCTCACCCGCTCTCGGAGTTGAGCGCTCCCACTGCGCATTCCCAACGTTCCGATCGCATCGTCGGGCACCGGACCGTCGAGCGCATAGCCCGACAGATCGCCAAACGCGGCGTATAGCGAAGCAAGGCCGGCCAGCGGATCGACCAGCTCCTGAAATTCATCGAACTTTGCCTGGGCGTCCGCGCGCGTACGTCCCAAAACCGGACAGAACGCCGGCATGATCTTTAGGTCGTCCGGCTCGCGACCGTATTTCGCCATCCGCCCTTTCACATCGGCGTAGTACGCCTGCGCGGCGTCGAGCGAGCCGTGGATCGCGTAGATGACATCGGCGGTCGCCGCGCCGAGTTCCCGGCCTTGCTCGGAGGCGCCGGCCTGTACGATTACCGGATGGCCCTGCGGCATGCAGGCCACACTCAAAGGCCCGCGCACCTTAAAGAACCGCCCATGGTGATTGAGCACATGCATCTTGGCTTCATCGAAATAACGCCCGCCCGCCTTGTCGAGCAGCAGCGCGCCGTCCTCCCAACCGTCCCACAGACCCTTGACCACGTCGACGAACTCGGCCGAACGCGCATAACGGGTGTCGTAATCCAGCGTCGTTTCCAGCCCGAAATTCTGGGCTTCGTGCTCGGACCATGACGCAACCACGTTCCAGCCGGCGCGACCCTTGCTGATCAGGTCCAGGGTGGCGAACCTGCGGGCGATATTGTACGGCTCGTTGTACGTGGTGGATGCCGTCGTCACGAGACCGATGCTGGTCGTGACCATGGCCAAAGCCGGCAACAGCATGGTCGGCTCCAGCTCGATCATGTCCCGGCCCGTCCGGGCCAGCGAGCCCGGCGGGTTGTCGCCCTGGCGAATTCCGGCGCCATCGGCGAAGAAAATCATATCGAGCTTGCCGCGCTCGGCGGTCTGTGCGCTGCGTACGTAGTGCTCGACCTGCAGCGTACCGTCGGCCGGAACGTCCGGGTGGCGCCAGGCGGCCGGGTGGTACCCATGGCCGCGGATCGACATTCCGATCCGCATCTTGCGCTGGTTCATGGCGGTTCCTTTTGCGGTTCGATTTGAAGCATGCGGCCTTGCGGCGTGCGATACTTTAAACGATCCGGGCGGGGATGCGGCGACCTCGCCTTGCTCAGCGCTGGCGGTCAAACACCGAGGGCTCGATCTGCCCGCAGCGGAGACAGCTCGGCGCCGATTTGTTTCGCCGCGGCTGTGGCAGCAGCGTCCCGACCGGGCGCATCATTGTGCCAATTTGCGACACGCAACCAAAGGACCCCAAAGTCGTGACTGACGCGCTTCCCATCAGCCGCTTCCTCGTCCCGGATCTCGCCAACATGCCGGAGGACATCCGAAACCGCATCCTCGCCGTGCAGGAGAAGTCGGGATTTATCCCAAACGTCTTTCTCGTGCTCGCCCACCGGCCAGACGAGTTCCGGGCCTTTTTTGCCTATCACGACGCGGTGATGGAGAGGCCGGGGAACCTGACCAAGGCCGAGCGCGAGATGATCGTCGTCGCGACCTCAAGCTCAAACCAGTGCCAATATTGCGTTGTCGCCCACGGGGCGATCCTACGGATCCGGGCTAAGAACCCTCTGATCTCTGACCAGGTGGCAATCAACTACCGAAAGGCCGACATCACGGAACGCCAAAAGGCGATGCTCGATTTCGCGCTCAAGGTCTCCCGCTCGGCCGAGACCGTGGGCGAAGCGGATTTCGATGTGCTGAAGTCGCATGGCTTCGACGAAGAGGACATCTGGGACATCGCCGCGATCGCCGCCTTCTTCGGGCTGTCGAACCGCATGGCGAATGTGACTGCGATGCGCCCGAACGCTGAATTCTACGCCATGGGCCGGAGCTGAGACGGGCATGACAGATGCCAAACGCAAAATGCATCTTGCCATTCAGGCGGCGGCCCCGGGACATCCCGCGGGATGGCGTGTACCCGGCGGCGAGCGGCAGGCCGGTGATGACGTCGCCCATTATCAAAACGTGGCACGCCTTTGTGAAAGCGCTCTGCTCGACGCCCTGTTTCTGGCCGACTCGCCGTCCTTTACGGATGACGGCCGGTCTCCGACGCGCTCGCTCGATCCTGTCGTCCTGATTACCGCGTGCGCCCTCGTTACCGAGCACCTGGGGCTCGTCCTCACCGCTTCGACCACGTTCAGCCAGCCGTACAATCTTGCGCGATCCATTCTGACGCTGGACCAGGTCAGCAAAGGGCGCGTGGGTTGGAACATCGTGACGACCTCAGATGCCGTGGCGGGCTTGAATTTCGGCATGACGGAAATGCCGTCAAGCGATCTGCGCTACGAGATGGCGGCAGACTTTACCGCGGCCGTTCGCGCCTTGTGGGATAGCTGGGACGACGGCGCCCTGGTCGGCGACGTCGACACCGGCGTGTGGGCCGACATCAGCCGCATCCATGCCGTGAACTATGCCGGCCCTCACTACACCACCGCCGGGCCGATGCAGGTGTGGCGGTCTCCGCAAGGGCAGCCGGTCCTGGTGCAGGCTGGCAGTTCCCCTCAGGGACGCGACTTTGCGGCGCGCGTTGCCGACATCGTATTCTCGATACAGACAAGATTTGAAGACGCGGTCGCTTACTACGCGGACATCAAAAATCGTGCGCGCCAGTATGGGCGCGATCCCCGGCATCTCGCCATTCTGCCGGGTCTGTCATTGGTTATAGGCAGCACGGAAGCCGAAGCCTTTGCCCGCCTCAGCGCGCTCGACGAACTCGCGACCGGCCGCTCCAGCATCGAAGCGTTCGCTGCACGGCTCGGTGTCGATCCCGCGGACCTCGATCCCGACAAGCCGTTCCCGGAACGTCTCTTGGCGAAATTGGAAGGCGCTCAGTTTAAGCAACGCTCTGCTGGCGTATCATCCGGACACAGGGCAGCGCGATACCGTCTGCTGCAGGACCGATCCGTCACCGTTCGTCAGATTATCGCCCGAGGCGGCGGCGGACATTATCGGTTCGTCGGCACACCGGAGCAGATCGTCGACTTTATGGAGAAGTGGGTCGACGATGGTGCCGCCGACGGCTTCAATCTGTTTATGGATGTTTATCCCGAGGGTCTTGCGGCCTTCGCGGATCAGGTGATCCCGCTTCTCCAGAAGCGTGGGCGTTTCCGTCGAAGCTACGGAGAAAAAACTCTCCGGCAACGGTTCGGGTTTCCGCGCCCGGAAAGGGTAATTTCCGCCGGTGCGCGATCCGTTGCTTCCCTTTTGCAGAAACAGCCCGAGTGAGGGCTACAAATTTGGCGCTACCGTTGACGGTTTGTATGCATCGATCATGACCCGAGCCCTTGTCCAGATTTAGGGTCTGCGAGGCTCCTCACCCGGCTCGGCTAACGACAGCTTCGGGGCATGAAGACCAGTCTACGCTACGCCGGTTGACCGGCCGGTCTTTGATCAGAAAGCGACCGTGGCCGGAAGGCGCCGCAACGGAGGAGACGCGCCGATAGCAGTCCCTGCGATCCCCAGAAGATCGGTATGTCGAACAGATCGTCGCGGTCAGCTGTCGAGATTGGCGTCGGGCGGCAGGTGGACGAACAACACGCGGGTGGGACCGCCGATCGTGCGGGTGCGATGGCCGCGGCTGCCGACATCGTCCGCGAGGAACACCTCGCCGCTGCTGCACCGGTGCTTCTTGCCGTCGCTGGTTTCGACCTCGAGAGTGCCGGAAAGCACGAAGAGAAGCTGGCGACGGGAGGCCGGGTGCCAGTCCTGATAGAGACCGTCGGGCATATCCGTGACCATCGTGCTTTGCGCCGGCAGGACCGCGGAGCGGTGGACGGTATTGCCGAAAGCATCGGTCGCCGCATTGTTGATCGGGATATCGATCTCGATAAATTGCGACCCGCCGTCTGACGCAGAAGCAAAGCGAACGATTTTCATAAGGACTCTCCCGAAGTGGCGCGCGGTTCGGCGCTGGCATAGCCGAGGGCAGCTTATAGGGCCGTTTTGCGCGCGGCGTCAGGGGCCGAGCCTTGACGATGCTTGCCTCAGGCCCGGGTATTGGCGACGCTCGCTTAGGTGCGGTTCGAGAAGGCAGCGGGGATGATCAAGGGAGAGACAGTGCGGATAGGCTGCGGCGCCGGCACTTCGGACGACCGGCTCGAACCGGCGCTCGAATTGGCCGAAAAGGGCGAGATCGATTATCTCGTCTTCGAGTGCCTAGCCGAGCGCACGATCGCCCGCGAGAACCTGGCCCGCAGCCGCGATCCTGAACTCGGTTACGCGCCGAGCCTGCACGAGCGGATGCCGCTGGTGCTGCCGGCCTGTGTCGAGCGCAATATTCGGATCATCAGCAATATGGGTGCGGCCAACCCCGCCGCCGGCGCGCGCGCGGTGCGCCGGCACGCCCGCGAGCTTGGCCTGCGTGACATCGCCTGCGCGGTGGTGGTCGGCGATGATGTCGGCGAGGTGATCAAGCGCATGCCCGAACTGCCGCTGATGGAAACCGGTGAACCGCTCGAGACATTGCTGCCGCGGATGGTCTCGGCGAATGCCTATCTCGGCGCCGACACGGTGAAGGCGGCGCTCGACACCGGCGCCGATGTTGTGCTGACCGGCAGGGTCGCCGACCCGTCGCTGTTCCTCGGCACCGTGATGCACCATTTCGACTGGGATTATGAGGACTGGCCGCGTCTGGCCGCCGGGACCGTCGCCGGACACCTGCTTGAGTGCTCAGGTTCCGTCACCGGCGGCTGTTTTGCCTGGCCGGGTAAGAAGGAGGTCGAGGGTCTGGCGCGGCTCGGCTTCCCGCTGGCCGATGTCGGTGCCAACGGCTCGGTCCATATTGGGAAGCCGACTGGGTCTGGCGGCCGGGTCGACGTGATGACCTGTACCGAACAGCTGATCTATGAGATGCACGACCCGGCAAATTACATCACGCCGGACTGCGTCCTCGACATCACCGATGTCACACTGCATCAGGCTGGCGAGGACCGCGTTCGTGTCGAGGGTATGCGCGCGAAGCCGCGCACCGCGACGTACAAGGTCACCGTCGGCTATTTCGACGGCTGGATCGGCGAAGGCGAAGTATCCTATGCCGGTCCGGATGCCGTCGCGCGAGCCAGTCTGGGCGGCGAGATCGTACGCGAGCGCCTCAAGCTGCGCGGCTTTACCTATGACGATTTTCGCGTCGATCTGATCGGTATGTCGAGCCTGCATGGCGCGCCGGAGGTGCGCCCGGTGCCATATGAAGTCCGTCTAAGGGTCGCCGGTCGGGCGCAGGATCGCAAAGCGGCGCATGCGGTCGGTTTCGAGGTGCGGACGCTGCATGTCAATGGCCCGGGCAGCGCCGGCGGCGGCATGGACCCCAAGGTACGGCAAGTTCTGGCGGTGAAGTCGGTGCTGTTGCCGCGGCGTTACATCAACCCGCAGATCCTGATGGAGGGCGAGGTATGAGCCCCGCGCGACCGATGAAGGTCTATGACCTCGCCCATTGCCGGGCCGGTGACAAGGGCAACACGTCGAACATCTCGGTGATCGCCTATGACGATCGGCATTATCCATTGCTACGCGAGCAGCTGACGCCGGAGCGGGTGACACGGGCGTTTGCCCATATCGCGAAAGGACCGGTGACCCGTTACGAATTACCGAAGCTGCGCGCCTTCAACTTCGTCATCGAGAATGCGCTCGGCGGTGGCGTGACGATCTCGTTGAACCAGGATGTGCACGGCAAGAGCCTCAGCACGGTCATGCTCGAGATCGAGCTTCCAGGTGCCGTTGATTGAGTTTCCACAAGGAACAGCGGTGAGATCCGCACTTCCAGCAAAATTCTGCGCGGTGCCGGCGATCGCGGCGCTGTCTGCAACGACGAGGGACTATCGATGGAAATTATGCCGGGTTTCACGCTCACCGACATCGAGACGAGCGGTGCGCGCATCCGCCTGCGTCATGGCGGCAGCGGACCGCCCCTGCTTCTCCTGCACGGCAACCCGCTGACCCATGTCGCCTGGCACAAAGTGGCGCCGCGGCTGGCCGAGCGGTTTCATGTCGTGGCAGCCGATCTGCGCGGCTATGGCGACAGTTCGGCGCCTCCGGAGGAACCGAACAGCGAGAACTACTCGTTCCGCGCGATGGCGCAGGATCAGGTCGAGGTGATGCAGGCGCTCGGCTACGACCGGTTTTTTGTTGCCGGCCATGACCGCGGCGGACGCACGACCCACCGCATGTGCCTCGACCACCCGGAGAAGGTGCTCAAAGCAGCCATCATCGACATCGTGCCGACGCTCGACATGTGGGCGGCGATGAACAAGGAAGCCGCGATCGGCGGCTGGCATTGGCCATTTATGGCTCAGCCCTCCGATTTCCCCGAGACCTTCCTCAGCGCTGTCGATCCCGATTGGTTCATGCGCAAGAAGCTTCTGAAGCTGACCGCCGACCTGAACCATATCCCGCCCGAGATCTGGAACGAGTACGTCCGCTGCTTCAACGAAAAGACGATCCGCGGCTCGTGTGGCGACTATCGCGCCGCCGCGGGGATCGACTGCGAACTCGATACCGCCGATCTCGGCCGCAAGCTGAACATGCCGATCCTGGTGTTGTGGGGGCAGAGCAGCAGCGTCGGCAAACGGTTTGCCGATCCGCTCGGCCTGTGGCGCCAGCGCGCCGAGGATGTCCGCGGCGAGGCGCTACCGAGCGGCCACTATGTCAACGAGGAAGCACCGGAACAGGTGCTCGACTGGTTGCTGCGGTTCTTCACCTGATCCAGAAGGGTCCGCCGATGTACGATTTGGTCATTCGAAATGCCCGTATCGCCGACGGGCTCGGCAACCCGCCGGTGGAAGGGGATCTGGCGGTCAAGGACGGCCGGGTCGCGGCGATCGGCCGCATCCGCGACACTGCGGCAGAGACGGTCGATGCTGGAGGGCAGGTCCTGGCGCCGGGCGTCATCGACCTGCACACGCATTACGACGCGCAGCTGACCTGGGACAAGACCGCGTCGCCGTCACCCGCGTTGGGCGTAACCACGGTGGTTATCGGCAATTGCGGCTTCGGCATCGCCGACTCCCGCCAATCGCCGCGACACGGTGCTCGCCAATCTATCCGAGGTCGAGGCGATGTCGCTCGACGCTCCATGCCGGCGTCGATTGGGGCTTCGAGACATTCGGCGAATATCTCGCATTGCTGCGGCGCAAGTCGCAGATACCCCGGCCGATCGCCTGCTTGAAGCCGAGAGGCAGGCGCTCGACACCTCGTGACTCAAGATGAGAATATTGATGCCGCTGTATTGACGGCCGGTCGCCGCGTTCTTCGGTAAGCCGAGCGCGGCGTTGAGCCGGAGCTGCCCCAGGGCTGGACCCAGGGCACGCATCCGGCTTCGAGCTCGGCGATGATCTTGTCGGTGATCTCCTGGTAGAGGGTCGGCTTGTCCGCAAACCTCTTGCGGGTGGTGGGTACTGTCGCCATGTGCGGATCTCCGCGACGGGCGGGCAAGAGCCTTTCTCTCGCCTCCCTGTCCCGTCACGAAATCCCGACGCGGCCCCTTCCCTTTTTGAGGACGCCCGTTCAATTCCCGCATGCATGTTTGCGCGAGGGATCGTCACCGTAAGGCCGAGACCTGTCGCACGCGAGCGGGTGACAGGGCTCGGGGAGCCGAGCGACCGCGAGGCGAGTAGGCCCCGGTCGCCTCGCGATAGCGGGGCGGCGCGCCCGAAGTGAACCGGTTCATCAATCTCTCATGTCCATTGTGCTCGCGTCTCCTTATGGGAGTTCTCGAAGCCATCGCGGCCTTACTACGGCCATCAAGCGCCTCTTGTCGGCGCCACGTCCGCAAGTGCTGCGCACTCCTCCTCCTAGTTCCGGTCGCAAGCGATGCGGCTCGCCTCCTTAGGCACCGGGGCCTTCGCCAGAAGGCCGCGACAGGCCGGTCGAAAACTGAAGGAGACGAATATGCGACTTGGACACTGAACGAATTGGTGCGCCTCACACGTGCCGAGCTGTTCGACCTGCACCGCGAGATCGCGGCGGCGCTGGCGGGATTGCCTGAGACCTCGACCCAGCGGCTTATCGCCCTCGACAACCTGCGTAATATTGGGTGCGCGTTGGCGCGGCCGCATTTGTCACCGTGTTAGCGCGCAACTGAGCGCAGGGCTTCTGATGTTCAGGAGTTCAGCCAAACTATATGCTGCCCGACTGATCTGCCTCGACAACGACTCGTCGCCCGGGTGCGCACTTTGCGCCTCTCTACCATGAGCACTTTAACTCAATTCAAGGGATCACCAGCGACTCGGCCAAACATACGAAAATCATGAAACGCACCTTTGAACCAAGCCCTTTGGCGCAAGGTGCCTTCGTATTGGAACCCGGATTTTTCGAGCACACGGTCGGATGCGGAATTGCCGTGCAGCGTCCAGGCCTCGATCCGGTTGAGGCCAAATAGCTGATGACCGCAAAGCACTACCGATCGAAGCGCCTCCGTCATCAGCCCGCGTCCCCAAGAAGTCGGATTCGAACTCATAACCAACTGTGCCGAATCTCGATTTCTTATCGAATTGATTGAAGCGTATGGCTCCGATCATCGCGCCGGTTTTACCGTCCTCGATGATCCAGGCGCATCCCTTACAACTCTCGTAGAGCTTACACATCCATCTCGCAAAACGCTCCGCTTGAGCCTTACTCGGTGCGTCCGGCCAATTCGAGAACCGGGTGACATCCGGGTTAGACAAAATCTTCTGAAATCCTACCGCGTCAGTTAGTTCTGGTGCACGCAGCCGCAGACGGCTGGTCGTCAGAACCGGGAACTTGTCAGGTTTGGTTGCGAGCATCCACGAGCCCCTCAGCTCAAAAGCCTTCCCTCTTTCGTAAGGCTGTTTGATGGCCCCTCGGCGGAGCCAATGCGCCTCGTAGCCTTCTACTGCAAAGAACGCCAGCGCCAATCTGGCAGCGCCTTCGGCATGTCGATCCCGTCTTGCTTGTCCCTCAGCAGTGGTTGATCATCCGCGATCGGAACCTCGGGAATCCGTATGCCAAACTTCAAAAGATGGGCCGACCACAACCCGATGTCCGACCCCGCGGGTCACGCCGCCGTCATTGCTGATCTGTCGTCCGACATTGGAATCTTGAGCGGCATCGTTCAGGGCGTGCTCGTCCATTCAGACTGGCTTACAGCATACGGGCTTGATGACGCCTGTTATCGCACTGTGGCCACTGCGGTCTCCCCCAAGGCCGCATTGAGCTCACTCAGCCCCTGATAAATTACCCGCCGTTGCGCGACATTGTTGGGCAGCAGCGCAATGCGCAGCGCCTCCTCGAGATGACGGCCGGCGACGCCGTGTTGCGATCTGGGCTCGGACCCGTTTCAAGAAGGGCCAGTCCGGCAGTCCGCGCGGCCGGCCACCCGGCGCGAAGAGTTTAGCAAGCGAGGAGCTCGTAGAATGTAGGGACGATTCATCGGAAGCCAGGAACAGAATTTATTGCGGCGCGGCGACGGCGGCGGGCAGTTCGACCCCGATCTCTCGGTAATAGCGTACCGCGCCCGGGTGGTAGGGAATAAAGGTGTCGCGATCTACATTTGCGGCGACGCTTTCGCGCGCAGCAGAGGTGGCTTCCACCAGCTGATCGTGATTGGCATAGAACGCCTTGACGACAGAATAGGCGAGATCGGCGGGAAGATCCTTGCTGGCGACGGCGAAGTTGAACAAGCCGAGTGTTTTGTAGTCGCTATTCAGCGAGGGGTAGGCGCCTGCCCGCACGACCGACGGAGAAAATTCCGGCACTGCCTTCTGCAACTTAGCGATCTCGTTGTCGTTTAGCGGGATGAACCGGATTTTTTCGGTGCCGTCGAGCCCCGTGATGACCGGAAACGGGACCCCCGCCGTGCCGACAATCGCATCGAGAACGCCCGATCGCATCTGCCGGCTCATCGTGCTCCAGGCGCCATATTGCACCGCCACCGGGATGCCGAGCACTTCGAAGATCTTGTTGGCGTATAATCCCCCCGTGCCGCCCTGGGGGCCGACCCCAACCCGTTTATTCCCCATATCGGGGAGGACGCTTATCCCCGAGCTGTCGAGCGCCGCAAACTGGACCGGCGTATCGTACATTGGGAAGAGTGCGCGCATCGACCGCAGCTTTTTGCCGTGGGTCCATGCGGCGGTACCATTCCATGCTTGAAGAGCGGAGCCCGTGGTGACAAAGGCAAGCTGCACCTTGCCGCTCTCGAGTAACAATATGTTCTCGTCGGGACCTTGCGTCGCTCGCGTCGAAACCGGAATCCCGACGGCCTCTGCCAGAAGCGGTGCCAACGTGTTACCGTACAATAAATAGATGCCGCCCGGCGATGCCGTCCCGATTGTCAGGGAAGTCGGCCAGCCCGGCGCGGCCCGCGCCGAAGCTGACCAACCGATCACGATCATCAGCCAGGCAGCCGCCCAAGTTTTTAACCTCATGCACCCTCCTACTTGGACGTACGAAACGCGTTCACGTGCGGCTTGTTGAGAAGATTCGCACGACGAGTTCCCGAAAACTGTCAGCGCGATGGAGTTGCCTTTTCCCAAACCCCAGGTCCTCCGCGAAGCCCAACAGTCTGTTGCATTTGTATCTGTCGGCCGGCGTCAATGCCTAAGCGACGGCGGGGTATCGAGTTCGATGCGCAGATGCGAGGATGGCATCGGCATCCTGGTCGCTGAGTCCGGAGAACAGGAGGGTGCCTCTGAGGAGATCGCGTCCCTTGGCGAATGCGGATCCGATCACATTTGCCCCCAACCAGCGGAAAATCCGGGCCGCCGGGCTCTTCCGCTAAGGTCGGACTTTTGCGCACGAGGCGCAACCTCTTCTGATTGAGACATGGTGCCGACGTTTATCCGACAGCGTTTTCAGTTCCGCGCGGGTCGGGTAGGGAACAGCCCTTCGCCAAGCGGTTCACTGTGACGCGACCGGGCACCTGCCGGCCGTGACGACGCTCGGATTACATCGCGGTCCTTGTGGAGGTTGACCTCGCTGCGATGCTCGAATGGGGAAGATCCGTCCGCCACAGTTCAGCTTCAGGTCGGACGGGTGCGTGGAGGCACCGGTTTTAAACCGCATCGCTGTCACCGCGTTCATTCACTTCCGCACTGAGCCCGTTAGCGGATTGTTCTGGTCAAGCGGCTGGGGTAGAGCCGCAAAGGGACGCGTTGGGATCAGATGCTGTTGTGCTGACGGCGTATCGCTTGCTGGCGCCGGGCAGTGAATGGCGGCTGCACCGTGAGTGGTTTCAGCGCAGCGCCTTGGCCGATCTCTTGGGCGAGGATGCAGATTAGCCGAGATCCACAAGCTGTATCGCTGTCATGACGGTTGCTGACCACAAGCAGGCGGTCTTCGATCACCTGACGCGGCGCTGGCGAGATCTGTTCAACATCAGCTACGACGTGCTGCTCTACGATTTGACGAGCACGTACTTCGAGGCGGATCCACGTTCCCGGAAGGCGACAAGCGCCGCTTCGGGTACTCGCGCGATCACCGGCGGATTGTGTGCAGATCGTCATTGCCTAGTGGTGACGCCCGAAGGCCTGCCGCTGGCCTATGAGGTGCTTCCAGGCAATACCTCGGACAAAACAACGTTGCGGCCGTTTCTCGATCGCATCGAGCGGCAATACGGCAAGGCGCGCCGCGTCTGGCTGATGGATCGCGGCGTGCCGACCGAGGAGGTGCTGGCCGAGATGCGCGGGCCGACCGTGGTGCATTACCTGGTGGGCACGCCGAAGGGTCGCTTGACGCGCTTGGAGAAGCATCTGATCGCCCAGCGTGGCAAGAGGCGCGACGGCGTTCAGGTCAAGCTGCTGGCGCAGGAGGGTGAGCTCTACGTCTTGGCGCAAAGCCACGACCGCGTCGCTAAAGAGCGTGCGATGCGGCGGCGGCAGCTGAAGCGGTTGTGGGCGCGGCTCAAGCAGCTGTCGACGATGCAGCTGACGCGTGAGGAACTGCTGATGAAACTCGGCGCCGCGCGCGATCAGTCGCGCAGCGCATGGCGCCTGGTCGCATCGAGGTCGCCGGAGACAGCGCAACCTTCAGCTATCGGCTCGATCGCAACAAACTCCGGCAGACACGGTTGCGCGAAGGCCGGTATCTGTTGCGCACCAATCTCATCGAGGAAGACCTGCAAGCTGTGGAGCATTATCTGCTGCTGGTGGCGGTGAGGAGGCGTTCAAGAACCTCAAAGGCGACCTCGCGATCCGGCCGGTGTTTCACCAGCTCGAGGCGCGCATCGAGGCCCACATCTTCATCGCCTTCCTGGCCTATTGCCTGCACGTCACCCTTGCGCGGCGTTTGCATGCTCTGGCGCCAGGGCTGACGCCGCGCAGCGTGCTCGAGAAGTTCGCCGCTGTGCAGATGATCGATGTGCACCTGCCGACCACCGATGGCCGCGAGCTAGTGCTCACCCGCTATACCGAGCCCGAACCCGAGCTCAACCTCTTGTTGAACAAACTGAAGCTGGATCTGCCCGCCCAACCACCACCCAAAATCACTCCCAGCGCGCCGCGCACCACCGCTGTAGTGCGATTCGGGGGTATAGCGATTAGAATTAGAATAAAGGTAATTTAGCCATCCGTAGTGCGCCACCAAAGGTCGGGTGTAATGTTCGGACTGTAGAAGGTGCCAAACGGGGTGGCGGCCGCCCGGCCTCCAGCCAGCTTCTCTCCGCCGGCAACGGTATGGCACGAGAAGCACCCGCCGGCGCGCACGAGATATTCGCCGCGGTTCACGGCGTCTTCCTCGGCTACTGCAGGGATTGCTCCACTCAGCAGCATGAGCGTGAGCGCCGCTACGATTGGCTGGCGCTGAAACGGCAACATCACTCTTCCTTACGAAATTCGGTGTGACAAGCATTGCAGGCGTTGGCGGCTGCGGTGTAGGCGGCAGCGATCGCTGCCTTGTCGCCGGACTTCACTACCGGGACGAGTTTAGCAGTCGCACTCTGCACTGCCACGATCAGCTGATCGACATGGTCGCCGGCGTCAAAAATCGCCGGTTTGATCTTGCTCTCCGTCACATCCGAACCCGGAAGAAACAAGGTCCGGTCGAGAGTGCTGGCGAGCGAGGCAACGGTTTCCGCCGCCGTCACGGTATCAGGACCGTAAGCGGCGGTGCCCTTCACGACGCGGCCGATGCCGAGAAAGAGCGGCCGGCCCATGTGTTTCATCGTGTCTTCGCGTCGCGCGAAGACCGCCTTGCCGTCCTCGAGCGACGCGCCGTGGGTCGCAATCATCAACACCGCGCCGATCCCCGCCGCGAATTGCTGCGGACCAAAAGCGCAACTCGATGGCAAGTTTTCGGCTCTTTGCGGGTTCGGAATTAAGCCTGGGTACCGTTCTTGCCAGCGCGATCTCGGAGTCCTAGGAAATCATCCCGCAGTGCAGAACATGCTGCTCGCGCCACGGTGGGGGAGTCGATCAGGCGCGCTGATGACCATTGTCCTCGCGACGGGGCGTGCATCAGCTTCGAGTTCGCACAGGACTCTTTGCTGGAGGGAGATGGATTCGAACCATCGGTACCGCGTGACGCGACGAAGGTTTCGAGAGGGACTCATATCGCCTCTACTTGATTCACGCCTCGTGTCGAGCGATCGATAAAACTCGGCCCAGGTCCGGACGTCGGTTGAAAGAAGCTTTTGCCAGGACCAAAGCGCAACGAGCCGACCCGGCTTGCGAAGCTGAAGAAGGGGCGCTCATACAGAAGTCGGGCCGTTTCGCAGACCCGGACATGTTGACAACCGCACCACCGCCTCCAGAATGCGGGGTAACAGCGCGAGCCGGCGAGGGACGATGTAATTTGCAAGCCAGCCCCGAATTGGAGCCTTCGCCCGCCAACGGCCCCGATTATTGAACTTCATCCGGCATGTGGTGGCTTCATGAAGCTTACTGTTGATGGTGCCCGATTAGCCATAGTTGGCTTCAGTCTCGGCATCACGGGCATATTATTTGCCTTTTTAATTCTGGCGCCCGCATTGGGCATGCCCTTTAATCCAGGCCGGGATGAAAATGTCAGGCTGATCGAGATCATAGCACCTGTCTTTTTTGGTTATCTCGGAAGCGCGGCACATTTTGTTTTCCGTTCACAGCGAGGTACAAATATCTCAGTGGCTGATGAACAGTTGCTTGGCCTTCTCGTATACGGACCCTTCCTCGTATTCATATTTGTAAACATAGCGTTGTTTCTCGCATTTTATCTCTATAACCGCCCTAACGGTCCGGGGATGAATGTAGAGGAACTCTCAAAGTGGTTCTCAGTTGGCCTCGGTATCCTTACCTGCACCGTCAGCGTGATCAGCAGCTATATCTTCGGTGCCGGCGCGCAGCAGCAGGCTGCGAAGAGTGGAGTTTGAAAATGTGGACGAAATGCGTGCTGGCGTTAGCAGCGTCACTTGCGACCACGCTTCCGGTTGCTATCCAAGCCAAGACGATCATCGGTGATATCGTTGATAAAACCGGAACCCCACTTCGGGTCAAAGTCAGCGTAGACGAGAGCCCTGGAGAGCTTGTTTATCTTCCAAGGAACCGAAAAATCGTGAACGAAGCTCGTGCCGATAAGACGGTCATTTGCGCCCTCTATGGTGTGCGCTCCTCATGCTACCAGACAAGAAAGCGCTTCTACGCCGAAGCCCCTCATTACGGAGCTAATCTGATCTTCGAGAGGCCAATTCCGCTGATAACGATCCACCTTTTAGGTGACCTTTCCAGGGATTTGATTGACGAGTGGGCTCAGAAAAGCCCGGCCGAGATCTTGGCGGAGGAGCTTAAAATGCCCGAAGCCGATTTACAAGCGGGGATGCAGCCGGATAAAATGAACCACTTTGTGCAATACGCCGACACCCATCATTTTGGTTTGGGATTTTACGCGTGGTCTTATCAGCCACTGGAAGCAGTGAACGATGGCAAAGAGCTGGCTGAAGCTCTCGGCAAACTTTCGAACATCCGACCCAAAAACGATTGTCCAAACCCCGAAAGTAATCCCTTTCGCGATGGTGACACGAGTTTGTGCGCCGGTGTTTTCAAGTTTTCGTCTACCAGCGGGTATAGTGGTTTTGCATATTGCACTTATACCCGCGTAAACGATGTAAGTTCGACGCCGACAGGTTGTCTCGCCGTATATTATACCAAAGCAGATAAATCGTATGTGGCCGTATACTCCTCACCGGATATCGGTACTGGGGAGGGCGCGGGGATGGAGGGGCTCAATTGCTGGAAAAAATCGCCAGAAGCAGACGTAGTCGCGAAAAGCCGGGTCGTGGCGGCAGACAGCGCCAAAACAGTGACGGATGTGCTGAGGGAGAGCAAAATAGGGATCGACCTTCGGATGGTGAAGGCCCGGCCCGAGATCACAGTGCTGTACGGAGTTAGAGCCTTTGAACCGTCCAAGATCTTACCCAACAAATACGAATATACCACTGCAACGCTGATTGTAGCGACGAAGGACGGCCCATATAGACTCGGATTTCGGAATATCAGGAACAATTGTGTTGACACTGAATTCACAGAATGTGCGTGACAGAAAATCGTTTCTGGAGCCCGATGATAAAGAACTTGCAGACTACCAAAAGGTAGCTGCACGCGATTTAACTGCACGTCTCTCTAAAGCGCTTGGCACTCAGGTTGTTTGTGAATATCAATAGGCTAGGAGTCGGCAGAATTAACCGGTTTGAGAACCTATCTACAGGAAGACGCTGAGGTTTTTGTCGAGCACGAGACCCGGCCCAATACCCACCTGAAGATTTTCTTTTCTCCGGTAATTGTCTGTCCCTCGGGCAATACGGAACGAAAAAACACGCCTGAGGGACCGATGGTTCGCAGGACTTCTCTGCTGGAGGGAGATGGATTCGAACTTCCGGTTCCGCGCGAGATCGGAGCGGCGCGCCGCTGTCCAAAAGACTTTGGGAGTAGCCCGTCAACCGTTCGACCAAGCGCAGCTTGTAATCGAATTTCGGGCCCGGCGCCGGATTGCCGTTCGGCAGATACAGGCATCCGACGAGCAGGCCGCCGACGGCCGCCTCGATGTAGCGGCTATGCGTAAATCCGATCGCCCGGCGGGCTGCGGCGGGTCTCCACCGGCTCGGCGCCGCGGGCGAGGATCGCTACACCGTTCCACCTAGAGGTGGCTCCGGAATTTTGAACGGGGCGTTAAGTGGAAACTCGGCCTGACGGCAGGCATGTTTTGCCTGCGAAATCAGGAGCGAAGACGAAGAAGCGAGCCCGCCGGAACCACACACCGGCCTTCAAGGCGAAGGTGGCCCTTGCTGCCCTGAAAAACGATCGAACGATTGCACAGCTTGCTGAGCAGTTCGACGTGCATCCCAATCAAATCACCTCGTGGAAAGAGCAACCGCTTGCAGGGGCTGCCGATGTGTTTGAACGCGGTGGCAGCACCAAATCATCGGCCCCCGAGGTCGATATCAAGGCCCTGCACGCCAAGATCGGCGAGCTAGTCCTGGAGAACGATTTTTTAGAACGTGCGCTCGGCAAGGCGGGATTTCCGAGCGCAAAGCGATGATCGACCGTAACCACAGGCTTGCGTTGACGAAGCAGGCGGCGCTCCTCGGCATCTGCCGAGGCAGCGTCTACTACGCCAGCCGCCGCATCAGCGCAAGGTCTGCATCCGACATCGGCGCCGGTTCGGATGAGCTGCACCTGGAGTTCCCTTTCGCAGGCGCAGCAGACCTTCAACCCCCATCTCGGCAAAGCGCTGCTGCCACCGCCACACCGTCGGCCGGCTGACGCTGACGCTGTGGGCAATCCGCTGTGCCGGTTCCCGATCGGCCGAGGCGAGCACGATGCGCGCCCGCTCGACGTGCTTGCGCGATCGATTGCGATCGGCCGCGATCGCCGCCAACTGCTCACGCTCCACTGCGCTCAAAACCACGCATACTTGCTGTGCCATGGCCCCCACTCCCCAACGCCATGACCCAGTATTGCACATCCCAACCGCGCTGTGAATCTTCTGAATGACTCAGAGCACTAGTGCCACATGACCCAAACGAACAGCGGCCTTGGCGAGATGGCCGCGCGTCGGCTGGTTGGCGAGCTGGCCAGCGATGAATTCTAGGTAGTCTTCGATCAGCGCGAAGTCGGTTCTCGCCTGATCGGCTTGGCACAATGTGAGCAGGTATTCGTCTGGCATATGCACGTTATGCCAGAACACGGTTGCTCAATCGTTACGATGTTGACAAAGCGTCCGGCTGACCTAGACCACAGGCGGGAGCCGCCGCCAATCCCGCCACTCTGGTCGGAAACGGAGATCCGTTTCCAACCGGCCGCGGTATACGGCGCCTAGAGCGCCGGCATAGCGATGCCAGTAAGGGCGGCGCCCGCCCGTGTGAACAGGTCGGTGAGGGAGTTGCCGAACGCTTGTGCACCGACCGCAATTGCAAGGGCAACGAACACGATCAACATAGCGTATTCGGTTGCGGTGGCACCGTTCTCGTCACGAAGAAAGCGACTGGGCAGACTGTGCATTTTAACTTCCTCCTTCAGGGGGTTGACCCTGTGGCCAGTGTGCGCCAGAGGCGATCACAGTCGCCACTCAGCCAGTAAGCCAGACTAACCCAGTCGATGTCAGTGGTCTGTCAGGTGGCCGTCAGAAAAGCGCCTTTTGTGATTTATTTTATTAGATTGTACGCAATGGTAACGCCGACTTGCTGCGGGGAATGCGCCGCCGGGGAAGAAGCCCGCGCGCCCCTGTGACGCGTTGCTACCCTCGCGTTCGCGGCGCAAGGCTACCGAGATCGCTAGTCATGTGAGCCTCCATTCGTTGCATCAGTTCGACAGATCGGCCCAGCTTTCCGCTGCCATCAGCCTCGTGAGGTGGGGTTCCGGCACTGAGCAGCTTCAGCGCCGCCGCCAGCTTTTCGGCGGCCATCAGCTTCGGACGACAAGGAACGTGAGAACCTGTCGCTCCAACGCAAAGGGAGAGGTCCAAGCGGCGCCAACCCTTGACCATACCGGAGGCGTGGTGATGCGCGGTATGGGACGTGAATCAGCGTGCGGCCTTCACGCAGTTTTAACGCACACGAGTTCTGATATGGCTGCGACTGGGGGATGCAAACACGGAAGGGACTTAGCCATGCGTCTACCTATCTTCGTATCGCTCGCTCTCGCTTCAGGCGTTGTTTCTTTTGCCGCGTCTGCGTGCGATACCCGCGTCGATTACGGTAACAAAATTAATCAGCTTCAAACTGAATATCAGGCGGCAGTCGGTCAGGCAACCAACGCTTACGTTGAAAAGACTATGTACAGTGTTAGATCGCGCTATTCCAATCTCGTAGATTGGAGAAATTCTGTTAATGTCGCTTTAAACAGTTATACTCGAGGCAGTCAACAGACGTATGACAATTACATGGTCAATGCGTGCGTGTGGTGGTGACTGAAAATCGAACTCAAAGGCCGAGTAAATCTCGACTTTCTCTGGTAGCAGAACCATAGAGGCCATAGGGAGTATAGGCTGCGTTGGATAGCCGATCACCCCCTATGACCCCTATCCCCGATCGCCCGTGTCGACCAACCGGATGGTAGGAGAAGCCGGTGCTGGCCGTAGCCCGAGAACACGATCGCCTTCTCGGAGCGGTATTTTCCATCGCCGAGGTTCATCGACGACCTCGGAAGCGCCAAACGACCTAGCGGCGATGCCGGTCGGGCTGAATGATGACGTTCCATCGATCGACAGCCGACGACGGCCACGGCGACTTTGCCGCCATAAGTTCTGTACCGCTGGATAAATCGACGAGCCGGCTGTCCGATCCTGGTTCTCGCCGTCCTCGATGCAGGCAACGATCTACACCGGCGCCTCGTGGGAACGGCGGGCTAGGTAATTGACCGCAGCATGCTGGCGTTGGTACCGGGCGGGCTCTGAGCCCGGTGACGGCGGGCTCGACGCGTAGCGTCATCTCACGGGGAGCAGGATCATGGCGAAGGAAAGATGCACCTCGCCTTTTCGGTCCCGTCTGACGGGCTTTTGCCGATTTAGCCGCGAGCTGGAACGCGTGGTGCCCACTGATCTGCTACCAGTCGTTCAGTTTAATCGAAGAAGCCACGGCGGCCGCAGCTGCCTCGTCGAGGCGAATATCAGATTTTTAACGAGAAAGCTCCGGGTCGTCGGCCCGTACCCGATCTCGCGTTTTGCTGACGGACTTAACGGAGGCATGTGTGATCCAGCTCACACACAAGTCGCGCCAGCCTTTTTATGGTTATCCGCCGTTAACCCAGGGAGATTAGAGATGATCCAGTCCTCCAATGTCAACCGGTTGATGCGGATCCAGGCTCGTCCAGGCTCGCCGGTCGAGGCCCGCCACTATCGCTATCCCGAAAACCGCTGGGCGCAGCTCGACCCGGACGCGATCGCGCCCGGCATCCCGCCGGACACGTCCGCCGACCTCGTCTTCCATGGTGGCAAAACCGTGCCGCAGATGGAGTTTCAGAACGTATTTCTCGGCGGGCAGGCATCTTGGCTCGCCTCCGACATCGACTCGATCAATACCGCGATCACGCTCGCGATGCAGGACCGGAGACTCAACAACGTCGTCGCACAGTTTTTCGACCGCGGCGTCACGCTGACCTGCGATCCGCGGCCGCTCCTTGTGCTCGAGGAAGCAAAGCCAGTTCAGCTCGACGAGCCCGGCGTGCAGCGATTGGTCCAACAGCTGGTGCAACAAGGGAAGGTCTCAGACAACGATCTCGGCACGACGATCTTCAACTTGTTACTGCCTCCGGGAACCATACTCAAGCTCGACCAAGACACTTCTATTCACGGGCTTGGTGGTTATCACGGCTCCGTGGACTTCCAGAACAAGGGCCGGTCACAGACCGCCTATTATTCGGCAAACGTCTTTTCGCAGAGGCTGCCGAACGGGCGGGTGAATGGAATTCCCGCGTTCGACGCGTCGTGGAAGGATGTTGTCGGCACGCTCTACCACGAGATGAACGAGTTCCGCACCGATGCTGACGTCGGGGAAGCGATCAGGCAGAACGACGACAGTTTGCTCGGCTGGATGGGAGCGCAAGGCGAGATCGGAGATCAGCCAATTAACGCCGCCGGGGCAGCGGGGAATTTGTCGCTGGTGTTTCAAGAAATTCTAAGCAGCGCGGGAGGCGGGCGCGTGCCGGTGCAGTTTTTGTACTCGAATGCGGTCCATGGCGCGGAGGCGCCGATTGACCAACCCGACCCTCCGGCAAAGAAAACTGACGTCTGACGCAGGGACTGCGTCCGACGCCAAGCCGTTCGCCGCTCGCAGGGCAACAGATTCCGCGAGCGGCAACTACCGGGATCAGCCGCCCCCGTTGCGGTCGCTGTAAAAGCTGCCGCATTGGCGGCCGGTTTTTCCAGGCGGCGGCTCTGCGGTTGACCGCACGGCGCCCGTCGACCGTAGCGACGGTCGCGTCGACGAGCAGGTAGGTAGGGCGCAACTTTGGCGGGTTTGATGGGAGTGCTGCTTCAAGGGTTCTACAAAGTTCGTCCTAATCGTGCCGTTCCCTCACCGGCGGACGGTGATCCGAAGACACCTTGGTGGTGGGATCATCTAGCGGTGCAGGCAAACGAGTTCCGTAAGGCTGGTTTCACTGCCGAGGCAACGCCTGACGGATGGATTTTGTGGATCTCGTACCCAGCTTCGGGCACGACTGCGATCAGCGACGTCGATATCGTCGCGTCGGCGGCGAAGCAGCGCTCCATGACCACCGAGGTGCTCGGCGGGATGTAATCGCCGAATTCGGCGTGCCGGGCGAGATGATAGGAGGCAACCGCTCGCGGCACCGGGTAATACTGATCCAGCCGGATGGCATGCGACAGATCGGAGCCGAATTCGCCCAGCACACGACGCATCCGCCGCAGGATGAAATCGCCCTCACGGCGGCTGCGGTCGCGGCCATGAAGCGGAAACCCCGGCGGCCCAATCACCTCGTCGGAGATGCCGGTCTCCCAGTCGTACGCTTCGTGCCCAGTAAGGAAAATCCAGGGACCGGCTTTGACGGCATAGGCATACGGGACCGGTGTCCCCAGAAGGCGGTCGACCGACTTTACGTCCAACACCATCCTCTGTTTGCCCCCTTACAACGGCTCAGCTGATGCGCCCGGCTGCGGCAGGTGT
Source organism: uncultured Alphaproteobacteria bacterium (assembly GCA_963732095.1). Lineage (GTDB taxonomy): Bacteria > Pseudomonadota > Alphaproteobacteria > ATCC43930 > CGMCC-115725 > AP-15. The sequence goes on from CAVSZA010000031.1 coordinate 82,313, forward strand.
CAGGATCGTACCCAAGTGCTGAGTGGCGGTGTTTGCCGCCCACGGGCCGACCTATTGTTTCTCTCCCGCGCGCAGAAGCGTGCTCGCCGATTTGTCCAGATGCAAGCGCCTGCCCGGCATTGCTGTCAACTGCGCGCTTGTACGGCGACAGGTACCGCAGCAATCTTTGGGACCACATCAATGCCTTGGCTGCGGAGCCCGATAATGCTGGTTATCGGGGGCTGGGCCGGCCCCCCCTGAATTTACTCCCAGCTGTACTGCAATTCTCTCGCCTTATGAGCGTCCCCGGCCGCCAGAGTGCGGTTAATCAGCCGACCCGCACCAGTGCACCGCCATCGACCGGCAGCGCCACGCCGGTGATGAAATTGGCTTCGTCGGAAGCGAGAAACAGCGCTGCATTCGCGACGTCCCATGCCGTTCCCATCCGGCCACGCAGCGGAACCTTGGCATCGCGCTCCGCAGCGACCTCGGCGCGGCTGCGGTTGCTGGCCCGAGCGCGCATGTCGACGGCCATTGGCGTATCCATGAGTCCTGGCAAGATGCAGTTGGCGCGAATGCCGTATGGAGCGTTTTGCAGAGCGAGCTGCTCGGTGAAGGCGATCATTGCCGCTTTGGTCGCCTTGTAGGTGACGAGGGGGTAGCTGTTCTCGCGCGCAGCCACAGAAGAAATGTTGATGATGGCACCTGAGCGCTGAAGGCGCATGATCGGCAGTACGTGTTTGCATGCCATGATCGTGCCGCGCAGGTTGATCGCGCAGACGCGGTCGAAGGCCTCCTCGGTCAGTTCGTCCAACGGCTTGTCGCCGCCCCCAATGCTGACCCCGACATTGTTGTGCAGGATATCAATGCGGCCCCAGCGCGCCCGAGCCGCCTCCATCGCGGCGGCGAGCGTCTCTTCCTTGGTCACGTCGGCGGCGAAAGGCACGCACTCGCCACCTTGCGTCGCCATCGCAGCGGTCTTCTCGGCGGAGGCGATAAGCCGGTCGACCGCCAGGATCCTGGCGCCTTCTTGCGCGAAGCGGAGCGTGGTCGCACGGCCGTTCCCGATACCCTCACCGGGGCTTTGCCCGGCCCCCACGATTACAGCGACCTTGCCTTCGAGACGCATGGCAGCACTCCTTCCAACAGGTGTTCAAGGATGCCTCTGTGGTGCCTCCCTTCGCAAGTCAGCCTGGGCGTTCCGATTACTTGCCTACCGCATACTCTATCTTCGATGCGCCCACGTAGCCGAAGGAGCTGGATTCGGTGTCGGTTCCTGGTAGGACTGGAAAGTTAATACGAGTTGGCCAGGCAGGGTGCCATCCGACCCCACGGTTAATCGAGAAGTATGCCGGAGATGCGGCCGCATTCGGTCAGCAACTCCTCCTGGGTCCTGAGGTCGGCCGCGATCGGGTTCGGCGCACGAGGGCGTTGATGATAGAAATACCCGCCGCTCGATCGCGCGAGCTCGTCCTTACTCGTGGCAAGCCACGCCTGAGTTACGCAACCCTGATGAAGATCGTCTGGCGCTGAAGAGCCGCCCATCTTTGTCGCTACCCATCCAGGCTCCAGCGCGTTGGATGCGACGTCTTTCCAGCGGCGAGCGACGGCAAATGCCAGCAAAACATCGCACAGGCTACTCTCTGCGTAAGCCGACGAGCCACTCCAGGGTCGCTTGGTCCACAGCAGATCGTCCATTCGCGGACGCACGCCGCGATGCATCCCGGAGCTCAGATAGACCAGTCGCTTCGGTCTTTCGATCAGTGCCGTCAGAACGTAGGGCGCGAGCACAGTGACAGCAAAGACGCTCGGAACTCCGGGCTCCATTTCCACCCGCCCCTCGCGATAACCGACGCCCGCATTGTGGATTACAGCATCGAAGCGGCCAAGCGGCCGAGCTTGTTGACCTCGTCGGCAACTGCTCTTGGCCCAGCGATGGTGGAGAGGTCCCCGGAGACAACTCCGCCAGCCCCGGCTGCCGCCGCGAGGGCATCCCGACTTCGCGCCTCGTTTCGCCCGTGCAATACGACCTCATGGCCTTGGTCGATCAGGAGCCGGGCCGCCATGAGGCCGAGGCCATCCGATGATCCGGTTATGAATACGCGGGCCACTCTTACACCCCCTTACGAACCCGAATGCTCTTCCTGCACCCCGCGTGTGCCCCTTCACTCTGTGCGCGGCACGACGCAGCGTGCTGCGCTTTTATGGCAGCAATAAATTTCGTCTGGACATCCTCGAACGACGCGTACCGGCGAGCTGACCCTTGGCCCTTCTCGCCTCATTCCCCGGGCCAGACAGGCCGTAACTTGGGAGCCGGCCACAGCAAACGACCTCCTTCGCTTATGGTTGCTCTGTCACGTTGGCTGTGTGGCGTAGAGTTTCCCATCGCGCTCTTCAATGCGGCCAGCGCGCTTGTGCCGCGCAATCGCCGCGCCGACGTGATTCGGGCGAGCACCGTTGCATGCGGCGGTGATTTCCGACTGCGTCTTGCCGATTGCCAAGGCAAGGACCTGATCGTTTAGGCTCGGCGAGCTCCGTCTGACGCCGGTTGGTTTTGCGATCGTAGTGCGCCGAGGCGCGCTTTGCCGCGCTGGAGCGGCCGCCTGTGTCGCCGTCGCCGGGCCCTTGCCTGAGCGCGTCCTTCTTGGTTGCGTTCCCTTGCTGTAGCGCGCGAGCACACGCTCGGTCGCCTCCAGTTCGGTGAGCTCGCTGGTGAGCTTGTCGCGCTGCCTATCGACGCGTGCGAGTGCTTCGCCGAGCCGCTGCTTCTCCTTGGTGATCTCGTCCAGTGTCGACATTTTGTACCTTCAAAGCAGAGTATAGGTTGACCGGGATCGATCAATCTCTTCGGCCTTTAGCACTCCAACAAATCGGGTGCAAAGCAGAATTCGCGGATTAGTATTCAAGCAATCTGTCATGGGGTGTACATGCAATTCAACCCACGCGTATGCGGCGGCATCGTGGAGGACTTAACGCGCATGATAATCGAGCTGAATCGCGGTACCCCGCTCCGGTGAGCCTATCATCCTAAGCAACCGCGCGGGACAAAAGGGACTACAACGAGATTGACTATCGCCGGGAACCGGAAGTTCGAATCCACCTCCCTCCAGCGCTGAGTCACGTGCGAACCTGCACACCCGGTCGCCATGATGAACGCAATGGATGTCCCGGCTGACCATGACCAGGCGGAGAGCGCCAGCGCGTCGCGATCGCTCGCGCCTTGGTCGTCGAACAGCGGATCCTGATTTTCGACGAGGTGACCTCGGGCGGACCAGCTTTCCCGCGAGCGCGCCGGCCGTAAACGTAGCGGCCGGCGGCCTCACCTCGGCTATATTTGTGGACCCGGCTTTATTTGTGGACCCGGCTTTGTAGACCCGGGAAGACGAGCTGTGCAGCGATCAGGCAGCTCGTCCCCTTGCCGGCGACTTGTTTCCTTTCAGGAGCATTGGCAGTTGATAGCACAAACCGCCGCGCACATATCCAGCACCAGGCTTGCCGACACGGGCAGCGGCGGCCACCGCCCGGCGCGGTGCTAAGAGCGAGAGAACAAGGCCGATGATGTGGCCCTTTTTACCGCCACGCGACTGGGTTAATGCGGCGGGCTTGCTGTCGCTAGTCGACGACCCCCGGCTACCTTCGTTCACGATCAAGCCGCCGGCGTCGGCGATCGACAACCACTTGGTCAGGGCGCCGAGCGACAGCCGGCCCTTTTGGCGACAACCGACGCCGCTCGACACCGCCGAGCATCGCAACATGAGGCGATGCCGCCGGTGCGACCGCGCCAACTGGTTAGAGCCTGACCCAAAAGCCTACGTGGCCTGATTATTGGCGCAGACGACCGCTTTCGAAGCAGACACCGGCCGTTCAGCCTTGGCCGCGAGAACAGCCCTTCTTGCCCCATTTCAGACCTTCATATGGCGTACACGGAAGGTCGGCCCTGGGGGTACGGAAACTCGTCCTTCCCGATTTAGCCGGCCAGTGATGCCTATCCATTGAAAGCGGTTATCCGTTGCCTGAAGCCGCAAGGCCGCGTCTGTTTCAGCGCTTCCGCTGGTAGGTCGATGGACAGAGGAATATTCTCGTTCATGAGGGGCTGCCGCTTCTCGGAGCCGAGGATCACCGCATGGACGTGGCGGCGTGGCTACGCGGGATGGGACTTGAACAGTACGCCGAGCTTTTCCGCGACAACGACATCGATGGTGAGATCCTATGCGGAATGACAGCCGGGGACCTGAAGGACCTGGGCATCAGTTCATTCGGCCACCGCCGTAAGCTCGTCAACGCTATCGCCGCCCTGGGGGGAGCCCCCCCAACGCGTGATGTGGTCCAATCCGCGGCGAGCGCGACATCAGCTCCAACCTTCAGCCTGAGCGTCGATGCCGAGCGCCGGCAGCTGACGGTAATGTTCTGCGACCTGGTCGGCTCGACTGCGCTTTCGACTCGTCATGACCCGGAGGATCTGCGGGAGCTGCTCGGGGACTACCAACGCGTGGTCAGCGAGACGGTCCACCGGTTCGATGGCTTTGTTGCCAAGTACATGGGGGACGGGGTGCTGATTTATTTCGGCTATCCGCAGGCGCACGAGGACGAGGCCGAGCGAGCGGTGCGCGCGGGGCTTGCGGTGATCGAGGCGGTCGGCCGATTGGCGGCACGAGAAGATTTGAGCGTGCGGCTCGGCATTGCCACGGGGATCGCCGTAGTCGGTGACCTGATCGGCGAGGGCGCGGCGCAGGAGCGCGGTGTTGTCGGCGAGACGCCGAACCTCGCCGCCCGGCTGCTTACCCTGGCCGCGCCCAACGCGCTGATCATCGCCGACGCGACCCGCCGGCAGATCGGCGGGCTGTTCGATCTGGAAGACCTCGGACCGCAACAACTTGCCGGCTTCGCCGATCCGCTAAGCGCCTGGCGGGTCATTGGCGAAAGCGGCGAGATAAATCGCTTCGAGGCCCTGCGTTCGAGAGAGACGCCGCTCGTCGGGCGCGAGGAAGAAGTGGAGCTGCTTGTCCGCCGCTGGCAACAAGCGAAGAATGGCGAAGGGCGGGTGTTACTGATCTCGGGTGAGCCGGGCATCGGCAAATCGCGGCTCACCGCCGCGCTTTCCGAGCACATCGGAACTGAGCCGCATACGCGCCTCCGCTATTTCTGCTCGCCATACTACCAGGACAGCGCGCTCTATCCATTCATCGCCCAGCTCGAACGCGCCGCCGGTTTTGCCCGCGACGACGGCCCCGAGGCGAAACTCGACAAGTTGGAAACGCTGCTCGGGCCGGGGGCCGGGATCGGCGACGTGTCTCTGCTGGTGGAGCTGCTGTCTTTGCCTGGCGGCGAACGTTTCCCGCCTCTCGATTTGATCCCGCCGCGCAGGAAGGAGCGTACCCTGGCGGCGTTGCTGCGGCAGCTGGAAAGGCTGGCTCGGCAGCAACCGGTCCTGATGATCTTTGAGGATCTACACTGGACCGATCCGACCTCGCGCGAGTTCCTCGACCTCGTTCTCGAGCGGGTCGACCATCTGCCGGTCCTGCTCGTCGCCACCTTCCGCCCCGAATTCCAGCCGCCCTGGGCAGGCCTGGCACATGTCACGATGATCTTGCTCAACCGGCTCGGGCGGAGCGACGGCGCCGCAATGATCCAACGGCTCGCCGGCAACGCCGCCTTGCTGCCGCAGGATGTGATCGCCGAGATCGTCGAGCGCACCGACGGCGTGCCGCTCTTTGTCGAGGAAGTGACCAAGGCGGTGCTCGAAGCCGGCGCCGAGCGCGGCCGGGATGTTGCCGCGTCGGTGCCCTCGACCGGGCTGGGCGTGCCGGCGACGTTGCAAGCTTCGCTGATGGCGCGGCTCGACCGGCTCGGCCCGGCGGCCAAGGGAGTTGCCCAGATCGGCGCCGCGATTGGCCGCGAATTCTCCTACGAGCTGGCAGCCTCGGTCGGCGAGGTCTCTGAAGAAAGGCTCCAGGAGGCGCTCCTGCGCCTCGTCGATGCCGGCCTGGTCTTTCAGCGCGGAGCGCCGCCGACAGCCGAATACCTGTTCAAGCACGCCCTCGTCCAGGATACCGCCTACGGCACTCTGTTGCGCCGTCCGCGGCAGCAGCTCCATGCCCGGATCGCGGAAGCGCTCGAAGCCCATTCTCCCGAGTTGATCGACAGCCAGCCCGAGCTACTCGCGCAGCATTATGCCGAAGCTGGGCTCGTTGAGAAATCTGTCGCTTTCTGGGGCAAAGCTGGGCGGAGGTCCGCCGCTCGCTCGGCGATGGCGGAGGCGGCGGCGCAATTGCAAAAGGGGCTGGATCAGCTGGCGCTGCTGCCGGAAACCCCCGAACGCCAGCGAGAGGAGCTCGAATTTTGGAGTGCCCTAGGGGCGGTCCTGCGAGCCGTTAAAGGCCAGGCGGCGCCAGAAACGGGCCAGGCCTATGCTCGCGCGCGGGAGTTGTGGGAGCAGCTCGGTTCCCCCTCGGAGTTCGTTCAGATTCTCTATGGGCAGTCTCGATATCACGCGTACCGCGGAGAACTCGATCTGGCGCTGCGCTTGGACGGGGATTTGCTGCGTCTCAGCCATCTGCGCAACGATTTCGCCGGGCTCGTTCTGGGTCACCTATCTTCCGGTCGCAACCTGAGTTTTGCCGGCAGGTTTGCGCGATCCCGGTCGCATCTCGAAGAGGTGCTCGCGCTTTACGATCCGATCTCCCACCGCTCGCTTGCCGATCAGGCCGGATTCCAACCCCACGTACACGCACAGGCGGTTTTGGGGGTCTTCCTTTTCTGTCTCGGCTATCCCGATCAGGCATTGGCACGGAGCAGCACTGCAATCGCTGAGGCTCGGAAGCTGGCTCACCCGCCCTCTCTGGCTACGAGCTTGGTATACCGAGCTATGCTGCTCTCGCTCCTCGGAGATAACGCAGCTCTCGGCGAGTGGGTAGACCAGCTGGTTGCGGTGGCGACCGAGCAGGGTTTCCCCTTCTGGCGTGCGCTGGGAACGATCTATCGCGGCTGGGTCAAGGTCAAAAATGGCGATATGGCGGAGGGCGTATCGCTGCTGCACAGCGGTTCGAGCACTTACCGCACCGCCGGGGCGGAGTTGTTTATGCCCCATTTTGTCGCCCTACTGGCCGGGGCGTGTGAGATAGCGGGGCAAATTGAAGAAGGCTTGACCCTGTTGGACGATGCCTTGCAGATCGCGGAACGGACAGGGGAGCACTGGTTCGCAGCGGAGCTGAACAGGCACAAAGGCCATTTGTTGCTGCGGCAGGGGCATTCCGAGGCCGCCGAGGATCTGTATCGCAAAGCCCTGAGCATCGCCGAGGAGCAGGGGGCCAAGCTCTGGGAATTGCGCTCCGCCGTAAGCCTCGCCCGGCTCCGCCGCGACCAGGGCCGCCCGGCCGAAGCCTGCGATCTCCTCGCGCCGGTCTACGGCTGGTTCACCGAAGGCTTCGACACCCCCGACCTCAAAGAGGCAAAGGCGCTGCTCGACGAACTGGCGTGAGCTGGAGATTGGCATGCGCAGAAGTCGCAGAAGTCCCGTGCGAACGGCCCCTTTTTGGTTGCCTCGACCGCCCGCTGGCAAGGCCGCGAATGGCTCTTAAGGGTCGACTCCAGCGGTTCGATAGGCGCCTCCGCTATTTCTGCTCGCCATACTACCAGGACAGCGCGCTCTATCCATTCATCGCCCAGCTCGAACGCGCCGCCGGTTTTGCCCGCGACGACGGCCCCGAGGCGAAACTCGACAAGTTGGAAACGCTGCTCGGGCCGGGGGCCGGGATCGGCGACGTGTCTCTGCTGGTGGAGCTGCTGTCTTTGCCTGGCGGCGAACGTTTCCCGCCTCTCGATTTGATCCCGCCGCGCAGGAAGGAGCGTACCCTGGCGGCGTTGCTGCGGCAGCTGGAAAGGCTGGCTCGGCAGCAACCGGTCCTGATGATCTTTGAGGATCTACACTGGACCGATCCGACCTCGCGCGAGTTCCTCGACCTCGTTCTCGAGCGGGTCGACCATCTGCCGGTCCTGCTCGTCGCCACCTTCCGCCCCGAATTCCAGCCGCCCTGGGCAGGCCTGGCACATGTCACGATGATCTTGCTCAACCGGCTCGGGCGGAGCGACGGCGCCGCAATGATCCAACGGCTCGCCGGCAACGCCGCCTTGCTGCCGCAGGATGTGATCGCCGAGATCGTCGAGCGCACCGACGGCGTGCCGCTCTTTGTCGAGGAAGTGACCAAGGCGGTGCTCGAAGCCGGCGCCGAGCGCGGCCGGGATGTTGCCGCGTCGGTGCCCTCGACCGGGCTGGGCGTGCCGGCGACGTTGCAAGCTTCGCTGATGGCGCGGCTCGACCGGCTCGGCCCGGCGGCCAAGGGAGTTGCCCAGATCGGCGCCGCGATTGGCCGCGAATTCTCCTACGAGCTGGCAGCCTCGGTCGGCGAGGTCTCTGAAGAAAGGCTCCAGGAGGCGCTCCTGCGCCTCGTCGATGCCGGCCTGGTCTTTCAGCGCGGAGCGCCGCCGACAGCCGAATACCTGTTCAAGCACGCCCTCGTCCAGGATACCGCCTACGGCACTCTGTTGCGCCGTCCGCGGCAGCAGCTCCATGCCCGGATCGCGGAAGCGCTCGAAGCCCATTCTCCCGAGTTGATCGACAGCCAGCCCGAGCTACTCGCGCAGCATTATGCCGAAGCTGGGCTCGTTGAGAAATCTGTCGCTTTCTGGGGCAAAGCTGGGCGGAGGTCCGCCGCTCGCTCGGCGATGGCGGAGGCGGCGGCGCAATTGCAAAAGGGGCTGGATCAGCTGGCGCTGCTGCCGGAAACCCCCGAACGCCAGCGAGAGGAGCTCGAATTTTGGAGTGCCCTAGGGGCGGTCCTGCGAGCCGTTAAAGGCCAGGCGGCGCCAGAAACGGGGGATGTGATCGCCGAGATCGTCGAGCGCACCGACGGCGTGCCGCTCTTTGTCGAGGAAGTGACCAAGGCGGTGCTCGAAGCCGGCGCCGAGCGCGGCCGGGATGTTGCCGCGTCGGTGCCCTCGACCGGGCTGGGCGTGCCGGCGACGTTGCAAGCTTCGCTGATGGCGCGGCTCGACCGGCTCGGCCCGGCGGCCAAGGGAGTTGCCCAGATCGGCGCCGCGATTGGCCGCGAATTCTCCTACGAGCTGGCAGCCTCGGTCGGCGAGGTCTCTGAAGAAAGGCTCCAGGAGGCGCTCCTGCGCCTCGTCGATGCCGGCCTGGTCTTTCAGCGCGGAGCGCCGCCGACAGCCGAATACCTGTTCAAGCACGCCCTCGTCCAGGATACCGCCTACGGCACTCTGTTGCGCCGTCCGCGGCAGCAGCTCCATGCCCGGATCGCGGAAGCGCTCGAAGCCCATTCTCCGAGTTGATCGACAGCCAGCCCGAGCTACTCGCGCAGCATTATGCCGAAGCTGGGCTCGTTGAGAAATCTGTCGCTTTCTGGGGCAAAGCTGGGCGGAGGTCCGCCGCTCGCTCGGCGATGGCGGAGGCGGCGGCGCAATTGCAAAAGGGGCTGGATCAGCTGGCGCTGCTGCCGGAAACCCCCGAACGCCAGCGAGAGGAGCTCGAATTTTGGAGTGCCCTAGGGGCGGTCCTGCGAGCCGTTAAAGGCCAGGCGGCGCCAGAAACGGGCCAGGCCTGCCGGTTCCTCGACGACGGGTGGGCCGGGAAGGCTGCGGCGTTCGGATGGGGTCCGCTCGATCTGTTCGGGTGCAACCGGGAACATCCGTTCCCTCGGATCGATCGCGTCGGGCTGTTGTGGCTTCTCAACGGGAATAGGCTGCTCGCATTATCGGAGATCACCGCTGCGATCGAGACGCCCGTTGGGGTGCGATGGATGGTCCGGCGTTCTTCCGACGGGCCCGACCATCTGGTGCTGCCGTGGGAAACGGAGACATAAAAGATCCGGCCTGCGGGCATGAAGGCGTGCACCCGTGGAAAATTTGCTCCCACTGCGGCTGGCTGAAGCAGGAAGACTAGGGCTGGCATGGACATTGAGGCCCTAAAGAGCGTTTTGCACCGTCACGATGCGATGTTCATTCTCGACTACTTCGATATTCCGTCGCGCGGCCCCGCGCTTTTCCCCTAGCACCTGGGCAGCAGGGTTCTCGCAATCATCGGCGTGTGGCGCTCGTGCAACTGGCTCGACGGCTCGCCAGAGAGGTGGTTGACAATGCGTCCGCGTTTTACGGCTGGCAGTTAGAGGTGACTTGCAGCAAAGTTCCCTTCTGGCCAGGTGATAAGCGAAAGTTATCAAGGTTTAGGTATGATTTTGAGGCGGCGCGACTGACCCGATGATAACGGACCTCGCTGGCGGCCCGCACGAAACGCTGCCGCGACGCCGTGTAGCGAGGAGGTTGCGGTTGGTTATCCCTTACCTGCCGCGCCTCGCTTTTGACGATCGGCGGCAATTGCACCCGCGCCGGTCAGCGCAGGCACGGTGACGAGGATGGCGCTGGATGGGCCACTCAAGATGGAGGAACGGCGGTGCGCCGCCCCCGCGAGCTGGACTTTCCCGCCCTTGCAGGGCATGTCCAAAGGTCTGGGGCTTTGAGATGGTCTCGATGAGGCGATACGATCACGTCCCTCTATTTCGTTTCTTAGTGCTAGTGACAGCCGGGTCTGACGTCGCGCTCCGCCCCGATCCGGCAAGTCATCCTCGTCCACATCGACCGACGCGGGTTGCCACACCTGGTGCAAGCGCAGGGATTTCGTGCGGGTCGTGGCCGGCGATAAATAGATCGGGCAGGACACTAGAGAAAGGCGCAGGAAACCTCGCCAACTCGCGCGCGGCATTGCAAATCTCCTTGACGATACGGTAAGTCAACAGCCGATGCCGAAGTTCTGCGCCACGGTGAGCTGCCGGGTGCAGAAGAATGACTTGCCGGCCCCTCTAGCACCAGGGCGGCCAGCACCATCGAGACAGGCAGGCCACCAGCCGATGCAGCGGAGCGCCAAAGCCGGCGCGGCGCAGCCTTGCGGTCCCGTGCGGCGCGCCGATCATCGAAGCGCACCAGCGCTCCGCCCTGGTTTACTGGACGGCCTCCGCAGCAGCATGCAGCGCCAGCAAATCCTGCTGATAGCGTGCGACCAGTTTCGAATAGCTGTTGCTGCCGCTGACCTTGTAGTCGCGCACCGCAGCCCAATCGCCGGAGGCGGCAAGCTTGTGCAGCTCGTCAAAGCGCTTCTGGTAATGCGGGTTCGCCGCCGAGGTCACGACCGGCGCCTTGTCGGGCAGTTTGCCGGCGGCGATCACCGCGGGGTCGAGGGCGTAGCGCGACCGCGACGTCGCTCCCGGTCCGGCCGCTTTCGCTCGCCGGGGCTGCCCAGCGCGCTTTGCATCGCGCTCGGCATCGTAAGCTCGAATGTCACCATCCTTGAACATGCCGGTGCCGCCGGAGGAGTATTTCACGCGCCAGTACTCGGCGTCGAGCCGGGTGTAGATCGTCGCTTCGGACCACGATTTGGGCTTGTTGCGCACCATCACGCGGGTGCCATCGGCCCATTTGTTGTCCCGCTCGGGCGCACCGGACGCCGGCACGCTCGAAGCTGCGGGGTCATTGCCAGTGGCAGCAGCGAGCTCCTCAGCCCCGGCACGGGGTGGCGCATCGCTCGGATCCTCGTTGACCAAGAGGAGCGGGTTAGTGCTGCAGTGACCGTCAGCCGCAGTTGCCGCCGTGGCGATTTCGGTTTCGACTTCGCCAGTGGTCGGAACGGTCCTCCAGACGATCTCAAAGCGCCCATCTTCGCGAGGCCGAATACTGTAATCGACCGCCGGCGCCTTGCCATCGGCGATCATCTTCTCAGCGGCGCGCTTGGCGTTGTTGCGCGCTGTGAAGCTTGGAGCAGTGGTGTCCATCGGTTTCTCCTATTGAAGGCGACGACACACATGCTCGGCGTGCCACCGAAGTCCAGTGGGTCAGCGGCCCAATCTCTGTGTCATGTCGGGGTTAACTAGCTACGCAGCGGCCGGCCCTTTTCAGGTCGCTTGTCCACGTTGCGCAGGGTCGGCACCTGAAATCGCACTTGGTTGCCTGCCGCCAGCTTAAGCCACCGCTGATCTACCGCGGAGGGCTGACTGACAGCTGCCCCTTGGTGAGAAATCGCCGACGCCGCCAACAACGGACGATGATCCGGCCGGATCAGCGAGTTCAACGCTTTGCGTTGCATGGAACGATCGGCATTCATCTGATTAACAAACACCGCCATTACCTTGCCCCAATTCAGCATTAAAATGCAGGCATGGAGTCGCGCAAACCGTCATTTTTGGCTGCAGAACTCGGCGCTCAGATGAGAGAGGACATTTTGATCAGGGTCAATGACCACATTGTACTGCGTGAAACGGCATCACTGATCCCCTATATCAACAATTCGAGGACGCACACGGAAGCGCAGATCGCCCAGATAGCAGCATCGATCAAGGAATTCGGATTTACCAATCCGGTGCTGCTCGACGGCGAATTCGGTATCGTAGCGGGGCACGCTCGGATCATGGCAGCGCGGCTGCTGAAAATGGCGCAAGTGCCGTGCATCGAGCTCTGCTATCTGACGGAGGCGCAGCGCAAGGCCTATGTGATCGCCGATAACAAGCTCGCCCTAAACGCAGGGTGGGACGACCAATTGTTGGCGATCGAATTAAAGGGGCTTGGAGAGTTGGGATTCGACCTCGGGCTGACCGGCTTCGGTGAGCTTGAGCTTAGCGCGTTGTTCGCGGAAACGACGGATGAACTCGCCGATCCTGACGAAGCGCCGGAAGCGCCAGAATATCCTGTTTCGGTGTCGAGTGATCTGTGGTTGCTCGGGAGGCATCGAATGCTATGCGGCGACAGCACAGTCGCGATCGACGTCGAGCGCGTGCTCGGCGGCGTCGAGCCGCACCTGATGGTTACCGACCCGCCCTATGGCGTGAATTACGACCCGGCGTGGCGGAATGAAGCCGGCAGATCTGTCAATGCCCAGACCTGCGGCTCTCGTCGGCTAAGGGCTGCTCGCCCGCTGGGCGCCCGCGCTGTCGGTAAAGTCGAAAACGACGACCGCGCTGACTGGAGCGAGGCGTGGGTCCTGTTTCCCGGTACGGTGGTCTACGTTTGGCACGCCGGGATCAAAGCCGGGATCGTGCAGGCCAGCCTAGAGGCCTGCGGCTTTGATACTCGAGCGCAGATCGTCTGGGCGAAAAACAACTTTGCGATCGGCCGCGGTCATTATCACTGCAAGCACGAGCCGTGCTGGTACGCGGTGCGCAAGGGCGCGACGGGGCAGTGGGCCGGCGATCATAAGCAAACCACGGTGTGGGACATCGACAAGAACTTGAAGTCGGAGACCGGCCACGGCACACAAAAGCCCGTCGAGTGCATGCGCCGCCCGATTGAGAACAACTCATCACGGGGCCAGGCTGTTTACGAGCCATTCTGCGGCTCGGGCACGACGATAATTGCCGCCGAGCAGACCGGCCGCGCCTGCCACGCCATCGAGATCGCTCCGGCCTATGTGGACGTGGCGGTTAAGCGATGGCAGGCCTTCACCGGGTTAGAAGCCAAGCTCGACGACGATGGCCGAAGCTTCGAGGAGATCGCCCTGGAGCGAGTGCCACAGGATCGGCGGCCCGAGCCGGCGCGCCCCGTTGATGACGCGGACCATACCGGATGAGATTGCAAAAAATAATAAGGGGTGCAGGCCGGGCGGGCAGGCGGCGCGACCAGTTTTCTCGGGGCGCCGGCTCCTGACTTGGCAGGGCAGGCAACGGGTCAAGAAAAAGGGAATGGTGCAGTGTCTGGGAAACCGGGTCGCAGCGGGCGAAAATCCTTCGTTGCGACTCCAGAGCAACGCAACAATGTCAAGATCCTGGTGGGTTTGGGCGTCCCGCAGGCGATGATTTGCGAGTTGGTGGTGAACCCGCAGACCGGCAAGCCCTTGGACGAGGGGACGCTGAAAAAGCATTTTCCGCGCGAAATCGCGGTGGGCGCCGCCGAACTGCACGCCCGGATGGGGAGCTTTATGGTAGCGAATATCTTCGGGATGACGCCGCCGGCCGGCACGCAGCCGATCAAGAACGAGTCGTCGCGCGCAATGCTGTCGATCTTTTTTGCGAAGACCCGGATGGGCTGGAAAGAGACGCTGCAACACGAGGGTGCCAAAGATGGCGAGCCGATCGTCATCAGAATTACCAAAGACGATTCCGAGCTTTAGGCTTACCGCGCGCCAGCACCAACTGAACCACCTTCTGGCGGGTCCGCAGCGCCACACGATGCTGGTGGGCGGCGCCCGGTCCGGCAAGAGCTTTTTGATTGTGCGGGCGATCCTGATCCGAGCATTGCGGGCTAAGAAGTCGCGGCACGCCATGCTCCGACTGCGGTTCAATGCGGCGCGCGCCTCGATCTGGCTCGACACATTACCCAAAGTGGCGCGGCTGTGCTTTCCTGGCGTTGACTTGCGAGACCGTCGGCAGGATGGTTTTGTCGAACTGCCCAACGGATCGGAAATCTGGCTCGGCGGTCTCGACGAGAAGCAGCGCGTCGAAAAGATCCTAGGGCAGGAATACGCGAGCATCTATTTCTGCGAATGCTCACAGATCCCCTATTCGTCCGTGATCATTGCCCGCACCCGCCTGGCGCAAAATGTCGGTCTGGTATTGCGCGCCTATTATGACCTGAATCCAGTCGGCACCGGACATTGGACGAACCGGCTGTTCATCCAGCACCGCGATCCCTTGTCGCTGCGCTCAATAGAGGATCCCAGCATCTACGCGCATGCCTTTATCAACCCAGAAGACAACGCGGACAATCTGCCAAAGGACACGCTTGACGAATTGCGGGCGTTGCCGCGTCGGCACTATGCACGATTTTACACAGGCATCTACCAGGCCGAGATCGACGGCGCGCTGTGGACCTTCGAGACCATCGAGCACGCCCGCTGCCTGCCGGAGGACGTGCCGCGTGATCTGAAGCGCGTCGTCGTATCCGTCGACCCGTCGGGCACCCGCGGCGACGAAGATCAGCGCTCCGACAATGTCGGCATCGTCGCGGTCGGTCTCGGCATGGACAACACCGCTTATGTGCTGGCCGACCGCACCTGCAATCTGCCGCCAGAAGCCTGGGCCCGCGTCGCGGTCACCGCCTACCGCGAGTTCAAGGCCGACCGCATCGTCGCCGAGCAGAACTTTGGCGGCGACATGGTGCGCGCGGTCTTGCACACGGTCGACCGCAATGTGCCGGTCCACCTCGTCAATGCCTCGCGGGGTAAGGCGGTCCGGGCCGAGCCGGTCTCGGCGCTCTACGGCTATGAGCTCGACGGAAGCTGGCACAAAGACCAGGTGCGCCACGCGGGCGAATTCCGCGAGCTCGAGGACCAGATGCTGAATTTCTCGACCGCAGGTTATTTGGGCGACCGTTCACCCGACCGCGTCGACGCCTTGGTGTGGGCCCTGACCGATCTGCTCGTGAAGCCGATGCCGGGCGAGGGGATCCTCGAATACTACCGCCAGCGCGCCCGCGAAGCGGCCGAGAAGAAAGCTGCTGCGGAAGCGACACAGCGCCACCCGGCGATGTGAGAAGCTCTGCGACCCGGCTTTCCCAGACATTGCGCCGGTCCCTTTTTCTTGACCCGAATAAAATGTGCCCTCTTCGTTACCCTCGCCTCCATCCGGCTGGCCCTCAGGCGGCTCGCCAGGGCGTAGGTTCTGATGATGGAGGTCTGCAAAGTATAGTGAAGAGACCTTCGCCGGAGCGCCCGGCAACGACCGGGACGCGCCGTTAGCGGGCACTCATTTCCTCGCGCGCGGCCGCGTGATCTGAAGCGCGTCGTCGTATCGGTCGACCCGTCGGGCACCCGCGGCGACGAAGATCAGCGCTCCGACAATGTCGGCATCGTCGCGGTCGGTCTCGGCATGGACAACACCGCTTATGTGCTGGCCGACCGCACCTGCAATCTGCCGCCAGAAGCCTGGGCCCGCGTCGCGGTCACCGCCTACCGCGAGTTCAAGGCCGACCGCATCGTCGCCGAGCAGAACTTTGGCGGCGACATGGTGCGCGCGGTCTTGCACACGGTCGACCGCAATGTGCCGGTCCACCTCGTCAATGCCTCGCGTCGACGCCTTGGTGTGGGCCCTGACCGATCTGCTCGTGAAGCCGATGCCGGGCGAGGGGATCCTCGAATACTACCGCCAGCGCGCCCGCGAAGCGGCCGAGAAGAAAGCTGCTGCGGAAGCGACACAGCGCCACCCGGCGATGTGAGAAGCTCTGCGACCCGGCTTTCCCAGACATTGCGCCGGTCCCTTTTTCTTGACCCGAATAAAATGCCACGGGCATGACCATCGCAGGCGGTTCTGGCGCCTGCGGCACGGGCACGGGCGGCGCGGCTGTGGGCCTGAGCGCGATGTGGAGGGTGTGCGGATGCTGCTCCGTCATCACGCAGTTCGCGAATGCGTCGCTGGCCGGCTGGAAACCGTAAGACGCGCATGCCGCTCGGGACGCATCGACGGTCTGCATGGCATAGAACAGCCGGCGAGCAAAAGCGCCGCCGCGAGGGGTATCCGTTTCACCATTTGTTGCTCCTTTTTTGAGGACCGTGCTCCGCCTGCCAACCGCCGAGCCAGCGCGCGTGCAGTGGGTTCAGTGCGGTTGGGGCAGCAGCCCTGCCTGTCTCAGAATGTCCCACGCTAGAAGCGACTTCGACTTTTGCATCACCCGCTCCGCAGAACCAGCCGACTGTGCCAGCCTTTTCCGGCGCAGAGATCGCTGCGCTTCTGGCGCGCGGCGATTGGTTGTTCGCGACGGGCGATGTCGCCGCGGGACGTCTTCTTTACGAGCGCGCCGCTAATGCGGGAGAAGCGCGAGCGGCGATGAGGTTGGGGCAGACTTTCGATCCCGTCTATCTGGATCACTCCCATATGCGTGGTTTGCGCGGGGATCCGGGTACGGCCGTGTTCTGGTATCGTCGCGCCCGCGACCTCGGCGCAACCGGGGTCGCCAGTCCGCTGGAAAGGCTCGAAACAAACGAAGGGAGGAATTGACGTTAAGGAGCTTGACCAGCTCCGCGGCCCATTCGCGAGCCTCCGGCACCCTCCCGGCGTCTCGGAAGGCGAGGGCCTTCGCTAAGGCTTGATGGAGCGCCGACCGCTCGGCGGCAGATAGCTTTCCTGACCATGCGTCTCGGGCGCTACGAGCGGCAGCTGATTTGCTGCGCATTGGCACAGGTCCAAGGGTCCAATTCCGTTTCAACGGCGACAAATCTCGACCGTCAACGCCTCGATGGCAACGTCTATCCGTGCCAGTCGGTTCGCGGTGGAGCAGATCGAAGCCGAACTCGCGGATGTGAAAGTAGTGCCGTCGAGAAGCGCCTCCGCCGAGCCCGCCCGATAGCCAGGATTGCCGGCGGTTGGCGCGCCAAATTCGAGACCTCGCCCGCCAAACTCGGTTGTCCGTAGCGCGCGGTGAGCTTCTCCGGCTCGCCACGAATTACGCTCGACGCGCCGATCACCTCGACCGGCGAGCCTGGTAGTGTTAGCCGCGGCTCCCGCGATCCTCGGACACCTCGCGTCGATACCGCACGAGGTAATGGCGCCAGGAGGCAGCTTTTGGATCGCGGTGTCTTGGCTGATGGTCGGGGCTGTAGGGCTCGCTCCCATCCTCCTTTGCTGGCTCGGTCGGGTTATGGTCCAAGCCACGGGTAGCCGCCGCCGTCGTAGGCCGCCGATAGCATACCAACCATCGCCCTTTCGGCGAGCGGACCACTCGGGTTCTGAGCCGGCTGCCCGAGGCCCGGCTCTATAGTTATGGTTTCGCAACCGCCGGCATAGTTAATCCGTTCGACCCCGCCGGGGGATTTTACGATCTCAAAACTCTTGCGGGCTCAGGGTTGGCGGGCTGACGCACGACAGGCTCGGCCGATCTCCGCAACCTTATCCCGGACCTCGCCCTGATCCCGCCGTAGGCGCCGCGCGATCTCCTCTATCGAGACGCCGCGAACGAGCATCTCGCCCAGCGCGTTCATCTCCGCATCCGACCACTCTCTGCCGGTATTCACGGCCAGAGGTCCGTCATCTGCTTTGGCTCCCCGCGGATTGAGGATTGATGCGCCAACCAGGCGCAGTAGGGCTTCGTTTTCGGGACTTCCTGGCCCGCTGAGGAACGCACCGAGTTCTATATCGGTCACTTGACCGCCCGACGGAGCGTTCGCTTGGTGCCTGACGAACGCTGAGCCCGTCTCGGGATCGCGGGCTAGAAACCAAGTGTCGCCGTTGGGGCTTCGGTAGAGCTGTCTCATCTCTGCGCGCTGGGGGCCTAGCGCGGCGCCCTCTCTCCCGTTGGCCGAGACGATACGGAACCCTGCCTCGGCCAATGCTGCGACGATGCGGGCGGCCAGAGCGTCGGGATCGCCGCGCGCCGTTTCATTGATTGTGTTCGCGATTATTCGCTCAACGGCCGAGATATCACCTTTCAACATTTCCGCTCTCCTTGGCTCCCTTGGGGCTAACATCGAGCCGCATCCGTCCGTTGCCGAGCGCGGGCTGGCCGCCTTTGGTTACTCGCCTTATCTACGGTCCATGAACCTTGACCTAACCGACGAAGAAGCCGCCGCTCTCGCCCAAGAGCTTCACGACATCGTCGAGAACGACCGCTACCCGTTCTCCCCGCGCGTCCGCACGCTGAGGGGCATACTCGCCAAGCTCAGACCGGAGCCGGTGCGCAAGCCCTTGCCGCTGCGGAAGGTGTATGCGCCGCCGCGAGCAACGGCCGCCAGAAGGCGGCGGCGCGGGTGAAAGGGCTCTCCAAGCAGTGAAACTGGTGTTAGGGTTCCATCCTTCCCATGGGAGCCCGCTATGAAATTCAGTTTCGCAACGATCGCCCTCACCCTTGCGGCCGTAGTTCCCGCGGCGGCGCAGACCAACTACTACAATGGATGGCAGCAACAGCCCGGCTATACGGACACCCGCCCAAACCAAGCGCCAATGTACGGCATCCAGAATGGTGTCGGCGGTTACATGACCCAGCCGCCGGGGCAGTCACCCATGTACGGCATCCAGAACGGCGTTGGTGGGAATGGCGTCGGTGGATATGGCGTTGGCGGCGGACCAGCGCCGGTGCCACCGGGATATATCAACCGGCAGGGTCGCTGATGGTGCCCCGCAACGGGTTCATCGAAAGCGAGTGTTTGGTGCAAGGAAAGCCAGCATCAGGTCGAGCCCCGATCCCGCCGAGATGGCCCAGCGGTACTGCGCCGAAACGCCCATGCTCGATTGGCGTGAGCGGCTAACCTCCTCCCGCTACGGCAGCCGGCAGGTCGATATGGTGGTGAGCGGGACTAAGCGGCGGTAGCGCCACCACTAGCACGCGCACACCGTCGCCAGAACCAGAGCCGAAACGCCAGATGCTCACTGCGCCTTCGGCGAGCAATCGCGCGCTACCGGGCTTCAAATGCCGCGAATGAGCAGCACCATCCCGGCCCCGGCGATCACCATTCGCGAAGCGGCGCCAGCCCCGGCCCAAAAGCCGGCGGCCCAGTCTTCCGCGTGATGTAGCATTTCGGGCCAATTGATCATTGCAGGCTCCATGATAACGAGAGTTGATGCGGTTAAGACACGAAGTTAGCGGGGCGAAGTTTCCGTTCAATCGCAATCAGGCAGAAAACTTGGCTACCGCTGTAACGCGCCATGTGGGTATAGTGAAGCGAGTTCTGAGAACCCAGAGGGAGGAACAGATGAAACGCTCTTTCTTGCTAGGTGTATCCGGTCTCGCGGTCGCTGCGTGCGCGCCACAGCAACCCCCGCCGCCGACCACAGCGGCGCCGCCGCCGAGTTATGCAACGGGATCCCCCAGCGCCACGACGACTTTCTACGATGGAACGTACATTGGTAGTTTTACCCAGAATATGAGCGCCAGCGGATCGGGATGCCTAAATTTCCCTGTGGCACCTGCTCTGACGATCCGCAACGGCGTTGCGCAGTTCGCAGCGCTCGACCTCACGTATCAAGGATACGTAACTCCGCAAGGCGACGTGAACATGCAGACCCCGGCGGGCCAAACATTCATGGGACACATAGATCCTAATTATAAGCTCACAGGCCGGACGACCGGGAGGTGCGTCTATGACGCAACCTGGCAGCGGCGGGTTGGGCAAAAGCCGAGCTAATGTGATTATGAGACCTCGCCGACTGGCTCCGCTATTAAAGCTCGCGGTCGCTGAGTAGCATCATCCCGATCGCTACCCCCTCAGTCCACGCATTGTGGCACTGAAGGAGATCCTGGGGTTGTTACGGCCGGAGCCCGAACGCGAGCGCCCGCCGCCGCCACAGCATTACGAGCTGCCGAGCAAGGGTAGGTATCGGCGGCGAGGTTAAATTGAAAAGGCTTACGTATGACCCCACGCGATCACACATCAGACATCAAGATCGAGGACGTCCGCCAAATTGTCGAGATATGCAACCCCACCACTTTGGGGTTCAATTTCGATCAGGGTTTCTGGCGCGGCCATGGTGACGCAGAATGGCCGCTACTCCCGCACGTGTTTCGGCGCAATCCTTTCCCAGGTGACCCGATGTACTGCGAGAGTGGCCTAATCGGCCATTTCTTGGTGCGTGCGCCGAGCCGATCCCATACGAAAACCCCCGAACCCAACGACTATTTCGGATGGCTATTCCTAGCCCAACATTATGGACTGCCAACCCGTCTGCTTGACTGGAGCGAAAGTTCGCTGGTCGCCTCGTATTTCGCTGTCACAGAGGATCATGAAGATCGCGACGGCTGTATTTGGGCGCTGTGGCCAGGAATGTTAAATAAGCATTTCCACGCTTCCTTTGACCTCGTGCAGATACGGGACCCCAAGGTAGTTGAGATCGCGGAAAGCGCATTCACTCCGGGAAAGCACTGCGATCAGGTCATCATCGCCATTGATGGGCGTGAAATTGATCCTCGAATGCTTGCGCAGATGGGAAGATTTACACTCCACAGCATTTCCACCGCTATGGAGCACTTGCCTGGCAGTGCCGGTTGGCTACGCAGATATATCATACCAAAAGAGCACAAGCAAAAGGTTCGGCGCCAACTAGCCACAATGGGCATCAGACGTTCAAATCTGTTTCCAGACCTGTCCAATCTTGCTTCCGAACTTCGCGAGACGCGTTTTGGTTAGTGGATCCACTCCGCATCGGGCCGGCCATCCCGGACCACCCGAGCTGGGATGACCAGGTAGCGACCCGGGACCCCCATTGATCCGTATGCCGCGGTAGGTGGGGCTGGTTGAAACCTTCAATGAAGTCCTCGATCTCCTGTTAGCATCTCCTCGTCCCGCATGGCCTGGTGGGAGGCCGAGCCTTGCCGTCACTTCGTTTACGGGCCATATTTGACATGATGCAGCGGCTAGATCTTACCGATAACGAACGCGCCGTCCTGATCACGGCGCTGCGCCGGCTTGTCGATTTCGACCCGCGGTTGCTATCGCCCCAGACCCATGCGTTGAAGGCCATTCTCGAACGGCTGGAGCCGCATAAGCCGCAACCCATACCCGACACTGCGGGCACCGGCTGAGCCTGCCGCGACGCGGGTGTTCGTGCGTGGCGTTCGCCTGGTCCACGTCCATCATCGTGGCCCGCTGGAAGTGGGCCACTGCGGCGGCTACTGCGTTCAGACGCTGGAACCGTCTCACGTCGCCGGGCAGTGGCGGAAGCTCAGCCCCAGTGCCAATTTGATGGTCGATCCCGGACGCGAGGTGGGTGATACGGGATACAGGAGCGCCCGGAGTAGGCCGCTACCCGTTACCGCGTTCGACGAGACTGACCCGGTGGCGGCGGGACGGGGCCGGGGAGCTTGGGGTTATTGGTGCGGAGGCGTCCAGTAGGAGGCGAGGCTTTATCGGCCAGGCCGTCAAATCCGAAGCATGCCTCAATACTGCACCGTGCCATGTTCACTGGTGTGCGGCGGGTAATACCCGGGTCCGTAGTAAACAGGCCCGGAGTAGGGAGGTGCACTGTATCCGTATCCGGGGCTAGGGTATGGCGCACACGCTGACAGGGCTGCCAATAGGCCGAAGAGAATCGTCAGGGTTTTGAGCATCGAAGCCTTCCGCTCTGCAAAGGTGACCCGTCTCATCGGATTGCGGACCCCACGCCCGCGAACATCGTCTCACGACGTTGACGTGTCCTTTGGTTGGGGTCAACACCGCTGCCTCGGTGGACGGCATATAGGGCGGGCGACTAGGGCGGGCGACCTGGTCAAGCCCGATTGTGCCGCCTGCCACCACGTCGCGCTGCTGACGCCGAGGCGCTGCTGAAGGCTGAGCTGAGGCCGGCCGCGAAGGTTCTCGGCCTCAAAGCACGGCTCCGGTGCCGCGGGTGCGGGAAGAAGGGGCGGGCTGTGGTTTCGGTGAAGTGGCGGGGGCAGGGCGGCTAGATCAGGCGAGCGGCTCAAAGCTTCGGAGAAGGAGCGGCGCCGGTTGGGGGATTACTCTCGACACCGCTCCCGCTCGGCTTGGTCCGGCCGGGTAAGATCGCCTAGCTTGGCGATCATGACCCGCGACGGGTGCTCGACCCACAACTGTCCCCCGTATGCTGATACGATGTCGCGATGTCGTTCGCGCCTGCATTCGATGCCGAGTTTCGAGCCCGCTTGCGTGTGTTGTTGGCTTGGCGGCGTGACGTACGGCGGTTTCGCTGCGACCCGCTGCCGGAGGGCGCGGTCGAGCGGCTGCTCGAACTCGCTTGCCTGGCGCCGTCAGTAGGTTTGAGCCAGCCTTGGCGGTTCGTCCTGGTCAATGATCCTTCGCGCCGTGCAGAGGTCCGGCGGAATTTCGCGGCCTGCAACGCAGAGGCGCTTGCCGACCAGACCCCGGAACGTGCCGCGCAATACGCTCGGCTGAAGCTTGCCGGGCTCGATGACGCGCCGTGCCACATAGCCGTCTTTGCCGATCGCGAAACCGCCCAGGGACATGGTCTCGGCCGGTACACGATGTCTGAGATGATCGAGTATTCGGCGGTCGCCGCGGTCCATACTTTGTGGCTGTCGGCCCGGGCTGAGGGGATCGGCATGGGATGGGTGTCAATCCTCGATCCTCGAACGATCACTGCGATCCTCGATGTCCCCGCCTACTGGAAGCTGATCGGCTACTTCTGCTTGGGTTTCCCGGAAGCTGAGGACGATGTGCCCGTATTACAGCGATCACGGTGGGAGGAGCGCCGTCCGGCTGCGTCGTTCCTGCTTCGCCGTTGATCCACCAACCGACCATACGACGAAGTGGCTCGGTAATGTCCGCTCCGAGGACAACAACGATTGCTGATGGACCACTGGAGCGGCGCTTCCGGCGCGTGCTGATACAGTCGATTATTGGCTGACGCAGGAGAGGCGGCGGCTGGCGGACGCAGTTTGTGCCCCGGAGCCGCCGGCAGGTGGCGGATGAGATCCGGAAGGCCGATCGCGAGCGGCTGCGGAAGGCGTTTCTGGTAATCGGCATCGCAACCCGGCACCAAGGCGATGTCCGGCGTTGAGGATGTCCGATAGAAATGGGCCGATGCCACCCAGACCGGGAGCCCCAAGTGAAGAAGACCGCCAAATCGAGCAAGACGATCCGGGCGAACAAACGCAAGGCCAGGCTGAAAGCGAAACATCGCGGCCAGCGAGCGCGGGCGACTGGCTGAGCCATAGCGAAAGCGGAGCCAAAGGGATCGTCTCGAAGCGGCCTTGGCTCACGCTTGCCCGGATGGCAAGCCAGGCTGGCAGGGCTCCACGTTGGCGCCTTCTGGGACCCCGGTGACCCGGCGTTGATATCATTGCCGGGGCCAGCCTGGCTCGACGCACGGTAAACCCCTCCTCGGTCGAGCGTCAAAATCCGGTTCTTCAACGAATGCTACGGGCGCTCGCTACAAGCTGACCCCGAAGAGCTGCCCCACCCGCGCCGGAAGGTTGAAGGCTGCAACATCGCGGGCCATGCCAGCAACCCGAGGGCCGAGCCAGGCTGGGGTAGCCAACGGTAATTAGGCCCGGCTCGGCGATAGGGCGGACGCGGACGCCGGCGCGCGCAGGCGATCGAGGCTCCATTCGCCACCACCGGCGACCCAGAAATAGAGGAAGACGAAGCAGTAGACGATTGCCAACTCCCCGCCGTTGAGCAGCGGGAAGAAACCCCTCGGCGCATGTGCCATGAAATAGGCGACCGCCATGTTACCCGCGAGGATGAAGGCGACGGTGCGGGTGAACAAACCCAGCGCGAGCAGCAAACCGCCCACCAACTCCAATAAGCCTTGGAGGCCCGGATTTAAGGTGAACAGGGCGTAGGGCGCATGGTTCGGTTGGTGCGGGAAATCCAAGATCTTTGCGAGGCCGTGTTCCATGTAGAGCAATCCCACCATCATCCGCAGGATGCTCAACATGCGTGGCTCCCAGGTGAGCCGCAAAGTTGCAAAACCGGGCATGGATTATCCTCCCCAAAAGGCCGGCGATCTCTTCTGTCGCCTGCGCATGAGAGTAAATTTGTCCGCAGCGATCGTGCAACCATGAGCGATTGTCTAGCAAGCCCGCCGGCCCAGACGGGCTTGTCAAAGGCGCTGGTGCGCCACGGGCCGATCCGGGGGCGGCGCTGGCCGCGTTGCTGGGGGGTGAGCGCCGGGCATATTCATTCGGGTGAGGGACCGCCCGGGTAGGCGAACCCTCAGCCGGGGATCAGCCCCAGCCTGCTACTTATGTCCGGTGACCACAGCGGGCTGCTGGATCGCATGCGTTTTGATCCACCCCTGCCGTCCGCGCAGCGCAATGCTCTCCCCATCGCCAACCCGCAGATCGACCGGAATGGTCACCTGGCGCAGCAGGTCTCCCGAGACGACCAAGCGCTGATTGACCACCTTGCAGTACTCGCACAGCCTGGCCGCAACGTTCATCGTGTCGCCGAAATATGCGAGCTGGCGTTTGGCATCGCCACACTCGCTGACGATCACTGGACCGGCATGCAGACCAGCGCGGAAGCGTAAGACGACGTCGAACTCACGGTCATAATCGACCGCGAGGCGAGCCATCTTGCGTTCGATCGCAAAAAAGCATGTCAGGCACCGCGCATTGCGCGCCGGGTCGCCGGTAATCGGCCAGGTCACGATCACCTCGTCGCCGACATAGGCGTGCACCCTGCCGCCATGGTCGCTGATCGGTTCGTCGATATCGAAAAAGAAGCGGGTGATCAGGTCGTGCACCCGCAGCTCACCCATTTCTTCGGCGAGCCGCGTCGAGCCGGCAATATCGAGAAACATCACGATCCGCTGCTCCCGGGCCGGACGATGATAGGTGCCCAACACGACGCTGGTGAGCATCGGCCCGCCGATCAACCGACCGAACTCGGTTATCGCGCTGACGACGAGCGAGATAGCGAACCCGATCGCGACGATCCGCGGCAAAGTCGTAGTAAACCAATCTAGGGTGAACCAGCGCAGCCCGAGCGGCTCGGCGTAGAGCACGAACTGCAAGGAGACGCCGACAATGATGAGTGCGGCGGTCATCACCAGCGATCGGATGAGGACTTCGCCGGCAACCGGCAATCGCCTGAGCGCCACGCCGAAAGAGGACCGGGCAGTCGAAGCAAACCCGGTCTGCACAGCCCATAAGGCCAGCGCAAGGCCGACCCCGTGCAGCCCGCTGCGAAAACAGTTCGCTAAATCCCGCTCGGCGGCAGGATCCATCACAAGACGGTAGACGATCCCGACGATAAACCCGGTGACTAAAAGCGCAGCGAGGAAACCAGGGCGTCGTGCGGCAGATCGCACGAAGATCGAATGGCCTGGCCGATATCCGTGGGCGCCTCGATCCGCGGCCACGACGTCCTGCTCATGCGAAGACATCGGCGGTTCTCTTTACAGTACGCGCCTCACCATGTCGAGCGTCCGCTTGGGCCGATTGCGGCGGTTTGGGTAGGCCGGAGAACGCCAGGTCGCGGCATCTATCGTAAATCCCGCCCGCTGATCTCCACATTCCCGTCCTCGGTCAACTGCCCCGGCGCAGCTTCCGCTCAGCGATGCTCTCGAACCGGGTCCGCTGGAGATAGTAGGCTTCAACGCACCGCTCGGGAGTGGGCCGCTCCGGGAGCAACGGCTGGAGGACGCGCCCGGGACCCGGACGACGCCGGGGTATTCGCCGATCTCGACCCCGAACTCCACCGCCTGCCGCTCGGCATTCCAGCGGGCGTCCTCGGCGAACGACAGTTGGGGTAGGGCGCGCGTCGCGCTATCCTTCTTAGAGATGCGGTCGGAGGAACACGCACCTTGGGGAGAGCCAGGTGAGAAGGCACGCCGGAGGGCGAGAGACCACCCGACGAGGTAATCGAATGAGGCGTCGCGATCTCATTGGCGTAATTTACGGCGCTGCAGCGGCGTTGCCCTTCGCTGCCGCTGCTCAGCAGCTGGGTAAGGTCTGGCGAATAGGCCACGTGACCGTGGCTACACCCGAGATCAGTAGAATCTTAGCGCAAGCTCTCGAACAAGGCCTCGCTGATCTCGGCTATGTGCAGGGTCGGAATATCGTGCTGCTGCACCGCAATCCGGCTCCGCAGCCGGACAAAATCGAAGAGGTCATTCTCTCCTTATCACCGCAAGTCGACCTGTTGGTCGTCTGGGGCTCAATAGCGGGAATGGCGGCGAAGAAATTGGCCGGAGCCGTACCGGTGGTGTTTCTGACGATCGGTTTCCCGGTGGAGATTGGGCTCGTCCAGAGCCTCTCAGACCCCGGCGGAAACATAACCGGGATAGCTGCCGAGGCGGCTACCGAGACAAACGAAAAGAGACTGCAGATCCTCAAAGAGATAGTATCGGATTTGAAACGGGTTGCCGTCCTTCGCGCCGTGGATGACCAATACGTCGGATTTGCAATGGCATCGCTGGAGGTGGCGGCAAACAAACTTGGGGCCACCCTTGTGCCCGTTGACATCAAGTCGCCTGACGATCTCGAAGCCGCGTTTGCCAGTATGAAAAAAAGCGAGGCAGAGGCCCTCATTGTGCCCGGTGCAGCCCTGGTCTTTACCCTCAACAAACAGATCGCCGACCTCGCGCTCGCAGCCCATATGCCGTCGTGCCATATGTTCAGGGACGCAGTAATGGCCGGCGGATTGGTGAGCCTCGCCCCGGATCGTTTGGCAATCTCGTCCAGAGCCTCTCACACCCCGGCGGAAACATAACCGGGATAGCTGCCGAGGCGGCTACCGAGACAAACGAAAAGAGACTGCAGATCCTCAAAGAGATAGTATCGGATTTGAAACGGGTTGCCGTCCTTCGCGCCGTGGATGACCAATACGTCGGATTTGCAATGGCATCGCTGGAGGTGGCGGCAAACAAACTTGGGGCCACCCTTGTGCCCGTTGACATCAAGTCGCCTGACGATCTCGAAGCCGCGTTTGCCAGTATGAAAAAAAGCGAGGCAGAGGCCCTCATTGTGCCCGGTGCAGCCCTGGTCTTTACCCTCAACAAACAGATCGCCGACCTCGCGCTCGCAGCCCATATGCCGTCGTGCCATATGTTCAGGGACGCAGTAATGGCCGGCGGATTGGTGAGCCTCGCCCCGGATCGTTTGGCAATGACTCGGCCGGCCGCCGCGCAAATCGACAAGATCATAAAAGGCGCCAACCCAGCCGACATTCCGGTCGAGCAGCCCACTCGATTGGAGCTGTGCATTAACTTGAGGACGGCCCGTTTGCTGAACCTGACGATCCCACCAACATTGCTCGCCCGCGCCGACGAGCTGATCGAATGAGGCGGCGGGCCTGTGCGGGGCGGGCGCGCTGTACAGTGCAGACCGGAGCAAGCGATGAACTGGCGGAGGTGGCTTGCCGCGCTCTTTGTCGTGCTGGCGCTCGCCGGGTGCACCCAGGGGGCCCTGGGCCAAGCCGGAGCCCCAAACGCGCCCAATTCGCCGGGGAACAACGAGATTAGGCCCGAGCACGGCGGCGGGGATGGGGGTGGCGGTGGCGGCGGCGGTATGTAGCTCGCGAGGCTCTCTGTGACAGCGGCGCTCTTCCGCGCGTACGGAACCCAGGAATGCGAAGCGGGCGGGCCGCCGAATGAGGGCACCTTGATCGCGCGCTAGGGCCGCCGGCCGTTTCAGGCTAGAATTGGTTAAGCCTGCCAACCGCCGGGCAAGCCATGCCCCCTGTCCGCCGCCTTACCGCGATCCTCGCCGCCGACGTGGCCGGGTACTCGCGCCTTATGGGGGCGGATGAGGAGGGGACGCACGAACGGCTGAGGGCGCACCTTCGGGAGCTAGTTGATCCGAAGATCGGCGAACACCGGGGCCGGATCGTAAAGAACACCGGCGACGGCTTCCTTGCCGAGTTCGCGAGTGTGGTTGACGCCGTCCGGTGCGCCGTCGAGATGCAGCGGGGAATGGCCGAGCGCAACGCGGGCACCCCGCCGGAGAAGCGGATCGAGTTCCGCGTTGGGATCAACCTCGGCGACGTGATCGCCGAGGAGCACGACATCTTCGGTGACGGTGTGAATATCGCAGCGCGGCTGGAGGCGCTCGCCGAGCCCGGCGGGGTGCTCGTCTCCCATACGGTCCATGACCAGGTCCGCGACCGGCTCCCCTTCGCCTTTGAGGATCTAGGCGAGCACCAGGTCAAGAACATTGTCCGGCCTGTGCGGGTTTACCGGGTTCGGGACCGTGCCGTCCCCGTTGATGGTCCATCGCTGGCCTCGCCCCAACCATTGCCGCTGCCCGACAAGCCATCTCTGGCGGTGCTGGCCTTCGTGAATATGAGCAGCGACCCCGAGCAGGAGTTCTTCGCCGACGGTATCGCCGAGGACATCATCACCGCGTTATCGCGCTATCCTTCGCTGTTCGTGATCGCCCGCAACTCGTCCTTCACCTACAAGGGCCGCGCCGTCGATGTTAAGCAGGTCGGGCGCGAGCTGGGCGTGCGCTACGTGCTCGAAGGAAGCCTGCGCAAATCCAGCAATCGCGCCCGTGTCACCGCGCAATTGGTCGAGGCGGAAACCGGAAGACACGTCTGGGCCGAGCGCTACGACCGAGACATCGCCGACATCTTCGCGCTTCAGGATGAGATCGCCGAGGCGGTGACGATCGCCATCGCCCCGGCCATCGCCGGTGCCGAACAGCAGCGCGCCATACGCAAGCCGCCGGGGAACCTCGACGCCTGGGCGGCCTATCAGCGCGGCCTGTGGCATTTGAGCAAGTATACCGTGGACGACACCTCACTTGCGGAGAAATACTTTCGGCAGGCCACAGGTCTCGACCCGACCTTTTCCGGAGGTTACGGGCGCCTCGCTGCCGTTCAAAGTCGAGCGTTTGATTTTCAGACGCGCGATCTCCCCGGAACGTTGAGCTTGGGAGAGGGACTGGCGCGCCAGGCAGTCGCGCTCGATGCCGCCGATGCGGAGGCCCGTTCATACCTTGCTATCGCACTCTATAGACGCGGCGACTACGAGGGCGGTCTGGCCGAGGCCGAGCGAGCTCTGGCAATAAGCCCGAACCTCGCAGTAGCGCATTCGGTGTTGGGCCAAACGCTGCTTTTCTCCGGGCGGCCGGAGAAAGGGATTGCGGCTCTCAGAACATGCATCAGGCTCGACCCCCGTGCCCCGAATTTGGGGACTGTTTTGATGCAGGTCGCACTGGGTCTTTATCTCTGCCGCAAATACGAGGAGGCGGTCGGGGCGGCGAAACAGGCGATCCGGTCCTACCCCGAGTTTCCGAACACTTACCGTTGGCTCGCCGCGGCGCTCGGGCAGATGGGTCAGACCGCCGAAGCGAAGGAAGCGCTGGAGAAGGCCATCGCGATCGCGCCAGGCTCGTTCGATATGTATGTCCGCGGGCGCGTGCCGTGGATGCGGCCAGAGGATCATGCCCACATGCTCGAAGGGCTGCGCAAGGCCGGATTGCCGGAGGAGAGAGGCCGTTCCCTTGGCCCGTCGCCCGTCGCGCCCCCGCCCTGACCACGCGGAGCCGATGGTCCCGTTGGCCACCGCCCCCTTTCAGACTTTCTCGCCCATTTCGGAGGGATTTCGGGCGAGTTTCCGCAGCACCGGAAAGCCGCACAATTCGCTTGGTCCGCCGGGCTAACTCATTGAAGAAATGGGCAAGGTCTCTCTGCTGTCCCTTAGGGACACGCGGGCCGGCCCGAGCCCCAATTAAGCCTAAGACATTGATCTTGCTCATATATACCGGGATTATTGGTCACCGTGGGTCCCCCCGCGCGGCCTATGGGACCCAAGCCCCCGGTGGGGGAAATCCCGGCCCCCGGTCCCGCGCCCGGGCCAGATGGGACCCAAAACCCGCGCTGGAGCTGGCGATCCGGCCTGCGGTGGCAGGGCGAGGGCGTTCGGGCGGGCGATCCGGCGGAGGGCTGCGGTAAGGGACAGGGTTTGCCCCTCGCGCACGCGGGCGCGTGGGTGGGTCAGGCTGGGGAGCCACAGTTGAGAAGCATGTTGTCTATACCGGAGTTCCTCGATGAGCACCGGATCAGTCGGAGCCTGCTTTATAGGCTCATTAAGGAGGGTTGCGGGCCACGGATCACCAAGATCGCCGGCCGGACCTTAATCAGCGCCGAGGCCGCCGCAGACTGGCGCAGGCTCGGTTAGATCCGGTCATTCCTCTCCGGAAGGCGGCTTGATAGCGTAGCGGCGGGACTGGTTCTGGCCCGTTCTAAGCCGTTGTTTTTCCTCAAAGCCGGATGGCGGAAGACGATGCTGTACAGGGCGGGGGAACTCCAGCCTTGCCCATCGGCGAACGGGTCAACTCCTAATTCCGCAGGTGAATTGTTTCAATGGCTTGCAAAGGCTCGGGACGATCCGTCAGGGAACTGAGGCGCAGGCTCTACTGGGGCATTGGGCCGAGCGGCTTCGCCCGAGATGTAACCCTGTATCCGGGCCCGTTCGGTCGGTTGATAGATGTCGCCGATGATGGTGATCGCGATAGGCTGGATCGCGCCGGCTCCCGCCCCTTGCAGTGCCCGGAACAGCACCAGCGGCAGCATGCCCCAGGCGACACCGCACAAGGTCGAGGCGAACAGGAACAGCCCCGCCCCAGCGAAGAAGACGCGTTTACGGCCGTAGAGATCGGCGAGGCGTCCATAAATCGGGATCGTCACCGCCTGGGGCAACAGATAGGCGGCAAAGGCCCAGCTGAACAGGTGAAACCCGCCAAGCTCAGCGACGATCGTCGGCATCGCGGTTGCGACGATCGAGCTTTCCATCGCCGCCATGAAGGTCGCCATCATGACGGCCGCCAGCACGAGGCTTCGCGCGGATTTGGCTTCGATTGACGGGGCCTCCGGGACTTGGTCCCGAGAGGTTGGTTGATCGAGCAAAGCGTACCCCGTTGCACCGAAGCCAAACGAAAACGTGTACCGGGAGCCCAGCTTGCCGAACAAGCGGGCATCGCGCGTATCAGTAATGCATCAAATTTGGGCAGCCGATTTCGTTACCACACCCGCCGCGCGGCGCTCGACTGGATCCGGCAGCGACGCGACGTTCTTCGAGTACTTCAAAGGTGAGGGCCCCAAACCTTCGCGCACCCAGGAAGGAATGATTCTCAGCGCCAGCGAGTGGACAGGTGTGCCCTTGGCCGCCGTGCTGCACGAGGCCGGCCTGACTGCCAAGTCGCTTTACGTGCGAGCCGAAGGCAACGACCTGGGTGTGCCGCCCACCGCCGCCGAAGGCACCAAACCCTTCTATTACGACAAGGGTCTACCGATCGAAAAGGCACTCCACCCCGACACTATTTTGGCTTGGGCGCAGAACGGTCAGTTGCTGGAGCATCTCCACGGCGCCCCAGTGCGTCTGCTGGTGCCCGGCTGGTCAGGCAACTGGTCAGTAAAGTGGCTCATCTCGTGATTTCAGCCGCGACTCCACTTCCCGAAAGCGCTGCGCGGTGACGACGAAGGCGCAATGCTGCATAGCACCAATAGCGTTGCGATTGCCCCTTGGCTCCTTGTCCTTCGGGATCTCGAAGAAGGCGAGGAGGCTGTCATTACCCATATCGAAGAAGTAATGGCGCACCCGCTCATAAGGTGGGTTGCCACAATTGCCGGGGCCAGTGCCCAGACCGAGCGGCACTTTCATGGCATGTACGAGCGGCATACCGAGCACTTCGACATAGAAGTCTATCGTCGCCTTCATGTCGTCGGTGCAGAGCGCGAGATGATGAACGCCCCGCGGTGTCGGTGACGGGAGCGGACGCCTAATTTGTTCGTGCATGGCGCGTTTCCTCGGAGAGGTTAAGCCTACTCCTTTCGGGAGAGGCGGCCCGAGGATGCTCTACTCGGCCGTCTCCTTGACCGGTGTTGCGCCCTACGACCGCCGGTGGGCAGCTCGAACAGGTCGGCCGGTAGCTCGTCGAAGTGGGAGAGGATTTCGGCCGTTGGGAGGACGTCGGCGTATTTGGCGTGCATATCGCACAGGCTGACTGCGTGGCTGGTCTCGCTGCGGTCGAAGCAGCCCTCTTCCGCCAGGATCACCCGATAATTGAGGCTGAAGGCGTCGACCACGGTGGCGCGCACGCAGCCCGAGGTGGTCGTCCCGACGACGATCACGCTGTCGCAGCCGAGCAGTGTGAGATAGGAGGCGAGGTTCGTCCCGAAGAAACCTGACGGCTTCTGCTTCTTGATCACGATGTCCTTCGGGCCGGGCGCGATCAGTGTAACGATCTCGTTGCCATCGATATCGCCGTGGCTCGTTCCGCTTGCCTCGTCGCTGCGCGTGCTCTTCCACCGCCAACTGCCGCCATCCCAATTGTCCGGACGCCGCTCCCCGGTGGTGTAGATGACCGGGATCCCTTTGCCGCGCGCTGCTTCGATCAGCGATTTGATGTACCCAAGGGCGACCCAGCTTTCCTCGCCGCACGAGGTGCGCCAGCGCTTGATCGACTCCAGGATGGGTTCCGGCCGTTCGCCGCAGAATGCCCAATTGACGTCGATGACAAGCAGCGCCGGTCGCTTACCGAATCCAGCTCGTGCGCCGAACCCTCCCGCGGCGAATACGGCCTTGTCGCGCTCGGTGAGAAATTTGTCCCAGACCCGCTCATTCATCCTAGCCGCCTATCTATCCTGCGCGCAGGGATCTTCAGGTTACGACATCGCTATGAGATGGGAGCCGAGCGGGATCCTCTGCTGATCAGCTTGCCGCAGATGAAGGCTTCGTCAGCGCGCCGGGATAGTACGGGCGAGCCATGCGGCGATTAAGCCGCAATCGCCTGCGAAACCCCCTGATGCCCGTTGCGAGCTTCGCCATTTGCGTTACCAGATTTCAGTCGTCGGGCATCGCGCGTCAGCAGTCCAGCGTCGTCTCCCGCTCCCATTGCGTCAAGTGACGCGAATAGGCGTTCCACTCGTCACCCTTGAGCAGCAGATAGGAGCCGACGAAATCCTCGCCGAGCCCTTCCCTGGCCACCTCGCACGTCTCGAAGGCACGCAGCGCATCGAGCAGGTTTAACGGCAATCTCTTCGCGCCCGGAACCTTATCGCCGTCGGCGTACATGTTGATGTCCAGGCGCTGGCCCGGGTCGCGCCGGTTGGCAATCCCATCGAGGCCTGCGTTCAGGATGGCGGCCTGCAACAGGTACGGGTTCGCCGCGCCGTCCGGCAGCCGCAGTTCGAAGCGTCCAGGCTCCGGGATTCGGATCATGTGCGTCCGGTTGTTGCCCGAAAACG
The DNA here is from genome assembly GCA_963732095.1 of uncultured Alphaproteobacteria bacterium. GTDB lineage: Bacteria > Pseudomonadota > Alphaproteobacteria > ATCC43930 > CGMCC-115725 > AP-15. Next base: position 115,881 of record CAVSZA010000031.1, read on the forward strand.
TCACGGCATTGGGAGACCACGTCGCGCCCGAGACGGTGCGCAGGGCGTTGATGCGCTTGTACGAATTGACCGTCGGATTAAGCAGGGCGCATAGCGCTGCGGCGTTGTGAACGATGCCGCCGATGAAGGCGTACCCGAGCCGGGACAGCCCGAGTTCGCCCGCCTGGTCGTGGAAGAGGTTCTCGTCCCCTTTCCACAGCGACACGTGGGCATGGCAACCGCTTCCGGTCAGATCGGGAAAAGGCTTCGGCATGAAGGTGGCGCGCAGCCCGTGCTTTTCGGCGACCGATTTCACCATGTATTTGAAGAACGCGTGCCGGTCCGCCGTTACCAGAGCATCGTCGAACTGCCAGTTCATCTCGAACTGGCCGTTCGCATCCTCATGATCGTTTTGGTAGGGACACCAGCCGATGGCCAGCATGGCGTCGCAGATTTCGGTGATGACATCATAGCGGCGCATCAGGGCCGCTTGGTCGTAGCACGGTTTCTGCTGCGTGTCGGACGCATCTGCGACCTGCCTTCCGTCCGGCGTGACGAGGAAGAATTCGCATTCGACGCCGCTTTTCATCGCATAGCCGCCGCTATCGGCGTGCGCGACCACGCGCTTCAGCACGTTGCGCGGCGCATGATCGACCGGCTTGCCGTTCATCCACAAATCTGCGGCGAGCCAGCCCACTTCCGGCTTCCAGGGGAGCTGGACTAGGCTCCTCGGGTCCGGAATGGCGAACATGTCCGGGTCCGCGGGCGTCATGTTCAGCCACGTCGCGAACCCGGCAAAGCTGGCCCCGATCTTCTGCATCGACTCGATCGCCGCGGCGGGGACGAGCTTGGCGCGCTGCGTCCCGCGTAGATCGGTAAAAGAGATCAGGAAGTACTTGATTTCGCGGTCATGCGCGATCTTGCCGAGATCGTCCGTCATCCGTACCCCCTGTTCGCCGCCACGCTAATTCCCAACCCGCGTCCCTGCTACAAGAGAGGCCGCCAAAATCAACCACGTCCCGGGATCCAGTTCGTGCCTGCGAGTGGAACCTGCGCCATGGCAGCCGCCTCGACTGTCAGCGCGACGAGGTCTTCCGGCTCTAGGTTGCGGAGGTGGCTCTTCCCGCAAGCCCGTGCGATCGTCTGCGCCTCCAAGGCCATGACGGTCAGCAGGTTCGCCACCCGGCGGGCACCCAAAACCGGATCCAGCCGTTGGGCCAGCAGCGGATCCTGGGTCGTGATGCCCGCCGGGTCGAGGCCCTCGTGCCAATCGTCGTAGGCACCTGCGGTCGTGCCGAGCGCTGCGTATTCCGGCTCAAGAGCCGGATCGTTGTCGCCGAGCGCCACCAACGCCGCCGTGCCGATCGAGACGGCATCGGCGCCCAGCGCCAGCGCCTTCGCGACATCGGCGCCGTTGCGGATCCCACCGGAGACGATCAGCTGGACCTTGCGGTGCATGCCGAGATCCTGCAGCGCCTGCACGGCCGGGCGGATCGCGGCCAGCGTCGGAATTCCAACATTCTCGATGAAGACATCCTGCGTCGCCGCCGTCCCGCCCTGCATCCCGTCGAGAATGACGACGTCCGCGCCCGCCTTCACCGACAGCGCGATATCGTAATAGGGGCGGCTCGCCCCGACTTTGACGTAGATCGGCTTCTGCCAGTCGGTGATCTCGCGCAGCTCGTGGATCTTGATCTCCAGATCGTCGGGGCCAGTCCAGTCGGGATGCCGGCACGCCGAGCGCTGGTCGATCCCCTCCGGGAGATCACGCATCGCCGCAATGCGCGCCGAGATCTTGTGGCCGAGCAGCATGCCGCCGCCGCCCGGCTTCGCCCCCTGACCGACCACCACTTCAATGGCGTCGCAATTGCGCATGTCGTCGGGGTCCATGCCATAGCGCGACGGCAGGCATTGATAGACCAGCGTGCGCGAGTGCTGGCGCTCTTCGGGGAGCATCCCGCCGTCCCCGGTGGTCGTCGACGTGCCGACGAGCGACGCCCCGCGCCCGAGCGCCTCCTTGGCCTGCGCCGACAGCGCGCCAAAGCTCATGCCGGCGATGGTGATGGGGATCTTCAGCTCGATCGGCCGCTTGGCAAAACGGTTGCCAAGAACGACGTCGGTGCCGCACTTCTCGCGATATCCTTCCAGCGGGTATCGGCTGATCGACGCGCCGAGAAACAGCAGATCGTCGAAATGCGGCAGCTTCTTTTTGGTCCCGGCGCCGCGGATGTCGTAGATGCCAGTCGCCGCCGCACGCCGGATTTCCGATAGGGTGTAATCGTCAAACGTTGCCGATTTGCGCGGCATGGTCCGAATTTTCACTGAAGGGATCGCCATCGTCGTCTCAATAAGCGGCGGCGTTGTCGACGTGGAAATGATACAGGGCGCGCGCCGAGCCGTAGCGAGTGAACTCTCCGATATCGACCTCGCCAGCGACACCGGCCTCTCTCAGCAGCGCATAAAGCTGCAATCGATGGTGGTCCCCCATTACCTTCCGGACGCAGTCTGCGCCGAGGCTCACGACCGCTCCACGGATGAAGAGCCGCGCTTCGTAGATGGAATTGCCCAGGGCTTCACCGGCGTCGCCCAGTACGACCAAATTTCCGCTCTGTGCCATGAAAGCGCTCAAATGCCCGACCGAGCCCTTCACGATAATGTTTACGCCCTTCATCGAGATGCCGCAGCGCGCAGAAGCATTGCCGCCGATCACCAGCAAGCCGCCGCGTCCGCTCGCACCCGCCGACTGGCTCGCATCCCCCTGTACATGGACGGTCCCAGACATCATGTTCTCGCCCACGCCGGTGCCGGCGTTGCCGTGGACGACGACCGTCGCGTGCTTGTTCATACCGGCGCAGTAGTAGCCGACGTGTCCTTCCACCTCGACCGTAATGCCGCAAGCGAGACCGACCGCGATGGCATGGCGGCCTTTCGGATTCAACACGCGCCAATGACCCTCGCTGTCAGGTGGGAGTGCGTGCAACGTCGCGTTCAGGTGCCGCAGGCCGAGCAGTTCGAGATCGACAGCGCGCGAGTTGTCGCGCGGCCTCAAATCCGGCGCTCCCAGACGTAGATCTTCGCCGGCGCCGGCTCGAAGACATGGCCCTGCTGCACGCCAGGCAGCTCGGCCAGGGCCCGGTATTCCGTGCCGAATGCAACGTAAGCGTCGGTTTCGACCATCACGGCGGGCTTGCAGGCGATCGGATCCCGCAAAACGGCGAACCCCGACGCGGTGGCCACGACGAAGGTGTAGAACCCGTCGAGGTCGTTCAGCGCGGCTAGCAACGCCCCTTCCAAGGGGAGGCCCTGGCGCATCCGCCAGGTAATGTAGCCGGCCGCGACTTCCGTATCGTTCTCGGTGCGAAAACTGACGCCATCGCGCGTCAGAGAGCGGCGGACGCCGTTGTGGTTCGACAGGGATCCGTTGTGGACCAGGCACTGATCGCTGCCGGTCGAGAACGGGTGCGCCCCGTCCGTCGTCACCGCGGACTCAGTCGCCATGCGGGTGTGGCCGATCGCGTGGGTCCCCGACATCTCACAAAGCGCGAAACGGGTGGTGACTTCGGTCGGCGAACCGACCTCCTTGTAGAGCTCCATGCGCTCACCGATGCCGACGACCGCGATTTCCGGTGCGATCTCCCTCAGCCGGGAAGGCGCGAAATCGGCCGTTGCCAACGGGACCACAATGACCGCGTGCGTATCGCGGCGGGTGACGGTGAGTTCGTCGCCAGTCAACCGGCCGAGCTTCGCGGCGATTTCGTCGAAATCGGTCTCGATCGATCCGCGTAAGGTCAGCTTGGTTCGATCCGGCATCCCGGTTCCGTAAACGGCGAAGCCCGTCGAGTCCGGCCCCCGATCGCTCAGCGACACCAGCATCGGGGCAAGGAGCGTGCCGAGGCTCTTCTCTAAGCTCGCATTCTTGAGGAACAGCCCTACGATTCCGCACACGTCGCCGCACCTCTTGCCAGCCGTGGCGCACATCAACCGCAACGCCGCAAACGACACTACAGGTGACCCCCACAGGGGGTCAACTTGGGCAATCTCCGTATTTGCTGAACCACTTGACGCTACGTTTGGCGTGGTAGTGCGACGGCGATGCGGTGGTCGCGCACATGGTCAACGGCATCTACAACGGTGCCGGACGCTTCCTTAGAGCCGCCCTAAACTAAAGTCTAATACGAATGATTCTCAAGCGGCATCCATGCATCCGCGGGTGCAATGGCACGGTCTAAATGCCCCTGTTAGCGTCAATCCAGCGTTCTTATGAAGGAACCTGGACATGGGCAAGGCGACATTCTCGAAAACACTGGTATGGAAAGCTGCGGCTCTCGTCGGAGGGCTCGGCCTCGGCATACTGTCCTGCCCCGTGCATGCCGCGACGACGAGTGGGGGCGATACCGTACAGGGCCTCTACGACGCGCTGCTCAGCTCAATGAAGAACGGCCGGACACTGGGGCAAAGTGGGCGCTTCACGCAGCTGGCTCCGGTCATTCGCCGCACCTTCGACATCGCCTCGATGGCGCGGCTATCGATCGGGCCTGCCTGGACCGGTCTGAGCGACGCCCAGCGCCAGCAGGCCACGGAAAGCTTCGGACGCTACATCTCGGCGATCTATGCCGACCGGTTCGACAGCTATAATGGACAGAAGCTCGAGGTAACCGGCGAACAGCCCGCCCCGTCCGGAGTGATGGTGCGCAGCCAAATTATCAAAGCCAGCGGCGAGCCGGTCAAGGTCGACTACATGATGCGCCGCAATGGGGACAGCTGGCTAATCTCCGACATCTATCTCGACGGCGCGATCAGCGAGGTAGCGACCCGCCGCTCCGAATTTGCCACCATCCTGAAAAACGACGGCATTGACGGTCTGATCGCAGCGCTAAACCGCAAGGCCGATATCCTCACGGCGACCACGGCTAAAGCATTCTAGCTAGTTGTCTCCACTCGGTTCGCCCGCTCGGGCCCAGATCGAGCGCCACCTCGAGGACTGGTTTGCCTCCGCACAGAACCGGAGGCGTGGCATTCCCGTTCTCGCGGCGAGGAGCCTTGCCCGCGGCACACGGTTCGTTCCTGACTCTCCGGTGGAGCAAAGGGGGCTATCCAAGCCGGCGTCCAGCCGTCTCCGCTGACATTTTTGGGAAGGTAGCGCCCGCACTTGGGCGTCCGCACTAAGCCGCCGCCTCGCGGTGGTCGGTTCCAGGAGACGGGAAATGAGGCTGAGCTTTTTCGGGCGCTGCCGGCGGGGTCGTTGACGGTCGAACAGATGAAGCGAGCCGTAAGCTCGTGGACAAGCTCGCGAACGGCCCAACCAAGGCTTATGCGGCAGCGCGCACGCTTCTCAAAGCGTGGTCGGCGGGAGGCATCGCCGCAGCGGACGTGATGATGCTCGACGTGGCGATCGACTTCTTTGGGACCGAAGACACGACAAAAGGCATTCTCAATTCGGCGAAAGCTATCCAAGCCGGCGTCCAGCCGTCTCCGCTGACATTTTTGGGAAGGTAGCGCCCGCACTTGGGCGTCCGCACTAAGCCGCCGCCTCGCGGTGGTCGGTTCCAGGAGACGGGAAATGAGGCTGAGCTTTTTCGGGCGCTGCCGGCGGGGTCGTTGACGGTCGAACAGATACGTCCCTGACGCGGGCCAGCCAGGGCGCCGAAAATTTCATGCCGTCAGTCGTGGCTTACCTGCCGCTGGCTTGGGCGATTTGGCCAAAGCGTCCAATTCATCCGGCCTGTCGAAGGCCGTGCCGCAGTCGACAACAGCGCGGGATCTATGCGGCCACCTCGTGAAACGGCTTGACCGCGAATTGTCGGGCCGCATTGCCGCCCATCATACGGGCGATCAGCGGCTCCGGCACATTTGCTTCGCGCAAGCGGGCCAGGGCATCCCAGGCGCTCGTGGCATCGTGGTGTGGGTAGCGAGACCCCCACACGATCTTAGCTGCGAAATCCTGCGGCAGCTTCTGAATCAGCCGCTCCTCGGCATCGAAGCCGAGCATAACGTTGCCGTGCTCCCACATCTCTTCGGGCTCGGTGCTGACCGGATAGTGGTGCAACAGCGGGATAACGCGGGTCGAGGCCTCCATCTTTTCGAGCACCTCCTGCATCCAGGAGGCCTTGCCATGGGCGACGACGACCTTCATCGCCGGATAGCGCTCCATGACCGTGAAGCCGATCAAGGTCGAGGCGACGAACATGTGGTTATCGAGCCAATTGGCCAGGATCGGCGCCAGCGGATGACCGAGCGGGGTCGCGCCTGTGAACGTCGTCGTCTGGCCCGCGCCGCCACTGCCGCCGGCAAACGGCCCGCCGCCGCCACCCGGGGTGATAGGCTGGACGAGCCGGTCCTTGATCTTTTCGAAAAACGGGCCGTGCGAGGTCCATTCGGGATTCCACAGCCCTGGCGTCGCATGCACCGCGGCTGTGATCCCCAGCCGCTCCAATTCTGCCCACAGCGGTTCGTAATAGGGATGATTGAGATAGCGGTTCTCGACAAATATTGGCCGAATGAAGACGGCGCGGACTGTCGGAATGCGCACCACCCGCTGCAGTTCGTCGAGCGCGAAATCCATGTTCTGCAACGGCAATATCGCGGCGGCGAACAGCCGCTCCGGCGCCGCCTTGCAGAAGTCGGCGATCCAGTCGTTGTAGGCGCGCGCCAGCGCGTAAGCGACGTCCGGATCGCGCACCAGAAAAAAACCCTCAGCGAACCACGTCGGGTATAACAGCGTCTGATCTACCCCCATCGCATCCATGTCGGCGAGACGAGCAAGTGGTTCGGAAGCTCCCTCTGTGGCCGGATGCTTGACACGCGGGTCGAGGGCACCGATCGCATCCCAGTCCATGCCCGGCCGCCACAATGCGTGGCGCGGCAGGTTGGGGTTGCCCTTGTCACGGAACATCTCCCCGTTGACCTTGAGATAGGCCGCGGCGCGCCCCTCTTGCCGCCACAGCGCGTGTTTACCGAGCGTGCGGTACTCGGGATCGAGGTATTTCTCCCAAAGCGCAAGCGGCTCCACCGCGTGGCTGTCGCTGTCGAACACGATGAAGTCCTTGGTCGCCATGGCCGCCTCCTGCATGATCAGCCGAGACGGGTCGCCAGCACTGCCGCCGGCCGCTGGCCGACTTCCTCGATTGCCAGCGGCGTCAGAGCGCCGCTCTGTTGGTTGATGCGGTACGAAGCCAGACGGCCCGACGCCGTGCCCGCGGCAAACAGGAAGTGCCCTACGGGATCAAGGCAGAACGCACTGGGCACAGCCTCGGTTGGTATGTGCCCAGCCGACGTCAGATGCCCAGTCGCGGGATCGACAGCGAAGGCAGCGATACTGCTGCCGTTAGCCGCGCGGTTGCCGACATACAGGAACCTCCCGGAGGGCGTCAGGTGTATCTGCGAGCAGGTGGCGCGCTCAGTGTGTCCGGCGGGCAGAGTCGAGGTCGTCTGCACGGACGAGAGGGTGCCGTTCGCGTGGTCAAGCCGGTAGGCGGTGACGCTGCAGCCCTGCTCGTTCGAGAAGTAGACGACGTCGAGACTCGGATGATGGATGTAGTGGCGGGGTCCGACGAGGTCCCGCTGTTCAACGCGATGTGGCGTATTGGGGCTCAGCCGACCGGTCTGAGCGTCAAAGCGGTACTGCAAGATCACGTTGGGGCCGGGATTATTTTTCGGAGGCTCCAACACATTGTCCTGGATGCGGGCGATATGAGGCACAAAGGCGAAGCGGTTTGACGAATTGCTTGCGATCGCATGCGCTCCGACCGCAGTTTCCTGCCTGTCAACGGCAGCCGCGCCAATCGCGCCGTCCGCCGCGATCGGATATACCGCGACATAGCCCCCTTGGTAATAGGCGCAAAGCATATACCGGCCGGTGCGGTCGGGCGCGAGAAAGGTCGGCGCATCCGCCTGCGCTGCGGTCCTCAACAGCGACAGGCCCCCAGTCGCGGGATCGATCCGGTAGCTCGCGATCGATGGCCGCATGCGATACCCGACGTAGAGCGTGTTGCGATCTGGACTGATCGCCATCACCGATGGCCCTCCGGCCGCCGCTAAATCCGCCCGCTTCGTCAGCTGTCCGTTGTCCCCATCTAAAGCGAAGACTCCAATTTTGTCGTCATCTTGCAATCCGATGTACAGCACGTCCGCCATAGTTCACCCTCCCTTTTCCAGTGCGGTTGCGAACGACCGCCCGCAACAATCATAGCTGCTGACGAAGCGCCTGAACTGTTTCGTTGATCGTTCGCGATCGCGGGGCATTCGTCAGCAAGTCTGTCGCCACCGATGACATGATGGTCCGCCGGAAACGAAGCGCCGGCTGGTTGGACGAAGCCAGGGTACCTTCCATCGCTACTGAGGCACTTGAATAGAGGCTGGGGGTTGGGGTCGCACTTCGTGTTTCTGACAAAACACATGAGCTATCCGCGGGTAACCGCCGCCTGGGGGCGCAGCGCGGCGCGGACTTCCTCGTCGGTCGGCCACCAGTCCGGGCGCTCGATCTCGGTGACGCGGTCGCGGATGATGTTCGCCGGCGCTTGCACCCTGTAGAGCCGCCTTGCGTTGGCCCCAAGGAATTTGGCCTGATCCTCCTTTGGCAGCCCATATCTTTGCATCGTCTCGATCGCGCGCCAGACGTCGTCGCCGTCATGGTGGTAGACATCGGACGACCAGCAGAGGATATCGCCGTAAAATTCGGGGAGCCGCGCCGGCGGCGCCTCGTCGCCTTCAAAGCCGGTCATGCAATGTTCGAAGAAGGTCTCGCTCGGCAGCTTCTTCAGCGGCGGAAGCTGGCGCTCGTTGCGGTACAGCCGGTAAGCCTTGTCGCATTCGTCGATCAGGAAGCTAAGCCAGGTCGAAGAGGCTTCGAACACAGCCGCGTTGATTTTCGGATGCCGCTCAAAGAAGCCGGACATCAGCACCATCGTGACCCATAGCGCCGCTTCGCCTTGGAAATTCTGCACGTTGGTCAAGAATGAATGCGGCAGCCCTGCGGTCGCGACGGTGCGGCGGATCAGTTCGGCGCTGGAATACTGTTCGCTGTAGCCGGAGGGCTTCGAGCTGCCGAACGCCGGGAAGGGATGCATACCGTAGACCATGCCGGTCTCTTCGAGCGCGTCCCATACGGGTTCGTATTTCGGCTGCAGCGGGTAGTTGCCCATTGCATCCATCGGACGCACGAGCGCGACGCGGCAGCCCTGCGCCGCTACCCGACGGATCTCCTCGATTGCGTAGTCCGGGTGCTGCATCGGGATCAGCGCGGCGAAGAACAGCCGCTCGGGATTTTCCTCCGTGTATTCGTAGGCCCATTCGTTGTAGGCGCGGCAGAACGCCTTTGCGCCGAGTGCGTCCTCGAGCCACGGATAGATGTCGATCTCGGTCGGGATGATCATGACCTGATCGATTCCCTGGATATCCATGTCTTTGAGACGCGGCTTCGGCTCATAGGAGCCGGCGTGGTCGAGATAGGCGACCTGTTTCTGGGTCAATGCCGTCTTCGGATTGAGATTGCGCACATTGAGGGCGCGCTGGATATCATGCTTGACGCCAGGTCCGGCATTGGTGATGACCCGCATCGTTCCGGGAATGCCGCCCTTGCGGGGCGAGCCGAGCCCGACCCCGGCGCGGCCATTCACGATCAACAGCCGGCTGTCGGCGTCCCACCAGATCGTCCGCTTCAGCGCGTCGAGCTCGTCACGGGTCAGGAAATCCTTGGCGCGCTCCCATATGAGCGGCGGCTCAGTGACGTGCGCGTCGCAGTCGAACGTCGCGAAATCTTTGGTCATCGGCGCGAAACGTTGAACCGGCATCTGTGCCTCCTTTCGAGCTGATGCCTCCTTAGTCGTCTTCACCGGATTCACCTGGTGAATGATGACGCAAGAGGCAAGCTGTACGACTACAAACCTCCGCTAATCTTCGAGCCAGCCGGACGGTACACTGACCGCGCCATGGCGAGCAAGAACGGCGTCGATCTCCGCCATGTCGGCGTTGCTGATCTCCCAGCCGAGTGCGCCCAAGTTCTCGGCAACCTCGGGGGGCGTGCGGAAGCCGACCAGCGCCGTGCCGATAACCGGGTTGCTCAGCGTCCAGCGCAGCGCCAGTTGCGGCAGGGTCTTGCCGTATTTCGCCGCGAGTGGCTTCAGTACCTCGACCGCGGCGAGATTGCGCAGGAAGTGCTCAGGGCCGAACAGCGTTCGGAACAGGTTCAGGTTACCCAGCATGCCGCCCTTCGAGCGCCAGTCGCTCTCCTCGAACTGCATGCCGGCGTGAAACGTGCCGCTGAGCATGCCATACGCCAATGAGCCGTAAGCCATGACGGCAATCTGCTGTGCTGCGCAATAAGGGAAGATCTCGGCCTGCATTCGACGGTCGAACATATTCCAGGCATATTGCACGACATCGACACGGCGCAGGCGCATTGCCTCTTCGATCCGCGACAGACGAAAGTTCGACACGCCGATGTAGCGCACCTTCCCCTGCCGCTCGATTTCGTCGAGGGCTGCCACGGTCTCTTCGAGCGGCGTGTTGGGATCGGGCCAATGCACGAAGTAGATGTCGATATGATCCGTGCGCAGCCGCTTCAGGCTGTTGTCGATGGAGGCGAGGACGCGCGCCCGGCTGCTGTCGCGACGGTTCGGCATTTCCTCGTAGCCAACCCCGAATTTAGTCGCGATGACACCATTGCGACGGCCGGCGAGCGCGCGCGCCAGTACCTCCTCCGATACACCCATGCCGTAGGCTTCAGCGGTGTCGAAGCAAGTGATGCCGGTGTCAACTGCGGCGTGCACGGCGCGATGAAACTGTATTTCGTCTACATGGCCGTAGGTGCCGCCGATCTCCCAGCAGCCGAAGCCGATTGCCGAAACCTTCAGGCGGGTTCGTCCGAATTGCCGGAATTCTATCGGCACCTCCCTATTGCGCCGCGATTGCGGGAGCTCGCGCCGCGAAACGCTGCTCCATATTCCACCGCGCCGCAACCGCCTCGCTGTCCGGCATCGCGACGTCGGCCGAGCACACGATCATGCCGGCCGCGATGTCGCGCTGCAATTCGACATGGCTGGCGAGCCCGATCGGCAGCGCGCCGTGGGCGAGGCTGTGCTCGGCCGGGGCGAGCTTGCCCCAGACCGTGTAGCCGCCCTCGCCGTCGAGCGTCTCGCCGGCGCTAAGTTCGCGCTTCGCGACGGCGACGACATCGCCCACGCCAGCCCTGGGGCTGCTCCGTGGGCTCGCCGCGCAATCCCACAGCGACGCTCGACCTCGCATGGCCAGCCCCGGTTGCGCGCATCGTCGGCAAGCGACAGCTCGAGGCGATGGCGCTCCCGCAGCCGCTGCGCGTACGCAGGCGTCGTCACACGGCGGGGTTAGCGCGGCGGCGGAAAATTGGCGGTCCCAGTAACGAGATCGTCCGGAAGCATCGGCGGAAGCCCAGCACCGGCCGCTAGCACGATCGCCGCATCAGAGTGACGCGCTGGCCCCGCAGCGGAGCAGGACGCGCCCCATCTCCTCCAGCACAATGCATTGATCGCCAAAGCTGAGCCCGTAACCGCCATAAGCTTCGGGAATGCGGATCGCAGTCAGGCCGAGCGCGGTGTTGATCGCGCGCCAGCCGTCGCGTTCATAGCCTTGATCGGTTTCCATCAATCGCCGCACTTCCTTCGTCGGCGAACGGTCTGCTAGCAAGCGGCGCAGGTTGGAGCGGAACTCTTCCTGCTCGCTCGAAAAACTGAACTTCACGGAGCTCTCCCGCCTGCGTATCCGGTCTAAATGCGGGCGGCTCTTACCGCCCGCTCATTGTCGAGATGGCCGACGCCCAATTTCCTGACGTGCTCCTTATCGGCCGTCAACACGGTAGTCGCGGAAGAGCGCCTATTGCTATGGTCTCGAACTCGACCAACCCGGGCAAGGTGCCCGAATGGGGAATGAAGAGCGGTTCCGGCCGACAAGGCTGAGTGCCGGCTATGGGTTCAGAAAGGGGACGATCGTCGGAATGCGCCGCAACGGGCGAGATGCGCCGAAACCGGCCCGTCGATGGACCGCGATCGAACCCAGGGAGTCGACCCATTACGGTCAGCATATGGGTTGGCGATTGGAAGCGCGTTGATCCTCGCTGAAGACGCGGGCAGACTTGCGATCGTCACCTGCCCAGGGAGGAAGCGGTGAGCGGAGAGCGGGTCGAGCGCCGGCTGGCGGCGATCCTCGCTGGCGACATTGCCGGCTACAGCCGGCTGATGGGCGCCGACGAAGAAGGCACGCTGCGCACACTCAAAGAACTCCGCGCGTCATTTCTCCACCCGAAGGTCACCGAGCATCGCGGCCGCATCGTCAAGACGACCGGCGACGGCGTCTTGATCGAGTTTCCCAGCGTCGTCGAAGCGGTCAGGTACGCCGTCGAGATTCAGCGCGGCATGATCGAACGCAATGCCGACGTTCCCGCCGAACGCCGCATTGAGCTGCGGATGGGGATCAATCTCGGCGACATCATTAGCGATGACGACGATATCTACGGAGACGGCGTCAACGTTGCCGCCCGGTTGGAGGCCCTGGCCGATCCCGGTGGGATCTGCATCAGCCGGGTGGTGCGCGACCAGGTGCGCGACCGGCTCGATCTGGCGCTGGAGGACATGGGCGAGCAGAGCGTCAAGAACATTGCGCGGCCGGTGCGGGTCTACCGGGTGGCAATCGGACAGAGGCCGGCCGGTTCACAGACCGCCGAGACACCCTCTGCGGCGCCGGCGCTGCCGCTTCCCGACCGGCCGTCGATCGCGGTGTTGCCGTTCGCCAATCTGAGCGGCGACCCCGAGCAGGAATATTTTGCCGACGGCGTGGTGGAAGACATCATCACCGGGCTGTCGCGGATCAAATGGCTGTTTGTCATCGCGCGCAATTCGAGCTTTGCCTACAAGGGCAAGTCTCCCGATATCCGGCAGGTCGGGCGCGAACTGGGCGTGCGCTATGTGCTGGAAGGCAGCCTGCGCAAGCTGGGGCCTCGGGTGCGTATCACCGCACAGCTGATCGACGCATCGAGCGCCGCTCATGTGTGGGCCGAGCGATACGACCGGGCGATAGACGACATCTTCGAATTGCAGGACGAGATCACGGCCAACGTCGTCGGCGCGATCGAGCCCTCCCTGCGCCAGGCCGAGATCGAACGCGCAAAGCGTAAACGGCCCGATAGCCTCGACGCCTACGATCTCTATCTGCGGGCAATGCCGCTCGCGGCAACCGCGATGCCGGAGGATGCCGACAAAGCACTCCAGTTACTCGAACGAGCCGTCGCCCTGGACCCGGAATATGCGGTGGCGCACGCGCTGATTGCGTGGTGTCACGAGCAGCGTTATCTCCGGGGTGGTCTGCATGCGGAGACCCGCGCCGCGGCCAGCTTGCACGCCCGAGCGGCAATCGGCGCCGGCATTGATGATGCCCCGGCTTTAGCCATGGCGGGCTTTACCATTGGTATTGTCGAACACGACTACGAGACTGCCATAGACGCGATTGACCGGTCGCTTGCGTTGAGCCCCTCCTCCGCGCTGGCGCTCGGGTTCAGCTCAATCATCCGCGCCTGGAAAGGCGACGATGCGACTTCGATCAGACATGCACAGACCGGCATTCGGCTCAGCCCCTATGATCCGTTAATCTACTTGCCCTACGTCGGCCTAACCTACGCGTATTACTTCACCGGTCGGTTCGACGAGGCATTGACCGCCGCCGGACGGGCTTCGTAGGCCAACCCTCGGTTCAGCGTGCCTTGCGTTTTTCAAACGGCCGCTTTGGCATCGCTGGGGCGGTTAACCGAGGCTGCGGCGAGCGCTCGTCGTCTACTCGAACTCGAGCCCAGCTTCAGGATTGGTCTGATATCGAGCTATTCCTCAAACAAGGAGCGTCTTGCCACCCTGGCCGACGCGCTTCGCCGGGCGGGATTGCCGGAATGAGTGCCGAGCACGCTGACCGCGAAGCCGGTTCTATCCCAAACATCCCCTCGACCTATCAATGGCCTACCGCGGTGCGCGTCCTCGATCTGCAACCCGGGTTCCGAATCGGCGAGTTTTTGCGCGGCGATCGCGATTGGTCGCCAAACCATTGGCCGAGGCTCGACGCGCGGCGGATCTGCGGGAATGTCCCGGAAACTTGCCGCGGCATGGCCCCCCACCTGAGATAGTGCGACCGCCCACGGAATATTTAATGATAACGAATGAACGGCAGAAAACCACCCACTCCAGCCAGTTTCTCGACCAGCGGGCAAGGTCGCCTTCGGGGCATGAAGAGCGGTTCCCGCCGACAAGGCTGAGTGCCGGCTGTGGGTTCAGAAAGGAGACGATCGCCGGAATGCGCCGCAACGGGCGAGATGCGTAGAGTTGAGATGTGACGCGGTGGCTGTAGGTCGAACATATCGGTAGCCGCCCCTTTCGTCTGGCGGTGCCTCACTGGTTCGGCCGTGGCTCCGTTTCCACATCCCGCTCATCGAACCGGACTGGCGGATTGCCCGCATCCGGCTCTCGGACAAGACGTCACGCCTTCACCCACGACGGGCCACGACCGAGCTGGGTCAGGCGTACGAGGCCGAAATGCTCGTAAAGGTGCGGGAGTGGATAAGCTCCGCCCTTGCGTCGCCAGACCTTGTGCTTGAAGCGCAACCACCGGCGCAACCGCATAGCCGAGTAGTTGTCGAGCACCCGATACGCTTTGCGGGTGGTTCCAACCCTAAAGTAGTTGGCCCATCCGCGGAGCGCCTGGTTCAACTGATCCACCAGCCTTGTGGTCTCCTGCCAAGTACCCGCTCGGTCGGTCAGCGCGTGGACTCTTTCGACCATGCGCTTGATGCTCTTCTTTGACGGTCGATAGCCCAGCCGGGCTTTGCCCGTCTCCGGAGAGTACATCCGCCCAAACGTATAGCCCAAGAAGTCGAACTCCCCGTCCGGAACCCTACAGATCCGTGTCTTCTCCTCATTCACTGTCAGCTTCAGCTTGCCCATGATCTGGCGCAGGTGGTGCAGCGCATTTTCCGCGCTGCCCCTCCGGCACAGGATCACAAGATCGTCCGCATAGGTGACGAGGCGAGTGCCAAGGCTTTGCTCCAGGCCGAGCTTCTTCCACCCCAGCACAAACCGGCGCATGTACAGATTTGCCAGCAGTGGTGAGAGCGGTGAGCCCTGCGGGATGCCTCGCCGGCTGTCCCGGGCCTCCGTCGTGCGTGTCGTCCGACCCCGTTGGTCGGTTTCTTCCACGGGGCATTCCAGCCACATCTTGATCAGATGCAGCACGCGCCGATCAACAATCCGACGCGCCACCGACTTTAGCAGGTCGGCATGCGGAATGCTCCCGAAGTAGTCCGCGAGATCGGCGTCGACGACGTCCGGGTGGCCACGGAACACTAGCTCCTCCACCTCTACGACTGCCTGCTGGGCGTTGCGCGCAGCCCGGTAGGCGTAGATTTCCGACGGAAGATCGGCTTCGAAGATCGGTTCCAGCACCAGCAGAGCTGCTGTCATGCAGACCCGATCCCGCACGCTCGAAATGCCCAGTGGTCTGAGTTTGCCGTTGGCCTTCGGTATAAACACTCGTCTGATTGGCTCTGGCCGGTACGTCTCCTGCCTGAGCGCAAGCGCCAGTTCAGCCAGCCATCGCTCGACGCCGTATGCCTCGATGTCCGCAAAGTCCTGGCCGTCGATCCCCGGTGCGCCCTTGTTAGAGCGGCACTGGGCATAAGCATGCGCCAAGATGTCGTCGCGGCTGATCTTGTCATACAGGGCGTAGAAGCGATAACCGGCCTCCGCCTTCGCTTTCGCGTGTAACGCCATCTGCAGCTTCTGAACACTTTTCGGAGTTGCTAGGTTGCCCAATCTCCCGGTCCCTCACCACGTCTTGCGTCGGTCTTGAACTGAGGCCCCTTCCCTCCCCCGGCATTACCCGGCTTCAGCGGTACTACGAGCCTCTCCGCCACCCCAGTGCGCCCGGCCTGTCCCTCGCGGGCGTCCGGTTGATCATCCCTGATCACGCATTGGGGCTTCCCGTGTTGCGTGCGCTTTCCTTGTGTACATGCTGCCGCCAGTACCCCGGTGCAGCGGCTGGGCGTAATCCTCGCTCATCTCACCCAGCCGTAGCAGCCTTCCCCGATTCGGCGGTCGGGTCGGCCTGCACATCGTCCTTTTCGAGGCTTGCTCGGCGTTCACTCGCGTTGCGGCCTGCACACTCGCGCGGTCACCAAGTCGTGACCGCTATTCGAAGGCTTCAGCCATTTCGTTACCTCCATGACTGCTCCGATTGCTTCCGGCTGGAGCGAATTGCCGGGTGGGGCTTGCACCCACCGGAAAGCGCCGCCTTTTCACGGCGCACGCCGAATCCGGCCATTCGCGGGACCGCGATGGATCCGCCGAGGTTCAATATGTGTCGTCCCTCAAAATCGGATCGACCCTGATATGGATCAATTCGCTCGGACTGCGATGGGTTCACGTCTTTTGGGCTGGCTTGCTCAACTGAGCCGGGCCGGTACTATGCTCGTGCGCACCACCATTTCCGAAATCCAGGAGGTTGAACATGACATCGAAATTGGTCTCGCGTCGAAGGATTTTGCCCTTTCTCGGAGCAGCCGTTACGGCCCTCACCCTCTTTCGATACACAACCGCCGAGGCCCAAACGCAGCCAGCACCACCTGCGTCGGCACCCGCACAGCCTGAAACTGGTGGAACCGTCGGCATGAAGCGGCGGAAGGCGCGCCGCCAAGGGCGCGTCGAACGGCGTTATGAGCGGCGCGGCGGCACACCGGCATCAAAACAGCCGACGCAAGGCACGCCTGCGCCAACGCAAGGCACGCCTGCGCCAACGCATTAGCAGAACCAGGGATCTCCACCCAAGCATCGAGGTTTTCGTGCAGGAATGCCATTTACGCGCAAAGCCGGCCAAATGGGGTCTGCTGCTCTGCGTCGCCGAGGGGAATGACTACACCGGCCTCGCTGTCAGCAACGGCACTACCAGCGGGGCGCTGCGTGCGAAGGTGTTCCGCCTGCGCCGCGAGATCGTGTAGACCTTGACCGTGCCGGGAGGCGGCCCGTGGTATGCGACCCGCCTATCTAGGCTAGGGTCCCGGCATTCTTGAGCAGGATATTTCGAATTTCGTGCAGGAAGCCGTTCTCTTGAGCAAAGCCTCTTTTGCGCTGCAACGGCGATTGTCCCCCAACCCCGGTATCGCCGTTCGGTGAAGCTCCGGCTGCCCCCCGGCCGGGGCTCCTTATTAAGTTGCGACTGCAGCTCAATTCGGGCGAAACGTCGGTTGCCGCATGATCGGCTGCGAAACTCCGACGGGGCATGCGATGATGGCACATTGTGGAGCATGAGCCTGATAGGCTGCTGCATAGTCGCAGCGCTCTGGATCCTTCCCCCTGTCGTGACCCGAACGGCCTGTGACAAGGAGTGCGGTGCACGATACTCATCCGATATCGACGATTGTCAGACACAGTTTGGCGATAATCCCGCTGATACAAACGATCTAGCGAACTGTATCGAGGACGCGAGGGAAATGTACAGACATTGTTTAGATGATTGTTCGTCGGATATAGTTTTTCATATGCCGTGTCGGTCACGAGCATCAAAGAGACCACCACAGCGCTTCAAAGCGGTGAATGCTTTCCTCAATCGAGCGTCATTCTCAGATCGCCGGTCACGATGACAGCTCCGCTTGTGGCAACGGGCAGGTTGATTTCGTGGTCAGCAGCAGCAAGCGACGTTAGGCTACGGTAGCGGTCAAACCGGGTTTAGGTGACGGAACGGACCTACATCACCGTATCCGCATTGAGGCCCCGGCCCGGTTGGAGGAGTAGCACCATGCTGCAAAACTCTTTGGCGGATAAAATACGTGAAGCACGGGCCGAGGACCGCCGAAAACACCCGTACCGACAAATTTCGCTCTTCAGCTGAGGCAGGTTCTCTGAATGTTCTTGCCATCGCCCTCGCCTCAGGGTAGCGCTTATCATCAGACTCGGCGAGCATCCCAACCGGTGATCGACTGGTTGACCGGGAGTTGTTGGGGTTGGCCGATCGCGTGGAAGAAGAAGCAGTGCCAGGGAGGAGTATCTGAAAGGTCAATCCCGGGACGATCCGGGCTAGCTTGCTTACACGGCTTGGACGCCAGACCCACTGGCAAGTAACCGGATATATATCCTGCTCAACTATTGCCGCATGCCTAATAGCGGATATTTTCGGAATCAATGCTCGTGGCACCAAAATGACGGCAAAGCACGACAGCCAGCGGGGCGAGATCGTTCGTTTCGTGAATGGGACGTCTCAGCACGTGCCGCCTTCGCCAGCCCGCAAAGACACAAGACAACCCACCACCGGCTGGTGCGCTGACGCACCAGGAGATCACGGGCTCGGAACACGATGCCGTTCGCCTGCTGCTCTTCGGTCTTGACCGGAACGAAACGCATGCTCGGCCGCTGGGCCGCTTCACAGATCGCTTCTGCATCGGCGGCGTCGTTCTTCTGCCGCTTGATGAACGGCTTGACGTAGGCTGGCGCGATCAAGCGCACATGATGGCCCTACTTTAGCGATTTCACGCGCCCAGTAGTGCGCGCCGGCGCAGGCTTCCATCGCGACGACGCACCGAGTTTGCGCTGCAGCTGGAACACGTGCTTCGCAATGTCCAAACCGATCGTGGTAGCCTGCTCCATGGACGTCTCCTTCGGTGGCAGTTCGACACCGTCACCTTGGCACACAGATGCCGTCGGGGGGCGTCCACCCCATCACCCAACCCTGCGGTTTGGCCCTGCTACCGTGAAGGTCGGTTGAGGGGCATGAAGAGCGGTTCCCGCCGGCAGGGCTGAGTGCCGGCTATGGGTTCAGAAAGGAGACGATCACCGGGATGCGCCGCAACGGGCGAGACGCGCCGATTCCGGCCGTTCGGCGGGACGAGCGGAACCGAGGGGTCCCGCAGATAGCGGTCATTCGCCGATGCTGGGCTGATCGTCCTGATCAACAACCTGTGGGTGGGCCGTATCGATACGGTATGATCCGCTCGGAAGGTACGGTCCCGACGAGGTCCGCAGATGAGCGCGACGCCCGACAGCACGTTAGCCGATTCCGAGCAGCTGATAGCCAATCTGTATCGTCAGCTTGCCGAGTGTAGAGCCGAGCGTGACGAGGCGCTGCAGCGGGAGACCGCGACCACCGAGGCGTTGCAGGTCATCAATTCCTCGCCCGGCGACCTTGCGCCGGTGTTCGACGCGATGCTCGAAAAGGGAGTTCGGCTCTGCGAAGCCTCCTTTGGCCTATTGTGCACGTTCGATGGCGAACGCCTCCAAATAGCCGCGATGCGGGGGGTGCCAGCCCCTTATGCTGAATTCTTGGCGGGCGAACTGCTGCCGTTTACTCGGGGAAGCGGCCCCGCGAGTATCCTTGCCGGCGCGCGCTTCCATACAGTTACAGACTTTGCCGCCGATCCACTAACTCTCTCGGGCGATCCTCATCGACGCGCTTTGGTCGAGCTTGGCGGCGCGCGCTCCGGTGCCGCCGTCCCTCTGCGGAAAGACGCCGCGCTCGTGGGGATGTTTCTGGTCTTCCGCCCGGAGGTCCAGCCGTTCACCGAGAAGCAGATTGCGCTCTTGGAGAACTTCGCCGCGCAGGCGGTCATCGCAATGGAGAATGCGCGGCTCCTAACCGAGACGCGCGAAGCGTTGGAGCAGCAGACCGCGACCGCCGAGGTACTACAGGTCATCAACAGCTCGCCCGGCGACCTCGCCCCTGTATTCGACGCGATGCTGGAGAAGGCGACGCGGCTGTGTGAGGCGCCGTTCGGCGTTCTCCGCAGTTGGGACGGTGAGTGCTTCCATGTTTGTGCCGTACACGGCGAGCCGCGGTTTAGCGATTGGGTCCGGCAGAGAGGTCCCACTCGGCCGGAGGGTGACGACCCGCTGGCGCGAATTACAAAAGGCGCAGGGGTTGTCCACTTCGCCGATCCATCGGACGACCCGGCCTATAGGACCTCGCCCGCCTTCAGAAGGGCGGCAGAGATCAGCGGCATGCGGAGTGGGCTGACGGTGCCGCTGCGCAAAGACCACGCTCTGCTGGGCGCAATCACTATCTACCGGCCGGAGGTGCGTCCATTCTCCGACAAGCAGATCGCGCTGTTGCAGAATTTCGCGGCGCAGGCGGTGATCGCGATGGAGAACGCGCGGCTCATCACCGAAACGCGCGAGGCATTGGAGCAGCAGACTGCGACCGCCGAGGTGTTGCAGGTGATCAATTCGTCACCCGGCAATGTCGCGCCGGTGTTCGATGCGATGCTCGAAAAGGCGCTGCATCTCTGCGAGGCGTCCTTCGGCATGCTGCACACCCAGGAAGGAGACACGGCGCAGATCGTGGCGTCACGCAACCTGCCGGCACCGTATTTCGAGCACCTGATGAGGGAGCCGCTGCGGATCGGCCAGGACACGCTTCACGGCCGCGCTATTCGCACGCGATCGGTGGTCCATGTGGCCGACATCTCGACCGCGGAGCCCTATCGCAACCGCGTCCCTCTGGCGGTTGCTGCGGTCGAGTTGGGCGGCATTCGAACGATGGCCTTTATTCCAATGCTCAAAGAGGACGCGGTAATCGGGCTCTTCATCGTATTTCGTCAAGAGGTGCGGCCGTTTTCGGATAAGCAGATCGCGCTGCTGCAGAACTTCGCCGCCCAGGCGGTCATTGCAATGGAGAATGCGCGGCTGATCACCGAGACGCGCGAGGCGCTGGAGCAACAGACTGCGACGGCCGAGGTATTGGGGGTCATCAATTCGTCACCTGGCGACCTCACGCCCGTATTCGATGCGATGCTGGAAAAGGCATTGCACCTCTGCGAGGCCGCTCACGGACACATATGGAGGATAGAGGGCGAGTCCGCTCACGCCGTAGCGCTGCGTGGCGACGCGTATTTCATCGAAGCGATGCGACAGGAAAGTCCCACTGAGCTGTTCTCCGCCAGGCCGCTCGGCCGGATCGCGCGCGGCGAGCACGTCGTCCATATGCCCGACGCTACCAAGGAAGAGCTCTACCGCACCAACCCTACCTTTCGGCAATTTATCGACGCGAGCGAGATTCGCACGGCGGTAATGGTTGCGCTGCGAAAAGACGAAGCGCTGCTCGGGGCGATCGTCGTGCATCGCAAAGAAGTGCTCCCATTCACCGACAAACAGATCGCGCTGTTGCAGAATTTCGCGGCGCAGGCGGTCATCGCGATGGAGAATGCGCGGCTCTTGACCGAGACGCGCGAGGCGTTGGAGCAGCAGACCGCGACCGCCGAGGTATTGCAGGTCATCAATTCGTCACCCGGCGATCTTGCCCCGGTGTTCGATGCGATGCTGGAACGGGCGCGCCGCCTCTGCGAACCGGCTCTTGGAGTTATGCTGACCTGGGATGGGGAGCGCTTTCATCGGGTTGCCTGGCGTGGTGCTCCGCCGGAGGTGATTGAAGCGACGCGCGAGCCGGTGATCGGGCCGCCGGGGTCGCCGGGCTACCGCATTGCTCATGGCGAAGAGGTCGTCTCCATCGCTGATCTGGCGGAAAACGAGGCGAACTCGGCCCGCCCCTGCGATGCAGACGTGGGTACGCTTGGGCGTCCACAGCACGTCGCGGTCGCGCTGCGCAAGGAAGAGAGGCTGCTCGGAGCCATTGTGATCTACCGGCTGGAGGTTCGGCCGTTTACCAACAAGGAGATCGCGCTCCTCCGGAACTTCGCCGCCCAAGCGGTCATCGCGATGGAGAACGCGCGCCTGATCACCGAAACGCGCGAGGCCTTGGAACAGCAGACCGCAACCGCGGAGGTATTGCAGGTCATCAATTCTTCGCCCGGCGACCTCGCGCCGGTATTCGATGCCATGCTGGCAAAAGCCTTTCATTTGTGTGAAGGCGTTCAGGGGTCGCTGTGGACCTTCGACGGCGGTCAGCCACGAATTGCTGCCGCGAAGGGCCTCTCCACTGAATTTGTCGAGGTTCTACGCGAGGGATGGGAACGCCGTGTACCAAGCCAACATCACCCGATGTCCCGGCTGATGCGCGGAGAACGGGTTGTTCAAATTCTCG
>CAVSZA010000032.1:0-22095 GCA_963732095.1 uncultured Alphaproteobacteria bacterium
AGATTATCCGGAAAGGAGTGGCTTTGGTCGGCGAAGAGAGCGTGAGTGGGGTCACCGGCGGAGCCGCCGCCGGGTCAATCAGGAGCACCCACCCATGCGCATCTATATCATTGGCAACGACGGAATCACGCTGTGCCACAAGGCGCCGGCGACAATGGATGAGGGCGAGATCGCCGTCACTTCGAAGGAAGAGTTGCACGCTGCCCCGCTCAGCGGCAAACGGTTGCTGGCGCTGTGGAACGCTCTGCCCGGCGTTGAAAAGCGAAAGAAAGTCGGCGATCGCGAGGCGCTGATCGACGAGCTGTGGTCGGCAATCGATGCGCTGCCCGACCCGGAACCGGAACTCGACCCGAAGCGCGCCTCAAAGCAGGACGAGGTGATCGCGATGCTGCGTCGGCCCGAGGGGGCAACCGTCGACGAGGTGGCGAGCGCGATCGGCTGGCAGCGACATACCGTTCGCGGCCTCTTCTCGGGAACCTTGAAGAAGAACTCGGGCTCACGCTCGCCTCGGCAAAAGAGGAGCGCGGCCGGGTCTACCGCATCGCCGAGCCGGCCAACCCATGAAACCTCCTAGTCGAGGATGCGGCGGCTCGCCAGCATTCTGGCGAGCCATCGGACGGTCTCGGTCGGAACGGCAACGGAAAGGACCGGCGGCGAAAGCCGGGCCCGGGCGAGGTCGAAGCCGAAATCGCCCGGTTGGTCGATCGGTCGACACAGGAGCTGCGGTGTGCCTCGAGGAAGTTGCATCACACCCGACCGCCTCTCGGGCTCAGTCGCGATCTGCTCGTCCGAGGGCTCGCTGATAAGCTGCAAGAGCGCGCCTATGGCGGCCCGAGCCGCGCATTGCAGCGCCGCTTCGGATTCTGGCAGGAGAGCTCGAGAAAGGCGCGCGTCTTTCGATCCCAGCATCGTGCTGAAGACCGGCACGACCTTGGTCCGTCAATGGCGGGACACACCCACGCCGTTCTCGTGCGCGAGAACGGGTTCGAGTACGAGGGGGAGCGCTATCGGTCGTTGAGCGTGATCGCCGAGCGGATAACCGGGGCGCATTGGTCGGGCCCGCGTTCTTCGGCCTCAGCAAGCCAGCGGGTACTTCCGCGTCGTCGAGGCCGACCCATGACAACAACCGCGAACCACACGCGGCGGAAGGGAAATCCGCTGTGCGATCTACACCCGCAAATCGTCCGAGGAGGGGCTCGAACAGGAATTCAATTCGCTGCAGGCGCAGCGCGAAGCGTGCGAGGCCTTCATCAACAGCGAAGGCGCCGAGGGCTGGGTGTGCTTGAGCGCGCGGTTTATGACGACGGCGGGTTTTCCGGCGCGACGATGGATCGGCCGGCTCTGCAGCGGCTGCTCGCCGACATCGCCGCGGGTCGGGTCGATACCATCGTCGTCTACAAGATCGACCGGCTGACCCGCTCGCTCGCCGATTTTGCCAAGATTGTCGAGATCCTCGATCGGAGGAGCGCCTCCTTCGTTTCGGTGACACAGCAATTCAATACGACGACGTCGATGGGGCGCCTGACCCTCAATGTGCTTTTGTCGTTTGCGCAGTTCGAGCGCGAGGTCATCGGCGGAGCGCATCCGGGACAAGATCGCCGCCTCGAAACGGAAGGGGATGTGGATGGGTGGCGTGCCGCCGCTCGGGTATCGTGTAGAGGACCGCAAACTCCTCGTCATCGACAGCGAGACGAAGATTGTGCGCTCAATTTTCCGCCGCTATGCCGAACTCGGCTCGGTCAGGTTAGTGAAGGAGGACTCGACGCCCGCGGCATCAAGAGCAAATCGTGGACGAGCGCTTCCGGGAGCCCGATGTAAGGCGGCAAGCCATTCTCACGCGGCGCGCTCTACCTGATGCTACAGAACCGCACCTATCTCGGCGAGATCGTTCATAAGGGACAATCCCATCCCGGCGAACACGCGCCGATCGTCGATCAGCCGCTCTCGGGATGCCGTTCACTCTCAGTTCGCCGACAATGCTGCCGAGCGCAGCGGTTCCGGCACGCGAACTCGTCAGCCGAGCCTGCTCGCCGGCCTATTGTTCGATCCCGATGGCAACCCGATGACGCCGAGCCATGCAGGAAGAAGGGCATGCGCTACCGCTACTATGTCTCAGGCTCACTGATCACAAAGGATCGGACCGAGAACTCCGCCGCGCTGCGGATCCCGGCCGCCGAGATCGAGGAGCTGGTGAGCGACCGAGTGCAGCGATGGCTTCTCGATCCCGGCAGCATCTATAAATCGACTGCCGCGCGGCTCGCTGACCCATCCAACAGCACCGGCGTGTCGAGCGGGCCGCAGAGATCGCCAAGCACTGGCCCGAGTTGCCCGTGGCACGCAAGCGTGCCGTCCTCACCGTCCTGATCGAACGCATCGAGGTCAGGGCCGACCAGATCGAGATCCGCACTCGCCCGCCTCGGCTTGGCGCCCTCCTCGATGGCGATGCACACCATCGCAAGGCGTGGGGGAGGAGGAAAGAGACCTGTCCTACCGGTACGGCTGCGCCGCGCCGGGCGGGAGATCAGAATTGTGATGGACGGCACCGATCGGTTTGCCACCGCGAAACCTAATGCGCGATTGGTAAAGCTGCTTCTCAGGGCGCGCCGGTTCAATGCGGTACTCACCCAGGGCGAAGGCATCGCCTTTGCCGCGCTCGCCCAGCGGGAGGGTGTCAGTCCGTCCTACTTCACGCGCCTCGTCCGCCTCAGCTATCTTGCGCCGGAATCACCCAGGCGATCCTCGATGGGCGGCAGCCGCGCGATCTCACGCCGGAAAGCTCCTCGAGCACTCACGCCTGCCGCTTGCCTGGCACGCGCAGCGGATCGCGCTCGGCTTTGGCTGAGCCCAGTCCGAGCGCAACGATACCGCACGATCGAGCTCGGCGAGGGCCCCGACTTTATCGGAACCGGAGCGGCATTTTCGCCAACCACATAGCGGCACTGCGGTACTGAAATATGGCCCGACGAGATATCGCCGCCGGTTGGCGCGATATCGAAAAACCCTGCGTGTCTCTGCCGACCCAGCGCAAGCGACCGCCCACAACCGCGCGAAAAGCCCAGGTTCTTGGACTCGAAAGCGGAGCGGGAGAGAGACGGACTGTCTGCTGGAGGGAGATGGATTCGAACTCTGGTACCGCGGCACAAAAGCCGTGGATTTCCGCAGCATTCCGGGCATTGCGGGGGTATCGGCGGGGCTCTTAAACGATACCACCTGATGGTTCAGCCCTTCTTCTTCTGCGCCTCGAACCACTCCATCGAGCCAGGCTGGGGCACGGTTCGAGCAGGTTGCGGCTTGCTGCGCTGCGCGGCGGCTTCTGCGTCCCGGCGGTACAACTCAAATATACTTTCGCCCTTCATCGGCTCGACCAGCAATTCGCTAAACGCCCATACCAAGGCATCAACGCGGTCCGGCGAATACCCCGCGGCGGCCCGGTCGATATCCGAGGTAAAATTTGTCATCTGGTCTTCGAGTTGCGGGAAGGTGCCGATGTGATGAGCGCGGCCCTGCTGGTAGAGCGCCGCCACCGGTTCGGCCCGCACCACCTTGCCGCGCGAGGCGCGGACCGCGGTAAACGCCACGTTTGGGTCGACCATGCGAAGCGTCGCCCCGACCATATCGCCGCCGTCGTTGACCTCGGCGACGATGCGGTCGGCCCGGTGCGTCCGGTAGGCGGTGATCGCCAGGCGGGCCCACTCGGTCGGCGGGTAAGCCCCGAGATGTCGGCCAGCACATAGCCATGCCGTTCTTGTCCTTGCCGGCCACGACGATGCCGGTCTCATCGGCCTCGTCGCAGGACGTCACGGCCGGATCGATGGCCACGACGACGCGCGTCATCTCCAGGGCTGAGCGCAGCCGGCTCGCCTCGATCGAACCGTGCGACCATAGCGCGCCGGGCGTGTCTTCGAGCAGCTCGGCTTCGAGCCCCTGCCGGCCGAGCCGGGTGCCTTCGTATTTGCGGATGATCTGATCGAAAAATGCCGGCGCCAGGTTGCCACGATTTCGTATCCGAGCTGCGGGTCACGACGCAGATCGGGTCGCGCACCAGATCGCGGATCAATTTCGCGGGCCGCGGCGTCGTCGTGACCACGGTACGCGGGTCGGCCCCCAGCCACATCCCAAACATCAGCATGTCCCAGGCCTCGGGATAGCGCCAGGCACCGAGCTCGTCGCACCATGCCGCGTCGTGCTGCGGACCGCGCAGGCGTTCCGGCTCATCGGCCGAATAGGTGGTGGCGACCGCACCGTTGGGCCACGTCAGCCGGCGCTTGCTGGGCTCGTAAAGCGGGCGCTCCGGATCGGGCGAAATCACCAGAATGCCGGAACCGCCCTCAACCATAACATCGCGCGCGTCGGCCGCTGTCGGCCCCACCAGGGCGATCCGACGACGCCCCGCCTTGACCTCCATTAAGCGCCGCATCCCCGTGGCCCGCCGGTCCAGAGTTTCCCCAGGGATATCGAGGCCTTTCTCGACCCTCGAATGAGGTGCACAAAGCGAGGAAGGGCGCTACGAGGAGGGATCAGGAGGCGTGATTTCCTCAGCCGTCCGGAGGCGACCCAAAAATCGCCAGGCAACCCGTTGCGGAAATGATTGCCCAGCTTGCACAGTCGGCTTCAACTTCCTGGCGGTGCCGCGTCACACTTATCGGCGATGAAGGGGACAGGTCAGATATGTCGGAATACGGCGAGTGGAATCGCAAGGGTGCAGTCCTCAGCGATGTGACGGCCGAGAAAGAATATGGCGTGACCCGCGATTTCATCGTGCAGGGTGTCCAAGCTGGAGAACTTGAATTTCGAGAAGGCGCGGTATGGGCAACCCCTACCTCAGAATTTTGAGAAGCCAGCTTGAGCGGTACATAGTGGCACGCCTCGGTTCGGAATACTTGGCAAGTAAAAAGTCCCACAATGAATTGCATGCTATCCGCAAGGAGATTGCGGAGCTCAAGAAGAAGCTTGCTGTACTTGAGGCGCGAAAGGATGCACTTGAATACGAGATCAAAACATAGCGGAAGCTATGCCGCGCCAGCCTCTCCAACGGAAATGAAGCTTGATTCCGCGTCGCGCCGCGCATCGCTCACGCCAGTGACGCCGACATCATGGCACCCGCGATGCTGCTTCCGCTTCGAAGAGCGCCGCCGCTTTGGCCGCCTCGAAGGAGTCGGCAGTACCTTTCGCGATGACGTGCCATTCGCCCCGTTTTCCTTTCTTCTTGCAGATCTCCCAGGTCGGCACCCCATCGTCGGTGAACGCCTGAAGGCATAGGTTTCCCACGTCCGCAAAGACAGCAGGGGGTGTCCAAAGCCCCTCGGGGAGCGCTTTCCATTCGATATCAGCCATTGGTGATCCACGAATCGTTCGGAACCGCCGACGGGTAACCGTCGTCGCACCTTCTTACCAACAGAACGCAGGTTGGAGGAATGGCTGTTATAGGGCAGGAAGAGCGGTTCCGAATGTGAAGCTGAGTGTCGAGAGCGGCTGCTTGCCGGGCGCGGGCAAAACGGCAGCGACCCTCAGCGGTTATCCCACGAATGAAGAATGCAGCGCTGGTGCGGTTATTTTCCTCCGTCAACCGCCAAGACCTGACCGTTCACGAAGCCGGCTAATTCGGAGGCAAAGAACACCACAGAATTGGCGATGTCCCGTGCGGTACCCAGGCGCTTCATTGCGATCCGTTCAACCAGCGCCTTTTGCCCTTCCTCTCCGTAGCCAGCCCACTGCCTTTCAGATGCATGGTTGGAGCGGACGAAACCCGGCGCCACGCTGTTGACGGTGATCCCGAATGGCCCCAGCTCGTGCGCCAGTTGTCGCGTCAACCCGACCACCGCGTGTTTGGCTGAGCAATATGCCTGGATCCCGGTCAGCGAAGGGCCGAGACCAGCGCCCGAGCTGATATTGACAATACGACCGCTGCCGGCTTGCTTCATGCCCGCCGCCACAGCCCGGCTCAACGCGAAGGCGGCACCAATGTTGACCGCGAAGACACGGTCCCAATCGGCGTCCGGCACCTCCTCGATCGGATGCATCTCCTGTTCCGCGACGCCGCCGGCGTTGTTGACCAGCACATCGACCGCGCCGCCTGTTGTCTGCTCGATCTGCGCGATCCATGCCGCCGCTGCGGCGCGATCGGTCAGGTCCAGCACCTGTATGTCGACCCCAGCTTCAGCGGTTTCCGCAAGTTCCGCGCCGCATAGATCGCAGCCAAACACGCGCGCACCCAGTTGAGCAAAGGTCTCGGCGATGCACCGGCCAAAACCATGCCCAGCGCCGCTCACCACAACTGTCTTACCGTCGAACTGGATCCGCATCGGGCGCACCTCTCGTTGTGTCTTGAACCGTTCATGGCTCCGTTCATAGATCCTCTTCCGCGGAGAGCCATTCTGCCGCAGAGTTGAAACCTACCAATCCGACGGCGCTAGCCGTACGGGGTAATCGGAGTGAGCGATGCCCGCAAAGCGCGCCTATGGCATGGACCATGAGTTGTATCCTTGGTCGCCGAGGCGACCACCGGTGTCCCTAGAGCGCATCAGCGCTTTAAGTACCGATACGCCGCCCTCCGACACCTCGGTGATCGTCAGTTTGATAGAGCAAAGCGTCGCCGTTATGCTTGCCGATCGAACCGATGAAGCTCGGCGACATCGACTGGCACCCGATCACCGGACCCCCTTGCCATAAATCGGGCTTTCTGATCGTCCAAGAGGATCCGCTTCACCGGATTTATTGGGAAAAGTGCGGCGTTGCAGAGTTCTAACGGACCGAGTTGTAGACGTCACGCCAACGCTTGATGGCTTCGATGTGGCCGTCCACCGTATTGAGGTTCGCGCCCATCGTCACGACAGATATGTGGCTCCCCCCAGCCTTGCGCCACGCCGCAATATCGCCAGGCCATTGGTTGTCCCCGCGACTGTATTGCTGGATGAACTCGAAGCCGAATGCATCGGCATCCCTTCCGAGCTCGAGCAACTTAGCCACAATCCTCGCCTTGATTTGGATTGCCTCGGTTTAAGTCCGGCCCGAAAAAAGGAATCCGTCCCCGATCCTAGCTGCCCGGTCGAACGCGGCCTTGCTGAAACCTCCCAGCCAGATCGGGATCTTCCGTTTCGGGCGCGGCAATATCCCGGCTCTGTCGATCCGGTGATCGGAGTCTTCATGGTCGACCACAGGCTGCTCCCACAGCTTACGGATTAAGGCAATCTGCTGCTCCTGCCGCTTGCCGCGGCGGCGAAAATGTCCCGACATTTCGAGACCGTCGTATTCCACCCAGTTCCAGCCGACCCCGACGCCCAGGCGGAGCCGGCCATCTGAGAATAGGTCAACATCCGCGGCCTGTTTGGCGAACAGGGCAGTCTGTCGCTGCGGCAGGATGATCACGCCCGTCGTCAATCCGAGGTTCTTGGTAACACCGGCGAGGTAAGCGTAGGTGACCAACGGCTCGTGGAACGGATCGTTTTCTTTATATAAGGGCCGGTCAACTTCGGTTCTCTGCCTTCATGAACGGCGCCGAGGACATGATCGTAGATCACAATATGGTCGTAACCCAGGTCTTCGGCCGCCTGGGCAAACGCCTTGACCGCCCCCGTATCGCCGCCAAGCTCGATCTGCGGATAAACCACACCAGCTTTCATCGTCCACTTCCTCTTTCACACTGTGAGGTCTTGGGCCAGATACAGAGCATTCACGGAGCAGCCCGATCACCGGCACATAATTTTGGCCCCGACACGGTCGCAGATTACCCCGCGCGATGATGATCGCGAACTGCAAATGGAGCAAACGATCCCGCTCGGTAAGGCGGTGCACACCGACACAGACGCGAGCGCGGTTGGGGACGATGCCGGCACAATGCGCGCATGCTTCAGCACTGCCTCAGTAAGCAGACCCTCTGCCGGCTGCGACTGTAGGCCTCTTGGTGCCACAAGGGGACATTGGAGCGGTAACCTCCCTCCGCCAGTGCCATAACTGCGCCTGTTTGGGGCACTCGGGCTTCGTGCCGATGAAGCGCGGATCGCTCCCACGCACGACGGCGGTGCGCAAGGAAGAAGAGCAACAACACGCCGCCGAGGAATAGCAGAGCTCATCGGAGGGGGCAGGAGCCTCCTCCTAATCCGCGTCACACCCCTGCCCGTTGCTCCGTCCCTGTCGAGTGCGTGGCGTAGAGCTTCCCGTCGCGCTCTTCGATGCGGCCAGCTCGCTTGTGCCGGGCAATCGCGGCACCGATGTGGTTCGGGCGAGCGCCCTTACATGCAGCGGTGATTTCCTTCTGCGTCTTGCCGGTTGCCAGCGCAAGGATCTGATCGTTGAGGTTCGACGAGCTGCGCTTCCCGCCAGCCGCCCTTGTGGTCGTCGTGCCCGGACGCCCTCGTCCTCGCGGTGAAGCAGCCGCTTTCGTAGCCGTGGTGGGTGTTCTGGCTGAGGCCGTCTTTTTTACCTGCGTGCCCTTGCTGTAGCGCGCGAGCACACGCTCGGTCGCCTCCAGTTCGCCGAGCTGCCCAGCCAGCTTTTCCCGCTGCGCATCAATCCGCGCGAGCGCCTCGCTGACCCGCTGCTTCTCCTGAGTAATCTCATCTAGAGTTGACATCACTTACCTTTGAGACAGAAGTACCAGCTGACCGGGACTGGTCAACTCTTTTCGGCGTCTATCACTACGATGCGCGAGGCGCAACAGAAGAATGCGCGGATTTACTTGGTCAGCAATCGGGATCGAGGCAGTACCGCAAGAGCGGATTCGCACCGCCGAGGAACTGGGCGTCCACCATCATCAGATTGCTGCCGGTACTCGTTGCTCGACGGCGGAGCGACTGTGCCCTTTGTTGCCGGCTAGGACCGAGCGTCGAGACTATTCCGGGTGTGAACCGGCAAATCTAGGGCTCTGGGAAACGCCGATTCGCGGTGCTCACGTAGTACCCGGTTGGCGCGCGCGACCGAGGAATCCACGCTGGCACTGAAAACCGGGCCGCTCCTCTTTCCAGGGGTTGCTCACCGGCCTCATGATGGTCGGCGGTTGTGGCCCCGGGGCTGTCCTTTGGGTCGGATCGAACACCGCACCGTTCATCGAACGGCAGCCGAGGAACGTGCCAAAGCCTCGGCTCCCGTCATTCCTGCCTGTCGAAGGGACAAGCGCGGTGGTGAAGTGAAGCCCGTCCGCAAATCAAATCCCCAAGAGCCAAGTACTTAGCAAGACGGATTTGCTTACAACGTCATCGATGCGGACGGGCACATGCAGAACATGCTGCTCGCGCCACGGTGGGGGAGTCGATCAGGCGCGCTGATGACCATTGTCCTCGCGACGGGGCGTGCATCAGCTTCGAGTTCGCACCGGACTCTTTGCTGGAGGGAGATGGATTCGAACCTTTGGTACCCCAGCACAAAGGCCCACGATTTCCGACGCATTCCGCGACATCGATGTCCAAAGCCGTAGCATCGAGTTCGCACCTGAACTCAGCGCTGGAGGGAGATGGATTCGAACTTCTGGTACCGCTGTCAAACGGCAAGCAATTGGGACCCCGGATCGGCATCGAAAAGGGACCCCTCACCGGCGTTGGGACAGGCTTGTCCCGGTAGCGAACAGGAGGGTCCCGCGCGCGTCGCGCAGTGCCCTCACAAGCGACGGAGCGGCGCGCGTGGGGGGTGTGCCTGTTTGCCCACCGGGGCAAGCCGGGTGGCACTCAGGCGCGGTGTTTGA
This sequence comes from uncultured Alphaproteobacteria bacterium, assembly GCA_963732095.1. Classification (GTDB taxonomy): domain Bacteria; phylum Pseudomonadota; class Alphaproteobacteria; order ATCC43930; family CGMCC-115725; genus AP-15. The sequence continues at coordinate 9,674 of CAVSZA010000032.1, forward strand.
AGCGCCAGCTCTCGTTGCCGGTTTCGATGATTTCGCAGTGATGGGTCAGGCGGTCAAGCAGCGCGGTTGTCAATCGCCAAAGGCTAGGTTGGTCGTGATGATGACCGAGGTGCGCTCATATAGCCGGCTGATCAGATGAAAGAGCAGGCGATGTTCGGGGCGGTGCCGCTGGCGATCGGCTTCGGCGAGGGTGCGGAATTGCGCCGCCCGCTCGGGATTACGATCGTCGGCGGGCTGCTCGTCAGCCAGCTGCTGACCCTATACACGACGCCCGTCATCTATCTTTACCTCGACCGCCTCCGGCTGTGGACGCGACGCCCGTGGCGGATCCGCGAACCTCGGCTCGCTGACGAGGGCCTCCCCGAACCCGGCGAATGAAACGCGGCAGGAGCGTACAAGCTTTCTCCTCCCGCTCCGCGTCCCCCCCTGGTATATCACGACCCAACTTCGTGCTTCTTGCGGCAGCGGCAGTTCACTCACGAAACGTGCACGCAAGGTCAGGTTCGCAATGGACTCCGCGGTGGAGGAAACCGGATTCGAACTCTCCGTCCCACCTCTATGCGGCATGTTCCAGAGCGCCTCCCCTCTGTCGTTCGCCTGTAGCGCCGATTTGTGATCGGGACCGGGAGTTCGAGTCCCGTTTCCCCAGCGAAGAGTCTGCAAACCATCGGTCCCTGCCGGCGGATAGCGGCTGCCCGGGTGATCCCACAGAAGCCCCTGGGTGCGGTCCGGTGAGTAACTGTAAGTCGAGGCGGCGCGCGCAAGTCACTTAAGAGCGGCTCCTCCTAAGCCTAAGGCGTGTAGGCGCGATCCGAAGTACTGCGCCGATCTTTGCTACCAAGTCGGCCACAGTGAATGGTTTTCGGAGAATATTATCTGAAGTGGTTTCTGCAGCGAGGACAGCCGTATCGGTAAAACCGGTCACAAACAGAATGGGCAAGCCGGGCCGCCTGAGCCGACCAAGCCGGGCGATCTCGAGACCGTTCATGACGGGCACGACATAGTCCACGATCATGAGATCGACCCAGTCGTTCTCCCGGTCTAGACGGTCGAGCACCTCTCGGCCGCCGGCCGCCTCGATGACATCGTGGCCCACATATCGGAGCATCTCGGCCATGGCCGCTCGCACCTCGCGAGGTGAATAAAAGAACTTTAAGGTGAACAGCGTTATTACCTTCCCGGTTGGTCGCAGTAGCGGTCCCGGAACTTAATCTCCATCATTGCGGCATGGAGCGAACATCCGCGGTGAGCTCGACGGAGGTCTTGGCCGGGCTGGTCGACCGCGTCACCTTCCATAATTCCGAGAATGGCTTCTGCGTGCTGCGCATCAAAGCCCGTGGCCAGCGCGATCTCATTACCCTCGTTGGCCACGCGGCGATGATCTCGGCCGGCGAGTTCGTCCAGGCGAGCGGGAGCTGGATCAACGATCGCACCCACGGCGTCCAATTCAGGGCCTCGTTCCTCAAGGCTACGGCGCCGACGACGGTTGAGGGCATCGAGAAATACCTCGGCTCGGGGATGATCCGCGGCATCGGCTCGGTCTACGCGAAGAAGCTCGTGCGCGCCTTCGGAGAAACCGTGTTTGAGGTCATCCAGCAGGAGCCCGGCCGATTGCGCGAGGTGACCGGCATTGGCCCGAAGCGCGCGGAACGGATCATCGCCGGTGGGCCGAGCAGAAGGCCATCCGTGAGATCATGCTGTTTCTGCACAGCAACGGTGTCGGCACGTCGCGCGCGGTGCGCATCTACAAAACCTACGGCGCCGATGCCGTTCGGCTGGTCTCGGAAAACCCCTATCGGCTGGCTCGCGACATCCGCGGCATCGGCTTCCGTACGGCGGACCAGATCGCGGCCAAGCTCGGTATCGAAAAGACAGCGCTGATCCGCGTGCGTGCCGGGATCTCTTACGCGCTCGCCGAGGCGATGGATGAAGGCCATTGCGGTCTTCCGTTCGAACAGCTCGTTCCCCTCACCGAAAAGCTGCTCGAAGTGCCGGCCGAGCTGGTCGAAACGGCATTGAACCTCGAGCTCGAGGGCGGTGCCGTCGTGGCCGACCATCTTGAAGGCCGCCGTTGCGTTTTCCTTGCTGCACTTTACCGAGCCGAGCGCGAAATCGCCGAGAAGCTGAAGATGCTCGCCGCCGGTAGGCCGCCCTGGCCCGCCATTGACGTCGACAAGGCCATCCCGTGGGTCGAGCAGAGGACGAAGCTGGCGCTTGCTGACAGCCAGAAAGCAGCGCTCAGAGTTGCACTCGTCTCCAATGTGACGGTCATCACCGGTGGGCCGGGCGTTGGGAAAAACACGCTTGTCAACTCACTGCTGAAAATTCTGATCGCCAAGGCCGTCACGATCGCGCTTTGTGCCCCGACGGGTCGCGCCGCAAAACGGCTTTCCGAGAGCACCGGCCTCGAGGCAAAGACGATCCATCGCCTGCTGGAAACTGATCCAAGGACCGGCACTTTCCGGCGCAACGAGGACGAGCCTCTAAACTGTGATCTCCTGGTGGTCGACGAGACATCAATGGTGGATGTGCCGCTGATGCGGGCGGTCCTTCGGGCGCTGCCGGAGCGCGCGGGACTGCTGCTCGTCGGCGATGTCGATCAGCTGCCTTCGGTTGGTCCGGGGCAGGTTCTCGGCGACATCATCGCGTCTGCTTCGGTTCCGGTCGTGCGCTTGACCGAGGTCTTTCGGCAGGCCGCCGAGAGCCGGATTATCGTTAATGCGCACCGGATCAACCAAGGTCTGATGCCCGATCTCGCCCCTGCCGAAAGCGGAGATTTCTATTTCGTCGACGCGGCGGACGCGGAAGAGGGTATTCGTAAGCTGCTGGTGATCGTGCGGGACCGGATCCCTAAACGCTTCGGACTGGACCCGATACGCGAGATCCAGATGCTCTGCCCGATGAACCGCGGCGGCCTCGGTGCTCGCTCGCTCAATATCGAGCTGCAGAAGGCGCTGAACCCGCCTGGCGAGATCCGCATCGAGCGCTTCGGTTGGACATTCTGCCCGGGCGACAAGGTCATGCAGGTCGAGAACGACTACGACAAGGACGTCTACAACGGCGATCTAGGCGTCGTGTCGCGCATCGACATGGAGGAAGGGGAGCTCAGCGTCGATTTCGACGGGCGCGACGTCAATTTTGGCTTTGGCGAGTTGGATGAGCTGGTGCTCGCTTACGCTACGACGATCCACAAGAGCCAGGGTTCAGAATACCCGGCCGTCGTGATCCCGCTCAGCACACAGCACTACCCGATGCTGCAGCGTAACCTGGTCTACACGGGAGTGACGCGGGGCAAACGCCTCGTTGTCCTGGTCGGGCAGCGGAAGGCACTGGCGATCGCAGTGAAGGGAGCGCGGACACGTAGGCGGTGGTCGAAGCTGCGAGAGTGGCTGACCGGCAGTGAGACGCCAAGCGCGAAGCGGGTCGGTAGTTGACTGATATTTACATCGATGGGGATGCATGTCCGGTGCGCGAGGAGATCTACCGCGTGGCAGCGCGTCTTCGGCTTAATGTTCTTGTGGTCAGTAATGGCTCACGGCCCATCCGGCCGCCTGGGATGTCGAACGTGAGCATGGTTCTCGTCGGCGACGGGGCGGATGCGGCCGATGACTGGATTGCCGAGCGCGTCGGGGCCACAGACGTATGCGTCACTTCCGACATTCCCCTGGCATCGCGCTGCCTCAAAAAGGGAGCGCGCGTCGTCTCGCCGACCGGAAAGCAGTGGACAGAGGCGAATATCGGAAACGCGCTCGCTGGTCGGGAGGTAGCCCGGCATCTGCGGGAGCTGGGAGAAATTACCCGAGGGCCGGCACCGCTGACGAAGCAGGACAGGTCCCGGTTCCTCAGCGCACTCGATACGGCCCTGCAGGCTGCATTGCGCGAGGCGGCGCGCAGCTAAGCCGATTCTTTTTGGCCTTGTCAAAAAGTGGGCCGCCTGGGAACCCCGAGATATTCCTGCAATGATGCCGGCCCTTGCTTGGTCCTAACATCGGGAAGATCGGATGACTAAGACCATGTCGATGGTGGGGACGACCCTGGAGCTGGTGGAACGCGGCCGAGGTCGCCCACTCCTGTTCCTGCACGCTGGCGAAGGGCTCGCGCCGGAGCGGCCATGGCTTGATCTGCTGTCCCGGAAGTATCGGGTCATCGCGCCGTGGCATCCGGGCTACGGCGAGTTGCCGCTGATCGACGGGTCAGGTTCTGTCGACGATCTCGCCTATCTCTATCTCGATCTCGCCCGCGAGTTGGGCCTCCAGGACGCGGTGCTGGTCGGCGCCTGCTTCGGCGGTTGGATCGCCGCGGAGATGATGGTGCGGTCGACCGCGCGATTTTCAAACCTCGTATTTGTCGATCCGCTCGGTATCAAGATCAGCGGCCGGGAGGAGCGGGACATTGCCGACATGCATGGGCTGCCGCGGGCAGAGTATCTGAAGCTGGCCTGGGCAGATCCGGCGAAGGGCGAGGTTGACTTCACCAACTTGCCGGAGAGCGAGTTGGCGGCGATCGTCCGCGGCCGTGAGGCGTTCGCGCTCTATGGCTGGAAGCCCTACATGCACAATCCGCGGCTCAAACGCTGGCTGCATCGGATCGACATCCCAACACTGCTGCTTTGGGGTGCCGAGGACCGCATTGTGACACCGGCTTATGGGGAGGGCTGGCGTCGAGAGATCTCGCGAGCCGAACTCGAGATCATTCGGGATGCCGGCCACTTCCCGCATTGGGAGCAGCCCGAAGCGTTCGTCGAGCGCCTTTCGGCCTTTGTCGACAAAAGCAGCTAGAGGGAGAGACCATGCGCGTCTGGTACTTCTCGGAGATGGCCTATCACCCCGCTTGGGAGCAAGGATTGAAGCGCGGGTCGCTGAGGGTGGTGCTGCCGAGCAGCAATTTCGATCCCAAGATCGGCCATGGTCTGCTCAACCGCTATCTCGACGAGTTCGCGGTGTGCGACGAAGTTGGCCTCGACATCATGGTCAACGAGCACCATAGCACGGCGACCTGCCTGACGGTGTCGGTGCCGATGGCGCTTGCGATCATTGCCCGGGAAACCAAGCGGGCACGGCTCTTATCCCTTGGCACGCCAATCGCCAACCGGCCTGATCCGGTGCGCGTGGCCGAGGAGTTGGCGTGGCTCGATGTGCTGTCGGGCGGCCGTTTCGAGATGGGACTGGTAAAGGGCGCGCCGTACGAGATAGCGCCGGCAAATAGTAACCCTGCCAATTTGATGCGCCGTTACTGGGAAGCGCACGATCTGATTCTTAAAGCGATGTCGACGACAGACGGCCCGTTCAACTGGGAAGGCGAGTTCTTCCACTACCGCAACGTCAACATCTGGCCGCGACCGTACCAGCAGCCGACGCCCCCGGTGTGGATGACGGGCTTGAGCGTCGAGACTGGCCGGATGGCGGCAGAGCGCGGCCACGTGGTTGGAACCTTGCTCTCGCTGTCGGCCGCCGGCCCGGTGTTCGAGGCATATCGCAAACGCGCGCAGGAGCTCGGCTGGACGGCGGGTCCCGACCGTTTCGCCTACGCCGCGGTGGTCGGTATCGGGGCGACACGGGAGGAGGGGCTGCGCCGCGCCAACCTCGCCGCCGATTATGTTCGCACCTCGCCGGTGGTGGCCGAGCCTTTCACCAATCCGCCCGGCTACAATTCGCTTTCCGCTAACATCGCGATGCTCAAGGCGGGCGGCAAGCGTGGCGGCTTCGTCAGAGATCGGCACGGCAACCCGGTCGAACAGACCACTGCGTCAATCGAGCAGTTGATCGAGAGCGGCACCTGTTTCGCGGGCACGCCGGATGATGTGTACGATCAAATCAAAGCGCTCAACGATAGCGTTGGCGGCTTTGGCAATTTGTTAATGTTTGGCCAAGGCGGTTTCCTGGACCACAAAGACACCGTCGCGAACATCACCCTCTTTGCGAAGGAAGTCCTGCCACGCTTGCGCGAACTCAATCCCGAGCCACAGAGAGCAGCTGTCGCGGCAGAATAGTTAACCCAGTACACGCCTTTCGGAGGACGTCATGACCCCAATGTTTCGCGATCGCATTGACCATCCGATGGCATGGCGCGGCTGCGATCTGTCGAAGCAGGACATCTCATTCGACCTTTCCCAGCGCCATATCGCGGCGCTCGAGGACGTGCTGCTGAAGATCCGCAAGGCTGGTTTGCCACTCGGCGAGATCCGCGCTGAACACTGCCGCCATCCTGTGCTCGACGACGATCTTAAGCGGGTATTCGACGGGATCCAGGAAGGCCGCGGCATCGGCATCGTGCGCGGCCTGCCGGTCGAGGGGCATTCTGTCGAAGACATCAGCACGATGTTCTGGGCGCTTGGCACGCATTTCGGCCGCGGCGTGTCGCAGAGTGCGCTCGGCGATCTTCTCGGCCTCGTGAGGGACGAGACGCCGCCGGGTCAGCCGGAGAGTGCCCGCGGTTATCTAAGCCGGCGAGAGCTGTCGCTGCATCTCGATCTGGCGCAAATCGTCGGGCTGATGTGCGTGCGTCAGGCGCGCCAGGGCGGGTATAGCCAGTATGCTTCGGGCCTTGCCGTGCACAACGAGATCCTCGTTACGAGGCCCGATCTGATGCCGCTGCTCTATCGCGGGTTTCCGTACCATCGTCGCGGCGAGGAATGGCCAACTGCCACGCCGATAACCCCCTATGACGTACCGGTCTTCTCCAATCGAGACAGCCAAGTCAGCGTGTTCATGGTCCGGGAGGTAATCAATGCGGCATTCCGCGAGCTGAAACGGGAGTTCACGGCTGAAGAAATCGACGCCATCGATACATTTCGGGCCACCGCGAGGTGCCTGCAATTCGAGACCCGATTAGAGCCAGGCGAGGCGAGCTTCCTTAACAATTACACGGTGATGCACGCTCGCTCCGAATTTGATGACTGGGACGAGCCGGAGAAGAAGCGGCTGATGTTGCGGCTTTGGTTGGACGTCGAGCGCAAGGCCCGCCCTGTCGTCAGGGAGATCCACATTTACGAGAATGTCGGCGGCCGAAGCGGTATCGATCCTCAACCGGGCCGCATGCCGGCAGTGGCGAAATACCGTGCACCGGATGCTGAAGTGCGGCGCCACGCTGCGGCGGAGTAGCTTGGTCCGCACGAGTCCGGGTGGTCGTGACCCGCTATTTGGCTGCCTCCTTGACGAGCGTTGCGTGGCTGCGACGGCCGGTGGGCAGATCGAACAGGTCGGCCGGTAGCTGGTCGAAATGGGAGAGTATTTCGGCCGTTGAGACGACGTCGGCGTATTTGGCATGCATATCGCACAAGTTGACGGCGTGACTGGCCTCGCTGCGGTCGAAGCAGCCTTCCTCTGCCAGGATCACCCGATAATTCAGGCTGAGGGCGTCGACCACGGTGGCGCGCACGCAGCCCGAAGTGGTTGTCCCGACGATGATCACGCTGTCACAGCCGAGCAGCGGCCGGTACCTGCTTTCCGGAATCGAATTGTATGCGGAATAGCGCTATCTTCGGCGATGCCTTCAAATCGGCACGGCAAGCTCTATTGGGACCTTAAAGGGGTGCAGGGAATGGAAGGTTTCGAAAACACCACTGTGACAGCCGTCGATCAACTGGCGACACTCTACGCGCGACCGTCAGAGCGCGTCCTCAGGAAAGAGATCGACCACGTCGATGCGGTGGGACGTGCCTTCATCGCCGCCTCGCCGTTTCTTATCCTGTCGACAGGGGGCAGCCAGGGGCTCGACTGCTCGCCCAAGGGGGACAAGCCGGGCTTCGTCCAGGTCGAGGATGGCGGCCGCACATTGCTGATCCCCGATCGGCGCGGCAACAATCGGATCGACAGCATTAAGAACGTGGTGGAGGACCCTCGCGTCGCACTGATCTTCCTGGTCCCCGGGGCGAACGAAACATATCGGGTCAACGGTCGGGCCCGGGTCAGCGTCGATCCGGTCCTGAAGCAACGTTTTGCTGTCGACGGCAAGGAGCCCACGACAGTGATCGTGGTCGCGGTCGAGCAGGCCTTCCAACATTGCCCTAAGGCGCTTGTCCGCTCCGACCTGTGGAAGGCGGGCAGCGGCGACCGGCCCAAGGGGGTCCCGACGCTGGGAGACTTTGCCGCGGCGCGCACTCCCGGCACCGACAGCTCCGCCTATGACGCCGACTACGCCCGTCGCATGCCGAGCGAGCTTTACTGACAGCGGTACGCGGCCGGAGCGTCGGCACAGACGTCCACCGCGCTTAAGCGGCGGAAGTCGGCAGGATGACATCGCGCATAGTGCCTGCCGGTTAGGCCCGCCGCTCCGTAGCGAAAGGGCCGATGATTGCGGGCTCCTACACGCCCGGAAGTGGCAATCTCAGATGTCGCCCAAATGTAACCAAGGGAGGCGGACCGAGCCGACGGCGCCCGAGACCTCCGATTTCAGCGATGCGGACGAAAAGGTCCTCGAGCAGCTCAAGGCTCGCTTCTCGATCGGGAAACCCGAGCAATGAAGGATCTGACCCGGGCCGAGTACGAAGTCCTGCTGCGGCACAACTTGGCGACTTTCGCCGGGCGCTGCTTCCAGGACCTCAACCCGCAGACCTGCCTGGCGATGAACTGGCATCTCGAGGTCATCGCCGCCAAGCTGACCGAGGTGCGCGGGGCCGGATCCGACGGCTGATCATCAATCTGCCGCCCCGCCACCTCAAATCCCTGATGGCGTCGATCGCCTTCCCGGCGTGGTGTCTCGGACAAGATCCCTCGGCCCAGATCCTCTGCGTCAGCTATGCCCAGGATCTCGCCGATAAGCTCGCCCGCGATTGCCGGGGCCTCATGATGAGCCCGTGGTATCAGCGGATCTTTTCGACCGGCCTGGCGCCCCACCGCCAGGCGGTGCAGGAGTTCATCACCACCCGCCAAGGCTACCGGCTCGCCACCTCGACTGGCGGCGTGCTGACCGGACGCGGCGCCGATATCATCCTGATCGATGATCCGTTGAAGCCGGAGGAAGCGCTCTCCGACGCGCAGCGGAAAGCCGCCAACGAGTGGTACGACCACACCCTCTACAGCCGGCTCAACGACAAGCGCCATGGCGCCATCGTGATCATCATGCAGCGGCTGCACGAAGACGACCTCATCGGTCACGTCCTTGCGCAGGAAGGTTGGGAGGTCCTGAGCTTTCCGGCGATCGCCGAGGCCGACGAGGCGCACCGGATCGAGACGATCTGGGGAGCGCAGTGCTTCGGGCGCCGTCAGGGCGAAGCCTTGCATCCCGACCGCGAGCCGCTCGACACTCTCGACCGCATTCGCCGCACGATCGGCGAATACAACTTCGCCGGCCAGTACCAGCAATCGCCCGCCCCGTTGGGCGGCGGCCTGGTCAAGGCGGAATGGTTCAAGCGTTACGGCGAGAAAGATCGGCCGGAGCGTTTCGACCGCATCGTGCAGAGCTGGGACACCGCCAACAAGGCGACCGAGCTCAGCGATTTCTCGGTGTGCACGACGTGGGGCGTGAAGGGCAAGGACCTCTTCCTCCTCGGTCTATTCCGCCGGCGGCTCGAATACCCGGCGCTCAAGCGTGCGGTGCGCGAGCAGCAGAGCCTGTTCGACGCGAAGGAAGTGCTGATCGAGGACAAGGCCTCGGGCACCCAGCTGATCCAGGAGCTGATCAACGATGGCTGCCACGGTGTCACGCGCTACCAGCCGACCTGCGACAAGATCATGCGTCTGCACGCGCAGACCGCGATGATCGAAAACGGCTTCGTCCACATCCCCGAGACGGCGCCGTGGCTCGCCGAATACCTGCACGAGCTGACCGTCTTTCCCAAGGGCAAGCACGACGATCAGGTCGACTCGACCGCTCAGTTCCTGGACTGGTTCAAGAAGCCTTACCCGGGCCAAGGGATCCTGGAGTACTACCGCATGCGAGCCGAGCGCCTTCAGAACCCCGATAACCCGGAACGATATCGGGTTCGCCTGCAGGCGCCTTCCGGTATGGGGTCCGTGCAAACCTTCTCGGGCCGGCACATCAATGTCAGCCCGGACGGCTGTCTGGGATGTGACCCGGTTTGGTGGACACCCTGAGTTCTCTCGCCAGAGGTGCTGCCGATGCCAAGAACACGTCCACCGTATTCGCCGGAGTTTCGCCGGCAGATGGTCGACCTCGTCCGTGCTGGACGTAATCCTGACGATCTTGCCCGCGAGTTTGAGCCAAGCGGCCACTCCATTCGCGCGTGGGTCGCCCAGGCTGACCGAAACGAGGGCCGCCGGGAGGAGGCGGCTCCTGGTCTGACCGCATTCGAGCGTGATGAGTTGACCCGGCTGCGGCGTGAGAACAAGCAGCTGCGGCTGGAGCGCGATATTCTTTCAAAAGCCGCGGCCTGGTTTGCTCGGGAGACCGGCACGCTGCCGTCCGGCTCTTCCGGTTCATGAGCGCGAACCAGGCCTGCTTCCCGATTGCCGCGATGGCACGCGTGCTCGGCGTGTCCAAGGCCGGTTACTATGCCTGGCTGCAACGGCCACCGTCCGCCCGCGCCACGGCCGACGCGGCCTTGTTGAAGCGCATCAAGACCGTGCATGCCGGTTCGCGGCAGACCTACGGGTCTCCTCGCGTTCATGCCGATCTGCATGGGCATGGAGAGAGACACAGCCGCAAGCGGATCGCCCGTCTGATGCGTGCGGCAGGCCTGGTCGGCGCCAGTCATCGGCGCGCTGGCCCGACAACAACCCGGCGGAACAAGGATGACCGGCCCGCGCCCGACTTGGTCGACCGCGACTTCAACGCTGCCGGACCCAACCAGCTGTGGGTCGCCGACATCACTTATGTGCCGACAATGGCGGGGTTTCTCTATCTCGCCGTCGTGCTCGACGCCTGGAGCCGCAAGATCGTCGGCTGGGCGATGGCAAACCACCTGCGCGCCGAACTGGTGCTGGATGCGATGGAGATGGCTGTTGGCCAACGTCGGCCCAAGGACGTCATCCACCATAGCGACCAGGGCAGCCAATATACCTCGGTGGCATTCGGCAAGCGGTGTGGCGAGGCAGGTGTTCGACCCTCAATGGGGTCGGTCGGTGACGCCTACGACAACGCCATGGCCGAGAGCTTCTTCTCCACCCTCGAGGCCGAGCTGCTCAGCCGCCGCCGGTTCGCATCCCAGGCCGAGGCCAAGATGGCCTGCTTCAGCTACATCGAGGGTTGGTATAATCCGGTGCGGTTGCATTCGGGCCTGGGATACCGCTCACCGATAACCTACGAAGCCGACATGCAGGCCGCCATGACCAAGACGTAGACTGCAAGCTGACAAACCGTCCACTGAAACGGGGCAACCTCACCATCGAAATGTCTGCCGATGACGCCCAGTACCTGATCCGGACGGGCTGGGCCAAGCTCGCAGAATGGACGCGCGACGAAGCGGCTTGATCCGCCTGTGGTCACACCAAGCAGTCGACCCGGTTCGTACCTTCGCCGCTATTCTGGTGTAGCTTTCGAGGAACTCCCTGACCTCCGCACCAAAGCCCGACGAACAGCTGCGGCAAGGTCGGTTCGCTGCTCGATCGAAACCGGACGTGCCGAAGCAGTTCAGCGGAGCTATCGACTTTAACGAGGGAGCAAAGTTCGATCCTCCTTTGTACCAGTGCAGGCTTTGTCACGGTAACTCTATCGAGCACGCATTGAGAGACTAGGCCCGCCAAGCTTCATGCCGCTGCCATGGCACCTCGCCATTGGTGCGGCAGCTTCTGCTCGGAAGATCCGCAATGTGGATCGGGAGATGAGGTGTCGTCGCAGGTTGAAGGTGTTGTGAACTGCAGCGTGAATGCTCAGGAAGCGCTGGGCAGATCGAGGCGACTTGAACCGCTGCAGCTTGCGCCCGCGTCGTCGGACCGCCTGGTGCGAATTCTCTGCCCTATTGTTTTTCCGAAGCCCTTGGTCAGTCGAAGACGCCGGAACGCGGAGGCGTAGGAGCGCAGCTTGTCGGTGACCAGCAATTTTGGCACGAAGCCTTGCTTCTTGATCAGCTTGCGCATCAGCCGCAGCGCCGCCCGACAGTCGCGTCGGCGCTGGACCAGCACGTCGAGAACCTCGCCCTCGTGATCGACGGCACGCCAGAGATACATCCGCTCGCCGGCGAGGCGCACCACCATCTCGTCGAGATGCCAGCGATCGCTCGGCCGAGGGCGACGCTGGCGCAGCCGTCGCGCGATCGCGGGACCGAACTTCAGCACCCAGCGCCGCACCGTTTCGTAAGAGACGTCGAGTCCTCGCACGGCAAGCAGCTCCTCGACATCGCGGTAGCTCAGGGTGAAGCGGAGATAGAGCCAGATCGCGTGCTGGATCACCTCGGGCGGGAAGCGATGACGGCGGTAGCAGAGCGGAGCCATACCAATTCCTACCCGATACGGGCTCTCCCAGCCCGGTTTCCGTGACAATGCCTCGTCACCACAACCTCGACGAATACCTCATTGGCTATCTCG
>CAVSZA010000033.1:0-83682 GCA_963732095.1 uncultured Alphaproteobacteria bacterium
GCATCCGGCGATAGCGGCCTCGGTCTTTTGTTCCATTATCGCGACTTCCGCCGCGCCGGCAACATCGCCAGTGGCCGCGAGCAGGAACCGCAGATCTCGATTTGCTCGCTGCAAGATGGCATTGAAGCCGATATCGGCCACCCGGAATGGCGAAATGTCATAGAGGCGATCGGCGCGGTAGCCGTTGTCGCGGAACCTGATGACAAGATTGATATAGCGGTCGTATTCCGGTGCCGTCGGCCGCTCGTCTGCGCGGCAAAGCCGGTGTCCTTGCGCAGGTGCGCGACCGACGGGCCCGGATCGACTGCACTGAGCGCGTCGTCCAGAGCGGGCTGTTGTCCATTCCGCTTTCCCAGGGATGAATGATCGACACCATTCCCGTGCCGTATGGGTCACGCGCGGTGTAACACCAGCGGTGCCAGGCGAGCAATTTTGGCAACAGCGCGGTCAGCCGCGACCGGATCGCCAGGTCTGAGGTGCACTCGAAGAGGCGTCGCAGCACGGTGGCCGCGACGAGCGGTTGCGTGATGCCCGACGACCGCCGCGTCGGTCCCGCCCGCCAGACTGAGGCGTTGGGGAAATACGTGTTGTCGTCACCGTGGAACAGGATTGCGGCACCATTCCGTCAGGCGGGGTCATCGAACAGTGTCTCGATCTCAACGACAGCGCGCGGTTCGTCGAATTGCGCCAGGCCCAACGCTACCAGACACGAATCCCAATTCCATTGCGCCGGATAGAGGCCGGTCGCGGTCGGCACGGCGTAGCCGCCCCGATCGTTGGCACGAAGAATTTCAATTGCCTGCTGCGCCAAATCCAAGCTTGCGTGCCTACTCACGTCCGATCGCGACGCCGCTGGCAGGATCCATCCAAACTACGTGGTCATACCGTAAGCGTAAATGCATCGTCGCGCCGACCCGCACGGGCTTATCCGGTGGCACCACCACCTTAATCTGCTGACCGACGCTCTCCCCGGTCAGCATAATGTGGGTCCGAGCGGCTCGGTCACCCGTACGGTGAACGAAAAGCTTGGGCCTCAACAGTTCGCTCCAAATCCTCCGGACGTACCCCCAGCACGATCTGGCGTTCCGAACCTGCCGGCGGCTTCAGGGTCAGCGCACCGAGCCGAACACTGCCGTTCTCGACTGGCAAGGTCAGAAAATTCATCGGAGGGCTGCCGACAAAACCGCCAACGAAGGTGGTCGCAGGAAAAGCATAAACTTCCGCGGGCGCCCCGATCTGCTGGATGCGACCGGCATGCAGTACGGCGATGCGATCGGCGAGGCCCATCGCTTCGGTCTGGTCGTGCGTCACATAGATGGTTGTCGTGCCGGATTCGCGCAGCACCGACTTCAATTCGGCACGCACTCGAGCCGCAGCAGCGCATCCAGGTTCGACAGCGGCTCATCCATCAGCAGCACAGCCGGCTCGATCGCCAATGCGCGGGCGACGGCAACGCGCTGGCGCTGCCCGCCGGAAAGCTGTGCCGGGTAGCGGTCGAGATTGGGCTGGATATGCAGCAACGCGGCCGCGCGCGCGACCTGCCGCTCGATCCGAGCGGTATCCGCGCCGGCCATGCGCAGGCCAAAGCCGACATTCTGCCGGACGGTCATGTGCGGAAAGACCGCGTAGTTCTGGAATACCATGGCGAGCCTGCGCTTGCGCGGAGGCAGCGCCGAGACGTCGCGTCCGCCGATCTTCACCTGGCCGGAGGACTGGGTCTCCAGCCCAGCGATGATCCTCAGCAATGTTGTCTTGCCGCAGCCCGACGGGCCGAGAAGGGCGAGGAACTCCCCGTCCGCTATATTGAGGTCGACCCGAGCGAGCGCGATGAAACTGCCGAATGACTTGGTGATGTTGTCGATCACGATGTCAGCCATCTCAGCGCGCGCTCATCGGTTGGCAATGCCCCACATCGAGAAGAGGCGCTTGCGGACGAGAAAAATAAAAAGCACCGAGGGAATGATCAGCACGAACCCGCCAGCGAACTGCACATGCAGCGGGCTTTCCGACAGAACAGAGAGCAGGTAGGCCGTTAGCGTCTTATGCCGCACTGTCAGCACAGAGGCGGCAAACACTTCGTTCCACGAGATCACGAAGGCGAAGATCGCTGTCGCTGCGATGCCCGGCAGCGCAAGCGGCAGCACGACGCGCAAGAACGCGCGCACCGGCGAGCAGCCGAACACCCAGGCAGCCTCTTCGAGCTCCCTCGGGATCGCCTGAAACAGGCTCGCCGAGACCAGAACTGCAAATGGGAGAGCCAGCGTGGTGTGCATCAGGCCGACCCCGAGCGGCGTGTCGTAAAGTCCGAGGCGGATAAAGCCGACCGTTAGAGGCAATGCAAGGATCGCGACCGGGAAGGCGCGCGTCAGCAAGACCAAGAGACGGTAAGTCGTGGCGCCCGGGAAGACGAAGCGGGCGAGCGCGTATCCCGCCGGCACACCGAGCAGGATCGAGAACGCCATGCAGAGAACTGCCGCCTCGGCGCTGTAGAACGCCGAGCTCCAAACCCCAGAAATTTCTGAAAATTCCCGCATCGTCCCGAAGGACAGGTCGGCCGGCGGTAAGAACGCCTTCGGCCAGCTGTTGACGACGGCTCGGCCGCCGACGGCACCGAGCGCGATCAGGTAAATCGGCACCAATGTCCAGGCGCAGAGCACCACGATACCGGTGACAAAGGTGGCGCGCCGGAGTGTCATCGCTGTTCTGCCGGTGTGTGCAATACCCGCAGGTAGATCAGGGTCGCCGCGAGCGAGACGCCCATGACGATCACGGCATAGGCCGCGGCGACGCCGAAATCCTGCTGGTTGTATTGCCAGTTGAAGGCTTCGCTGACGAGGACTGGGAAGTTGCGCCCGCCAATCGACAGGACGATCGCAAACATCTCGAATGCGAGCACCGTCCTGAGGATGAGGGCCGTCTGAATGCTGGGCCTGAGCAGCGGCAAGGTCACCTGCGTGAAGGTCTGCCAGGGTGAGGCACCAAACACCTCGGCCGCCTCGGCGTACTCTTTCGGAATGAGCTGCACGCCGGCGACGAGGATAACCAGCACGATCGATGTGGCCCGCCATAGTTCCGCGACCACGATTGCGGCGAGGAGAGTCGCGGGCGTTTCGTAGCTGAGCCAACCTGTGGCCCGCTCAGCACGCCGAGACCCAGAAGGGCGGTGTTCAGGTAGCCCTTGTTGGTAAGGATCGCGAGCCACACCAGGCCCGCCGCGAGGTCAGAGATACCGAGCGGAATCGACCATATCCACAGCACGATATCGCGCCCCCCGCGCACGTGCTGCAGCATCATCGCCATCGCGAGCGCCAGCAGCAGCTGCAGCGGCACGACAATGATGACGATCTCGAACGTATTGACAACCGCGTTGGTGAAATTGAGATCGGCCGCCATGCGCGCGAAGTTCTCTGTGCTCCAGATGCCGTCGGCCTGGAATGCCAGCGCGATCGTTTGCGCCAGCGGCACGAAGAACAGCACCGTCAGGAAGCCCAGCGACGGTGCGATCAGCAAATAGGGGATATAGCGGGCCCGCATCGCCCGGCGGCGAGCCTCTCGTCACTGCACCTGGCACGCGCCAGTGCTAGGAGGATCGGGCTGCCAACAGGGCGCGCCGGTCTCGGTCATCAGGCGCTTCAGGGTCACCGCTTCGCGGTCGAGCACAACACGCGGCTGCTGACCGCGCAGCACGACGAGCTGAAACGTATCCATGAACACCTTGTCGAACTCGCCGCCGCGCTGGCCGAGGCCAATCGGCAGCAGCGCCGGCAACGCATCCTTCGCCGACTGCATCTTTTCGATGGCGTTGGCACCGAGCTTAAGGCCAGGATCGAGGTCCGGTGGCAAATCCGCCTTCACCACCGGGAAGAAGCCTACACTGCGGGCCGTGACGATCTGCGTCTCAGGCTGGTCCAGATAGTCGATTAGCGCCAGCGCCCCGTTCATGTCGGGCGCGCCTTTCACCACGGCCAGACCGGCTAGCACCGGCAGGTAGCCCCGCCCCTTGGGCCCGGAGGGGGCGGGAAAGGCGACAAAATCCTCCGGTTTTTGGCGCAACGCGTCGAGCACGCGGGCGATATGGTCAAAGCCGATCCAAACATCACCGGAGAGCAGGGGCTCCTGCATGAAGTTGTAGCTGGTCGAATTCGGGTTGACGCTCTTCCATAATGACGCGAAGTAGGTCCACATCGCTTCGGCCGCTTCCGAGCGAAACGGCACCACGACCCCGCCGGTGTAGGACGGGTAAAGGAAGCCCTCGAAGAAGCGGTGCATCAGCCCTTGCGGCCCCGCCGGAAAGCCAAGCAGGCGCTTGCCGGTCTTTTCCTGGATCGCGCTTGCCCAGGACGCAAGCTGGTCGTAGCTGAGCGCGTTGATGTCCGCCCCACCCGGCAGATAGGGTAGGGCCTCTCTGTTGGCGACCATGATGTAGCTCGCCTGCATCCATGGGATGTAGAGCTGATGCGCAGTGCCGAACTTGCCGAGCGTCATCAGCTGGTCCGGGATACCTCGGCCATTCAGCTTGCCGGCAAGATTGTCGAGCGGCACCAACGCATCCAGCGGCACGAGCGGCTGCAACTCGCCGTGTAGTGCGCCGACGACGTCAATCGTGTGCGTGCCGCCTTGCTGCTCCGCCTTGATGCGAACCGGAAGCTGCGGCGGCTGCTCGGTGACGTAGTCGACCTCGCGCGGGAAATCCTTGAGGATCACCTTGCGCATCTTCTGCGCTTCCTCGATCGGACGCAGTTGCGTCGCCAGGAAGACCAGGGCCTCGGCCCGCGAAGCGTCCGCGGCTGCGGTTAGCAGCCCGGAGATGAAAAGCGCGGAGCCGAGCCACGCCAATACATTCCGCATGCCTCCTCCCCTTCAGGCTCCTTTTCACATATACCGCCTTTTTTCGGATTATGCGGGAAATTGATCACTATGACCTCTTCGGTCGCGTCGTCGAGCGCGGCGCACCGCTGATGGCGGGGATGACCGAACGATGCGAAATCCGCATCAGCATCGCCAAACCGGGCCAATAAAGACGGCCGAGCGGAACCCGGTCTGTAGCGAGTGGTACTGCAACATCCGCCGAAAGAGACAATTTCCTGTTACCGGTTGCTGTACGTGTGCAGCTGCCAAGCTTCGCGAAGATGTCCCAAGCAGGCTCGACGGCCTGATGCAAATCTTCGACTTGCTCTCACCCAATTGAGCCCACCTCAAGGTAACAGCATTCCGCACTCAATGCGCCGGGGCTCATATCGGCTCTCCTGCTCGGCGCCATGCAGCGCCCGCCAGATGCGGATGCGCCGCTCCAAACTATAGCGCGCAACCGTTCGCGGGACCGCGAGGGCCAAGTTCGCAGTGGACTCTCTCCTGGAGGGAGCCGGATTCGAACCATCAGTCCCGCGGAAGACGCCCGGCATCCTGGCGACGTCGGCTCTCGTTCGCGCCGCCTTTTCCATCGGCGGGAAGCAAGCAGAGCCGACATGAGGCCCTACCACAGGGCTCGGTCGAACGTGCTAGAAATTGCTTGTCTCGCGCCATCGGTAGGGCTGAGCCAGCCTTGGCGGTTTATCCTTGTTGATGATCCGCTGCGTCGTGCCGCAGTCCGACGTAATTTCGAACTCTGTAACGAAGAGGCGCTCGCGGGACAGGAACCGGAACGTGTCGCGCAGTACGCTCGGCTGAAGCTCGCTGGCCTTGATGACGCGCCTTGCCATCTCGCCGTCTTTGCCGACCGGGACACCGCGCGAGGCCACGGCCTGGGGCGTCAAACGATGCCCGAGATGAGCGAGTATTCAGCGGTCGCTGCGGTCCATACCCTGTGGCTGGCCGCCAGGGCTGAGGGGATCGGCATGGGCTGGGTCTCCATCCTTGATCCTCGAACGATCGCGGCCGTCCTCGAAGTCCCGCTCGACTGGAAGCTGATTGGCTATTTCTGCCTAGGTTTCCCCGAAGCTCAGAATGATGTCCCCGAATTGCAGCGATTACAGTGGGAGGAGCGTGATCCGGCTGTGTCGTTCCTGCTTCGGCGTTGACGAGCCCGGCCTGCAACGTCTCGCCGCCTCCGTCCATCGCGGTGGCCTATGCCGCGAGTGGTGGTGATGATTCGCGAACAGGGCGCTCTCAGCATCATCCATTGCAAGCGTGGCGACGTCGTGGAACCATGGAGAGATACGCCGAGGTCAGGTTGGGCCCTCGCAGCGGTTTCGGCGGCGACGCCATGACGGTCATCGCCTACCTCGCGTTCGACCGCTCTGCGCCCCCTTCTTGACCGGGCCGCCCAATGCAATGCGGCCGCGTTGGTATTGTGCGCTCCGCAAATTCCGACGGCCGCTCGGTGCGACGCTCAACTCGCAGATGGGCGCTCCGTGACCGACGCTTTGGCTGGCAAAATCACGGCTTTCGATGCCGCCCTGGGACGGGAGATCGGAGCCGTCCGCGCGGTCGTGGGCGCAACTGTGAACGAGGCGGCGAATGTTCTTCCTCGTCTCCCACAATCGCTGATTTTGGCCCCAGGCATCGGGGCCCAGGGTGCGAGTTTGGACGATCTCAGAAACAATTTCGGCATCGCGACAATCGTACGCTACCCTCGCGTCGCGTTCGATCCCGCGTCATGGCTCCTCGCTCGTCGCCCTCCGCGAGGCGATCGATCGCTATCGCGAGCAAGCCTGGCGGGCTGCTGAAAGCTAATCGGTCGCGGCACTCGCGAAACCATCTCCGGTCTCTGCCCCAGGTCATTTGCATTTTCCGTCTTGTCGGACGTAAAGCATCAACCGGCGTTGGAAATTGGAACTGATCGCAGGACAGGCAGGCACCTATGGACGCTACCCTGACTTTGATCGACCTTGCCGGATCGATCGCACTGCTGCTCTGGGGCGTGCATATGGTCCAGAGCGGGGTTCAGCGTGCCTTCGGGCCAAACCTGCGGCGGGTCCTCGGAGCGGCACTCGGCAATCGGGTTAAAGCATTCCTCGCCGGCTTAGGGATCACCGCGGTATTGCAGAGCAGCACCGCGACCGGGTTGATGATCACCGGTTTTGCGGCCGGCGGGCTGGTCGATCTGGTGCCCGGACTGGCCGCGATGCTCGGCGCTAATGTCGGCACGACATTGATCGTGCAGGTATTGTCGTTCGACATCTCGCGGGTGGCGCCACTCTTTATCCTGATTGGCGTGATGATGTTTCGTCGCGGCGGGAATACCCGCACGCATGATCTCGGGCGCATCGGGATCGGCCTCGGACTGATCCTTCTCGCGCTCGCGCAGCTTTTGGCAATCCTGACGCCGTACGAGGATGTTCCAAGCTTACGGCTCTTGCTCGGCACGATCGCGACGGTGCCGATCATCGACGTTATTTTTGGTGCGGCTTTGACCTGGGCGGCGCATTCGAGCGTCGCGGTGGTGTTGTTGACGATGTCCTTTGCTGCGGAAGGGGTCGTACCGCCCCAGGCGGCGTTTGCCCTGGTTCTCGGCGCCAATCTTGGAACCGCGCTGAACCCGTTGTTCGAAGCGGGCTCGACCGGCGATCCTGCCGCCAAGCGGCTCCCGATCGGAAATCTGCTGAACCGCCTGGTCGGGTGCGTCCTTGGGTTGGCGCTGCTTAACGTGATCGGTCCCTGGCTCGTCACGTTCGAGCCGTCCCCTTATCGCGCCGTCGCCGATTTCCATACCTTCTTCAACGTCGTGATGGCGGTGCTGTTCTTCCCGGTGT
Source organism: uncultured Alphaproteobacteria bacterium (assembly GCA_963732095.1). Classification (GTDB taxonomy): domain Bacteria; phylum Pseudomonadota; class Alphaproteobacteria; order ATCC43930; family CGMCC-115725; genus AP-15. The sequence continues at coordinate 7,692 of CAVSZA010000033.1, forward strand.
TGGGACCCCTGGCGTGCGTGTTGCGATGGATGTTGCCGACGCGCGCGGTTCCGACCGACCCGTCGCGCCCGGTTTATCTTGATCATGCGGCAACCGAGGTTCCTGCGGTGGCGCTCGCCGCCGCTTCACGCGAGGCATTGCGCATGGCCGATGTTCTCGAAACCATGCTGCGCGCCGCGCTGGACGGGCTCGATCGTGGTGACCGCAAGCGTATCGCTGAGATCAAGCGGCTCGATGATGTGCTCGATCGGCTCAACAGCGCGATCAAAGCTTACCTGACCGCGCTCGATCCCGAAGCCCTCGATGCCGACGATGATCGTCGGCTGTCGGAAATTCTCGCTTTTGTCACCAACCTCGAACATGCCGGCGACATCGTCGAGCGAGGCGTCGCGGCAAATCTCGCCAAGCGGCTGAAGCGAAATCTCGCCTTCTCGCGCGAAGGAACTGCCGAGATCCGCCAGATGCTGCAGCGCCTGGCACTGACTGTGCGCACGGCCGCCGCCGTGTTCATGACCGACGATGTTCGCGCTGCACGCGGATTGCTTGGCGAGAAGGAGGTGTTCCGTGATCTCGAAACCCGCGCAACCGAGGCGCACTTCGCTCGCATTCGCGCCGGCCGTGTCGAGAGCGTCGAGACCAGTTCACTCCATCTCGACATGCTGCGCGACCTGAAGCGGATCAACGCGCATATCGCATCGGCCGCCTATCCGGTTCTCGAAAAACGCGGCGAGCTGCTGTCGAGCCGGCTCAGACAAGATTGGTAAGTGCGGGTAGAGGATGGCGAACTCAAAGAAAAAGCGATCGCCGAAAAAAGCCGTTCCCCGGCAAATCACGGAATTGGAGAGCGCGATCTCCGAGGTGCGAGGCAGTCGGAAGATCAGTCCGCGCAGCGCTCGATTGATCGCCTCAGGCCTGCCGCGGATGGCGCAAAAGGTTGTCGAAGAAGCGACCGAGGTGGTCATCGAGGCGGTACGTGGCCGGCGCACCGCGGTCGTCAAAGAAAGTGTCGACCTAATCTACAATCTCGCGGTTTTGTGGAGCGAGCTCGGGATCGCCGCGTCCGAGGTCTGGGCCGAAATGGATCGTCGACAAGCGCTGCTCGGGATCGCCGAGAAATTGCCGAAGGACACCGAGGAGAGTCTGACACCCCTTGCCGAGGAGTAGAGTCAACGCCTGCATTTGTGGATTTTCCTCCGCGCGACCGATACGCATGAGGCGGAAACGCTTCGGTTTAGTCCCGGTTGGCGTTCTTGCCATGGGACGAAACCTCGGGGGACAGCTTCGTCCGGCGCTTAGCCTCTAACTGTGGATCAGTGAAGAGCGTGACCTGACGGCGCGGCGCGGGCGCACCAGGAACAGTGAGCCGGAAGCAGCAAAGCAAAGCCCGGCCGACAAGCCGATCGCCCCGATGCCAACCCGGTCGAGCAGCAGACCAAACAGGAACGGCGCCGCCGATTGGAGTATCCGCGCGGGGGCAGATAACAATCCGCTGCGCAGGCCATATCCCTGCGGTCCGAACAACACCAATGGCAAGGTGCCCTTGGCGATCGTGATCATACCATTGCCGGCGCCATGTAAGAGCGCGAACGCGGCCGTCGCGGGAGCGCCGATCACCACCAGCATCACAGCGCCGATCGGATGCAGCAGCGAAGCAAGCCGCGCCGAGATGATCGGGTGGAATGAGCGAAGCAAAGAGAACTCGACGATGCGGGCGCCGACTTGAGCCGGACCAACCAGCGCCGCGGCGACAATTGCTGCGGTCGGTGAGGCGCCGGCAGCCTGCAGCAAGCGCGGGAGATGGGCCGCCATGGCACCCTGCACAAACCAGGTGGCGGCGAAAAAGAAAGCGAGGATCGGCATCGCGGCGCGCGGCGGGTCCGGTGTCGACGATTGCGCTGCGGTCGGCGTGAGCGCGGCTGGACGCTCGTGCCGCGGAATCATCAACCAATTTAGCGGTGCGGCGAGCAGGATATTCAATCCAGCCCAGATAAGGCAGGTAACCCGCCAGCCCCACTCGTGCAGCAAAAATGCGCTCAGTGGCCAGCCGATCGTGCTGGCAAAGCCGGCGACCAGGGTAATCCCGGTGATCGCGCTGCGCGCCTGGCGACCGTAGAGCCAACTCAGGGCCGCGAAGGCCGGATCGTAAAGGCCCATGCCGAGGCCGATGCCGAGTACCACCCAGGCGATGACCAGCCCCGCGATGCCGTGCGTCGCGGCGAGAATCAACAGCCCGCCGGCGATGACCAGGTTCGATGCAGCGAGGAGGCCGCGCCCGCCCTGACGGTCGATCAGCTGCCCGACCGATGGGCCGATAACGGCCGACAATAGCAACGCCCCGGAAAACAACCCGAAGAACACGCTTTTCGGCAAATGCAAGGTCTGAGCGATCGGGTTGCCGAGGATTGCCGGCATGTAGTAGCTCGACGCCCAGGCGATCGTCTGGGTGGTGCCAAGTGCCGCGACGACCATCACGCGACCGCGGTTCATTCCGTTCATCCGGCTCTACCGGCGTTCATGCCTTCGGTCCTACGCGCCGTGAGGGGTCGTTAGACTTTCTTTGGCTCTCGCGAGCCCGGACCAGGCGGGAGCGCCGTGAGCATGCGAGTCAGTTGCCAAGCCAAGGGAAGCGTCAGCAGGACAACCGCGGCGACGAGCAGCATCGCCGCAGAAAGACCGAGGGCATCGCTGAACAGTCCGTATAGAGCGGGGGACAATGCGCCAGCGCCGATCGTGCCGGTGTAAAAGACGCCAAAAGCGGTCTCTCGCTGCTCTATCGTTACGAGGTCCGGCACGGCGCCATAGAGCACGGATGACGTACCGTTGAGAGCAACGCCAATAATCGGCAGCAGCGCCAAAGACGCGCCCAGCGGCAGCGGCAGTAGCGCGATGATACCGGCCGCTGTGGCGCCCTCGGTGAGGAGCACGGCCGGCAATATCCCGAGCCGCCCGCCCAAAAAACCGCAGACCAATTTGCCGGCCGCACCGCCGGCAAAAATCAACGTCAATGCTACGCCGATTTCGGGGACGCCGGCCCCCTTTGCCTGCAACAGAAATGGTAGGAATGTTAGAAAGCCCATTCGCGTTGCGCTGTCGATGACACCGATCGTCAACAAGAGCGGAAAGCCGTTGCGCAACAGGCTACTGAGGTCATGGGTTTTGTTCCGATCGGACCGGTGGTTACGCGCGCGGACTGCGGCGGCCGACGACACCGGCCGCATCGACAGCAAGATGGCAGCGGCACCGAACAGACCGAGCATGCTAATAACCGACGACGCCGAGCGCCAGGACATCACCGCGACCAAGCCGGCGGCAATCGAGGGCAGCGCCATCTTGCCGAGGTCGCCGGCGAAATTGTAGATGCCGAGCGCGCTGCGCGAGCGGGGTCCTGCGTAGGCTTCCGCGACGAGGCTCGATGCTATCGGATGCTGGGTGCTCGATCCGATCCCGCCGATGACAAACGCGGCCGCGAGCATGGCGATGCTGGAGCTCGCTCCGAGGAGCAGATAGGCGGCGGCGGCAATTGCGGTCCCGAGCGCGAGCAGCCTCGCTCCCCCTATTCGCTTCGCGAGCCCGGCGGTAGGAACTTGCAGCCCAGCCATCACGCCGGCGTATAGCGCGCGCAAGATGCCGATCGCGGCATAGCTCAAGGCAAATTGCGCCTGCCACAGCGGCATCAGCACATAGAGCGTATCGGTAAAACCATCATGCAGTGCGTGAGCGCCGCAGGCGACCCAGAGCACGCGGGCTTTTTTTTGAACTGGCCCGGTAGCGGTTGAGAGCGCGGCAATCGTCATGATGCGATCTCGGCGAAGCATCGGATGCGAGCGCCCGGCTGGCGCCTACGAACGATTTGGCAATATGACGGTTCGATGACAAACGACTTGTTCTGACAACGGGTGTGAGAAAAACTGACGATATGGTTCGCCCTCGCCTGCCGCCCTTGAATGCGATCAAAGCCTTCGAGGCGGCGGCTCGGCTCGGCAGCTTCACGCGAGCGGCGGAGGAGCTCAACGTCACGCATGGGGCGATCAGCAGACAGATACGCCTGCTCGAGGATTGGCTCGGCGTCCGGCTGTTCTTGCGCACCAGCCGCAACGCGGTGCCGACGCAGACAGGGAAAGACCTACTCGCCGATGCCGGGCCCGCCCTCGATCGCTTGGCGACAGTATGTCGGCGCTTGCAAAATCGTGTGCCGGCGACGGCGGTGCTCCGCCTATCGGCATTGCCGACTTTCGCGATGCGCTGGCTCATTCCCCGCCTTCCCGAATTCCAGCGCGATCATCCCGGCGTGGACTTGCGGATCGTCACCGCGAGCACCCCGGCCGAACAATTCGGCATGGACGTCGACGCCGTCATTTCCGGCCCGTCGCGACAATCCGGCTGGATCGGCAAACGATTTCTCGGCGAAGCGAGGTTGCCGGTCCTAAGTCCCGATTTGATGGAAAAGTGCCCGCTGCGAGTCCCGGCGGATCTCGAGCACCACACATTGCTTCATGCCGCGACCTTACGCACGGCATGGCCTCGATGGCTCGCCGTGGCCAAGGTACCCGAGCTGAAGCCGGCCCGCGAGCAGGTGTTCGAGCATTTCTACTTCGCGATCCAGGCGGCGCTGGAAGGGCTAGGGGTGATCATGGGCCCCGTGGCCCTAATCGGCGATGAGCTGCGATCGGGGCGGCTCATGGCGCCGATCCGGGAGCCGGTGCTGAAGACGCGCGGGTATTTCTTTTACGCGCCGGAGCCGACGAGCGACGTCCCGGCGATCGACACCATTCGCAACTGGCTGGTGAGCGCCGGCAGTCTCGCCGAGAGGGAATTTCCGGCCTACCTCACGGCAAACCGAGGCTGATCGTGTTCAGCTGCAACGCGACGTTGGCGCCGGCCAGACTCGCTTGGGTGCGCTCCCGGATCAGGCTGCGCCCGAATTCTGCCAATGCACCGACATGTGAAAAACCAGCCGTCCCTGTGCCGTCGTCGTATCGAGGGCTTCGGCCAGGCTGCCAAAATCGATGCCTCTCACCCAGAGAACTTCCATCGTTTCGATCAACTGCTTCCTCAACCGCGCCCGGGGTCGAGCTTCCACCCGATCAGCGCGTCGCCGCAGCGCGCGAATTCGAGTGCGTCATGCAAGGCGGGCCGATCCGCTACCGCACCCGACATTTGCTCGGTGAAAATCTCTCGATATCGTAGGTCTGCGAAAATTGATTGCCGCACTCCCGGCTAGGCGCCTCCTCGATCAGTTAGGGTGTAGTCGAATACACGGCATTGGACAAACCTTTCTCCATCGAATTGCCGCTCAGAAACTCACATAGGAGCTGCAGCTGGTGGATAAGCCTGCGCCGTTGCAAACAATAGTTTCCACTCCGTCTGCTTGATTTCTGCAACGTGAGCGGCGTCACCGAGTGGTCGAGACGCACAGCGGCTCGGACGCTGTTTGCGCCTATCTGCCGGCGCACCGCCGATGCCGGTTTCGAGGTCAAGCTCGGCTGCCACTGTGTTCCGAGCGACTGGTATCACCGCCTGCCTCGAGGCGGGGGCACCCTCGAAAATGCCCAGCCATGGCCGCGCACGAAAGCCCGCACACCACCAAGCTGTACGACCACACCGGCGACGAGATCACGCTCGATGGGGTCGAACGGATTACGATTTAGCGTCTCCTTGCGGGCTTCCGGGTCAGAGCGGCGGAGCCCAGGATTTCGAGTGAATTGGTGGTACCAGAGCGCTCTTGATCAGGAGCGTTCAATCTAAAGCGGATGGCCAGTGTCTTTAGTATTCGAGTGGAGAGCTTGGAACGATAGTGCCGTTGGTCGGCGCCAGCGCGGCGCGGACATGGTGCATCAGATAAACCTTCCATAGGTATAACCCGGTTATACGCAAGTATGGTCGCGACGGGCCATTCCGCGGGCCGAGTTTACTTTAAGGTCCAGAGCCAACACGAGTGCAACTGTGCTAGCCCACCCGGGGGTCATTTTAGGCTCGAGCTGAGGAACCGAAATTGCCAAGGACAGCTGTCATAGCAATCGTCGACGACGATCAGTCTGTGCGAGAGGCTCTGACGAGCCTCGTCCGGTCGCTGGGCTACGGCGCAATCGCTTTCGAATGCGCCGAGGATCTGCTGAACTCCAAGCGGCGCCGGCGCGTGTCCTGCTTGATCGCAGATGTGCAAATGCCGGGGATGACCGGTCCTGAGCTCCATCACCGACTGGTCAGTAGCGGTGAGCCCATTCCCACCGTTCTGATTACTGCCTTTCCCGACGAAAGGGCGCGGGAGCGCGCTCTCCAAGCGGGCGTAATTTGCTATCTCACCAAGCCGTTCGGCGAAGACGACCTCCTCGCCTGCATCCGTTCGACTCTCAGGCCACATCAAGCCGATGGGAGGGGCTCTCGACGTCTCTAACCTTTGCCTACCTAAAAAATCGTTTGCGCATATCGCGCCGGCTGCGGCGCGTCCGGATTCCGGGGCAAAGCTGCTGCCGGACGCCGTCTATTTCCGCGCCATGGTCGCCCAGGAGAAACTGCGCGTTCTGCCGAAGGAACCGACGCCGAACCGGGGACCGAAGCCATCTCCCTCAGCGGAAAGAATCGAGTGGGCTCCCAATCGCTTCGGCTGTACACGCTCCAAAACTGGTCGCGTTCTTTGTTTATACATCTCCTGGGCCGAGCCATGTGAGGCGGATATTCTCCTCTGCCGTAGCCCCTACAATGCTTTCCCCTGGAGAAAACCGGATGCAATCCATCGTAGGTACCTGGAAACTTCTCCACGCCACTACCCGGGACGCAGCGGGCGCGGCGCGCCCGTTGTCTTACGGCGGCAGGGCTCTCGGCCGCCTCACCTTGACCGCTGACGGGCGCATGATGTCCGTTGTATGCGACGGAGGGACGGAGCTCCCGGCCGACGTCGGCCGGGAATATAGCCGCGACGCTCTAAAACGCGGCGGCGAGGCCGAACAGCGCGCCGCCGACGATGAATAGCAACAGCGGATGGACGCGCGGCAAGCACAAAATGTTGGCGGCTTGTCCGAGATCGGCGAGTGCCGGCACTCAGCCATCAATTGACCATCCGCCACTGGCCGCTCGCATCTCGACAAGCAGTGCCGTATCGCTCGGTGGCACCATTGCTGGTCCGCTGCATCGATTTGTATTCCCTGCAATAGTGTCCCTGCGGGTCGGTCCAAGCGGTGCGAGCAATGCGGCTCCAGTACCCCGACGCGTCCCTTCTTCTCGCGGAAGATGACAAGCTCCTCGAACAGCAACTTCACCTTTTTTGGCAAATCCCGGAGCTCATCCGAGCTATAGACGGGTTGCCAATAGCGGCATAGCAGTTCGCCCATCGGGCTCCCCGGCTCGACGCAGGTCAGCTCGTAATCAGGTGGCGGTGTCTGTCGTCCGTATACTGATCTCATCACTCCCTCCGATCCTCGGCACTGCCGCGTGTGACACTGTGGTTGCCAAAGAAGGGCGCACGTTTCTGGGCTAATGTGACGAGTCCGCAGAAAACAGCCCGTAGAAAAGGGTGATCGCGCTGATGCCTTCGATCATCGACGGGTTCCTTCGACATCGCGATGCCGGCGGCGCGGCGCAGCGCCGTCGGGTGCCACGCATTAGACGCGACCGCGCCGGCTTTCGATCCAGTCGGGCACCCTGATCACCGACGGCCCTAGTTCACTGGGCCGAATGACGGCCTCGCGCCGCAGAGCGGCCGTTCGGTTCGGCCTGACCAGAAGTCGACGGACAACCGATGTGGATATCCAACTACCCTGGCCGAGCCGCGATCGGCTTGGGCCGTCCGAGCGCGGCGTCGAGTTCTTCGATATCGTGCGGCCCCCGGGTCTCGATCCCGATCATCAGATAGGCGACGAGCGCGAGCACGTACCAGACGGCGAAATAGTTGAAGCCGGGGACGGTTGGCGCGCCAGGGACAGAAAGTCCGGTTCGCAGCAAACTCACCGCTGGAGGGGAGTGGATTCGAACCACCAGTACCGCGTTTCATAAGCAAAGGTTTCGAGATGGAGTGGATGGGGTCATATCGCTGCCGCTTGTACCCCTGCTACCGAAGCGCAGATGGTGTCTGCTGGCGATAGGGCCCCCGCGTGAGCGGCCGCACTACGAGCCGACAAAGCGTAGGCTGACCTGGCCCAACGATGCCATTGCGACAACCTACAGCGCCGATGAGCCGGAGCGCCTGCGCGGACCGCAGCACGATTGGGCCTGGTGCGACGAGCTCGCGAGCTGGCGCTACCCCGAAGCCTGGGACATGCAGACCCGAGTGCGGAATCAGGCTCGACACGCGCCGGACGATGGCGTTGAACATTGAATGACGGGAGTTGCCCCAATGCCGACTTTCACGATCGGCACCGTATCATGCGAGCCGAAGGCGGCGATCGTGCGAAGCAAATTTGGCACAGTGGGATCGTTCCCAAAAACGAGGCGTTACGCACCGTGAGGGTCGTCCCTAAAGAGACGAGGTGTTGCGGGTGCGTTGGCGCCTGCGATAGCCGACGTTCTGGCATGCACGCGAATCCATTTCGGGATCGCCGGCGCGCCGACAATTCAGGGCTATTCCATGAAGATTGTCGTCATCGGCGGCACCGGCCTGATCGGTTCGAAGGCCGTTGCCATTCTGTGCCAGGGTGGTCACGAGGTCGTCGCCGCCTCGCCCAAAAACGGCGTCAACAGCATTACAGGCGAGGGCCTCAAAGAGGCCATGACCAACGCACAGGTCGTGATCGATCTCGCCAACTCGCCGTCATTTGAAGACAAGGCGGTGCTGCAATTCTTCGAGACGTCCGGCCGCAACCTCCTGCTGGCGGAAGCCGCGGCGGGGGTCCGTCACCACGTTGCGCTGTCCATCGTCGCGACCGACCGGACCGATAATGGCTATTTTCGCGCCAAGGTCGCCCAGGAAAAACTGATCGAGGCTTCCAGGATCCCCTACACCATTGTCCGCGCGACCCAGTTCATGGAATTCCTCGGCGGCATCGCAGATTCGAGTACAGCCGGGAACACCGTCAGACTGCCGCCCGTGCTGTTCCAGCCCATCGCGGCGGACGACGTTGCTGCCGTCATCGCGGAGGTGGCGCTCGCCTCGCCGCGCGACGGCATCGTCGAGATCGCCGGTCCGGACCGAGCACCGTTCCGCGAAATCGTCGCTCGCTATCTGAAGGCGGTCGGCGACCCACGCGAGGTCGTGAGCGATCCCGAGGCCGGGTATTTCGGCGGCCGGGTCGAAGAGCGCTCGCTCGTGCCGTTGGGCGAAGCGCGCCTCGGCCGCATCACTCTCGACGAATGGCTTCGCCACTCACGGGTGGCCTGATCCTGCGCGAGCGACGCTGAGGCTCGATGAAAAGTATCCTCCCCTTACTGGTAGTCGCGACCTTGCCGTTTTGCGGCGCCCTCGCAGATGCACCGCCGTCGAAAAACGCCAAGGTCACCCTCGTCTACCAGCACGAGCTGCCAAATGTTCCCGGCAAGAGCATCAAGGGCGTGCTCGTAGAATACGGCCCAGGTGGTTATTCGCCGTGTCACACGCATCCGAAATCCGCTTTCATCTATGCGACGGTGCTCGAGGGGGCGATCCGCAGTCAAGTCAACAACGGACCGGTGACGACCTACGAGGCCGGACAGAGTTTTTCCGAAATGCCCGGCGATCGCCATGGCGTCAGCGCTAATGCCAGCGAGACGAAGCCGGCCAAGCTTCTCGCGGTCTTCGTGGTAGACACCAACGAGATACAACTCACGACCCCATGCCAGAACTGAGGTAACGAGCGGAGCCTGGCTGATCCGAACAGCCGACGCTATCGACGTCTAACGACGAGGGATCGCCGCTTCCCCGAGCCGAGGACCACCCGATGGACATTGCGGCCTGGCTGCAGGACTTAGAACTTCAGCGCTATGTATCGGCGTTCCGCGACAACGATATCGACGGCGAGATCCTGCCGAAGCTGACCGCCGAAGACCTGATCGGCATCGGGGTGACCTCGGTCGGCGTCGCCGCCGGTCACATTGCGCGTCCCTCTAAGGCCCGAGTCCTCACGGACGAACGCGGATGACCGTCTTCCCCCTGCGTCGCTCGGTCGGGTTTAAGGCGGCGACGGCATCGTCGAGGGTCGAGACGTTGCCGATGTTCGTCCGCAGTCGTCCGTCCCGCACCCGCCGGACGATCTCACTCAGTTGGGCACGATCGGACTCGACAACGAAGTCGACCGCCAAGCCGTCGGCGGGCCGCGCCTCGGCCGGACCGACGACGGACACCAGTGTTCCTCCAGCTCGAATCAGGCCTGCGGACCGCTTCTGGATGTCGCCGCCGATGACATCGAACACCAGATCGATGCCACCGACGTCTTCCAGCGCGTCGTTGTCGAGGTCAACGAACTCCTGCGCGCCGAAGTCGAGCACTTTCTGACGGTCGGCTGCGCGTCCGGTGCCGATGACGTAAGCGCCAAACTCACGTGCGAGCTGCGTCACCATCGTCCCGACTGCGCCTGCCGCGCCGTGCGCGAGGACGCTCTGCCCCGCCTGAAGGTGGCCGAGCTGGAACAGTCCCTGCCACGCGGTGAGGCCAGAGATTGGCAGGCTCGCGCCCACCGTGAAGTCGACGTCGCCCGGCAACGGCGCGAGGTTGCGTGCCTCGATGGCTACATACTCCGCCAGGGTGCCGTCGCGATACCAGTCGGCGAGGCCGAACACCCGCTGTCCTACCGACAGTCCCGTCGTGCCCCAGCCGAGGACAGTGACCACTCCGGCAAGCTCGTGGCCGGGGATCGACGGTGTTCGGTCACGGTCGCGGCGATCGGTCCAGGTCGAGGGCCACTCCATCTCAGTCGGGACGAATCCCGACGCATGAATCTGAACGACGACGTCGTTTATCGCTGGCAGCGGCTCGGGCCGCTCCACCAGCTTCATCCCGGCCGTTCCCGCAGCCTGCTCCGTTACAACGATTGCCTTCATCGTCCGTCTCCCTGTGTCGAGTCCTCGCCTCCACGTCAGCCGTTCTAGTCTGCCGCTCGATGGGCGCTTCGATCACCGTGCCGGTCGCCGGGTCAAAAGGTGGAAGCCCACAGCGGGTCACAGCCGATGTCGGCGCCTTCCAGTTTTCGAGATAGGTCGACAGAAGCTCGAACCGGATGATTTCGCGCTTCCGCGGTTCTGAGCGAGACCACGATCGACGACAGGATAGATGCGTCAACACGCCTGTACGCGAGTTGCATCGATCTCGACGGAGTTAACGCCACGCCTAGGAGAAGGTTCACGTATGCCGGATGGTGGGACGAAACTGCCGGCAGCGCTAGCCAATGCCAGTGAGGGTGCTCTTACGTTGCGGAGCGTCCCTCAATAAACTCGTTTTTCCGGCGATCTTGCGGAGCCGTCGACGCCCTATGCAGGAGGCGTCCGCTTGCGGCGCATCTCGCCCATTGCGGCCAATTCCGGCGATCGTCTCCTTTCTGAACCCACAGCCGGCACTCAGCCTTGTCGGCGGGAACCGCTCTTCATGCTCCAAAGCGGACGGATTAGCAGCGGGAGCGACTACCGCTCTCTAACCGTCTGCTGACCGCGACGCGGCATGCGGAGCCGGCCCCGTGGTGGACCGCGACACTGACGACCTTCGCTGGGCTCCTGCTCGGGGTGTTCGTGACGCTCTCCTCGGTCGGTGCCGGCGCCATCGGGATGACGGCTCTCGTTCTGCTCTACCCGCGCACCCCGATCGCCCGTCTCGTCGGCTCCGACATCGCTCATGCCGTGCCGCTGACCTTGATCGCGGGCGTCGGCCACTGGCTTCTGGGATCGGTCGACTGGGTGTTGCTTGGTTCGCTCGTCATTGGCTCTCTGCCGGGCATCTTCTTCGGTAGCCATCTGAGTGCACGGGTGCCGGACAAGGTGTTGCGGCCGGTCCTCGCAACAATCCTCGTCATCGTTGGCGTGCGCATGCTGCGAGCCTGAGCATCGCTAAGTTGGTGCTCGGCGCGGAGAAAGCATCTCGCGACCAGGCTGGCAGGGCTCCGCGTTGGCGCCTTCTGGAAGCCCGGTGACCCGGCGTTGATATCATTGCCGGGGCCAGCCTGGCTCGGCGCACGGTAAACCTGCCCTTGTCGATCGTCAAAATCCGGCTCCGGCTACCGGGCCGGTTCGTCGTCGCCAGATCCTGCGGCGGTCTCGAAAAAATACTGTCCCTTACGGGGGGGACCGATGGTTCGAATCCATCTCCCTCCAGCGAAGAGTCAGGAACGAACCGGGACCTGGTGCCCCCGGGATAGCGTCTCCCAGCCTTAGTCTGGAAGATACATCTCCTCCATGGAGCGCAGACGCGGCTCGTCCAGAATGCGGCCATTACTGGCGACGCCCCAGGGACTCTGAGCCGCCTGGGCACGGAGCGCATCCAGGGCCAATGTGCCGCGCTGCTGAAAATCACTCAAGAAATCCCAGTTAGCCTGCCATGGTGGTCAGCGCGGGAAACCAGGCCGCGGCGGCCCCGGCATCCTGCTGCGCAAGGCATCCGGCACTCAGCTGATCCAGGAGCTGATCACCGAGGGCTGCTATGGCGCCACGCGCTACCAGCCGACCGGCGACAAGACCATGCGCCTGCATGCGCAGACCGCGATCCTCGAGAGCGGCTTTGTCCGCATCCCCGAGACCGCGCCGTGGCTCGCCGAATACCTCCACGAGCTGACGGTTTTCCCCAACGGCAAGCATGACGACCAGGCCGATTCCACCGCGCAGTTCCTGGACTGGTGCAAGAAGCCTTTCCCGGGGCAGGGCATCTATGAGTACTACCGCCAGTGTGCGCAAGAAGTCGAGAAGCAGCGCAAACCGCAACCCGTCAAGACCGTATGGGCGATCGGTTTCCTGCATCGGCTTCGGCGCGAGCTTCCTCGGAACGCTGCTGTTCGGCGTCACGCTCGATCAGTTCGGCGGTACATCGCAGCTCGCAGCGTGGGTGCTAAGCTTCGGCGCCTGCGGACTGGCCTGCCTGGCCGGCGCCGCCGCGACCATTTTCCTGCCCCGGAATATCTGGCAGCGATGACTTCGCCATGCTGAGGTGGCGGCTACGAAGACGGTGCGGCTACCCCCAAGCTCGGCCGATCGGATAGGCCGGTTCGGAATCACACTGCTCGAGACGGTCATCAATTGGGGCCGCCACGCCGAGATCTTCGCATATGACTATGACACTGAAGTGCTGAACCTCGCAAACTTCTAAAGCCCGAGACGATTAGATGCTGGCGCGGTCGCGGGCAATGGCGGCCTGCGCCACCTGGGGGCGCCATCAGCCAGACGTAAAACGTGTCGCGATCGAAGCCGGATTGGGAGCCGCCCACGCCCAGTTCCCAACTGCGTGATGATACGATCTTGCAATACAGCTGTTGCTCCGGGGCGACGTCGACGTCCTTGTCCTGGTTGGTGTCCCGGCCGTAACTCTGCGGAGCGATGTGATAATGCCCGGGCGGAACATCGCGATAGAATACGCTGCCGTTGGCCACCGCGCCGGCATAGCTGCCGTTCATGTCGACGAGGGCGAGCTTGAGGCTCTCCGAGGATTCCCAGTCGCGATAGAACCAGACCCGAGCCTGCCGCCGGGACCGGAGGCGCTGAGGTAGGGACTTGCGTTGTCGTCTCGGTGCAGCCCACCGTGGCGAGAAGCAGGCTGCCCGCCCACTGCAGCCATCTTCGCGGGTGCGAAACGGAATCTTTCGCCGTGGTCGGCTTTCTTTTCTTCTTTGATTTTGCTCACGACACCCACCCTGCTCGCAGCCCGCGAGCCAGAGACCGTCAAATGCCGTTACGGTCGCGAGCAATTTCGGCCTGCGCTATCTGCGGCGGGATCAGCCAAGCCCAGAAAGCGTCGCGCTGAAAGTTCTTGGAAGCGCTCACGCTGGTCGCCCAACTCGTTAAGTCAATGATCTTGATGTAGACCTGTTGGCCGGGAACTAGCGCGAAATTCGTGTCCATGCTCTTGGGGTCGTGCGCCCAGCTTTGCGCGAAAACGTGATAAGTTCCAGGGGGTACGTCGCGGTATAATGCGCCGCCGTTTTCAACGGACCCGAAAGAGACGCCGTTCACTTCGATATTAGCGAGATTGAGGCTCTCCGAGGGGAGCCAGTTGCGGTAAACCCAGATCCGGCCTTGGCCCGCCGGAATTGGCGCCTCAGCCACCGGCCCTCGCGCAGCGCATCCGGTCGCGATCAGCAGCAGGGCGCTCACCCAGAGCAGCCATTTTCGTCCAGGTAGCGCGGCATCTTTCGCCATCCGGCTTCTCCTCTCTCTTCCCGCAGACGTGGATATGTAATGGCCGGTTGCGCTATCAAGTATCGATGAACCGACAGCAGAGACGCGCCGGCGGGCGGGCCAGTGGAGCCGATCGCCCAGTGGTTCAACGCAGCGCTCGCCCATAACCACGCGGGACGAATTGCCGAGGCGGAGCGGGTTTGCCGTCAAATTCTCGTGATCGATCCCGATCACGCCCAAAACCTTCATCTACTCGGACTAACCGAGGGCGTTGTTCATCGCTGTTGCCGCTTGGAGTATCCATTGGTTGAGCTGGACACCAATTCGACCATCCTTCAAGACTACAGGCCGCATCATCTCGCCCAATGTAGCCATTGCGAGATCGTCGAATGTCCGGTTCGCACGTGACTCCCCGCTGGAGGGAAGCGGATTCGAACTCACGGTCCCGCTCTGCGACGGAGGCGTCGCAACAGCCTGGAGGCTGGATTTCCGATGAGGGCGTCGCGCGGTCCCCGGATTCACTGCTGAAGCAAGCGGGATTCGAACTTGTATGGGGTTTCTGCTGTCGAGGCGGTTGTTAAGTCGTACTTCGCAGTTCCGCTGGTAAAACCTCTGTCGCGCTTCTCTCAGTTCGGCTCCACCGACGCCTTGCACCGCCCGTCATGCCGCGATCAATCACCAACTCCGCGCCGTCACGTAGTTGGACGCGTCGGAGGCGAAGTCCGCCAATCCGGAATGCGGGATCCATCGAGACCGGGCACGGTGGATCGCGCCGTGCCGAGCAAACGTTAGATAGATATGGATGAAACGCTGCCGAATACCACGGTGTCGACCGATGCCACGCTCTTTCGGGAGGAAGCGCAACGGGCTCGTCGCTATGCCGCCGCGATGACCGACAAAGACGTCATCGATCGGTTGAACGAGATTGCCGCGCTATACGACAAGCTCGCGGCCGGCCAAGACCCTGGACCGACCGATCGCGATTAATCGGGCGCCTTCGACACGCGCAATGGCAACATCGGCCTGCCGCTGAGCCACGATCGGCTGTTTCGCAGTGCACTGGATGCGCTCGAGGTACATGCCCAGTTTATAAAGCGCGGTACTTTCGGTTCCTCCAGCCGGTCGCGTTACAGCTTCCTCATGGCTTCGTCGATAGGACGAGCGCCGAAATGTTCCGGAGCAGGAAAATGGTGGCGGCGGCACCGGCCAGGCAGGCGAGCCCGCAGGTGCCGAAGCTCAGCGCCCAGGCGGCGAGCTGCGACGTCCCGCCGAACTGGTCGAGCGTGACACCGAAAAGGAGCGTCCCGAGGAATCCCGCGCCAAAGCCGATGCAGGAATAGAGCCCGATCGTTGCCCCTCGGTAACGCGGGGCGGCAACGGCGAGCACCCCCGAAGTGAGATTGGAAAAATTGCCTTGCACGATGAAGCCGGCAACCAGGGAAAGTGCAAGCACGGCGATATACGGCAGCATTACCGTGAAGCCTAACAAACCGCCGGCTGCCGCCGAGAGCACGAAGACCAGGGTCGCGATGCTACGCAGGCCGTAACGGATCGACAGCTCGTTGCCGATGAGGCCAGCGGGCACGCCGAGAAAATTGATCACCGCTCCGACCACCAGAATGATCCCGGCTTGCGCGGGATCAGCGGCCTGACCGCCGGCGCAGAACGTAAGAAAGACGACAATCCACTGCCGCAATCCGACGCAGCCCCAGATCGCCGCGGCGTAGCCGACGATCAGGGCGAGGACAGCCCGGTTTGCAAGCACCGGGCGAAAGTCGAGCAGCGGCTGGGCTCTTCCTCGCGTCCGGAATCCTCGCGCGGCAACGCCGCCCAGGCAAGCAAGGCGCCGGCGGCGCCGAGGATGCCGGCGATAACAAAAGCGCTGCGCCAGCCCAGCAGCGTTCCGACGCGACCGAACAGGAACGACAGCGACGCGCCGATGGTGAAGGAGCTGGTGTACCAGGCCGCGATGCGGGCGCGTGTTGCCCCTTCGACGCCATGCGTGAGCGCCCGCAGTCCCGGCATGTACATGCCGGCCATGGCGATGCCGGCCAAAGCGCGGAATCCGAGCGCCGGGAGCAGGCTGTCGCACAGCCCCATGCCGAAGCAGGACAGCGCGCTGAGGACGCTCGAGGCGAGATAGAGTTGCCGGGCGGGCCGCCGGTCGGTCAGGCTGACGAGAGGGATGACGGCGAGCATATAGCCAGCGGAGGTGATCCCCGCGAGCCCTCTACCGGCAGGCCCGACCCACCAAGGGACAGGATTGGTCGGACCCATCATCCGGTCCACGGTGCACTTATAAGCGTGACGGGTGGCTGAGCCCCGCGGCCGGCTTTTTTGCAGGTCCGAGGCGCCGGCGGTTGGCCCGCATCTTCCGGCGATAGATCGCGACCGTTCGTGCTGGAATGAGCCCGGGACTGCCTGTCATAGCGGCAGTAACCACTGCGTGCTGAACTTCCAGCGCCGCGGACATTTTTTCCGATACCATGCGGGCTGTCTCGGCTCCGGCGGAGTCGCTACCGGCCGCAAGCAGCGCGAGGCGCAAGCTAATCACTTGCTGGGCTTCGAGGCCGGCCTGCCAGAGGTTGAAGGAAAGGCGCAACCAGGATGATTGTTTCCGCGACATTCGAGCGCGTCGCGCTCACGCGGGCGGTTCGGTTTCGCCGACCGGCTCGCCCTGTTCGAGCGCATGGCCGGTGAACGTACGAGTCTCCGGCGCAGGTATCCCGCTCGTCTTATATTCAGCCAGGACTGCTTCCTTTCGGGCCTTCATGCGATTGCCGAGCTCCGTCATATCGAGACCGGCAGCCCGGGCCTGAGGGAAGATCCCATCGGAGCGCTTCTCCTCCTCATGAAGGTGATGCTCGATCTGTTCCGAAAGCACTTTGACCTTGGCATCATAGAATTCCTCATCGGGCGCGCTCGCGATTAGCTCGGCGATCAGCACCTTGCTACCGTCGTGCTCGACGTATCCTTCGTTCAGCAAGTCCTCTTCGACCTTGCCGCGGCAGGCCGGGTAGAAGATCTCCTCTTCGATCACGGTATGCGCGCTCAGCTCGGTGCAGATCTGCTCGACCAGGGCCTGTTTTTTGGCTGCGCTCTTGGCGGCTTCGAATTCAGCAAACAAGGCCTCCACCCTGCGATGGTCGGCCTCGAGCAAAGCGATGGCGTCGACATGGGTTGGCATGACAGCCCTTTAGGGGAAAAGCAGTTTCGGTTATTGCGCCGGCTTAAAGGTCGCTCGGCCCGGCACGCCGTCCCTGAGTTGACAGCTCCGCAGCAGCTTAGGTTCCATGGCTGATCTGTCGCCTCCGATCGCGGTTTCTAGCGCGGCGACATCACGAAGAAAGAGTTCGTTTTGGAGCTGATCGATTGAATAACAGGCGGGCCGGGACGCTTTCCTTCTCGGGAAAACAATCGTCAGGCCATCCCTGGCCCAAACCGCTCTTCTGGCGGAACCGCCGGCGCGGAACCAGAAGTTCGAATCCGTTTCCCTCCAGCGCAGAGTCTGCTGCGAACTCGGTCTTGCGGGCGGCGCGATCGATTTCCGAACGATGCGCGGCAACGGCTGATCGACGAGGTCGACCGGATCAGGGCGCGCAAAGAGCAGGAGGGCGAATAGGTGACTGCCTCCTTGCTCATGAACGGATTGTGGTGGGGCACATAGGCCTGGATCGGAGCATGGATCGGATCCGTTGGGTTCCCGAGGATGCCGGGATGACCGGTCGTCGTGGCGTTGCACTGGGCGACCCCGTTGACCGTCGCCGTCGGGGCGAAGCCACCTTGGAACCAGCCCCAGGTGACCCCTTTGGCATTGAGAAGGTCGCCGACATTGTGATTGTCGGACGAGCCGCTGGGTGCAAAACCGGCTCAATCCGGCGCTCCGCAATCGTCGAAGATCGGGTCGGGGTCGCCGTTGATCGTGTTGGCCGATAGCAACACGTCGCCGGGGAGATCATGGTTGGGATCGTCCTGCGTAACATCGTTCACTCGGCGTCACGGAGGACAGGCGCACGGCTGATCCCGATACGCAGCCGACCGCCCGCTTCAATGCGATCATGCGCGAGGCCGCAGAAACGCGCAGCTATGCCGCCGCGCTTTCGGTCCTCGTCGTGGCCGAATGGCTCTATCTCAACTGGGCCTCCCGCGCGCCGCAGCCGCTGCCGGTCAATTTCGTGCACGCCGAGTGGATCACGCTGCACGACAATCCGGGGTTTCGCGACTTCGTCGATTTCCTGCGCGCGGAGTTGGACCGCATCGGCCCCGCGCAAGAGGATCTGTGCCGCGACTTTTTCCAGCGGGCCGTCGCCCTCGAACTCTCCTTCCTCGAAGCCGCCTACCCCGACCGGACCTGACATCGACGTTTTCGACCGCGTGAAGGCCCCGAGCCAGAGAGGGACCGAGGGTTCGAATCTCGCTTCCTCCACCGGTGAGTCCGTCGCGAACCTGATTTCCTCGATCAACTCACCGCTTGCGCCCCTACAAGTATCTCGAAGATCGTGTACCGAACCACGTTCGGCGGTACCATCGGCGGCTTTCAGCTCTCAACGATCTTGGGAAAACCATCCCCCGCCACAGTCGCTGCCACGCCAAATCGGGTATCGGTCAGGACCCGCTGTGACGATGGCGGATTCTCCGGATATCTGGTTGAGCCCGATCGCGCCGGAATAGTGCAATTCCCGAGACAATGGTTCCTGAGTGGATAAGAGCCGTTGCCCCGGGTGCTGAACCACGAAAATTCGCGTGTCGGATTTCTTTACACGGCCTTGCGACGCCGGCGAAGCAAACCCAAGCCCGCGAGGGCTGACCCTAGAAGCGCGAGGGAAGCCGGTTCGGGGACCACCGCGGTGGAAGTGATATCGATCGTGAGGTTGGTATTGCCCGCTCCCGTCGCAACGATCGTAAACACTTCCTGCAGCGAGTAGGGGCCAGCCCCCGTCGCCGCCAAGGTGGTAGCCGTCTGCGTGCCAATGGCGGTAAAAGTGTCTGTATCCAGGGGCGTCCCGTTGGGGGGTGAGACGCTGTTGGTTGGACTGATAAATGTGGATTCAGTCACGGTGGAGATCGCGCCGACTAGGACGTTGGCTGTAAGACCGCTGGTGAAGTTGACATTTCCCAGCGGGGCGGTGACGCCACTCTCCGTGACCCAGAGGATGAGCGTGCCGGCCGCGGTAGAGTTTACGTCGATACTATTGGAATCCAGCTGGCCGAGGGGCAAGGCTGGAGTACCCGACACCTACGGGTATTGCTAATGGCGGGTATGGGGCATGAGGACGCGTTCCCGCGGCCAAGGCTGAGCGCCCGCTGTCGGTTCAGCCAAGGGACCTTCGCGGGGACGCGGGGCAACGGGCGAGACGCGCCGAAAGCGGCCATCGGCGTGATTGCGATCGTGGGGGCGAATTCGACCCGAAGCGGCCATCCGCCTGTCTTACTCGATGACCTCGTCCGCGCGGGCGAGGATCGCTGGCGGGATCGTCAGACCGAGTTCCTTCGCCGTCTTCAGGTTAACGGCGCCGCGCGGGAGTTGCTTGCCACCAAAAAGGGCGACGAGTAGACGCCGCCCCAGGGGTTATCGGGGGGCAACGGTCTGCGCGTCAAGGCGGCGATGAGGTAAAAGAACCCAGATATCGGGCAGGGAGGCGCTTTGCGCGGAACTGGGATTGAAACGCATCTTCACTAGGAGGAGCGACGCCCGTCGCCTGGCGCTGCTCGGTATCGTGACGGGCTCGGTGGTTGTTGCGAGCGCCGCGGCACAAGAAACAGGAGGCCCGACAGCGCAGCAGCTGGCGAGGGACAGGGAGAACCCGTTCGCCCAAACCATCAACCTACCGCTCGCGGCGGTGACCGGATTCGGCATCGGGCCACATCACGATGTCGGCGAGCAACTGACCATCCAGCCGCAGCTTCCCCTGCCGCTCGATGCTGATTGGAACCTGATAATGCGGTCGCTGCTGCCGGTGCCATTTTCGCCCGATCCGCAACGGCGTTTCGGCCTCGGCGATGTTCAGCCTTCCTTCTTTCTCACGCCGGCCCGCAGCACGGGATTGATCTGGGGTGCCGGACCGGCCTTCGAGTTTCCGACCGCCACCAACAATGAGCTGGGAACCGGCAAGTGGTCGGCTGGACCGACCGGCGCGCTGGTCTATAGCGATAGCGAAGGCCCGTGGTTCGCCGGGATTCTCGTGACCCAGCTCTGGTCTTTTGCCGGCGCGCCTCGCACCGCTGTGAACCAGACCTCGACGGAGGTCGACCTCAGCTACAATTTCGAGAGCGGCTGGTACATACAGACTGACCCCACCATTACTTATGACTGGTCGGCCACCCAGCGCCAGGCGCTTACTCTGCCAGTCGGGATCGACGTCGGCAAAGTGACGAAGATCGGCGGGCAGGATGTAAGTTTCCAGCTCGGCGCGTACGACGCGCTCAAGAGCCCGACCGGTATTGCGCAATGGATCATCCGCGCCCAGATCACTTTGTTGTTCCCGCATCGTCGGGCTGCGCAGCACATGTACGTAGAGCCGCGAAGAGAATGACAGCAATGGTTGTCCTAGAGCGCGGTTTTGTCATAGCCGAAATCTGGCGCTGCCCGCGCTGCGAGACGGGCGATGGGCTGTCGGAATCCATCCGTCGCCGTAGCGGATCGCGCGCCGCACGCCATACGGGAAGGCGCCGCCGACATAAATCGGCGGGTGTGGTTTTTGCCCTTGTTTAGGCCTGGCCAACCGGGTCGGCGGGACCGATAGCTTGTTCAGCGGCGGCGCCTCCTAGTCGAAGGTCGCAAACCAAAGGCCTTGTAGTTGTCGAGCTGTGCGATGTCTTTGAGACCGATTCGACCGACGTGTATTTCTCGATTTTCGCACCACGCGCAGATGGCCGCTCACCACCCAAAATGGACCTTCAGCCGCACAACCACCTGCCTCCAATGGCGATGCTAGGGACTGACCTTGTAGCCATCAGTCGGCGAGACCCAGATGACTTTTTGACCCATAGTCGGCTGCGAAGCCCCGTCAACGGTTACCTTGGCGAGGAGCGATCCGTCAGCGGGGACGTAGGTCGAGCATATTTCATGGCCAAAAAAGCCCTTCATGGCGGACTGCATCTGTTGCCGGAGCGTAGCCGTTTGGGCCGGGTCGGCAGGACGATCACCTAAAGCGAACTTCGCAGCATCGATATCCCGTGGGCAAATCAATCCGCACACCTGATTTGCTTTGATCACGACGGGAGAGACGGTCGTCATGCTGATTGATGGGCTCTGCGAAATCAGCACGATCGCGATATTGTCGATCGCACCATTCGCTTTGCTTTTATAGGCGGCGAGCGATCGACAAGTCCTTCGGGCTACATCTGGCGTGTAGCATTGAAGCTGCCCTTGGGCGGCAGGAGTGATAGGCGAGTCCAACGATGCCCCCTGCGCTGGTGAACAGACCGCCCAGATCATGGCGAAGAGCCAAAATTCACGCATTGGAGGATGATCCGCGTCGTTCCGTCCAAACGCTGTACGCATAGCAGAGCCTCCGAGGTTCGCAATCCATCCTTTGCCTACCATGGTCCTCCGGGCCGCCCAATGGGTGACGACATTGACGAAGGCGCCGGGGTCCAGCTCCCACATCAGGCCATAGGCCGAAGCGAAGAAGGCTGTCCCGCGAACTCCCCGACGCGGTCGATAAATACACGCCGCACGGCTGGCTCCCGACGGAAACGGACTTTCCGCGTTCGTAAGGCGGCGATTATCGAGACCCGCGGGGAGATCAAGACGAAATCTCCACGGCGGAGATGGTTTCGTTAAGGAGACGAGCGGCGGCGGCCGGCAATAAATCCCCAGATCACCAAGATAATTACCGCTCCGACCACTGCTCCAATCAAGCCAGCGCCTTCGTCCGCGCGATACCAGCCTATCGCTTGGCCCAGATAAGTGGCCAAAAAAGCTCCTACTATCCCGAGAATTGTGGTGAGGACGAACCCGGACGGTTCGTTATCGCCGGGCGTGACGAACTTCGCGATCACACCTGCGATGAACCCAATGATGATCGTCCAGATGATGTGCATGGCAAATTTCCCCTTAAGGTGGAGCCCGGCCGATCTGGGTGGAAGGACGATCTGCCACAACAGCGCTCACTAGCCCGGGCCGGATGAGTGGGTCCACGGCCGCGAGAGGGGTAAGCCGACCGCTAGCCGAGTAAACTCCATAACCCTACTGACAGCGCGACGGATCATTGTTTACGATGATCGCAACCATTCTGTTCTGTGCCGCGGCCTGTTCATCGGCAGCGGATATGTACGGCAGGCGCTCGCCGGTCCAGTGCAAACGAACCCGGTTCTCCGGTACCTTGTGGGTGTAAACGAGAGCCTCGAATACCGCTTCGGCGCGTCGTTGGGATAGGTGCTCATTTAACTCCGCAGAGCCGACCAAATCTGCCTTGCCAATGATCGTGGCGACGAAGGCTGGGGTGCTCTGCATCATCCCGGCCACGTCGCGTATATGGTCTTGGTCTTCAGGCGTTAACGCGTACGCGCCAGTGTCAAAATAAACAAAATGCGCCGTTGACCCCACGGGCAGCGGCAGGCTCGGCGTCTGTTGTGCTGTCGCAGCGTGAACTGCAAAAAAGCTCATGATCGTTGCCGCTGCCAGGCTCTTCGTTACTCTCTGCTTCGCCATGACGTTCCCTTTCTCTGATTGTCTGCCCACCATAGTGATGTCCCCTCCACGAGAGGGTTGAGCTTGGCCGATATTCGTGCGATTCCCCGTCGGCTTCGTGGCCAGGATCGCGCTTTTGAGCAGTTTGGGCAAGGGTAAATCGCCTTCAGCGCGAGCAGATGGTGATTAAAGCCGGTGGTTGACGGCGCCGAGCGCCCAAACGAGGCCGGCTGGGGCCTGCATCGAGATGCACTTTTCAACGAGCTCCTGCTGCTTTTCGGCATGCACCGCGCCGGCAAGCCGCCCGATGCGGAGCACCCCTTCGGCTATGGGTTGCAGCTCTAGGACATAGCGGCGGCGCAGCGGAGGCGGGATAGTGGCAGAGCATAGATTTCAGGAACTCCTCCAGCGCATCCCGCGCTCTCCGGTGGATTTCCCCGCCAAGCGGCACACCGAGGCCAATCGACTCAACATCAGATCACCCCCAGACCGATTGCTCCATCATCCGCCGTGGCCGCCGTGACCCAAAATGCCGGATGCCTGCGCCTGGCCGAGGAACTCGGTGAGTGCGTTGCGGTTGACCAATCGGCTCGCTACAAGAGCACCGCGCGCCGGTCTATCTCGGGCGCTAGCCCGCATATCTCATACCGCGGTCAGTTTTCGCCGATGGTGAAGCAATAGGCGGCTGAGCGGCGGAAGAGAGTGACGGTTGTAGATTGCGCCGCACGATTGCAACTTTTCCGAGTCCTCTAGAGGGCAATGATCCTTAGACGGATTGGGGGATGATTTTCGCCGGGCTTTCTGTGTCAGCGCCCGACCGCGGTGAGCGCGGCATGGGCGGCGCGGTACTCGGCCTGATAGGGGAAGGCCGACGGCATGGCGAGCTTGATGCGGCGCACGCTGGTGCGCACCAGCGCCCCGATTTTCAAGAGCTTGAGGCGGATGGTGCCGCACGCGGCGCGAGCGAACTGCGTGTGGGCCAAGCCGATGCGGCGCAAGGCGCTGATCAGGACATAAGCTATCGATGCAAACCACAGCCGCAACTGGTTGGCGCGCATCGTGTGGGCCGAGGTGCGGTCGGCATAGAGGTCGAGCTGACACTCCTTGATGCGGTTTTCCATCTCGCCACGGGCGCAGTAGAGCTTTTCGTAAAGATGGCGGGCCTCGTGCTCCTCGCGTGCCAGCGAGGTGACGACAAAGCGCGGATTGGCTTCGCCGCCGGTCCATTCCGCCTTGGCCACGACCCGGCGTTCGCGGCTCCAGCTCTTACGCGTTTGCCAGGTGAAGTCACAGAAGCGTCGCGCCGGCTTGCCAGTGCGTTGGCTCTGCTCTTGCGCCGCGGCGAGTTCGGTCTCGATCTCAGCGTTGAGGCGCGCGTTCTTGGCCAGGCCGAACAGGAAATCAACGCCGTTGTTCTCGCACCAGGCCATCAGCGCCTCGCGGGCAAAACCCAAATCGGCACGCAACAGCACGCGCACTTTGGGCCAGCGCTGGCGGATCTGGGCGACGATCCGCGCCACCTCCTCGACACTGCCGGCACTGGCATCGATGTTGGCGGGGCGCAATTTGGCGGCCAACAGATGCCGGCCGCAGAACACATAGAGCGGCAGATAGCAGTAATTGTGGTAATAGCCGTGGAAGAAACGCTCTTCCTGATGCCCGTGCAGCGGGTCGTCAGTAGCGTCGAGGTCGAGGGTGATCTGTGGCGGCGGCGCCGCATGGGCCTCGAGAAACAGGTCGACAAACAGGGCTTCGATCGCCGTCGTGTCATAGCTGATCTTATGATAGCGGGTCGGCTCCGGGCGGCTCAATTCCAGTCGGTTGAGCGTCGATTTGCCGGCCAATGGCGCACAATCGGCCCGCTTTGCCGCCAGCTTGCCGCCCAGCACCGCCATGACAGGGTCGTGGCGCAGCTGGTCGTGGTCGATCAGGTCCTCGTAGCCCAAGGCGATCCCGAACACCCGCTGACCCACCAAACTCGACACCGTGTGCTCGACCAGCTCGGCCGCCCGGTAATCGGTGAAACAGCCAGCAAAGCGCTCGATCAACCGGAGCTGACCATCGGTGGCGCCGAGCAGCATGGCACCCGCCTGCGAGGTCATCCGACCGCCGTCGAAGGCCGCCACCACCTTGCGCCCTTCAACCGGTGCAAAGCCAAACAGATCCGCGCTACACTCTGTCTGCATCGGGCTCCCCCTGATTCCGAGACAAACCCTTCTTCCAACGCGATTTTCTCAGATCCAGAGCCCCGATGCACCTACCCCTTTGAGAATTCCGGGCTAGCGATAGAGGACGCGATGGGAAGGCTAATTTTCACCGCGATATTGCTCGCCATCGTCACGCCGGCCGCGGCACAAACGGCCGATCGACTTTATCTCATGGACTGCGGTCACAATTTGGCAAAGGATCAGGCGCGTTGGTCGCCGGGTGTTAACGTCGGCAAGCCGATCGAGTTGTCCGACACATGCGTCCTCATCAAGCACCGCGAGCAATGGCTACTGTGGGACACCGGCTATCCGGATGCGGTCGCCGACCAACCGGTCGACACACCAGTTGGCCATGCGACGCGCGCGAAGAAGCTGATATCCCAGCTTGGCGAGCTCAACTTAAGCCGTCGGACATCGCTCTTGTCGCCATCTCCCATACGCACGGCGACCATGTAGGGAATGTCGACCTATTTGGATTCCACGCTGCTGATCCAGAAGGCTGAGGTCGACTGGGCCTTTGCCGACGGCAAACCGGCACCGTTCAAGAAGGACCGGCCGATGAAGCTGCTGACCGGTGACTTCGATGTGTTCGGTGACGGTAGCGCAACGCTCCTTGCCACTCCGGGGCATACACCGGGCCATCAGTCGTTTTTGGTCCACCTAGACAAGACCGGCTGGGTTCTATTGACCGGCGACGCCGCGCATTTCAAGGACAACTGGGATAACGATCGCGTGCCGTCGATGAATACCGACGCGGAGCAGACACATAGCTCGCATGCTCGGCTCGCCAGGATTGTCGCCGAGAAGAAGGCGGCACTCTGGATCAATCACGATTTGCCCACTTTCGACAGCCTCAAGCATTCTCCCGATTTCTACGAGTGACCGATCGCCCGGAAGTACGAGGTCTGCTTGACGGTCTGGGTTGGGGCAAATTCCGTCGAAGGTTAATCAGGGTATTGGGCAGGATCACGACGCTAGCGGCGGTTCGTGGCGGCGGTCGCGCAGGTCGAACTTTGGGGTCCGCCTGGAGATTTGACAATCGCCATTAGCCGAAAGCTGTTGCGCTGACGTGTCCTCGACCAGCAGAGACTGTCGCGCAAGGGTACCCAGTGAAGCGCTTATTTCGGCAAGTAGTGCGGCGCTGCCGGGAACTCTCGGTCCTTGCTGGGGATGAGGGCATAAGGCAGCGCGAAGCCGGGCATCGCCGTGAGGCGGGCGGCCCAGGCTTCCAGATGGGGCCACTGCCCGATCTCGAACCCGCCCTCGGCCATGAACACCATGCGGCCCCAGCAGCCGATATCCGCGATCGTGCACTCGCCGCCGACGAGAAAGGGCCGATGCTTCACCGTATTATCGACGAACGACAGCGCCGCCTCGGCGCGCGGGCGGAATTCGGCGATCACCTCGTCGTGCATCTTGCGGAAGCGCGCGGAGTGGCGCACCCGCGCGACCGCGGTGATGTGGTCAGCCTCCCACGACAGCCACTCCCGTGCCTGCCAGCGCTCTTGCTCAGTGCGGCCCTCGAAATGTCCGGTCGTGCGCGCCAGGTAGTCGAGGATCACGTTCGACTGCAGGATAGTCAGCCCGCGATGCCGCAACGACGGCACCACCCCCCATCGGTTGATCGCCAGATATTCGTGCGTGTTCTGCACCCCGATCTTCAAATTGACCGTGCGGAACGAATACGGCAGCCCGGCCAAAGCCAGATACAGCATCGGCTTGTAGCTCGAACTCGAGGTGAAGCTGCCATAGAGCGTCAGGCGGTTTTCGCCTATTTGCGCGCCGATCATCGTGTCGCGTCTGGCATTGCCAGTCCTCGCTTAAAGTCAGGCCCTCTCTCGATGTGCGTGGCGCGCATCAAGAACACCGCCTCCGGGTCGCCAAGTCGATCCCCGCGTATTCCTACTCTACCCTCGAACCTCGCCACGAGCGTGCACAGCGCCTCACGACGATCGAGGCGGTCGAGGACGGGTGGTGCCGGCGGTGCATATCGTACGCGATGGCATCGGGCTCGCAGACCGTGCGATTGAGACGCGCGAGAGCGGCGCGATCCGCCGAAACCGGATTCGCCCCGGGCCATGGCGGCTTCACCGCCGCGCATGGTTCGGCCTTTCACCCGTGCGCGGGAACCGGCTGGATCGCCGACTTTGCTCTGCTAATGTAATTATGGAGCCGCGGTGGAGGCCCGCAAAACAAAGATGCCCCGATCCGGCAACCGCCCCAGCGTTGATCTTGGTTGGAGGCCGTAGCGATGGGCCGTACCGCGGCAGATCTCGGATGCTCTTCGTTTCGAGAGGAACCGAAAGTTCGCAGACTCTTCGCTGGAGGGAGATGGATTCGAACCCTCGGTCCCCCAGTTAGGGAAGCATTTTTTCGAGACCACCCCCGAACCCGGCAACTGAAAAACCGGTTCGGTAGCCAGAACGGATTTTGACGATCGACAAGGGCAGGTTTACCCTGCGCCGAGCCAGGCTGGCCCCCGGCAATGATATCAACGCCGGGTCAGCGGGCTTCCAGAAGGCGCCAACGCGGGGCCCTGCCAGCCTGGTCGCTATTCGGCTCTAGCCGGCCGGTGCCCGACGATGGCGTCCTGTAGGTCGTTGATATGCGCGATACCGCGATCGTCGGGCACCGCAATTTTGCCATCGAACATGATCTAGCGTGGCCTGCCCAGCCCACGCAAATGGGAGCCGATCCTCATCATCCACAACGGGCGTAAGATTGATGTTTAAAGAGGAGTTCCACCGCCCGACGATATCGATCAGGCCGACCTCGTCCACCGCGGAACAGCCTCTCCTTTTCGGCGGGACCGATCTCCTCCCGCGCGGAAGGGCGAGCCCCGAACGCCCGAACGAGGGTCTCGAAAAATGCTGTCCCCCGACGGGGGACCGATGGTTCGAATCCATCTCCCTCCAGCGGACAGTACGTCTCTCTCCCGCATGCGGGCACCAACCCCGAGAATCCCGGCTTTACGCGCCGGCGTGCGGGCCATGGGAGGTGGTGCGGTCATGGGAAGGGCGGCGTGGCGATCAGCTCCAGATCTAGGCGATCGTCGGCAGCGTTACTTGGCCGCAGCGTGGATGTGCCGATGCCCGTCATCCTCGTCGGCGCGCCCGGCAGCATGGCGGCGGATGGGATCATCTGGAGTTCGTCGACGCAACCCTGCTGGCCCTCGCCTGGCAACTTGCCGCTGGGTGGGTCGACGAGAACACCGACGCAAACAGTTCCTCGGGTGTCAGCGACGCCGCGAGTGCTTCCATGGCGGCCAAGGCTTCTACGAGCCGATCGCCTAAGGCGCGCGCAATGTCACCACGCTCCTTGGCCGATGCCGGTTTGCCGTCATCCTTCCCCGCATCAGTCGCGCAGCGATGACGGCACAGGCGAGGCGCTCATCTACACTGCGCTTCTGCTCGTCTGCGGCATGGCGGATAACGTGCTCAAGCCGCTGATGCGTGCCGTCCTTAAGTCTAAGCCGTCTGTACAAGATCGCCGCCAGGGGTGGAGTGGCTGATCGAATAAGCTAACATGCCCCCAATGTGGCTCATGCAATAACACCGGCGGAGCGCGATCTGATGATCATTGTGTGCCACATATGGAAGGCGTGGTGGGTCTTGCGGCTGGTTAGACGGCGTAGGCGCGGAGCAGCCCCAGCCCGGTTCATGCGGGTTCTCGCGAGCAGCCTGATGCTCCACGCGACTTTCCCGCTCGACGTACTGGCCCAGACGGCCCCGGCCGCCGTCGCCCAGCCGGCGGTCGGCCAGCCGTTCAACACGGAACAGCTCGACGCGCTGGTGGCCTCGATCGCGCTCTACCCCGACGACCTGCTGACCCAGCTCCTGATGGCCTCGACTTTCCCGCTCGAAGTGGTGGCAGCCTCGCGTTGGGTGGAGGACCCGGCACACAAATCGCTGTCCGGCGACGCGCTGGTGAAGGGCCTGGAAGCCGAGCCCTGGGACCCGAGCGTGAAGTCCCTGGTGCCGTTCCCGGCCGTCCTCGCGACCATGAACAACAATCTGACCTGGTTGCAGCAGCTCGGTTATGCGGTTGCGACGCAGCAGCAGGACGTGTTCGCCGCGGTGCAGCGCCTTCGCCGCCTGGCGCAGATGAACGACAAGCTGCAATCGTCGCCCGAGCAGGTCGTGAGCACGCAGATGGTGACGGTCGAGGCGCCGGCGGGTAGCAGTCAGCCGCCGTCACAGAAAGAGGTGATCGTCATCCAACCGGCGCAGTCGGACACCGTCTACGTGCCGAGCTACGATCCGGGAGTGGTGTACGGCTCATCGTGGCCCTATCCGTCATATCCGCCCTACTACGCGGCCCCGCCAACCGGATACTATTTCGGCACCGCGCTGGCTACCGGGCTGGCATTCGCGGCCGGTGCCGCGGTCGTGGGCGGGCTATGGGGGTGGGCGAATCCGTCATGGGGCGGCGGCTACGCCAACGTCAACGTCAACCAATTCAACTCGATCAACGCGAACCGGTCGCAGATTGCCTCATCCCGTTGGGGCGCGAGCTCAGCTGGCGGACGTGCCGCCAACTTCTCGCGCGCCCCCGGCGGACCGGTGGGGCCTCCGGGCCGCTCGCAAGTCTCCGTACCGGGCAATGCGGTGCGGCCTCCAACTCGCCCGGGAGGTGTGGGTAGTATCGGCGGTCCTGGCCGGCCGGGCGGTGCCGGAGGCGTGGGCGGTGTCGGCGGTCCGGGTCGGCCAGGCGGTGCGGGGGGCGTGGGTGGTGTCGGCGGTCCTGGCCGACCGGGTGGTGCCGGAGGCGTGGGCGGCGTCGGGGGTCCGGGTCGGCCAGGCGGTGCGGGGGGCGTCGGCGGCGTCGGCGGTCCGGGTCGGCTAGGCGGTGCGGGGGGCGTCGGCGGCGTCGGCGGTCCGGGTCGGCCAGGCGGTGCGGGGGGCGCAGGCGGCGTCGGCGGCCCTGGTCGGCCGGGCGGCCCCGGCCGCCTAGGCGGTGCCGGGGGCGTCAACAGGCCGACCCAGCGGTCGGCTGGCGCGGGCCAGCGCTCCACCGGTGCGCAGCGTCGGGGCGGCGCGTTTGGTGATATGAGCAGCGGGCGTCAGGCCGGCCAATTCGGGCAGCGGGGTGCGCAGAGCCGATCGGTTGGTCAACAGCGACAGTTCAGCGGTGGCGCGCGCGGTGGCGGTGGCGGTGGCGGTGGCGCGCGCGGTGGCGGTGGCGGCCGCGGCGGCGGCGGCGGCGGAGGACGTGGTGGGGGGCGGCGTTAGGAGGTCATTAATGCGAATGCCCAAGGGCTGGCCGTGCTCAATCCTGGCTGCGATCCTCTGGCTCGCAAACGTGCAGGCGGCACCCGCGAGCGCGCCCGCGCCCCAGCGCAGTTTCGCGTCCGCGGAGGAAGCGGCGAGTGCGTTCGTGACAGCACTGCGTGACCACAACGATGCCGACTTGCGGGCTATCCTGGGGTCGGAGGGCGACCGGGTCATCGACTCCGGTGACCGCTATGCCGATCGGGAACTCCATCAGCGGTTCGTTGCTCTCTTCGATGAGAAGCACACAATCGACCAGCAGAGCCCTGGGCGCGCCGAGTTGGACGTCGGAGCGAACGACTGGCCGTTGCCGATTCCGCTGGTCGAGAACAACGGGCGCTGGACTTTCGACACCAAGGCAGGTGCGCAGACGATCATCGACCGCCGTATTGGCCGCAACGAGCTGTCGGCGATCCGTACGCTGCTGGCCAGCATCGATGCGCAATACGATTATTTCGATCGTGCCAAGCAGGCAAACGGCAGTGGCGAGTATACCGCGCGCCTGCTCAGCACGCCCGGCCATCGCGATGGTCTCTACTGGCCGGTGGCCGAGGGCGAGGCCGAAAGCCCGCTGGGGCCGCTGATCGATGCGGCACAGGACGCGGGCTACCCCGGCGAGCTGGTCGGTGGCAGGCCGATTCCTTACGAAGGCTACTACTTCCGCATCCTCGAGGCGCAAGGTCCCAATGGGGATGGCGGGGCTAGGAGCTACATCCAGTCGGGTCGCATGACCGGCGGCTTCGCGTTGATCGCCTGGCCAGCGGTGTTCGAGTCGAGTGGCATCATGACGTTCATCGCCGGCCCGGATGGCGATGTGTACCAGAAGGATCTGGGACCCGACACGGCACGGATCGCCGCCGCAATGACGACGTTCGACCCGGACCTTACTTGGTCACGTGTCGCGATGACGAACGACTGACAGCTCCGGTGACGCCGAGACGGTCATGCTTGGCTGCAATGATCTGATCTAAGACGATCGGCTCCGGATAGTTAAGAATGCGACTGGCGTTAGGCTGAATGACGAAGGAAATCAGGAAACGCGATGAACGAGGGTATCGGAAACCGGCCCGACATGAACAGGCTGCGGCTGAAAGCGAACCCGACGATGACAGCGAGACGCTGGGTGAAACAGCTACATAGTTGCGGACCCGCGACGCCTTGCGCGAAAGCAAAAAGGCGATCAGCAGGAACTCACGGTTTAAGCTCAACTCGGGATGAGGTGCCCGATTCTTCGCCGTCAACCCTGATCTGAACTGATCGCCTTCATTACTTCACGAGATCTCAAGACAAAATCGAGGAGAAAAATCGCATTCAAGCAAGTTTGGCTATCGCGGTATCGCATAATTCCGTGTTGAGACCGGTGTCTGTGACGCGGGTTGCCAACACCGAGTAAATTGTTTCCGAATTATCGTGAACATATCGTCTCACGATAGGCGATAAGACGTTCAGGTCCGTTTCCGATCCGGCAAAGTTTTGGATTGGAAGAGCGGGGTGCGGTATCCACCCGATTTCTCGCAAGGTGCGAGCCTGTTCGAGTTGGGTGCCGATCTCGGCGAAAACAGCGGCGAATGGTTCGGCCCCGCGTTCGGCGAGCCGCAGCGCCTCCTGAATGATGGAAGCGGCAGCCTCGGACTGCGCTTTCAGGTAGGGCAATGTATCGGATAGCTGATCGGCAAGGGAGTCACCGGAGGACAGCTCATCAGCAGGTGGTGGATCAGGCGACTCTGGAACGTCGGTCATGTGCCTCACACCCCTTACGAGGCGCTCGATGTCAGCGGCGGGGGTGCATCGAGTTCCTGCTGCTGCTTCTCCGACCAAGGGGCGGAATACACTTTCCCGGTGATCTCATCGGCGACCGTCAAGAACACAGTTCGACCATCGGTCATCGCGGTAACGCCTCTGCTCAGTGCGACCGTGCTGGTTAGGGGCGTCGTGGTGGAGAATTGCGCTGTAATCGGCCCTACGGCGCGAGAAGGAGGTGGCTTGCCGTCCCCGAATATAGACACAACCAGAGCCGCTAGAAAACCGCACGCGCAAACTGCCGCGCCGCACTTCGTGCAAGATTTGATGCTTATCATGACCCGATATTTGGGCGCGACGCACGAGGGCCGCAATCCTCCATGCCAGCACTGTGGTAAATGGGCGTAGTTGAGGCCGGTAGTCCGATCGGGAGCCTAATTCAAGAGCCTAAAACGGATACTAAAACCAACTCTCCGCACGTCCGAAAATGGTAGTTTTTCTGGTGTTTTGAGGGTTCGAAGAGATGGAGACTCTCGGTGCCCACCCGCTTGCCCCAGCCCGACCGCCATGCCATTCCGCAAAATTTGGCAGAACGCCATACCGAATCCCGGTCAGCCGCGCGTGTCTGGTCATATCATCAGTTCAGATGATACCGGCGCAAATACCCTTTCAACGTGAAATTGTCGATCGCGCGGGTCTTGAGCCTGAAAGATGCGGGAGCCCCTTCCTTTTTGATAGAGTGAAAAAACTAGTCTAGTGCCCCGTCCCGACTTTCGTGTTTCGATCGGCTCAGGACGGGAAGGAGTTTTTCGAGCTGGCCTACGGCTTGCGGCAAAAGCGCCCCAATGAAGAGCTCCGGAAATAGACAGAGTTGCGGGCGGCCCCGGCACCGAACAACAGCCCTAAGGCGGGCCGAGTTCACAAGGATGTGATCACGGCTTCCCGCGGCCGCGCATTAATAATTAACGCCCAGGAGTGTAAGTGCGCTCCGTTTCGGGGCCTCCGCAAGCGCCATCAATCTGCGACGGGAGGAGGTCATGCGTCGATACAACCTCTTCATGCTGTTGGCAGCACTGATCCTGCCGGTTTCCGCCCTTCCGGCGGTGTAGGCGGGGGCGTCCTGATGGTGATCGTAGGGCTGATCAAGCAGTTCATGGGTGGACAGAAGCCCGCCTGACCAGCCCATTAGCTGTCGGCTCCGTCCGCTGACGCACCATCGGGAGCGTGCGCCTTGAAGAGGTGAGAGCCCCGCACGTAAAGTGATGGCCGAAATGGGGCTCGACACGAAGGGGCCGGGCGAAACAAACTCCGCATCAATCGCTGCGGAGGGACGATTCGCGATCTCAGTTCTAATGAAATCCGCGCCGCCTCTACGGATTGACGGCCCGAGGGAGGACGATCTTCGCTTACTCCCAGTAAAGCTGCGGCTAAAGGTGCTGCGCTGGCTGCTCTGCATCATTTTAAGCACCGGCGTACCCGATCTCGCCTGGGCCCAATACAGCAGCGGCGGCTACAGCCGGCCGGGCGGCGGATATTCATCCGGTTATTCAGTGTCGAGCCGTCGGGCGCCAGTCAGGAGCAGCGGCGGGTACGGTCGGCGATCGTATTCCGGTACCGGCTATGCGACCGGCTCCGGCGGAGATCGGGCGGTTTCCCGCAGCCTGTCGTCGCAGGCGTACCGCGAATATCAGGCGGGACAGCAGCCCGCGGAGACATACGCGCGCCGGTCGCCCTCCCCTGCCGGCGGCTCTGACTGGCCGAGCGAAGCGCTGCGCCGGCCATCGGTCTGGGGAGGCCAGCAGTCGGCAACCAGAGTCGCGAGAGGACCGGCGTTGCCGGGTTCGGGACCGTTGACGGCGGTGGCATTGTGGGCAGCATTGAACTCCCTGTCTTCATCTGGCTCCGCAGCGTATTTCCACAACTATCAGTACGATCCCGGCTATGTGCAATGGCGTCGGGAGGCTGATCGCGAGGCTGCCAACAATCCGGCCGTCGCGGCCAAGCTTGCGCAACTCGACACCCAACTTGCGCAAACGGAAGGTCAGCCGCGTAACCCGTCCGCGTCACCCCCCGCCCGACCATCGCCCGCACCAATGGGCGGGTCAGGCTTTATCTGGCCAGTTCTTTTCATTGGCATGGTCGTGCTGTTGCTGCTCTGGTTGTGGCGACGCCGCATGGCTCAACCGGCTGCCGTCGCGGCCGGTCCCGGCCTGACCGGCAGCGCAACGACAAGATTCCGTGTCGGCATGACCATGCCCGTCGATCCGTCCCCGTTCCTGCTGGCTGCCGGATTGACAAAAGTCCAGCCGCCGGAGGGCAGCGGCATGATCAGCGTCGAGGTGGTGGGCCTGCTGCGCGAAGGCAACGTCCTGCTGCATCGCCTTTACCTGCCGGGAGGCAAGGCATTCTTTCAGCTTCATCTCGGCGCCGATGGCCAACCGGACGAATGCCGCTACTTTTCACGGCTGGACGAGGTCAC
This sequence comes from uncultured Alphaproteobacteria bacterium, assembly GCA_963732095.1. Classification (GTDB taxonomy): domain Bacteria; phylum Pseudomonadota; class Alphaproteobacteria; order ATCC43930; family CGMCC-115725; genus AP-15. Next base: position 42,237 of record CAVSZA010000033.1, read on the forward strand.
CCCGGCGGACAACCAAGAGTGGGGGTTGTGGCTCGATCCCGCCGAAGGGATGATCGGGTGGCCGTCGTTTCAGACCAAGGACGGCAAGACGTACGGACGCGTCTGGGGGCCGGGCAACAGCCGAGTTCCGCCGCGAAAGATGGAGGAGACGCTGCAATACCTCGACCATGTCGAACAGCGCCAATTGCAGATGATGCTCTACGGCGGTCCCTCCGGCGGCACGCCGCCCGCGCCTCAGACCGAATACATCCTGGTCAGCGCGGTCGAGGCGACGGGGCAGGCATGGGTCGAGATCGACGCCGGCATCGACATCAACCCGGCGGGGCTGACCTTGCCGAGCGTTCCCTTGGCCGCCTGAACGGAGCCACGCATGAATCCTGCATCCGACGGTTCCGCCCCCGCGGTCCTCGACGCGCTCGGCAGCGGCTTGCCAATGCTGCTGCTGCAGTTCCTGTTGGTGCTGGCCTTGCTGGTCGCCGGCATCTCCATTTATATGGCGGTGACGCCGTTTCACGAGCGTGAGCTGCTGCGCAACGGCAATCCCGCTGCGGCGACGGTTCTCGGCGGCGCTCTCGTAGCATTGGCAATCCCGCTTGCCGCGCTTTTGGCGACTACCTGGTCGTTCCTCGACATCTTGGTGTGGGGAGTGGTGGCGGTCCTCCTTCAGCTATTGACGGTCGCGATCGTATCGCATTTGCTTCGCGGCATGCGCACGATGATCGAAGCGGGTCAGGTTGCCGCGGCAATCCCCTTGGTCGCCGCCCAAATCTCCATCGGTCTCTTGAACGCAGCGGCAATGGTGCCGGCTTGAGCGCAAGTAACAGGGAGGAGGCTCATGCTCAGTTTCATCAGAAACCTGGTCGGGGTGAAGGCCGACAAGGCCATGCAGGCCGGCGTCGAGGCGCTCGTGCGATGGGACCCGCAATCGGCCAGCGAGGCCGAGCTGCGTACCATGGAACAGCACCTCGACGATCTCGGGAGACAAGTCGCGACCGCGCGGCAGAGCTATGACAGGGAGCAGAAAGAGGCCGACGCCATCCAAGCGCTGTCGCAACAGCGCATGGCTGCGGCGGAGCAGCTGCAGCGACAGATCGCGGCGGAACCCGACGCGACACGCAAGCCGACGATCGAGCGCAGTCTGGGCACGCTACTCACAATGCTCGAGCAAATGGCACCGGAGATCGAGCGCGAAAAGAAAGATGCCGTCGACGCCAAGGATTTCCTCGAAATGCTCGAGAAGACCTATGCCCAAGCGGGCGGCAAGCTGAAGCAGGGTCGGTCAGAACTGGAACGGGCACGCCGGGACATGGCCCGGGCCGGGCAACAGCGGCAAGTTGCCGAGCAACAGGCCGAGGCGGCACGCCGTGCAGCGGGGCTGACCAGTGCCACGAGCAGCATGACGGTGGCACTCAAGGCGATGCAGGATGCCGCAGCTAGAGACCTCGCCTCGGCGGACGCGGCTACGGCGAAGGCGAAGCTGTTGCGGCCGACGCAGCCGGAGGAAGACGACCCGAACATCGCCGCCGCCCTCGCCTCGGTATCCGGTACATCCCCGGCCCCGCAAACTCTGAGCGACCGGCTCGCGGCGCTCAAGGCGAGAAGTGGGAGCTGAGCATTTCGAGAAGCCCGACGGGGCATTTCCTAGTCCCCTAACGCCGGCAATGGAGGGATCGCGATGAGACCGGAGCGTTATTTGGCGGCGATGGGGTTGACGATACTTCTCGCGTAACGCCCTACGCTTTTTCGCAGACCGGGCTGCGAAAAAGTGGCCCCTGCGGGACAGTTTGAAGCTGGGGACAGTGTGCCTGTAACCTGCCCTCCATGACGGACGGGCTGAGCTCTCTCTATCAGGATTTGCTGGGCGATAGCTACGATTGAGTCGATCGCATTGTTCTGAACGCGTACTTCCGCATGGGCCATGACCCGGGCCCTTCGACGTCGAGGTCGATTGCGTGGCGGTCACGAAGGACTGACCTCGGCCGGCAGCAGCTCGCGGGAGCAGAGAGAATAGGGGTCAGAGTCATTTACCGCGGCACATACATAGACGTCAGGACTCTGGCGCGGTCCAACGTCCGCGAGTGGTGCTTGGTCTTCTTCTCAAATTCGGCCATCCGGCCACGCGTCGCTGGGGTCCACATCCCAAGCTTGAATCACGCCCGAACCCGCCGTTGAATGGGTTCTCAAACGGTCTCTGAAAGCCTCCTGCGTCAATCATAAAACAGCAGCAGACCGCTTTCGAATCCGACACCGGTCCTTCGGCCTTGGCCGTGGGAACGGGTCTTCATGCCCCTTAAGCAACCTTCGCGCCGATCGCTTCGAACGGCTCAGTCGGATGGAAATCCGCCATTCGTTCCGGCGCCCTGAGGCGGCCATTCGCGCGACCCCAGGTGAGCCTTCCGGATACGGCCCTTTTTCCGACGCACGGCCAGGCGCAAAATCAGGGAATATGCACCGCTCGGCGCCACTGTCGTCGCTGTTCAAGCCTGAGCAATCCTTGACGGGCGTTCCACGGCTGTTCGTCGCGCTCGAACTTTGTAGCCACGCCGGCACAAAGTAGCAGAGACTTACACTTACGAATCACGAATTCCGGGAGCGTCGTTTCATGCCGCAAGACAGGCCCGCGATCCGATCGATCCGCTGCAACGTGCTGTTGGTGTCTCCCCGCTTCGCCGGTCGGTCGTTCTGGAACTTGACTGCCACCTGCGAGGCATTAGGGGCCAAAACTGCCGCCCCGCCGCTTGGGCTAATTACAGTTGCTGCCATGCTCCCGAAGTCTTGGGAATGCCGGCTAGTCAACCGCAATGCCGAGGAGCTCGTCGACGCCGACCTGCAATGGGCCGACATGGTGATGACCGGTGGGATGATCCCGCAGCGACCGGATGCGCTGGCTGTCATCGAATTAGCTCAGGCCCGGGGCAAGCCCGTGGTGGTTGGTGGGCCAGACGTGACCTCCGCCCCAGAAGCCTACGCGCAAGCCGATTTTCAGGTTTTGGGCGAAGCCGAGGGCGTGATAGAGGCGTTTATTGAGGCTTGGAGCGCGGGATCGCTGAACGGCGTGTTCGAAGCCGAGAAGTTCAAGATCGACGTCACCAAGACGCCGATCCCGCGCTATGATCTGCTCAAGCGCAGCCAGTACCTCTATTACGGCGTGCAGTTCGCGCGCGGCTGCCCCTTTACCTGCGAGTTTTGTGACATCATCGAGTTGTATGGGCGCGCCCCGCGGGCCAAGACCGTAGAGCAGATATTGGCCGAGCTTGACACGCTGTACCGCCTCGGCTATCGCGGCTTTCTCGACTTTGTCGACGACAACTTCATTGGCAACAAGAAAGCGGTTAAGAATTTGTTGCCGCATCTGATCGCCTGGCAGAAGGAGCACGGCTATCCATTTGAATTCACGACCGAGGCGTCGATCAACCTGGCTGATGACGACGCCTTGCTCGCGCTGATGCGCGAGGCAAATTTCTTAAACATTTTCGTCGGCATCGAAAGCCCCAATCCGGAGACGCTGGTATCGACGCAGAAAAAACAGAATACGCGCCGCGTGTTGGACGACAGCGTGCGCAAGATCTATCGTGCTGGGATCTACGTGCATGCCGGTTTCATCGTCGGCTTCGACAGCGAGAAGGACGGTGTCGCCGCCGGAATGACAGATTTTATCGAAGCGGCTGCGATCCCCGTCTGCATGGTCGGCCTCTTGTTTGCGCTGCCCCATACGCAATTGGGCCGGCGGCTCGAAAAGGAAGGCCGCATGCTTCCGCAGTCCTATGTCGAACAACTGGCGGAGCTCGGCGCCGGCGACCAATGCACCGCCGGCCTCAATTTTCACACAGCGCGCCCACGCCGCGAAATCCTATTGGATTTCAAGAAGGTTTTGCAGGGGGTGTACGATTTGGATGCGTATTACAGCCGAGTCAGGACGGTAGCGCGGACGCTCGACCGCCCGAAGCTGGATAGGAGCCGCTCGACCCAGTTTCTTCGGCGCACTCTCGGCACTTCGCTCCACGATCTTAGCCTTGCTTTCCGCATTCTGTGGCGCATTGTGCGGCGGCAGCCTGAGGCACTCGGTCATGTCTGCCGAGCGGTCTTCGAAACCGCCAAACACAACCGCGAAGCCCTCCCATGCGTTTTTACAATGGCAGCCTTTTACCTCCATCTTGGGCCATTTTCGCGGTACGTGGTCTCCCTGTTGGATCAGCGGATCGCGGCAATCTCTGACGACGGGCCAGGCATTGAACAACTGTCGACCAGCCCGGTGAGGATGCCAGGTGGTGGATTGGAACTAGCGCTGACCCTGGCGCACGATCTTCGAGCTTGAGGGCGGTCGCGACTTTGGCGGCTTAGCTCAATCGAACGGCGCGGCCGTCGCTGCCGCGCGCCACTCCTGCGTGAGCACATCGGATCGCTGCCGGGCGATAAACAGAAACAGTGCCGCGTAGGGGCTGCGGGGAATTCGGATTGGGACGGATGAAGGGTCAGACCACGCGATCGATGTCTGCTCCGGGTGATTGACACCCGGCCGGTTGCTCGCTGCTCGACGAATGACCGTTGTCGGCGCGTCTCGCCCGTTGCCCCGCGTCCCCGCGAAGGTCCCTTGACTGAACCGACAGCGGGCGCTCAGCCTTGGCCGCGGGAACGCGTCCTCATGCCCCGAAGCCGACAGTCAAGCGTGGGCTAGGTACCAGCTATGAGCTTACGGCACCGCGCGCTCTGGGGGCTTTGTCGCGTAGGCCAATCCGCCGACTGGCAAGATGACTCGCGCGCTCCAGGCGCCATGCAGCCGCAAGCCGATCGATCAAAGGATCAAACCCGCTTGGTGCCGACAGCGCAGTGATAACCTTGGGCGATGAAAAATGTCCCGTCGGTCTTTGAGGCGGCGGCGGCCTCCTGCCACTCCGTTCTTTCCGCGGGCTCAAGCGCTGCGACAATTTGGGATTCGAGGAGAGCAAGCCTCACCGGCTCGATTTCCGGCATGGTCGCAGCCAGTTGTGGGGAAAACCAAGTCTCGGAGAGACCTGCCGCAGCGAAGCGGTGATAGAGACTTGCGTCGGCACAACCGTTCTGGGCCGCGCCCGCGGCGCTATAGGGCCGGGTCACCTTGGTGTGCAAGGCGGGGTTGAGCGGCAGGTTGGACCACCAGGGCAAGTCCAGCGCACGTACGACCGCGCCTATTCGCCCGCCCGGCTTTGTCACCCGCACGAGTTCCGTGAGCATCCGGTCGGCGTCGCCCTCTTCGAGCACAGTAATCGCGAGTGCTACATCGACGCTGGCGTCGTCGAGTGGGATCGCCTCGGCACTGCCCCGCCGGAATTCCATCCGCGCGGCCAGCCCCTCTCGCTTGGCCAGCGCCGACGCCTCGCGCAGCAGATACGGATTTATGTCGACATCGATGATGCGGTTGGAACCAGCTGTGCGGCGTGCAATCTCGCGCAGCACAACGCCCGAGCCGCCGCCGACCTCGAGGACCACGTCGCCGGGCTTGATGTCGGCGCGGTCCAATACCGTGCGCACGACTGACAGATAGTCCGAGCGGCCGCGCGCTTCGAGTATCGCGACAACGCCGAGCAGCGGCCCACCCAGGCAAATCGTGCAATAGCGCGCGCTGAGCGGCTCGATCAACGGCTCCCACTGTGAGGGCGTCAAATCAAGCGGCATCAGCACGAGGGGCGGGCCACTGCCACGAACCCGGTAGGTGATGCCGGCCACTTCGCCTTCACCTTCCGGCGGCGACACGCCTGGGAGTGCATGTGCGTCAAGGAAGTTCGACATTGCTGCGGCGATCTCCTCACTGCGATCGGCCATGACATCGGACCAGAGCAGGTACTCATAGCCACGCAGCCGGTGCGATGCCGCGCGCGGAACCTCCTCCAGGGTCTTATCTGCGGCAGCCGCGGTTGGGCCTTGATCGCCCGCTAACACTAGGAGCGGGCATTGTAAGCTGCCCAATTCGGGGGTCGGCCGAGGCGAGACGAGCGACAGCGTGGCGACGCGCTCGGCATAGTGGGTTGCCAACCCCGGCCAGTCGCCCCCTCCCTGCTGCCCTGCCGCGATATGCGCCCGCTCAATGCCGAGATGCCGAAACAGGTCGATCAGACACGCCTCAATGGGGCGATTCCCGTCAGTAGTCATCCGTCCCTCCCTAAACTCGAGCGCTCAATCGCTTGCTAGCTTATGTTGCCGGGGCTTCCACGCTCTGCAGGTTGGCAGGGTTGGCAGGGTTACGCTAGTAGTCGGCCCTGGGCAATAGCAAGGCGCGCCCTCCCGCGCGGTCAGGCAGCCGACGCGCGCGAGGAAATGAGTGCCCGCTAACGGCGCATCTCGCCCGTTGTGGCGCATTCCGGCGATCGTCTCCTTTCTGAACCCACAGCCGGCACTCAGCCTTGTCGACGGGAACCACTCTTCATGCCCCATACCTGCCGTTCGCGACACCGTCGGTTATCGGCCCAGTTAGGGGGTTGAGACTTTCTCATTATCCGAGGGTCAGACCCGCGAGCTGCTCGCGACGACGGTCAAATTGGGACGAGCCTCCGCTGGACTGGTGCTCTGCACAACGTTGAATGCCGCAACCGGACGGCGAAGACCCTTTAGCTCCAGGTTTCCGAGGTCTTCGAGTTTTGCGACCGCTTCAATGGCTTCAGCGATGCGGCTGCTGACAAGGATCTGCCCGTCCTTGGCCTCAGCACAAAGCCGCGCGGCGAGGTTGCATACCGTACCGATCGCGGTGTAGCCGGAGCGTTCGGAAAAGCCGATCTGGCCCAGGGTCGCGTAGCCCTGCGCGATACCCGCGCCGAAACCAAGTTCGCAGCCATGGCGACGCCAAACAGTAATCAGCTTTCTTGCCGCCTCGCGCATCGACATCGCCATCTTGACCGCGCGCTCCGCCGGGTCGGGACACGGCACAGGATCGTTGAAGAAGACCATGATCCCGTCGCCCGAGAAGTGGTCGAGAGTACCCTCGAACTGGGCGACAAGCGGCCCCAACGCGCCATGGTATTCGCGGAGGAATTTGAAGGCTTCCTCGGGCTCGGCTGTTTCAGTAAAGGCGGTGTAGCCGCGCAGATCGCAGAACACGACGACGATCTCGCGACGGTGGCTTTCGAGGATCTTCTCGTCACCCTGCGAGACGATCAATTCCGCAAGCTGCGGCGGAAGGAACCGCTTAAGTCGCCAGACCCGCCCTAACTCCTCGACCTGTTCGGCGACCCGCGCTTCGAGACTACGGCTGCGGAACAGTACGTCCTCGACCTGCTCGCCCGTCCGCCGCAATCGCCGACACAGGATCTGCATCAGCATCATCCAGATTTCGAGATGCCTTTCGAACATCGGGAGCACGTCCCGGCGGTCGATGATCAGCAGCTCGCAATCCGTCAACGCTGCCGCGCCGGCACTGCGCTCTTCGCCGTCGATGACAGCGATTTCGCCGAAGAACTCGCCGGCATGAATGACGTTGAGGACGACTTCCTTGCCGGTCGGTGACAGCGAGACGATTTTGACGCTGCCTTGCAATACCCCAATCATCGTGCGCCCGGGTGAGCCCTTGGCAAAGATCTCCTGCCCCGCCCGATAACTCTCAACCCGGGCTTGCGTTGCGAGCGTGTCGATCTCGCCCGGTTCGAGCTTGCCGAGCACAAAGTGGCTTTGGAACAGGTCCCGTTTTTGCTCATGCGTCGAAGCGGCCATCGCAATCTCCGCAAGCGATATCGATACCCCTCACCAACATGATACGCCCCCCACGGCCGGGCAGGAAGCGCATGGCACGTTGCGAAATTCAAGTTTTGTACTGCGGGCTGCCGCCAAAGCATCCAACGGGTTAGAGGGTGAACCTCCTCTCTCCAGCCCGAGTGCGGGAATGCCTGCTTGCGGCGCAACCTCGCCGTTGCCGTGCCTTTCGGCGAAGGTCCCTTCACCACCCGATTTGCAGACCTTCGCCATCGTGCGGTGAAAGTCGGTGGATTGCTGAGGTGACAATCTACGCCCTGGCAAGCCGCCTGAGCGCGAGCTGGATGGAGGCAATACAGCGATGAACTTCCGGATAAGATCGCTAAGGTTTGTAGGGCCTCGTCAGCGCGCCAGATAGTCGGCCGTCTTCGGTTTTGTCGGTTCCCTTACCCGGTGGAACCAACCCGGATCTCAGAACCGCCAAATAACTAAGCCAGTGTGATCTAGGTCACATTGGGTTCGCTCCACGCCGACTATGTTTGGCCTGCCAAACCGGAGCGGGACCATGAAAAAGCTCATCTTCACGCTGATCGTTACGACCGCTGTGGTCGGTGGCGCTGTCGCGTTCATGACGCTACATGGCGAACCCGCGAAGGCGACTGCCACAGCAGGGATCGACCCCTCGCTGATGATGAGCCACGCGCATGACCTGCCTGTTGCCCACTACGACGATTACTCTGTCGTGTTCAATTGAGCGCCAAGTCCCGCAAGGTTCTATCGACCCAACTGTTTGACTGGCCCGCTAAAACAGAAAACGCCCTTACGAAGCCGCCACGCTTGCCGCCCGCTTTCAGCATCGCGATGTTGGCGGAAAGCGAGTTGTAGCCGGGCGGGTCTGTGAACGGCTCAGCGATAACCGGTGAGGTGCGGACGTAGTCGGCGGCAAGGTTGGCGCGGCGGAGGCCTTCCTCGCGAGTAGTGCCAACTCCGACCACCGCGGCGTAGGTCGTTCCACAACTGGCGGGTCGCGATTTGCTGCGTAGCGCGTAGTTGGGCATCGCCGACTTGCCCCATACACCAGCCCATCGGGCTGACGTCGATCGGGTGCCTCTTTGGTTTGCTTCCTTCTTGCCGTTCTTTGCTCCGGGACGGACGGTTCCTGCGCAAGGCCGCGTTTCAGGGCGGCCATTAAATCGATCACCGGCGATGGCGTTGATACCGTCCGCGGCTCGATGGTCACCCCTTTCATCTTCGCCTCGATCAGCTGCCGCAACGCCTCCTGATAACGGTCGTGATAGGTGCTCGGGTCGAAATTGCCGGTCCGCTGCCTAATGCTGGAAGCTGTGTCCAAGCCGGGTTGCGACCCACGATCAACGCGACGACCACTGCACTGAACCGACAGTCGATGCGCTTCAACCCGATGGGCAGTTCGACTGTGGGAAAGCCCCACAATGCGCCTTTGTTGAGCGGCTTTCAACCTCCCGAGGCGGCTTTCAACCTCCCGAGGCGGATCCGCGATCGGTTGCTGTCCGGTCGCGTCGTTGCTTGCCTGCTGGGCGGCGCCTTGATTGGGCCGGCGCCTCGACAGGAGTAGCCACCGGAGGGATGAGGCGCGAGGCGCCATCATTCGAGTCGAGGTTCGAGGTCGGCCGCCGCTTCCGCTGCACGATGCGCGTCGATTGTGGCCTGGCAAGGCGAACCCTGAGCAAACCGTGATCACCAAGGCCACCGCGCGAATTTTCCATCAGCCGATCTGGCTGGGCGAGATTTCTCGGGCTCAATCTGCGTAGGATCAAGTGCTTGCCGCTGAAAGACCTCGCGAGGATCGAGTTCCCGGTCGCGATTGTCCCGGCGTGCGGTGCGTCCTGGCGCTGACTTTAACCAAAGAGTTGGCAAACTTCTCCAGCTCGGATTAGCCTTAACGGAGTGACTTGGCGACGAGTCGGTTCGAAAAGAGGGGAGGAAGACAATGCGGCGTCGGATATGGCGTGCGGTCGCGGTTTCGATGGCCTTCGGCTTGCTTTCCTCAGGCGCCATCAGGGCTGCGGATCCCGAGATTGACCACTTGCTTCAGAGTCCCGTCACCAAGGATTGGATCACCAACGGCGGCAACCTGACCAATGAGCGCTACTCCACGCTGAAGCAGATCGACACGTCCAACGTCAAGCAGCTCAAGGGTGCCTGGATGACCCGTCTCAAAGGCTCCGGGCTTGGAGGCAAGTACTCGGCGGAGGCGACGCCGCTCGTCAAAGACGGGATCATGTACATGGTAACCGGCAACGACGACGTTTTCGCGCTTAATGCGAAGACCGGCGAAATCCAGTGGGAGCGGTGGTCGGGCATCGACCAGAAGATCTCGACCGTATGCTGCGGTTGGCTCAACCGGGGTCTAGCGATGGGCGAGGGGATGCTGTTCCTCGGCCAGCTCGACGCCAATGTCGTCGCACTCGACATCAAGACCGGCAAAGAGGTGTGGAAGACGCCGATCGAGGACTGGCACAACGGCTACGGGGTCACCAGCGCGCCGCTTTACTACAACGGCATCGTCTACAGCGGCAACACCGGCGGGGAATTTGGAGTGCGCAGCCGGCTGACGGCGGTCGACGCCAAGACCGGAAAGATCCTCTGGCGTTGGCATACGCTCCCTGGACCGGGCGAGGTCGGCAGCGACACTTGGCCAGCCGGTACCGATCATGCGATGCGGGGTGGCGCGTCAATTTGGAATACGCCTGCCCTCGACCCGCAGCTCGGGCTCATCTACTTCGCCACCGGCAATTGCGGGCCCGATTACGATGGATCGATGCGCGAAGGTGACAACTTGTTCTGTGCCTCGATTGTCGCGCTGAACGCCAAAACCGGCCAATATGCCTGGCATTTCCAGGAGGTGCACCACGACATCTGGGACTACGATGCGGCGAGCCCAGTCGTGCTGTTCGATCCGGTCATTAACGGCCAACCCCGCAAGGCGCTTGCCGAAGCCGGCCGCACCGGTTGGGTGTACATCCTCGACCGCACCAACGGCAAACCGCTGATCGGCATCGAGGAGCGTCCGGTGCCGCAGGAGCCGCGTCAGAAGACAGCCAAGACGCAGCCTTATCCGATCGGCGACGCCACTGTGCCGCTATGTGCCCAGCCGATGGAGGGTTACGAGAAGGCCGGCTGCATCTTCGAGGCGTTCTGGGACGAACCCGTGCTGATACAGCCGTCCGGGCAAGGGGGTACTAACTGGTCACCGATGCCCTACGATCCCGATACGGGCTATCTCTACGTTCCGGGCACAATCCGGACGAGCGTGTTCTCGCGCGTCCCCAGCCAATACAGTACGGGGCAGCGGTATACGAACGGCACCCAGGCCCCACCGATAGGCTCGCCGATGAGCGGCACCTTCACCGCGATCAACAGCACAACCAATAAGATCGCATGGCAACACAAGATGCCTTATCGCATGGGTGGTGGCGGTGGCTCGACAGTAACCGCCGGGGGGCTGCTGTTGCGCGGCGAGCCCGACGGCAACTTCGTAGCCTTGGACGCCAAGACCGGCGAGGTTCTATGGAGATTCCAGACCGGCTTTGGCGCCGACGCGCCGGCAGCGGTCTATGAGGTCGATGGCGAGGAATACATCGCCGTTACGACCGGCGGGAACTCGATCCAGGGCAGCGCTTACGGTGACGCGATATGGGCCTTCTCGCTAAGGGGGCAGCTTGGTCCGTTATGGCCGCCACCCGCGCCGGCGACCGTTGCGGGCCCCGGCGGCGCGGTCGCGGACGGGGTCGACAAGGTCAAGATTGGCGACAACAATGTCGAGTATGCCTATTGGCCGGCCCGCACTCGGATCAAGGCCGGGATAACCGTGACCTTCACCAATGTCGGGGACATTCCGCACACGGCGACCGCGTTCGACAAGGGCAAAGTCGGCAATTGGGATACCGGCCCACTCGATAAGGGGGAAGCGAAGGCCATCACCTTCTCCGAGCCGGGGACATACTTCTACATCTGCACACCTCACCCTTGGATGTACGGGCAAGTCATAGTCGAGTAGAGAGCAAGACGGCGGAGTTGGCGGCCTGCGCAGGCGTTGTGGCGGCGTCAAGATCGCGATTGGTCCGCTGACCCCGCACCAATGGCCCGCGCATCCCCTTTATCCGCGGACCGGCGGGCATTATGATAGCGTGCAGCGCTAACATCTCAGAGTCCGTTTGAGAACGTCTATTGGTGAGAGATGCGTCTGAGGAGAATACTTCCGAGGGCGACATGGGATCATGGCCTGGGAGCAGTCGATGCGCTCCTCGTAGTCCCGCACGAGCCGGCGCCACCGGGTCATCCATCCGAAGGTGCGCTCGACGACCCAGCGGCGTGCAAGGACTTCGAAGCCCTGCGCGGTATCGGACCGTTTGATGATTTCGATGGTGAAGTCGAGGAAGGCGACCTCGTCCATGAGCTTGGTGCGGTCGTAGGCGCTATCGGCGAACAGGTGCTTGAGCCAGGGCCAGCGCTTGCGCACGCTGTCGAGGATCATCTGCGCGCCGGCGCTGTCAGCGATGTCGGCGGTGGTGAGGTTGACCATCAGCAGACGACCGTCGGTGTCGACGGCGATATGTCGCTTGCGTCCGACGATCTTCTTGCCAGCGTCATAACCTCTTGTTTTCGCTTCAGGAGCCTTGACCGATTGGCTGTCGATGACGCCGCCGGTCGGGCTCGCCTCGCGTCCGACCCGCTCACGGTCAAGCATCAGCGCCACGTCGTGGATGGTCTGGAACAGGAAGCGCCGCACGAACCGGCGAAACCACCAGTAGACCGTCGGCCAAGGCGGAAAGTCCTTCGGCAACATCCGCCAGCCGCCGCCCGAGCGGGCCAGATATCGGATCGCGTTCAAGACCTCGCGCAAATCCGACCGGGCCGGCCGCCCGCTCTAGGCCGCGCGAGGCAAGGAACGGCTCAATCCGCGCCCACGCCTCGTCGGCCAAATCCGTCGGGTAGCGCTTGGTCTTCTTCTCAATTTCGGCCATCCGGCCACGCGTCGCTGGGGTCCACATCACAAGCTTGAATCACGCCCGAACCTGCCGTTCAATGGGTGCTCCAACGGTCTCTAAGACCTTAGATTGGCGACACATGGACCAGGAACGGACGCATGCAACGAGAGATCATCCGGGTCGAGGCGATTGACAGCAATTTCGAGAAGTGGGGCGCGCCGGTGTCCACATGCACCCGCGCCGGCAACATGGTGTTCGTCTCTCGGGCATGCCGCCCTTCGATCCTGAGACCGGCGAGATCCTCGTCCACGCCCCGTTCGAGCGCCAGGTTGAGCTGATCCTGGAGCAGATGAAGAAGGTGCTGGAGGCCGCCGGGTCGGACCCTCGACCATGTGCTGAAGTGCAATGTGCTGTGCATCTCGGCGGACCGGTTCAAGGCCTTCAACGAAGTTTACAAGCGCTACTTCCCGAAAAACCCCCCAGCCCGCATCTTCTTCTGCGTGCCTGAGTGGACCGGGCCCTTCGACGTCGAGGTCGATTGCGTGGCGGTCACGAAGGACTGACCTCGGCCGGCAGCAGCTCGCGGGAGCAGAGAGAATAGGGGTCAGAGTCACTTACCGCGCCACATACATAGATGTTAGGACTCTGGCGCGGTCCAACTTCCGCGAGTGGCGCTTGGTCTTCTTCTCAAATTCGGCCATCCGGCCACGCGTCGCTGGGGTCCACATCCCAAGCTTAAATCACGCCCGAACCCGCCGTTGAATGGGTTCTCAAATGGTCTCTCAGCGCCAATGACCTATCGACAGAAAGTTGCTTCGCTCGCGGTCAGCGATCGGCGCTGTGCACGATGTCCAACGATGTGATAATTCCAAGATCAAGTGCTGTCTTGCCAATCGGCTCGCAGGCAAACACCGAGCCCGGAGCCTCGTCCCCCTGGCACATGAAGGTCGACGCACCAGCACGCTTAACCAGTCCCGGATGAAAGAAATGGATCATCCCGCGACTGGATGGAATATTGATCCAGCGCTCTACCAGTGCGGGGTCGGCTTTGCCGTCGCTATATTTGATGATCCAATCGCGTAGACCATATTGACGCACGAGATTAGCGTTGAGGCGTCCCATCCGATCATAATGCCCGTGAAAGCCGATATTGTTCTGTTCAGTCAGGTAATCGTCGGTGAAGTAACGGGTGCTGCCGCCGAGAAACATTCGTGAGCAAGAGGAGTAGCAGTAGCCCGACACCGCCGTCCGCAGACCGCGCTCTGAAGCAGCTGACCCACTTGATAGCCGGCCGGCGCGTTTCCACCCCCCGAGTTGCGCAGGATCACGATCTTGATGCCCGGCGAGCTTGCGAGAGCTTCTCGAACCTTATCCGGCTCGTCGCCGACTACCGGGCCGCTGAGAATGAGTTGATTTCCGACAATCTTCAGCCCCATCGCCGGTGCCCGCGTCGGCACCATCAGCATCGCGATCGGGGCGCAGAGAGCAGCAATTCGGACCAACGTCAGCGAATAACGGCAGAACACCATCCACCCCCCCCTTTGTTGTCCCAAGGTCTAGCAAATTTGCCGGGATGAAGCCTGTCCGCGAGTCCCTGTTGGGAGGATGGGCGTTATCCACGTGCGGGTCCGCGGTGATCGTTGTGGAAATGAGGACGGAAATCTGGAAATGGCGGTTTTCCTGGTCGCTTGGCATTTCCAGCAGTTCACGTGGAAATGACTTCCAGCAACCTCGTGGAAATCGGAGTTTCCGCCATTTCCACACGTCCACCATTTCCACCCCCTACGGGGGACCAGCCCGCCCTGGACATGGTCGGCCAGCCCAGGCCGCAGGGGCGAAAGCGAACGCGGTGATCTCGTGTCGCCGGCTTCGGTTCGGAGTAGAGTTGCTCGATGTCAAAGTCCGAGAGGCCGCGATCTCCCTGTGAAACGGCATCCGATCGGGACCCTCTGTCGAAACAGCATAACGCATTGATAATGGATGCCGAATTCGATTACCGCGGGGTTCCGATCGGCGCCGATCGGAACCCCCGGCACACCTTACATTTCCCGAGCAACGTCAATGCCTTTGCTCTGATCTATGGTGGGGTTCCAATTGGGTGCCGAAACACACATAAATCGAGCTTTGCACGCGAGCAGTAGCAATTGCGCTGGCCGAAGTCCGCGGAATTGGCAAAGTCGAGAAGGGCCTTTGCCGCCTTTAGCCGCCGGTGAGCGCTCTTGTCATCAATTCCTCCGCAGCGCTCAGCTGGTACCTTCGAAGACGAGGCCTCTCCGCGATCGGACGCTCTGTTCGAACAGGTTTGCGATCGTCCCGGGACTTTGGCACCTGGAAGTCGCCAACCTTCTTCTACAGGCGGAACGGCGTAGCCGGATCGCCTCGACCGACGTCGCGATGCGCCTGAATTTAATCGCCGAGTTGCCGATCGCGACCGACAACGAAGCGACCGAACGCGCTTGGCGCGAGATCCCCATCAGCGGTCGAACCACGGCCAGTCGGCGGCCCCGGCGTGCGTCACGGCGCCCTTGTTTGCTTGGCCCACCTGGGCGGCGTATTTGGCGAGAAGGCCCGCCTTGTGGCGGGGCGCCAGCGGCCGCCAGGCGGCGCGGCGGGCGGCGATTTCCGCGATGCCGAGGCGCAGGTCCATGCACCGGCCTGCCGCGTCGATGCGCACGATGTCGCCATCGCGCACCAGCGCGAGAGGGCCGCCGACCGCCGCCTCTGGCGCGACGTGGCCGACGCAGATGCCGCGCGTCGCGCCGGAAAACCGCCCGTCGGTGACGAGCGCGACCGCCTCGCCCATCTGCTGGCCATAGATCAGCGCCGTCACTCCGAGCATCTCCTGCATGCCGGGGCCGCCGACCGGCCCTTCGTTGCGGATGACCAGCACATCGCCCGCCTTGTAGGCGCGCGCCTCGACCGCACGGGCGCAATCGCCTTCGCTTTCGAACACGCGGGCGGGACCCTCGTGCACCAGCGTCCGGAGCCCAGCGACCTTGATCAGCGCGCCGTCGGGACAGAGATTGCCCTTGAGCACCGCGATCCCACCATCTGGCGCGATCGGCTCGCCGGCCACGCGCACCACTGCCCCGTCCGGCGGCGCCGCGCCGCCGTAGGTCTGCGCCAGCGTCTCGCCGGTTGCGGCGAGACAAGAGCCGTCGATCGCACCCGTTTCGATGAGCGCTCGGATGATCACGGCGGTGCCGCCGATCTCGTGCACGTCGCGCGCGGTAAAGCACCCGCCGGGGCGCAGATCGGCGATCAGCGGCGTGCGGGCGAGCACCGCGGCGACATCGTCGAGGTCGAAGGCGATGCCGGCCTCGTGCGCGATCGCCGGGATGTGCAGTGCCGAGTTTGTCGAGCCGCCGGTGGCAGCGACGACTGCGCAGGCGTTTTCCAGCGCCTTGCGGGTGACGATGTCGCGCGGAAGCGGGCCGCCGTTTGCCACCGCCCGCATGACGATCGCCCCGGCGCGCCGCGCGAAGCCGGCGCGCTCGGCGTAGGGGCCGGGAACCATCGACACGTTCGGCACGCTGAGGCCGAGCGCCTCCGACACCATCGCCATCGTGTTGGCGGTGAATTGCCCGGCGCAGGCGCCGACCGTCGGCAGACAGGAACGTTCGAGCCGCGCCAGCGTCGCTTCGTCCATCGCGCCGGCCAGCACCGCGCCGACCGCCTCGTAGGAATCGAGGATCGTCACGTCGCGCCCGCCGAACCGGCCGGGCAGCGCGGCGCCGCCGTACATGAACACCGACGGCACGTTGCAGCGCACCATGCCCATCATGACGCCCGGCAAGGTCTTGTCGCAGCCGCCAAAGCCGACGAGCCCGTCATAGGCAAGCCCGTGCACGACCGCCTCGATCGAGTCGGCGATCAGTTCGCGCGACACCAATGAGAACTTCATGCCCTCGTGGTTCATGCTGATGCCGTCGGATACCGAGATCGTCGTGAACTCGCGCGGCGTGCCCCCGGCCTCGACCACCCCCTGCTTGGCCGCCTCAACCTGGAAGCCGTGGGTCATGTTGCACGGCGTCTGCTCGCCCTTCATCGAGACGACGCCGATCATCGGTTTTTGGATCGCCGTGTCGTCGAGCCCCATTGCGCGCATGAAGGCGCGGTGCGGCGTGCGGGCGAGCCCCTCGCGGGTGATGTCGGAGCGGAGCTTCCTCATCGCTTCAGAATGCCTGTTATCCCTGTTTCCTTCAGGCAGTTCGGGTGCCGCGAACAGGTCACTTCTTTCCAACTCCGAAGCTCCGCTCACCAGCCGCCTGGACGCGTTGAACAATACTGGATAGCTGCATGCGCCCTTGTCGACCGGAAAATTGTTCTCGAACATGTAGCGGTGGATCGGCGCCAGCCTCGACGGCGCGAGCTATGGCCTGGGGCTTCGGCAGCGGCGATTGCGTCCGCGCGGGGGAGAGGTCGCGGTAGACCTGATCGGTCTCGCCGCTGATCTGCGGTGGCGGCGCCGATGGCATTGGCGCAGTCGCCGTGCGGGACGCGGACCACCTCGGAAATCCCCGCGAGGCGCCGCCGGAGGAAGCCGGACTCGAACGGGTTACACTGATCGCAGTCGGCGGCGGCGCCTTCCTGGTCCCGGACCGTAATGGCAGGCCGCCGACGGTAAGGCGTTCCCGGCACGTTACAACCAGCTTTTTTCGTAGTTCAAACCGCTCCGTTCAAGAAGTTCCACCTGACGGGGTCACGCAGAAGGCCGCGTCTTGCTGATCGGCCTCGAGACCCGGCACAGAGATTTCGCGCTCGCGCCCTGGCGGAGCGGCACCTGGCACCCGAAAACCTGATCTCTCCAACGGAAGAATCGGCGTCTCCGTTGGCGCTGGACGCTGCGGAACCCAGGTATAGGGCGACCGCTAAGCTCGGTATACCCATGTTCAGTCCGCGGGTCAGTCCGCGGCTCCCCCGATAAGGGCTAATATATTCCCAGACCAACTCGTGGTTTGGGGTGACCTCGAAAATCCGGGCCAGCCGCACCAGTCTCTTGTGCCGCGGTACTACAAGTTCGAAATCCATCTCCCTCCAGGAGAGAGTCCACTGCGAACTTGACCGCAGAGGACGTGACCGGCCAGCATGATCACCGCTCCGTACCGCACCGCCTGGAAGCTAACCGCGAGCCGTCACCGTGAGTGCCCGCCGCCCAGCAGCACGAGCCTGCGCGCGTGCGCGCGTGCACGCGTACCGCTGGCGAAAGTAGGCGCAGATAATTCTACAGGTTCTGACAACCCGTACTGTGGCACACCGATGCCGTAGGGGGATCGTCCACCCCATCTGGACACTCCCAGAGCCGACGGGTTATGAATCGCCGTGCTGCGCTCCGTACACGCGCGCCTTTGTCGAGAACCAACCGGCCAACGCGCGTTGTCGAATTTGAGGAGGCAAGAACATGCCCCGTGATCTCCAGACAGCCGTACGCCGGCTCATCATGATCATTCCGCTAGTGCTGATTGCTGCCGGGGCTCATAAAACAAAGGCAGCTGGTGACGATGCCGCGCGCAGCCTCTTACTATCGCCAAATCCGTCCGATGCGCTCGATCCGCGCAATCCGCCGTTCAAGGCCATTCCGAACGACGGCCAGGATGACCGTGATAAGCTCCAGCAATGGATCGATGCCGGGTGCAACTCGGCAAGCAAATTGCTGTATCTGCCTCCCGGAGATTGGAACGTAACGCACCGGCCGTTGCTGGGCGCAACGAATATCGGCTCGCTCCAGATCACGTGCGACGGGCTGACCATCCTCGGCGCGGGCCGCGCCTCTCGCATCGTCATGCAGGGCGGCGCCGTGCTACCTGCCAATTTTCGGGCCCCGGCCGATTGGTTTGTGTTCGAGATCCGCGGGAAAAACGTTACAATTGAGGGCATAGCGATCGACGGGTCGCAGCGTTCGAATACCGGCGAGCAGACGCACCTCATTCAGCTGATCGGGCCTGTTCAAGATGCTGAATTAAGGCGTCTTTATCTGAACCTTCCCATTTTGACCGCGCCTGCGGGCTCTGTGAACTGTAAGCCGGCGCAAAATGATCCTGACTTCCAAACCCGCATGTGCGCGGTTCCGGGGCATGGCACGGTGCTGTGCAAAGACCTGGGCGACCGCCCGCGCTGTTCGGTTTCGGCCGGCGCACACACCCTATTGGGTTGGTTCAACGGCGGCGACTGCATCCGTTCCGTCGGCGAAGCGGCAACGCCTGTGAATGGAGTGACCGTAATAGACTCCTACGCCGCTGAGTGCAGCCGTTCCTTCATTGGCTTGCAGCGGTTCAGCCGCAACTTCATGATCGCGGACAACGTCACCACACGAGTGAGCGACCAAATCATCGATCAGGAGCCTACCGGGGCGGGAGGCATTGGCAATATACTCATCACTGGCAACCGTTTGGAGCGCGGCGGAGCGGCAGCGCAGGGCGCATTCGCGATAACCCTCACCGGTCGCGGAACGGGCGTCGATTTCGGCGACGCCATGGTCGTATCGAACAACATCCTCGACGGCGGCATCGCGACGTTCAACGTCTCACGTATTTCCATCGAGCATAACATTATCAACGGACAGGCCTCAGCCACCAGCCCATCCCCGGTAATTAGCGTCGAGAAGTTCACCGACAGTCTGCGTTTGACTGGAAACGAAATCACCCGCCCAGCAGGCGCTGCGACAGGCAATGTAGTATCCCTGAGCGTACATAACAGCGGCTGGCCGATCGACGTTTCGATCGCCCTCAACACAATCCGGCAGAACGCGGATGGCAATGTGATCGACATGGAGGGCGCTCAGAACGTCAGCATCCTGGGCAATACAATTCATTGTAACCAGCCGACCGCCAATACCTTCGACGTCATCCTTGGTCGGAGCATTCCTCCGAACCCCGACGATCCGAACACGCCCGAGGACGAATCGTGTCCGGCCGTGCCGATCGAAAATCTGCTCGTTTCACAAAATCGCGCCCGCGGTCGGTGCAAGACTTTGGCGCGCGTGGCGCCTTTCGGCAACACTGTGGCAGTTGGCGCCGTAACGGTGACGGAGAACCAGACCAAGGGGTTCACCACAGGCGTACAATTCACGGGTCCAGCGCTTCCATCTGTAAAGCCGCGGATCAGCGACAATCTTTTCGAAGGAACGACCCCGGCCAATTTCGTCGTGGGACCCCCGGGCTTCGCATTCGATGGCAACAACGGTCCGCAGCCGTAACTCTCTTATGGGTTCTGTCGCAAGATTTTGCCCGAACTCGGTCTCGTGTACGGTTCCCTGGCGCCTCTGAGGGGGGGAGAGCCCACCGTGATCGATTTATAAAACGCGCCGTCGAACTTAGCCGCATCTCGACTTGGATATGATCGGGCACTTTGTTCCGGCAAAGATCAGGGGCTAGCCAAAATCAGGACTTCCGCTCGTCATCGTCAATTTGCTCGCGAAGCATTTCCAAAGTCAGCCACTGCTCCTCGGCTGCAGCCAGTTCATCACGCGCGATGGCAAGCGCCTGTGATGTAGCGACAAACCGTCCCGAATCGCGGGCATACAGGTCCGGGTCGGCCAGGACGGCATTCAGTCCAGTAATCTGCGTCTGTAATTCCGCGATCCGGGCCGGCAGCATCTCCAGCGCACTTCGATCGTTGAAACTAATTCGCCGGGGCCTGGCGGGGGGTTGCGCTCTGATCTCGGTCACCGGCCGCGGTCGCTTCGCTCCGGAGACCCTTGAGGGTAGCGTTCTACGGCCGGCCGGTTCGCGCTGCGCCAGCATATCGGTGTAGCCACCGGCGTACTCAATCCAGCGCCCGTCACCTTCGGTCGCGATGACTGACGTCACCACGCGATCGAGGAAGTCGCGGTCATGGCTGACCAGCAGCACCGTCCCGGGATACTCGGCCAGCCGCTCCTGCAATAGGTCGAGGGTTTCGAGATCGAGATCGTTGGTCGGCTCGTCGAGCACCAGCAGGTTGGATGGCCGGGCGAAGGCCCGGGCAAGGGTAAGCCGGGCGCGCTCGCCGCCGGAGAGCACGCTGACCGGAGTGCGGGCCTGGTCGGGGCGGAACAGGAAATCCTTCATGTAGCCGATCACATGGCGGCTCTGGCCGCCGACCGTCACAGTGTCGCCGCTGCCGCCAGTAAGTGCCTCAGTCAGGCTCTGTTCCGGATCGAGGGTTTCGCGGCGCTGATCGAGAACTACCGGGGCGAGATTGGTGCCGAGCCGAACCTCGCCGATATCGGGCATCAGCGCGCCGGTCAGCAGATTGAGCAATGTCGTCTTGCCGGCACCGTTGGGGCCGACGATCCCGACCCGGTCGCCGCGCATGATGCGCGCCGAAAAATCCCGCACGACCGGGCGACCGCCATAGGATTTGGAGATGCCCCGCGCGACCGCGACCAGCCGGCCCGACAACTCGGCCTGAGCCGCCTCCAGCCGGACCGAACCCTGCGCCGTACGTTGCTCCTTGCGCCTCCTGCGCAGCGCGTGCAGCTCGGCGAGCCGCCTCTGGTTGCGGGTGCGCCGTGCGGTGACGCCATAGCGCAGCCAATCCTCCTCCATCGCGATCCTGCGGCCGAGCTTGTGCTGCTCGCCCGCCTCCTGCTCCAGCATCGCGTCGCGCCAGGGCTCGAACGCCTTGAAGCCCTCGTTGAGGATCCGGGTGATGCCGCGGTCGAGCCAGATCGTGCTGCGCGAGATGCGCTCGAGCAGCCGGCGGTCGTGGCTGATCAAGACGATACCGGAGCGCATCCCGGCCAACTCGCGCTCCAGCCACTCGATACCGGGCAGGTCGAGATGGTTGGTCGGCTCGTCCAGCAGCAGGACGTCGGGAGAGGGAGCCAGCACGCGGGCCAGGGCGGCGCGGCGTGCCTCGCCGCCCGAAAGAGCCGTGGGGTCTTCCTCGCCGGAAAGGCCAAGTTCTTTGAGCAGATATAGCGCCCGGTGGCGACTATCTGTCATCTCGGTGCCAAACCCCGCCTCGACATAGGCTAGGGTCGAAGCGAAGCCGGACAAATCCGGTTCTTGCGGCAGATAGTGAATTGTGGAGCCGGGCTGGGCGAAGCGATCCCCGGCATCTGGCTGTACCAGCCCAGCCGCAACGCGCAGCAACGTGGATTTGCCGGAGCCGTTGCGCCCGACCAAGCAGACCCGGTCGCCAGCCGCAACGGCCAGCTCCGCGCCGGAAAGCAGGGGTGTGACCCCAAAGGTCACGATAATGTCCTGCAGCAGAAGCAACGGGGGTGGCATAGCTAAGGAAATACCACGGGATGTCTCTTGTCAGTGGAGTAGTCTCGGTTAGCCAGGATCTGACGGCCGCCCTCGATGCGGGACGCCCGGGCTGACTTGCGAAGGGAGGCACCATAGAGTCATCCTTGAACACCAGTTGCGGGGAGTGCTGCCATGCGTCTCGAAGGCAAGGTCGCTGTAATCGTTGGGGCCGGGCAAAGCCCCGGTGAGGGGATCGGGAACGGCCGTGCGACGACGCTCCGCTTCGCGCAAGAAGGCGCCAGGATCCTGGCCGTCGACCGGCTTATCGCCTCCGCCGAGGAGACCGCCGCGATGGCGACGCAAGGTGGCGAGTGCATACCCTTCGCCGCCGACGTGACCAAGGAAGAGACGCTCGCCGCCGCGATGGAGGCGGCTCGGGCGCGCTGGGGCCGCATTGATATCCTGCATAACAATGTCGGGGTCAGCATCGGGGGTGGCGACAAGCCGCTGGACGAACTGAGCGAGGAGGCCTTCGACCGCGTCTGCGCGATCAACCTGCGCGGCACGATCATGGCTTGCAAGCACGTACTGCCGATCATGCGCCTTCAGCGCTCCGGTGCCATCATCAACATTTCTTCTGTGGCTGCGCGCGAGAACAGCTACCCCCTCGTCACCTACAAGGCGACCAAAGCGGCAATGATCGCCTTCACCGAGCAGCTCGCTCTGCAAAACGCTCCATACGGCATTCGCGCCAACTGCATCTTGCCAGGACTCATGGATACGCCAATGGCCGTCGACACGCGTGCTCGGGCCAGCAACCGCAGCCGCGCCGAGGTCGCGGCGGAGCGCGATGCCAAGGTTCCGCTGCGTGGCCGGATGGGAACAGCATGGGACGTCGCGAATGCAGCGCTGTTTCTCGCTTCCGACGAAGCCAATTTCATCACCGGCGTGGCGCTGCCGGTCGATGGCGGTGCACTGGTGCGGGTCGGCTGATTAACCGCAGCCTGGCGCCCGGGGACGCTCATCAGGTGTGCCGGTCAAAGAATTGCATCGCCGCTGGGAGCAAGATCGGGCGCCCCAACCACCGGTAACCAGCATTATCGGGCTCCGCAGCCAAGGCATTGATGTGGTCCCAAAGATTGCTGCGGTACCTGTCGCCGTACAAGCGCGCAGTTGACAGCAATGCCGGGCAGGCGCTTGCATCTGGACAAATCAGCGAGCGCACCCCTGTGGGTGGGAGAGAATAGTGAGGTCGGCCCGTGGGCGGCAAACACCGCCACCCAACACTTTGAGCAAGATCCTGACACCTGCCGCAAACCGGCCGCATCAGAGGCGTAACGAGTGCGTGCCGTAGGCCGACCCATTGAGGCCGGCGCACTCCACCCATCGATGGACTATACGGGCGTAGTGCCGGATCGAGAGGTGCGGCCGTTCGCGCAAGCGGCTTGGAAACAGATACCGGCCCTTGCCGTCACCGAGCCCGGCGAGCCATTCGCCGACAGCGGCGCGGGTTTGCTCTGTGATCTCGAACTGCACCGGCCGACCGGTCTTCTTCTGGACCACGGTCGCTCGGTCCCGCACCCTCCGCTGGCACACACATCGTCAATTTTCAGCCTGACGAGATCGCAGCCTCTCAGCTTGCTGTCGATCGCCAGATTGAACATGGCAAGATCGCGCCGGCGTTTCTCCATTTGGAGGCTCACTCGAATGGTCCAGACATCCTTCGGCTTCAACGGGCGCTTCTGACCGACAAGGCGTCCCTTGTTCCACGGCTCGCGCTGATGACGCGAAGCGGGATATTCGGTGCTCATGGTTGTCTCCGGATGCCAACCCCTGCCACCCCAGCGCCAGGTCGCCCTCGACCGGCGGCGCAAGCCTACGCTAAGCGCGCGCGACCACCTGAAGGGCCATTGCATCCAGCCGATTTCGGCCCTGAAGCGGTCGGTCGCGCAGCCCGACGGCTCCGGGCGCTCATGCCCCGAACCGGATCTTCCCGAGCTGTTTGGATATTCTCGCTGACCCGACAAGCGGAGGGAGCTGATGGTTTATCGCTCGGGTGCCTGGGCCTCAGGCTGACATAGGCAGGTTCATTGGCCTTCCCGCTAATTTCGCGCGGGCGGCGTTGAGCTCTCGAAGTGCGGCCAGCGTCTCGTCGGGCCGTCTGGTGGCGATGCCGACGAGCACGGCTTCAAGAAAGCCGAGGGTCGCGGTGTGCATGCTCAGCATGTCGGCCCGGCCGCGGGCGACCGGCAGAACGAGCTCGACCCGGCGCCGGAGGGTCGCTGCGAGGGTATCGGTCACTAGAAACGACCGTAATTTCCGACGGTCGATTTCGTCGAGCAGCGCGGCCAGCTCGGCATAGACGCGCCCATAGGCCAGCATGATCACCAGATCGCCCTCGCGAAGCCTTTGCAGATCGTCGGCGAACAGCAGTCCCGTGCTCGAGAGGGTCAAGACCTCAAAGCCAAACCGGTTGAGCTGGGTCGAGAGGTAGCCGGCAATGGCGCTCGACGGGCCGAGGCCGAAGGCGGCAATACGACGGGCACTGATAATGCCGTCGACCGCACGCTCGAACATCTCATCCGTGATCGAGCGGCGCAGCCCCTCGAGCGCATGCAGGTGGATGTCGAGCGTCAGCGTGAAGGCCGCGGACAGACTGTCGCCGACCTCGCCCAGCGTCCGGGTAAGCCGGTCCGCCGGAGACAGCGCGGTACGGATTTCGTCAGCGAGCGCGCGGCGCAATTCGTCCAAGCCCGAGAACCCCAGGGCCTTCGCGGTGCGCACGACCGTGGCGTCGCTGGTTTCCGCCTTCGCGGCCAGCGCGGCCGCCGAGGCGACGAGGACTTCTTCCCGGTTCTCCTGGAAGTAACGCGCGACCCGCCGCTCGGCCGGGCGCAGCCCCGCCGCCGAGTTCGGCGAACCGCTGCGCGAAGTCCCGTGTCGTCATGCCGCACGTCCCTTGTGTGTAATGGTGACTACCATAACTTCGCTATAACGTGGCGTATGCTACGTCTCACATCGAGAGCCGCATCATGGGGTCGATCATCTGGAGCACCGTTACGCCCGCCGTCGGCGCGGCTTTTACCGCCTCTCTGGTCGAGGTCGTCGAGGCTTTCACTATCGTGCTCGCCGTCGCCACCTTGCGCGGCTGGCAGCCGGCCGCGCTTGGCGCGGCGGCCGCCCTTCTGGTCCTGAGCGGGCTGATCGCTCTGTTCGGAGCGCTCCTGGAGCAAGTGCCGCTTCATCTTCTGCAACTGGTCATTGGCGTGCTTCTTCTTCTGTTCGGGATGGGGTGGCTGCGCAAGGCCATCCTGCGCGCCGCCGGCATCCTGCCTCTGCACGACGAGAACGTGGTCTTTCTCGCGGAGACCGGTCAACTCGCCGAAGCCAACAGTCGCTCCATGACCTCGCGCGCGTGGATCGCCGGGATGACCGCCTTTAAGGCCGTGCTGCTGGAAGGGCTTGAGGTCGTGTTCATCGTCATCGCCGTCGGTTCGGGCCCTGGCCTGCTGTGGCCCGCCGCACTCGGCGCATTGGCGGCCTGCGCAGCGGTGCTCGGCGTTGGCGCCGCCCTTCATAAGCCACTCGCGCGCGTTCCGGAGAACACGCTCAAGTTCGGCGTCGGCGTGCTGCTCTCCGCCTTCGGCGTGTTCTGGACCGGCGAGGGGCTGGGGATTTCCTGGCCCGGCCAGGACCTGGCACTGGCCGCCTTCGCCGTCATGTTCCTCCTGGCGGCGCTGGCTAGCGTGTCCGCCCTCCGGCGGCCAGCTGTGGAGGTGCTGTCATGAGCCTCGCCCGCGACATCGCCAAAGAACTTGTCGGCATGTTCGTCGCCGACGCGCGGCTCAGCGTCTCGATCCTCACCCTGGTCCTGATCGTTTGGGCTTTGGCGGCCAGGCTGTCGCCGCTGCTTGCCGGCGGCCTGCTCGTCTTTGGCTGCCTGGCGGTTCTCATCAGCACGGTCGCCCACGAAGGCCGAGAAAGGGTCCGCCGATGAACGGTTCGCTGAAAAACCACGCATTGAGCAAGGTTCCGGAGGTCACACTCGCTTTCTGGATCATCAAGATTGCCGCGACGACGCTTGGCGAGACCGGTGGCGACTCGGTGACGATGACGCTCTTGCACGCCGATAAAAATGCCGCCAACGGCGGCTATCTCATCGGGACCGCACTGTTCTGTTTTATTTTGGTGGCTCTGGTCATCTGGCAGATCGCCGCCAAGCAATTCCATCCCTTCCTCTACTGGGCGACCATCGTCGCCTCCACGACTTTCGGCACCGCGATGGCTGATTTTGCCGATCGCTCCCTCGGCATCGGCTACACCGGCGGCTCTTCGCTCCTGTTCGGCTGTCTAATGGCCGTCCTTGGCCTCTGGTACTGGTCGGAAGGGACCGTCTCCGTCAATACGGTCGCCACGCCGAGGGTAGAGGCTTTCTATTGGGCGGCGATCACCTTTTCGCAGACCCTCGGCACCGCGCTCGGCGACTGGATGGCGGATACCGGCGGGCTCGGCTACGAAGGCGGCGCGCTGGTTTTCGCCGCGGGCCTCGCCATCATCGCCGGGCTTTATTTCTGGAGCGGCGTGTCCCGAGTGTTGCTGTTCTGGGCTGCGTTCATCCTGACCCGGCCGCTCGGCGCGACGGTCGGGGATTTCCTCGACAAGCCCCATAGTCATGGCGGTCTTGCGCTGAGCCGGCCGCTCGCCTCCGCCACGATCGCAGTCTTCATCCTGGTCTGTCTCTTCATCCTGCCGCAACGCGCCGGCCAGCATCCGGCCGAGGCAAAGGGATAGCCGGGTTTAAGAGGGAACGCGATGCACGTCAGAAACCTACCGGCAGTTACGCCGCGATACTGGGCGGCAATTCTGGTCGCGAGCATGTGCGGGGCCAATACCGGCGATTTTCTGTCGCACAACCTGCACCTTGGCCATTGGCGAGGCCTGGCGCCATTGGCCGTGGTCTTTCTCCTCATCGTTTGGGCGGAGCGGCGGGCGCGGATCGCAACCGAGGCCTATTACTGGCTCGCGATTATCGTGCTGCGCACCGCGGCCACCAATCTTGCGGATCTGGCCACCCATGACTTCGGCCTCGGTTACCCCATTACCGATCTCGGACTGACGGCGCTGCTCGTCGGCGTCCTGCTGCTGGACCGGTGGCGTAAGCGTGCCGCGACCCCCGACCGGGTCGCGCCGGATAAATTTACCGCGAAGCTGCCGGCGACGGACGCCCCCTACTGGGTGGCCATGCTGACCGCGGGCACCCTCGGCACGGCGAGCGGCGACTGGGTGGCGCACGGCCTCGGTCTTGGGTTCGGCTCGGTCGTTCTAGTCGCCGTTTTCGGTGTCGTTCTCCTCGCCGCCTGGCGCGTCGGGGGGATGTCGGTCCCCTGGTACTGGGCGAGCATCGTCGCGGCGCGCACTGCCGGGACGACGCTCGGCGACTACCTGGCCAGCCGGCACGGCCTCGATCTCGGGCTGTCGGTCAGCACGTCCTTGACGGCTTGCATGCTCGCCGCTGCGGTCGTGCTCTGGCCGCACCGGCGGGAGATCGTCAGCGTGGCGGCACGTTAAATCAACATCACCGCCGCTACCAAAGGAGAGACATCATGACCCGGCCATTTGCACCAACCTGTCTTATATTGCTGTGCAGCCTCGCCGTGAGTGCACCGGTTGCG
The DNA here is from genome assembly GCA_963732095.1 of uncultured Alphaproteobacteria bacterium. Classification (GTDB taxonomy): domain Bacteria; phylum Pseudomonadota; class Alphaproteobacteria; order ATCC43930; family CGMCC-115725; genus AP-15. The sequence goes on from CAVSZA010000033.1 coordinate 69,711, forward strand.
GCGCGGGCCTACACCGGCCAGGAACTCGCGCCCCAGGCGAAGGTCACGCTGACGCAGGCTCGCACGATCGCCTTGAAGGCTGCGCCGGGAACAATCACCGATCAAGAGCTCGAACGCGAGCCCGGCGGCAGCGGGCTTCGCTATTCGTTCGACGTCAAGCGCGGCGCGCAGACCTTCGAGGTCGGCGTCGATGCCAAGACCGGTGCCGTCCTGGAGAACAAAATCGAGGGACCGAACCCGGACTAGAGGCGCCAGGCGCCGATGCTGTTTGCCGGCTTCCAACGTCTTGTCCGCTTGGACGCACCGACCGGTGCCGCCGCGGTCCTCGGCGTGCTGCTGCTCTATCCGCAGGAGGCGCGCGCCGGCCCGCCCTTCGGGACCGACGATCCGGTTCCGGTCGAGCCCGGTCATCGGGAGGTCTTTAACTTTCTCCGCTGCGACGCACGCGGCTGGCGATACCCCCGGTATTTTTTCCGGCATTGACGCCAATTACGGCGCGGCGCCGGACCTTCAGCTCCACGCGACCCTCCCGGCCGCCTTCGACAAGCCCGATCACGGGAGCATGGCGGTCGGGTATGGCGACACCTGGTCAGTGGAGCGGCCCGGCGGGCGTCTGGTTCGCGAGCTGGCGAACGGCGTCGGTTTGATACCTGCCACTCTGGGGGTTCAGCCAGACGATTGTGTCCTCCGGGCAATGCTCTTGCGCCTGCTGTTCGGTCCGGAACGCCGTTAGGACCGTGGGCGAACCTCCGCAGGCCGCACAGGATAGCGCTAGGGCGAGAAGAGGGCTCAGCCAGCGGCACGCAGCTTGAGAGGCAGCACAGCCGTCACCCGCCCAAATGTAACCAGGGTAGGCGCTCCTCCGCGAATATGTGTCTCGTCGGCTGAAGTTGAGCAGCATCACGAAATGCGCCGACATGAAAATGCGTTTCATTCGAGCGCTCGCCTTCGCAGGTCAACGTCGACCCGCACCTGGCGCAAAATCCTCGCCATCTCCCGGGCGACGAATTGTACTTGGTGATCTGACCCTCAGTAACGACATACGCATCTTGCTTGAAGGCCACGAAGACAGAGACCGGCGCACCGCTATGCTTCCGGCAACTTTCGCAATGGCACCACACCACTGATTCCGGTTGGCCGGTGGCCACGAAGCGTACGGCGCCGCACAGGCAGCTGCCTTCGAATTGATCGCTCATGCCGCGGAGCTTAGCGCTTCGAAGTTGGCGCTGCACGGAATAAGATGACCCCGGAAAAGCTCCATCTTCCTCCGGTTGGTTAGCCTCAGCTTCCTGGGCGCCAGCCCGGCTCGAACGGAGGCGGCCGGACACGATCGGAGATAGGCCTCCATCGAAAGGAAATGCCCGCCCTCGCATTTACCGTTAGAATGCGCTCGGAGAGCCGATCATCTATTCGGCCCATGCGGTTGGGAGCACCGCTTTGGCCACGGGACACGTCGAACGCAGGCTGGCCGCCATTCTCGCCGCCGATGTGGCGGGTTATTCGCGCCTGATGGGTGCGGACGAGGAAGGCACGCACGAACGGCTCAAAGGGCACCTCCGGGAATTAGTCGATCCAAAGATCAACGAACATCGCGGCCGCATCGTTAAGAACACTGGCGACGGGCTCCTCGCGGAGTTTTCAAGTGCGGTGAACGCGGTACGGTGTGCTGCCGAGGTGCAACGTGCGATGGTGGATCGCAATGCGGACGTTCCCGAGAGCAAGCGTATTCGCTTTCGAATTTGCCTCAACCTAAGCGATGTTATCATTGAACCGGAGGATATCTTCGGCGACGGCGCGAATATCGCGGCGAGGCTGGAAGCATTAGCAGAACCGGGTGGCGTCTGCGTCTCGCGAGTAATGCGTGACCAGATCCGCGACAAACTTCCCTATCCGTTCGAGGACATGGGAGAGCAGACCGTCAAGAACATTGGGCGACCAGTACACGTCTACGGGATGAGCGCTGCTTGTGCCGCGTCGCTTCCTCTGGGGGCGGCCCCTGTCCGACAGACCGCGCCACGAATTTCCATACAAGATTATCCGGAATAGAGTGGCTTTGGTCGCTGAAGAGAGCGTGAGTGTGGTCACCGTCGGCACTGAGCCGACGCCAACAGGAGACCCACCCATGCGCGTCTACATCATTGGCAATGACGGGATTATCCTCTGCCGCGAGCCGCCGCCCGCAGTGAATGAGGGCGAGATTGTGGTCGCGTCGAACGCGGAGTTGCACGCAGCCCAGCTCAGCGGCAAGCGGCTGCTAGCGCTGTGGAACGCGCTGCCCGGTGTTGAGAAGCGGAAGAGGGTCGGCGACCGCGACGCACTGATCGATCAGCTGTGGTCGGCGGTCGAGGCCCTGCCCGACCCGGACCAATCGCCCGACACGAAGCGCCCGTCGAAGCAGGATGCGGTGGTCGCGATGCTGCAACGATCCGAAGGCGCGACCGTCGACGAAGTCGCGAGCGCTATGGGTTGGCAGCGGCACACGGTGCGCGGGCTCTTTTCGGGAACCCTGAAGAAGAAGCTCGGGATGAACCTTGCCTCGGCCCAAGAGGAGCGGGGGCGGGTCTACCGCATTGCCCCCGCGGCGCAGGCATGAGCCGCGTGATCCAGGATGCAACCGCGTGCCGGGAGGCGCTCTCGCGCCTTCCCAAGCTCAATCTCGGGGAGCTTCGTCAGCAATGGCGCGTTCTCTACAAAACCGAGGCATCGCCGCATCTCAGCCGCGAGCTGCTGGTGCGAGCTGTCGCATACCGGATGCAGGAAGTCGCTCTTGGCGGGCTGCGCTTCGGGCGGCAGCGCCAGCTCCACCAAATTGCACAGCAGTTAAAAAAAACCGGAGCAGCGACCACGCCTCGTCGCCCCGCTCTGAAGCCGGGAACCCGGCTGGTTCGGGAATGGCAAGGCCAAACCTATGAGGTGCTGGTACTTGATGAGGGCTTCTCCTGGCAGGGCACGCAGCACCGCTCGCTTTCCGCGATCGCGAGAAAGATCACCGGCACGGCGTGGTCGGGACCGCTCTTCTTCGGGATGAAGCCGAACCGGGCTGCTAATCGCCGCTCCTCGCAACCAGCGTACCCAGCTGGCGACGCGATGGAGAGCAGCAATGCCGGGGGGTGACTCCGGCCGCAAACGTTGCGCGATCTACACCCGCAAATCTTCGGAGGAAGGGCTCGAGCAGGAGTTCAACTCGCTGGCGGCGCAGCGCGAAGCCTGCGAGGCCTACATTCGCAGCCAGCAGCACGAGGGCTGGGTGTTGACCAGAACCCGCTATGACGATGGCGGGTTCTCGGGCGGCAATATGGAGCGGCCGGCGCTGCAAGGCCTGCTGGCCGATATCCGGGCCGGCCGGATGACATCGTCGTTGTCTACAAAGTCGACCGGCTGACCCGCTCGCTCGCCGATTTTGCCCGGCTGGTCGAACTCTTCGACGCCGAGGCTGTGTCGTTCGTCTCTGTGACGCAGCAATTCAACACGACGAGCTCGATGGGGCGTCTGACGCTCAATGTGCTGTTGTCCTTTGCCCAGTTCGAGCGCGAGGTCACCGGGGAACGCATCCGCGACAAGATCGCCGCCTCAAAGAAGAAGGGCATGTGGATGGGCGGCAATGTCCCGCTGGGTTATGACGCCAACGAGCGCACGCTCGTCATCAACCCTGCCCAGGCCGAGACGGTGCGCCGCATCTTTGCGCTCTATCGTGAGCTCGGCTGCGTGCGCCGGGTCAAGGAGGAGGCCGACCGTCTCGGGCTTCGGACGAAATCCAGCACAATGGCGAATGGTACCGAGCGCGGCGGCAAACCCTTCTCGCGCGGTCATCTCTACACGCTGCTCTCGAACCCGATCTACACCGGCCAGATTGCGCACAAGGGCAAGCTCCACCCCGGCCAGCAGCCAGCCCTGATCGACGATGAAAGCTGGTCCATTGTTCGGGACCAGCTCGCAGCCAACACGCGCGACCATCGGGGCAGGGCTCAAGCAGCCGAGCCGAGCCTGCTGGCAGGCTTGTTGGTCGATGCCCGGGGGGAGCGGCTCACGCCATCACACGCCATCAAGAAGGGCCGACGCTATCGCTACTACGTCTCGGCTGCCCTGATCACCGATGCCGGAACGGATCGCGCGCAAGGCTGGCGGCTCGCCGCCAGGGAGATCGAGGAGGCGGTGATCAGGATCCTGGCCGACGCATTGACCGGCCCCGCGAGATTGGTCGAGCGGTTTGGTGCGGCCGGCATGCCCAGCGACCAGCTTCGGAAACTACTCAGTCGGACGGCCCGCATGGCAGCAGCGCTAGGTGGCCCACCGAGCGAACGAGCAAAGCTCGTTCGCGAGCTCGTCGAGAAGATCGTCGTCGATGATAAGATCCTCACCATCAAGCTGCGCCGCAGCCTTCTGTTGGGCGGAGACGTCCCGTCACCCGCATCGGAGGCGGCAAGTGACAGCGCTGTCCAACTGACGGCGGCGGTCGCCTTCAAGCACCGCGGTATCGAAACCAGGTTGGTGCTGCCCGGATTAGCGCAGCAGGACTGCAGCTCGCGATGTGATCCAGCCCTCAGCAAGGCGATTGCGCGGGGGCGCGCGTGGTTTGAGGAGCTCGCCACCGGCCGCGCCCGATCGCTCCAGGAGTTGGCCAAGCGTGACGGTATTTCCCGGCGCTACATTCGCCGTCTGATTAGCCTCGCCTTCTTGAGCCCGCAGCTGGTCGAGGCGATCCTGGAGGGCTGGCAACCCGCCGAGCTCACCGCGACGCGGCTGACCGAACTCGATCTGCCGCTCGACTGGACCGAGCAGCACAAACTACTCGCAAGCTGAACCGCAACTCCGGACAGATATGCGCTGGGCGGCGGCCCCACCGCGGTCGCGCGTCGTTTGCAAACGGTCAGGACTTTCGGGAGGTGGGACTGCATCAATGCCCGTCAGAGAGAAAGGGCGAAGGAGTGCCAGTTCGTTGCCTGCACGTCCCTTCTCACGTCCCTCACCGTCTGCAGACCGCCGCCAAAATGCGGGGCTTTGCGCTTACAGCCACGAGGTGCACCGCTGAGACAGACTGGCTGCTGGAGGGGGGAGTCAGCTGCGAACTCGTCTCTGAAAAGCCGGAAATCGGCGCGCTCTCGGGATTTGATTTTTTTCAAATTGCCCCCCTAAAAGGGCCGAGGAGGCCGAACTTGAGCCATCGTCGGGATTTGATGTTTTTCAAATTGCCCCCCTAAAAAGGGCCGAGGAGGCCGAGCTTGAGCCATCGTCGGGATTTAATATTTTTCAAATTGCCCCCTAAAAGGGCCGAGGAGGCCGAGCTTGAGCCATCATTGGGATTTGATGTTTTTCATTTTGCCCCCTAAGAGTGCCGAGGAGCCAGCTTGGGCCTGCTAGCGAGCTGTTCGCCTAGTCGACTGGGCATTGCCCGCCGGGCGAACGTTGCCGAGAAGGGCAAAGAGGGACGCCGTCAGATGCTCGCGTGGCCGCATCAGACCTCCGGCAGCTCGGAGGTTTGGCGTAAGCCTCCGGTTCATTATGTCGCGTCCATGTCCCGAAATCGCTTGACCAAGCCGTCGAATTCCGATAGAACATACCAGGAACATAGAAAGTTGGCCGACGATGGTCAGGGGTCGGCTGCTGAGGAACATTGCAAGTCAGAACATGATGTTGCGCCGGAAAAATGCGCGCGGCAAAGGTCCGCCTACTGAAGCAGTGCTCAAGCATGCGGACGCTGGGCCGAACCGCCGCCCTTCACCCCGAACCAGACATCGTGCGACAACCAAAACCCTTCGACCGGCTAGCCGGGTCGGGGCATCGCGGCACTCCATCGTTAGATGCAGCGACGAAGTTGCCATTTCCTCGCCGCCCGCCCCATAGCATCTATCTTCGCGCTGTCGATCGTCGGGTTTGCCGCAAGGTGGTTGGGGCGGACCGTGTTGCCGAATTCCCGCGGAAGATAGTTGGAGGACTTCGGCGGCGGCGCCCTCGCCGAACGACATCCGGTCGGCGTTGGCGAAGACGCAGCACAAGATGGTTCCCTCCGTCCGTCCTTTGCGTGTACCTGGGACCAAGGGTTCGAATCTCTCTTCCTCCAGCGGCGAGTCTGCCACGAACTGCTTTGCCAAGCCGGCGCCCCATACGCGCCCTACTCGCCGGAGAGCAACGGGAATAGGCCCGAGCACGGCGGAGGGGATGGCGGTGGCGGTGGCGGCGGTATGTAGCTGGCAAGCGGCGGGGAACGGCGGCAGCGCCCCTCAGTCGAGCCAAGCGGTCGGGGCTCTAGTGAAACCGCCAAGCCCCGTCGTAGGGGGCGCCCCGGCCCATCGGACGCTAGGGCCGCCACGGGTTTCAGAGTAGACTTGGTTAAGGCCAACAGTCCGCCAATCGAGAGATGGCCACCGTCCGCCGCCTCGCCGCGATCCTAGCCGCCGATGTGGCGGGGTACTCGCGCTTGATGGGGGCGGATGAGGAGGGGACGCACGAACGGCTCAAGGCGCATCTCCGGGAGCTGGTTTCCCCCAAGATCGCCGAGCACCGCGGCCGCGTAGTCAAGAACACCGGCGACGGGTTCCTCGCCGAGTTCCAGAGCGTGGTGGACGCGGTGCGCTGCGCGGTCGAGATGCAGCGGATGATGGCCGAGCGTAATCAGGAGACCCCGCCGGAGCGGCGGATCGAATTTCGCATCGGCATCAACCTCGGCGATGTGATTGCGGAGGAGCACGACATCTTCGGCGACGGGGTGAATGTCGCCGCGCGGCTGGAGGCCCTGGCCGAGCCCGGCGGGATTTGCATCAGCCGGGTCGTGCGTGATCAGGTGCGCGACAAGCTCGATTTGGCCTTTGAGGACATGGGCGAGCAGTGCGTCAAGAACATTGCACGGCCGGTACGGGTCTATGCGGTACGCCCCGGAGGTATCGCCGGCTCGCCGGCAAGCGTGTCGTCCACCACCTCAAGTTCGCCGCCTATCGCTGCGCCGCGCCTATCGATCGTCGTGCTGCCCTTTACGAACCTCAGCGATGACCGGGAGCAGCAGTATTGCGCGGACGGGATCACCGAGGATCTGACAACGGATCTGTCGCGGCTCGCGCATATGTTCGTAATCTCGCGCAATACCGCGTTCACGTACCGGAACAAGCCCACCGACACGAGGCAGATTGGCCGCGAGTTGGGTGTGCGCTATGTGCTTGAAGGGAGTGTCAGGCGATCGGGTAGTCAGGTCCGCGTCAATGCGCAGTTGATCGACGCTGAGACCGAGGCACATTTGTGGGCCGAGCGGTTCGATGGCGACACTGGCGAGCTGTTCGCCGTTCAAGACGAGATCAAAAGGCGGATCGCGGTCGCACTCAATCTGGAGCTAGTCGGAGCCGAAGCCGCCCGTCATGCTGAGCATCCGCAGGCGATGGATTACATTCTGCGGGGACGAAATGCGGTGGAGCTGAAGCCGCCTTCACGCGACAACTTTGCCGAGGCGATTGGATTTTTCGAGAGCGCGCTGGCGCTCGATCCGAGATCAGTCGAGGCAGCGAGTTTGTTGGCGGGTACTCTGGTGGGTCGCGTGCTCGACGGAATGACTGGCTCCAGCGCCGCTGATGTGGATCGCGCAGAAGGGTTGGTGAGACGAGCCTTAGCGACAGCACCGCGCAGCCCGCTTGCGCACTTCGCGAACGGCGAAGTCCTGCGAGCACAGGGCCGGCCAGACGAGGCTATTCCCGAATACGAGACTGCAATTGCCTTCAATCGCAATTGGGTTGAGGCTATAGCCGCGCTGGGCTGGTGCAAATTCTTTACCGGCTCGATAGAAGACGTAATTCCTCTCCACGAGTACGCCATACGCCTTAGCCCTCGCGACCCTCTCGTCGGCGACAGCTATTTCCGGATCGGCCGAGTGCATCTGGTGCAATCGCGAACCGAACAGGCGATCACATGGCTTGAAAAGGCGCGCGGCGCGTTTCCTGGACACCCTCTAATTCACGCCTACCTTGCCAGCGCCTGCGGCCTTGAGGGCGAGACCGAACGCGCCGCTATTGAACTCGCGGAAGCGCGAAGGCAGTCCGGCGACGATCGCTATTCGAGCATCGTCCGCCTGAGGGCCACGGGATATTGGGGAGTGCCGAAGGTCCGTAGCTTGTTCGAGACGACCTTCTTCGTCGGCCTGCGTAAGGCTGGAATGCCGGAGGAGTGAGGCTGACCCAACCCGGCCGGGTCAGTCCCGCCCGCGGCACTAACGATGGGTAACCTCGTTTCTGGAGCTGGAGCGTGAAAGCGCAAGGACGTATGAGCGAGGACCGCGTCACCTTTCCACTTCCAACGAGCGGCCTCGCTTGCCTGCTGCATCGTCTTTGCTGCTGCGGGTCACGCGCCTTCGGCCCGCGACAGTGCCCGCGGTCTGGCGCGCTTTCACCACGACGACGCCAACGAGCTGCGCGCGACGCTTCGAGCCGAAACCGCATTGCGGGCAAACCTAGAATGGGCCACCGTGGTCCCAAGGCGACAACGTCACCTGGGATACGCCGGGGCCAAGTCGCTAACGCATCGGCGATGACCTTGTGTCGGCCGGTACAACGGGAGGAACCTATGTCCAAAAATCACTACTATTCCGAAGCGGCCCATGGCCCGCACGATATCTTCGAACTCGGCAACTACCAGTTGGAAAGTGGCATCACGCTGCCGAACGCCCGCATCGCCTACAAGAGGCATGGAACGTTGAATGCGGCAAAAGATAATGTGGTGTTGTTCCCGCACATGTGGTCCGGCACATCGAAGGCGATGGAAATCTTCATCGGCGAGGACCGCCCGCTCGACCCAAGAAAGTACTTCATCATCCTACCGGGCCAGTTCGCCAACGGTTTTTCATCCTCGCCCAGCAACACGCCGCCGCCGTTCAATGGAGGCGCCTTCCCGCATGTCACCATCGGTGACGATGTCGTGGCGCAGCACCGGCTGATCACCGAGCGCTACGGCATCCAACGGCTGGAACTGGTGCTCGGCTGGTCGATGGGTGCCGAGCAGACCTATGAATGGGCAGTGCGCTTCCCGGATATGGTCAAGCGCGCACTGCCGTTCGCCGGCACCGCCAAGACTACGCCACACGACTTCATTTTCGTTCGATCGCATGAAGACGCTTTGAAGTCCGATCCCGCATGGGACAATGGATTCTACAAGCATCAGTCGGACGTGCATGTCGGCCTACGGCGGCACGCGCAGATCTGGTCGGTGATGGGCCTTTGCCAGGGTTTCTACAACAAGGAAGCGTGGCGCGAAGTTGGCTTCACGTCGTTGGAGGACTTCTTGCATCGGTTTTGGGAAGCCTATTTCGCGCCGATGGACCCGAACAACCTGATCTGGATGGGTTGGAAATGGCGGCATGGTGATGTCAGCCGCCATACGGGTGGCGATCTTGGTGCAGCGCTCGGCCGCATCAAGGCGAAGACCTATGTGGTGCCGTTCTCACGCGATATGTTTTTCCCTCCCGACGACTGCGAAGCCGAGCAGAAGCTGATCCCGAACAGCAAGTTCCGCGTGGTCGACAGCCTGTGGGCGCATTTCGCCATGTTTTGCATGACCAACTCAGACCGTGATCAGATCGACTCTTGCATTCGCGACCTGCTGGCAGAACCGGTTAGGTAACCCCGACACATTATTGGGCGATAAAGCCGCCGTCTACCACCAACTCCGTACCAGTGATGAACGAGGCTTCATCAGAAGCCAGGAACAACACCCCGTAGGCCACCTCGATCGGTTTCCCGATCCGGCGCAGCGGTGTCATCGCGATCTTATCGTTGCGCTCGCCGGCATTGGTTGCGTTCAACATCGGCGGCATATAGCCAGGGTGCACGGTGTTGACCCGGACACCGGATGGGCCGTATCGGACCGCGGCGGCTTTGGAGTAGATCCGCACTGCGCCTTTAGAGGCGTGATACGCCGGATGGCCACTGTCGCTGCCGACAAATCCCATGATCGAGCTGATATTGACGATCGACCCGCCACCAGCCTTTGCCATCTGCTCGGCGGCAAGCTTGGTGCCAAGGAACACGCTGGTCTGGTTGACGGCAGTGATGCGATGCCAGCCTTCTAGCCCATTATGGTCGCCAACTGAGCTGCCCGAGATCCCGGCGTTATTCACCAAGATGTCCAACCTGCCATACGTCGCCACCGCCTTCGCGATCAAATCGATCCACTCCGCCTCGTTGGTGACGTCGATCTTCGCGGCCGTGGCCTCCCCGTCACCGGCGCGGATGTCGGCGGCGACAACTTCCGCATCGCTTTCGAGGATATCGGCGACGACCACCTTAGCGCCCTCCGCCGCGAACAGCCGCGCTTCGGCTTCGCCCATGCCATGGGCGCCACCGGTGATGATCGCAACCTTGTCCTTCAGACGCATGACCGACCTCGTCTTGCTGGGGTCGGGAGCATATCCCTTCAGGATCGGTGTTTGCTATGCACGATTCGGCGGCATGATTGAGGGGCAAATGGCGGACTGGACTGATCAAGTAGCAATCGTCACTGGAGGTTCCCGCGGCATCGGGCGGGCGATTGCGCGAGCGCTGGCAGCGCGGGGCGCGGCGATCTGCATTAATTATGCAAGCCGCACGGCGGAGGCGGAACCAGCCGCCACCGAAATTGCGGCGGCGGGCCGACGCGTCATTGCGATCCAGGCAGATGTCGCCGATGCCGACGCGGTGGCGCGGATGGTCGTGCGTACCGAGGCCGAGCTGGGGCCGGTCAGCATCCTCGTAAACAATGCCGGCATATCGTCACCGGCAACCTTGGAGAGCTACACACTCCAGGGATGGATCAAGTGCGCCTCCACCCGCGCGCCCTCAGCCACCGCGCCAACCAGAAGCCGTCGCGGCCGGCTTCGAAGACAAGTGCGATCCGCGTGATCTCGCGCCCGGCCCTGACCGCCTCATCGCGCCAGCGATGCAGCAGGCAAAGCAGCCTTTCTGCACTCGGCACCAGTCTCCACCGTTCTCGCGCTCACCCATTTCCGTGACAATGTCCTTAGAACAAATCTCCCCAGCGCCAACTTACGCGCCAGCTATCCGAACTCTCAAATTCGATCAATGCCGAGCTAACCAACGTCGACTAGCGGTTGCACGAAATGCGCGGCACTATCTCGGCGTGCCTGGCCTAGACTCGTGGTTAGGGCAATGCGCTGTTTAACCTGCCGCAGCGGATCGGAATTACTCGACAACTCTCAAGGAACATCTGAAGTGATATTTATCGCGCGCAACTGTCGTGAAGAACTGGTCAACTCGTAAGATGACGTGGGCTCGCGCGCGATCGCCTTGATTGTCAACGGATCGTCTAGCCAATGCGACTTCGCGCGGAAGCCAGCCTGCCTGGCTCGAGGAAACCACACCTCGCCGCGGTGCTCGAACGGGTCTAACCCCAGAGCTCCTTCGAGGCGAGGCGGGCGCCTTCGGTGAGGCTGCGCAGTTTGGCCCAGGCGAGGTCGGCATGGACCCGGCCGCCGAGGCCGCAATCGGTGCCGGCGATGACGTTCTCGCGGCCGACGATCTGGGCATAGCGCAGGATGCGATCGGCGACGAGTTGCGGGTGCTCGACGAGGTTGGTGGCGTGGCTGACCACACCCGGCATCAGCATCTTGCCCGCCGGCAATTTCGCCTGCTGCCAGACCCGCCACTCGTGCTCGTGCCGCACATTGGCAGCCTCGAACGAATAAGTCTGCGCCTTCACGTCGAGGATCAGGTCGATGATGTGCTCGAGCGGCAGATCATGGGTGTGCGGCCCATGCCAGCTGCCCCAGCAGGTGATAGCGCACCCTGTCCTCGGGGATGCCGGCGAGCGCCCGGTTGACGGCGTCGATGCGCAGGCGGGCGAAGCGGCGATAGGACTCGACCGTGGGTTCCGGCTTCAGCATATCCCACCAGTCGGGGAGGCCGGGGTCGTCGATCTGCAAGACAAACCCGGCGGCCACCACCGCGCGATATTCCTCATGCACCGCGTCGGCCAGAGCGAACAAGAATTCCTCCTCGGTCGGGTAGTATTCGTTGAAGATGAAATGGTCGAGCCAGCCCGGCGCCAATACCGGTACGAACGCTTCCTCGACCGTGGCCCCCGAGCGCTCGATCGCCGCCTTGAAGGTGTCGAGCTGGCGGTTGATCGCATCGGGCCCCTTTGATTTGAGCGGACCGCGGGCGACGACGCGTTCAGTCGGGGAGTGGCCCCGCGGCATGAACATCGATCCTTCGGGGACCTTTCTCTACGCCGCTAACCAGAATACCGACAATATTGCCGTGTTCCGCATCCACCCGGCCAGCGGCAAGCTCCAATTCAGCACACTCGTCAATACGCCGACGCCGGTGGATGTGGAGTTCGGTCCGGTAGCCTAGCTTTCGTTTCTGGGCGAGAGATTGACTCTGCTGGAGATGTAGTGGTTGTTTCCGCTAGCCAATGCCCTTGCCGACGCGCTCGGCGTGGCCGAGATTAGCCTGCCGTTGGCGCCGGAGTGTATGCTGGGATTACTGAGGCGACCGCACCAGTAGCGCCGCCCCGAAGAAGGAAGGCAAGGCGGAATTTGAGAGAGCGGGAGGACCTAGCTAGCATGCGTGCGATGCAGATCATCGAATGGGGCAAGCCGCTCGAAGCGCGGGAATATCCCGATCCCGAGCCCCAGGGCGAGGAGGTGCTGCTGCGCGTCGAGGCGGCGGGCGTCTGCCACAGCGACGTGCACATCTGGGACGGGCATTTCGATCTCGGCGACGGCAAGCAGATCTCGCTGGAGTCCCGTGGCGTGCAGCTGCCGTTCACGATGGGGCACGAGATCGCCGGCGAGGTGGCGGCGCTCGGCCCGCGCGCATCCGGGCGTCAAGGTCGGCGACAAGGTGGTGGCCTACCCGTGGATCGGCTGCGGCGAATGCGCGGTGTGCAGGAAGGGCGAGGAACTGCTCTGCCTCAATCCGCGAACCCTCGGTACGAGGCGCGCCGGCGGCTATGGCACGCACGTCATCGTGCCGCACGGCCGCTACCTGCTGCCGCATGAGGGCGTACCGCAGGGGCTCGCCGCGACCTATACCTGCTCGGGCATCACCGCGTTCTCGGCGCTGAAGAAGACGCGCGAGCATGTCGGCGCCGACGACCATCTGGTGATCATCGGTGCTGGCGGCGTCGGCGGCAGCGCCGTGCACATCGCGCCGGCCGCGGTCGCCGGCAAGGTCATCGTTGCCGATATCGACGCGCAGAAGCGCGCGCATGCCCGCCAGATGGGCGCCGTCGCGACCATCGACAACGCCGCGCCCGACGCCGTCAAACAGGTGATGGAGGCGACCGGCGGCGGCGCTGCCGCGGCGATCGACTTTGTCGGTTCGCCGAAGACGATGGAGTTCGGCGTCAACATCCTGAGGAAGGGCGGCAAGCTCGTCATGGTCGGGCTCTACGGCGGCGCCCACCCGATCTCGACCGTGCTCTTCCCGTTCAAGATGATGACGATCGAAGGCTCCTATGTCGGCACGCTCGACGATTTGCGCGAACTGCTCGCCCTCGTCCAGGCCGGCAAGGTGCCGCCGATCCCGATCGAGACCCGGCCCGCCGACCAGGCGAGCGCGGCGCTGAGCGACTTGAAGAGCGGCGGGAAGGTGCGGGGCCGCGTGGTGCTGCACCACCAGCACGGGGGTCAATGGATCAGCAATCCGGCGTTCAAATTCGACCATGTCCACATCATCAGCGAAAATCCCAGAGCATCGGCCGAGTGGTATGTCGAGATGTTCGGCGCCACGATTGCCGCCGACACCGTCGCCCGGGGCGCGCCGCAGATCTTCGCCGATCTCGGCGGCATGACAATTCTTATTCGCGGGCGACGACCGGGCGAAGCTCCGGTCGCTGCCAGACCTATTCGGCAATTTGCGGACTTCTCCAGCCATGACGCCAGGGGGATCGACCATTTCGGGTTCCTGTACCACGGTGATCTCGCAGCATTCTGTGACGAGCTACGGGCAAAGGGCCGTCCTCCCTTGCAAGTAGAACTGAAGAACGGCGTGGGTGGCAG
>CAVSZA010000034.1:0-125295 GCA_963732095.1 uncultured Alphaproteobacteria bacterium
GGTAACTTCTGCTTTGATCGCCTGATTGCGCTCGATCGTTCTCGTTGCGTGCTTGATTTGCGCCTCAAAAGGTAATATACATATGACAGATGGCGCGATCGACCGATGCGCAGAAGGCGGAACGTCTCAATGCGGCCCACAGGTTGCTCGCGCGGGGGCAGAGCGTGGGGGAGGCTGCCTTGTCGTTGTCGCGCCAGTTCACAATGTCGCGCCGTCAGGCCTATCGATACATCGAGGAAGCCCAGTTGATCGGCCGACCGGTGCCGGTTGTCGAAACGGCGACGGCAGTGACGTTCAAGCTGCCGCCCAGCCTGGTGGACGCGGTCCGAGCGCGGGCGGCGGCCGAAGGAACGACGATCAGCGACATGGTGAGCCGGGCGCTGCGGGCGTTTCTCGGCGAAGCCGGCGGCAATGGCTGAACGGCGTGGCCATGATCGCAGCGTCCAATTCGAGCATGCGTTTGACCGTCTCCTCGCCGTCAAGCTGGAGCAGGTCTACGGAATCCTGGTCCCAGAATGGGTTCGTGCCATTGGCGTCGATCAGAGCGTGAGGGGGAAGCGCGATGAGGGCTGCGGCGATCTACGCCAGAGTATCCTCCGAGCAGCAGAAGGAGGAGAACACGATCGCCAGTCAGACGGCGGCGCTGATCGACTTCGCACGCGAGCAGGGCTACAGCGTACCCGATGACTGGGTGATCGAGGACGCAGGCTTTAGCGGCGCCAGTCTTTTGCGACCAGGGCTGGAGCGACTGCGCGATCTCGCTGCCGAGGGTCACATTCAGGCGGTTCTGATCCATTCACCCGACCGCTTGAGCAGAAAATATGCCTATCAAGTCCTGCTGACCGAAGAGTTCGCCCGCCACGGAGCCGAGACGATCTTTCTGAAGGCGCCGCATTCCGGCACGCCCGAAGATCAACTGATGCTGCAGTTCCAGGGCATGATTGCCGAATACGAACGGGCGCAGATTCTCGAACGGTCCCGCCGCGGCAAGCGCCATCGCGCCAAGGCCGGGGAAGTCTCGGTGCTGGGTGGTGCACCCTATGGCTACCGATACATCCGCAAGACCAGCGAGGCACCGGCACGCTACGAGATCGATGCCGCCGAAGCCGAAGTCGTACGGCTGATCTACGACAAGTATACAGTGGGCGGCCTGAGCATCGGCGCGATTGCCCGGCTGCTACGCGGGATGGGGGTCCCCACCCGTCGGCAGGTTCGCTGGGAACGATCGGTCGTCTGGGCAATCCTGCGCAATCCGGCCTATAAAGGAACGGCCTGCTTTAACAAGACGCAGACCGGCCCGAGGCAAAAGGTGACAAAGCCGTTCCGCTTGTCAGGGCGGGCGGTCCATGGGGACAAGAGCAGCAGTCACGAACGGCCCCGTGACCAATGGATTGAGATACCGGTCCCGGCGATGGTCAGCGAAGAGACCTTCGCTATGGCGGCGGAGCGTCTGGCTGACAACAAGCGCTTCGCGCCCCGCCGGACCATCGAGCCCAGTCTCGTCCAGGGGTTGGTATCCTGCCGCAAATGCGGCTATGCGCTGTCGCGGACGTCGGCCCGCACCTCCGCGCGAAAAATCCATTATTACCGCTGCCTCGGCTCCGACGCTTGGCGCCATCTCGGCGGGCCGGTGTGCGATAGCCGGCCGATCCGTCAAGACCTGCTCGACCAGATCGTATGGCAGGAAGTTATTCACCTGATCGAGGACCCAACGCTCATTCGGGCCGAACTCGATCGGCGCCTTGACGCAGCCCGCGTGGCGGAACCGACAAAGCGAAGGCGAGAAGCCCTCGAGCGAGAGCTGACACGGATCAGGAAAAGCATGGAACGGTTGCTGACGGCTTATCAGGAAGATCTCCTGTCGCTTGACGAACTGCGCCATCGGGTGCCGGAACTGCGCGCCCGCGAGCAGTCCATGCGGGCGGAACGGCAGGCGATCCTCGATCAGGCCGCCGACCAAATATCGTTCCTCCGACTGGCCGAAACCCTGACCGCGTTCCTTCAGCGGCTACGCCAGTCGGCGGAAACGCTGGAAATCGCTGAGCGGCAGAAAGTTGTCCGCCTCCTGGTCAGGGAAGTCTTGGTCGACAATGACACCATCACGATCCGGCACTCGATCCCGGCCCAAGCACCAACACCGCCCGCCGGCGGCGCGCCGCTACCCTCAAACGGCAAACTCCGGGTCCGCGATGAAAGTTACCTTTTGCGTTCGGGGAGTGAGCGGTGAGCCCTGCGGGATGCCTCGCCGGCTATCCCGGGCCTCCGTCGTGCGTGTCGTCCGGCCCCGTTGGTCGGTCTCTTCCACGGGGCATTCCAGCCACATCTTGATCAGATGCAGCACGCGCCGATCAACGATCCGACGCGCCACCGACTTTAGAAGGTCGGCATGCGGGATGCTCCCGAAGTAGTCCGCGAGATCCGCGTCGACGACGTCCGGGTGACCACGGAACAGCACCTCCTCCACCTCTACAACTGCCTGCTGGGCGTTGCGCGCAGCGCGATAGGCGTAGATTTCCGGCGGAAGATCGGCTTCGAAGATCGGCTCTAGCACCAGCATTGTTGCTGTCATGCAGACCCGATCCCGCACGGTCGAGATGCCCAGCGGCCTGAGTTTGCCGTTGGCCTTCGGTATGAACACGCGTCTGATTGGCTCTGGCCGGTACGTCTCCTGCCTGAGCGCAAGCGCCAGTTCAGCCAGCCACCGCTCGACCCCGTACGCCTCGATGTCCGCAAAATCCTGGCCGTCGATGCCCGGTGCGCCCTTGTTGGAGCGGCACTGGGCATAGGCATGCGCCAGAATGTCGTCGCGACTGATCTTGTCGTACAGAGCGTAAAAACGATAGCCGGCCTCTGCCTTAGCTTTCGCGTGTAACGCCGTCTGCAGTTTCTGAACGCTTTTCGGAGTTGCTAGGTTGCCCAATCTCCAGGTCCCTTACCACGTCTTGCGTCTGTCTCGAACTGAGGCCTCTTCCCTCCCCCGGCATTACCCGGCTTCAGCGGTACTACAGGCCTCTCCGCCACCCCAGTGCGCCCGGCCTGTCCCTCGCGGGTGTCCGGTTGATCATCCCTGATCACGCATTGGGGCTTCCCGTGTTGCGTGCGCTTTCCTTGTGTACATGCTGCCGCCACTACCCCGGTGCAGCGGCTGGGCGTAATCCTCGCTCATCTCACCCGGCCGTAACAGCCTTCCCCAATTCGGCGGTCGGGTCGGCCTGCACATCGACCTTTTCGAGGCTTGCTCGGCGTTCACTCGCGTTGCGGCCTGCACACTCGCGCGGTCACCAAATCGTGACCGCTATTCGAAGGCTTCAGCCATTTCGTTACCTCCATGACTGCTCCGATTGCTTCCGGCTGGAGCGAATCGCCGGGTGGGCCTTGCACCCACTGGAAAGCGCCGCCTTTTCACGGCGCACGCCGTATGCGGTCATTCTTGGTTCCCGCTTGATAGCGTCCTTCCTTCGGCCGAATGGGCATCAGCTCGCCAATTCCATTCTCCAACGGAAATATACCGATGATCGGCGGATCAGCCTGATGGATTGAACAGATCTTCGGCAGACTGGTCTTAACGCACGGGAATGCTAAGTTGGCTCGAAGGCTCGGCGACCGTAACAGCGAGGTTCGAATGCCCCAGCCGCGTTCCGTGTTTGGATCCCTGGTGCTGATTGCCGTTATAATCGGTGGCAGGGCTGCTGCCTTCGCTTCCGGGAGCAGCAGGTCGAGCGCGTGAACGTCGTGCAGCTTGCCATCCGACACGTGGATGAAGCTCGGGATGTTGCCGCGCAAGTCCAACAGCGTGTGCATCTTGACCGCCGCTTTGGTGGTGCGGAATGCGCCCACGGAAAGACCGCCAGACAAAGGTCGATCGTCGTCGAGTCGAGCGCATAGACCGTGTTGGCGAGATCGAGACCCAAATCCTCATTGACGTACCGTCGTCTCGCCTGGACGATCAGCCGCTGGGGCAGTTCCGCGTATATGCGCCAGTCGCGCGTTTCGTTGGCATCGGCCAGCGT
This sequence comes from uncultured Alphaproteobacteria bacterium, assembly GCA_963732095.1. Classification (GTDB taxonomy): domain Bacteria; phylum Pseudomonadota; class Alphaproteobacteria; order ATCC43930; family CGMCC-115725; genus AP-15. Next base: position 4,011 of record CAVSZA010000034.1, read on the forward strand.
TGAGCGCCGCACCGGATCACGGAAACCCATGGAATAGAGTTTCGAGGCCTGCACCGACAGGCAGGTTTCGATGTCGCTCAGGCTCTCCCGATAGGTCAGCTAGGCGAAGGCCATGGCCCGGTAATGCTCGGCGCACGACAGCGTGCGCACCCGCTGATCGCCGTCGTACCGTGCGACAATCCGGGTGAACGTGCTCCACGGCAGAAAATCCATCAGTTGGGCGAAAAGCGTCTTGCCACTGTTCACCAGCGCCTCCTCGGAAATCTTCCGAAAAGTGCCAGATCGAGTTCAAATCGACACCACGCTAAATCGGCAAAACCCCGTTCAAAATCATTCCGTTACGGGCAGGCGATCCGAGCTTAACCGGACAGGAGTGATACGCAATGGCAAATAGATCCCGCAAGACAGCGCCATCGGATCGGTCCGCGCCGCGCTCATACCGCCGTCCCAATGCATGAAGACCAATGGCCCCCAGGACCTGCCCAGATTCCCGATAGAAGGACGGCAGCCTCAGATCCAGCACCGTTAGCATCACGGCGACCGACGGTTCAGAATCATCCCAGTCCTGCATCATGACACGGAATGGGCAGAGCCGAGTTTCAACGATCTGAAGATGCGAACGATTGCGCAGCTTGGAAGCAATGCGCAGTCGCCCCCATTCTGGCAAATTCTGCCACCTGGCAGCGGTTATCCTCAATGTCTCCTGGGTGAATTGGGGTGTAAACCCATCCCGGGGTTGCAATGGCTCAGTCAGCGCTGTAACCGCTTGGAACCAATGGTCGTGGGCTTCTGCGATCTTGTCCCGCAGCAGCCTGGCGCGGCCGCGCCATTCGGCTGGTAGACGGCTGCCAGCGATCATGGCGGGAGCTGGCAAGCCGCTCACCGGCAGCCCTAGGCAGCGTCACTCCCGATTGGGCAAATCCGGTAACTTCGTGTCCGCGTCCTCGCGCAGTGCGGCCAGGGCCGCCAGCCGACCGGATCCTCCACGAACGAACGGACGCCGAGCGGCGCGGCGGACGCTTTCAAGGCTGGCCAGCACGATCGTGCGCTCGGGCGAACCGGGCGCGGCGTGCCCGAACTCGATCTGAAGCGTCCGGAACAGAGCCTCAAGCTCGTCCAGCGTGCGGTACCGCAGCTCGCTGCAGGTGATGATCTTCGTCATCCGATTTCTCCTGTTTGTCGCGAGGCCCCAACGATCAGGGCCTTTCCTGCGGTCAGCGGGAGTCATCGTCGTCAGGGAAAGGCCTGTCGGAGGCGGCCCGAAGCGGCGCAAAATCAGGAGAAAAGGAGGAAGGAGAGCATTGCCGTTGCGCGGTGCGGGCGGCGCCGCTGGGAGAGCAATGGGGATATGGTCCGGGCGGATGGATCGAGAGAATGCGCACCGGCGCCAGGGTTCGCGCGAGCCGCGCGATTGTGCCTCCGGCCGTGAAATGAAGTCCGGAGGGCAGGGCAGGGCGGCGTCACCGGTCAGCGGGACCGGGGCCGTCTTGACCGTGGAGCCGGGCGGGCGGGTTTAAGGAGGTTTCGGGTATGGCGGCTCGCGGCGGACCTCCGTTGCCGGCTTGTCTTCGCGTAACCCTTGGTAGACGACCTGGCGCAGCAGATTGTCGTCGGTCCAGGTCAGGTATTTGACTTCGGCGACGAGTTCGGGACGAACCCAATGCACGCGGCTCAACACGAGCGGCGAGCCGAACCGGCTGTCACGCGGCGGCGGCACATCGAGCGGCATATCGGGAGTCGCCAGCGGTTGCAGGCGGCGGGATAGCCGTTGCAACTCCGCATGGTCGATGCCGGTGCCGGTGCGCCCGGCGTAAACCAGCCTTCCATCGGGATCGTAATAGGCGAGCAGCAGCGCCCCGAGCCAAGGGCGCGCGCCTTCGGGATCGGTCCAGCCGACTACCACGAACTCCTCGCGGTTGAGGCATTTCACTTTAAGCCACAGGCCGCGATTGCCCGGGGAATAGGGCGCATCGGCCCGCTTCGAGACGATCCCCTCCACTTTCAGGGCGCAGGCGCGGTCGTAGAAGGCTCGCCCGCGCCCGATCTGGTGATCGCTGAACTGTAGCGGCGAGCCCGTACCCGACAGCAGCGTGCGCAGGCGTTCCTTTCGCTCGACAAGCGGCATGGCGCTGGTTTCGCCATCGAAATGCAGGAGATCGAACAGGAAAAGACGAGCGCATCGCCGTTACCCGTGTCCGATGCGTTCTGGATCAGGCTGAACGAGGTGGTGCCGTCAGGGCGGACGCCGCACAGCTCACCGTCGAGATAGGCCTGTCTCGCTGGGAGTGACGCCACCGCCGCGGCGATCGCCGAATATTTATGCGTCCAGTTGAGCCCGGTGCGGGTCAGCAGCCGGACCGCGCCACGGTCGAGGCGCGCATGCATCCGGTAGCCGTCGAATTTGAGCTCATGCAGCCATTCCGATCCGTCCGGTGGCTGGTCGACCAATTTGGTGAGTTGCGGTTTGATCCAGCCGGGAAGCGTCGTCGCCTCGGCGCGGCGCCTTCCACCGAGCGGTCGCGCCATGTCTTCAGGCACCGCGCGCTCGCTACCGAGGATCGATCCGGCCCGGTTTTACCCGTTGACCTGCTGCATGATTTTCGTCCACCGGTCCACGATCGGCAGAACCTTGTCAGCCTTCTCGGGCGGGAACATCGGCACGACGCGGGCGACGCCCATTTCATTGAGGCGCTTCACCCGGTCGAGATCCTCGCCGAATGCAAACGAGGTGATCTCGATCGAAGCCGGATCGCGGCCAGCCTCCCGCGCCAACTCACGGAATTTCGGTAGGACCTCACGGATATCGCCACCTGGAATCCAACCATCGCCATAGCGGATCGCGCGCCGTGCGCCATGCGGAAAAGCGCCGCCGACATGGATCGGCGGATGCGGTTTCTGGACCGGTTTTGGCCGGGCGATCATCGGATCGAAATTGACGAATTCGCCGTGATATTCCGCTCTCTCCTTCGTCCAGATTTCCTTCATCGCCTCGATCAATTCGCGCACCCGCTTGAAGCGGGTCGCGTAGACGGTGCCGTGGTCTTCCATTTCGTCCTGGTTCCAGCCACCCCCGACTCCGAACAGGAACCGTCCCTGGCTCACCTGGTCGATTGAGGCGACCAGCTTGGCGGTTTGAATCGCGTCGCGCTGCTGAATGAGCGCCACGCCGGTACCGAGTTTGATGGTTTTCGTAGCCTGGGCGGCTGCGGCCAGAATAACAAACGGGTCCATAGCGTCGTAGTATGGCTTGGGTAGATCACCGCCTCCCGGGAATGGCGTCTTGCGCGACAGCGGGATATGCGAGTGCTCGGGCGCCCAGACCGAACTCGAAACCGCGCTCCTCCAGCGCGCGGGCAAGCTCAGGCGCCGACATCGAGTAATCCGTAAAGAACATCGCGCCGCCGAAATGCATGTCCCTCTCCCTTGCTGGGTCCTGGTTCGGCGGCGGAGGTTAGCCGGTGGCGCCGACCGGCGCTATCGGTTAGCTATTGCGTCACACGCGGTTCACGCGAACCGCGTCCTCCCCTGGCCAACGAAGCGGGAGAGGGGCTAGGCATGGGGACCGCAGAGGGCGCCGAACGATCACCGGCCGCGGCGGGCGGCTGCCGTAAAATCATCCATATCGATATGGACGCGTTCTACGCGTCGGTGGAACAGCGCGATAATCCCGAGTTGCGCGGCAAGCCGGTCGCGGTCGGAGGATCGCGCGAACGCGGCGTCGTCGCGGCGGCGAGTTACGAAGCCCGCGCGTTCGGGGTTCATTCCGCGATGCCGTCCATCACCGCCAAGCGAAAATGCCCCGATCTGATCTTCGTCAAGCCGCGCTTCGACGCTTACAAGGCCGTCTCCCTGCAGATCCGGGAAATCTTCGCCGCCTATACCCCGGTCATCGAGCCCTTGTCGCTCGACGAGGCCTATCTCGACATCACCAAGAATCTGAAAGGAATCAGCCTGGCGACGCAGATCGCCGAGGATATCCGCGCAAGGATTCGCGCCGAGACCGAGCTCACCGCGTCAGCCGGCGTGTCCTACAACAAGTTCCTGGCGAAACTCGCCTCCGATCACCGCAAGCCGGACGGGCTTTTTGTGATCACACCGAAGATGGGGCCGTCCTTCGTCGAGGCGCTGCCGGTGCGGAAGTTTCACGGCATCGGGCCGGCGACCGCGAGGAAGATGGCGCAGCTCGGTATCGAGACCGGGCTTGATCTCAAGGGCCAGACAGAGGGTTTCTTGCAGCATCATTTCGGAAAGGCGGGCTCCTACTATTACTGGGCGGCGCGCGGCATCGACGAGCGGCCCGTCCGCGCCGACCGGATACGCAAATCCGTCGGTGCCGAGAACACGTTTCTCGTCGATCTACTTACCTACGAAGCGGCGCGGGACGCGCTTCGAGAAATCATCGACAAAGTTTGGAGTTACTGCGAGGGATCTGGGATTCGCGGCCGCACAGTCACACTCAAGGTCAAGTTCGCCAACTTCCAGCAGATCACGCGAAGCCGCACCGGTCAGATGCAGATCAGGACGCGAAGCGAACTCGAACAACTCAGCAACGCACTGCTTGAACCTCTCTTTCCTGTCGCAAGAGGCGTTCGGCTCCTGGGCGTCTCCTTGTCTTCACTCGCGGAAGAGTCTGAAGGACAGCCCGAATTTAGCCTGCCCGTTTAGGCTCGTTGTTGCGAGCCGGGATCGCAGCTGGACAGCCACGATGTCGTACACTGAACTTGGCGGACTGGTCCTCGGGACCGGGCTTGTGGCAGCGTTCACATGCGCGCTGCTGCACCGGATCATTCACCATGACACGTTTCGCCGCTATCATGAGGTTGGATATGCAGTCTTCCTGCAGCTCGGCGTAATTTTTGCCGTACTGCTGGCTTTCGTTTTCAACAACGTCTGGTCCAACTACAATGTCGCTTCGCAGGCGATTGACAGCGAATGCGCCAGCCTGCACGGCATCGCGATCCTAGGCGATCGTCTGCCGTCACCAGCCAGGAACGCGATCCTGGACGATCTGCACGCCTACCTCACGACTGTCCTTGACCGAGAATGGCCTGACATGCAGCGGCGGAAGGAGAGCCAGGCTGCTGACGCTAGATTTCAGTTGCTCTGGCAGACGGTTGAGACGGTCAATACGGACCCGGCGGACAATCAGATTCGAGGTCAACTGCTGAGCTTGCTCGCGACTGCCCATCAGAGCCGTGAAACGAGGCTGTTTCAGATGAGACAGGGCGTCCCGGGCCTCGTCTGGAGCCTGCTGATCGTATTCGCCTCAGGGCTCGTCGGCTGCATGCTGGTATTTGCGGCGGAGGCATCCCTCTCCAAGGCTGTCCTGGTCGGTGTTTTCACGTCTTCTCTGACCCTGGCACTACTCACTGTGCGCGAACTCGATTTTCCCTTCGAGAGCGCGCTGCAGCTCTCCTCACGCGACTTCAACGGGACACTTGGGAAGGTCGATCATTTGATGGTGGCCGCTAAGCCGCCTGGTTCAAGAGGGGCGGAGTAAGCGACGATACCGCACGTCACTCATTCGTTCCGCTTTCCTTCCAACGCACGAACTCGGCAACCAGGCGCCCCGTCGGAGGCGGGGGAAGGAGTCTCTACCATGGCGAGGAAACCGGCGGTTTTCGCGCCGTCGTGAGACCAAACGCGGAAATCGCGCTAGCATCGGCAGAATCCCGGCTCAGGGCGGACCGGGTGCGTAGCCCTAGCAGCCTGTCGGACTGGAGTTTAGCTGCTCGAGGGATGGAACGCCGGTTTGCCTTGCTCAACGACGTCCGAATGCTGAACGGGTTGGAGGCTTGGTCAAGGGTTCCGACCGACCGTCTTGCTTTGATTGAGGTGTAAGCGCTCCATACACCTTTATCGGGTGGCAAGGGCGAAGATCCGCTTCATGTTCCAGGCCATCGTCACCAAGCTCCACTCGCCGCGGACTTTATCGAGGCCGCGCAACAGGAATTGTCGAAAGCCCAGAACCGACTTGATGATGCCGAACACCGGTTCCGGTTTCCACTTCGTCTTTGGCGATTTCGTGCCGCTGAACTCAAAGGAATGTGATGCCGGCATTAATATACGAAAATGGTGATGCTGAGAGCGCGTCGATAGTCCAGGATTATTCGGCTTCGTCGAATATCTGGCGGATCTTGGCCGCGAGACCGGCAAAATTGAAGGGCTTTACGATTAGTTGAACGCCCGGGTCGAGCCGACCCTGATGGATGATCGCATTCTGCGCCTAACCCGTCGTGAAAAGGATTTTCAAATCGCTTCTAAGCTTTCGAGCTTCGTCCGCTATTTGTCGGCCATTGAATGGTCCCGGTAAACCGACATCTGTAAATAGAAGCTTAATTCGTGGTTCACTAGCTATTAGGCTCAGCGCAGTGTCACCCTCGGTTGCCTCAAAGACCTCGTATCCAAGCTCACGCAGAATATCGGTTGTGTATGCACGCACCTCATCGTTGTCCTCGACAACGAGTATGGTTTCTTGACCTCCAAGTGGTGGAGGCTGCACAACAAGGGCATCTTCCTGAACGACTGGCGGTCGCTCACGTAGACGCGGCAGGTAGAACCGAACTGTCGTGCCTTCGCCGAGTTCGCTGTATATCTTTATATGCCCGCCCGATTGCTTGATGAATCCATAGACCTGCGACAACCCCAAGCCCGTGCCTTCGCCGAGGCCCTTTGTCGTGAAGAACGGCTCGAATGCCTTTTCGACGACTTCAGGCGTCATCCCAATGCCCGTGTCGCTGACGGCGACCATCACATACTGGCCGGGGATCACTTCGGCGTTGATTTTGGCGTAGGCTTCATCGAGATAAGTATTGGCGGTTTCAAGGGTGAGCTTGCCCTCGTCAGGCATCGCGTCGCGGGCGTTCACGGCCAGATTAAGAATGGCGTTCTCGACCTGATTGGCATCAGCCGAGACTTGCCACAGTCCAGCCGCTAACACCGTCTCAATGGTGATATTCGCCCCAATGGTGCGACCAAGCAGGTCCGACATCCCCATTAACAACCGGTTTGATTCGACGGACCTCGGTTCGAGGGGCTGGCGGCGGGAATAGGCGAGCAGGCGATGAGTGAGAGTCGATGCGCGTTCCACCGCTCGGGCGGCTGCTTCCAGATTACGATATAGACCTGGATCGATTCTACTCATTCGTCGCTGGACGGTCTCGATATTGCCGCTGATTACCGTGAGTAAATTATTAAAGTCGTGGGCGATTCCTCCTGTGAGTTGTCCAATCGCTTCCATCTTCTGAACCTGACGAAGCTGTTCCTCTATCGTCCTCCGTTCTGTTAAATCGCGCGTGACTTTAGCAAATCCAGTGGCTCGACCTTCTTCATCATGGACTTCGTTGATGATGATGCTGGCCGCTTAACAGGGGATCGAAGGCATGGCCCCTAAGGACATTGAGAAATATGTTCTTCACGCGGCCGGAGCGGGCTGAGTGCTGAAGGGCATTGGCTCTCTCGGTTCAAAAGCTGGCCTCCGCTTTCCTCGGTCGGAGCGGTTCAGAAGGGGCGGGCTGTTCCTGCCCGGTGAAGTGGCGACCCCGATCCTCGATCAGCGTCCGAACCCGGTCGGCCCCGAGGAGCGCGCCCGCATGGTGCAGCCGCAGGACTGCGCCGACCTGATCCTATATATCTCGCTGTTGCCGAAGCGGCTGACGATGAACGAAGTGATGCTGAGCCCGACCTGGAATCGCGCTTACGTTGCGGCCATCCGCCAGCTCTCAAACCTCTAATCCCCAACATCAGCCAGGGTTCAAGGCGACCGGGACCGAAAGTTCGTAGAACTCTCTCCTGGAGGGAGACGGATTCGAACTCTTAGTACCGCGGCACGAAAGCCCGCGATTTCCGAAGCATCCCGGCACAATTGCGGCGCCGACAGTCTGAACCTCGGCCACCGTTAGGATCAGCGCAAGTAGGCCGAGAGCGGTCGCGATCCGGGGGGCGGGCTCGCGTGATCGGGCGATCACAACGCGGCAACGATGCAGGCGACAGATGCCGGGTGTTTCGCTGAGCGATGCGACTCTGAAAGCTGTGCAGGCGCACGATGAGGAGCGCCACCGCCAGCGAGGTTCTCAACTATCTCTCACGGCAATTCGGCATGACGGTCCGGCCGAACCATCTCGGTATGGCGCTGCAACGCCACCGCCGTGCCGGCCAGCTCGAAAACCGCGATCAGCGCCGGTACCTGCCGCCGTCGGCGTAGGTCAGAGCAGTCGCAATTCGCCACCAACGCGGGGATACGTCCGGACGGAGGATGCCCGTGGGGGGCGCTTAAACAGAGGAGGCCGCGCATTTTGATGGCCCGTTCCTGGGCGCGAACGGGCCGCGCCGAAACTGTTGTATCACTATGGGGGGACTGAGAGTTTGAACCTCTCCTGTTCGGATAGCGAGGTCGGTCTCCTCAGTGAGCGGCTACGTCGCGAGCCTCGCGCCACCGGGCGACAACATTACCGGGGTTGCCCGTAAGAACGTACCTGCGGTACGGGTCAAGGCCTCGGCCCGGCGATATCACCCGCATTAAACTGCGGATAACACCGGGTATGCGCCGACGAAACCCCATACTGGCGTGCCGGCTCAAAGCGAGCCATACGGCAACTGGAGGAGATCGATGCCAACCAAAACGCGGGAGAAAAAAGCCAGCGCAGGCAAGACGAATGCTCTGCAGCAGCCGCTACAGCCGTCGGAGGAGCTGGCCGCAGTGGTCGGCTCGGGCCCGCTGCCCCGGGGCCAGGTGGTGAGTAAGATGTGGGAGTATATCCGCTCGCATAGCCTACAGAACCCGGCGAACCGCCGCGAAATCCTGGCCGACGACAAGCTCCGGAGGATCTTCGGCAAGGACAAGGTGACCATGTTCGAGATGAACAAGCACCTCTCCGGCCATTTGAAGTAACAGCGGACGGCTAGTCTATGCCGGCCGCGACGGCACCGGCATCAAGCAGGCGGAACTGGAACGGTTGTCGCGGCACCTGGGAGCCCCTTGCCGCGTCGAAGATGCCGCTTGAGCAAATTTCTCGGCCTGCTCACGAGGCCAGTATGAGTACAAAACTAAAAACAGGGATTTCTCCCGCTTTTAGCGACGCTGTGGTTGCGGAATTGAGGGCGGCAATCAACAACAATGCCCCCATCAACGAAACAGTCTTTAGCAGTTTACTTCCGAGCCAGAAGGTTGCTTGGTCATTCGAGCCTGTCGGCAAGGGTTTGTATGTCAGCACAAATGCGTTTGGGACCACGTCGAAACACCGGCTCTTAGATTGTTGATATGGAATTCACGATGGTGCCGTGTGTCGTGTCTTGCGCGCCCGGGTGCACCGGAGCTCACCGTAGACGGGGGACCGAGGGTTCGAATCCGCCTCCCTCCAGGGAAGAGTCCAGTGCGAACTTCCTCGAACCAACTTCGAAACCAAATCAGCGCAGACGATCCCTCCGCGGGATCGTCAGTCTACGTGAAGGCGAAGGTTGTGATCGGGGCGCTGGGCGCCCTAATGCTGATGGGCGCGTGGCCCGCAAAGTCGTGCTCGGAAAAACTGGCCGATTCGTGCGCTCGTTCGCGTCGCTCCGGCCCCCGCTAACAGCCAGCCGAATTCGAGCGGGAGACGGGCGCAAGCATATCGCGGCCGAGACGTTGAATGCGCGGTGTTTTTTGAATGCTATCTGGCGGTAGTCAGAAGATCAAACCAGCACCTTCTTGATTGCGCACGAACTCTAGTCAACAACGCCGTCGTTGGGGAAGTTCTTGCGGATCCCCAGAACTCGATGTCTCGCCGAGCGATCTGGCCGCGCGTATTCCCCTATACCGGCGCTCTCTTCGCATCGAGAGCCCGGCGCTGATGCGCATGTTCCTCGGCACCATCAACGCGCTCGCCATGGCGGCCGCCATTCTCACCGATGCGACCAATCTTGGGCTCGCGCGTATGGCCCAGGCCAGCCAGGGCGTGACCCGCGCTCGCTCGCGCTTGAGCGACCATTGACGCTCGAGCGCGCGGGCTTCGTTCTCAAGCTCGCCGAGAGCGGCAATCGCGAGAGCGAGGCGATCGGGTGTCAGCGCTTCGAGTAACAATCTTTCGACCGCCGCATCGACGCCCAAGGCGCGCACCTCCTGACAGCGTGGCCCGCCATGTTGATGCTGATCGGCGCGACAAAGATAGACAGGGTAGTTGCCGTTCTGGCCGGAATAATGCAGCCCCAGGCGGCGGCCGCAGCGGCCACAAATAGCAATGCCTTGCAGCAACGCGTTGCCCTGGCGCGGCACCCCATGGCGGTTCGCATCGTAGTGATTGAGATTGTCCGCGAGCCGCCGCTGGTTCGCCATGAACTCCTCCCAATCGATATATCCCGGAAATGCGTCCTTCAAGCAAACCGGCCATTCCTAAATCGCCACGGCTTCGGTCGCGCCCTGCCGTGAACCGGAACGGCGGCCGATTGGCGTGCGTCGACGGCGGCCGTAAACATAGGCTCCCGCATAAGCGGGGTTCTTCAGAACCTGAAGGATGCGTGCGCTGCTCGCCGGCCGCCACACGACGTCATGCGGCGATGGCCCGTCGAGCGGTCGTACCGGCACCAGGAAGTTGGCCTCTTGAAAATGGCGCATCACCGCCTTGGCGCTGCGCAGTTCGCGAAACTTCGCGAACAAATGGAGCAGCCGCGCGTGCACTTCTTCATCGGGATTGAAGCCAATCCGGCCATCGCGACCATACGCCAGCCCGGCAGGCAACGGCACCCTCAGCTCGCCTCGCGCCGCCTTCTGCCGCTCGCCTTGATGCAGCCGCAGCTTAATCTGATGAAGTTCAGCCTCGCTCATGATCCCGGACAAGCCGAGCAGCAGACGGTCATGATAGGCGCACGGATTGTACACGCGCTCGCCATCGGCGATCAGCACTCCAAACAGCGAGCACAATTCCAAGAGCTGATGCCAATCGTGGTTGTTGCGCGCCAGCCGCGAGGCATCCAGGCTCAGCACCAGCCCCGCCTTCCCGAGGCCAATCTCGGCGATTAGCCGCTGGAAGCCGCTGCGGCTGTCGCTCGACGTACCGGACTTCCCGAGGTCGTCATCAATGACCTCAATCCGTTCCTTGGGCCAGCCGAACAAGGCTGCACGATCGACCAGCCGATACTGCAGCTCGGTGCTCTCCTGATGCTGACGGACTTGGCCGGCGGTCGATTGGCGCACGTAAATATAGGCCAGCTTGGCGCGATGCGCCGTTGTCACCGGGCTTTCGGGAAAATTTAGTGCTCATGCGTCAATTCTGGTTCGCTCGATGCTCGATGAATTGGCCGACCTTCGCAACCTGGTTGATGATCCTAACTATCTCGATCAGCTTAAATTTGAGGACGCGCGGAACAACGTCCTCATGGTGGACAACTTCGCAGCAGACCCCGACATAAGCAGTGATCTGTCAACGTGCGCGAAGCTCGCACAATGGCGGCAGAAGTATCAGCCGATCTGTGACACGTTGAAGTCACAAGGGCTAAAGCCGCAAAGGGCTACAAAAAAATTCCTACGCGCCAAAGTATCATCTCTGTACGTGTCGCTTCGCCTTTTGTCTTCCTACACGCATGGCCAATTAACAACTCTGATTACGCGCCATGCAGGTGATTTCGAACTTCGCCATCACGACGAACCACCAGCCGAGAGTACCGAAAGCCTTTTGACAATCGCACTCGCAATACTGTGTCAGGCCGCTAATCTGGCACCGAAATTCACGGACGTTTCAACCACAGAGATGACAAAAGCAATCGACGACATTGAAGCGGATTGGACAGCCGCGCGAGCAGGCGGCGGCGCTTGACAGCGGATAGCGGTCCTCGTCGATCAAGCGTTTCAGCCCCGCCACAAGGGTGAGCTTCTCATCGCCGCTGAGCGGCAGTAGGGAATCGTCAGCCATAACGTGCTTCCATCACGTCGGTGGTCAGAGGGCGCCGCCGGGGTGTCGGCCCGGCGTCGTCCTCGTTCATATAGCGCTTAGGCGCTCAGAATGACCACAACCTCGCTACTGTTCGCGAAGCGCCGCGGCGCGCACGGCTCCGCCTGATGAGCCGCGGTCGTCCTCTGAACTGTGGGCGGAGCTTCGGTCATGTCTTTTGCAATGAATAACCCGTTGATGGGCTTCGGCCCTTCGGCCAGGGAAAGCGCTCAAAACTCTTGATTAATGCAACGCGTGAGGGAGCGTCACCGAATGGCCGAGACGCGGTGCGGCTCGGGGCGCTTGCGCCTAGCGCCCGGCCCGAAGGGACACGCAAAGCCGGATAGATCGCTTATGGAACCGCGACGCGCAGGTGATCGATCTCAAAGGCGGGTACCTCGAGCTCGCCGTCGACCCGCTCGGCGGCGCCGCTGTTCACTATTGGGAGCCGATCAACTGGTGAAGCCCAGTCGCTTCACCCCGGTGTTGCCGTTTCGCAGAAGTTCGTAACGAGAAGGTCGGATCGACCTTCGGATTGACGACGGCGATGCCGTTTTGAACAGCCGTATAAATCTCGCGCATCAGAGCACAAACAGAAGGAGGCGGCGCTTTCTCGTAAAGTAACTCGCCTAATGCAAGCTAGAGTGGCATACGCCTATGGTAACCCAACCAATGTCGGCTCGGAAATGCGCTTGCCGAACGGCGCCTTCCCCGCCCATGCGCCCCGGTTCACCGTCATGCCCGGCGGCGCGATCCTGCTCGTGGCCCAGTTGATCGAAACTCCGGACCTGAAGCTCGGTGCGCGCAATGGTCGTGTTCTGTTGGTGAACAGCGCTTTGATCGGTCCCGTCTCGGGCAAAGCCTCGCCCGATCCTGTCGGCGGCAGAAGAGCTAAAGATGTTGGCAGCGTCCCGGTGACCGCCAAGCGCTTTGTCGACGGCGCGGCAAGGCGCGGGGCCGACGCGATCATCCTCGACCTCGAAGACAGCGTCGCCGCCTCCGAGAAGGAGCGGGCGCGCGCCCTGGTTCCGGAGGCGGCGGAGATCGTTTCGCGCGGCGGCGCCGATGTCGTCGTGCGCATCAACCGGCCATTGCGCCTCGCGGTGCGCGACATCGAGGCGGCGGTCGGCCCGCGCGTCCTGGCCTTGGCCTTGCCCAAGGTAGATGGCCCCGAGCATGTGCGGCTGCTCGCCGAAATTGTCGACGAGATTGAAGCCGGGCACGGCACGCCGGGCACGACGCGCCTAATCGCGATGGTCGAGACCGCCGCGGCCCTCTTCCGCATTGCCGAGATCGCCCGCGCTCATCCGCGGCTCTGCGCCCTCAATCTCGGCGCCGAGGATTTCGCACTGTCGGCCGGGATCTTGCCCGATGCCGAGGGCCTCTTCATGCCGAAGCAGATGGCGGTGTTTGCCGCCCGCGCCGCCGGTATCATGCCGCTGGGGTTTATAGGCACCGTCGCCGAGTACCACGATCTCGACGGTTTCCGGCAGACGATCCGGCGCTCGCGCCGTCTCGGCTTCATCGGCGCCTCGGTCATCCATCCGAGCCAGATCCCGATCCTCAACGAGGAGTTCCGTCCCGGCGCGGAGGAAGTCGACCACGCCCGCCGCGTCGTCGCCGCCTACGACAAGGCGCTCGCCGAGGGCGTCGGCGCCGTGACCGTCGACGGCAAGATGATCGACGTGCCGATCGTCGAGCGCGCCCGCCTCCTCCTCGACCGCGAAGCCGCAATCGCCGCCCGCGAAGCCAAAATGCGCGCACCCGACTGAAATCGTTGAACGCAGAGTTGCCGATGTCGTAGGTGTAACCCGTCTCCTGACGGACGAGACAGGCTTCCCGTTTCCCAGGCCGGTGGCTTCGAGATGCGACGCAGGCTCGCAGCGGTACTTATTGCTGATGTCGCGGGCTATACGCGCTTGATGGATGCCGCCGAGGCCGAGACGCATACGCGGCTGATGGCGCTATTTGACGAAATCATCCGCCCTGCCATCGCGGCCCACCATGGCCGGTTGGTCAAGAGCACCGGCGATGGATTTCTTGCTACCTTTGTAAGCGTCAATAGCGCCGTCCGATGCGCCGTGGACATTCAGCAGGCAGCGCAGAAGAGTGAGGCGGCAGAACCGCCGGAAAGCCGTATCGCTTTCCGCATGGGCCTGCACGTCGGAGATGTGTCGCAGCACCGCGGCGACGTCTATGGGGCCGGTGTAAATTTGGCGGCACGTCTGCAGGAGCTGGCGGAACCCGGCAGTGTGATGATCTCCGCCGCAGTGCGCGAGCAAGTCGGCGCGAATTTACAGCTGCCAACGGTGGATCTGGGCAACCTATCGCTAAAGAATATCGCCAATCCGGTGCGGGCGTTCCGCATAGTCACGTCGACCGAAGACGTTCGGGCGCGGATGCCTGCGATGGGCGCCACTGGCCGGCCGTCTATCGCGGTGCTGCCCTTCCGCTCGCTCGATCCGGACCCGGAGAAGGCCTATTTCGGCGAATGCATGGTAGAGGACATCATAGCCTCACTCGCGACTTTGAAGGAACTGCGGGTAATTTCTCGTAACTCGACGGTCGCGTACCGGGGAAAGGAAGCGGATGTACATCAGGTCGGTCTCGATCTCGGGGTACGCTATGTCCTATCGGGAAGTGTCCGGCGGGGTTCTCGCCGTGACCGCATCACGACGGAGCTGGCGGATACCGAAACGGGTTCCGTGTTGTGGGCGCAGCCTTACGATACCGAGGGTGGAGACTTGTTCGAGGTACAGGATCGCATTACGGCACAAATCGTCGGGACCATTGCGCCGCGCGTGCGCCAGGCGGAGATTCAACGCGCCTTTCAGAAGCGGCCCGAAAACATGGACGCTTACGATCACGTGCTGCAGGCGATGCACCTTCTCTATCGTCTTGAGCAGGCGGATTTTTCGCGCGCCGGCACGCTGCTGCGCCGCGCCATCGCTCTCGATGACAGCTATTCGACCGCCTATGCGCTGGCTGCTCAGTGGCACCTGCTCCGCAACGTACAAGGTTGGTCGCCCGACCCTCCAACAGACCGCCAGGAGTTCGATGCGGCTGGCGCAGGCCGCGGTCGACCGCGATCCGCTGAGTGCCCATGCGCTGGCGCAACTCGCTCACCTCAGATCCTTTGTCTTCCGGGATTTCAACGTTGCTCTCGCCCTGTTCGACCGGGCGCATGACGCGAGCCCGAGCAGCGCCTGGGCTTGGGGGCTCAGCGCGCCGACTTACAGCTATATCGGGGACGGGAAGTCGGCGATCGCCCGCGCCGAGTATGCGTTGAGCCTGTCGCCGCAAGATCCGTTGGCATTCTGGTATCACACCTCACTGTGCATCGCCCACTATACGAACGGCAGCTACGAAGAAGCAGCCCAGTGGGGAGAAATCGCGTTCCGCGAAAATCCACGCTATACGGCGGGCCTGCGTCACACCTTGGCTGCTCTCGGGGCGCTTGGCCAGAAAGAAGAAGCCGCTGCGCTCGCGCGCTCGTTGTTGGAGGTGGACCCGAACTTCCGTGTCTCCGAGCGGATTGCGAATTATCCCTACCGCGATCCCGAGCGGATCGACCTGCTGGGCACTCACCTGCTCGCCGCCGGCCTACCGCCCTGATGAGATAGCAATCGGCCGCTTGCCCATTCGGTATTGGAGGACAGCATGGCTTGGACGATCAACGACAATGTCTGGGTCGAGCGCAATGCAGACGGCTACGCGCGCCTGATCCGCCATTTGCTCTTTCCTTTTCCGGAAGACTCCACGAGCGACAATCCCTATCAGCTGACCGTCGCGTATCTGCTCGTAGTGCAGAACCTTTTCGGGATCACCGAGGAGCAGATCGACAATCTGGCGAGTACGATCCCCAAGCCGGAGGGATCTGGGAATCCGCCACCTGACGCGTTGCACGGCCCGCAGCTGCGCTGGCGGCAAGAGGTTGAGATCCGCGGCGAAGAAACGGTAGTGCTCATAATCCAGCAGACACATGACGGAGCTACAGCGCGATCGGGCGCCCTCTTCGAACGAAGCGATGTGGAGGATGCAGGACTGAGGATAGTGCTGCACCGGCGCGCAGAGACCGGCCTACACGGTCCGCTATTCATCACCGGCGCCACCTCGACGTTGCGGCGCGAGTTCGATTTCGATCCGGCGGACACTGCGGATGGGGACCAGAAGACCAGCGGCGTTTCATCGCCCGGCGGGGGCGAGCGGATCACGCTGGCCGCCAATGCGATCAATACGATTTTAGCAAATTTCGGCTTCAGCCGGTTTCCCGAACAGGTGGACGCGGAAATGTCGGCAGCCCAACTGATCCATCGCTATCAACCGGAAAGCAACATGCGAGGCGGGTCAGCCCGCTCCCGATCCGAAAGTTCGAGCGAACCGATCCCGGGGACCGACTATCTAGCAGTGTCAGTTCGGATAGTGCCGCCGCAATCGGCGATAGGAGCGTCGACAGATCGCTCAGCGCTCGTCACCGCAGATGGTGATCTGCCCGCTTTCGAATTGATCGCCCGCGCCTCTGACTCTGCCCCCCTCGCGCAACGCGCCTTATTGACCCAGGCGAGGCCAACTTTGAACACCGCCGCCGGTACCGGAATGATCTTCCCGATCGACCCGATTACAGCGACCGGCGACTTCAGGCTGCGCCCGAACGCGCCGGACACTCGGCTAAACCCGCAACGGCAGCTGGTGCCGCTCGCGAACCTGGAGGTGCCCTCCGGGATGCCGCAAATCTGGCGCCTTCGCGGCTCGCACGTGCAGATTGACGGTGAACAGGCGGTGCCGCCCTATCCTTGCGGCGGGATCGGCTACCAGCCGCCAACGGCGCCCGCGCCGAACTTTGCCTTCAATGCCCGAACCAACGAATTTGCCGCAGTAAACGCCTACTATCACTGCGAGACCATGTTTCAGATGCTGGAGGAGTTCGGTCTACCCTTCACGGGTTTTCCGGCGAATTACCAGTTGCCTGCGCGGGTCATCCATCGCGCCTCGATCCAGCCGGGGTCCGGCAGCGACGGGAACACCATCAATGCCCAGATGCGGATTATTCCCGCGCTCGTCACCGCGCTTCCGACATCGGGCTGCCTCGCGGGCCAGGCGCAACAGCCTCAGGTGCAATTTCGCTTTGCACTGGCGGACCTGGAGCTCGCTCCCGGATCGCTGCTAAAGCCACTCGCACCGCTCGGGATAGCCTGCGATGTCCGCATCGTCTGGCACGAGTTCTGTCATGCCATGATCGCCGCGGCGACCGACCGGGTCGAATTTCCGTTCGCTCACAGCGCTGGCGATGCATTGGCGGCGATCAACTGCGATCCGGAGTCGCAACTTGCGCAGGGCGCGCTAGCGCGCAGCTATAGAGGCGTCACATTCCCGTGGAGCGCTTACGCCAATCGACGGCACGATCGGGAGGCTCGAGAAGGCTGGTCGTGGAGTGGCCCGCTGGGAACGGCACACGGTTATCATCACGACATCCGAGATCCGTTCGGCTATGCGCGCGAGCAGGTGTTATCCAGCACATTGTTCAGGTTTTATCAGTCGATCGATGGCGACGCGGTAACCGCCACGGGTGCCGTCGACCTCGTTCGACGCCGGGCGGCCGCGGAATATGCGACTTACCTGATCGCCTATGCGATCTGTTCGCTCGGGCCGGCGGTCGCCGTTCCGGTGGTGGACGCCGGCGCTTTGGCCGATGCGCTGATGCAGGCCGATATCGGCACATGGTCGCTCGCCACCCCGACGCAGCGCGCGGTCGCGCCGATGGGCCGGATCGGCGGCACGGCGCACAAGGTCATCCGCTGGGCGTTCGAGAAGCAGGGCCTCTACGTAACACCCGGCGCGCCACTGCAGCCGGACGGCTCGGGTGATCCGCCGCCGATCGACGTCTATATCGAGGACGGCCGGCACGGCGAATACCCCTATACCGCGAATTGGCTCGCTGACCCGACCGCGGTGTGGAACCGCAACCAACCAGATGGCGGTAGCGTCGATCAACCGCCCGTCGCAAACGCGAACAACTATATCTATGTCCGAGTCAACAACCGCGGCGCCCAGCCCGCGACGGATGCGCAGGTCACGGTCTACGTCGCGGACCAGTCGCCGCTTTGGCCCGACCCGGCGGCCTGGACGCAGCTGCAATTGGTGTCGGGCGGCACCGGCCAAGCTTCGGTTCCGGCCGGCGGGTCCGCCGTGTTCGGTCCTTATCTGTGGCCGCCGACCCCGGCGGCGGGCAGCTCTATGGTGCTGAGTGCGGTCAATGCGACCGGCGACCTCTCCAATATCGAACCCGCCAGTGGCGCACCGTGCGCGCTGTTGACGGGTCTGATCGAGTATCTCGTTCCGCTCGACAACAATCTCGGGCTGCGCGAGTGGACGGTCATGTGAGCTACGGCCACTCCCCTTGGGCCGCGGTTAGCAAATCAGTGAACCGGCTCGCGGCGCCTCCGGATTGTGGCCACTGCGAGAGGTAGTCATCGAATACGTGACGGGCAAGGAACCGTCCGCCGACGGTATCGCTCGGATAGTGAAGTCCGGCGCGCTCTCGGTTGACGGCGATGCGCTCCGCGAGCCAGTTCAATTGGTAGCGGTAGATGGAGTGCCCCGTGGCGGCATCTGTGGGCGTCACCTTCTCGAGGCAATGCGCCACCAGAAAGCTTTGCAGACAGTGATTGTTGGGGAAAGACGGATGCCCCGGCGGCCCGAACGGCGGCTGCAATCCGGGCGCCAACACCGAGGGTCGGACTCGCAGGAATTTATTCTTGAAATACATGCCGACATATTCGCCGATCCGCAGCGCGGCATGGATCAGCCGGAATGAGTTCGGCCTCGCGGTTCGTGTAATCCCGAGCATAGACAAAAAATAGAGCGTCGCCGAATCGGCCTGTGCGACAATTTCCGCCGTGTATCGCTGCCGATCGTTCTCCATCAGGTTGCGAAGCTCCTCGAGGTCATGCTCGATGAACTGAACGTGGTTTGGCTGGTTCGCATACCATCCGAGGAACGTAAGCGGGGACGCAACAGGCGACGGCGGGGGGAAGGGAATGATTTGGGTCCAATCGGGGCGGTTGGGAGGCACTCCGGTCGCACCGGTCACCCAATCGGTTGTGACAAAATCCTGCAGCAGCTGCAGCGCATATAGCGTCGGGTCCCAGAGCTTGTCGTTGAACTGCCAGCCGCCGGTATCCCACACCGCGGGCGGCAGGGTTTGCAGTGGCCACTGCGGATGGCCCGGCAGTGGCGTGAAATCGAGGGTCAGCGGGTGGGGTGGGAGATCGGACGGCACGCTGCGCAACCGTACCGGCGCGCCATCCGGGCCGGAAAACTGGTCTTGATCCTGGTCTTGGTCTTGATCGGTGCTCATCGGCGTCCCCTGTCCGGCGAGTTGGCTGTGCCGGACGGCTGTCGTCCCCGGCGCGTCCGGCAGTCCCCACTCGCAATTCGCGATCTATATTTATTCGTTTTGTTCGCGCAGGTCGAGAAGCTGCCAGAGCAGAACGTTCTGATCTCTCAGCCTTCCCCCGGAGTGCCGCAGCAGCCACCGCAGCGTCTCGTCCGGTGCTTCCTCCGGGACGTAATGGCCGCAGTCGATCGGCCCGCCGGTGACTGCGGTGGCGAAATCCCGCCAGACCGCGAGCACATCGCCGTACACCGTGCCGGTGTGGCTCTTTACGCCCCAGAGGACGAGTAGCGGACAGTCGACCTTATGGCCGGCCTTGCGGTCGGCTTCGTCCATCTCGAAGTCGCAGGTCGGGCAGGCGCGGTAATCCTCGCAGGAGCCGCGGATCGTCTTCCAATCGAAGCAGCGGACGTATTCGGCAAAGGCTTCGGGATCGAAAAAGCCGAGCCCGATGCCGGGCTTCGACAGTTTCTTTTCCATGAACCATTGCGCCGGCACCCCGGCCATCATCCGCTCGGGCATGTCGTAGGGCTGGGCCATGAAGAGCCAATGCCACGATTTCAGTGCCCAGTTTTTCGAGGCGTGGGTCCAGATATGATAATTCGGCAGGATGTCGATGACCGCCGCCCGCTTGACCCGCTCCGGGTGGTCGAGGCACATGCGATGCACAGTGCGGGCGCCGCGGTCGTGTCCGGCTACAAAGAACTCCCGATACCCGAGCTTCTCCATGATTTCGACCTGGTCCTGCGCCATCGCGCGGAGCGAATAATTGATGTGGTTCTCGCCACCGTCTTCGGGCCCGACGCATGGTGACGTACAAGGCTCCTCTCCGCGATATGCGCTTCGTTCTCTATGAACTTGCATCACGGCGATGCGCTCGCCCAGTGGCCCGGCTTCGAGGAGATGACGCCGGATCTTATCGACCCGGTGCTTGAGGAAGCGGCCAAGCTCTGCGAGGAGGTCCTGTTCCCACTTAATCGGCCCGGCGACGAAGAAGGGTGCGTCTTCGAGAATGGAGTGGTGCGTACGCCTAGAGGATTCCAGGAGGCCTATCGGACCTTCCGCGAAGGCGGCTGGACGTCGATCGCCTGCGATCCTGCCTATGGTGGCCAGGGGCTACCGCATTCCGTCGCGATCCTGATCGATGAAATGATTTGTTCGTCCAACCTGTCCTTCGAACTGTATCCCGGCCTGTCATACGGCGCCTATGTGGCGTTGCACGCCTACGGATCGGATGCGCTCAAAGAGATGTACCTACCGAAGCTGGTGGAGGGCGTCTGGACCGGCACCATGTGTCTGACTGAGCCGCACTGCGGCACCGACCTCGGCCTCTTGCGCACTCGGGCGGTGCCACAAGACGACGGCACCTACCAGATCACAGGGACAAAGATCTTCATATCGGCCGGCGACCACGACCTGACCGAGAACATCGTGCATCTGGTCTTGGCTCGCCGGCCGGACGCGCCGCCGGGAATTGGCGGTGTCAGCCTGTTTCTGGTCCCTAAGTTCCTCGTCGGCGACGACGGCTCGCCTGCCGCGCGCAATGGCGTCGCCTGCGGCTCGATCGAGGGGGCGGATCGTGCCGTCGGCATAGAGCGGCCGCAGCATTCCCCAGGCCCAGGGCAGCGCATCCGGAATTGTCACGAGGTGGCGCCAGATCAGGTTGACCACCTCGACGCCCAGCACCGTACGAATATCCGCGAAAATCTCGGCGACCGCGCCCGTGGCGGAAGCCTCGGCGATCGCGGGGACAGGATCACTCATTTGCCGGACCTCGCGGCAGTGATCCCGGCGCCCTTTCCGACGCCGGGATCGCGACAGCCTGCCTCACGCGGCGGCCGGCGGATAGTTCGACGGGAACAGCGCGCGCCGTGTCTCCTCGTCGACTTCCTTCTTGAAGCTATGGGAGCTGCCGATAGCCCGCGCCTTGGCGACTGCCGGCCGGGCGTCTATCGCATGAAACCAGCGGCGGATATTGGGATAGGCGGCAAGCGGGTCGTCGCTGCCGGGCAGCACGAAACTGGCCCGGTCAACCCAGCCCCAGCCGGATATGTCGGCGATCGTATACTCTTTGCCGACGATGAACTCGCGACCCGTGAGGTGCTTGTCGAGCACCGTGTAATGGCGCTCCGCCTCGCGGCGATAGCGATTGATCGCATAGGGCAGCTTTTCCGGGGCGGCGCGCTGGAAGTGGACCGCCTGGCCGCAGAACGGCCCAAGACCGGTAGCGATGAAGAACAGCCATGACAGCAACTCGCCCTTGTCGGCGGGCGATCCCATGAGCTTGCCGGTCTTCTCGCCTAGATAAAGCAGGATCGCGGTCGAGTTCGAAGACGCGCGTTTCGGCCCCGCCCGGCCCGTCGGTATCGACGATCGCCGGCACCTTGCCGTTCGGGTTGATGGCCCGGAACTCGGCCGTGTGCTGCTGACCCTTCGCCGTATCGACCGGCACGATTTCGTAGGGCAGCTCCGTCTCTTCGAGAAACAGCGCGACTTTGGCGGGGTTCGGTGTCGGGTGATAATAAAAGCGGATCATCGTCGGTCCTTTCGTTAAAGCAAGTGTGTTCAGGCGGCCTTCGTCGCGTCGGAGCGCAGCGCGCGGAGCGCCGCGACGATCGCGTCGGGCTCCAATCGTTCGCGGTAGTCGAGTTCGATCTCGGCGAGCGCGATCTTGCGGTCGGGCGCGAGGACGTATGTGGCGGGCAGCGGCAATTCCCAGCTGTTGTCGCCGTTGATGCCGGGCAACGCCTTATTGTTCGACGTCAGGGCGGCGCGCAGTTCTTGGGGCAGCCGAAAGACCGTGCGACTCGGTTGCCGACATCGCTCAGCACATCGAAGCTGAGCCTGTTCGTCTCCGCTGTCGACATCGAGCCGTCGGGAAGTTGCGGCGAGATCGCGACGAGCTTGGCGCCGAGCGCCGTGATCTCGCCCAGCGCCTGCTGGTAGGCGCGAAGCTGGAGGTTGCAGTAGGGACACCAGCCGCCGCGGTAGAACGTCACGACTGCCGGACCACTACGCAGCAGGGCGCTAAGCGAGACGGCCCGTCCGGATGGGTTTGGCAGCGTGAAGTCCGGCGCGTGATCGCCGGTCTTTAATGCTTTCTTGATCGGGAAAGTCCGCCGCAATTCGTCGACCTTGGCGTCGTACAGCGCGGCGCGGCCCGGCGGCGCCGAGCGGACAAATTCGGCGCGCAGGGCATCCAATTCATCTTGCAGGCTCATCGTCGATCCTCTCCGCTATTTTTAGATCATTTGCTCTATAATGAGCCGCCAAGCGGATGCTGACAATGGCTTTGCCGTTCTGACGCGCGTGTTCTAAAATTTTATCGACCGATCATGAGGATAGCGGCACCGGCGTGCCGCTGGCGCGAGGAGGCCGATGGCGCGACCGAGGGAGTTCGACGAGACGACCGTGCTGGAGGCGGCGATGAACTGCTTCTGGGCGCAGGGTTTCGCGAGCAGACGTCGGTGCGCGATCTCGCCGAGCGGATGGGGATCACCGGCGCTAGCCTCTACAACGCCTTCGGAGACAAGCGGTCGTTGTATCGGCAGGCCTTCGGGGGAAATCAGCTCTGGCACACCAATTCGTCGTTCAAGCAAACGCCGGCATCCTACTCGCTGCTGCACGGCCCATGCCGTGCCGCCGGAGGGTGGCGAAACTCAGTTCGTCGACATGCGTGTGGCGTGGGAGACGCTGCCACCGAAGGTTCAGGCCCGGATCCAGGATCTATCGGCGCAACACTCGATTTTCTGCTCGCGGGCGAAACTGGGCTTTACCGACTTCACCGAAGCCGAACGCGCCGCCACGCCGCCCGTGCACCGACCCGTGGTGCGGATGCATCCCGGGTCGGGCCGAAAGACGTTGTATCTCGCGTCGCACGCGTCGCACATAGTTGGGTGGCCGGTCCCGGATGGCCGGATGCTGATCCGAAATCTGATCGAGCATGCGACACAGCCCCGGTTTGTTTATGCCCATCGGTGGTCGGTTGGCGATCTCGTGATCTGGGATAACCGGTGCACGATGCATCGGGGGCGGCCGTACGACGAAGCGAAGCACCGGCGGGATATGCGGCGAGCCACGGTCCAAGATCCGGGCGCGGCGGAGCCGGATTTTGGGATCAGCGAGGAAGCGATAAGAGTTAGCAACTCACCGGGGGTTCCCAACGGCGCCGGTTTCCCCTGACGCACGACGGCCGGCTTGGTCTCCCTGATCGCTGGATCCCCGGCCTCGGGCATGGCGCCAAAATATTTCTCGACGAGCTGATTCGCGTTCGCGCCCCGCTGGGCCGAAACTCGCTGATTTGTGTTCATCAAGGCGCACCTCTGCCGTCGTCGGCTGTCGCATCCGGCCGAATACCGACTACCGCAGCAACCCGACCGACAGGTGGCGTCGGTTCCTGCCGGTGCGTGCCTCCGCCAATCTCTCTCCGCCGCTTGTGGTCAGAGCGAGCACGTCGTCCGGTTCGCGATGCGCCAGCAATCCGAAATCAGGTTCGCACAAGAACTCGCCGCTGGAGGAGGCAGTCTCGAGCGAACTCGTCTCTGTTTGCAAATTCCCTGTTAGCTGGGAAAATACAGGGAATTTCGCTCGATTGGGCTTGTCCGCTCCGCTTCACTGCCTTGAAACAGTAAGTAAATATAGGTGGTTACGCGGTCAATTCCCTACGCTTCCGAGCAGGGAATTTTTTCGACCTATCAGGGAATTGAAGCGGGCGAACAGGGAACCTGGCGGCGGGCACGCGGTGGCCGGTGTTGCGGTTGAGGATATGAAACGCGATGCGCTCGGCCGTCGAGGCGGCGGTATAGAGCGCGACCGGGCACGACACCTCACCAATCGTCAGAATGCCCTTTCAGTTCGCGCGCGCTGCCATGTCGATTGCCTCTTCGAGGACGAATGCATGTTAAACCTTCCGCACAGCAAGCGTGTTCCTCATGCTGGTGGCCGCGAACATGTTTAGCGGCCCGTGGTCGTGGATCAGCGCCGTTGATGGCGGAAGGTCCCGGCGCAAGCCGCCGACGACATCACTCTCGCCGGTGCTGGAGCCGCCCGCGATGCCCGGAATGCGTCGGAAATCGCGGGCCTTTGTGCAGCGGTACCAAAGGTTCGAATCCATCTCCCTCCAGCGGTAAGTCAGCAACGAACCGTCGCGGCGGAAGGTCAGTGGGCGCCCTTCGGGAGCGAGCGGAGCGAGGCATTTCTCAGCGACTATCAGGGGCGTGACCTCACGGTCGAGGCTGCCGATAGCGGGCTGGCGCAAAAAATCGGCCGCTCGATCGGACAGATCCTGGCGGAACAGCATACCCAAATCGTCGAGACTGATGCGGCGGGCTGGTTGCCGCAGCAAGTGCCCTGGCCTCGCCAGCCCGCGTCCCTGCGCTACCGGCCATCGCAGGCGTTCGCGAATAAAGTGATGGCGCGCGGTGGGCCCTGGGCGCATTGCCTTGGTCAGCGGGAGCGGCGGAAATTGGAATCCGCGGCGTCGCCGCAACCTCGTCCGGCGTCTGCATCGCCCTCCCGACGTGGTAATTCCGGCAGCGGGCGGGCCAGTTCGACGGGAGAGCCATGATGGCCGGGACGACGCACCATAAAGTCTTGATCGTCGGCGGCGGTACCGCCGGAATTACCGTGGCAGCAAGCTTGAAGCGCCACGGGCCGGGTGGGATCGACATCGCAATCGTCGAGCCGAGTGACACGCACTACTACCAGCCGGCGCTCACGCTCGTCGGGGCCGGGCTCTACGATCTCGCGCGCACGCACCGGCCGACCGACGGCCTGGTGCCGTCGGGCGTCACGCGTATCAAGGCCGCCGCGCACAAGTTCGATCCCGCGAACAACCAGGTCGAGCTGTCTACCGGGGAAGGGGCCACCTATGACTATCTGGTGGTCTGCACCGGGGTGAAGCTCGATTGGGCCAAGGTCGATGGCCTCGCCGAGGCACTTGGCCGTGATGGCGTGTGCAGCAACTATTCGCCTGATCATGTCAGCTACACTCGGGAGTGCATCAACGCACTCAAGCCCGGAAGTAAGGCGGTATTCACTCAGCCGCCGCTGCCCTTCAAGTGTCCGGGCGCGCCGCAGAAGATCGTCTATCTCACTGCCGACCACCTACAACGCGCGGGCATCCGAACCAACGTCGATCTCGAGTATTTCGTCCACGCGCCGGTGATCTTCGGCGTGCCGTTTTTCGCCCGCGAGTGTGCCAAGGTTGCCGAGCGCTATGGCGTCAATGTGCACTACCAGCACAACCTGGTTGCCGTCGACGGCAAGGCCAAGACCGCGATCTTCGAGGTCGTCGGCGGCGATAACCAGGGTCAGCGGATCAGCGTCCCTTACGACATGCTTCATGTCTCGCCGCCGCAAAGTCCGCCCGACGACGTCAGTTCGAGCCCGCTCGCCAACGCCGCTGGCTGGGTTGAAGTCAACCAGAACTCGATGCAGCACGTGCGTCACGCCAATGTATTCGCGCTCGGCGACGTCACCGCGACGCCCAATTCGAAGACCGCCGCCGCCGTGCGCAAGCAGGCGCCCGTGGTGGTGCGGAACATTCTCAGGCTGATTAACGGCCAAACGATCGACAACGGCTATGACGGTTACGCCTCGTGTCCGCTGACCACCGCCAACGGCAAGGCGATCATCGCCGAGTTCATCTACGGCGGCAAAGTGACTCCGACCCTGCCCATCCTCAATCCGGGCAAGGAGCGTTGGCTGGGTTGGTGGATTAAGGCCAGCTTCCTGCCGATCATGTATTGGCAATACATGCTCAAGGGCTATGAGTGGTTTCCTAAGCACAATACCGCATTCAAGGAGCCTACCGTGGGATGAACGAGTATCAGAATAGGATGGATACCAGTTTGTTCTAGTGCAGCGGGGCATCGAATGCGGAGCTATCGCCAAATCTTGGTGACGGCCTGAAGATCAGGCGGCGGCTTGAGGCGCGGCAGAAGTGCCGATGACCTCGATCCCGTCGGCGAACTTCACACCCAGGATCAGTTTTGGCAACTGGTTGTGTCCGTCGATGCGGCGCCAAGTTTTCTGGGCGCCTTCGATGGTTCGCACCGGACTTACCGCTGGAGGGAGCAGGATTCGAAACCATCGGTCCCCCGTCAGGAGAGGCCGCCGTTTTGAGCCTGCCTCCGTCCCCAGCCGAAGCGGTCGTTGTCGTCGCGGAGTTTATGGTCCCGGCGGAGATCGCCGCCCAGATCGCGCGGTTGAGATCGCCGATTGCCGATGGTGCGCTTCCGAGCCTCCGCTGGAAAGTCGAATAAAACCGTCTCGACGAGTTGGTCCTTCACGGGGGACCGATGGTTCGAATCCACTTCCCTCCAGCAGCGAGTTCCTCTGCGTACCTTCGCTAGCCCGGACCCGCTCTTTATTAGAGCCCCGCTTTTTCTGGGCGAGCGGTCCGAAGTTCCCCGAGCCTCGACCACCCAGCGACCGCTCTTACTCAAGTCTGCAGCGTCGTGCGGTAATATATATCCGCAAGTGACAAAGGGCGCCGCAGCAGGCCCTGTTCGACCGAGCCTTGGATGGCGCCCTCGATGTTCCTGCCCATCGCGGCAAGCCCCAGCGGAAACGGGTCGTCCCCGATGACGGCGCGCTGTTCCTCGATGTCGAGACCGGGGAAAGCGTGCTAAACTGATCGGCAAAACCACCTTTGTTGTTCGGCCGGCATGCAACTCGACCTGACCGATGAGGAAGCCGCAACCCTTATCAACCTATTGACCGGAATTATCGAAGCTGACCAATACCCGATTTCGCGCCGACTAGAGACGCTACGGCAAATCCGCGCGAAGCTGCCGGGTATCCGGATTGAGTTTGCGGCACAGCACGATTTTTCGAAGCCTCAAACACTGCAACGCCCGAGGCACCGGTCGTGATCTCGGGAGAAACACCACCGGCATCGCGCCCGCGCCTGCTGTTCGCCGAAGCTGCATTGCGCCTCTCGCGGCGCCTGATCTCGATCGCCGAGCGTTGTCAGAAACGGCCAAGGACAGGGTTGGCGATCCTATTCGTTTACAAGCACGTAGCCGCTTCCGCCCGACGCATCCTGCCGCCACGATGAGCTCGGGAGCCCCTGTTCGCGAGGTTGGGCTCTCGCTATGGAGCTGCCAGTCCTTTTTGAGCACTTGGTTGTAGATCAATGCAGCCATCATAGCGACTTGCCAGGTATCAATTGTCCCAGGAAAAGACCCTGGACATCACGACAAAAGTGGCGAGATGGAGACCTTCATCTGGCCACGCTGACGACGTCCCTTCCGGATCTTGGCCCGGTCTTGCGCCGGGCTTTTTGTGCTTTCGCCTATCGTGGCGGCAGCGCCCAGCGCAATCGGTCGCACCACGGGCAGTGGGTCGGCACCGCGGCGCCCTCAAACCTCGGGTACTCGCTCAGGCTGTTGCGACTCGTTCAAGTGTGAGCCACCCTGGAGCGGCACACGACACGATCTCCGACTCGCCACCTCGGGCCGCTATGGCTCTTCACCCGATGTGGGTAAGAGTATTCGTTGATCGGAGCCGGGGCGCACCGTGCCAGCCGGGCGAGGGTATGACCGCCGGATCGACGGCAGCCACCAGACCATGCCGGCGCGCTGGTGGCGATCGGCGCGGCGCGGTGCAGCTTTACGGCTGCGATGTCGCGCTGGGCGAGGCGGGGCAGCAGTTTATCGACGATGTCTCGGCGCTGGCCGGCGGTGTCACGGTCGAGGCCGCGACACATCTCGTCCGCGACGCAGCGGACGGCGGCTGCTAGCTGCTCCCCTGTTCCCGCTGTTGCTTTTCCCATTCGACCGACCCGGGCGCATACACCGGCTTCGGAAGGTCGCTCGTCGCCTTGGACCAAGATGGGGACCGTCCCTTTTTGCGGGTCCGAGCCGGGCGGGTCTGGAGATCGTGCCGGTTCTCGCGGATAGGGTTTAGATTAGCGTCGCAACCATGCGATTTGCGGGCGCAGGCCGACGCAGCGCTCACAACCGAGCGCGGTCGCTCGCCCATGGACCGTGGTTGTGTCGCGCTTGGACGGCGGCAGCGCTCGCGGGCGCGTCGCCTATCTGCTCTGCGAGCTGGTGTGGCGGCAGAAGGCGGTTGGGCTGGCCGAGGATCACGCGATAAGGCTGCCGCTCACGCAGCTCGAACTCGCCGATACGCTCGGCCTGACCTCCGTGCACATCAACCGCATTCTGCAGGGTTTTCGGCGTGACAACCTCATCGCGCTGGCGCAGCATCGACTAACTTTGCTCGCTGTCGAGAGGCTGCAGAAGATCGCCGGGTTCAATCAGGACTATCTCCACCTCGGCGGCGCAACGACGGAAGTCCGCAGCTATTTCGACACGCTCGAACGCAACCGCAGGGACGGCTGCTAGCCGCCGCAGGAGCCTTTCCGAGGGCGCACGTATCGAAATGCCGGGCGTCGTCTCACAGCCCAGTCGCCTCGCGGTCCAGAGAGAGATCACCGATTGATCCCAATCATTGAATATTGGCAGCGTCAACGATAAAGAGACCTTGGCGATAAAGTTCACAGGGCCACGCATGCGCTCTGATCCTTTGATTCGCGCAATCTCGCGCATTTCCGAGGCGTCGCTCGCATCGGACTGCTGGCCGGCGGCGCTGCAATCGGCAACCGAGGCTCTTGGCGCAGTCGGCGCCCCAGCGATGGGGCACGCCCCCGAAAGTCAGGTTCGCACCAGACTCTTCGCTGGAGGGAGATGGATTCGAACCATCGGTACCGCATAAAAAAATAACCCTTTTTGGCTGCCCGCGCTCGGTCCCGCAATTCGCCTCCGCAAGAAAAACCGGCTCTTTGTGCTTCATGCACAACGTGGCAGCATGCCCGAAGAACTGGCGCTTCGGGCTTTCATCGCGCGCTGCGAACCTTATTTCGGCTGGGGCGGGTGCATCATCGATCAGCCGTATCAGATGCGCCTGCCCGATGGGATGATCCGCTGCTACATGGCCGGCGATAGGGTTGCCGGTTTCGGCCACCAGTACATCAAGGCGCTGATTCCGCCGCCACCCGAAGGACCCGATTCACCGGAAGCCCAGCCGGGACCTCGGATCATGCACGGACCGGATGCCCCACAGTTTCAGGCGCTCCGCATCAAGATGGAGACCGAGTGGGTATCGCAGATGATGGAGGTGCTCGAGATCGAGCGGGCGTCGCTGCCGATCATCTGGGATGCGGATTTCCTCTACGGGCCGCTCACCGCGTCGGGCGAGGACAGCTACGTGCTGTGCGAGATCAACGTGAGTTCGTGCTTCGCGATACCGGAGCAAGCGCCGGCAGCTATCGCTCGCCTTGCCTTTGATCGATGCGACGAGCTTGCGAGCCAATCGCCGCAACGCCGCCGGCGTGTTCGCGATCCGGCCATATTCCCGCCACCTCGCCCCGCAGGCCACCTTCCGCGACCGCCACGACGATCCCGTCCTTATCGCCAACGCTGCCGCTCAGGGACCGAAAGCACTTCCTTTACCGGCCGCCGCAGAAAGCTTGCTGGCTCGGGAGCATTTGCGATATTGGCTCCTGTGGTAGGGCGATGGGGGTGCGGCGGGTGCGGCCAGAATGGCTCCGGTTCCGACGCGAGGGACGCCACAGCCGCGGCCCCTCCGGCGAAACCCGCAGCGGCGAGGAGCTTGCGACGACTGAGTTCGAGGTTGAATCCGGTGTCCTGTGTGGTCAAGGCCGCGAGGCTTACTCAGCGCTCGTCTGCGCACATGCGGCGGTGATCCCGTCATTGCATTGCGGGGCAGCACTGTATGTGCGGACGCTCAGAACACGAACGAGCCGCCGTGAGCACGGAAGGAGTCCCTGTAGTACGCGGTATGAGCAGCTTTACTTGCCGCTCAAGCCGCAGCCACGCCTCACGCGAGCGCTGGTCGAGTTCGACCCTCGAAAAGCTCCGGTCCCAAAGGTTAAATCTCGACACGGCGTCCCTCCAAGCGTGAAGCCCTCCCGGGCCGCAGCCAGCCGGGAGCAGTGCGATCCATAGCCTTCCAATTCCGGAAGATGTGTGAGCTACTTCACACTCGTGGGCGATTTAAATTGCGACAGCTGACATTGCCCGGCGGTCCGCCAATGTAGGATCGAGGCTTTCGCCGTCGAGCATATCGCGCGCTGCGCTACCCATCACGACGCCCATGCCTGCGAGATGCAGCAACCAGCACACGGCAGCGTTGTTTTACCCTTTCGCA
Source organism: uncultured Alphaproteobacteria bacterium (assembly GCA_963732095.1). Classification (GTDB taxonomy): domain Bacteria; phylum Pseudomonadota; class Alphaproteobacteria; order ATCC43930; family CGMCC-115725; genus AP-15. The sequence goes on from CAVSZA010000034.1 coordinate 34,485, forward strand.
CGCGAGGGATAAAAATCAGCGATGCGCTGAGTGACCGGGTACTCGACGCGATTTGCCTGATTGGCCCCGTCGGCCGGTGCCATGATCGCCTCGCCGGATACCGTGGCGCTGGGCTCGATCTCCCGATCTTGTGGCCGGGACTTGGCGTCGACACCGCGCGCGAGGTGATCGCCGCCTTCCGGCAATAGTGGGAAAGCCTCTGCAGACAGCGAAGCAAGCTCAGTCTTGGGCATAGGGAAGGAGACGACTCTCCCCAAATTCCTATGCTGCAGGCGAAGAAGTGCGTGCGCTACCCTCGATTAACGAATGATCCCGCGATATCAGGGAGGGCGAGCAGTATGACGGTCAAATGGCAGCCGGAGAATGCGGAGGGCACGCTGTGGTCTGCGACCGTGGCGGACGGTCAGCAGGGTTGGTTCGAGATCCAAATCGAGCGCAGTCCCGGTGGCTGGGACTGGGTCATCAATCACGACCGCAGGTTCTGGGGTCAGGAGAACACCCTCGAGCAGGCGAAGATCGCCGTGGCGGCGCAGCTCGAGCAAACGGGTCAGCATTTTCCACGGTGCGAGATCCGCCCGTTTACAGAAAATGAAGGTGGCGGCTATCTCATCAGCTTTCCGGACCTCCCTGGCGTCGTGGCCAGCGGTGCCATGCCCGAAGAAGCAATCCGGCGGGGGCGTGACGCACTCGATGTGTACGGAAGCACCATGCGGCGTGCGGAAATCCCGAAGGCAGACGTCTAGGCGCACGCGCGCGACCCGCCCAATTGCGCATACCCGGAGTAGACGCCGTTCATCGTCACCTTGGTCATGTTGAGCGTGTCGGAAGGAAGATAGACCCGGTAGAACCAAACCCTTGCCTCGCCCGGCGGGATCGGCGGGACCGAAACCGAGCCCACCGGCGGATTGCGCGCGCAAGCAGCGATCGCCGCTATCGCCAACAGCGCCGCGATCCGCAGTAATCGAAGCGGCCTTCGGCTGGGTGATGTAGCCATCACGCCGGCTGTGCCCAACCGCTCGAGCAGCGTCGCCGGGTTGCCCAGCGCGTCGATCGGGCCACCCGGCTGGCGGCGGCCCTCAATTCGCCGAAGGCGACCGGGTGCCGGCCGACGCGACCGTACTTTCCGCCCACGATTTGCAGTGCGATGGATCGCGCGCTTTCGCCGAATTCCTTGTTTGTCGGGTTTGAACCTTCTGGAGCTACCTGTTCGAGAATGAACAGCCGGCTCACGCATCACACGATACGGCTCGTCCGCTCGCCCCAATAGCGGTCGCGCAGCAGGCGCTTGTAGAGCTTGCCCGTCGGAAGCCGCGGCAACGCCTCCTCGAAGTCGACGGAGCGCGGGCATTTGATGTGGGCGAGGTGCTCCCGGCAGAAGGCGATCAGCTCCTCGGCAAAATCGGCCGTCGGGCGAATCCCGGGCATTGGTTGCACCACCGCCTTGACCTCTTCGCCGAGGTCTGCGTTGGGCACGCCGAAGACGGCCGCATCGGCGACCGCGGGATGGGTGATCAGCAGGTTCTCGCATTCCTGCGGGTAGATGTTCACCCCGCCGGAGATGATCATGGAGGTCCGCCGGTCGGTCAGATAGACGTAGCCCTCTTCGTCGACATAGCCGACATCGCCGACCGTGCTCATCGCGCCGTCGGGTGATCGCGCCTCCCTGGTCTTGTCCGGATCCTTGAAATACTCGAACTCGCTCGCCGTCTTGAACCACAAGGTGCCTGGTGTGCCCGTCGGCACCGGCTGCATGTCCTCGTCGAGCACGTGCACCTCGCCGAGCACAACGCGCCCGACGGTTCCACGGTGGACGAGCCACTCCGGACTGTCGCAGAAGACCATGCAGAGGCCTTCGGTCGCAGCGTAGTACTCCAAGACGATCGGACCCCACCACGCGATCATCTGCTCCTTTACCTGGGCTGGACAGGGCGCTGCCCCGTGGATCGCGGTCTCCAGCGACGAGACGTCATACCGGCGCCGCACATCAGCCGGCAATTTAAGCATCCGCGAGAACATCGTCGGCACGAGCACGCTGTGCGTCACCCGATAGCGCTCGACCAGCGCCAGGAACTGCTCGGGATCGAAATGCTCCATGATGATAGCGGTGCCGCCGGCGCGAATTGTCAGAGCGACGGCGAGCCAAGGTGCCGCGTGATAGAGCGGCGCCGGCGAGAGATGGATAGTGCCGTCGCGGAAGCGCCAGGTGTCGCTGACGAAGTCGGCGATAGGCAATTGCTGCGCCGGAGGGTTCTCGGGCAAAGGACGCAAAATTCCTTTCGGCCGCCCCGTGGTTCCGGACGAATAAAGCATGGCGGTACCGAGGACTTCGTCCGGGATCGGCGTATCTGGAAATGCTCTCACCGCCGCGTCGAGATTGACCACCCTCGTACCCTCTCCCGGGCCGTCGACGACGAGACAGCGTTCGATGCGCGGGCACTGCGCCATCGCCTGTAGCGCGACGTCGCGCTTCGCCATCGAAGTGATCAGGATCTTCGACTCGCTGTTGTCGACGATGTAGGCCACCTCGTCTGCCGTCAGATAGGAGTTGACGCAGGTGTAGTAGAGGCCCGCGCGCTCGCCGGCGCTGCAGCATTCGACATAGCGGGCGTTGTTCTCCATAAAGATCCCGTAGTGGCCGAGCCGTCCGAGGCCGCTCGCCCGCAGGAAATGCGCGAGCCGGTTGCTGCGCGCCTCGAGCTCGGCATAGGTCACCGTCTCGCCGCTTGTCGCCATGATGAAGGCCGGCTGGTGTGGCCGGATCTTGGCCTGCAAACCCGGATACATCGCGCCTCCCGGTGAACGCCCGCGGCAGCGCTGCGTCGCACGCTGACCGATTTGACGACGCCGAACTACACTATAGCCGGCGTGCGCAAAGGACCAGGAGGGACGATACCTTGGAAAAGGAGCGGCTGCTGGCATTCACCGATGGGGTGATCGCCGTCATCATCACCATCATGGTATTGGAGATGAAGGTGCCGCAGGATGCCAGCCTCGGCGCCCTCGGATCTGTGATACCGGTTTTTCTCAGCTATGTGCTGAGTTTCGTCTACGTAGCGATCTACTGGAACAACCACCACCATTTCTTTCACCTGGTTCGCCATGTCAATGGCGGGATGTTGTGGGCTAATATCAACCTCTTGTTCTGGGTGTCGCTCGTACCCTTCGCCACCGGCTGGATGGGGCAGAATCACTTTGCTCCGGTCCCGACCGCGCTCTACGGCGTCGCCCTGCTGATGCCGGCGCTGGCGTGGCACGCGCTACAGAGGGTGATCATTCGCAGCCAGGGCAGCGACGGGGTGCTGGCGCGAGCCATCGGCCACGACGTCAAGGGCAAGGTTTCGCCTGTGTTCTATGTCGCCGGCATTCTACTCGCATTCGTCGATGCGCGGATCGCATGCGCAATCTACCTGTTGGTGGCTCTAATGTGGCTCATCCCGGACCGGCGGATCGAAAGAGTGATCGGGCGTTCTTGATTGTTCGCGGATTGCCATTTCAGGCATCACGACTAGTAAGATATGATTAACTTGCTCGATAATCCTTAAACCTGGGATCGGCGTCTAACGGACATTAATCAGGTGACCGGGGACGAGATGGCGCACATTCTCAGAGCGGCGGCTCTGCTTTGGGTGCTGCTCGCGGCCTTTGTGGTCTGGCTCCTGCGACAGCCGCTTACGGCCGCAGTAAGCCGCTTGGCGACGTTCGAGGCCTTTGGGGTCAAGTTCGCGCTCTCGGGCGGCGCGGCATTGGGCGCAGCCACCCCGCGGACCTGAGCGAACCGAACGGGCGATCCGCCACCCGCAGGCCGGATGACAACGTGTTGGACTTGCTCAGTTGAGCTTTCAGACCCGCTGCGCGGCATCCGAGTGCTCCGCCAGCTCGGCATCGCGATGATCAGGGGAAATAGCGGCGCCGATGACGAGAGCAGCCGCGCCGACGACCGGCGGATAGAACAGGCCTTCGCGCTTGACATGGGGATCTTTAAGCTCAAGTTTTCGATGAACTTCCTGATGAATATCTGCAACCACCTGCAGATTGTCTCGGCGCTATTGGTCGGCGGCTGGTGGGTTTATACGGAGAATATCGAGATCGGCGGTGTGGTTGCGTTTATTTCCGGGATCGGTCGGCTGAACGATCCGTGGGGCGACCTAGTCAATTACTTTCGCGATGTCAACGTCACCCAGATCAAATACCGCCTGTTAGTGGATGCGGTCAATCAGCTCTTATGACGGCAGAGGGCCCGTTCAGCCAGCCGGCAGTGGAACGGATGCACCGCAGCCGCCCGAATTGAATGGACGATGACGTGCCGAACTCGGTTTCCCGGCAATTCATTGGCCCATCGGGATAGGCTGTGACAGCGAACGAGAATGGGCTGGGTGCTACTCTCTGTGAGTGTTTCGCCTGATGGCGTACTCAGCTTCGCTACCGCACGACGAGGATCTCTCGATGCAAGCGCGCGAGTTTATGACTAAGGACCCGATTACCGTCTCTGCCGATACCCCGACGCCGGAGATTGCGAGGCTTCTTCTTGCTCACGGGATCAGCGCCGCACCGGTTGTTGGTGACGGCGGGATTCCGATCGGCATGGTCAGCGAGGGCGACCTGCTCGGGCGCGGCGACGCCGATCGCCAAGCGCGGCGTGATTGGTGGCTGACGCTGCTGGCAGAGGGGGAAGCGCTGCATCCGGAATTCCTTGCCACCCTCCGGAACCCGCAGCTCACCGCTCGAGAAGTCATGTCCGCCCCAGTGGTCCGGATTACCGAAACAACCGAGGCTCCGGAAATCGCCCGCCTCCTCGAGGGATACCGGATCAAGCGAGTTCCGGTCGTGCGCGACGATCGCATCGTCGGAATTGTCAGCCGTGCCGATCTGCTTCGCGCCTTTACAGCGGAGCACTCGGCGCAGCACGGCTCGGGCACACCTCCGAACGGCCGGGGGTGGGCGGCGAGATCATTCGTGCGATCGATCCCCGCTTTGGTCACAACTACACTGCGGTGGCCTGCTGAGCGGCAAACAGGATGAAAAGACGTATTGCCTCACCGAGAAATGTTCCCAACGCGTCGAGCGTTGCCTCACCAAGCATGCTCCCGTTGCCTCACTGGCCTCCGGCCGGGCCACAGCTCCTCTTCCATTTAATAAATCAATGCTTACTGATGTTGGCCCTGTGGAGTTGTGGGCGACGCCCTTGCGTCGTCCAAGCGCAGCGGCAAATCCACAGGGCTCTTCGCGCCGCCTTGGGGATCGCTGAAATGATCGTTCGCACGATTGCTGAGCAGCCTGCCCCCATCGTCCCGAGGCGCATTGCCAGGATCGACCGTCATGGTTCCGAATACCATTCGGTGCGCAGCTTCTCGGCGCCAGTCCTTTAGCCGACGCTGCAGTGTCCGTAGCTGACCCTCCGGGTAGACGCCGGGGTACTGAGCCTGCAACCGCTCCAACAGCTCGCGCGATGTATGCCACGGTTCTGTCTCGAACCATTCCCGCAGTTCGGTCGTGACTGCCGCGAATGGATCGGGCCGACGCCTCAATCGCTTGGGCTTCGCCTTTGCTATGATGGTCGGGCGGACCTCACCGTCTTTCCATGCTGTGCGCAAACTTGAGAGGAACTCCTCCAATGTCGGTGAAGTCGGTTTCGCCGTTTCACCGAGGGCCGGCCTATCCGCGATGTCGACCAGCTGCTGCTGGACCGCACGGATTTGCTGCAGCAGTCGAACTGGGTCCAACGACGCGCGCAGCTCGTGAACGCGGCGCCGCACTTCCTCGTTCGTCCGGGGGTCCGCCAAGAGCCGCTGACAGGGTGTCGCCGGGGGGTGGTAGCGCTTCCGGACCAGTGCGCCGTCACGCGTTTTCGCGGCCAGCTTGAACGAGGGTTGGAAGAAGTTCACGAACAGGCGCATCGCGCCATACAATCGCGCCAGCGCGGCTGCGGCTTCCAAGCCCTCGAAACGGCGATAGCCGATGGTGCGGCGCACGACCGCGCCATTCTTCTGCTCCACCCAAGCCTGGTCGTTCTTGCGATAGGGGCGGCAGCGGGTGAACTCGATCCCGGCCTGCTGGCAATAATCTCGAACGGTCTCATTCATGAACACGCTGTCGTTGTCGGTGTCCAACCCGAGCAGCGGGAAGGGCAGCAGCTTGCGTAATTCGCCCAGTACCTCCGTCAGCAGCCGCTGTTCGCGCACCAGCAACGGCGCGCATTCGGTCCAGCCGGTGGCGATGTCGGTCAGCACCAAGGTCTGCACAAAGCTGCCCCTCGCGACCGGCCCGCTATGAGCGACCAGATCCGCCTCGACAAACCCGGGCGATGGATCGTTCCAGCCGTCAAACGTGCGCAACGCCACGCTGCGCCTGATCGCCGCCGAAGGGGGCGACCGGCGGCGCGTTGCTGTTCCCGCCCGCTGCCGGATATCACGCAATGCCCGATCGATGGTCGCCGCGCTGATCGCCAGCAATCTGCTGCGCACCTCCGGCACCAGCTGCAAGTGACCGTGCTGCTCCATTGCCTCGACTAGGATCGGCAGCAGTGGCCGCAGCCGTTTGCTGCAGATCCGGTCGGATGCCTCCCAGACCACGATCAACGCCTCGCGCACCGCCTCGTCGTAAACCCGACGGTCGGGCCGCGGGTCACAACGCCGGGTCACCTGGCCAGTCCGCAACAGACGCATCGCATGCTTACGGTGAAATCCGGTCACCGCTGCGAACTCGTCCAGTATGCGACCGCGCTCAGCCCGGTCCCCCTGCGCATACCGTCCTGCTATCGCTCCCACCAACTCGTCACGCGCCACCATGCTGATCCGCCTCATCCTTAGCCCCACCGGTGAACATCGGTCGGGAGCAAATCAGATGAGGCAACATCTCAGCTTCCGGGAACATTTCAGGCGAGGCAATGCGTTCTCCATCCAGATCGCCGCGCTACAGTGGCCGCCGGCGCGCCGCGCGAGACGCTGCCGACCACCGCGGAGGCTGGCCTGACCGTGACCGATTTTCGCGCGCTGACCGCCGATTTCGCGCATCACAATATCGAGCATCAGGAGGAGGAGCGCCGGTCGGCGGCAGAGAAACGCCAGCATCGCGTCAAAGATCTCATCGACCATCACATCGCCGACGAAAGCTGGCGCTCGATCCTGCATCATGCCCGCGAGGCGGCCGCACATGGCGAGAAAGAATTAATGCTGCTGCGTTTCCCGGCTGATCTTTGCACCGACCGCGGCCGATCCGTCAACGCGACGCTGCCAGACTGGTCCCAGACCTTGCGCGGCGAGGCCGCCGAGATTTACCTGCGCTGGGAACGCGATCTGAAGCCAGGCGGCTTTCACCTGGCCGCGCGGGTGCTCGACTTCCCGGGCGGCTTTCCCGGGGACATCGGTCTGTTCCTCGTCTGGCGCGAATGAAGGCTGATGCCCGCCCCGCCACGCGAGGTCAAGCGCATGCACGAACCGATCCTCGTGATCAATGCCAGCTCGTCGAGCATCAAATTCTCGGTGTTCGAGACCGGGGCCGTCCGATCGCTCTCGCCCGCGGCTCATGGGGAGGTCGAGAGAATGCCAAGCAGGCTCTCCGCCACAAGCTGATCGAGCACAACAGTAGATCACCCGCCACGGCGACGACATGCCCGAGGTCAAGGACTGGCGCTGGCCCGCGCCGCGCGCCTGAGGGGGCGCGGAAAGATCGAAAGCAAGTTGCCTCGTGTCGCCAAATGCTCGTCGGAGACGCTCCTGCGTAACTGTATTCGAGGCAGAGGCGGCATCAAGTAGGCTCGATGACCAACCCGCATCGAGTCCCGATCATGGCTTGGGCCCGAGCTGATGAAACCATCATTGCGTCACGGCGGCGTCGATGCGGAAGCGTCCTCGCTCAAGCGAGGTAGGCTACCGCTGCGGCGAAGCCGAGCAGTGCGAGGACGGTCAATGCGATCGCCGGCCGGCCAGCGGCGGCGAGACCACCGAACCCGATGGCATATACGGCTTTTGCGAGGTTGTTGGCGGAGGCGGCGATCAACACTGCTGCTGCAAGTGCAGTGATACCCATGTCCGGTGCGCCACCCTGAGCAAGATTCAGCACGAACGGGTCGATGTCGCTGGCTCCAACGAGTGCCGCTAGAGAGAGGATCCCGGCCTGACCGAATATTAATTCAACCCAGGCGGTCACCAGGGAGATGGCCAGAAACAGACCGGCGAAGATCAGCGCGGTGGTCAGCTGCAATGGATTGGCGGCAGGGATCGCTAGGTCCTCGGTGGACTCGGGCTCAATCTTCCGCCATTCCCACCACGCCCACACGGCCCCCGCGATAAAGAGAAAACTCAGCGTGGGCAGCAGCCTGGCTGCCAATGGTAGGTTGAAGAGCGCAACCAACACAGTGAGCCGCGGATACATAATGGCGGTAGCGGCAATAATCCCGGCCGACAGCTCGGGACGGCGCGTTCTCGCTTCCCTTTGCCGCTTGGCAAGGACGACGGTCGTTGCCGTCGACGAGTAGGCACCGCCGAGCAGCGCCGGCAGGAGCGCGCCTCCTTTGATCGGGCGGTAGCGCTGAACAAGGTAGGTCAAATAAGACAGGCCGGAGATCGCGATGACCGCGAGCCAGATGTGATACGGGGTCACCGGCGCCGTCGCAATCAACCGAGTATCGGGAATCAGCGGGAGGATGATGCCAACGAGGATGAGGAACTTGCCGGCGGTCAGGATCTCGTCTTGCGGGATCAGGCGGGCAAAGCTGTGCATCCGCTCGCGCGTCCCGATGACCAGCACGGTTGCAACGGTCACCCCGATCGCGACCCAAGGGGGTTGCGTCAAGGCGATCGGTCCGAGGACGTAGATGAGGAGATTGCAAACCGGGATCACCATCGTCCTGCCGGACCCGCCTTCCGGGGGCCGTTGGAATCGAAGGAACGCGTATAACCACGCCGCCATGGCGAGGAGGCCGGCGACAAAGGCCAAGGCCCAGTGAGGCTCGACCAGGTAGAGCATCGCTCCGGTGAGCCCGACCAGCGGGAAAGTCCGGATGCCGCCGGGGATCGTTGGTTCGTCGCGCTTGTAGACTTCCTCGAAGGCGAGACCGAGAAAAAACGCGAGGACGAGCAGCAAGGCCAGCCGTTTGGCGAGTTCGATCGGCGGCATCGTTCTTTGTATACCCCCAGCGGATCTGGCGGAATTAGGCGCTTTGCTGCGAAGCGTTTATAATGAAGTTAGGCCCTCTCGAACGCCGCTCCCCATGCTTCGGGGTTGTTACCTCTCACGATCGTTCAATCAGCAGCAGATGCCGCTCGCATCAAGGGGGCGCGAAGCCGGCTGGCTGCCACAGGCGGTAAAACGCCGATCTCGCGCCTTGGCAAATCGTTCGCACCCAATACCGGCGCGCGCACCAGCCGATATGTTCGGTGCGATGCCGCTTTAGATGGCGCACCGGCATTCTTGACGCCTCGCGTTGGCTGTGAGCGAATGACGGTTGCACTAGGGCTGTTTGAAAGCCTCGCGGCAATAACCGCGTAACGTCATTTCCGAAAAATCACTGGGCAGTCATGTACGCCGTGGCGAAGTCGCATAGGGGTGAATTACCACTGTATCCGGGTGAAAAGCTCGGAGCTGATTCAATAAACACGGTGCGGCCTATAGCCGGATGCGCTCAACCTCATCTTGTGTAACCCTCGACCGTTACCAACCTCAGAATGCCGCAACTTCTTCAACGGTTTCCCTGGCGGCTTCGGCGCTCGATGCGGGCTCTTACCGCAGAGAATTCTTTTCGGCCACGGGAGCGGGGCTGCCCGCTCACGTGAACTCCGCGCCATAGCCTGCGGGTTCTGGAATGGAGCAAGTTTTTGCCGACGGCACCTATCGGGATTGAGCCTGCCGGTGGTCAGGGCGGAATGGCGATGCCCGGTCCAAAATCACACTACGAGATCGAGAAAGCCGCGGAGCATCTCTTCGCCCGCCGCCACCCGTTCGGCGTCGAGGCGCAGTTTCTCCCACAGTGATGACCGACCTTGAGTGTCAGGCCGACGACCCCGGTGAGGCTACGGTTTTCACCGAGGCAGACCAAGAAATCATTCGACGCATCCAAGCGCGTCTCCGAAACGAGAAGGGATAAATCGGCGATGAGCGACCTTTCGCCTTGCGAATACAACGCGATCCTTCGGTCGGACTTCGGGTTTTTCGCTCAGCGCTGTTTTTCCGAGCTCAATCCCCAGGCGGCGTTTGCGACAAACTGGCACCTCGATATTATCGCCGCCAAGCTGACAAAAGTGCGCGAGGGCAAGATCCGGCGGCTGATCATCAACCTACCGCCGCGCCACCTCAAATCCTTGATGGCCTCGATCGCCTTTCCCGCGTGGTGTCTCGGGCACGGCCCCTCGGCTCAGATCCTCTGCGTCAGCTATGCCCAAGATCTCGCCGACAAGCTCGCCCGCGATTGCCGCAGCATCATGATGAGCCGGTGGTATCAGCAGGTCTTTCCGACCCGCCTGGCGCCGCACCGCCAAGCGGTGCAGGAGTTCATCACCACCCGCCAGGGCTACCGGCTCGCCACCTCCACCGGCGGCGTTCTAACTGGACGCGGCGCCGATATCATCCTGATCGACGATCCGCTGAAGCCCGAGGAGGCGCTCTCGGAGGCGCAGCGGCAGGCCGCCAACGAATGGTATGACCACACCCTCTACAGTCGGCAAAACGACAAGCGCCACGGCGCCATCGTCACCATCAAGCAGCGGCTGCACGAAGACGATCTCATCGGCCACCTCCTCGCGCAGGAACCGTGGGAAGTCCTGAGCTTTCCGGCGATCGCCGAAGGCGACGAGGTGCACGAGATCGAGACGATCTGGGGACCACAATGCTTCACCCGTGGCCGGGGCGAGGCCTTGCATCCCGACCGCGAGCCGCTTGAGGTGCTCGGCCATATCCGGCGGACGATCGGCGAATACAATTTCGCCGGCCAGTATCAGCAATCGCCGGCGCCGTTAGGCGGCGGGCTGGTCAAGGCCGACTGGTTCAAACGTTATCGCGAGAACGAACTCCCGGAGCGCTTCGACCGCATCGTGCAGAGCTGGGACAGCGCCAACAAGGTGAGCGAGCTCAGCGATTTCTCGGTGTGCACAACGTGGGGAGTCAAGGACAAGAACCTCTTTCTCATCGGTGTGTTTCGCCGGCGGCTCGAGTACCCGGCGCTGAAGCGGGCCGTGCGCGAGCAGCAGAGCTTTTTCCATGCGACCGTGGTGCTGATCGAGGACAAGGCCTCCGGGACCCAGCTGATCCAAGAACTGATCACTGATGGCTGCCACGGCGTTACCCGCTATCAGCCGACCGGCGACAAGACCATGCGTCTGCACGCGCAGACCGCGATGATCGAGAACGGCTTTGTCCACATTCCCGAGACCGCCCCGTGGCTCGCCGAATATCTTCACGAGTTGATGGTTTTCCCGAAAGGCAAGCATGACGACCAGGCCAATTTAACCGCGCAGTTCCTGGACTGGTTCAAGACACCCATGTCGTGCTGGGGGATTTTCGAGTTGACCCGCCAGCAAGCGCAGGAGATCGAGCAGCGTTGCAAACCGCCACCCGTCAAGACTTTATACGCCCCCGGCTCCATGGAATGGCAAGCCGAGCAGGAGAAAGCGCGGTCGACCGCCTGACCCCATGCCTCATATCCCGCGGGATGTCGAGTGACACTGCACTCCAACTGATCTCGCCATGGGCGATTGCGGTAGGGACGCCCATTACTGAGCGCCCCCCGCACAGAACCGTACGTGCGGCTTTCCCGCATACGGCTCCCACCTCGGATATTTGACGGCTGGCCTTGCGGCCTTCCGTACGCGCTCCGGCGCCTGTGACACGCTTTCCCGGCCCTGTGTCCGGCACGTGCGGCATCGGCTCGCGTTCTCCTTGGCCCCCACCCTTCGCTCCACCGCCTCCGCTGCCGGTCGCCCGGCCTTGTTCGGCGGCTTCGTTGCTACTATGGCGGAGTTCTGACTTCTCATGCCCGTGCATCATCGGCTTCGGTTCCTCACCTTCCCGATGCGGACCAGTCGGCTCTGCAGCCTGTGGCCGGACATGAGGCCTCTCAGGTTCCGACGCGTTCCTTTCGGACGTGATGTGGCCTTCGACCCCGGCGGAGCGACGGCATCTCGCATAGCGATGCCGCACATGTTGCCTTCGACGGTTCCGAGCGTCTCGGCCTCCGCAAAGTTACTTCTTTCGTGGCTCAATCCCACACCCCATCCGATCACTGTGTACGCTTCGCATCCGCCGTCGCCGACGACTGCGCAACACTCGCTTCCCGGCGGCGCGCTACCGCCTTACCGGGGCCGGTCTTTCACCGGCAGGATCGCGTCAGCTTCGCCTGACGCACCGGAACCGAAAGTTCGAAACCACCTCCCTCCACCGCAGAATCATGTGCAAATCTCGTTGGGTCTCAAATGTTGGCCACCGATGCCGCCGTGCCGGCACTCAAGCTGTCGTGGCACCACGCGCCGGACGAGGTGGGATCACCAGTTCGAATCCGGTTTCCTCCAGGGAAGAGTCTTGTGCGAACCGGAACTGAATGAGAGTCGTCGGCTTTTTCGCTGATGGGCCCGCTGGTCATGGCCTTGCTCTTTCGCGAGATCTTCGTCGACGTCGCTGCCAATCCGTCCGATTCGCCGCTGCTCGCCGACCAGCACGCCCGCACGGCGCTACGCGGCCTCGTGATGCCGGCGATCGGGGAAGCTGATGGATAGAGGATGAAATGGAGCAGAGTGATGTTCTGATCATAGAAGCCGGTCCCACCGGAGTGGTCCTGGCACTGTGGTTGACGAAGCTTGGAGTCAAGGTCCATATCGTCGACAAAACGAATCCACCTCCCTCACCGGCGAGTCTGCGAACCATCGGTTCCGCTGTGTGTGACGTGTGAGTTGTCCGGTCTGATAGATCGGGATGTTCCGGGAAACCTTGCGGGCGTAGTTGCTTGCAGCAACTGCTCGAGGCTGAGGTACCGCTGCGGGGCGTCGAGAAAGGCGGTCAGCAGAGCGTATTCGCCTTTGGTCAGCGGCACCTCGGTCCCGCCGGGGTCGGTGAGCCGCCGGCTGCGCCGATCGAGCTGCCAGCCGCCTAAACGGTATCGAGCGCGCTCCGCATCTCGTGGGACGCGGCGCGTCCGACCTCCTGCCGGCGCAGCAAGGCGCGGATCCGCGCCAACAGCTCCCGAAGGCTGAACGCAGCAGCGCTGTGTTCGTGCTCTTCGAAGTATGTCTGATTTTTGGACTTAACGTGGACCTATCTGTATGACGATATTAGACATAGCTCACTGTTACAGGAGGAATTTCGGACGACAGTTCGTCGGCTGATCGGAAGCATCGGCCTTTTTGCAATACCGGTGGCCATCTATTTACTTGGAGGCACAAGGCAATCTGCAAACAATGCCGAGCCTTATGCTATTGCCTGGGGTGTCTGTTACGTGGTAAGCTTATTGATCTTAGCCGCGGGTCTAACCGTTCTAATACGCGATGCTAATCGTGAACGAAGGACGGGCCTCTACAGATTTAGGCGATAAACGAAGGGCTTATTCAGATTTGGGTCGACGTAGGTGCTCGATCTCTTCGGCAGCAACCCCATAGAGCCTGCGCCACGTCGCTGGTGGATCGTCTCATTGTTCGTATCGCTACTGGAAAAAAGAACCCCGCACGCAATCCCCATTCGAAGGACTGGGGTTTTATCCATTGGATGGACGAGCAGGTACAAAAAAGGAAGGAACAGGAAAACCGGAACCCCCCAAGCCGACTACGCCATCGGCTCGGTGCAATGGCAGAAAAAAATAGCGAAGAAGAGAGCGGCCGATCTCGCGGTTGCTGCGGCCGAGGATAAGATAGCGGCCGAACGCGCGGCTGCTGCGGAAGAGGATAAGAGCGGCTGCTGCGGAAGAGGATAAGAAGAGAGAGGCCCAACGCGCAGCTGCCGCAGCGCAGAGGAAGCGTGACTCCCGCTGTGGCCGATCTTCTCGGCACACCTGATCTACGTCACCTCCTTCTTGTAAGGTATAGTAACCTACGGGCGGGGACTGGAGATCGAATCCGGTTCCCTCCAGCGGCGAGTTGCGAACCATCGGTCCTCCCAGCCTGCGGCGAAGCGCCGGTCCGGCAGAAATATCCTCCCGCCGACCGGGGTTATCGGGCGACCTGATCTCGCCCCACGAACGCTGCTTAGGCAATAGCCAGTCTGGCTTCGGCGAGCAGCCGACCGACATGCCGCGCCTCAAATCGCTAAGCCTGATCGAGGCGATTGGTTGCCGTGAGGAAGCGACGATGCGGATTGCGGCGGCCCGTGATACGCTATCTCGTTACCCGGATCGGGAGCGATCAAACCAATGCCGGAAGCGGAAATCGCAAGAGCGGTGCAGTTGCTCGATCTAATGCTCGACTTTTTTGCCCACGACGGCCACTGGACGCGCGGCTCTTATGACGACGGAAACGGCGGCCACTGCCTTGTCGGCGCTCTTCTGTACCTGAGCCGAAAGCATCGCCTGCCGACGGCACCGGCGATCGCGCTTTTGCAGGATGCGATGCCCCGGCCTGGCCTTCCGCTTGTGCACTTCAACGACACTCGTTGCGGCAGCGTCGCCGAGCTGCGCTCCATAGCAGTTCTCCTCAATTGCGCTCCGACGCAGCTCGCGGGAGCCACAGGTAGTTACGACGATTTTCGAGATCCCACCGTGATCTGGCTCACGTTGCGCGCCAAAAGGGGATCCCGGCCGCTACGCTTATGTTAGCCAGTTCAAACTGGTGGAGGGAGACGGATTCGAACTCTCTGTCCCGCGGGAGACACCGGCGCGTCTTCGCCGGTGTCCATTCGCATTTTGCGCCGACTATTTCTCGCTGGCGGGAAATCAGGTAGAGGCGATACGAGGTGGTCTTGAGGTCTTGGTTGTGTCACGCGGGACCGAGGGTTCGAAGCCTGCTTCCTCCAGCGGCGAGTCGGTGGCGAACTCGGTCCGGGTTCAGGCGACGAGGCATTACCCCGATCGGCCGCCCTGCCGTTCGGCCCGGCTGGGTCACGTGTGAGTGGTGTCCTGCAGCTTGCGGAACACTTCGTCGAGGTAGCGCTGCGCGAAAAAGCTCTACGGTCCAGGTCGTGCGCGGCTTGGCTGAGATCATCCAGCGGCGAGGTTCCGCGGCGTACCCTCTCGGCGCGATCGGCCGGCGCATCGCCGAATGCGTCGGGGTCAACATCTGCGCTAAACCGGTTCGGCGCGTCTCGCTTTGAGCGACGCTATTTGAGCCGCGCGGCGTGCTGAGCCGAGCCATAAATGCCTCGTCGGCTTCGAGAGCGATGATATCATTAGTTCCGTCATGCATATCATCCGCCGCCGCCTTCACATCGCTATGCCAGCGAGATCGGATGATTAGTTCTTCGCGTTCGATATTATACCGGTTTCTTATCCTCTACGGCTCGCTCTATGCGGGGTTCGGCGTCCAGTCGCCTTACCTGCCAATTCTGCTCGACAATCGCCACTTGCGTCCGGAGACGATCGCGCTGGCGCTGGCCGCTGGTACGGCGATGCGGTTGATGGCTGCTCAAGCGGTTGCCCGGCTGGCGGATCGTTTGGATGCTCCTAAAGTCTTCCTGGCGCTTTGCACGACCGCAGCGGCGTTGATCGGACTGGGATATTTGCCGGCGCAAGGCGCATGGTTGCTGATCGCGGTCGGCGTATTGCACTCGGCGGCACTGGCACCGCTCCCGCCACTCAGCGACACGCTCGCCCTCGGTGCCGCGGCTCCGGCCGGGTCCGGCGGCGCGGTCATCCACTACGGTTGGCTGCGCGGGTGCGGCTCAGCCGCCTTTGCGCTGGGCTTGGTGCTGTCCGGCCAGCTCATCGGACATTTCGGGATCGTCGTAATCGTCTGGCTAAACGCGGCGCTGCTTGCTGCCGCGGCACCCATGCCACTTGGCGTTCCACAACTATTGGCGACAGGTGGCCACGCCCGGGCCACGCCGAGCCAGGCTCGCGGGGTCGGAGTGTTGTTGCGGCTGTCGCTCTATCGCAAGATGGTGTTGCTCGCAATGTTGATACTGGGGAGTCATGCAATGCACAACTCCTTTGCGATGATCCGTTGGAGCAGAGCAGGAATCAGTCCAGGCACGTCTGGCATCTTGTGGTCGCTTTCGGTCGCTGCCGAGGTCGTCGTCTTCCTCTTGGTCGGCCGTCCTTTGCTCGACCGCATCGGGCCGGCAGGCGCCGCGATGCTCTCCGCCGGCGCCGGTGTCGTGCGATGGGCAGTGATGGCCGAGACCGCCTGGCTTCCAGCGGTGGCGGCGATCGAGCCCTTGCACGGCCTAACGTTCGCGCTCTTGCATCTGACGTGCATGCGGCTTTTGGCACAATGCGTTCCAAGGCACCTCGAGGCGACAGCACTGACCATCTACGGTACCGTCGGCATCGGTATTGCCACCGCTCTCCTTACGCTTGCCTGCGGGCCAATTTTCGAACGCTTCGGGGCGCACGGATTCTGGGCAATGGCGGCCCTCTGTGCGGCGGCGTTGCCGCTCGCCCTAACCCTGCGCGAACCGATGGCCGGTTCCAGGTGATCTTTTTAGCTTGGGCCGATTATCTGATTATCTGGATGTCTTGCTTGCTGATCGGGACGGTCACGGATCTCGCCCTGGCGATGGAAGAACACCGCGCGGCGTACCGAATTGCTGGCCTCGCCCTTGTTCAGGGCCCGGCATGGCCATGCTGGCGCAAGTCGGGGTCTGACAGCCAATAGGCTCGCCGGCTGATCTTTTGAGTCGTCGGCTGAGACCTCCGGAAACACGATTAGGCCCACTCGTAAGCCACATAAGGCTGATCGCACTAAGCTCACCTGCCCGCTAAATGGACGGCGATGCGATCAGAGCACGTGATCGCCTCCTCCTGGCGGGCATTGGTGCTGCCACCTTGCCCGCGACATTCGATTTCGACACTGGACGAGATCTGCGGGCGCTTTTTGCCTTCGCGGTCCCGGCAGTGCTTACCACTGCGGGTGACTCTTTCGGCGTCCCTACCGGGGCCGCAGGTGTGGCGAGCCTGCTACCGAGGCCTCGTGCCCTTGCCATGGCCGAACGATGCTCAGAATAAACGAGAGCCGCAGAGGATGATTGCTTCGCAGCCCCCACCGCCGTCGGTATTCATCAGGGCTCAAGCCATGGCGAGTGCTGATGTGGCGACGGAGTGTCTTGCCCCGATAGCCGCAATCAAGGCACACCACATAATCCCGGTGTACGGAACGGCGCACCGACACGGCAGGGGCCCGAACCTCCTCCGGTTGACTCGGCTGTCCAAGCTGACCGATCGTCCGATGAACGGAGGTAATCAGATCGGAAAGTTGATCCGGCCCCAATCTCTGGCGCCCGACGTAGCTCACCACGATTTTCGCCGTTAGATGTGGATTGATCTCTTCGGTATTCACGAAACAACCTCTGCGGATTTGCCTTGAACCGTGTGGACTCCCCCGGAAGCGGTAGGCGGGCATGATGAGCAATCAGCTCTCTCACCGGCGAAGGCCGGACCTCGCCGCTTTCTGCGGCGGCGCTCTCGATGAGGCGCAAGCTCGCGATACCGACCGCGCGGCGGCCGGCTGCTGCGCCTAATGTACACAAAACGCCAAGATTAGCTGTGCCCGAATGGGATGAAACAAATGGCTAAACCTAAGGTGGCGCGACCTCGATTTCGCAGATGCCGATCTCGTGTTCGACGACCGCCCGGCCCCGCAGGCAGCAGCGAGGGCGTGCCGCCGGATTATACGCCGCGGTTCTGCTGGTGGGGAATGTGGTAATTTCAGCCGTTAAACCTAAGGTGCATGCGCATTGTCCATTCCTATTACCTATAGCCTATTGCGTTACCTCGCTGCCAAGAAGAGCGTAGACGACCGGGCGCTGAATTGGCAGGTCTGGCAGCGCCTGGTAACGGCTCTGCCACGAGCGACCCCGCAGCAACCTCTGCGCGTCCTCGAGGTCGGAGCGGGCATCGGCAGCATGGTGGAGCGGCTCGTGGCTGGCGATGTGCTCACCCACGCGACCTACATGGCTATTGATCGGGCGCCCGCGCTGCTGGCGGAAGCCCACCGCCGCCTCTGCCAGTGGGCTCGCGAGCGGGGGTTTGAGGTGGACGAGAACCGCCAGGGACAGCTGCATGTGTGGCGGGCGGGGCAGCACATCACGATAGAAACCGAGGCGATCGACGTGGGGCATTTCATGGCCCGCGAGCACGGCCGCCGGGTCTGGGACTTGCTGATCGGGCAGGCCTTTCTCGACTTGATCGATATGCCCACGACGTTGCCAGGCCTCTGTTCCCTGGTGCGCCCAGGCGGACTGCTGTATTTCCCCACTACCTTTGACGGCGATACGGCCCTCCAGCCGGAGTACGACCCGGAGTTCGATAGGGCCATTGAGGCCTGCTACCATCAGGCGATCGACCAACGTGTGCTGGACGGCAAGCCGTCTGGAGACAGTCGCGCCGGGCGCCGTCTGTTTGCCCACCTCCGGACGGCTGCGGTGCAAGTGCTCGCGGCGGGCGGCTCCGATTGGGTGGTTTTCGCCGGCGCCAACGGGTACCCCGCAGATGAAGCCTATTTCCTGCACGACATCATCCACACAATCGACGTGGTGCTCACCGGGCATCCCCACCTGGACGCAGAGCGCTTGGGCGCCTGGGTGGCGCAGCGTCACGCCCAGATCGAGCAGGGTGCACTCGTGTACATCGCCCATCAGTTGGACGTCCTGGGACGCATGACCGCGCCTATAGGGGAGGAACAGGACGGAAAACCTTAGGGTGTCAGATGTCTACCGAGCATCTCCTGCGCGAGTTTTACAATCAGATGTATCATGTTCATACGCAGCCCGATAATGTGTATGATTTAGGGGACCATCTGCACCATTTGACCGTGCACAAGCATCTGGATCAGGATCCACTCATCCAATTCCGCGAAGCGTACCGGTGGGTGGACCAGGCGGGGGCCCGGCTCGTCGCCGATGCCGGCTGTGGCTATGGGGGCTTTGCCGTCTTCGTGGCGCGTCAAGCCCCGACACTCTCAGTCGATGGCTATACGCTGAGCGATGTGCAACGAGCCGTTGCTCGGCAGGCATTGGCGCGCCTGCATCAGTCGAAATCACGGGCGTTGTTGCAGAGTTATGACCGCCTCCAGCGGCAGTATGATGCGATTGTCGCCATTGAATCGCTCGGCCACTCGGCCAACGTGGCGGCAACGCTTCACCATTGGGCCAGTCACCTACGGCCAGGAGGCGTGGTCGTGATCATCGATGAACTGTTTCGACCCGAGGTGTCTCCGACAAATCCTGAGATACAACAGTTCATGCGATCCTTGCACTTTTCCTTGCTGTTGCAGCGGGCGCCTCTAGAAGCCATGTTGCACGCAGCAGGCCTCTCCGTGCTCGCCTGGGTGGTTCTGAGTGAGCGCTACCACGTGCATACCCGGTCGGATGAGGAGTGCGACCGCCTCTTGCATGCGTATCACCTCGACGGTGTCCACCAGGGGTATATCGGAGGGATGCTCCTGGAAAAGTTTTATAATCGAGGGTGGGTCGACTATGTCCTGCTCGTGCTGACACTGCACCGTGCTGCCAGTCGCTGAGGCATCGCAAAGAGGCAGTAGAGGCTCTCTATGGTCAAACGTCTGGAGCGTGCGACGTCGGCGAGGTTTTTTGGAGCCTGACAGCGCCCGGTTACCGAGCTCGTGCAGTATGTCGATGCCGGGCAGCATGACAGGTCCCGTCCTCGACGGACTCTAATTTAACGAGTGCTGCATTCAACGCCTCCCCGCAACATCTTTTTCTGCCGAACGGCCGACCGTGCGTCAGCCCATTGCGAATGTGCACCAGTGCGAGATCGAAAGCGTCGTCAGACGTCTCTGGTGGCGGTAAGAATGAGGCCCCCGCGACATGCGCCCAGCCGGCAGATGCGGCCCACGCGATCCAGAACTTCCAGTATTACGCAGGTCCAACGGGGCATATCGCCTTTTGGAATGAAGGTCCAAAAATCCCAACCAATCAGCCGGAGGCCCGCGAATTGCAAAAGGCTGAGGGCTTCCCGGCGATCAAGAGGCCGAGCTTTTTCTCATGTCGGGAGATACCATCCCCTCCTGAACAGCCAACTGCGGCAGTTACTCCGCCGCCAGTTTCAGCCCTGTGGTTTTCTTCAGCACAAAGCACAGAGTAGAATCTTGCTTTACGAAGGTCGCCGCGACTTCCCATCCTGATTCGCCTGATTGATTAAGGACTTTCTCAATCTGATCGGGAGGTTGGCCGGCGCTGAAGAGTTTCACCTGGTATTCGAATTTCATCATAGGGCTCCTAAAACGACCTAGCATCCGAACACCCTACCACTTCCTGGAACGGAACGTGATCGAGAGCTGGAAACCTGGAGAAAGCCTCAGTTTCGGTAGGTGGAGATGGATCCAGGCGGCGCAATCGCGCCCGCCGTCTATCTCGGCTGCCTCCGATTACCGCCCCGGGGTACGGCAAGAATGCGACGCCGATGGCCACACTCGGCTCCGGAAACGCGCCTTCCTCACTCGCCCGACGCTTGGCAGCCGGGCATGCCGATAAGGACGCGCACGACGCGGATGAGTGGCGCAAGTGGCGGCGTGATCGCATTCTGGCCGCGAGCGAGACCGTCGGGGTCGGCTGAGGCGGATCGACTATTGCGACATGTCACCGAAGGCAGCGAAGATCATCGATCGGATGCGAGTGCCCGGACCGGGCGGGGACGCTAGCTCAATTTTTGAACCGGATTGTCAGCGAGTGGGCGGCTCGTTCCGGAATAAAGTAGTGAAAAGTAGAAGGAGAAAGCGGCACAGCGGGGGATGGTCACCGTCTATGGGACCACCCGGGGTTCTGCGAGCGCAACCGGCCGGAACGCAAAGCAAGGTCACCTAACGTCCTCACGAGGGCGGATTGAGAGCCATAAGGCGATCCAATGCCCTTTCCCACTCTTCCGTCGCTTTCGGCCATTCGGGCAGGCGACGCCCGCCGCGCGTGACCCCGCAGCGAGCCGCGCGGCGAGCGCAGGCTCGGAGATCACCCGACGAAGCGCCCGCGCCAGAGCCGCCGAATCGCCTGGTGGAACGAACAGCGCGGCTTCAGGCGACACCGTCTCGGGGATCGCGCCTGCGGTGGTGGCGATCAGCGGCAGGCCGTGCGCCATTGCTTCCGCAAAAACCATGCCGTAGCCTTCGTGGAAGGACGGCAGGACAAAGGCGTCCGCCTTCCGATAGGCGTGCGCGACCGATTGCGGCGGCCACTCGCCCGCTAGAGTGATACGCCCCTCGAGCCCGGCGGCCGAGATCATCCGCCGAACCAGATCGCGCCGTCGGTCGGATCGCGCTTGAGCGACCCGACACAGAGCAGGTTCCAGTCGAGATCGCGAATCCGGGCCAGCGCCTCGACCAGCACGCCATGACCTTTGCGTGGCAGCAAGTTCGCCACGCAGAGCAGCGCGCGAACGGGGCCTCGCCGCGGCCTCAGATACCTGTTCGGCTTCACAGTGCCTGGTGGGACGATGGCGATCCGGTCGGGAGAGACGCCATAGCTCTCGACCGCAGCGGCAGTTTTCCGGCTCGGACAGAGGACGCCGCGGAGCCGTGACAGCAGCGCGGCCTCGCGCTGCGCCGCCCGCTTCGCCTCGGCCGGCGGAAGGCCGCTTTCCTGCGCCAGCGGGCCGTGGACGAATGCGACGACCGGTAGGCGGCGCGCCTGCGCCGCGACCACCTCTCCGAGATTGGCAAGGGCGAGGCCGTCGACAACCGTCTCCGTGCCGTCGGCCACGCCGGCGAGCACCGCCGCGTTTGCCTTTGGACGACCTCCAGTGAGCTCGATGACCCGAACGACCCGGCCCCGCGCGCGCAAACCCTCGACAATGTGACGGTCGAATAGATATCCGCCGGTAAGTTGATCGAGCCGGCCGGGGACGACGAAGACGAGCTCCCGGCGAAGCGGAGTTTCGTCCGCCACGGCAGGTGCTCGCGAAGCAAACGCTGGGAGCTTGGTCATCCGAGCGGCGCGTCGTAGGCCGACCAAGCTACTGATTTTCGCGCAGTACTACTCTGAGACTGGTGCTGGCCTGAGACCCGAGCGCACCTTCTTCAATCCGCCGCACCAGCCGCTTGCGGACTTCGCAGGCGAGGAACTCCCTAGTGGTATTGCGCCCGCGCAATTCGGCGAACTCGTCGAGATTGCGATAGTCAAACTCGGCGAGCACCGTCTTCAACAGGTCAAGAGAGCGGCCGATATCACAAATGATCCCATCGGCATCGAGCGCGTCTCGCCGCAATTCAGCCTCAACAACGAAGGTCGTGCCGTGCAGCTGCCGAGCCGGCGCGAATACACAGCCCTAAATTGTGCGCAATCACGAAGTGATGGCTGACGATGATGCTGTTGATTCTGTACATGGCTGGCCCCTCGGCTCAATCATACCGGGAGTTTGACAGAGGACGCCGCGCGCGGCCGCACATGCGATAATCAGATCGGGCAAGGGAGAAAATGCACTTTCGCCATCCGGAGAGCGAGGGATCGTAC
Organism: uncultured Alphaproteobacteria bacterium; assembly: GCA_963732095.1. Taxonomy (GTDB): domain Bacteria; phylum Pseudomonadota; class Alphaproteobacteria; order ATCC43930; family CGMCC-115725; genus AP-15. The sequence continues at coordinate 57,009 of CAVSZA010000034.1, forward strand.
GGCCGAGTTCTGATCTCGCTCCGGCCCAGCGCGACGACCCAAAACGCCAGTACCTCACGCATCGAAATCACAATCGAACAACGTGTCACCACCGAGGTCGAAACGGCGGATCCGCGGCCGCAATGCGCCGTCGAGCGCACGGTTGCCGGGAAATGCGACACCGGGACGGCCCGATCCGATGATGATCGGAGCGACCGTTATCTGCAGACGGTTGAGGCAGCCTGCCTCGAGAAAGTGCGAGATCGTGATCCCGCCGCCCTCGACGAATACAACAGACAATCCCCGGTCACCCAGGGTGGTGCGGATCACCGAAACATCGAGCGTGCCGCCGACGCGCGGCACGCCAAGGATTTCGTACCCATGCGTCTCGCCCCGGCGGTCGCCATGCTCCTTTGCGGCCACGATCAGTGTCGGAGCCGCGCAGTCGCGAAAGATCGCATGCCGGCCGGTCAGGCTCAGCTCAGGATCGATGACGACCCGGAACGGATTGTCTCCGGCGCAACGCCGGACCGTTAGCTGCGGGTCATCGGCCCGCACGGTGCGGGCACCGACGAGGACAGCGTCGGCGAGCGCCCGCATGCGGTGGCAATGCAAGAGGTCGGCCTCGCCGGTGATCCAGCGGGATTCGCCGTTCTCGGTCGCAATTCGGCTGTCCAGACTCTGCCCGATATGAGCGACGACGAGCCCGCGGGGGTGCGGAACGCAATAGGGAAGATAAAGGTCGAGCTGCACCGCGATATCATCCGGCAACGACGTCGATGCACGCCACCCGCCACCAACGGAGACACTGAGCGAACCGCCATGGAGTGGAACCGAAATCAGCTTCGCGCCGGGCCGCGCCGCGAATGCCGCGCGCGTGGCGAGCACGGCTGTCCACCAGAACGGATCGCGCGGCTCGCTCCTGGCATTCGCTTGAGCCTTGGCGTAATCTCGATCTCGGAAAAGTCTGGCGGAGGACCGCTTGTCGATTGGGTCCCGGAAGGGCATGATCGCAAATACACCGTATCCGCAGCGATGTCGATCCGGATAGCCGCGACGCCGTCGGCTATTGGCATACGCGCTGATCAACTCGACCGCGGATGCAATGAGTTTTGAGGGTCTTCGTGCCCAGCGCGGCGTCCTCGATCAAGAGCGCCGCGACGTCTCTGCTGATGACCGGTGCTCAGACGGCGATTGCGTTGAGCTCCTTGCCGGCGTGCTCGGGGACGGTAAACCAGACCCCGCGGCCATCGCGACCATGAAGACCGGGATGTAAGAATGGCGAGGGCGAAGGAACCCGTAGCCTGCTGGAGCGCGACGGTCGTGAAGGGCCACAGCACACACCCCACGAAATAGCCCATGAACCACACGACGCCATTCGCGACCCCGCGGATGCGGGTCGGAAAGATCTCGGCGGTGAGCGTCGTGCTCGGGCCCCAGAAACCCAGGAATCCGAAACTCCAGGCGAGGCCAAAGATCCAGAGCCAGAGGTTGCTCGTGGTATAGACCCAGCTAGCGTGGCATGAGCTCCGCGTACGCCGGCTGCGTCACCGGCGAGCCCTGAGTGAGATCGTACTCCCACGTGGTGTTGCCGTTCTCTTCCTGAGAGACGATCTTTCCCTTGAGCCTGTCGAGCATCGCTCGCGCGGGCATGTTCTTCTTCGTGGGAAAGAAGTGGAGTCGCAGCTTCGCCACGTTTTGCTGGCGCAGCTCGCGCACCAGGTGATCGAGGATCTGATCCTCGATGAAGCGCCCCATCACGCGGCAGCTCATGAGGAACGTATCGACCTCAGCGGTGTCCGGGGGCGCCTTCTTCAGGATGGCCAAGAAAGTCTTCCCGTTGTCGCCGAATTTGTCGGACACTGACGCGATGTACACTGCCGAGTCCGCCGACCTCCGGAAACCTTGCAGGTCCTGCTCGGTATAGCGCCGCGTCGTCAGGTTGAACTGATTCGTTTTTTGTGTGAGCTGCGCCGCGCGCGGAAGATCTTCATCCATCACCTTCCGGACCGTGATCTTCGTCTTCAGCGCGGCGAGGAACTCCTCGACCGACCACGCCGCGTGCCGCTCGGCCGCGCGCTTTGCATTCTGCAAATATGTCTCGGTGCGTTTGCGATCTTCCTCCGTCAACTCCAGCGCGAAGAAGTAATCCTGATAAATCTGATCGAGGAACGCCGGGAGCAGCGTGGTGTCGGCCGGAAAATCGGGCACCGTCACCTCCGGCATGGCGCTCCGTACGGCCTCGCGGTCTACCGGGTTATCGTCGATGAAGACGAAGCTGTCGCTCCCGATGTCGAGATCTTGCGCCACCTCGGCGATGTTCTGTGGCTTGGTCGACCAATTGATCTTTAGGCTGGCGAAGTCGTCCTTCTTCAAGACCATGTCCGCGTGGTTGTCGAACACTTCTTGAACGTCGGTATAGTTGTTCTTCGAGACGATCGCCAATATCACGCCCAAGTCTTCGAGCTGGCGAATCCGACGCTGGAAGTCCTTGTAACGCGCCCCTTCACCTGTCTCGGAGAGCTGGATGCCTTCGAGCCCGTCCTCGCCGATGACGCCGCCCCAAAGCGTATTGTCAAGATCGACAAGAAGGCACTTCTTCCGGCCGGTGCCGGCGATGGCGTCGAGCGTGCGTGTGATCTCTTTGGCCAGCGTCTTCTCGGCAACGACGGAATATTTCATCCCGCCGAGGTACCAGCGCTTCTTCGAATAGAACTGCTCGCGCCCGCGGCCCTCGATGAGCCCTTTCACGTCCATCACGTACATGTTCGGCACGCGCGCGCCGAGCGCGACGAGCCGATCGTACCAGTAGGCCTCCAAGCGGCGCTCGATCGAAACTTGCTTCATGCTGCGGACCGAGAGCGGCGGCACGTCGATGTTCGATACGAAGAACTTCACCGCCGGCGCGAGCTCTGCGGCGCGCTCGATCCAGGTGATCTGCTCGTCGACCGCTGCGAAGAGCGTGTCCTCCTTCGCCCCTTCGTACCCGTGTAAGAGCTCCGTGCCGTCGAGCAAGAGGACCACCGCCGCCGGCCCGAAGCGCCACATTGCCGAAGTGGGATTGGCAAGCTCCTGAATCCAAGAACCGTAGCCTTCCCCGATGAACATCTCATGACGGGTGTCGACTCGCCGCGAGAGCGACTCGATGTTGCTATTGGACAAGAGCGCGCATTTCATCACTTCGCTCCTAGGTAGAGGAGAAAATCCCGAATCGTATGTAGCTCTGCGATTTTCTCGATGGGGATGCTCACACCGAACTCCTCTTCGACCTCGGACACGATGTTGATCTGCGCCACCGAGTCCCATGCTTCAATCTCCCCCGCGGCCGAATCCAGCTTGAGCAGCTCGGGATCCACCCCCAGTGCAGCCGCCACCACGGTGATGAGTTTCTGCTCCATGACTTTGCGCTTTCGCTCCTGTTATCGTGTTAGTCCAAACGGGAAATCGCCTTAATAATTGAGGAGCACCATTTCCGAATAAAGATTGTCGATGTCGAGCGCGGTGAGCTTACTCGATTTGAAGGCCGCCGTGCGCGCGCCGCCCGGGCGCGGGAAGGAGTGCCATATCTTGTGACCACGCAGCGTGCGCTCGTCGACGATCGTTCCCACCACTTTGAGATCCGCCGCCACCGCCAGCACCAAGCGATCGGCGTATTTGGCGAATACGTCCGCGTTGCTCAAATGATGAATGCGGGCGAACGGTACGCGCACGTTGCCTTTTATGGTCTGTTCGCTGCTTATGGTCTGTTCGCTGCGGTTCATCATCAAATAGCACTCCCCTTCCGGAGAGCGAATGAGCGCGTGGTGATTCCACGGCAAAGAGTGATCGCGGCAAATCTTGAACTGCTCACCGGAGAGCGCCGCCTCTACGTCCCCCCTTTTGGTGAGGATCTTCGCCGAGCGGCGGTGGGGCCCGGTGAGCGAGGGGAGGATGATCCGCTCCGTTGTATCCATGAGCGTGAAGCCCATCTTTTGGCAGATCTTGAGCACCTGCGGAGAGGGGCTGATGTTGGTGATGGTGACGTTCTTGTTCGCCATCACTTTGGCCAGGAGCCCCAGGCTGTGACCGCGATATTCGTTTTTCACGATCCAGTTCGACATATTGCAGAATCGAAACTTCTCGCCGCCGAACATCCGCTCGCTGAAGGTGGTGCCCAGGAAGCCGACCGCGTCTTCGCCGTCGAACAAGATGTAGCCGAAGCGCCCGTCCTGGCAGCCGCTGTGATCGACGAAAAGCTGTCGCCAATGCTCTTTAGTGACGTACGGATTGTTGAACTCCAAAAAAAGCGGATAGACCTTTTCGAAGTCCTCCGCGCGCGCGTCGCACATGCTCACCATTTGATTTGCCCTTGCCTCGCTCTTCGCGGTGGTCGCCCGATCAGGCGCTGTGGACGTTGCCCGGCCGTAAAGCACACCGTTCCACATCGCCAAGCTGGTTGAACACGAACACCGGGTGATAGCACATGCAGCCGAAGTGGCCATTGTAGGCGCTGCCCTCCTGTTCGCCATAGGTCGGGCTCTCGCTCGAATCCATATCGAGCACGATGGTCTTCGGCGGTCGCCGCTGACGCACCTTGTCGATCCACTGACCGGGCAAATCGGCGAGCGCGGCGAGGTTCTCGGGCCGGCTCAGCCACTTCGTCTCGAAGCGCCCCATCTGGCTGGCCGAGACGGCAGACCCGGTGACCGCACGGTCGCCAACAACCCTGCGCATCGCCGGATCGCGGCACAGCCTCTCCGCGTCATTCACGTCCTCATAGCCGGCCAATCGCCCGAACACCGATTGGCGCAGCAACCCGGCCAGCCGATGACGACCATTCTTGCCAGTGCGAGCGTCGGCGAGCGTGTCGGCACCCGTGTCGGTCAGAGCCAGCGTGTCATCCATTCGCAATAGGCAGCAATCCGCCGTCCGAGGTGATCACGCTGCCGCTGTAAGCGCCGGAGCAAAAATCCCTCATTGAAGCGGCCGGTGGGTCCGGTTGCGCCGGAGTAAAACTACGGCAGCAGGTAACCTTTGGCGTCACAGCCGAGGGCGGGGGATGAAGGTGGTGGAGCTTTATGGGCGGGTTCGTTACGCGGTACAGATCGAGGGTTTGAGCCGAAGGGAAGCAGCGCGGCGGTTTGAGATTGACCCGCGAACAGTAGACAAGATGCTGGCGTTCTCGGTACCGCCCGGGTATCGGCGGAGGCGACCACCGGCTCGTCCGAAGCTCGACCCGTTCACCGAGATCATCGACGGTATCCTGACGCAGGATGAGGGCCGGCCGAAGAAGCAGCGGCATACCTCGAAGCGGATCTTCGAGCGGCTTCGCGACGAGCACGGCTATGCCGGCGGGATCACCATTGTTAAGGACTACGTGCAGGCGCGCCGACTGCGGCAGCTCGAGGTCTTCGTACCGCTGCGGCATGATCCCGGCCATGCGCAGGCGGACTTTGGCGAGGCGGTGGCGGAGATTGCCGGGGTCGAGCGCAAGATCCACTTCTTTGCCGTCGACCTGCCGCATAGCGACGCCTGCTTTGCGCAGGCCTATCCGGCGGAAACCACCGAAGCGTTTTGCGACGGGCACAACGCCGCATTCGGCTTCTTCGGCGGCGTCCCGAAGTCGATCCTCTACGACAATACGAAGCTGGCGGTGGCCCGCATCCTGGGCGATGGGACGCGGCAGCGGACGCGAGTGTTCAGCGAGCTGCAATCCCATTACTTGTTTGCCGACCGGTTCGGCCGTCCGGGTAAGGGGAATGACAAGGGCAAGGTCGAAGGGCTGGTCGGCTGGATCCGCCGGAACCTGCTGGTGCCGGTACCGCGGGCGGCGAGCTTCACGGCGCTGAACGAGCAGCTACTCGAGGGTTGTCGCCGCCGGCTCGCCGATCGGCTGCGCGGTCACGACGAGACGATTGGCGAGCGCCTGGGGCGGGATCTGGCAGCCTTCCAAGACTTGCCGCCAGCACCCTATGACGCCTGCGAGAAGAAGGCGGCCCGGGTCAGCTCGCAGTCGCTGGTGCGCTATCGCGGCACCGACTACTCGGTACCGACCGCCTATGGCCACCGGGAAGTGGTGATCCGCGGCTATGTCCATGAGGTGGTGATCTCCTGTGGAGCCGCGATGATCGCCCGTCATCCGCGCTCCTATGAGCGTGACGGCTTTGTCTTCGACCCGCTGCATTACTTGGCTTTGCTCGAACGCAAGATCGGCGCTCTCGACCAGGCGGCACCACTGGTCGGCTGGGACCTGCCCGAGGAATTCGCCACGCTGCGGCGCCTGATCGAAGCGCGCATGGCCAAACGCGGCAAACGCGAGTTCGTCCAGGTGCTGCGGCTGCTGGAGGTGTTCCGTCTCGAGGACGTGCTGGCCGGCGTCAGAGAGGCCATCGCCCGTGGCGTGATCGGCTTTGACGCGATCAAGCATCTGGTGCTGTGCCGGATCGAGCGCCGGCCGCCGCGGCTCGACCTGACGGTCTACCCCTACCTGCCGCGGGCTACCGTGGCGGTAACATCAGCCAAGGCCTATCTCGACCTTCTCACCGGCGTCTCGTCGTGAGCGACACGCCCCAGCTGCTGCTCGCCCATCACCTGAAGGCACTCAGGCTGCCGAGCTTCCTGCGCGAATACGACAAGCTTGCCCAGCAGTGCGCTGCCGAAGGCGTCGACCACCCTCGTTATCTGCTGCGCTTGGCCGAGCTCGAATTGATCGACCGGGAGCAGCGGATGGTCGAGCGCCGCATCAAGGAGGCGCGGTTTCCGACGGTCAAGAGCCTGGACAGTTTCGAGTTCGTGGCGATCCCTTCGCTCAACAAGACAATGGTGCTGGAGCTTGCCCGCTGCGAGTACGTCGCTCGCCGAGAGAACGTGATCGCGGTTGGCAACAGCGGCACGGGGAAGACCCATATTGCTCTTGGATTGGGGCTGGCGGCCTGCCAGAAGGGCTTGTCGGTCGGCTTCGTCACGGCCGCCGCTCTGGTCCATGAGCTGATCGAGGCCAGAGACGAGAAGCGCCTGCTGCGCCTGCAGCGCCAGCTGGCCGGTTACAAGCTGTTGATCATCGATGAGCTCGGCTATGTACCCCTGTCGACGACCGGCGCCGAGCTGCTGTTTGAGGTCTTCAGCCAGCGTTACGAGCGCGGCTCCACCATCGTCACCAGCAATCTGCCATTCGACGAATGGACCGGCGTATTCGGGTCCGAGCGGCTGACCGGTGCGCTGCTCGACCGACTGACCCACCACGTCCATATCCTCGAAATGAACGAGCTTTTCGCCGACCTGCTCGCGCACCGAGGCGCTGACGCAGATTTCGCCGGGAGCCGCAAGCGCTTCGATCCGCGCCGCAACGTTGACGCCGTCGCCGAACATGTCGCCTTCGTCGACCATGACGTCGCCGAGGTTGATGCCGATGCGGAAGCGAATGCGCTCGCTATCCGGGAGGTTGGCGTTTCGGTCCTCCATCCCCCGCTGCACAACGACGGCGCAGCGCACGGCATCGACGACCGAGGCGAACTCGATCAGCATGCCGTCGCCGGTGGTCTTGAAGATGCGGCCGCGGTGCTGATCGATCAACGGATCGATCAATTCACGCCGATGACTTTTGAGAACGGCGAGCGTCTTCTCCTCGTCCGCCCCCATCAACCGCGAATATTCGACGACATCGGCGCAGAGGATCGCTGAGATCCGTCGAGCCCCACGGCTTCGTGCCCCAAGGAACGGAAGTGGATGAGATCCCGGCCGGGTCCGCAGCCAAGATCAAGGATCGAATAAGGCGGGTCGCCCTCAATCGCGTCGAGGAACGCCGCGTAGTTTTGGCTGACATCATGGTGTCGTGTGCCGTTCCAGAAAGCCCGGGCAAACTGATCGTAATACGCGATCGTCGTGTCAGAGAAGCGCCTGACCTGCTCGGCATCATACCGCCTGGGCGTGCGGCTCATCGACCCTCGCTGCGCTCGATCTTCGCCAAGGTTGACCGTGCTCCCACCCAAAAAAACGCTGCGGCCGCCATAGTAGAGTGCGCTGCCGCTCTTGCGCTATCAGTTCCTGCACCGACGCACTTCGCCAATCGCCCTTGGAGGGCTGGTAATTGCCTACAGCCTCGCGCGCGGCGAGCATCTGCGCCACCTGTTGCTGGGGCCGGGGTGTATACTCGCCCGGCTGGCGATTACTTGCCGCGCGCTGGCACAATATCTAGCATAGGTATCCCCAAAATTTAGGCATAGGTATCCCCGAAATCTGGGGATAAATCGGTTGAAAACGGGTGCCGGTGCGGAGTTTTGCCGCTTTTGCCGAGCTGGTGGCAGACTGCAAGCTCGTAACCGTTGTCATCAGTGCCCACATGCACTCATCGCTGCGCTTCAAAAAATAAATAGGCATCGGCGACAGAGAGATACGCTTGCCCCCAGAAGAGGGGTCGCGCGTGCTCCCGCCTTCAATGGCCGAGGAGGCGCGCTGCCAATGTCGCTTTATCGATGCCGTTACTTGGACCGCACCTTCAATGTGTTTGAAATCCAGGGCTTGGCTTGTGAAAACGACGCTGTAGCCATAGTGATGGCTCGACGCATGAGTGCGAATACCGGTGCCGCCGGGTTTGAGCTATTGCAGGACGAACGCTGCGTCCACATGGAAACCATGCCCTCGGCCACCGCGCGGGATCATAGATCGAGGGCGTAGCGCACGGCGGCTTCGAGCACGCCCCGGATGGCGCGCAGCTCGGCGAGGGCGGGCATGTCGTCGGTCGTGTTGGCGAGGGCGGGTTAGCTGATTGAGGTTGACGCCGACCCGGTGCAGCTCGCTCATCGCCTCGCGCACAATCGGAGGCGATGGCAACTGGTGTCCCAGCACGGCAGAACGAATGAGCTGCGAGAGAGTGACGCCGGCAGCGGCGGCTTTCTCATCGAGCAGCGCGCGCTCGGCTGACGTATCGATCACCGGTGGCGGCGTGATGACCTCTCGGGGTTTGATGGGGAGGCCCTTCAGCTTGGTTTCGATCAGCCCCGTAATGCCTCTTGGTAACGGTCACGGTACGTGCTCGGGTCGAATGTCCCCATGCGCTGTCTGATGATCGAGCGGGCGATCGCCACCATCTCGACATCCAGATCGCCCTCGGCGCTGCCGAATTGCGCTGACTGAACCTCTCCGGCAGCGCGCAACGTGAATAGCGCCATCCCGCTTCCACGCGGCTCGACCATCACCCGCAAAATCGTGACGCGGCGACGGAGCCCCGCCTGCTCTGTGCAGTAAGTCTGTGACAATATCATATAGACACCTAAAGTCAGCTACTTAGGACATGAGCCAAGGATGCGAACTCCTCATCTCAATGCGCCGGTGACCGCACGTACAGCAGCGAATTTGCGCGGTCGAGACATGCGGCGCGCAAATCACGATGCCATGAGCGCCTGGGATGCCCTGGCTCGCTTACGGGAAGCAAATGTGCCGGAGCCGCTGATCGCCCGCATGACGGGCGGCAATGCGGCCCGACAATTCGCGGTCAAGCCGCTTCACGAGGTGGCCGCATAAATTCCTCGCTGCTGTCGACTGCGGCACGGCCTTCGACACGCCGGATGAATTGGACGCTTTGGCCAAATTGCCCAAGCCAGCGGCAGGTAAGCCACGACTGACGGCATGAAATTTTCGGCGCCCTGATCGAGGAAGTCAGGTTCGTATCAGACTCACCGCTGGAGGAAGCCGGCTTCGAACTCTCAGTCCCACCCGCGGGAGCGGGTCTCTTTCGGCGATAAACCTCCCCAGATACCGAAGGCCATGTGGCAGACGAACGGTCTGCGGCAGCCATGATTCAGAAAATCGAGTTTGACCGCGATCGATCGCGTGCTTTATCAACTCGCTCCTGCTTCTTCTTCATATGCTCGACCGATGGCGATGCAACAACAGGCCCGGCATCCGGGTCGCCAAAAGGGTGACAAACCAAACCCGATCGATGTCCATGTCGGCTCCCGCGTGCGGCTGCGCCGCAACATGCTCGGCCTGAGCCAGGAAAAACTCGCAGAGGCGATCGGACTGACCTTTCAACAGGTGCAGAAATACGAGCGAGGCGTCAATCGGATGGGCGCCAGCCGACTGCACGATCTCAGCCGCGTGCTGGACGTTCCGGTGTCATTTTTTTTCGACGACATGGACCCGGTGCGGGCACCGGCAATCCCTGCGGGGTTTGCTGAACCCGCGGCCGAACCATTCGACTCCGATCCGCTTCGCCGGCGTGAGACGGTGGAGCTGGTCAGCGCCTATTACCGGATCGCCGACCCGGGGCTGCGCCGAAGATTGTTCGAACTCGCCAGAGCACTGGCCGCGGGGCTGACGATCTCCTGAGTGGAGCCGGTTTCGGAGTTCGCAGCGGACTCGCTGCTGGAGCAAGCCGGATTCGAACTCTAGGTCCCACCCCCTCACTCGGTCCCGCAACTTGGGTGGAGCTGGTGCGTCTGGCAGCGCGCGACAGGACCGACGCCGCCATCGCGAAGCCCGAACCGCCGTTTGTTCGCGTTGACTTGGCGGCCAATTTCCGGGAATGCCTGGCGCGCCTTCACATGGACAAAACCGCGGCCTCGCTGTAGGCGCTGCGGATCAGGCGCCTCGCGCCTGCGATAGTGCCCACGGTCTGACCGGAAAAGAACGCGCGATCTCACGTTTGGCGGCTCCGGGATCGAGAGTCACCAGCGAACCGGACCCCACAACGGTATCGCGCTCGGCGCCATTCATTCGGTCCGAGCCGTGTGTCTGCCGGCGAGCCGGCGAGTGAGGGGGTGGGACCTAGAGTTCGAATCCGGCTTGCTCCAGCGGCAAGTCATCAACGAACCGTGGAGAGTGGGCGACAGCCTGACCGGTGAGGAGCCGGAGCGCCGAAGCCGTGCGGCGCTCGAACTGTTCGAGGCCAGAAGCGCTACCGCCGCGGGGACGAAAAATCCGCGGGAAACGGGCTGCTAAACTCAGCTTCCACGCGGCGACGAGAGCCTAGACTTTCGAATACACGATCACGGTGAAAATCAGCATGCCGAGAATCGTGATGAAAGAACCCGAGATCACGATAAATGCTAGCGAGGGCATATCCGCCATCTGGGTATAGATCCCCACCGTCAGTAGCACAGCGCCGACATTGGCGATCCAAAAATGTAGCATCGCAAACCGACTTTGGGCCGCCGCGGGGTATTGGCGATAGACCAAAGCATACAGCGCCATTGACACCCATCCAACCAGATTGAGATGGGCGTGGGTCGACGCCTGCGTGAAATCCTCCCTTATTCCCATGGTGATGCCCAGAAACATGGCCACGAGAGCGTAAATAACAGCGATGCGCAGAAACCATCGATCGATATTCGCCATATTCCTGCATTCCCCTTTACGAATCGAGATTCGGCCGAATTTAATTTAGCCCGATGCTCGCCTTTGAACGTTTCGCCAAGATCGATATCGTCTCTTGCGGCTGTATCCCGAGCCCCTTCCGGATCATGATCACATATCGGGTGGAGAGTCCGGTTGCGCGCCGGATCTCGGCGAGAGGGCACTTTGTCATAAGCGGGGGAAACCGTCGTTGTGAACCATTGACGGTACTGATCCACAGCCGGACCGGCCGCTTTGCTCAATGCATTTCCTCTTGCGTACAGACGATGGTCCCGTGGCCGAGGCGTGCTCATCATTCCAAGCGCGCCGGAGGGCGAGGTGACCGGCGGTTCCTGTCGCCGCCACCGCGACCCGGTTCCGCCTTTTTCGGATCCAGCGCTCGCGGCACCTGCCGGCAGCGTCGGCATCTCGGCCGCCGTGGTCGTCGCGACATGGCGGGCCGCGATGCTCGACGATCCACGGATCGACCAACTCGCGCCGGATCGCTTTCGGCGCCGCAAGCGTGCCTTCTGCGTCTGCGCCCATCAGCCGCGAATAGCCGGCGACATCAGCGGCCAGGAGCGCCGTCAGCCGCCGCTCGACCCGCTCTCCGCTTAATGTTCCCTCCCACCCCCGCTCACCCTCGGTAGCCGGCGATGGCATAAGCTTAACTCTGCGCCTCGGGCGGAAACCGATCAACGGCGTAGCAGGCAGGCTCGGGCCGCCCGCCGTCCGCGGTTGCCACATGCGCTGAGGCATGCCGAATGGCCGCTCCCTGGTCGACGCCAGTCGGCTGCCGGTCAGGCCATGAAGGGCCGCTCAGGGTCGAACCCGGCGGCTCGATCGCCGCCTCCCGAACGGCCAGAATCGGCGCATCTCGCCCGTTGCGGCGCATTCCGGCGATCGTCTCCTTTCTGAACCCACAGCCGGCACTCAGCCTTGTCGGCGGGAACCGTTCTTCATGCCCCTGCACCGACCTTCACGATCGCTCCCGGGAATGTTCTGGTCGATCGGAAGCAGACGTTCGCACCGGACCTCCGCACCGCCAAAAGCTCATAGCGGCGACCGCTCCTGAACCGCTTGAGTGACGGTTTCGGTGACCGCGCGAGGGACAGGTCCTCACGCGTCGGCGGGTCGATCCGTCAGGGCTTATCTGGCTTTGACCGAACCGCCCGGGCGCTGAAGCACAAGGTGTTGGTAGTAGAACTGCATCACCGTGAAAATGAACGCCGTGCTAATACAGAACAGTAGCATGCCGTCGGCTGCCTCCAGCGCGCCCATCATCTGCCAGTGCGGCTGCAGCATCAACCCCGAGGCGCCTCGCGTGACCATCGAGTCGACGGAGTAGAGTATCGCAGCTCCAGGCGAAGCGAGCGCGCCAAGCCACAAATACGCCGCCGCCCAGAACGCCGCCTCTATTCCGCTAATACAGCCAGCAGCAGTCCCATCGTAGTGAACGCGGCAATCACGATTGCGATCAGATGCGGTAGACCAAGGCTCCGGCTCTCTAGCCGAACCCGGAAACTATGCAGCACGGACACCATGAACGTTACGCCTGTCGCGTGGATAGCTATGGTCAGCGCGATAAGCGACAGACCCCAAGTCCAGTTATCCAACAAAGCTGTCCTTGTAGCCGCCATTGATGCGAGGTTTAAGGTGGTGGGCCACGGCGGAGTGGATTGGATCAGACTCACTCCGAGGCGATGTGAGCGCCTTTCTGAGCTAAGGAGCGCTTCATAAACAGCGGCACCAAAACAAGTGCAAAGGTCAGCATCGCGAAAATCCAAAAGCAGTCGAAGTAGGCGAGCGATGCTGCTTGCTGCTGGCGCAGGTTTGCCAGTTCTTGCCACGCCAGTTGCTGCGACGCAGAGGGATCCCCGGTCAACTGGAGGAAGAACTCCTTGCCCCGCGCGACAAAGGAATTCGCCGCCGCGTTGAAGGGATCGAGATACTCGCCGAGACGGAGCGTGTGGAATTGATCGCGCCGCTCCTGGAATGTCTGGGCCAGCGACGTTCCGACGCTGCCCCCCTCGTTGCGCAGCAGACTCAACAAGCCGACCGCCGCCCCGCGCAATTCCAACGGTGTATAGAGGTAAGCCGCGACATTTACGGGCGCAAAACATACCGACAATCCCAGGACCACCAGTACCCGAGGCCAGATGAGCTGGCCGGGGCTGACGTCCAGGTTCAGCTGTGACATCCAGTAGTTGCCTGCCGTCATGACCAGCAGCCCGGCAACAATCAACCACCGTGCATCCGTCCCCCGACCGAGCAAGCGGCCGATAACCGGCATTGCCAGAACCGCGAAGACCCCGGCGGGCGACATGACCAGCCCGGCACGCAGCGCATCATACCCAAAGAGGGACTGAAGCAGGCCGGGCAACGAAGTGCTGGCGCCGTAGAGCGCGAGGTAGGCGCCGAAGATGATAATGCAGCACCCGGCAAAATTGCGTTCGCGCAACGGCCGGAAATTGACCACCGGGTTGCGGTGCCGCAACTCCCAAACAACCAGTGCGATTAAACCCACGGTAAAGAAAAATGCCAATATCTGCACACGCCAGAAGGGATCGCCCAGCCAGTCCCATTCCTGGCCCTTGCTCAGCATCACCTCCCAGCTGACCATGACCATGACGAGCAGGGACAGGCCGATCGAGTCAAAATGGAACGGCCGCTTCTTCAACTCCATGCGTTGCGTGGTCAAGTAGGCCGGGTCGCGAAGCAGCGCGTAACAACCGATAAACGCGAGGAGACCGACCGGCACGTTGATCAGAAAGACCCAGCGCCACGAGTAGGAGTCGGTCAGCCAGCCGCCCAGGGTCGGACCGACGACCGGCGCGATCAGGGCAGCGAAGCCGAACAGCGTCATCGCCACGCCCTGCTTTTCAACCGGGAAGGCGTCCAACAGCACGCCCTGACTGCTGGGTTGCAAACCGCCGCCCGCCAGACCCTGGATCACCCGGAACAGGATTAGCTGACTGAGACTCCCGGCCAATCCGCATAGCGCGGAAGCGATCGTAAATACGGCAATCGAGAGTAGAAAGTAGTTGCGGCGACCGAGATGTGCGCTCAGCCACCCGGTGATCGGCAGGATGATCGCGTTGGCCGCCAGGTAGCTGGTGAGAACCCACTCGCCATCATCGACCGTAGCCGACAGGCCGCCGGCGATATAGCGCAGTGCCACCACCGCGATCGTGGTGTCGAGCACCTCCATGAAGGTCGGCACCACGACGACGGCGGCGACCAGCCAGGGATTGCCTGCTGCAGTGGATCTCGGGGACGAAAGTGCCGCGACCGTCATTTGTCGGCGCCGAGCGAACCCCCGGGCGAACCGATGGCTTGTGTTTGAGGCAGATCGGTTTGGAGAAACTTCCCGGCATCGGGCCCGGTAGGCGACTTGTTAATGTAGACGTAGGGGACAACGGAGGTGCCGATAAACAGGGTGTCTTTGTCGGGGTCATATCCTTCGAGATCAATCCGGACTGGCAGCCGCTGGACCACTTTGACGAAGTTGCCGGTCGCATTCTGCGCCGGCAGCAAAGCCAGGGTCGATCCGGTCCCCATCGTAAAGCCGGAGACCCGGCCTCTGAACACGTGCCGGGCGCCGTACATGTCGACATATAGATCAACTGGCTGGCCGATGCGTAAATCGTGTAGTTGGGTCTCTTTGAAGTTCGCGTCGACCCAAATCTCGCGGAGGGAGCGGATCGCCATCAAATTCTGGCCGACTTGAACGTAATCGCCCGGATTGACGTTCCGGCGCGTCACGGCGCCGTCAATCTTCGCGACGATGTCGCAAAAACCAAGATCTAGTTCGGACTGCACGAGCTCGCGTTTTGCGAATTCGAGCTTGGCCTCGGCCTGCTTGACGGCCGGAGCCTCAGCCTCCAGCCGGGCGAAGGTACGATCGATGTCGCCCTGTTTTGCAAACTCCTCGACCATCTGCTTTGGGGTCTGGTCGTAGGATTCGATCACACCAAGCTGAGCCGCACTCTGAATCAGGTCCGCCTGCGCCGAGAGGACGGAAGAAAAGGTCTGATCGAGATCCGGCGGGACTTGGTCAAGACCTTTGCCGCCATCGGGTTGCGCTGGCAATCCCAGAGAGGCACGAACCTGGTAGACTTCGGCCAGCAATTCGGTGACTTGTGCGCTGGCAGTAGATAAGGTTCTTTGAGCCCGATCGAACTCCTGACGGCTCTCGGCCGGGCTCCCCAGCAACCGCTGCGCCCGATAGAAGTCGGCTTGTGCGAGCGTCAGCTCGGCCTTGCTCTTGTCGAGAGCGGCTACCCGAGCATGCAAAAGCGCGATTTTGTTGTCGACATCCTGTACGGCGTTCTGCAATCCCCAGTGCCGGGCCCGTGCTTGTGCTTCGATATCCCGCACCGTGGCTTTAGCCGCGCGCAGGTTCGCGGCCGCGGTATCGACGGCCGCTCTTTTCACCGCAACCGCGTCCTGAAATGGCTCCTTGTCGAGTTCGGCGAGAAGCTCGCCTTTGTGCACACGGTTGTTGTCATCGACCAGCACCCGAGAGATCTGGCCGGCGACCCGGGGAGCCACGAAGGTCACATGGCCGTTGACGTAAGCGTCATCCGTCGAAACGGTGTTGAGAGATGCGAGGATCCATGGGATGCCGAATATGCCGACGGCCGCCAGGACCACGGCGCCGAGCGCAGCAATCAGCAGCCGTCGCCACCGCGAGGGCCGCTGATTCGGCGGTGGACTCACCGACTGTCGCGCCTCGTGCTCGCCCGACACCCTTTCACTTGCAGGGGGCGCGTCGACCGGATTGGATTCGCCTCTGCTCGCGCCCGTCTTCTCGGTCATCTCAACGGGCATGGCGCCCGGCACCGTATTTGAGCCCGGCGGCGATCGTACATCGCGCATTTGAGCGCAACAAGCTATTGACCCCGCGAGTTGACCACGGCGAGCGCTGAAACGCGCTTCGCCGGTCAGCCGGCGAAACCGTCAATCTTCGCGGCAGAAACGCGATGACTGGCGACCTCAAACCTCGCGGACGGGTCACGGGTGAGGTTGAGGGATAGCCACGCCAGCGGCCGCGACTCAAAATTTGCTATCGGCCGCGCGCCATTTTTGGTCTTTGGTCGACGGTTCTGGTCGCCGGCTTAATCGCTGCCGGCGTCGGCAACGCTCTTCTCGCAAGCTCGGAGGCGTTGCCGCGCCTCCTCAAAGGTGATGGTTCGCCAATAGAAGGCCTTCCCTATTGCGCCCTACTGCTGGGCGGTAAGCCGTCATCGCTGCCTTGATGCGCTGCACACTCGATACCGAGGCGCCGGTCTGCGCAGCGGTCTTACGGATGCTGACACCAGCTGCGAGCGAGCCTACGCACCGCGTCGGCGACCTTAACCACTGGCCGGCCAATCGGCTTGCCGCTTTTGGTTGACCCGGTCTGCTGTACCCTGGCGATCCCGGCTTTGACCCGTTCGCGGATCATGCCGCGTTCGAAATTCAGCGAAGACCCCGAGCATCCCGAACATTGCCTTGCCGCTGGGCGTTGTCGTGTCGATTGCTCTGCTGGTGCAGGTAAAGGTCGACCCCGGCGCCGTGGATCTCAGACAGGAAGCCGACAAGATCCTGTAGGGAGCGGCCGAGACGGTCGACTGACCAAGCCGCGATCAGATCGAACCGGCGCCGGGTCGCCGACAAATTTGGAGATCAGCGGGAGATTTAACGATGCGAGTTCGCACCTGACTCGCCGCTGGAGGAAAGCGGATTCGAACCCGCGGTCCCACCTCCGCGATCGCGACAGAACTGCGGTGCCGTCGAGCCCGGTGTGTGCCCGACGGCAAATGGAGGCCAGTTCCGTGCCACTCCTGTAGAGTGACCGCGATCAGCTGCAGTTCCGGTTGGCTCTAACCAGGAAAAACTCGGAGGAAAAGCGATGGCTGAGAAGACGGTTCGCTCTCGCTCGGTATTGCGGCGCACGATGCTGGTTGGAACAGCGGGAGTGCTTGGTGGCGCCGTACTTCGCCCGACCCCTGTCCGATCACAAACCGGCGCGGCACCCGCGGTGGCTGTGCCCGGCAGCTCTCCGCCGGGAGCACGCTATGGCGATCCGGCATGGTGGGCACAGCGGAAAGAGGAAATCCTGGAGCCAGCGCTCGAGATCGTCGATCCGCACCATCATCTGTGGGATCGCGGCGGGCACCGGTACCTGCTCGACCAGTTACTCGCCGATACCGGCAGCGGTCACAACATCACGCAAAGCGTCTTTGTCGAATGCGGCTCGATGTATCGCGCCGACGGGCCGGCGGAGATGAAGCCGGTCGGCGAAATCGAATTCGTCAACGGAACGTCGGCGATGAGTGCGAGCGGACAGTTCGGCAAGAGCCGGCTGTGCGCCGGGATTGTCGGGCACGCCGACCTGCGCCTCGGCGACGGCGTAACGCGCGTGCTGGAGGCGGAGATCGCTGCCGGCGACGGCCGCTTCCGCGGCATCCGCCATTCGGTGACCTGGGATGCCAGCGAGATGTTCTCACGCGGCCGCACGAACTCGCCGAAGGGCCAGATGGCCGATGCGACCTGGCGGGCCGGGTTTGCTCGGCTCGCGCCGCTGAACCTGACCTTCGAGGCTTGGCTGTACCACCCTCAGCTTATGGAGCTGGCGGATCTGGCGCGCGCTTTCCCGCAGACGACAATCATCCTGAACCATATTGGCGGACCGCTCGGCATCGGTCCGTACGCGGATAAAAAGCAGGAAACCTTCGCCGTGTGGAAGGGCGGCATTGCCGAACTCGGCAAGTGCCAAAACGTGGTCGTCAAGCTCGGCGGGCTCGGCATGCTGTTCGGTATGTTCGACTTCCACACGCGCGAGACGCCGCCTTCGTCGGAGGAGCTGGCGCGCGCCTACAAGCCCTATATCGAGACATGCATCGTGGCGTTCGGCCCCGACCGCGGCATGTTCGAGAGCAATTTCCCGCCGGACGGCGTCAGTTCGAGCTATGCCGTCCTGTGGAACGCGTTCAAACGCCTGGCCGCGGGCTACTCGCCCGAAGAAAAAGCGAAGCTGTTCAGCGGCACCGCAAAGCGCGTCTACCGTCTCGCCTAGATCGCGGTCGCGGCTGTCGCTCCCTTCTGGACGCGATGACCACGCGCCGGTTGGTCGGCGATCTCTTCGAATACCGCGATCTCGGCACCGTCGAGGTGAAGGGCATCGCCAGGCCCGTGCCGGCTTGGCAGGTATTGCGTCCGAGCGTCGTCGCGAGCAGGTTCGAGGCATTGCGCGGAACGGCGCTGACCCCGCTGATCGGCCGCGACGAGGAAATCGACCTGCTGCTACGCCTCCTCGGGCAATAGCAAAGAGACGCCGCCGCGGTTAGGGAGCGGTCGCTATCGAGCTTTAAACGTATCGACAGTATGCCCGATTGCGCTGCAAGGGCTGCGACCTGCGCGCAAGGGGGCCGCAAGATGAGGCATGCAGTGGCCGAAACGGAATTGAGCCCGAAGGCTTTCGACATAGCATCATGGCGCGCCTTGACCAAGAAAGAGGTCGCCGACTTTCTGAAAGCGCTCTATGAAAATGCGAAAGCAAGACAATCGGGACGGCGGAAGAAAAGCCCAGAAAGGAGACTGGGAAGTGGACTGATAATCCGTACCCATCTAACTCCATTGGACGTATATTGCTATCTAAAAGCACGCTTTGGCGAGGCCAACGGCTTCCAAAATTATTTACGGCGGGACGACAGTGATAACCTGATTCATTGGGAGTATCAAGTCCAGGCTCACGGCGTGAATATGAACATCATGGGTTCGGACAGACAGATCCACTTCTGGATTGGAGAGATGCTGACTGACCAACAATGGAAAGAGCTAATATCGATTATCAAAGGTGATTATAAGCGCGTCGGGGTGGAAAAAAGCCGCGTTCTCCGCGGACTCGAAAAGTGGATGGTATTCCCTAATAAGTACGTCCAAATAGCCGACGTCTGTGCTGAGTTGTACGAAGACATCTGCAACAATATCGGAGGTTTCGAAAGCTATCGGCCAACTTCGGTTCATCAGCGAAGGGAGGGCAAAGCACGGTCTGCCGTAGCGGAAAAGCTGAGCAAGAGAGCTGGGAAACTCTATGGTAATTGCATACAGCTAGCACTGCTCACGCCGATACTCGCCGAAGCGTTTATAAACTTGCTCATTCTCGTCCTCTGCAAGCCCGAAACCCGAAATGATAAAGCGGCGTTCGAACAGTTTGTGCGATCGCATATCCACACTAAGATCTTTAGCCTATCGGAACATTGCATCGGATTTGCGAATGCTTTGGACGAAAACACGCCGGGCTTCAAGGAGTTTAAACGCGTTATGGACCGGCGCAATCATGCAATTCACGGGAACATCGACCCCATCAGAGAACGACTAGAGACGGTCTACTTCCACGGCAAGGTTCCCGTTTTCTCCGAGACGGGAGACCATCTTGGCCGATATTTCGACGCGATGGAGCGCCAGTACGCTCCCCAACGAGTTATAGACGACTACATCAGCACTCACTCGTTTTTGATCGAGATCGTCAGGAATTTGGAGCCAATGGTCGGGTTCCAACTTTGGCAAGTACTGAAAGACCCGTATCCGGGGTACGACGCGCGGCGGCAGCGAGCGGGTGTCCTGTTTCCGAATTATGTGGTGAGCGGTTATCCGGTCGGGCTGCGATACGATGATGAATTAGAAGTGGAATGGGGGAAATCGCGGTAAGCCGCCAAACCGCAGAAGTCGTATTTTTGTGCAGGAAGCCCTTCTTGAGCAAAGGCCGCGGTGATCGAACCGGATAAAGGCCGCTTACTTGGTATCATGTGCGGGCTTATCGCAGCGGTACTCGTCATCGCCACCGGTGGAACGCCGAACAGGCGGGCCAATCGGGCGGCGTCCGGGGTGCCTGTCAAAGTCGAGCGCCACAAACGCCACCTTCGAGTGAGCCAAGCGTGCACGGGTTCATCGAAGAATTTCATCGTGACGAGCGACAATCCAATTGCGGTGAGCATTTCGGCGGCGATCAACAGCCGCAGCGCTGGGAGGGCCTCTTCCAGTTCCGGCGTAGGGATCGGACGGTCGCGGGGCGAAACGCGAGTCAGAGGTCCGGAGAGTGGATCTATTTCAAACACTGGCGGCCGAAGGCAGTCGATCTTTACAAGCGGCTCTTCTCGCGACTAAAAGCTTGCGTTTCAACTTGTTGCTGCAAGAGTACCAAATGACTGACCTGATCAAGGCGCTTCGCGAGCGGCGCGAGGAATTACGGAACGAGCTACAAGCGCACCCCTCGTTCCAGGAGTACGAGCTGGTCTGTCGGCTCCTCGAACGCCGCGAAGCCTCCGTTTCAACACCTTCGTCTCTTCGACCGAAGGCTCCGCAACGTAAGCCAGCGCCCCAACGTAAGCCAGCCCCGCAGCAACAGCCGGTCGACCGACCGGCCCCCTTCACACGAACTGACAAAGGGATGAATGCAGTAATCGAGGCATCCGCCGACTTCCTCCGCCGAAAGGGCGCTCGCGCCGCTTCGGCCGAGATCCAGAAGGAGTTGGTCCGGTGCGGCATCCTCGAAGACGGTCCGCGCGATCGGTCGCGGATCACTTCGTACCTCGGCCGCGCCAAGGCTATGTTCGACAACGTCCGTGGCGAGGGGTACGGGTTGAGGGAGTGGCCGCCGTCCGCTTGAACCAACGGCGATCAGAGAAATGGGCGAAAGGGACATGGGCCGCGATTACGCCGGAGCCGCGGGGAAACGCAAGTGTGGGAGCCGCGCGGTCCCAGGCCACCAGCTCTGCCCGGTCAGTAACAGTAGTAACAGTATGGGGAATAGCGATAGGCTGGGCGAGGATTTTGATTTTTTTAGTCTCGCGCGCGCACGCGCGCGCCCCCGACTGCAGCCGCGAGCAACAGACGATCGAGAGCTAAATCCTCTCGTAGGGCGGCAGGGCGGCATCGGGGGTCGCGTCCCCGAAAGTCAGGTTCGCATCGGACTCGCCGCTGGAGGGAGATGGATACGAACCATCGGTACCCCGCCAAATTTTTTCGGCCGCCCGTCGATCCCCGCGCAAATTCACCTTCCGCAATATAAACCGGCTCCCTCGGGCGTCGGGCATCCTCGCTCGCGCAGACATTGCCCTTCAGCGCGGCTGACCGGATGCGCATCCGTCCCGGAACGTGATGCGCGATGTCAAATTTGAAGGTGGACGGGCTTTCCCCAACCCCAGTGACAATGGGGGCGATCGGGCGCAAGAACTCACGTTCGCGTCTGACTCGCCACTGGAAGAAGGGAGATTCTCTCAGCCTCTCTCGCGGAGGAGCCGCGTTCGATCTCAAGGCTGCCACATGGCGCGTCGATAGCATCCCGGCGTCGAAATCGATTTTCTCTGTCGAAACCCCACGTAAATCCACCGCGCCGTCGAACTCCGTTCACTGCGCTCGCCCGCCGGCTTGACGACTCGCTGGCGGCACATTAAGTGACTTTCGGGTCATTTATGATGGGCTTGGCGATGCCGGATGACGAACCGAAATGGCGGAGACGCAAGGAGGCGCGGCCGGGCGAGATCATTGACGCCGCGCTGGAGGTGTTCGCTGAAAAAGGCTTTGCCGCTGCCAAGCTCGACGACATTGCGCGCCGAGCCGGGATCTCAAAGGGCGCCCTCTACCTCTACTTTGAGACCAAGGAAGACATTTTCGGCGCCGTTGCGCGGGCCGCAGTCGCGTCGCACCTCGAAGCGATCGAAAGCACGGCCGAGGCCTCTGATGGGCCGTTCGCCGAGCTTGCGCCCATGCTCCTCTCGCGCGCGGCCCGGATGATGAGCGGCGGCCGGGTGCCGGCGATGGCCAGGATGGTGATCAGCGAATCGCGGAATTTCCCCGATCTCGCGCGCATCTGGCACGACGACGTCGTCGCTGGCGTCATCCGCACGGTCGCAGGAATCATCGCGCGCGCCCAGGCGCGGGGCGAGGTAGCGCCCGGCGATCCCCGCCTCCACGCCTTTTCGCTGATGGGCCCGATGGTGATGGCCATGCTGTTTCGAGAGGTCTTCGGCGAGGTAGGGACCGATCCCCCCGATTTGCAGGCGCTCGCCGGCCAGCACGCCCGCACGGCCCTCAATGGCCTACGGACATCGCCGGCCGAGGCGGACGCAGCTGATGGACGGAGGACGAAATGATTCGCAGCGACGTTCTGATCGTTGGTGCCGGTCCGACGGGCCTGGTCCTGGCGCTCTGGCTCACCAAGCTTGGGGTTAACGTGCGCGCCCTGGACAAGACGGCAGAGCCCGGCACCACCTCGCGGGCGTTGGCGGTTCAGGCTCGGACGCTTGAACTCTATCGCCAGCTCAACCTTGCCGACGCCGTGGTCGAACGCGGCCACAAGGTTCCCGCGGTCAATTTGTGGGTCAAGGGCGAACCGGCGGCGCGCCTGCCATTTGAGAGAATCGGCTCGGACCTGACGCCCTATCCGTTCTTGCATATTTTTCCGCAAGACCAGCATGAGCGGCTGCTGATCGAGCGGCTGGAGGCGCTCGGCGTTTCGGTCGAGCGCCGCACCGAATTGGTCAGCTTTACGGACGGGGGCGAGCGTGTGATTGCCCGCCTTCGCGGACCAGAGGGCCAGGAGGAAACCTGCGAGGCGAGCTACATCGCCGGCTGCGACGGCGCCCGCTCGATTGTGCGCGAGACGATCGGTACAGGCTTTCGCGGCGGCACCTATCGGCAACTCTTCTATGTCGCCGACGTTGAAGCCGCCGGCCCTGCGCTCGACGGCGAGCTACACGTCGACCTTGACGAGGCCGATTTCCTGGCGGTCTTTCCCTTGGCCGGGAAGGGCCGAGCGCGCCTGATCGGAACCGTACGCGACGAGCGCGCCGATCATGCCAATACGCTTAAGTTCGAAGACATCAGCGACCGGGCGATCACGAATCTCAAGGTCAACGTCCAGAAGGTGAACTGGTTTTCGACCTACCATGTTCATCACCGGGTGACCGAGCATTTCCGCAAGGGCCGCGCCTTCCTGCTCGGCGATGCGGCTCACATCCACAGTCCTGCCGGCGGTCAGGGCATGAACACCGGAATTGGCGACGCCATCAATCTTGCCTGGAAACTGGCGACGGTTCTGGCCGGCCATGCGCCCGACAAGTTGCTCGACAGCTACGAGGCGGAACGGATCGGCTTTGCCCGGCGGTTGGTCGCGACCACCGATCGCGTGTTCAGCTTCGCCACCGCTGAAGGCCGGATCGCCGATATCCTTCGTACGCGCGTCGCGCCAGTGCTGTTCCCGAGGGTCATCGCGTTCGAGGCGGTTCGCGAGTACATCTTTCGGACGGTCTCGCAGATTACCCTGAATTACCGCGGCTGCCCCCTGAGCGCTGGCTCTGTCGGTCATGTCCATGGCGGCGACCGGCTCCCAAGGGTGCCAATCGATGGAAAGGATAATTTCGAATCCCTCGCGGCGATAACCTGGCAAGTCCATGTCTATGGCTCGGCCAGCGCCGAACTGGTGACTTGGTGCGCCAGTCACGATGTGCCGCTGCATGTCTTTGACTGGCGATCTGGACACGACGCGGCGGGCCTGGCCCGGGACGCCTCATATTTGCTCCGACCGGACACCTATGTAGCGCTCGCCGACGCGTCCGGCGCACCGGCTACCCTCGACCGCTATTGCGCCGATCACGGGATTCGTCGTCTCACGGCGTCGCGTTAAGGCGCCGAATTTGAGTGCTGCGCACTTTGCATCGAAGTGCAAGTGCGGTGGGAGCGCTGGCGCGCCGTCGGTGCCGAACGTCCAGATCGGGATGCCGCGTCACCGGGGACCGAGGGTTCGAATCCAGTTCCCTCCAGCAGCGAGTCCAGTGCGAACCTGACTTCGTCAAATCCGCCTCTGGCGGACCGCGGACCCGGGACCGGACAGCATCGCCTCGACCTCTCCGGCGGGCAGTCCGACTTCCTTGCCCCGCCGCTCATGCGCATTGGTCGGGTAGGCCGAATGCCATTAGCTGTTGATGATGATGACGGCGATCTCGCGCTCGTCCGCCTTTCCTCCGACGTGAGCGAGATCAAGCTCTTCCTGCCGCGCCCCGAGCTCAATATTCCCGTCCGCCCTATTGCGCGAGGCGGCGGATGGATCTAAACTGGGGGCATCGACCTGCAGTCGGAGCACGAGCGCTATCTGACCGAAAAATACGCGAAGAAGCCGGTCATCGTGATGAACTCCCCGAAGGACATCAAAGCCTTCTACATGCGCCTCAACGACGACGGCCGCGCCGACCGCGCGGGCGACGTGTCGTCCGCATTGGCCTGCGGGTCATTGATCGGCATCGTCAACTTGACTGGCTGTGGTCAAGGAGACGCGCATCTAGGAAGTCGTCGGTCCTTTCTTCCGGTGGTATGTCGTCGGGCTCCTGCAGGAAGGCGATCTTGAGGGTTGCGTCCTCCCCGACGAGTTTGCGGTAAGCCTCTTCGAGAACCTCGTCCACTATCTGAAGATGCCGCCTCGAACGCGCACCAAGGCGGTAATTCAGCATCGGGTTCTTTTTCGAAAGGTCGAGGAGCTTCAGACGCAACTGTTCGTAAAGCTTCGTTAAGCGTTGCCGTTCGTTCTCGTCTCCCATTTGATTGGGGGCCTCCCTTATTCGACCCTAGCGTCCAGCAGAGTCCACGAAACATGACACTTATGCAATCTCGCTCGCGCTACCGTCGCATGGTTGGTTCAACGACTGGTTTACAGTAATGCTATCGGAATTGCGTGACTCCCCCTCTTATGGATCGAGATTTTGCCCCGCTGCTTTTGCGCGGCGAGGACGGCCGTATCTATCAGCGCCCGTTCGATAGTTCGTACTGTGGCGCTGAGGCCGCTGGGAGTGAGTGCAAATCGGGTCAACCAACAAGTCAGGAGCTCGGTCGAATGAAGACGTTCCAGTTCGGAGTGAACGTCGGGCCATCTCGCTCGCGGGCGGAATGGGCGGAGAAGGCACGCAAGCTTGAGGATCTCGGCTACGCTATGCTGACCGTCCCTGATCACCTCACCAACTTTTTTGCGCCGATGCCAGCGTTGATCAGCGCTGCAGAGGCGACGAAAAGCCTTCGGGTCGGAACCAACGTGCTCAACAACGACTTTCGCCATCCCGTATTGGTTGCGCGTGAGGCTGCGACAGTCGACCTGCTTACTGAGGGCAGGCTCCAGCTCGGCTTAGGCGCGGGGCACATGCAATCTGAATATGAGCAAGCGGGTTTGGACTTCGACGCGGGAGGCATCAGGGTCGAGCGGCTGGCAGAAGCGGTCACCCTGATCAAGGGCCTGCTCAAGGGTGAACAGGTCGCCTTCGCTGGTCGGCATTATCGCGTGACCGGCCATACGATCTTTCCCCTTCCGGTCCAGCGGCCTCATCCCCCCATTCTGATCGGCGGCAATGGCCGGCGCCTCCTCACCCTCGCTGCGCGGGAAGCCGACATCGTGGGTTTCTCCGGGATCACCTTCCGCCGCGGTGGTGCGATACCGGACATTTCAGGATGGAGAGTGTCGGAGGTCGACAAGCGAATGCAGCTGGTGCGAGACGTCGCCGGCGATCGATACGGACGGCTCGAACTGAACGCGCTGGTGCAACGCGTTGTCGTGACGGATCATCCCCGCCAGGCGGCCGAGGAATTGGCGAGGCGTTGGACCCAGTTGAGCCCCGAAGAGATCCTCCAGAGCCCCTATGTACTGATCGGCACGGTGGACAAGCTGATCGAAGATCTTCATGCGCGCCGGGAGCGCTGGGGCATTTCCTACTATGTCATCTTTGAGCCCTACGTGGACGTCTTCGCGCCGGTCGTCGCCCGCCTCGCCGGGGGTTAGATTAGGCGCCTGTCGAATATCATCAGCCGTGCGCGATCACGACCTTCCCGAAATGCCCGCGACCCTCGAAATGGCGATAGGCCGCCTTAGCCTCGGCGAACGGAAATGTCCGATCGATCACGGGGCGCAAACGGTGCAGCGCGATAGCCCGGTTCATCGCCTCAAAATCCGCGCGGCTTCCGACGCTGATCGAGCCGAGGGTAATGCCGCGGCCGGTCAGCAATAGGGGATCGAGCCCCGTCCCCGACGACGACAGGCTCGCACCAATCAGGCTGACGTGTCCGCCTACCGCCAAGGCCTTCAGCGACATTGCGATGGTCCCCGGCCCGCCGATCTCGACGATACAATCGACGCCGCGGCCATCGGTCAGCTCGCGCACCTTCGCGTCCCAATCGGGCGTCTCGGTGTAGTTGATCACATCGGAAGCCCCCAGCGCCTTGAGCCGCTCGGCCTTCTCGGCGGTCGAAGTCGTCGCGATCACCCGAGCGCCCAAGACCCGGGCGAATTGCAGCGCAAAGACCGCAACACCCCCGGAACCCTGGGTCAGGACGGTATCTCCCGCGGTGACCCGGCGATGGCCCGTCAGTGCTACCCAGGCGGTCACTGCAGCGCAGGGCAGGGTGGCGGCCTCCTCGAAGGACAGGTGGCTTGGCAGAAGCACGACTGCTTCTTCATTGAAGACCGCGTATTCCGCCAGCACTCCGTCGAGATTGGCGCCGAGCCGGTCGGTCAAGTAGTCGGGCTTGATCGGTCCGCCAAACCAGCGCGGATGAAAGCAACCGGCAATCCGGTCGCCAATTTTGACCCGAGTAACTCCTTCGCCGATTGCTGCGACCTCGCCGGCGCCGTCGGACAGCGGCACTACGCCGATCTTCGTTGGACCGCGACCACCGCCTTTGAGGACCATCAAATCGCGGTAGTTGAGCGAACTCGCGTGGACCCGCATGAGGACCTCCTTCAGCCCGGGCCGAGGATCCTCGCTCGACCGCAACACGATACCACCAACGCTGCCAAAGCGGTCGATGTGATAGGCTTTCATCTTCTCCTCCCGGTGGCTGGCCGGAAACGCGACCTCGCTAATTACCGATGATAGACGAACTCGATCGGGTCCGTTGCTGATGGGTCTTCTTGACCGTGGGCCACCGACTCAGTGGACGGTGAGACGACTCTCGCGGCAGCAGTTGCGGAGGGGCGTGCTGGGGGTTTTTTGGGCGCGCGTTGCTCTGTAGCACACCGCGAGTTTAGCGGAATTTCCCATATAAGATTCTCTATGGGAGTTTCCGCTAAAGTCGCAGCTCTTCATACGGTCGAGCGGGATCCGATTGCGCGAGCTTCATGTTCGCACGCAGCGCTGCCGTCGAAGCGGTGCGCAGCCCGCCAACGCGTTCGACTTCGCCAACGGCTTCATCGGGAGCGATGTCACCCGAGCTTCAATCATTGATCCCGGCCGGAAATATCATGGTCGTCGTCATCGCTTCTCGGTGGTCGGCATAAAACTTCGCCGGAGTCTCTCAAACGGACGAGTTGGTCGTCTCGAGACCTTGCGGACTTCCCAACAAATTCTTATGTCCCTTACGTTGTTAACGATTTTTTCTGGGGAATCTCTTGCCAACAACAGACTGGCAGCCGGCAAGCGCTCGACAGGATCGTGAAAGGATCGACAGAGTGCGCCAAGATGCAGAAGACCTGTTCAAGCCAAAGCAGCAAACCACACGGCGACGACCGATATCTGCCCCGAATGACGCCTCGTCAGCTGAGCGCCAACCTCGGCGGCAGCCACGTATCTTCGCGATCCCGCCGGTGGTGCCTATGAGTGCGGCGAAGGTCGAACCAGCTGCGGAACCGAAGCAGATACGGCGAAAGGCGACCGCCAAGCGCGAGACCCGCGAGATACCCGTCTCCCAATTCGGTCGCGTCCGTACCTTAACGAGCTACGGGATGACGCGGGCGCAGGTCGCAGAGCTTTATGGGGTCACTGTCGACGAGATAGAGAGGATTATCAGGCGCCCCAGCTAACTTCTCCAATCCTGGCGTGAACGCGATCGACAAGGAGGAATTAAACTTCAAGCCCGATCGTCAGATGCCGCGTGTCGTCCATTGGTGTTCGTTGGGTCTCAACACTGAGATCGCACGAGCCCATCTCCGCTTTCGGATCCCCCTTTCACAACAACGACGCGCCAGCCGGTGTGTTTACGCTTTAGTAAAAATGTCCAACACACCCTTGATGTTCGACGGCAGTTATCAGGACGTTGCCGCGGGCCCGGATAACAGGCCAACGAAAGAACCCGGATTGCGGCGGGTGCTTTTTGTGAAAACCGCGCCAATAATAAACTGGCCAGTATGAGCGTTGTAATGCTCCACATGAAGACAGTCATAATTATATTTGGCTCGCGTCTCAATCGGGTCATTACGCCCTAGTACACGCTTGTAATGCTCAAACGCGCTTTGGGTGTCGAGAAATTCTATCGTGAATCAAATTTTGATCGTCGGTTTTGGTTAATGCAAGGCCAAATAGTACTTTCTTTAGTGATTTTGCAGAAAGCGCGTTACGCTGCTTTTCTTGCCAAGCCGAGGGAAAGGGGCGCGAAAGCCGTTAAACATCATATTTCGCTGGGGCGACGAGGTTTCCGCGGCCCGGGCCAGCGGCCAGGTGCGCCCATCAACTCTAGGGGCGGATCAGTCCATCTTCTGCGCGACGAGACGCGGACCTATGCGGGCACATATTGCTGGCTTGGACCTCGCGTCGTGCCCATGTCCGCGGAAATGGCCTTGGACATCTGGAAGTGGCGGCCGTCCTGGACTTCTTCCATTTCCAGCAGCCCGGTTGGAAATGACTTCCGGCAGCCGCGTGGAAATCAGAGTTTCCGCCATTTCCACATGTCCACCATTTCCACCCCCTACGGGGGACCGGCCTACGCTGAACGTCGTCGGCCAGCCCAGGACCGTAGGGGCTGAGACGACTGCCGGGAGCGCTGTGTCGTCCTCCGAGTTTGGGAGTAAGATCGCTCCATGGCAGAGCCCGGCAGCCCGCAATCACCCTTTGCCGGAATGGCCGACCTTTCGGCCCGAACACCTCTCCGGGTGGTTTCGCCCGACGAGATCGAGCGAATGCTGGCCGAGCACCGGCTTTACCTGGAGACGGAATATCACCAAGGCCACCGCGCGAATTTCTCATCAGCCGATCTGACCGGGCGAGATTTCTCGGGGCTCAATCTGCGCGGCATCAAAATGGACCGCGCCTTGCTCAGCGGGGCTGACTTCACAGGAGCTCATCTCCAAAGCGCGAACCTCGTCGGCGCCATTGCAGAACAGGCGTGCTTTGATCGCGCGGATTTATCCCGGGCGCGTTTGAGCGGGGCGAACCTCGTTTCGTCAAGCCTTGAGGACGCCTGCCTCGCCAAGGCCGAGATGGAGTTCGCATTGGCGGCCAATACGGTGCTGAGAGGCGCTTGCCTGCGTGAAGCGGACATGAGCGGCGCTCAGCTCGATGCCGCGGTGCTCATCGGGGCCGACCTCCGCAAGGCGAACCTGCGTGGCGCCGGACTTCGTCATGCAAGGCTGGACGCCGCTGACCTCCGTGATGCCCGGCTTGGTGGTGCGTTCCTGGTCGGGGCGTCACTGCGGGGTGCCGATTTGCGCGGTGCGTATCTGCGGTTAGCAAGGCTCGAAGGCGCGGATTTGTCGGATGCCAACCTGGATGGCGTCGAAGGCCTGACGCAGGAACAGCTCAATCGGGCCCACCGCAATAGCGGAACAAAGCTCCCCGCAGGCTTGACAGGGGTGGAAGATGGCAAACGATGAGCATGTCGCGATGCTCGCCCGCGGAGCCACAGTGTGGAACGAGTGGCGGGCAAATCACGACGAGACGCCGGACTTGTCTGGGGCCGGTCTGCGAGGACTCGACTTGAGCGGGTTCGATCTATCGCGGGCCGATCTTCGAGGTGCCGATCTCCGGGGCACGAACTTGAGCGAGGCGAATTTGTCGGGTGCACATCTGGACGGCGCCAACTTCTTCAAAGCGGTGCTCGATGGCGCCGATCTTGCCGGGGCTTTTTTGAATGGAGCCCAATTCTTGAACTGCGCTCAGCTCATAGTTACCCGGAACTGGCAATCAGCGTTCCGCGATGACGCGCTCGCCTGCGGAGCCTCTATTCCGGACCGGCAACTGTCGGAATAGGTGGCTGGCTGGCCGCTGTATTGCCGATATAAGGCCCGAGCAACCAACCACGCAGGTGCGTACGCCAAACGATCGCAAGGATGGCGGCGCAAAGAGAACCTGAGCTCTGCCGCGCACACCGCGAGCCGGTGACGGCCTTTGCCGTCGCATTACCGGCGATTATTGGTTCACCGCCTCCACCTCTTTTGCCAAGATTGTTGGCGCTCGCGATCCCTTGCGCGTATGCGGGGTCTGCAAACGCGGCCCCGGGGGGGTCAGGAGAGCGAATGGAGGAAAACTGGGCCAGCGAGCTCGCGCGGCCCGCTCTGATACCAGGACAACGCGAGAGGGACCGAAAGTTTGCAGACTCCCCGCTGGAGGGGAGTGGATTCGAACCACCAGTAGCGCGTTTCATAAGCAAAGGTTTCGAGATGGAGTGGATGGGGTCATATCGCTGCCGCTTGTACCCCTGCTACCGAAGCGCAGATGGTGTCTGCTGGCGATAGGGCCCCCGCGTGAGCGGCCGCACTACGAGCCGACAAAGCGTAGGCTGACCTGGCCCAACGATGCCATTGCGACAACCTACAGCGCCGATGAGCCGGAGCGCCTGCGCGGACCGCAGCACGATTGGGCCTGGTGCGACGAGCTCGCGAGCTGGCGCTACCCCGAAGCCTGGGACATGCAGACCCGAGTGCGGAATCAGGCTCGACACGCGCCGGACGATGGCGTTGAACATTGAATGACGGGAGTTGCCCCAATGCCGACTTTCACGATCGGCACCGTATCATGCGAGCCGAAGGCGGCGATCGTGCGAAGCAAATTTGGCACAGTGGGATCGTTCCCAAAAACGAGGCGTTACGCACCGTGAGGGTCGTCCCTAAAGAGACGAGGTGTTGCGGGTGCGTTGGCGCCTGCGATAGCCGACGTTCTGGCATGCACGCAAATCCATTTCGGGATCGCCGGCGCGCCGACAATTCAGGGCTATTCCATGAAGATTGTCGTCATCGGCGGCACCGGCCTGATCGGTTCGAAGGCCGTTGCCATTCTGTGCCAGGGTGGTCACGAGGTCGTCGCCGCCTCGCCCAAAAACGGCGTCAACAGCATTACAGGCGAGGGCCTCAAAGAGGCCATGACCAACGCACAGGTCGTGATCGATCTCGCCAACTCGCCGTCATTTGAAGACAAGGCGGTGCTGCAATTCTTCGAGACGTCCGGCCGCAACCTCCTGCTGGCGGAAGCCGCGGCGGGGGTCCGTCACCACGTTGCGCTGTCCATCGTCGCGACCGACCGGACCGATAATGGCTATTTTCGCGCCAAGGTCGCCCAGGAAAAACTGATCGAGGCTTCCAGGATCCCCTACACCATTGTCCGCGCGACCCAGTTCATGGAATTCCTCGGCGGCATCGCAAATTCGAGTACAGCCGGGAACACCGTCAGACTGCCGCCCGTGCTGTTCCAGCCCATCGCGGCGGACGACGTTGCTGCCGTCATCGCGGAGGTGGCGCTCGCCTCGCCGCGCGACGGCATCGTCGAGATCGCCGGTCCGGACCGAGCACCGTTCCGCGAAATCGTCGCTCGCTATCTGAAGGCGGTCGGCGACCCACGCGAGGTCGTGAGCGATCCCGAGGCCGGGTATTTCGGCGGCCGGGTCGAAGAGCGCTCGCTCGTGCCGTTGGGCGAAGCGCGCCTCGGCCGCATCACTCTCGACGAATGGCTTCGCCACTCACGGGTGGCCTGATCCTGCGCGAGCGACGCTGAGGCTCGATGAAAAGTATCCTCCCCTTACTGGTAGTCGCGACCTTGCCGTTTTGCGGCGCCCTCGCAGATGCACCGCCATCGAAAAACGCCAAGGTCACCCTCGTCTACCAGCACGAGCTGCCAAATGTTCCCGGCAAGAGCATCAAGGGCGTGCTCGTAGAATACGGCCCAGGTGGTTATTCGCCGTTCACACGCATCCGAAATCCGCTTTCATCTATGCGACGGTCCTCGAGGGGGCGATCCGCAGTCAAGTCAACAACGGACCGGTGACGACCTACGAGGCCGGACAGAGTTTTTCCGAAATGCCCGGCGATCGCCATGGCGTCAGCGCTAATGCCAGCGAGACGAAGCCGGCCAAGCTTCTCGCGGTCTTCGTGGTAGACACCAACGAGATACAACTCACGACCCCATGCCAGAACTGAGGTAACGAGCGGAGCCTGGCTGATCCGAACAGCCGACGCTATCGACGTCTAACGACGAGGGATCGCCGCTTCCCCGAGCCGAGGATCACCCGATGGACATTGCGGCCTGGCTGCAGGACTTAGAACTTCAGCGCTATGTATCGGCGTTCCGCGACAACGATATCGACGGCGAGATCCTGCCGAAGCTGACCGCCGAAGACCTGATCGGCATCGGGGTGACCTCGGTCGGCGTCGCCGCCGGTCACATTGCGCGTCCCTCTAAGGCCCGAGTCCTCACGGACGAACGCGGATGACCGTCTTCCCCCTGCGTCGCTCGGT
The DNA here is from genome assembly GCA_963732095.1 of uncultured Alphaproteobacteria bacterium. Taxonomy (GTDB): domain Bacteria; phylum Pseudomonadota; class Alphaproteobacteria; order ATCC43930; family CGMCC-115725; genus AP-15. The sequence goes on from CAVSZA010000034.1 coordinate 89,758, forward strand.
CGGGTTTAAGGCGGCGACGGCATCGTCGAGGGTCGAGACGTTGCCGATGTTCGTCCGCAGTCGTCCGTCCCGCACCCGCCGGACGATCTCACTCAGTTGGGCACGATCGAACTCGACAACGAAGTCGACCGCCAAGCCGTCGGCGGGCCGCGCCTCGGCCGGACCGACGACGGACACCAGTGTTCCTCCAGCTCGAATCAGGCCTGCGGACCGCTTCTGGATGTCGCCGCCGATGACATCGAACACCAGATCGATGCCACCGACGTCTTCCAGCGCGTCGTTGTCGAGGTCAACGAACTCCTGCGCGCCGAAGTCGAGCACTTTCTGACGGTCGGCTGCGCGTCCGGTGCCGATGACGTAAGCGCCAAACTCACGTGCGAGCTGCGTCACCATCGTCCCGACTGCGCCTGCCGCGCCGTGCGCGAGGACGCTCTGCCCCGCCTGAAGGTGGCCGAGCTGGAACAGTCCCTGCCACGCGGTGAGGCCAGAGATTGGCAGGCTCGCGCCCACCGTGAAGTCGACGTCGCCCGGCAACGGCGCGAGGTTGCGTGCCTCGATGGCTACATACTCCGCCAGGGTGCCGTCGCGATACCAGTCGGCGAGGCCGAACACCCGCTGTCCTACCGACAGTCCCGTCGTGCCCCAGCCGAGGACAGTGACCACTCCGGCAAGCTCGTGGCCGGGGATCGACGGTGTTCGGTCACGGTCGCGGCGATCGGTCCAGGTCGAGGGCCACTCCATCTCAGTCGGGACGAATCCCGACGCATGAATCTGAACGACGACGTCGTTTATCGCTGGCAGCGGCTCGGGCCGCTCCACCAGCTTCATCCCGGCCGTTCCCGCAGCCTGCTCCGTTACAACGATTGCCTTCATCGTCCGTCTCCCTGTGTCGAGTCCTCGCCTGCACGTCAGCCGTTCTAGTCTGCCGCTCGATGGGCGCTTCGATCACCGTGCCGGTCGCCGGGTCAAAAGGTGGAAGCCCACAGCGGGTCACAGCCGATGTCGGCGCCTTCCAGTTTTCGAGATAGGTCGACAGAAGCTCGAACCGGATGATTTCGCGCTTCCGCGGTTCTGAGCGAGACCACGATCGACGACAGGATAGATGCGTCAACACGCCTGTACGCGAGTTGCATCGATCTCGACGGAGTTAACGCCACGCCTAGGAGAAGGTTCACGTATGCCGGATGGTGGGACGAAACTGCCGGCAGCGCTAGCCAATGCCAGTGAGGGTGCTCTTACGTTGCGGAGCGTCCCTCAATAAACTCGTTTTTCCGGCGATCTTGCGGAGCCGTCGACGCCCTATGCAGGAGGCGTCCGCTTGCGGCGCATCTCGCCCATTGCGGCCAATTCCGGCGATCGTCTCCTTTCTGAACCCACAGCCGGCACTCAGCCTTGTCGGCGGGAACCGCTCTTCATGCTCCAAAGCGGACGGATTAGCAGCGGGAGCGACTACCGCTCTCTAACCTTTCTTAGGCGACCAGCCATAGGCCTTGGCCGTGGCGCCGCCCATCAGCATTGCTCGCTCGCTGTCGCTCAGGCGGTTAGTCTTAAGGAAGGGCTCGACCGCCTGCTCGTAGTTGACGACCGCGAACGCGCGCGTCCAATCCGTGCCCCACAGGCACCGCTCGAAACCCCAGGCCTCGAAGAGGCGAGCCAGCGGGTCCCAGATGTCCGGGAAAGGGTAGGGCTGCTTGGCCAGCGTGCAGGCGCCACTGATCTTGATTACTGCGTTCTTGCGTTTGGCGAGATCCACCACCTTCGGCAGGTCGGCCCAGGGCTCCGGCGGTGCCGGTGGCACGCTCGGCTGCTGGAGGGCCATATGGTCGATGACAAAACGCGTGTCGGGGTAACGGTCGATTAGCGCCGTACCCGCATCCAGGTTCCCGGAAAAGATTAAGTTGATCGGGAAATTGTGCTTCACGGCGGCGCGGCAGATGCGTTCGAGGCCGGGGTCGTCGGGCGCACGGTTCGTCTCCTTCGTCATGAAGATGCGGATGCCGACCGTCCCCGGCGTTTTCTTCCAGTCGGCGATGACGTCGGCCACCGCCGGATCGTCCGGGTCGACCGGCTTGACGAGTGCGAACCGGCCGGGATGGGCCTTTTGCACTTCCACCGCGTAGCTGGCGTCGTAGCGGTACATCGAAAAGGGCGAGACGAAGATCGCGCCGTCGACGCCGACCTTGTCCATCGCCGCCACCATCTCGTCGCCGGTGACGTGAGGGGGCCAGTTCGGAACCTTGTCCCAGGGCCGCTTCGGCGTGTTCGCCTCATAGGCATGGACCTGGGAATCGATGATCGTAGGGGGTCGCGGCTGAGCTTCGGCATGTACGCCGCGCAGCAGCGCCGGCCCGGCCGCGGCCAGCATCGCCCCCGCCTGTAGCACGGTACGCCGGTCGATAAGCCTATCTCCGCCGGTTGATCGGTTGGCCATTTTCCCCTCCACGGCGCTTCGGGACCCGCGCTCCTCTGTGATTGAAGATTGCAGGCTTCTTTTGGCCGCGGTCAAGGGAACCGTCTCTTGTAACGGGCGGTGAAGGTCGTTGAGCGGCATCGGCCCAGCATCCGACGGGGACGGCCAGGCTCCAAGGCAGAAGTGGTGGCCTATAGGTCGTCAAAAGCTAGGAACCGCCGCGGCATCGGCAAGTCTTGATCCTTAGGCGCGGCCTAGCAACATCTGGACTGTCATTGGGGAGTAGCCGCCCTCGCTCACGGGGCTCGCGTTAACAGACTTGCCTTTTCTAGAGATGGCGCGATCGGCAGGCGGATAGCCGCTTGTTTGGCGAGACCTTTGGCACGGGTGTCTTCGGCCTGGGCCAGGCGAGGGGATGCGGTGCCATAAGCTTAACCTCCTCGCCGGCCCGGATGGCGCTTCATATACGCGCTTCTCACCTCGACCGGCGTCGTGGCGATCTCGGAAGTAGAGGAGACAAGACGCAGCTGCTGGCGTTGCGGCTTGCTTCCCATTTCCGCAAACCTCTGCCGACCGTGCTCCGCATTTTCGTGGCGAGCCTGCTGAACCACACCGCGGCGGCTCTATCCTGCTCGACCCGTGCCTCAGCGGGGCGGTGCAACGGCAACACGCCGTCGGGGCGACGCGTAACGGACTATTTTTTGGTGACCGGCACCGGGATGCCGGGGATCTTGACGTTGACCGCGCCGAGATGGTTGCGGCTGGTGCGTCGACCCATCAAGCTAATCAGGCGCGGGCGTCGTCTTAGCGCCGAAACGGTGCCTCCAGGGCGAGGAATGCGGCGAATTCGTCCTGGTAGTCCGGATGCCAGCGCGACAGCGCCGGGCGCTTGCGGATCATGTCTTCCGCGGCCCACAGGATGCGTCGGTTGTCGACGTCGCGAGTCACGTCGTTGTCGGGGCAGATGATATAGAAGTCGCCGGCCGCCATCCCGGCAACGAGCATGTCGACGACCTGCTCGGGCACCCAGGAGCCCGACGGCTTGGCCGTTCTGCCTCGTCGGGTCATGCCGGTGAATGTCGAGCCTGGCACCAACAGATGGGCTGTAATCCGGCAACCGTCGACATTGCGCAATGCATGGGCGAGCCCTTCGGTCAGAACCTTCACGCCCGCCTTCGATATGTTGTAGGCGGTATCTCCCGGCGGACAGGTGATGCCTTGCTTTGAGCCAGTGTTGATGATCGCGCAGGGGGTGCCTTGGTCGATCATCGCTTGGGTGAAGCTCTGCACGCCGTTGATCACGCCCCAGAGATTGACGTTCAGCACGCGCTGCCAGCGCTCGTAATGATCCCAAGGCCCACCCCCTGGTGAAGTGCCGGCATTATTCATCAACACGCCAACTTCACCGAACCTGTCATATACTTGGTCTTTGAGGCGCTGGACCTCCTCCAACTTGCTCACATCCGTCGGCACGCTCAGGACATCGGAGGAACCGTGCTTTGCGACGGATGCAATCTCCGCCGTCGCCTGTTCGAGAGCACTGCCGTCGAGATCGGCAAGACAAGTCCTCAGCCCCATGGAGGTGAACCGGTTCGCCGCCGCAAGGCCGATCCCGCTGGCAGCGCCGGTCACTACGGCAACTCGTCCTTCGGTTAGCGCCGGATGCTGGACCATAACCACTCCTCTCCTTAGTTACCGCGCGGCGGATTGAGGTTCACCGTAACGTTCTTGCGCTGGCGATCGGCAACGGCGTCGGGTTCGATCTTGGTCACGACCGAGCATCAAACACTGCACTTGGTTGAGCTGCGCAATGTGGGCCTCGCCAATGTGCGCTCCTCCGGATTGGCCGGGAAGGTCGCCCGAGCGGTACTGGTCCCCGACATCCTGGACTTAGCCGTTGAGCCCGCTCGGATCTTGGGCGATCCAAAAAATAGATCTGCAGGATGCGACCATAGCTGCGGCGGCGATCAAAGGCGACCCGAACTGATTCCGCATATCGGTCATCTCCGTCGGCGGCTTTCAGGAAGGGATCGGGTGCAGGCTTGCCAGACGCGTAGTCACCATGTCCGACAATCTCATGGAAGCGCCCCGCAAGGTTATGGGCTGTCAGGTGATGCTCCACGGTATGACGAGCCGAGGACGTAGCAATCGCCCGAGGAAGGCGCAGATCATCGAGCGCATCCAGCAATTCGATTGCGCCGGGTTTTAGTGATAGACGGGTCGATGCCATCAAATCGAAGTGCCGCACCCATGCCGTGATGAATTCGTCGGCAGGGAGCACACCCTGAAAGTAGCCATTAAGAAATTGTCGGTACGCTTCGATCCTCTAGGAGCTAAAACCCCGGTGCAAAAATCAAGAGATTCGCACCGACCCGAGGATATTTAGGTCGGTGTAGCGATGCGTTGATGCGTTGGAAACACTCGACTTTGTCTTTGCCCGAGTTGTCTTCCCCTTTATGTCGACTACGGGCCTTTAGACGCCCGGCCAGTGGATTGACCAGGTGCACCAGTCGAGCGGTGCGCCCTGAGGCCGGGCAACGTGCACAGCGCCGATGGCTGGCGCGCCAATCCCGAGATGTGTTCAGCTTCTGTTCATACGTGGTTGCACGTATTGTCCCGGAGCACCAAAGCGAGCCCATCTGGGAAATGCCCGGCTGGGGGATACGGATCATTCATTTGGAGGATAGAGGCCGGGTTGCCTATGGTAACTCGGTGTGGTAGGCGAGGTACCTTGGAGAAAATGACTCGACCACCCCGTACATCCGGGAAATGTCGGTTAATCGGAGGAATGGCTGAGATGTTTAATCCGACCAAGTTCATATTAGGGATACTCATTTGTTTCACGTTGCCTGCAGTCGCCGAGGCGATTGAGGTCGAAAATATTAGTGCAAATATTACGAGTACTACAATACAAGAAACCGGTGGCATTCTAGTCAACGTCTCGGTTATGGGAAGTGTGCCGAAGGACATGTTTGGTGATGCGGCTTCTGGTTCTGTGACCGGTAGGGTCTTCTTAGAGATGAATGGCGACGAGTTCAGGTCGACAGGGTTTCATGACACTATAGATAACGAGTTTGGCACGTCTTTTAGCGACGAAGTGCAATTCATGGTTGGCGAGGACATCGATACGGGGTCGCTGACCACCTCTGCCGAAGCGGAGTTTTCCCCCATGTTCTCGGGTGAATCTGTTTGCTCAGTTTTTCCCAATTCAGCTTTTTGCCAAACTCCCCAAATTCTTTTCGATGTTATTTCCGAGCCAGAACCATCAAGCGTGCCAGAACCATCAAGCGCGTTCTTGGTTGCAGCTGGCTCATTAGCACTGGTCGGCCTCCGTTGCCGGCGTCGAAAGCATCAACCCGGTTAAGGCACTATAAATTGAAGTGAATGACCGGAAAGAGTCGAGAAGGGCCTCGGCGCGGGCCCAACAGCCCGTGAGTCCCGGGAAATCGGTTTCATCATCTATTTGGAGGCGACCTAGACGGCCATACAATATCAGGTGGCGAACAAGATAGGCAGGCCCGGGCCGCTGCGTTGCATTAATTAAGACTTTCGGCAAATTCTCTTGGCCGTTATGGGTCAAGGGGTCGCAGTTGCCGTAAGATACGACCGAAACTCAGCCCAAAAAACGCCGGATCGGCTATGCCTGTATCGGTATCATCACGGTCGGCCCAAACCCGATGCGGGATGTAAAATTCAATCCCGGTGAGGGCAGAAAGCGCGACGATTTCACGATCGAGGAGCGCCGCACAATTCTGTTGGCCGCACGCGACGCCGAGGACGATATCAAGTGGCTCACGTTTCTGTCGCACTACCTCCTAGCCCGGACCAGCGAGATCGCCGACGCCCATACCCGCGACCTCGTGTGTGAGGATGGCGTGTGGCTGATGAAGATTACCCGGAAGAACCGATCAAAGGACCAACGGATCAAGACCCCGCCGTCGATCCGCAAAGTGGCGCTGCCCTCGGCACTGCTCGATGAGGGGTTTCTCGCCTATCGTGAATCGGTCGGTGACGGCCCCCTGTTCCCAATGCTCCGCCTCGACACCTACGGAAAACGGGCCGGGCAGGCGTCAACCCGGACGGGTGAGTGGCTGCGCAAGACGGTCGGCATCACCGACCCTGACAAGCCCTTCTACAGCCTGCGGCACTCTGGCATCACCGATCTGCGGGTCGCCCGCACCGCCAATGGAGAGATCGCCGTCAAGCCGGACATCGAGCGGTACATGACCGCGCACGGCAAGAAGGACGAACATGGCGGCTATGGCGAGTACCCGGCCAAGGAGTTGAAGGCGGCGATCGAATGGGTCCGCAATCCGCTAGTCCAAGAAGATCTGCTGGAGGCGGCGGAATAAGCCGCAGTGTCCGATCGATTAGCGCCCGCTTGAGTGCGACGCACTAATCATACGTTTTGGTGGCAGGTTCGGAGGGCGACTCTCGACCCATTTGAGACCTTCATGCCCGCGCCAGTGGCTGGTCAGGTCGACTAGGAATCGGACATTCCCACCGGGCTTCCGCAGATGTTAGTCTTCGACCCGTCTACAGAGAGCCGCCCATGCTGCGAATCAAGGCACTCGATCATGTTGGTCTCCTCGTTACCGACCTTGACCGAAGTTTGCGCTTCTACGTCGAGGGGCTCGGGCTGGAGTTGCTGCGCCGGCGAGAGGGCGCCGGCGGCACAAGTTCGGCGGTCTTGAAGGTCGGCGACCAGGAAATCAATGTATTCTGCAATCCAAATTTTATCGCCGGGACGAACGAGCCGCACCGAATCGACCATTTCTGCCTGATGGCGGAGAGCGCGACGATGAACGAACTCATCGCTTCGCTGCACGAAGCAGGGCTAGAGATCGTCGAAGGACCGACAGAGCGGCGGGACGGCGCCGCTGTGTTTTTACACGATCCCGACGGCGTTCGCGTGGAGCTCCAGATCAAGAACTCCGGCTAAATCCAATGCCCGCAGGGCAAGGTTCTGCGGGCTGGTCCCGGTCCGGTTCAGAAGCTCGTCCATTTCGGTCTCGGTGATCCGACCGCCTGAGACAAGATTAGGTACCAGCGGCAGCGCTGAAAATAAGCGCAGTATTGGAGCTCGTGGCATCAGGCAATAAATGATCGCTTTCAAAGTATGGACATCACGGGCCTGGCAAATCGGGAACGATGGGTTTCCACTCGGTGAAGCCATTCGCGGCCCGTCGAGATCATCAACCACCCTCGACCCGGAGCCTACGGCTCAAATCGACCCAAAGCGGGCCGTGGATCCGATGATCCAACGGCAAATCAAAGCGCCCGGGATGCAATGCCGGAAGGAGGCAAGCTGACGGTGGAGATGACAAACGCTGCGCTGGACGACGCCTATGCCGCCCGGCACGCGGAAGTCGATCCCGGGCAATATGTTTTGTTCGCCATCACAGATACGGGAAAAGGCATGGACGAGGTCACGATAGCGCGGGCGGTCGATCCATTCTTCACGACCAAGGCGGCCGGGGAAGGTACCGGGCTCGGACTGCCGCAGGTCTATGGCTTCGTCAAGCAATCGGGCGGTCACCTCAAAATCTACAGCGAGGTTGGCGAGGGCACCACTGTCAAGCTGTATCTTCCGCGCAACTTTGGCGAGGAAACCGCTCAGCCAGGGCGGGTCGCCGCTCTTGCAGTGACGGGAACCGAGACGGTGCTGGTGGTCGACGACGACGAGATCGTACGGACAACGGTGGCCTCTATGCTCGAAGATCTCGGCTACACCGTTCTTCTTGCATCGAACGGTAGGGAAGCGCTCGCGTTGCTCGAAAAACGCGGCAACGTCGATCTTTTGTTCACCGACGTCGTCATGCCGGGGGCGATCAGCGGTCGGCAGTTGGCTGAACGCGCTGTCGAGATCGTACCCCAGTTGAGGGTCCTGTTCACTTCCGGTTATACCGAAAACGCCATTGTCCACAATGGCCGACTCGATGCCGGAGTTGAGCTTCTTAGCAAACCTTACGGCCGCGAACAGTTGGCTGCAAAGGTCCGCCGCGTTCTGGACGGTGTCTCCGGGGAGCCTCGTAAGACAGCGGGCATTTGACGCTGAGGGTGTCGCCGTCAATCGTCCGAGATTGTAAGTATCGCCCTGGATCGCTGCGGCAGTGGCGCAACATAGGTGGCGTGAAGGGGTCCCGATCGGCGCCGCTCGGGACCCCAGCTTGGGCCGATTTCCTTCTCATCTATCCCGCGCATCAGATCTTGAGGGCGTTCTGGCCAAGATCCGAACGGAGCCGGTGTGCGAGCCCTTGCCGCCCCGAAGGTGAGCATTTCCGACATCAACTCTTCCTTGCGTTCCGCAATTTCCTTATCGACCGCATCCAGATCGGATGCCAGTCCTGGGCGAAATGGTGAAGCACCACATCAAGGAGGAGGAAGAGGAGCTTTTCCCGGAGCTAGAAGCCGCTAAAATCGCAAGCCTGACGAATTTGCCCGTCTCGCTGCGCCGAATTGGTTTGCAGGAGCCCCGCCGTCAGGCGGGGCTTTTGCGCTCATTGGCGCCAAGTCAATGCGGGCCGACGACCCGCTCGGGGCAAGGCGCGCTCGCCCCAATACTCAGCAGTGGGTGGCATCTGCCACTATCGCCTGTGGATTGGGTACGCGGCTCAAGCAGGCGCGCCGGGGACCTGCGTCTCCCCAATCAAATTTCTTCCTAAGCGCACGAACGGCATTGGGACCAGAATTGACCCAGCAAAACGCAGGATTATCCAGAGATCGAGCCATCTTGCTTCTGCAGCCGTCGTGGCGCTGCTGGCGCTTCCCGCCGCGGCGCTGGCGCAACCCACCCAGTCTCCTCTCCCGCCCCGGCAGCCCGCCGGCCGCCGCACCCTCGCCGATGACCTCCCACTCCGTGTCGGGCAAGAACAGTTACAACAAGCGCCTTGCGACGATCATCAAAAACGGCGAAGCAACAACACCCTCTACGAGCTCGAATCGATCTACGACTACAGCCCCGAGGCCGACCTGCCCAACATCAAAGCGCATGTGATGCTGATCAACAATGTCGAGGATTTCGCCGACCCGCCGATGCTCGGCACGGTCGAACGCGCATTCAAGAAGATCGCGCACGGCACCTACGTGTTGACCCCCTACGGCAAGGACACGCACGGGCATTTCACGCATTACTACGCGGCGACCTGGAAGCAGTATCTGGTGAAATTCATATCCGGCCTGTAGCGGCTTGCCGAAGTCTGCCTGCGATAGGGCAGCGTTGATGCCGTCGGCAGGCAGGCGCTCAACAATCAACCGATATGCGGCACCAACAAACGGAAGCTCTCATCGCGCCGCCGCGATTGCGTTTGCCAACCAGGTGGTGCATGCCGCCGAGATCGCCGCCAGCATTCAATACGACTTTGCCCAACCTCCTGCCGGACTCTCGGCCGATTTCGATACGCGGGCAGGGATTTCCCTGCGATTCCTCGCGATCAAGGCCATTGATGCATTTCAAGTGGACGCTGCCCTCTGGCAGCCGGATCGCAAATCGCCGGCGGACACGACGCTCATCGTGATGGTGCACGGCAGTGGCAGCAGCTACCAACGTCCGCCGCAAAGCGCGCTTGGGCCCCGGCTTGCGGCACAAGGATACGCCGCGCTTGCGATTTCACGCGCTAACATAACGCCGCCGTAAACATCGAAAATTTCTTCGATGTACGCCGCGACATTGAAGCGGCCGTACAGACGGGTCGCGCCCTGGGGTACAAAACGTTGGTCTTGCAGGGTCATAGCCACCGCAACATTCAGGTCCAATTTTATGCCGCTACCAATTCGGGACCGCGATGTCCAGGCGGTGATGTTGCTGGCCCCGTTCGGCAACCTCCCATGGAAGACCCGCTCCATTATGGTCCAGAACGAGGACAGCTTCAAAGCTTTGATCGACGCTGCCATGAAGTCGCTGCTCAACGGCACACTCGACAAAGTACTGCCGGTAAAGATGCACTCTTTTACCGGCCAGGACGTTCCCGTCACCGGCCAGCACTTTCTCACCTATCGGTGGAGCGAGACCAGCGTTGCAGACGGCACCTTCTGGATTTACCGGGTTCCGATGCCAATCCAGGCGGGCAGTGTGTTGCGGCTTCAGTTTCAGCGAGCCTGAGGGCTCGCCCCCGTTCATCGGAAGTCGCTCCGCCCCAATTCTCGTCAAGCAAGATTTCGCCGCGTTCGCTGCTTGTTGCTCGTTGAATTGTGGTCGCGTACCTTGTAAATTGTGAGGCAAACAAGCGAGCCTGAGTGTTTTGAGCAAAGGTGGCGTGGAAGAGAAGCTTGTCTATTACTCTTCCTGAACGAAAGAAAGATGTTGGCTGACAGTTATTTTCATCGAACCATGAGCGCAGCTCGGTAAACCACATAGCCAGCGTCATGTTTGCTGGCTTCTCGATTTGCACAACCATCATGGACCAGCTCCCTAACGGTGTATCGATAAAAAATATAAAGGCAACACTGTCGAGTCTGTACGCAATAGTACAAAATGGCAGGTTTTCTGTTACCGAAGCGCGATACCACGTTCTTCGTAATCAGCGCACGAATGCCCATATGAGGGGTATCGCCCGCAACCGCCCATTGGGCGCGGACGGCTAGGAGATGCGCGTGCTCTTGCCCGAATTCTTCGGAGGAGCACATGGCTCCTGCAATTTCTATCTCAAATCGGCTACTTATCGCGCTGCCGCAGGTGGATTTGGATCTTTTGAGGCCGTATCTGGAGCCTGTCCCACTCCCGCACAAACAGACACTCTCAGAGCCGAATGCACCGATAGATCATGTCCACTTCGTCCAGGAGGGGATGGTGTCACTTGTCCAGCCTCTGGAGAACGGAGCCATGATCGAGGTGGGAATGATCGGCAACGAGGGATTTGTTGGGGTACCCCTTCTGCTCGGTGCCGATAGTTCTCCCCTTGAAGCAATGGTTCAGATTCCTGGTTCTGCCTTACGGGTGCCAGCAAGCGCGTTCCGCGAGGAGGCGGGCCGTAGCTCCGCCCTAATGGGACTGCTGCTGCGGTATGTCCAGGCACTCCACACTCAGGTCTCACTGACGGCGGCATGCAACGGGCGACACACGTTGCCGGAGCGCCTTGCACGTTGGTTGCTGACGGCCCGTGATCGCGCGAAGAGCGATCAGATGCCGCTCAGCCACGAATTTCTCTCGATGATGCTTGGGGTGCGGAGGGCCGGTGTTACGGTCGCGGTGGGTACGCTCAAGGCCGCTGGGTTGATCCGCAACACCCATGGCCAGATCACGATTACCGACCGCCAAGGCCTAGAAGCGGCTTGCTGCGAGTGCTACCGCACCGTCAGGAATGAGTATCAGCGTCTGGTCCCCTAACACGCTTATGAATCCGCTCGCCTCCGGATCTCATTCCTAGGCGTGGGTGCTTTCGGCCCCTGCGCGTCATCGATCTCTTCAAGATCGTCGGCCCAGAGTTCGAGCTGGCGACCCACCTCGCTCAGCTTTTGGGCCTCTTTAATGGTCGCAGAAGATGCGGCGTTCTCGAAAAACCGTGCCGCTTTGCGGCGTAGCGTGCGAGCATCATCCATGACCTAAGAACGGTACCCAGGTCGTACAGTTCCGTACAAATCGCTCCGATGGCTTTCACATCCTGCGCCTAACAAGGCGTCTCGCTGAGCGATGCGCTCAGCTGCCGCCGTCGAAGAAGCTTTCGACTATTTCGGAGCGCGCGATCTGAGGCACCATCGGATGTTCAGAGCTTACCCGGCCGGCTCGCGAAGCGGCTCAACGGCGAATTGGCGGGCCGCGTTGCCGCCCTCGAGGACCGCAACCGCGTGCACAACTCCTTCCTGGCTAACGCCGACCACTGGGTGCGGATGTCTCTTGCCGATATGATCTTCAGCGGCGTCTTTGAGCGCTATCCAAAACTCCGGGTCGGCACTGTGGAGCACGAACTATCCTGGATTCCCCACTTCCTGAACCGCATCGACTACACCTACACCCAACGAGTTCCAGCAAGAGCGCTATTGGTTCAAGGAAGCCATGCTGCCCAGCGACTATTTTCACCGCAACGTGTTTGCGGGCTTCCAGGAAGATGAGATAGGCATACGCGACCGCCACATCATCGGGGTGGACAATCTCCTCTGGGGTTCAGATTATCCCCATGTCGAGTTTACCTTCCCCAGGAGCCACCAAATCATTGAAGAGATTCTGGTGCACTGCACTGAAGAGGAGAAGGCCAAGATCGCCGGAGGCAATACCGCCAGGATTTACCATCTCAACTAGGCTCCTGCGGTCCTCCTCTGTTCACCTGACGCTGCTACTACTGGGTCCTCCCGGAGAGGAGGACCCAGCTCTATAGAGGGGCCATGGTGTGGGATGGGTTAGCGGCGGCATACGGTCGATCCTATTTCTCAAGCAATGCGGCGCGCGCCAAGTGCCAGCTGGCTTCGTCAGGCGCGTAGATCAGGCCACCGTTGAAATGCGTCGGATGATAGGTCGCACCATCGAAATGGGCGCCGTACCCGCCCGCTTCATGATGCAGGAGCCAGCCAGCAGCATGATCCCAGGGCATCAAGCGATTATAGAACAGGAGATGGCAGTGTCCGGCCGCCGCCACCCGGTACTCGTGGGCGGCGCATCGCAACGAAGTATTGGTCGCCAGTCGGGATAAATTCGTGTTCACGGTGGTGCGTAGCGGCTCGGACAGGTAGGTCATGCCGATGAAGCCTTCCATTTTAGATACGGGTACGGGGTCTGCGACCCGCAGCGCAATGCGACTCCCGTCTTCATGCTCGGGGCACGATCGTAAAGAAAGCGCCGAACGGCACAGGCGAAACGGTAGAACTTGCCGCCGTAGGCTTGGCTACCGCGCAGCCAATGAGGCTTCCGCGCCTTCTCGCCGGTGATATGTTCGTAAATCCATCTCAAGCCGGACACCAAGTCGCGGCGAAACCCGTCCTTTGGCTGGTGCCTACCGCTTGGTCGCGGCGGGAGCGCTAAGTCTTCCAGCACCCCCATGAACTTTTCGTGAAACGGTTCGTCCAACAGAAGAGCGCGGGGCTGGTGGAGCAGCGAGCCGGACCGAAGCGACGAGAGCAACGCCGCGGCCGACTTGGCGCGCCCCGTCAATTCGCGCCGTCGCTTTGCTCGTGCGCTTTTGTCGGCCACACCACCTAAACAAAAGAAACGAAGGTCCTCGCGCAGCCAATTTCTCAGCGCCTCAAGGCGCGGCCGCTCGGTGCCTACGCCGAGTGCGCACGCAATATCCTCGAACGCGTCCGGGGGGAAGCGCGCCTCGAAGGCTTCGAGATCGGCGATGTCGTCCCGACGTGTTTGGTCGAGATCCGCTTCGGCCCTTGAGATGCCGGAAGCTAGGCGCGTTCAGAACGCAAGGGGACGATCTCCCCAGCTGCTCCGCTTCCTCGCATCGTCCCGGCTATCCTGCTCGCGATGCGATCGGCCGCCGCGACAAGCGCCGCGTCGGGCCGGCGAATGTAGTAACGTTGCGTTACGCCACGCCGAGCGTGGCCGAGAAGCTCGCCGATTGTCGCGTCACTGTAACCTTCGTCCGCCGCGATGCTGGCGAAGGTGCGCCGCAGATCGTGCGATCTGGCATCAGTTAGCCCGGCGGCATCGAAGAGCGCGGCGATCTCGGACTTGAGTTCCGCGCGCCCCGTACCGCCGCGGCCGGGGAAAACCCATTCGTCCGACCCGCCCGCACGGGCACACTTCCTCGCGCGCGCACGCGAGGGCAAACCACCGGCCGGCCCTAGCCCATAACGCCCGTCCCGCGGGCGGTCACCGTCCCGTACCGGTCCCCGGGGTCCTCAGAGGTTCGGCTGAAAACCTAGCCCGGAACTGTTCCTTGGGGCGCGGCGTGGTGATGAACCCGTTTCGCGTATGTAGTACAACGGGCTTGGACGGCACACCAGGGACGGCGCTTTGTCAGCGGTGCGGAAACCAGCCGGAACCCGTCCGAAATGGCCGGAAAGTCGCGTGGTCGGGACCAGCGGTCATCGAGATCGAGGGGGGGACGCCCTCACTCCTCCGGCATCCCGGCCTGGGGAAACTCCCCGCATACGCGGCTGTGAGGAGTGCCGGATCGCCGCGAGGCGGTGGGTCCCATCATGTCGCCTCGCCGACCGCTAGGCGCAGGCCCGACAGCAACAATTCGCGGTGCTCGGAGTTTCGCAGGAAGCTGGCGTCCGGTATCACGACAGAGGTGATCGTGTGCAACCATTCTACGATTTCTCGTGCGTCGTCGAGCCGACCCATATGGGCGTAGCAGGCGGCGAGATAGCGATGCGCCTGCGGGTTGCTAGGATCCTCCTGGATCGCAAGGAGCAGTTTCGGCACGGCCTCATCGAACTGCCGGCCGAGGAAATGCGCAGAGCCTATCACACCGAGCGACGAGCCGACGCGAGCGCGAGGACTGAGGCGCAGCGCAGCATTTGCATGCTCGATCGCGATGTCGGGCTGGCCCGCCAGTAACCTTAGATAGCCGCTGATGTGCCAGCCGCGCGCGAAATTCGGGTTGAGCGCCAGCGCACGGTCGACCAACGCCATGATTGCGCCAATGTCCGCGCCGAAATAGCCCAGTGCGACGGCGGCGTTCGCCAGGATGCCCGGGTCGTCGCCGCCCACTTCCAGGGCTCGCCGTGCGAAATCGACGCCCTTGAGGCGGTCCGCCGCCGGGTCTTCGCTGCGGTCGTCGAAAACAAGCCGAAAGCAGCAGACCGCGGCGTGGGCGAGTGCGGGCCCGTAACGCGGATCGCGCGCGATCGCCTGCTCCAGAAGACGCAGCGCCTTGGGCGCCCGGGCTTTCGACGACATAGCCAACGCATAGGCGCGCAGATAGAGGTCGTACGCAGTCAGATCATTGGTCGGACGGTTGGTCGAACGGGCGGTCTCGGCGACCTGCAACGCCGGCTCGATGACGCCCGCGACGCTCGATGCGACCTTGTCCTGGAGGTCGAACAGGTCGTCGAGCGAACCGTCGAACCGGTCGGCCCAGAGATGCGTGCCGGCGGCCGCATCGATCAACTGCGCGGTGATGCGCACCCGCTGGCCGGCTTTGCGTACCGAGCCTTCGAGCACATAGCGCACACCCAATTCGCGGCCGACCTGCTTCACGTCGATCGCCTGGCCCTTGTAGGTGAAACTCGAATTGCGCGCGATGACGAAGAGCCAGCGGATGCGGGAGAGCGCAGTGATGATTTCCTCGACCATCCCGTCAGCGAAATATTCCTGCTCCGGATCGCCGCTCATATTCTGGAACGGCAATACCGCGATCGACGGCTTGTCGGGCAGCGGCAGGACATGCGGTGCTGTCGTTGATGGGTTCTTGGTGGTCGTGCCGGCATCGCGAACCCGGTACACCCGCACCGGCCGCGCGATGTTTTTGACCTGTTGTTCGCCGAGATCCTCGAACGCAAAAGGCAGCCGGTCGCGAACATGATCGTGGACCGTGTTGGAAATCAGCACTCCGCCCGGCTCAGCCAAGGCTTCGAGGCGCGCTGCCACATTCACGCCGTCGCCAAAGATGTCGTGCTCCTCAACGATAACGTCGCCGAGATTGACGCCGATGCGGAAGGTGATGCGCTTACCCTCGGGGATTTCGGCATTGCGTTCGGCCATCCCCCGCTGGACCTCGACCGCGCAGCGCACTCCATCGACGACGCTCGCGAACTCGGCCAAGAACCCGTCGCCGGTATTCTTCACCATCCGGCCGCGGTGTTCCGAGATCTTCGGCTCGACCAACTCCCGGAGGTGCGCCTTGAGCCGCTCGTGCGTCCCTTCCTCATCTGCCCCCATCAACCGCGAGTACCCCGCCACGTCGGCGGCGAGGATCGCGGTGAGGCGGCGGACAGGGGGCATTTCTTGCCTAGCAGGCGAGCAGCTTAACCGAAACTTAGCGTGAAACTGAGGCCGGGCCTAGCGCCGTAGAGAAGGGTCGGGTCGTCTCGCAGGCAAGGGAACCCGAAACCTAATGACGCTGTTCGATAAGCAGGGTTAACAAAACAGGATTTTGGCCCATGAACAGCGACCAGATGAAGGGAAACTGGAAGCAATTAGTTGGAAAGGCCAAGGAAAAGTGGGGGCGTTTGACCAACGATGACTGGAATGTGGTCGAGGGCAAGCGTGACCAACTCGTTGGTAAGATCCAAGAGCGTTATGGAATTACACGCGAGGAAGCGCAACACCAGCTCGACGAGTTCGAGAGGACCCACGAAAGGGCCTGATTTCATCTAACCTAATCGGTACAAGCGAGGGGCTGTCCAGGCGAAATGGTCTGAGGCAGCCTTTCGCGTTTGGAAGTGCGGTGACCCGTAGCGACAGGATCGACGGCCCGCTTGGTCGGCTACATGCCTCCCCCATCCCCGCCGCCGTGCTCGGGCCTGATCCCGTTGTTCTCTTAATGGGCGTCGGGACGGCAGCGTTGCTGGCCCGGCTGTCCGCTGGCGGCTGGCATCCCGGCGCAGGCCGAAAGGGACGCGGGTGAACGACACGCCGACCGCGACTTGCCCTCAGCGGCTGAACAGGACGTTTACGCGATGGCGCTTGGAAAACATTACCTGGACATTCTATGAGGGCTCATCGTCGCCGACGGTGACCCTGCCGACCAGCATTTCGGAGCACACGACGGCAAGGATACGATTGCGACTTCAAAGGCGATGGAGCGTTTCTTCTACGCCAAGGGCGCGGGCCGCGTCCGCTGGTCCGCCTGGAAGAAGGCCGCGCCGGTCGGCTCTGACCTAGCCGTGCGCTGCCCCGCCGTGCCTTACGATGTGGCGCCTGATGATAGCGGGTGGAACCTCTCGGATTGTCGCACCTGGACAGCCATCGAGCCCGCTGCCGCTGGCTGGAGCGCGGCGATGTACGGCTGGCCGTCCTCGCAGTGAAGGCGCCCGATGGCCGGCGTACTACGCGGCTTCCTTGTGCTGGTTAGCATAGCGCGCGGGGCACTGTTTCCCAACCGCCGTTCCCCGAGGACGCCCGCAGGATGCCGAACGGCAGGCTGTGAAGTTCGGGGGGGGAGATCGGCGGGTACCACGGCGCGAGCCGCCCGCCTCGTGACCCCTAGCTTCGCTCCTCTTTCGGGAGCAAAAAACTCGACATCACCGCGAAGTAACCAGGGATGCGGCCGACGACGGTTTCGTCATCGGCGGTTTCCCACCGAACCGGGTCGAGCCTCATTTCTGTCACCCAGCGCTCGACTTCTCGGCGCGCGTCGGCCTGCTTCCAATGGAGGCGCTTGCTGCGCCGCACGGCGCCGGCCACATCGCGACTGTCCGCCACGTAAATCATTGCGCACCAAGCGTGCGGCTCAATGGTCATCTAAGTCGAGGTCCAGAACGGCGTGAACCACGGTCTCTCAGAACACGGTTAGTTTCTCTGAGACCGTCATAAGGCCGCTAAAATGCCGGAGTTAAGTCAATAATTCGTCCAAGCGGCCCACCCTGAGCGGTGCGTCGGCGCCTATTACCTCCAGCGGACCCGGTTCGAGAGCATCGCCGAGCGGAAGATCCGTCGGCGGGATCGGTCTGTGGCTGGTTCGGTTCCGAGTAGACTTCTCGTTGATCAGTCTAATGCCATTGACCCGAGCGACCACGTTCGGCACCTTTGGCTCGCCTGTCGTCTAGCGGATGACGGTCGCATCGCCGGCGGTTACGCTATCGCACCGCCTTTGTGCGCCGACCCGACGAGTGGGGACCCGCCGGCCCGCCCGATCCCGTACCGAACCCCGCGACCGATGTTGTGGTCGGCGGGTTTGCGGAACTCGCCGACCACTTCGGCGCCTAAAAACCTTCGCGACGTCGGCGGGCCCGTCCACTTCGAGGGACCGAAAGTTTGCTGACTTTCCGCTGGAGCGAGCAGGATTTCGAACTCTCGGTCCCCGGCGACGGTGAGCTCTGTTGGGGCGCTTTGGCGCTCGCATCGGGGGAGATAGGAGCGCCGAAACGGGCACGGTCCAGTGCGATCTCTTCTGCTCGGCGGGCTTCGAGAACGCGCAGGTGACGCGCATTCTTCCGGCGCAACATCCATGTTCCAACTTGCCAACGTTCCCAGCCAGCCGACCCCCTGACCATCTTCGGCCCGCGCACCCTTTGGATCGGAACTGCGGCTTCTTGGTTCATGATATGTTCTACCGTAATTCGATCGCTTAGTCAAGCTTTTTGGGGCGTGGCGTTTATATTCTCAAGTTAACGGCTTAATTTTCGTGAATAATTCTTTGATCTTAGCAAAGGGTCAGACAGCCCGCTGGTGCCACCGGCGGCGATGGGACTTTCGGCCCTCGCGCGCGTGCGCGCACTTGATAGAAGGGAAATTGACCCAAAAAATGGCGGAAACGCTGGGTTTTGCCCTGTTTATTTCCCTTCCTTCAAGCTGGCCCAGTCCCGGCGGCGCAAGCTGCTGACCGTCGTGACCAAGAGCAACGCGCAGCGCCATGCCATGGTGATGTGGGACGAGATCGCCGCCGAGGTCGCGGCGGCGGGCGGAACGTCATGCAGGACGACACTGCCCGCGCCGACCTTGGCGTCGCAACCGATCTCGACATTGCCGAGCACTTTTGCCCCAGCGCACAGCAGCACGCCGTCGCGCACTTTCGGATGCCGGTCGCCACGCTCCTTGCCAGTGCCGCCGAGCGTTACCTCATGCCAAGTGCAGTACCAAATTGGTCGCCACTGGAACCGATGTTCCCTTGAGCGGATCGAAGCTCGTCGGCGGCCAATGTTAAGGCATCAATAACAGATCGCATTTCTTTGCCCGCGGCTGAGCTCATTCCTTCTAGCATCTCGCGGACAGTCTCCTGAATCTCTTGCTTCGCGTCGTCACCGGCAAGTTCGATCCCCGAGAACAGCAGGGGGTCCGCCGGCTCTGCCGCTCGGCGGCCGGGCTTTCCCATCTTTCCCCCCGATCAGGTCGAGGAAAGCCGACCAGGCCGAACCAGGGGACAGCTGGCGCACTTCGCGCGACCCGTCATTTGAAGCCTCAATCGCGTACACCCTCGCCAGCTCTGGTGCACCTCGTCGCGTCACTCGGGACGGATCTTCTCGATATCGACGTCACCGCATGCCGGCAAGGAGCTCAACCATCGGCTGTGAGCATTCGAGCGCCGCTCAGGGATCGAGAGTTCGCAGACTCTTTGCTGGAGGGAGACGGATTCGAACCATCGGTACCGCGGCGCAAAAGCCGTGGATTTCCGCAGCATTCCGGAAATTGCGGGGGATCGGCGGGCTCTTAAACGGTTACCACCTGATGGTTCAGCCTTTCGTCTTCTGGGCTTCGAACCACTCCATCGAGCCGGGCTACGGCATGGTTTGTGGCTTGCTGCGCTCCGCAGCGGCGTCTTCGTCGGTCGTCCATTCTGCGAGTTTGGTCCAGCCGTCTCGGATCAAGTATTGGGCATCTTCGGCCCACATTTCGACAGTGCCGTCGAGGCCGACAGTAAGGTGTTGGCGTGAGTGCAAGGTTTGCACGGCGCCGATGCCGGGCGGCGCCTGCAGCCGCACCCAAGATCGGGTGCGCCGTTGGCGTCGCTCGGCGTTCATCCGGTAGAGTTCGAAGATGCCTTGCCCGGGGAACGGCTTTTTAACCCAATCGAGGAACTGCGCGGTCGAATTGGTCTGATCGTCATGCTTGCCGTTCGGGAATACTGCGAGCTCGTGCAGGTATTCGGCAAGCCATGGCGCGGTTTCGGGGAGTTGGACAAAGCCGTTCTCGATCACCGCGGTCTGCGCGTGCATGCGCATCGTCTTCTCGTCGGTCGGCTGGTAGCGCGTGACGCCATGGCACCCCTCGGCGATCAGATCCTGGATCAGCTGCGTGCCCGAGGCTTTGTCCTCGATCAGCACGACGCTGGCGTTGAACAGGCTTTGCTGCTCGCGCACCGCGCGTTTGAGCGCCGGGTATTCGAGGCGCCGGCGGAATAGACCGATGAGAAACAGGTGCTTGCCTTTGACACCCCAGGTCGTGCACACCGAGTAGTCGCTGAGCTCGGTGGCCTTGTTGGCGGTGTCCCAGCTCTGCACGATGCGGTCGAACCGCTCCGGCTTATCGCTGTCGCGATAGCGTTTAAACCATTCGGTCTTGACCAGACCGCCGCCTGAGGGGGCGGGGGCTTGCTGATACTGGCCGGCGAAGTTGTAGGGGCCGAGCGTCCGCCGGATGTGTTCGAGGGTTTCGAGCGGCTCGCGGTCGGGGTGCAACGCTTCGCCCTGCCGGCGCCGGAAGCAGCACGGTCCCCAGATCGTTTCGATCCGGTGCTCCTCGTCTCTCTCGGCGATCGCTGGGAAGCTGAGCACTTCCCACCGCTCCAGGCCGAGGACGTGGCCCCGCTGATGGCACGATCAAGCTTCAGAATTTGGTACAAGAGCAGCAACTGGACCGCTTTGGCCAAATAGAAAGCCCGCCAGAGGGTCTCAGGCGGGCGGACTCCTTGAGTGTGAATTTCTGACATTAACACCCGACACCGCAAAATGTCAAGGGCAATTGAGGCCCCGCCTCCCGTGGGGATCCGAAGGCGCGTGACGCTGCCGCAAAGCCCGCAACGCCATTTGTTCGCGTTGACGAACGCGCGTCTGGTCCGCTGATAACCTTGACGACCGGGCAGCTCCCGTAAAGACCCTGACGGGCGTGGCTTGAGCATCGGCTTCATCACCGGCCAGACCCTTAACGACAATGCCAACCGGACAACCCAAAATCGGGCTTCCCTGATCCCGGCGGAAAATTCCCTGATCGGCTGATTCAATTCCCTGTTACGCCGTATAAATTCCCTGTTCCGATGGGCAGGGAATTTCCTCGTAACTCATTGGATCTGCTCTCGTATTTGGCATCCCTTGGCGGCCTCGCAAGGCCTAAAAGGTAGAAACTCCCTGTTTTTTCCCTGCTAGCAGGGAATTCGGGGAATTCAGAGACGAGTTCGCACGTGACTCTCTCCTCCAGCGGCAAGTCTAGAAACCCTCGGTCCCCCTCGAGATGAGAGACCCTCCAGCAGGTTCGCGGCGGCGGTGCCTCAGCGGGTTGGATTCAAGCGGCTACTCCCACTGGTGACCTACGCAGTGATCTCGATAATTCCTTTCCCAAATGAGCGCAACTCACCACGGCCTTTTTTACGCGGCAGCTTGGGCCATCCCTATCTGCCTTTTCGCTTCCGAGCTTTCCGGGCGGCATAGCGGGCGTCGCGAGCGGTCTGCCGCTCGGCTTCCAGGGCGGCTTCCCGCGCTGTCTGCTCGGCGAATTCCGCATCGCTGGCCTCTTGCTCGGCTTTCAGCGCGGCCTCGCGAGCGGCAACCTCGGCGGCCTGCGCAGCGGCTAGGGCGGCAGCCTGACGAGCTTCAACGGCCAACTTGGTGGCTCTTCGCTCAGCGATACGGGCATCCCGAGCCACCTTAACCGCGTCCCGTGCCATCCGCCGCTTGATGGCGGCGGGGCTCTCGGCCTCAGACCTTGCTAGGGCTGCCCGCTCTAATTGCGCCTTCTTCGCATCGGCGGCGGTTTTTAGGCGGTCGGCAAAATCAGTGTTCTTGGACCTGTTCATCTCAACCTTTACGCTTAAGGGAAGCGGCTCCTGGCTCAAGGCACCAGATCGGCAAATCGGTTGGCCGAGCCTTTGGTCGAGCACGCCGTAAAGATAACGGGTTCCTTCAAGTAAGCTCGATGCCGTAGCGGCGGTCGGCCTCGTTCTTCACTGTCAGGAAGGGGCTGGACGGGTTCGGCATCGGGCCAATGCCGCCCATCCGCCACATCAGTGCTGCCATTAACGTCATATCAACGACCCCGAGCCGGTTCAAGATGCTGTAAGGTCGTCCGCTGCTCTTGCCGCGAATTGGTGCTCGGCGATGACCTCTACCCCCGCCCATTCCGGTATGCCGGAACACTTCGGCATCCGCATTACCGACGCCGACAAGGACAAGCTGGTCGGCGAACTCGATGTCGATGCCGCCGGGCCCGACAATGCTCAGCAACCGGTGCCGTTGTAGCCGCGCCACGATCCGGCCTACGGCATCGGCGCGTCCGATCAACCGGGTGAGTTGCTGCGGCAGATTATGATTTTGTCTCGTCGGCGCGGCCGGCAGTGGTACGGCTGCAGGCGCCTGTGCGACACTGACCGGGGCGACAAAGCGATACCCTTGGCCCGCAGACGTCGCATGTACCGCCTGCCGCCGCGACCATCGCCCAGCGCCCGCCGTAAGGCGCTGACCTGGAATTTGAGATTTCCCTCCTCGACAAAGGTGCCCCGCCACACGCGGGCCATCAGCTCGTGTTTGCCGACCAGCTCCCCAGGGTGCTCCACCAGAGCGGTCAAAATATCAAGCGCGCGGCTGCCCGCACGCACAGGGTTATCGTCTTCGAGCAGAAGTCGCTGTGTCGGAACCAGGCGGAAGGGGCCGAACGAGATCGCGCGTTCGGACGCGTGGGATTGACCCGGTTTGGTGGACACCCTGAGTCTCTCGCCAGAGGTGCTGCCGATGCCAAGAACACGTCCACCGTATTCGCCGGAGTTTCGCCGGCAGATGGTCGACCTCGTCCGTGCTGGACGTAATCCTGACGATCTTGCCCGCGAGTTTGAGCCAAGCGGCCACTCCATTCGCGCGTGGGTCGCCCAGGCTGACCGAAACGAGGGCCGCCGGGAGGAGGCGGCTCCTGGTCTGACCGCATTCGAGCGTGATGAGTTGACCCGGCTGCGGCGTGAGAACAAGCAGCTGCGGCTGGAGCGCGATATTCTTTCAAAAGCCGCGGCCTGGTTTGCTCGGGAGACCGGCAAGCTGCCGTCCGGCTCTTCCGGTTCATGAGCGCGAACCAGGCCTGCTTCCCGATTGCCGCGATGGCACGCGTGCTCGGCGTGTCCAAGGCCGGTTACTATGCCTGGCTGCAACGGCCACCGTCCGCCCGCGCCACGGCCGACGCGGCCTTGTTGAAGCGCATCAAGACCGTGCATGCCGGTTCGCGGAAGACCTACGGGTCTCCTCGCGTTCATGCCGATCTGCATGGGCATGGAGAGAGGCACAGCCGCAAGCGGATCGCCCGTCTGATGCGTGCGGCAGGCCTGGTCGGCGCCAGTCATCGGCGCGCTGGCCCGACAACAACCCGGCGGAACAAGGATGACCGGCCCGCGCCCGACTTGGTCGACCGCGACTTCAACGCTGCCGGACCCAACCAACTGTGGGTCGCCGACATCACTTATGTGCCGACAATGGCGGGGTTTCTCTATCTCGCCGTCGTGCTCGACGCCTGGAGCCGCAAGATCGTCGGCTGGGCGATGGCAAACCACCTGCGCGCCGAACTGGTGCTGGATGCGATGGAGATGGCTGTTGGCCAACGTCGGCCCAAGGACGTCATCCACCATAGCGACCAGGGCAGCCAATATACCTCGGTGGCATTCGGCAAGCGGTGTGGCGAGGCAGGTGTTCGACCCTCAATGGGGTCGGTCGGTGACGCCTACGACAACGCCATGGCCGAGAGCTTCTTCTCCACCCTCGAGGCCGAGCTGCTCAGCCGCCGCCGGTTCGCATCCCAGGCCGAGGCCAAGATGGCCTGCTTCAGCTACATCGAGGGTTGGTATAATCCGGTGCGGTTGCATTCGGGCCTGGGATACCGCTCACCGATAACCTACGAAGCCGACATGCAGGCCGCCATGACCAAGACGTAGACTGCAAGCTGACAAACCGTCCACTGAAACGGGGCAACCTCAGCGAGATCGGTCACTTGAACCTCGCTCCATCGGACGGCTTCGCACGCGTCGGCATTCGACAGCTCGCCGGAGCGAGTCAGCCTACACGGCGGAGGTCGGTCACGAAAGGTCGCCGACCCTCGAATAGAGATCCGATGATTTACGACAACGCGTCTTACAACCTCGTGGGCAGTAAAGGTCAGGATTTGTGCACTTCGTGGACATGCCCAACCAGTCTTGTGAATGTCTGCTTTCGCGCGAAGAGCGGGAACTAATCAGCTCGGGTAACGTAAGACTTCTTCCGGCGCTCTGCAGCCGATGGCTGACGACGCGGCGTATGGGTGAAAATGCCCCACACCTGCCGTTCGTAATAGCCGTCCCGATCGGCTCAGTTGGGTGATGGGGTGGACGCCCCCCGACGGCATCTGTGTGCCAAGGTGATGGTGTCGAACTGCCACCAAAGGAGGCGTCCATGGAGCAGGCTACCACGATCGGTTTGGACATCGCGAAGCACGTGTTCCAGGTACATGGAGCGGATGCTGCCGGGCATGTGCTCTTTCGCAAGCGCATCACCCGCGTGAAGCTTCTCGGTTTCCTAGCAGCGCAAGCCCGGTGCGTCGTCGCGATGGAAGCGTGTGCCGGCGCGCACTACTGGGCGCGTGAGATCGCCAAGTTGGGGCACCATGTGCGCTTGATCGCGCCGGCCTACGTCAAGCCGTTCATCAGCGGCAGAAGAACGATGCGGCCGATGCAGAAGCCATCTGTGAAGCGGCCCAGCATGCGCTTTGTTCCGGTCAAGACCGAAGAGCAGCAGGCGAACGGCATCGTGTTCCGAGCCCGTGATCTCCTGGTGCGGCAGCGCACCCAGTGCGTCAACGCTCTTCGCGGGCACCTGATGGAATACGGCTACGTCTTTCCGAAGGGCATTAACCATGTTGAAACCCTGGTCGCCCTGGTCGAGGACCTAAAGTCCCCGCTCCCCGACAGTGTGCGCACCATCCTAAAGCTGCTTATCGACACCTTCACCGCATTGGAGGCGCAGATCGCCGCATTGGATACTGAGATCAACCGGCGCTCGAAGTCAGACCCGACGGCACGCCGGTTGATGACGATACCGGGCGTGGGGCCAATTGCCTCGACGGCGATCACCGCGCTCGTGCCAGCGTCCGAGGGGTTTCCGGCCGGGCGCGATTTCGCGGCCTGGCTCGGACTGACGCCGCTGCAGAAATCGACTGGTGGCAAGCAAAAACTCGGTGCCGTTTCGAAACGCGGTGAACGGACGATCCGCCGCCTGTTGATCATTGGGGCGAGTGCCGTGGTTCAACAGGCCAGCCGACGCGGGGCACCCAAGGGGTCGTGGCTTGCGCAGATGTTGGCTCGCAAGCCGAAAATGCTGGTCACCGTTGCTCTGGCCAACAAAATGGCCCGCGTCATCTGGGCCCTGCTGGTCAAAGGTGGCACCTACAGAGCTCCGGCCGTGGCGGCGTAGGCTGACCACGATCGCGAGGACGTGAGGGCGAGCGGAAGGAGAGTATGGCGCAACAGTCGGCGAGACGGGGCCGGGACAACCAGGGCTTTCCACTGTGCTTCGAGCACGCTTTGGGTGATCTGGATCCGGTCCGCGAACTCCCATACAGGCCGGCGGCTGTGTTCCTGCCGCATCGAAGGCCGGACAGATGACAGCACCCGACCACGCGCAGCAACGATCCCAACGTTTTCCCTTGCCTGGAAGGGGGCGTCCACAGATGGAAAGCGGTCACTCAATCACCTCGTCGGCGCGGGCGAGGATCACCGACGGGACCGTCAGGCCAAGCGCTTTGGCGGTGTTGAGGTTGACCACCAGCTTGAAGGTTGTCGGCTGTTGGACCGGCAGATCGGCGGGCTTCTCGCCCTTCAGAATTCTTCCGGCGTAAATGCCAGCCTGGCGAAGGAGAGCGTCGGTGTCAGCGCCATAGCTGATCAGGCCGCCGCCCACGACGAAGCTCCGGTTGAAATAGATAGCGGGAACGGCGTGACGTGCTGCCAACGCCACGAGTTGGTCGCGCCGGCTGAACAAGAACGGAGTGGCCTGCACGAGGAGCGCGTCAGCATGCAATTGCTCGAAGGCGGCGTCGATCTCGGTTTCGGTGGTGGCATTCAGGACGACGACCTTTATATCCTTCGCGCGCGCCGCCTCCTGCGTGGTTCTGATGACTTGCTCGGCTACTTCACTGTTCGGGCCCATTAGTTGGGCGATCACGGCGGCCTTGGGGATCAGCTCACACAGCAGCTCGAGCCGCTTGGGGATCAGCTCGACGTTGAGGTCGCTGAAGCCGGTGAGGTTGCCGCCCGGCCGGGCGAGACTGGCGACGAGGCCGAACCCGACCGGGTCGGCGACGTTGGTGAAGACAATCGGGATCGTCGAGGTAGCGTTTTTGGCCGCTACCGCAGGATAGAAACCGGTCCCGGTTATGATCAGGTCGACCTTGCGGCTGACGAGGTCGGCGGCCAGCGCGGGCAACCGATCACCGTGAAAATCGGCCCAGCGATACTCCCACATCATGTTCTGGCCTTCGACGAAGCCCTCTTCACTCATTCCCTGGTGGATCGAGCCGCGAAGCAGGCTGCCGAGGTTTGCGGGAGGCGAGCCGACGTTGAGGGCGCCGATCGCCGGCATCGCCTTCTGTTGCGCGCGCAGCGCCCCCCCTGTCGTCATTACGCCGCCCACGAGGAGCAGCAGTTCGCGGCGCCTCATTCGATCGCATCGTCAGCGGGCCGCAAGTAGCGCGGTGGCGCGATGCGTCCGCCTTGAGGCGGGTCGAACGCGGGTTGTCGGATTTTCGCCATCCGTGGCCGCTCAAAGGGGTGAACCGTAGCCTACCATAGGGAGCCTCGGGTGGCGACCCGCGCGGCCAGCTTGTCAGCATGGTTCGACGACCGCTTTGGGTCGATCTGGCCCGTTGACCGGTAGACAGCTGAACGACCGGTGACGTGCGCAAAAGCGTCGTCGGACAGGCGATAGCAGACCCCGGCTGGACGCGACTAGAAAGCCGGAAACACCGGGGCAGGTACAACGTGTTCCTCGACGCCGCGGATGCCGGAGGTGGTTTCCGCCGCGACCCGCAGCGCTTGCTTGTTCTCTTCAGGCTCGTCCGAGGAGAGCCAGAAATGCACGACACCGTCGCGGACGATAATGTCCTCCGGCCAGACCTTCGCCCATTCTTCGCGGCTAAGCTCGGCGACGAGCCGCGCGCGGATCGTGCGGTCGTCATCCTCGCCCTCGCGCGGTGGCGCGCCCTTTGTCGCCGCGAGCGCGCGGACGAGGTTGGCCCGGCTGATAATGCCGATGACTTTGCCATCGCGCGTGACTGGCACGCGTTTGATCCGCTTCGCCTCCAGTAAAGCCGCGACTTCGCCGAGGTCGGTGTCCTCGGAGACGGTCACGACATCACGTGTCATGATGTCCTTGACGGTGCGGCCATGTGATTTGACGTAATCGCGGGCGAGCTCGGCGGCAAAATGGTCGAGCCACCATGAACGCCGGCGCTCGCGATGGCGGCGCGCCGTCCCGATCTCAGCCCGGTGCAGCAGGTCGCCCTCGCTGACGATGCCGACCAGACGTCCGCTCGCATCGACGACTGGCGCGCCGCTGATGCCGCGTTCCGCTAGCAGCGTCGCCAAGGCCTGGACCGTCGTCTCCGGATCAACCGTGATCACGTCGGTCGTCATCACGTCCATCGCGCGCATTGTCACCTCCCTACTGTTCACCAATCGACATTCCCCGGATCACCCGAGTTGTGGCGTGATTTTGGTGACTTTGGGCCTGCGTCGCAAGAACCGCCGTTTTACATGCAGGGTTTGACCGGTGACAAACCCGGCATTCTCCGACAGTCAGAAACACCGCGGCTCGGGCGATCTCGTCAGGTTAGCGCCCGAACGCGGAAGCATAGGAGCGCAGCTTGCGATACATGCCGCTGATCCCACCGCGGATCGCCACCAAGGGGTTCGTCACCGCCGACCACATCGGCGAGGGGCGCTTTGGCCTCAATGTCGTGTGCGGCTGGAACGAGGATGAGTTTGAGATGTTCGGCGCGAGATTGCGCGACCATGAGGCGCGCTACGATACGCGCAGGAATGGCTCGATATCGTCAAGCTGGCTTGGTCGCCGCAGGAGAATTTCGATTTCGATGGGCGTTTCTTCAAATTTAGTCGACGAAAGCGCTTGTCTTTTTCGGCGATCCGTATGCCGACATCAGCGACGGCATCATCACCGGCACCGGCATCAGTGCGGCGAGTAGCGCGATCCTTTACGTATCTGCGTTCACTTCGAAAACTGGTAGAGCGCTTTGGCCATCCCCGGTCTCGGCGGTTCCAACAGCGAGATCGCCGAGCGACACGACCCCAACGAGGCGTTTGTCTTGGTTCACCACGGGTAGGCGCCGGACCCACCATTCGCCCATCTTCTCTGACACGTCGGCGACATTTTCGTCTCCGAAACAGTAGAGCACGTCAGGAGACATCGCTTCACGCACCGTGGTCTTCTCCGGATCCCGGCCTTTGGCGACAGCCCGGACAGTGATGTCGTGGTCGGTGATCACGCCGATCAGGAGGTCGTTTTCGCCAACGGGCAGCGCGCCGGAATCGATATCCGCCATCAACTGTGCCGCCGTTTTCAGCGTATCGTCGGGGTTGACCACCTCCACGTCTGGGGCCATCACGTCGCTGACTTTCATGGAGCCTCCGATGATCTTCGTTGAAGCGGAGTGCCTCGAACGCCGTTCAACCTCATTTTCAAAACAGGGATACTGCACAACTGTTCCGGGGCAGGCCACGTGGCAAAATAATGTCGAGGAGCGCGAGCTGTATCTGTCGAGCCTTCGTTTGACCCGCTCCTTGCGCACATAAAGTGCAATTCGCATCCTTGTCCGAGATGCCAGACGGAGCGATCATTGCCTCTGACAGCCCGGGTTCCGGGGAATGTCGGACAGCAACGGCGCGGATCGCGCCATGAGGGGGAGGAAATGGCCGGTCAGACATCCGACGAGCTTCTGGCGTTGTTCGACACCGCCCAACTCAACGCGCGCTATTGGGCGATTTTCGTGATCATGTCGGCGATCATCGTCCTCGAATTCTTCGATTTCGGGATCGTCGCGTTCCTGCTCGCGGTGGTTGGGCCCGCCTGGCATCTGACCTACGGCCAGTCGGCGACGATCCTCTATAGCGGCGGCGTTGGCTCGATCGTCGGCGCCCTTGCATTTGGCGCATTTTCCAACTCGTGGGGGCGCAAAACATCGATCGTTGTCGGCACCTTCATCTGCGGTATCGGCGCCGCGCTGAACGGTCTCGTCCCGGACGGCCAATGGGTGCTCTTCGCAGCATTACGCTTCATTGTCGGCATCGGGCTGACCGCGGCGGTAGTCCCGGCGCTGACGATCGTCGTCGAATTGACCCCCACGCGGCACCGCACGTTCGTGACGAGCTTCTACATCGTGTTCGCCACCGCTGGCGGGTTCGTGGCGTCGCTGTCCTCCGCAGTGTTGCTCGGGGCGATCGGCTGGCGCGGCATGGCGATGCTGGGCATCTGCGTAACGTTTGCTGGTTGTCTGGCGTGGGCTTTCGTGCCGGAATCGGTGCGCTGGCTTGCCGCCAAGGGGCGCTTCGCCGAGGCGCGCGCCGAGGTCGCAAAGCAGCTGGGGATGCCGCTGCAGTCGGTTCCGCTGCCGACCGTCGCGCCGGCCACCCAGCCGTGTGCCAAGCTATCAGAATTGTTCGAGCAGCCGCGCATGTTCTTCGAGACGATCTTCATCTGGGGCGGCGCCGCGACCGCGGCCTATGGGGTCTACCTTTGGGGGCCAACCGTCATCGCGCTGCTGCAAAAGATCCCGGTGCCGCAGGCCGCAAAATACTTCGTCTTTGTGACCGGGTGCGGCATCATCGGGAAGATCGTCGTATCATTTGTCGCGCCGCTTTTAGGCCGTCGCGCCCTCGGCGTCCTTTGGGGGTTCTCCGGCGCGGCGGCGCTTGCCGCGGCGGCCTATTACCATGGCTTTACGATCGCCGGCGTGCCAGTAATGGTTCTACTGCTCTCCGCTTCGGCCTTTTGTATCGACGGCAGCTTCTCGAACCTCGCGCCCTACACGGTTGAGAGCTACGGAGTGCGGCTGGGTGCGCGCTCCTCCGGCCTCGGCCAGACCGCGAACGGCGTCGGCAAGATACTTGGGCCACTCTCAATCGCGGTGATCGCCGGCACCAGCAACATCATCTCGCCGCAGGCGACGGAGGGCGCGTTGACCGGGGGGTTCCTGTTCCTCGCCGCGGGGATGGCTCTGGTCGGGATGTCATTCCTGTTCCTCGGAGTCGAGACGCACGGCCGCGCAATGACGGTCGCGGCCGAGCCGGAGGCGATCGCGCCGGCAGCCGCCACGCCGCGCTAAAAGCACGGTTCAACCCGGAGGACGGGAACGGGCGCAGAGGACGGTTCCTCCGACCCCGTCGCGTCCGTATTCTCGTTAATGGGAGATAAACGGCTTCGGGCGCGAAGGAGCTATACTAGTCCCGATTGGCGCCGACTGGATTGCACCGAGAGCTTCCGTTCAAGAAACGGGCTGGCCGCGTCGAAGAAGCGCGATGGGAAGCTCTACGCCATGCAGTCGGCGTGACGCAGCAGCGCCCCGCTGGTCTGACGCCGCAAAAAAAAGCGCTGGCCCGACCGGAAAGGATCCGAGCGCAGGTCAGCGTTTTGGGCCCGGAAAAATCGATCGCCTCCTACTGGAAGTTGACCTCACGCGTTGGCCCGCTCCGGATCCGCCTAGGTGGCGAGTGCGCGACCGCACTTTCGCGCGTCGGTCGGCACCTCGCTCGAAGATGCGAACTTTGTATTGCACATGATCGCCAAGCAGATCCCGTACCGCTATCCCAACATAAAATTCATGAACGACCGCTTACGACCCTTCTCGGTCACTCAGCTTCGCATTTGGAACGGCTCTTCATGCCCCTAACCGGTCATCCAGCGCGGTGCCCAGAAATGGATGGGTCGGATGAAGCGATCGCTGGCCGCGATGTACGCCCTTCCGTCGGGCTTGGCTTGTTGACCTGCCACATCGCCTCTATCTATCATCCGAAAACATTGATGGGGATGGAGCCTCCCCGAAACCGCCGCAAGGCTGATAGCTCCTACTGCGTTCGCTAAACGCGGCGGGAGCTTTTGTTGGGCCCGCCGCAGAGGTGGGCCGCTCCGTGGTTCGCCTTCGCTCTGGAACAGTCTCTCGCGGGCTTTCGCCCGCGCGATCGGCCGTGCGTTCGTCGAGTGATCGAGAGGAGGTTGCGGTGGAGAATGTCTGGCTGATTGCCGCACTGTGGATCGGGCTGGCACTCGCAGCCTCTGTGCTCTCGGTTTGGCTGACGGTCTCTGTGGCGCTGACCGAGATCGTCGTCGGCGCGATCGCCGGGAACATCATCCACCTGCAACTGACCGATTGGATCAATTGGCTCGCCGGTTTTGGCGCAATCCTGTTGACCTTCCTCGCCGGGGTGGAGATCGACCAGGCAGTTATAAAGCGCAATTTTTGGTCGACCATGTGCATCGGCGCGATGGGGTTTTTCGCGCCTTACCTCGGCGTCCTGTTCTTTGCGCATTTCGTCTACGGCTGGCCATGGCCGCAAGCACAGATCGCCGGCATCGCGCTGTCGACCACCTCAGTCGCGGTCGTATACGCGGTCATGATCGAAACCGGCTTTAACAAGACGGAGATCGGCAAGATCATTCTCGGGGCGTGCTTTGTGAACGATCTCGGAACGGTGCTGGCGCTCGGCCTCGTCTTCGCGAACTATAATTGGTGGCTGTTGCTATTCGCCGCCGTCACGATCGCCGTGTTGATCCTACTGCCGCGGCTCGTACCATGGTTTTTCGAGAAGATCGGTACTAGGGTTAGCGAGCCGGAGATCAAGCTCATCTTCCTCTTTCTGCTCGGCGTCGGCGGCCTCGCCTCGATTGCCAAGAGCGAAGCGGTGTTGCCGGCTTATCTGATCGGGATGGTGCTGGCGCCGACCTTTGCCCGTTATCATGTGCTAGCGCAGCGTATGCGGGCGATTGCCTTCGCGGCCTTGACACCCTTCTATTTCTTGAAAGCTGGCTCGCTGGTCGAGGCGCGCGTTTTGGTGCTTTCAGCAGGCTTGCTTGGCGTCTTCTTTGGCTTGAAGATGGTGACGAAATTCGTCGGGATTCTGCCGCTGACGAAGGCTTTCCGGTTCGACCCGCGCGAGGGAATGTACACGACGCTGTTGATGTGTACCGGCCTGACCTTTGGCAGCATCTCGGCGCTGTTTGGGCTGACGAACCACATCATCGACCAGGAGCAGTACACGATACTCGTCACAGCGGTAATCCTGAGTGCGGTTGTGCCGACGCTGATCGCCGAGCGCTGGTTTCAACCGGAATTCCGCCCGCTCGACGAGCAAAGCCCGCTATCTGCGCAATAAAGAACAGAGGCTCGACAAGGAAGCGCAGGACCGATGCCCAAAAACACTTCGACTGCGCCGGGGGCTAGGAGTGATGTACTGCCGCGGCGATCGGCGATCCTGTTCATCGTCTTTCTCGGCATCGTCAGCCTATTCGGGGACATGACATACGAGGGCGCCCGCAGCATTGTCGGTCCCTACCTCGGTCTGCTCGGTGTGACCGCCACGACGATCGGCATCGTCTCGGGATTCGGCGAATTGATGGGCTTTGGCGCGCGCCTCGTCTCCGGCTACGTCGGCGATCGGACCGGCAGCTATTGGGCGGTGACGATCGGCGGTTATGTGCTGAACCTTTTCGCCGTGCCACTTCTGGCGCTGGCCGGCGCCTGGCCGATCGCGGTCGTGCTGATCGTCCTGGAGCGAACGGGCCGCGGCATCCGCTCGCCGGTACGCGACGCGATGTTGTCCCACGCCGCTAGTCAGACTGGGCTCGGCTGGGGCTTCGGCCTGCACCAGGCACTAGATCAGCTCGGTGCCGTCCTTGGCCCCCTCGTTGTCAGCGGCGTACTGTTCGCAGGCAGCGGATATCAGACCGCCTTCGCGTGGTTAACCGTCCCGGCGCTCTTGTCGATGGGCGTCTTGCTCGCGGGGCGGTGGTTATTTCCGCGGCCGCACGATTTCGAGCTGACGCCGCCGCTTGCGGAGACCCAGGGGCTCGCGCCGGTCTTCTGGGTCTATATCGCGGCGGTCGCGTTCATCGCCGCCGGTTACGCCGATTTTCCGCTGATCGCCTATCACTTCGATACAGCGCACATCATGCCGGCGGCGTGGATACCGATCCTGTTTGCGGTCGCGATGGGGGTCGACGGGGTCGGGGCGCTAGCGCTCGGCTCCTTGTTCGACCGCATCGGAATTCGCACGATGATATTGGCCACTGTCGTATCGGCCGCGGCGGCGCCGCTTGTGTTTCTTGGAAATTTCCCGCTCGCGATCATCGGCGTGTCGTGTTGGGGCGTCGGCACCGGGGCGCAGGATTCGGTCATGCGCGCGACGATGGCGCGCTTGGCGCCGCAGCAGCGTCGCGCCACGGCCTTCGGCATCATGAACGCGGTCTACGGCGTCGCCTGGTTCGCCGGCAGCGTGCTCCTCGGTGTGTTGTACGACCGCTCGATCCTTGCCGTCTCGATCGTCTCCGCGTTGCTGCAAGCAGCGGCAATTCCGGTGTTCTTTTGGTTGGCGGCGCGCGAGACCCAGATGACAGCTGCAGTCTAAGGAGCGTCAACAATGTTCCGAAAAATCCTGGTAGCGAGTGACGGCTCTGCGGGCGCCAGTGCAGCCTTGGAAGTTGCAATCGAATTAGCCCCCAAACTCGGGGCCGAACTCGGTATG
Organism: uncultured Alphaproteobacteria bacterium; assembly: GCA_963732095.1. Taxonomy (GTDB): domain Bacteria; phylum Pseudomonadota; class Alphaproteobacteria; order ATCC43930; family CGMCC-115725; genus AP-15. Next base: position 123,619 of record CAVSZA010000034.1, read on the forward strand.
ATATGTATCGAAGAGATCCCGCGTTTCGCCGAGACGATTGAGGAGGTGGAGGGGGAAAGAGAAGCCGCCGGAGAGCGTTTTCGTCCAGTGATCGATCAAGCCAAGCACCGCGCCGCGCAAAAAGGCTTGTCGCTGAACACTTATCTTGTAGCGGGTCATCCTGTAGCATCGATTATCGAATTTTTGCGGGCCGCGGATTACGACTTGCTCGTGCTCGGCTTCATGGGTCATTCAGCCCTTTACAACCGGATCGTCGGCAGCACGACCGATCGCCTCGTCGATCACGCGCCATGCGCCGTTCTTGTCGTAAAATGATGAAGATCAGCGATGCAGTCTGATCCCTCGAGCGCAGGCTTGCAGAGTCCCTATGAGCTCTGAATTCGCAGCGACGATTTGGGTCGGTATTGGCGGCGGCCTCGGCAGCGTTGCCCGGTATGCAATTGAGCAGCTGATGGTCCGTTTGACCGGCGCCGTTGTCTGGGGAACGCTTGTGGTTAACGTACTTGGTTCGTTTTTGATCGGCTACTTAGGAAAACCGGTCCTGACGCAAGCATCTGCTCCGGACATCCGTTTTCTCGTGGCGATCGGCGTCTTCGGTGGTTTTACGACTTTCGCCTCGTTTAGCTTGCAGACGCTTGAACTTATTCGCGACGCCAAGATCGTCCAGGCGATGCTCTACACTGTTGGATCCGTTGCGTTGTGCCTCGGTTCGGCGGCCCTCGGCATTTATGCTGCAGGGCTGGGCTTACCAACACTGGCCTAAAGCTGCGTCTGCCGTGCACCGGCTCAAATAGCAAACGTCCCCGACGTGTCGGACGGGCATTTCAGCCGTTCAGATAATCGGCTTAAGCCGAACCCGGCCGATCGATCGGACTTCGACGAATGGCCGCTGTCAGCGCACAGGCGCCATCCGACCGGCAGCAGGCCAGGGTCGGCTTTCCCACTCATTTCGGTCGTTCGCCGCCGTTTTGGCTGATGGCAGCTTCGGTGATTCTCAGAAGAATGGGAAGCCGTTAACCAGTGCCCGCTAGGTGGCCAAATCCGGCTGCTCGCCAAATAATTGCCACCGCAGGGCGCGGTTTCGGCGGAGCAATTTCATGCTCTGCTGTGGCTCAACAACGCCACAAGATTATCTAAAATTTGAGCCGAGTGAAGTCAGGTTCGCACGTGACTCCCTGCTGGAGGGAGATGCATTCGAACCATCGGTACCCCGCACTAGAAAGCTGCGGATGCGGGGGTCTTGAGGTTGTTCGAAGCGCCGTGATGTCGCTCGCGTCCTCTATTATAATTATTCCGTGATCTTGTTGAAGTCGTATACGCCAACGCCCTGCAGCAGCAGGAACCGACAATCCTTGCCGTTGCCGCCGTTAGAGATGCGATGGGCGGTATTAGGCGCGATCGCATACCGACCGCCCGGGGTGAGCGACTCCTCGCCACGCGGCGCCCGCGTCTCGAGGCGGAGAGTACCGCCGAGACAGAAATACCAGTCGGTGACCGTGCTGTGGTAATGCCACGGAATAACGTCGTCCGGCGCAAGAGTATAGAGTTTTGCTCGAATGTCGCTGCTCTCCGCGATCGTCTCTATGTTCTTGACGGTGTAGCGAGCGTCGCCCATCGGAACCTCGTCGGTAGGTCTTTAAAATATTATAATCGGCCGGTTGTTTTAACTACCCATAT
>CAVSZA010000035.1:0-28795 GCA_963732095.1 uncultured Alphaproteobacteria bacterium
AGGACTGGATTTCGAACTTCTAGTACGCGGGCGCGTGAAGTTGGTTGTCGGGCGCCGACGGCAGCGAAATTGAACGGCTCGACGAAGCCGGCTGTCGATGCGCATCGGTGACCTTCGATCAGCTCGTACCCCGCACCAGGGCCAGGAGGGCAAGGACATCGTCGTGCTCGACCGTTGGGCCGAGGACCGCACCGAGGGCGCCGTTTCATCGCTCGCGCGATCGCGCCCGGTATCCGTATTATGAACATTCCCGCTCGGGTCCCGCTGTAACCGCGTGCCAGCATTACTTCGAAAACTGCAGCTTCTCGCGAGACGTGATGAGGCAATCCTCTCGGGCCATCCTGCGGCCAGAGGTCGAACGGCGTGAGATCTTGCTTGAGGGGCTGATCGATATGGGTAGCTGTGCCTTACACGACCGTCTCGGACCGGCTGAACCGCACCGGGATCAGTTGCCGAACACTGGTCTGCCCATCCGCCCCTTTGTCGACCACCGTGAGCCGTTGTGCCTCGTCCGGGCCCAGCGGCAGAACGATCCGTCCTCCGGGTTTGATTTGATCGAGGATCGCCGGAGGCAATCGCTTGGCGCCGCTTTGCTCGTCAGCAGGGCTCTATCGTAGGGCGCGTGCTCGCGCCAGCCACGTGACCCGTCTCCGATGCGGATGGCGACATCGGAGCAGCCGAGCTGGCGCAAGTTCGCTTCGGCTTGGCCTGCCAACTCCTCCACGATTTCGACAGCTCCACACCCGACCGGAAAGCTCGGCCAGGACCGCGGCCTGATAGCCCAGCCGGTTCCGACCTCGAGGACGCTGTCATGCGGCTCGGGGCCGAGGAGGTCGGTGATGAGCGCGACTATGAAGGGCTGCGAGATCGTCTTATCGAAGCCGATCGGCAGCGGCGTGTCCTGGTAAGCGAGAGGGGCCAGGAAGGAGGGCACGAAGCGGTGCCGCGGGACCTTGCGCATCGCGGCCAGCACGCGATCGTCGAGGGCCGCGTCGCCCAGCTCCTCGCTCGCAAGGTCGACCTGAATTCCGATTACCTCGACCATGTGCCGCCGCAGGATTGCGAAATGCGCTTCGCTCATCGGCTTCATGGCCTGCCCTACACTCATGTTGGTCCTGGTCCGCTCGACCCGCTTCGCAGGACGACCGTAGACCAGAAACTCGCCTTGCAGCGTGACACACTGACCGAGGCAGGGTGCACAAAGATTTTCACCGAACAGATGTCGGGTGCGGTCACAGACCGTCCGGCTTTGCGTATTGACCCAAAGAAAAAGTGTGTAGAGCTCTCAGCTCACACCTCACACCGCGCCACATTTGGCATGACGCGCTCGAATTCGCGCGTAGCGATGACACGCTTATCGTGTGGAAGCTCGACCGCCTCGCCCGGTCGATGAAGCAGTTGATCGAAACCGTCGAAACCCTGCGGATGCGGGGTATTGGATTTCGAAGCCTGACCGAAGCCCTCGACACGACGACCGCGCAAGGGCGGCTCGTTTTTCACATGTTTGGTGCATTAGCGGAATTCGAGCGCAGCTTGATCCGCGAGCGTACCCACGCGGGTCTTGCTGCTGCTCGGCGCGCAGGCGGGACGGGAGGCCGTCCGCCAAAACTCACCGAGGACGACATAGAAGCTGTCAGCTCTACCTTCATAACGAGCGTTCTTCGGAGCCTTGGGTTCGAGGTTCTGAAATATGATGAATGGCCGGAGCGTCCGGAGGACGTAGCTTTCGGTCAGAAGATCGTGGACATGCTCCGCGCCGCCCATGCCAATGAAGACCACATTCAGGCAGTAAGGGCGGACATCGGCGCGCGGCGCTTTCGACCTGACGAAGTCGTTGGCGCTACCACGCTTTCAGCTTGGCCAGTAGCGTTTGTCGAAGCACGGGCCATTGCTAAGGCAGTCATAATGGACCTCAAGGTGGCACGCTCAACGGCGTCTTAGGCGATCATTTTGTTAACACGAAAGTCGCTGCAACAAGAGCGTCGTTAGCAGCGGGGTCACAACGCGCCCAATTTTCCGTACGGCTATTTTATCCGTGGCACGAACAGCAGCAAGCGGCAAGAGCCCCTCGCCGGCCCGGCGCGGCGGCTGGCGACGCAACATGATGGCCGGAATTCTTCGCGCAGCCGCTCGTTCCCATCGGCCGGCGCTCAAATCGGTGGTCGATAACGCGCCCCGTTGATGCGGTGCGCCGCTCCGGTGCGATCTTGAATTATCCCAGATCAAAAACGGGGCGTCTCCACCAGGATCGAGAAATGGCACAATCTCGACGAGCAGGATCGCGCCCAGCTCGACGGCATCCTGGAACGTCAGAGGGGTACCCTGCCTGACCTTGATAGCCAGGGATGATACCCGCCGGGGATAGCCGACGGACAAAATCCCCTCTCATGCGCGGCGCTCGGCTCGCGGCGGTCCTGCCGGCGACGAAACGCTGACGTGTCGCCATCGGACACCTGGAAGCCGCAGGCGCTTCGACGCAATCGTATAACCTGGGGCGCGCGGCGGTGCGGAGCGGCCCTACCAGGTTCGGATCAGAGCGTGTCGGGGGCCGCGGGAACTTCCGCTATCAGAGCCCGCGCCAATCGATCGAGCATAGCCTTGGCTTCGGCGTGGTCGTCCGGTGCCCAGCGTTCGAGGACCCGCGCCAGCCGGGTACGGCGCGCGGTCACCATCCGCTGGAACGTCTCGCGGCCGAGGCGAGACGATACCAAGGTGCCCTCCGAGTAACGCACGGCCATGCTTTGCGCCACGAGTTGATCGGCGATTGTTTCGAGCCGTTCGACCGGAACCGTAAACCGGTTAGCGAGGTCGCTCGGCCGGAGCGGTCCGAGTGCGATGCAGAGCCGGACCAGCAGCCAGATCTCGTCCGGTGCGAGCGGCACGCCTGCCTCCTGAGCAATGCGCTGATAGACCTGCCAGCGGTTCTCGCGCTGCCCGAGCCGGGTGACGATCTGCTCCAACTCTTCCAGCGAGGTAGCATCGCGCGGCATGGCGAAGCTCTCGCCGATTGTCTCACCACGCACCGGTCCATGCAGCGGCACTTCCTTCAGGAACCAGCTCAAGGCGAAGCCCAGCGACGACACCGCTGCGGCCGACAGGAAAACAGGATGCAGCGCTGCGGTGAAGGCCTCAAGATAGACTGTCCTGAGGGGGGTGGGCAGCGCCTGGATGGCGGCGGGGTCGGTGGCTGCGGGCATACTTGCCCCGGACGGCAGACCGCTCGCAAGGTTGGCCGCTAGGCTCGCGGTGAAGATCGCGCCGAACAGTGAGACGCCAACCGCCGCGCCGATCGAGCGGAACAGCGTCGTGCCCGAAAGAGCGATGCCGAGTTCACGGTACTTGACCGCGTTCTGCACCACCAGGACTAGCACTTGCATAACCATCCCGAGGCGAAGCCCGAGAACGAGCATGTATCCGGAGGCCGTCCAGGTGCCGCTGCAAGACCCCACCTTTGTGGGTGGTTTAGCCGTCGGCGATGGATGGACCGGGCCGCTCACGTCGGGGACCACGCCGTATACCGTGACCGGAAGATTTAATGGTCGGTTCGCAAACGAGATTGTCGTGATCGGATCGAACAAGACAGAAGTGGTGCATGTCGAGGAGGCGCCCTTCACGAGCGAAGAGGAGTTAATGAAGGAGCTCAGTGCGGCATGATCGCTGCGCAGCTCGTCTTCGGGTCCACAAATACAGCCGAGGTGATGCCGCCGGCCGCTACGTTTTACGGCCGGCGCGCTCGCAGGGTCGGGTTCGTGCGCCCGGAGCCTTTCGATGGCCCGGCCGGCGATCGCTCCGAAATTGAAAATACGAGAGGAACCGAAAGTTTGCAGACTTGCCGCTGCAGAGAAAAGTATTTCCAACTTCCCTTTCCGCGCGCGATGAGGCTTCGGTTCCGAGATTTCGCTTGGCAGCTGCAGATAATCGAGCGACGGCGGCATGCAGCCGAAGCCGGCGATTATCGCCTCAGGCCGCCCTTGCATGGCGCGCGGAACCGGAAGTTCGAATCCAGTTTCCTCCACCGTCGAGTCTAGCGCGAACCGGACTTCCCCTATTCATGTGTCGCACTTTTTTTAAAGTGTGACCCACCTCACACTTCTCAATCGGTCTCTGAGCTATTTTGCCGAACGCGGGCGGAAATGGGCAGTCCAGTCCCGTGTGGCGGCACTATCACCTAAGGGGATAAAACATGGGTTGGTCAGGCTCGTGGAACAACGATCGGACAGTTTTCACGGGAACCTTTACTGCTGCAGATGGCAGTGTCTTCGAGGGTAATTGGACACCTCGACCGGGTTCGTCAGATCCGTCAGATCCGCCAACGCCCTCACCTCTGTCAGACAATGACCCTTTCGTTGGGCCGGGACGTATAGGACCTCGTGTTGACGACAGCGATTCGACGCGGCGCTCGATCTAAAGTTGGCCGCGCCTGATCTTGGGATCGCTAAATTGAAGCAACGGGGTTACTTCTGTCCGCAGCGTCCGAAGGGGATCCCCGCTACTTCCCTGCTTGACTGGCTCGCGCCGCGGTCAAGGTAAGGGAGGTCGAACGGGAAGAAGACGAGCGCAGGTTCTGAGGCGGAAAAACTTAGGTTGTCACGACCTAAGTCTAAGCCGTCCGCCATGCACTGGAACTGTGCGAAAGAGGGAATATCGACGAGCCCCTGTCAGTGGGCACGTCGGAAGAGCACTTGAGTAGTCGAGTGGCGACATTCTGGGAATCACCCAATTGCGACCAAATCGCTCGCCTCGCCCGGTCGCGACCGGCTCGCGCGCGTCGATGAGACGCAAGCCGGTTCGCTCTGACAGTAACCGGAGGGAACCATGGCCGAACAGATCCTGGGTTTGTTCTGCGAACCACCTATCGTTATCGCGCGTCTCGGTGGCAGCACCACGCCGCTCGACTGCTGCGTCTGGGAGGAGCCGCCTAATCCGCGTTCGGACGGCGCGACCGTTCTGGCGCCCGATTGGTCGTTGAACGTGCTGCCGGACGGTTCGGTCGAGCCGTTCAAGCCGGACGCGATCCGATTCCGCGATGGACCATTGATCCGTCCGGTGTGCCCGTTCATCGAGATCTGGGCCCGACTGGGCGAGCCGGGAAGCGACCCATCCACCTGGCGTGACGCGCCGCTGACGCCGTCGCTTCTGGCGGCCGCCGGCATCGATCCATCTGCGCTTCGCTTCACGATCGACGCACGCAATGCCAAGGCGTCGCGACGGCGGCGCAATCCCGACCTGATCTACGGAACGTTCCCGTTCGTGGTTATCAGCGGCGACAATCACCAGCCGGTGGCGCTGCACGCGGTCAGTCCGCCCGGCGTCGCGCAGCCTCTGATCCCGCCAGGCCGATCCATTCCGCTCGGCTCTGTCCAGGTCCTCCGTAGTCTGCCTGGGCCGCCGGCGGCCGGCGTACCGTGGCCACCGCGGATCGATTTGGAGGTGATCCGAATCCGATTCACCCCGGCCGCCGGGCTGTTCTACGGCCCGCCCGCCGCCGCCCGCCCGACCAGCGAAAGCCCGGTGCCGGCGGTACGAGAGGATTTGGCCTTTCTCAACGACCTGGCCGGCTGGTTCGGGCAGCCCGGCGCGGCCAATCCGTCGGTCGAGCCGGGCGACACATTCGACGAGACCGCCCCTGGATCCGGTATTTCGCTTGGCGTCGTCGACGATACGTGCGAGGCGCGGATCAATGTCACACTGCAACTGCCGGGCATACCGCGGCGCAGCCTGACCGCCAGCGCGAACGTCTTCGTGGGGCCACCCGATTTCGGGCCGGACCGGCGGCCATTCCTGTCCCTCGCCGATGAACTGAACGACCGGACGGCCGGCGCGAGCACCCGCAGCGCCAACCTTGATTCCGCCGAGGTCGAGGCCTGGGTGCAAGATCTGTTCGAACGCGTGCAGGAAACGGTGTCACTGATGAACGTCGATTTCTGGCGGCGCGCCCGCGGAATTAATCCGTTGAGCGCGAATGACCTTCTCGCCCACCCGCTGCCCGCTGACGGGGCGCTTCCCGCGGAACAGGCAATGGGCAGCCGGGACAAGCTGCGCGCCCCGCTCGGGAGAATCGAACCTGTCACCCCGAACGTGCCGTTGCCGGTCACCGAACGGGCGCGCGAGCGGCATCGCAGCCTGGCCGATATCAACGCGCTGAAGGATTTCGTCGCGGAGGACCCTGACCGCATGAAGACGCTGGTGCGTGCGGCGTTTCGAGGTGGACCCCGGTGAGGACGGCAACACTACCTCGATGCGCATGCCGCCGTTCATGCGCCATTCCAATGCATTGCCGCTGACTCTCTCGGCCTGGCAATACGACCTGCTGATGCGCTGGATCGCCCACGTAACGACACCAGAGCCGGCAGCGGCCGCGATGGCTGGCGCGGCCGTTGGTGGCGCTCCCGCCGCACTCTCGCCGGCGGCCGCCGCTCGCCGCGAGGCGGTTTTGCGGCGGATCGGCTGATGCCAATCGCCACCACGCGGGATGCGCCCGCGATCTCGCACCGGTTCCACTCCTCGGCCGGCGAACATTTGCTTGTGGTTCCGTTCAGTCGGATTTTCGACATTCCCGCGCACGACGCGGTGGCGCTGGATGCCGACCCGGATGCGCTTCGCGCGCTCGCCACTTCGCTCGGCCAAATCGCCCCGGGCGAGGCAGCACTCGACCAGATCGTCGAGCCAGAGCCGCAAAGCATCTCGCTTAACATCAGTTCCAGTTGCAATCTCGGCTGCACCTATTGCTATGCCGACAAAGGCAGCTTTGGCGGGGTACAGTCGGCGCCGATGACGTGGCCGATCGCCCAGGCGGCGACCGACCGGCTGCTCGCGGTTGCTCAGCGGGATCGTCCGATTACCATCGGGTTTCTCGGTGGTGAGCCGTTCGCCAACCGGGCGCTAATCCACCAAACGGTCAATTACGCTTCGGCCGAGGGGCACCGGCGAGGCCTTGACGTGCGGTTCTCGGTGACGACGAACGGCACCCTGCTGCGTCCAGCCGATCTCGACCTGATGCGCGGCCATCCATTCGCCGTGACCGTGAGCCTCGATGGCGCCGCGGACGTCAACGACACGCAGCGGCCGATGCGCAATGGCCGCCCAGGCGGGTGGGCGCTGGCGACAGCTCGCGTGAGCGGGCTGCTGGCGGATCCCGGGCAGGCCAAACTCGCGGCCCGCGCGACGGTGACGCGCCACGATATGGACGTGTCAGCGCGGCTGCGGGCCCTGGTGGATCTCGGCTTCCCTGAGGCCGGCGTCGCACCGCTCCGCGGCGCGCCGGATGAAGCAGGGGCGCTGCGGGAGGCGGATTGGACCGTCTATCTGCACGAACTGATCCGGGCGTCGCGCGCCGAGCTGGCGCGGCTCAGGCGAGGCCTGCCGATGCGACTGACGAATTTCGCGGTCGCGCTCAAGCAAATACATCGCGGCGCTTGCTCGCCGTATCCATGCGGCGCTGGCGGTGGCTATTTTTCGGTATCCGCCGGGGGACGCTGGTACGCGTGCCATCGCGCCATCGGCGATCCGGCGTTCGAGATGGGATCGAGCGACGGTCTGGATACCGTGCGCCGGCGCCGCTTCCTTGAAGACCGCCACGTCCACGCGCAGACCGATTGCCGGACCTGCTGGGCCCGCTATCTGTGCTCCGGCGGGTGCCATCAGGAGGCGGAGTCACGCACCGCCGAATCATGCGATTTCGTGCGGGGCTGGCTGGAATTCTGCCTGGCCGCGTATTGCGAACTCGGTGGCGGCCAATGCCGGAGGAGACAAGCGATGACCGATGACACGCGCTCTAAGCTACTGCCGCGCAATGTGGCCGCGCTGCGTCGTTTCCAGGACCCGGCCGCCGCGCCGCGAGAGGTCACTGGCAATCCGGTGATGACGCGTCTCGAATTGGGGATTGGCAATTGCTTTCCCGGGCTCGAATGCGATCTGCGCAATCTCGAACGCCGGTTCTTCCCATTCCTGGAGATCGAGATCAACTTCTCGGTCGCGCAGGGCGTCATGCAGGTCGCTGCGGTCGATCTTCCTGGCGTCGAGAACGCGGCCGGCAATGGCGGTCTGCCGGCCGCAGATGCGGCGAACTACCGGACCATCGCACAGGATCTGCGAAACGGAGCCGGATGGGTCGTCAGCAACATCGCCGGCGACTTCGGGCCTTTCAAGCAGCAATCCTTCAATCCGGATGACCTGACGGGAACCAGCTTCGGGAACCAGCGGCTTCCGCCCGAGCCCTGGGCCGCGGTACGCACGCTCGTGGAGGGCACGCCCGTGACACTTACGCTGGTGCGCCGCCCCGCACCCGGCACGATCACACTCACCGCCAACCGCGCGCGCTATCTCGACGACACTGGGGCGCTGGCGCGAATGTTCCAGCCTGGCGAACTGACACAGTCGCTCTGCAGTCCGTGGACGCATGACTTCCGCGACTGCGCTTGTTTCTACTGGGCTTCAAACCATCCCGACATCGCCTTGCCACCGCTGCCCGCACCGCCACCCCCCGCCGGCGACCCACGCTGGGAGCTGGCGACGGCTTGGGAGCGCGCCGATCGGTCCGTGGCGACGCCGCCCGTGGCTACGCAAGCCGGCAGCCAGTCGGTGCCGGAGATCGCTCACCACGCGATCAACCGGGACTGGCAACTGCTTAATTTCGTTCTGGAACGGCGCGAGCGGATCAGCGATTACGCGCCCACCCGGTTCAATACCGTTCCGCTGCCGGACCAGGCCGCGCTGATCGCGCAACTGCGCTACGCCGCCGGGGTCGAAATCGCGGCCATGCAGGAATATCTCACAGCCGCCTGGTCGCTGCGTCCGGCCGAGGCTCAACCCGAGCCGCTGCTCGGTGATCTCACGGCGGCATTCCACGAGATGTTGCGCATCGCGATCGGCGAGATGCGGCATGTTCGCGCGTCAACGATGTGCTGGCTAGCCTGTCGCCGCCCGGGGGCTTCACGCCCGCGCTGGCTGTCGCCGCGCAGGTTCCCGGCGCGACGATTGGCTCGATACGGCCGGTGCAATTGCGGGCGGCGACGAAGGCAGCCATCGACGATTTCATCGGCCTCGAAGCGCCTTCGCAATCGGTCGATGGGCTGTACGGCAGAATTCTGGAGACGTTGATGCAAAGTCCGGAGACCACCGAGCAGCAGGAAAGGGTGGAAACGGTGCGGACCGTGATGGCCGAAGGACAAGACCATTGGGAGACGTTCCTCGCCATCAAGGAATGGCTCGGCCGCCATGCCGAGGCTGATTATCTGCGCGCGCCCAATCTTCAGGGACCGCCACAAAATAACGCGGCGCATCAGGAACTGCAGCGCCGCTATGTGGCCCTGCTGGAACGCCTCTACAGCGGCTATCAGCAAGGTATCCCAAAAGGCGCGGCCGACATCGCTGCCGCGCGTGGCTCCATGTTGGGACAGGGCGGCCTGCAAGGCGCGTTGGACGCGGTCGCCGCCGGACCATTCCTTGTCATTTTCGATCCCATCGCCGATCCACGCTTCGCCGCCATTCAGCCGCCACCATGACCCAGGATGGCCCGAATATCCCGCGACACGGCGATCCTTGGCGCCGGCCCGGCCGGGCTGGCAGCCGCGCTGTCGCTCAGCAGCTGGGGCGGCGTGCGGATCATCACCCCAGGTCTTCCGGCCGCGACGGATGTTCCGCGGGTCGACATGGTGCCCGCCGCCTTCCTGGCATTCCTGCTGGAGCTCGGGATCCATCCCGGGCAGATCGGTGTTCACGACCTGCACGATGTCCGCCGGATCGCCTGGAGCGATGCCGTACCGGAAACGGTGCGCGGTTCCGCGGTCGCGCATGTCGAGCGTCCGGCCTTGGAACTGGCGCTGCTCGCCGCTTTGGAACGAATGTCTGGATCTAAAATTGTTCCCTCGCCCACTCCCGCCGATCCGGGTGAACGAGTGATTGACGCCACGGGCCGCCGGTCCGTCTCCGCGACACGAACCACTGGCCTGGCAAAACCCTGGATCGCGCGCGTGTTTTGCCGATATGGCGTGTTCGACAAGGCAGACCAGGCCTTCCGGTTGGCCGCGCTCCCCGCCGGATATGTCTACCGGCTCGCGAGTCCGAGGCTGCTTGCGATCGGGGTGGTGGTCAGCAAAGCCGCGGGAGGCATGACCCCTAAGGACATTGAGAAATATGTTCACGCGGCCGGCGCGGGCTGGGTGCTGAAGGGCACTGGCTCTCTCGGTTCAATCCAGGCCGGAAAAGGCGGCGTCGCTTCTGTTCAGTGGAGCGCCGGCCCCGCCGCGACGCTGAGAGTGGGCGACGCGTCACTGGCGCGGGACTCGTTATCGGCGCAGGGATTGTGCTCCGGCATTTCCGACGCCGTCTCGCTCGTTCGAAATTCCGGCCATGCCGACCGGTGGCCTGATCGCGAACGTGAACAGTTGAAGCGCCACCTGGCGTTTTTGGCCCACGCAATGGAGCGTTCACGATTTCGGGCGGAAAAGCCATGGGCCGAATATCGGCGGTTTCTGGACGCGAGCGTCAGAGTTGACGCGGTCCCTGGGCGGGGCAGGCGCCGGCCATCGGCGCTTGCAATATCGGCACCCGCAGCCCGAAGCACCGGCAGAACTGAGCGGTGCGCTCTCGCGCATCGAGGTTTGGTGAGCTGGAGCTGGGCTGTGCCCCGGCTGGGCTGGCCATCGTGACCCCGATCGCAACTCCGCCCTGCTCCATATTGGTAACGAGCAGGTTGGTATCGCCGAAATGATCGACGATGTCAGGGCGGACCGAGGGCTCGAATCCAAAAGGCGCGGCCGAGATCGCCGCCGCGCGCGGCTCCATGTTGGGACAGGGCGGCCTGCAAGGCGCGTTGGACGCGGTCGCGGGCCGGACCATTCCTTGTCATTTTTGACCCCATCGCCGATCCACGCTTCGCCCCCATCCAGCCGCCACCACGCACGGCTCGGGGCCGATGTGGATCGCTATTCCTTCATCGCAGTGGAACTCAGTGGGCCCAGCCACGCTGAGTGGCTACCCGGAGGTGTCGAATTGCCGCGTTAGGCTTGCCGGAAAATACGCTCGATGTCGCCGGTAGAAACACGGCGGCAGCGCCCGGGTTTTTCCGCGGGTGTGGGGGCCGGGCGGCAAGTCGGCAGAGACGCACCGAGTCCGAAAACATCGCTTCGCGGGGATGCGGTGAGCGCGCTCGGGTCAGGCCGCGGGACCTCTTCCCGGTGCGAAACCCAGGCTTCTGCCAATGCGTCGAACGATCGGTATTTCATTCGCGTGCTTGGTGACATCCGCCTGCGCGATCGGCAAGACGCCGCACTGGAGGAGAGGGCCCAGTCCGCCGAGAAGAGCAAGTCAGGTTCGCACGTGACTTACCGCTGGAGGAAGCCGGATTCGAACCCTCGGTCCTCCGACAGGGGACAGCATTTTTCACGGAGGGAAACGAGCTCTATCCCTTACCCATTAACCACCAGGCCGGAGATCGTGCATCAGGCGAAAAGCGGCTGAGCCGGGGGCGAAGAAACCGGTGCCAGCGGCTGCGGTCGCTGCACTAAGTCGGCGGCGCGGATCCAAAAGCGCTCGAGCCGGCGAAGCGTGACGCCGACGGCCTGAAGATCGTCAGCTCCCACAGCGGCTCGCGACAGCATCTCGGCTTGGCGCCGATGCATCGTGGTCAGGCTGTCTCGCAATTTAATCCCTTTTTCGGTCAATCGAACGTGAATTGAGCGCCGATCATGCACCGACCGCTCGTGCGCGAGATATTCGTTCTCCACCATCTTCCTGACGTTATAGGAGACGTTAGAGCCGAGATAACATCCTCGCAGAGTGAGTTCGCCAACTGTCATCTCGGCGTCACCAATGTTGAAAAGCATCATTGCTTGGACATTGTTGATGTCGTGAATCCCGAACCCTTCCAGCTCCAGCTTCACCACCTCCAGGAATTGACGGTGAATGCGCTCGACGTAAGAAATGACTTGTAGGTATGGATTATCCATTACAGCCTCCATCGCAACACGCTGTTCCTGCGCGTTCGGCAGGGGCGTTGCCCACGCGCGTTGTTTGTCGACCTCGGAGGTCAGATCGTTAATCGCACGAACTCATCGACTGTGCTGCAGGCGATCGTCTGATCCAAACTTCTCTTGTTGTTGCGGGATCTGATCTCGATGTTGCGCGCGTAACGGGCGTCCTCGATGCGACCGTAGGTGTACCCGCGGCTGAGCCCCTCCTCGGGCGTCCAGCAGTCGAAGGCATAGCCCCCCTTCCTCGTTAGAACAGGTCCAACAACGATTTGCATGGAGGTTCCTTTCGACAGTAAGAACCGCCATCGGCCCGTCCATCACCCGTCGCAACTGGCATGATGCAGTCCCAGGCCTTGGCCACTCTAGTAATCATCCGCCAGATCGTTTAACCAGCAAGTGACTTAGCTCACACTTTGCCGGAGTCATCATTCAGTAGCATCGCAGCCTTCATCGCTTCGCCTAACAGCGTGATGGCTGCCAAATGGCGAGTACCTGGTCTTTGGTAGTTTGTCGTCACTCGCGGGCGGATACGCAACCGTTCTTCTTAGCACTGGGTCAAAATAGCATTCTTTACGTCAACCAAATGTCAAATATTCAGTGGGAAGATAGAATTTTTCCGCTCATTTAAACAAAATTGATTTCATGCTACCGTAAGAACAGCACCGAAAACGTAAGTGTGCCGGACAAAAGGCAGGGTCTGGCTGTCGGGTCTGCCTTTCGCTGGATGAGGAAAAAGGGATGCGAACCTCGGCACGTTCGAGATTTGTCGGAACGATCGGATTTGTCGGCAAGGGGGGCAAGTGCCAAAATAGCAGACGAGAGCGGGATTCCCTGATCAGGCGAAAATTTCCCTGATCGCCCTGCAAGGCGGCAAAAAATTCCCTGTTCGGATGCGTAGGGAATTCCCTGTAACGCACTGATTGGATAGCCTTTTTGGCCCCGTTTGACGTACCGCCGAGCCCCGAATTGATGAAATTCCCGGAATTATGTAGCTGTCTCACCAATCGCTCGATCAGGTGCCCGCAACTCGGTATTCGGGCGCAAATGGGACCAACCTAATTGTTGGACTTCTCGCCTCGCCCTAGCCTTTCGCAGAAACGCTGAATAGCCGCCCGAAGCTCCCGCAAGGCTTCGGCCAGCTGGCGGTCAAGAAATACGAGTTCCTCGGGATAGTAGGGCATTTGGTCGCCCGGCGAGTTATGGAAAATAAACCATACTCTGCGACGCCGCTGGACGCATCCTCATTTTGTTGTTATTTGTGGCAAACTTTATCCATCGCGATGCACGAGTTGCCGCACGGTTTGCCCTTGGTACAGTGCGGCCCTTTAGTCTCTCCGCACCGCTCAGACATGAACTCATCAACTGCTTACGGGCGTCGCCGGTCATGCCGCCTGCCTGCGTGTTGCAGTCCTTCATTCGCTGCTGCTGAGAGGCGAGTTGCGGGTTCGCGGGCGCTGCTAGCGCGACCATCGTAGCGAGATTTTGGTCCCATTTGCGCGGGCACGCTCGGTTGGCGGCTTGCCGCCTGCTTGGCCTTGCCGAGGTGCCGACCCTCTGCCTCGATCCCCTGAGCCCGGCTCAGCTCCGCGCCTTTATGCTCGCCACAACCGTTTGACCGAGCTCGCCCAGTGGGTCGACCGGCTGTTGGCGCAGCAGCTCAAAGACCTCTCGCTGCTCGGTCTCGACTTCAGCCTTGAGGTCACCGGTTTCGAGATGGCAGAGATCGATCTGTGAATTGAATCACTCGAGCACCTGCCCGGACCCGACGACGACCCGGCCGATGCTCTGCCCGGACCGGCGAACCCGCCACTCAGCAAGATCAGTGATTTGTGGATGCTCGGCAATCATCGCGTTTTATGCGGCAGCGCTCTCGATGCCGCGGCTTTCGCCGCGTTGATGGGAGACGAACGCGCCGCGATGGTCTTCACAGACCCGCCCTATAACGTGCCGATCGACGGTCATGCGAGCGGCCTCGGCGCGATCCACCATCGCCCCCTTTCCGATGGCATCGGGCGAAATGGACCGGACCGAATTCACCGCCTTTCTCGGCCAAGCTATCCGGAACCTTGCCGCATCCAGTGTCGACGGCTCGCTGCACTACCTCTGCATGGACCGGCGCCTCATCGAAGAGCTGCTGGCCGCCGGCCGTAACGTATATGGCGAGCTGAAAAACCTCGTTGTGTGGGTCAAGGACAATGCCGGGATGGGGGCGCTCTACCGCAGCCAGCACGAGCTTGTCTTCGTCTTCAAACGCGGCCGCCAGGGGCACCGCAACAACGTCCAGCTTGGCCAGTTCGGCCGCAATCGCAGCAATATTTGGCGCTATCCCGGCGCCGGCTCCTTTGCACGCCGTGGCGAGGAAGGCAATCTGCTGGCGCTGCCTTGCGCAGGAAGGTTGGGAGGTCCTGAGTTTTCCGGCGATCGCCGAGCGGCTCGCGGTCGGGATGCAAAGCCTCACCTTGACCACGCCGGAAACACTGCGCTCCCCAGATGGTCTCGATCCGGTGCAGCTCATCTGCGTCGCCAATTCGGTGCGGCGCTCGACCGAAACGCCCAGCGCCTCCAGCCGCGCGATCAGCAGCCGCTCATGCTGGTCTTGCGGAAAAATATGCAAGAACGGATAGGGCGTCAGGTCCGGGCCGATTCTCTCAAATGGCAGGCGCGCCGCCGGTTCGCCCTTGACCCACAAATTGACCGCGGGAACCTTGTGGCCGCGTTCGACCGCGGCGTCGGCAAGGTTGAGCTGGCGATAGAGTTCAAGCGTCCGCGCTTGAACCGCCAACGCCCGCGAGGTGGTGCTGGGCTCTGCCGTCTTGTCGAGGACGCGCACGTTAACCCCAAGCTTGGTCAGCCAGAGCGCCAGGACCAGGCCCGTCGGACCGGCACCAATGATCAGAACGTCGCTCCGAATCATTTCGTCCTCCGTCCATCAGCTGCGTCCGCCTCGGCCGGCGATGTCAATAGGCCATTGAGTGCCGTGCGGGCGTGCTGGCCGGCGAGCGCCTGCAAATCGGGAGGATCGGTCCCTACCTCGCCGAAGACCTCTCGAAACAGCATGGCCATCACCATCGGGCCCATTAGCGAAAAGGCGTGGAGACGGGGATCGCCGGGCGCTACCTCGCCCCGCGCCTGGGCACGCGCGATGATTCCTGCGACCGTGCGGATGACGCCAGCGACGACGTCGTCGTGCCAGATGCGCGCGAGATCGGGGAAATTCCGCGATTCGCTGATCACCAGCCTGGCCATCGCTGGCACCCGGCCGCCGCTCATCATCCCGGCTGCGCGCGAGAGGAGCATGGGCGCAAGCTCGGCGAACGGCCCATCAGAGGCCTCGGCCGTGCTTTCGATCGCTTCGAGGTGCGACGCGATTGCGGCCCGCGCAACGGCGCCGAAGATGTCTTCCTTGGTCTCAAAATAGAGGTAGAGGGCGCCCTTTGAGATCCGGGCTCGGCGCGCAATGTCGTCGAGCTTGGCAGCGGCAAAGCCTTTTTCAGCGAACACCTCCAGCGCGGCGTCAATGATCTCGCTCGGCCTTGCCTCCTTGCGTCTCCGCCATTTCGGTTCGTTATCCGGCATCGCCAAGCCATAAATGACCCGAAAGTCACTTAATGTGCCGCCAGCGAGTCGTCAAGCCGGCGCGCGAGCGCAGTGAACGGAGTTCGACGGCGCGGTGGATTTACGTCGGGTTTCGACAGAGAAGATCGATTTCGACGCCGGATGCTGTCGACGCGCCATGTGGCAGCCTTGAGATCGAACGCGGCTCCTCCGCGAGAGAGACTGAGAGAATCTCCCTTCTTCCAGCGGCAGTCAGACGCGAACGTGAGTTCTTGCGCCCGATCGCCCCCATTGTCACTGGGGCTGGGGAAAGCCCCGTCCAACTTCAAATTTGATCGCGCATCAGCGTTCCGGGACGGATACGCATCCGGTCAGCCGCGCTGAAGGGCAATGTCTGCGCGAGCGAGGATGCGCGACGCCCGAGGGAGCCGGTTTATATTGCGGAAGGTGAATTTGCGCGGGGATCGACGGGCGGCCGACAAAACTTGGCGGGGTACCGATGGTTCGAATCCGTCTCCCTCCAGCGGGGAGTCCATTGCGAACCTGACGCTTTCGATCGGGCCTCGGCTACGCCGACAAAGACGCGCTGGCCTTCGTTCAAACCCGTGATCCCCGCCCGGTCGTACGAAGACTCCTCACGTTGCCGACTCGCCGGATTGCGGGAACGTGCCCGCTTCCGGCGCCGTCGATTTTGGGACCCCTTGGTCGGCGGTTCACTCGATTGGCGGTTCATGTGGGAAGCAGCGAGGTTAAACTCCACAACGAGCCGCGCCGAAACATAGCACAGCGCGCATCGCATCGAATTAAGGTGGGTGTAGTGAAGGACGCAATCGTAATCGTGAATGACAAAATGCAGAGCGGATACCGCTACCAATTATCTGCGGAAACTGGCACGAACTTCGATCCCGAGTTTCGCCCCGATTTGACCCCGCCTGAGCTCCTGAGTCTAGGTATATTCTGTGGGAAATACATGACCGACTGCAGAGGAGAATTTCCACCAAATTGGTTCGAGGGAGCGAAGTTGGCGTCGGGGCGGCGGAATTGTTCCCTCAACTATTTCGGTGTGGACGCCAGCCAGCCTCTGTCGGTTTGGCGCCGAAAAGGCTGGATTTACCGCGACGACCCGCGCGGCTGGTTCCAATGGTATTGCAGGTATTACATGGGCCGGCGCTTGCCCGAGGAGGATGCGCGCCAAATCAAGCGCTGGAAAGCCATGCGCCGTCATATCGGGCAGATCTTGCGTAACTGCGAGCGGGGCGACTTGACGTGCCGCCGACGCCAACGCCAAGCCTTACTTCATTGGGCTTACGACAGCCGTAAGATGTAGACCTGTGGCGGGCCGCAATCAGGCGCGATCTCGATCGCCACCGGTGAGATCCCCAGTCCTAAGCGTCAAACGTCGCGATCTGGCCGAGACCGCCTCTGGGGGCGGCCGAGTTGGTCTGATCGGAACCCAGCGGTTCCAGCCCGAGCACGACTGCCGTCAAGAGCACCTGGGCCTTTGTTAAGATTCGGCCTGCTTCCCCGATCCTCAATTTCCCAAATCACCCCCAGCAATCGGGTAGCCGTCCAGAGCCCAAGGACACTGTACCAACCTTCTGGACCTCAAACCCGGCTTATGCCCAGGTCCAGAACGAGCATGTTTGGCAGACGGCCTGGGCCGAAATCATTCAGGACAAGGCGACGCCCCAGGCCGCGGCAGAGAAAGCGTTCAAGCGGGTAGAGGAAATCTTCTCGAAGTATCCGATGACGCAGACCTGAAACTTTTTTTGCTCGCCGGTGACCGACTTTAATTGCCGAGAGGTCGACGGAACGAAATTCTGCGGCGATACCGCCAACGAGGCTGGGCTCGATGAATCCCACAGGGTCCGGAGATTTTTGAGGTAATGCACCGCGATGCGTTTTTGCGCCGCATTGACCGGGATCGGGGAGTCGAAGCGACCGATTACTTTCGTGCTCGTCGGTCCTCGCCCAACGGCGGCGACGCTTGATCGCTCATTTCGCCGCCGCAGCCAACTCACCCGCCTGCCGCAGCACAACGCCCTGCCTCAGCAGCAGCGCCTGCAGCGCTGCGGTCGGCACCGCGCGCGGCTCCCATTTCTCAGCCGCGGCGAGCGCCGCGGCGGCGCCAGCCGCCTGACCGGTCAGCCAGCATTGCGGGATCTCGCGCAGAAACGAGTGGCTCGTCGCATCGCACGAGATGTGCCGGCCGCCGACGAGCAGGCCGTTGATGTCTGGCGGCACCAGGCAGCCATACGGCACTGAGACGAGCGGGAACTTTGGCGACAGCGACGGCGAGACGCCGACCTCGTCGTGGCGCGGCACACCATCGGGCCAATCCTCGCGCGTCACTCGGGCGATCCCGACCAGCCGCCGGGCATGCCTGACGCCGAGCTGCGGCGCTGACAGCATCAAATAGGCGCCAGCAAAGCCCGGCGCATGCTCGCGGTAGACCGCGAGGTGCTGCGCCATCAGCCGGTGCGAGCGGATCTCGACCTCGGTCTGGTCCTCGACATCGACCGCCGAATAGCCGGCCAACCGCGGGCCCATGAACAGAGCGACGTCGTCACGCCACGATACGAACGGCCGCTCGAAAAGCCCGCCGCACGCCGCGCGGCCGCGCTCCATGAAGCTCTTGAAGCCGTCTGGATCCCCTGTCTTG
Source organism: uncultured Alphaproteobacteria bacterium (assembly GCA_963732095.1). Classification (GTDB taxonomy): domain Bacteria; phylum Pseudomonadota; class Alphaproteobacteria; order ATCC43930; family CGMCC-115725; genus AP-15. The sequence continues at coordinate 18,190 of CAVSZA010000035.1, forward strand.
AACGCGATCCAACACGGCATGTCGACCCCGCCGAACAACCAGGCGGTGTTGATGCAATGATGAATGTCGCGCTCGTCGATGTCGCTGTCGCAAACCGCGCCGGCGCGGTGAAAGATGTCGCCGTCGCCGGTGCAGTCGATCGTCACCTTGGCGCGGATCGCGAGCCGGCCCTCCTTGCTCTCGAAGACAATGCCGCCGACCCGGCCGTCTTCTTCGATGACCGGCGTCGACGCCCAGGCATGCAGTACGAGATGCACGCCGGCGCCGACAACCAGCTCCTGGCTCAGCAGCTTCAGGTTCTCCGGGTCGATCGTTGGCGACCAGGCAACGATGCCGTGAAAGGCCGCGGTTCGTTCCTTCCAATAGGCGGCGGTCGCCGCGTCGGCGCTGCCCCAATCGGCGCGCGGCGGGCCGGCCACCGCCCCCCGTGGCAGGCGGTCGATCAGCTCGGCGGCGATCCCTTCGATGACACGCTGGCCGGACCAGTCGGTCATGCGGTCGATCCAGATCACGAGGCCGCCCGTCGACAGCCCCCCAAGGTGGTTATGCCGCTCGACTAGGACGGTATCCGCGCCGGCGCGCGCCGCTGCGATCGCCGCGGCGGTGCCGGCCGGTCCGCCGCCGGCGACCAGCACATCGCAGTCGCGGAATACCGGCACCCGTCGCGCCCGCTCGATGATGGTGTCACTCGGGCGTGCGCGACGCTCGGTAAGCCGGCCGGCCCGGAACACCTCGGCCTGAAAGAACACGCGGCCGTAATCGGATGACTTAGGGGTCATCGGGGGTTTCACTCTCTTGACCGACTTCCGCCAGATTCTGGCGCTTTGGGGGTCAGGATTGCGCCTTTGAACGCCTTGAGCAACGGCAAATCAGCCTCGCCCTGGCAAAGGGCGGTCGCAGCCTGCGGTTGACCGCAATTATGCCGAACGCTGCATTGCGGGCTGCAACTAGCCTTGCCGGGCTGTGGCGCGATCAGGGCCGCCGCTCCAAGTGTGAATTGCTGGCGCCTCTCTACGAGCGGTTCACCGAGGGGCTCGACACGCCAGGGGCTCGACACGGCCGATCTAAATGATGCCAAGGCGCTGCTCGACCAACTGGCGTGGAACTTGGCCTCGGAGACAGCTGTAGGTCGGACCTCCCGTTTTCCTTTTGCTCGACAAATGGCCAAAAGCTGGCGCAGTTCGTGCCCCGCCATCCATCTTGGCGAACGTCCCTTGACCGAACCGACAGCCGTCGCTCAGCCTTGGCGGCTGGGACTGGTCTTCATGCCCCTTTTCGGTCATTGCCTGGACCGGAGACCGTCATCGCCGGAGCTACGCTGAGCTGACGATCGACGGAACGAAGTTAGTTCGCTGCTTCCCCAAAATCTTCGGGCTCCTAATCGGCCCCGGAAGATCGCTGGCAGACGTTTAATAGTGGACCGTACGTGCAAAATGGAGCGCGTAGAGGCCGATAGGAACAACGTCCATCAACATCGCCCCCACCAGCAGCGCGCGGGCGATGCCGCCACGGAACAGAAGGAGGGTTACTCCCTCAATCACCAACAAGACCCGGACCAAGGACCATGCGTGGAATGGCGCCAAAGGGGAGGAACAGGCCAAACGGTTGCGCCGCGGCCTGAGGCACGTTCTGGAGGCTGGGGCCGCCCGGCGGCGTCGTGACCGCCATGATGGTCATCGCGAGCCAACTCACTGGCCCCATCGTGGCGACGAATAGCTCGGCTGTCAGCAGGGTGCGCGGCGCCGTCGCGACCAACAGCTTCAGCAAGAACCACGTCGGCGCGAGGCTGAAAAACCCGGTGACAAATATGAACAGGATCATGTCGCCGAAAGCGACCATCCCCGGTGAACCCTGCGCCACATCATCGGGCATGAGCGCCTCATTGACGGCGGCGGCAACAAAGCCGACGACGACCGAGAGAACGTAGCCGATGGCGATCAGGGCCAGTTTCTTCGAATTGCTCACGTGCATCTCTCTGCCCGCGGCCAACATCGCAATTCGCTCTAAAGCAGTGATGGAGATGATCTCAGCGCAGGCAAGTTATGGCGCCGTTTAGCACGCGCGGTGTAAACGACTGCTTACCTGCGCATCCTGCTCATTGCCGAGCGTCCCGGCGAAGGTTGGGTTGCCTACGCGAGAGCGACTGCTCAGCGTCGTCGGCGGGAACGCGTCTTCGTCTCGCGCTAATCCCACGGATGGATCACCGTCCCGGCGTGCTGGTCACAAAGGCCTCGGGGCATTTGAGGAAGTCGGCCACTGCCTCGGTGAATGCCGCGGCACGATCGGGTCGCGGGCACGGTGCGGCATAGCGCTGGTTCAATTTTTCGAGGAGCCGCCTTTTCACAACCGGGACCAAGAGTTCGAATCCGTCTTCCTCCAGCGAAGAGTCTGCAAACTTTCGGTTCCGCCACGCTGCCTCGCTGTGAGCGCGCCTCGCCGAGATCCCTCGAATGCCCCATTCGGCGGCATGAAGGGCAGCAGCATCGGCCCCGTCCGGCGGGTCACAGGGCTCGAAATACGCCCTCAAGGGAATTCTTCCCTCCAGCGAAGAGTCTGCAAACTTTCGGTTCCGCTACGCTGCCTCGCTGTGAGCGCGCCTCGCCGAGATCCCTCGAATGCCCCATTCGGCGGCATGAAGGGCAGCAGCATCGGCCCCGTCCGGCGGGTCACAGGGCTCGAAATACGCCCTCAAGGGAATTCTTCGAAGTCACATACCTCTGCATGAGCGGCATCGACCGCTAAGATATCGTGCCAAAGCGGGCTGGTGAAAACGGGGCAGACCGGAAAAGAAACTCACGGTGCCCCGCAGCTGGGAGCGAATTATCGCAGGCCTGCATTGATGGAACGGAGTTGCGGCTGTCCTCTGTTCGTGAGGCGGTCGCAGCCCTTGGTGGGCGCAGCCGTCTGATATCGGCGGGTGTCATCCCCGCTATCGCCGAAGGTGAGCGGTGGAGGATCGCAGTGAAGTCGCAGAGGCCGCTCGATTGGCTCAATTTCTTCCTGGCGGACGTGAAGGATGGGCTCGGGCCTTTCCTCGCGATTTACCTGCTGTCGAGCCGTCATTGGGATCCCGGCGAGATCGGCGTGGTGATGATGATCGCCGGCATTGCCACGGTGGCGGCACGCGCGCCCTTCGGCGCATTGATCGACTGGACGCGGTGGAAGCGGGCATTGATCGTCATTGCCGCGGTTACCGTTGCAGTCGGCGCGGTTGCAATGTCTTTGTTCCCGAATTTCTGGGTCGTTACTGCCGCACAGGCGGTGATCGGAAGCGCCGATGCCGTGTTTCCTGCAGCGGTCGGCGCTATCTCGTTAGGAATTGTCGGCCCTGAGCTGTTCACGAGAAGGGTCGGCAGAAACGAGGCATTCAACCATGCCGGCAACGCCTTTACCGCGATCGCGGCAGGGATTGCCGGATGGCTCCTGGCGCCTCGCGCCGTGCTCTGGCTTGTTGCGGCGTTGGCCGCCACGAGCATTCTCGCCGTGCTCGCGATCAAATCGCGTTGGATCGATCATGACCTCGCACGCGGCTCCGGCAAGGACCGCGACGGCCAGCCGAGCGGGTTGCGGGTTCTCTTTGAATGCAGGCCGCTGTTGATTTTCACGGCCTCGATCACGCTCTTTCACTTCGCCAATGCGGCAATGCTGCCCTTGCTCGGGGAAAAGCTCGCTCAGACCAATAAGGGCACCGAGACATTGTTCATGGCGGCCTGCATCATCACTGCGCAAATCGTCATGGTGCCGATGGCCATACTGGTCGGACACAAGGCGGACCGCTGGGGACGCAAGCCGATCTTTCTCGCCGGCTTCGCAGTATTGCCGATACGCGGGGTGCTCTATACGCTGACGCAGAACCCATACGCTCTCGTATCAATTCAGGTGCTGGACGGGATCGGCGCCGGGATTTTCGGCGCGCTGTTTTTTATCGTCATCGCCGATCTGACGCGGGGGACGGGGCGATATAATCTCGCGCAAGGCACCGCATCGGCATCTTGGGGCTTGGGCGCCGCACTCAGCAATTCGATCGCCGGAATCATCGTCGACAAGGCCGGGTTCTCGGCGGCATTTCTATTTTTGGCCGGCTGTGCGCTCGCCGCCTTCCTGCTGCTGTGGATTGCGATGCCGGAGACCGGTGACCCGAAAGCGACGTCCCTGGCGGTGCGGAACCACCCGAAGGCGCCGGCGCCGGCCGGCTGAAAGTATGGCACGGTTCTTCAGCCTCCTACCCGAGGCTGCCGCCATTGCCATCTTTGTCCTGACCTATCTGGTCGTCGCGATCGGACCGATCACGGGGGTCGAGGTTCCCGGCGCGCCGACGTTGCCACCGCGCTCGCGCGTCGAGGCCATCGAGTTTCTCGAGTTCGCCATGGACCAGCCGTCCGCCGCCGCTTTTGAAAACATCCTGCAAGGTTTGGGCTTCGCCCGCGCCGGCGTCCACCAGTCGAAGGCGGTGACGCGCTGGTGTCAAGGCGACATCAACATCGTCGTCAACCGCGAGATGGAGGGCTTCGCCCATTCCTTCAACATCACTCACGGACCGTCGGTCTGCGCTATGGCGCTGCGCGTCGATGACGCTTCGGCGACGACCGAGCGCGCGGTGAAGCTGCTCGACCAGCCGTTTCGCCAGGCGGTGGGACCGGGCGAACTCGATATCCCGGCGGTACGTGGGCTTGGCGGCAGCCTGCTCTACTTTGTCGACGGGAAAACCGAGCTCGGCCGGCTCTGGGACGTGGACTTCGAGCGGGTCGAGACGAGCGGCCAGGAAGACGCCGGCCTCACCCGGTTCGATCACCTCTCGCAATCGATGCAGTACGAGGAGATGCTGACCTGGCTGCTCTTCTACACCTCGCTGCTCGACCTCCGGAAAGCGCCGGTCCAAGATGTCATCGACCCGGGCGGCGTCGTCCAGAGCCAGGCGGTCGAGGCCGAGGGGGGCGCCGTCCGCCTCGTTCTCAACGCCTCGCAGAGTCGGCACACGATGGCATGGCGCTTTCTTGACGATTTCTTCGGCTCGGGAGTGCAGCAGATCGCGCTCGCGACCGAGGACATCTTCCGCACCGTCGAGCAGCTGCGCGCCAACCGCATCGAGCTCCTGCCGATCCCTGAGAACTACTACGACGATCTGGAGGCGCGGACCGATCTCGGCGCCGCGCAGATTGACCGGTTGCGCGCAGGAAATATTCTCTACGATCGCGATGGCGGCGCCGAGTTCTTCCAGGTCTATACGCGCACCCTGGAGGGTGGCTTCTTCTTCGAGATTGTCGAGCGGCGCGGCTACCATGGGTACGGCGCGGTGAACGCGTCTATTCGGCTTGCTGCCCAAGCCCGGCTGGCGCGCGATCCCGCCGTCTCGCGCCTCTGAGCGGCATAAACCAAACGCCCGAGATGTTCGTCGCCTACCCCGAATGGACGGGGCGCGAACGAGCCGCGGGGGGTGCCGCGGCGGCAGTATGGCTCCCCAGGTCGTGCATCGGAATGTTGTAGGTCTCGCGTGCTGTCCAGGCCGCGATCGAGGCGACGACGCAGATCGCCGCGTTGAGCAGCGCCACCGGCAACCATGCATTCGGGCCCTCGCCCTGGACGGCGGCGGCTATGACCGGTGCAAAGCCGCCCATCGCAAACCCGATTTGCGTCCCGATGGCCATGCCCGACAGCCGCACCTGGGTGCTGAACATCTCGCCGTAGAACGAGGGCCAGATCCCGTTGGACGCGCTGTACGCGACGCCCGACATCAAAACACCGAAGAGAAAGATCAGCGGGAGGCTCGCTTGGCTGATTGCCCACAAATAGGGGAACATCAGCGCCGCGGGGGCCAGTGCGCCGAAGATGTAGACCGGCTTCCGGCCGACGCGGTCGGACAGCATCGCGAAGAGCGGGATCGCGGCCAGCGCGACGAAGTTGGTGAGGATCGCCACCCAGAGCATCGTGCTACGGTCGATCTTCACAGCGTTTACCGCGTATGAAAGTGCATATATGCCGAAGATCGTGCTAACCGTGGAGACAAGCGCGCAGAAGACTACGCGCACCACATCGGTCGTATAGTGGCCGAAGAGGACGGCGAGCGGCAACTTTGGAACCTCGTCATGCTGCTTCTCCTCGAGAAAGGCCGGTGTCTCCGCCAGGGTGCGCCGGATAAAATAGCCAATCGCCACGACGACGATGCTCAGCCAGAACGGCACTCGCCAGCCCCACGACAGCAGCTGGTCTTCGGGCAGCCATGAGATCGGCAGGAAGACCGCGGTGGCCAGGATTAGTCCCGCCTGCGTGCCGCTCAGCGTGAAACTCGTGAAGAAGGCGCGCCGGTCGGCTGGCGCGTGCTCAAGCGTCATCGAGTTGGCGCCCGCCTGCTCGCCTGAAGCAGAGAACCCCTGGCAGAGACGGAGGAACACCAGCAGAATTGGAGCGAGGATCCCGATCTGGTTGTACGTGGGCAGGCAGCCGACGAGGAAGGTCGAAGCGCCCATCAGGATCAGTGTCAGGACGAGGACGGTCTTCCTTCCCAATTTGTCACCGACATGACCGAGGAAGAACGCGCCAACCGGGCGGGCGACATAGCCCACTCCGAAGGTTGCCAATGCAAGGAGCAGCCCCGTCGCCGGATGGCTGGTGGGAAAGAAGATCTTGCTGAAAACGAGCGCGGCCCCCGTCCCGTAGATGAAGAAATCGTAGTATTCGAGAGCGCTCCCGATCCAGCTTGCTAAAGCCGCTTTCTTCGGAGTCTTCACCCCGGCGGTTCGTGGAGGGTGTTGGCGTCCAGCGTGCCCGTTGTCATTGCGTCCTCCCCTATGAGCAGTGTCGTCCCCTCTTCAGCGGGAGATGAACAAAATGATCGAGCGCGGGCTGTTAACTTTGCATCCCGGCCTCCCTCACGATAGCCGCGTGCCGCGGAGCGCGCGAGACCTTCGGCACCGTTCCTATATTTCAGTTGTGTGCGTCAAGTTCAGCAAATTGGTCATGGTTAGGGTGCGTGGTTTTATTCAAGTCACTAGAGCAGCATCCGTTTGTTCGATCGGAAATGACCATCCCTTCGTCCCGACCTGCCTGTTGGCAGAGCGCCGCGCGCAGCGGCAGTCAAGGATGGCGCCGCGAACGCGGTGGCACCGGCGGAGCCGGCGCGCAGCGTCCTTGACAGAGCGAGCACGGTGCTAGGCTGAACGGGTCGGGGGTCAGGCCGCACGTCGCAGGGCCTCTTTCTTGTGCTCGCGCAGATCGTCCATGTTGAGGTAGCGATGTTGCTCGAGCCAGTTCTCGTGGGTCTCGACGGCGAGCGCCCGCACCAGCCGCAGGCAACTCTCGCCATTGGGAAAGATGCGCACGACATGGGTGCGGCGCTTGATCTCTTCGTTCAAGCGCTCCAGCATATTGGTCGATTTGAGGTGCTTATGGTGCTGCCGCGGCAGCCGGTAAAACGTCAGCGTCTCGTCGATGTTGTCTTCGACCCAGCCGGTGAGCTTTGAGTATTTGCCTGACCACTTGGTGAGCCAGGCGGTCAAATCGCGGCGCGCCTCGATGAGGTCGCGCCGATCATACAGCCAGCGCAGCTCCTGCAGACAGTCGTCGTCGACCCGGCGCGGGACGTGGTCGAGGGCGTTGCGCAGAAAATGCGCGTAGCAGCGCTGATAGGCCGCCTCCGCGAGAACCTCGCGCAGTGCTGCCCGCAGGCCGGCATGATCGTCGGCCACGACAAATTCGACGCCATGCAGACCACGGGCCTTCAGCCCCAGCAGGAAATCGCGCCAGCTCGATCGGCTCTCGCGGTTAGCGAGCTCGACCGCCAACACTTGGCGGCGGCCGTCCCAGTCGATGCCGATCGCGATCAGGACCGCCTGGCTGGCGATCACGCCGGCCTCGCGCACCCGCTCATAGCGCGCGTCGAGGATCAGATAGGGGAAGGCTTCGGCCAAAGGGCGGCCAGCAAATTGCGCCAAACTCGCATCCAACCGCTGGTTCATCGCACTGATCGACGAAGCCGAGAAGCTGTGGCCGCACAGCTCCTCGGTGATCGCCTTGACTTTACGGGTCGAAACCCCTTGCACATACATCTCCGCCAGCGCCGCCACCAGCGCCCGCTCCGAGCGCTGATACCGTTCGAACAGCTCGGTCGAGAAATGCCCGGTTCGATCCTGCGGAACCCGCAGCTCCAGCTTGCCGACCCGCGTGATCAATGTCCGGCCGTAATAGCCCGACCTGTAGCCTTGCCGGCCCGCCACCCGTTCGCCCTTCTCGGCGCCGAGCGCCTCCGTCATCTCGGCTTCGAGCACCTCCTGCAGCGCCGTCCGCACCAGCGCCCGCAGAAACTCCTCGTCCTCCCTCAGAAGGGCTTTGACGTCGATCGTCCCAGATTTACCCTGCCTCTTGGTCATGGTGTGCATCCTCGCCAAAGGATCCGGTGATTGCGATATCACCCGCATACCATGGCCATCCGCCTCAGCGGCTTTTGCAGAACTTCCCGGACACTACCTATATTTCTCTGACTGGACAGCTCAGCCCGTTCGATCGAGCGCGCAGCAGAGGTGTTGGGGGTGCCGGCCAGGAGATTTGGGTGTGGCGCGGCCGCTCGTGCCTCGCGCATAGCTTGACGCGGTTGCTGGCGGGGGTCAGCGCAGGCTTCCCTGATCGGGCGAATAAATTTCCTGATGGCCCGATTTAATTCCCTGCTAGGCCCCGCGTTGTTGTGAAGCGGTGGGGCACCTTTGAACTCTATCGCTGGGGCCGAACGGCTCCGCGCCGCGCAAGGCGCGAGGTGAGGGCAACATGATCGAAGAACGCGACGCCAACCCGACAGCGGATACGCCTGGGCGCTTCCGCGGCAGGCGTGCCCCAACTGCGTTGACCGCGGGAGGGACCGAGAGTTCAGAAGTGGTCGCCCGCCTTAGCGGGACCGAGAGTTCGAAATCCACTTCCCTCCAGCAGAGAATCAGCAAACTTTCGGTTCCTTTCGCTCGGCAACCAACGAACGGCCGAGGCGAGGTAGGCACATGCGGCGAACCGCGCCGCTGCTCAGTTTGCGGCCAATGAGCGCCTCGGTGATCTCGCGAAGGGTCGTAAGCCAGGCCCTGCGCAAACCAATGCAGCAGCCGTGCGCTGGGGTGGAGGTGGTACCGCCACCATCGCCACCGGCCGGGTCAGTTGGCCGGTGCGTCTTGCCGCCGACGGAGCGTTTACGAGCCGCCGCGCTACTGTCGGTACCGCACTCGCCGGTCGAGGTAATCAGCTCTTTCTTTGTAGCGCCGCGCGAGCGCAAGCAAATCGAGCTGGGGATCGGAGAGATGGCATTCATCTTGGGCGATGGTCAGCAGCTTGGTCGCCAGCTCTCGGTAATGATCAGCGTTCAAATCGGATCTCGCCTGATCTGCTTGTTGTAATCCGAGGGTGTGGTTCCTTCGCATATGCACGTCAATGCCAGGGAGTGTTTACTCAGCCGTTAAAGAACGACGAAAATGTTAGTTAATTGTCCCAGGATTTTGCAACCACCTCCGCCGCGGCGCCTTCGCTGCCGCCAGCTCGCCCGGCGGCAGCGATACGGGCGGCGTGCGGCAACTCGATCTATTACTTGAGACGTGTTTGCCTTTAATTATCGGTGTTCGATACTGGAGTGATGGTGCCGAACAGGCCGTTGGTCTCGTCATTGGGACCCGCTGTGAAATAGAGCGTGTCCGAGTTTGAGTTCCTGCCGCCGCCCAAAGTCAAAGTCCATAAGCCGTCGATAACGATTGGCTTGCCATTCACGTCCCGGAGAGTGCCGAGGAACCGCCCGTTAGAATCGAATGCGTGTATTTTCCCGTTGCCAAAATTCCCAACAAGGATGTCGCTCTAAACCGGCCAAAGGCGAATGATGCCCGTGCAACTCCCCACGGAGAATTCAGCGGTCCTTGACGGCGAAGCGGCGCAGCAAATGGCCATCGGTGTCAAAAACATCGACAAAGCCATTACCTGCACCTGCCACGTCGTCATGCTTTGCCGCGTTCTGCTTGGCGTACGTCACGAAGAGATTGCCGTTGATGTTCTGGATGCCGAAGGGCGCAAAACCGCTCGGAATATCCGGATCCATGAAACCGCCATCGGTGGTTACTGGGACGTACATACCATTGCTGCTGGCGGTGGCGGGGCCGAACACGTCGACAGTTCCGGCATTGAAGTTAGTTGCGAAGAGAAGACGCCCTTGGCGTTGGTGCCGAAGACGAGGCCCTTGTAAACCGCGCCGCTCCCTGAGTTGTCGACGGCGAGCACGGCCTGATCAGCCGGGCTGAGACCGCCGGCCCAGGCCGCAATAATTCCATCTTCAGTGTCGAAGATAAATATTGCCGGGGTGTTCGTGCTCTGGTTCGGCACGAGGAAGGTCGAGGTAGATTCCACACAACGCCGGTCGGCGCTGCCGGTGTCGGGCTCGTATTCGAGGTGACGGGCTTGCAGGCCGTGCTTGGCACGCTGCCCCCGGGCAATGGGATCTTCACTTGCAAAACTAACGCCGATCGCCCCCTGACCGTCGTAGAGCGTAGAACACCCGGTAGCGTTATCGGCAATCCAAAAAGGACTGGCGCCCGGTGTAAAGGTCACGCCCACGCATTCTGGAGAACGGGATCTAAATTTGGGGCCGCGCCATTCA
>CAVSZA010000036.1:0-170000 GCA_963732095.1 uncultured Alphaproteobacteria bacterium
CTGAGGTGGACCCCGATTGTGAGACAGCCGGAGCCGCTTCTTAAGGTGTAGCCCGGCCGATTTCGATGTCGGCTCCGATTGCGGTGACCGCGATGGCTGGTTTGACGATTCTACTTCTGACCTGATCAATATCAAATCCTTTGCTGGCTGTGGCGCCTGTGGGTATGTGGGCGAAGGCGAGCATTTCCCCAGCTTTCCGAGCTGGCTCGGGAGGCGGGGGAAGCGGAGCCGGTCGGCAAAGCCGATCGTCCACATATCGATAGGCCTTCCTGGTAGATTTGCCGCGGCGTGCGGTAGCCGAGGCTCTGGTGCTGGCTCTCCTCATTGTAGAAATTGAGCCAGGCGCCAATCCCGGCTTTGGCCTCGGCGACACTCGCATAGGCGTTGAGGTGACCTCCTCGATTTGAGGCTTCGCCACAGCCGCTCGACGAAGATGTGTCCATGCACCGGCCCTTGCCGTCCATGCTGATTTTGACCCCGTGATCCTTCAGTGTGCCGGTGAAATCGTCGCTGGTGAACTGACTGCCCTGGTCGGTATTGAAGATCTCGGGACGGCCGTAGCGAGAGAGCGCTTCCTCGAGCGCCTCAACACAAAAATCGCACCGAGCGTGTTTGACAGTCGCCACGCCAGCACCGCGCGGCTCACCCAGTCCATGACGACCACCAAATAGAGAAAGCCCTTGGCCATCGGGATGTAGGTGACGTCGGCACACCAGACCTGGTTAACCCGCTCGATCGACAGCCCGCCGAGCAGATACGGGTAGACCTTATTCTGAGGTGCCGGATTGCTCGTGTTCGGCGCTGGTAGATCGCCACCAGCCCCATCAACCGCATCAGCCGCTGCACCCGCTTGCGGTTGACCAGGTGACCCTGGGTCGCCAGCCATGCCGCCATCCGGCGCGAGCCGTAATCGGCCGCGCCAGATACTGCCGGTCGATCAACGCCATGATCGTGCGGTCCTGCTCGCTGACCTCGGGCGGCTGGCGATAAACCGAGCGCGGGACACCGCCAACAGCTGGCATTGCTGTGATACCGGCAGCGCCGGGCCCGTACGCTCGACCAGCGCACGCCGTTCCGCTCGGCTCATTTGCCGAGCTTTCGTGCCAAAAAATCGTTTTCGACCTTCAGCTGGCCGATCTGCCAGTACAGAGATCGACCTGCGCCTCGCTGGCCACGCCCTCCACTGCTGAACCGCCGCCTTCGAAAACGCTCGCCGCACCGTCCAGCAGCTGCTTCTTCCAGTTGTAGATCTGGTTCGGATGAACGCCGAACTCACTCGCCAGCTCGGCGATCGTCCGGTCCCCCCTGACCGCCGCCACCGCCACCTTCGCTTTGAACGCCGCGTTTTGTTTCTTCCGTGTCCGCTTCATGTCCTGCTCCTGCGCGATCCGCGCTTTCTAGGGGCAGGGCTCCACCTTGGCCACCTGTCTCATTTTCGGGGTCCAGCTCAATATACGAGGTCTTGGCCAGTCACCAGATCGCCAGATCGGGTGTGAGTTGTAGGCGATGGGGGCGCCGGGGATGATGGCGCTTCCTGACCTGTGCCACACCACGCGTCTTCGCGGCCAGCTTGAACGAACAACGCCGGTGTGCGCACGGAGACCTGGCCGGATACGGGCTTCACCGCCTGCCGAGGGGCAACAAGGGTGGTATTTGTCCGTGTGTCACTGTCGCTTTACAATCGGCAGTCACGGTCTCGAGCGCGTTTCTTGATAAAGCTCTGCACTCACTCCGTTTTCAACATATCGTCGAACTAGCCGATAAGAGGTAAGTTCCGCACTCAACTCGGGATCCCCGTGCCCATCCTCGTCAATGATGAGCCAGACGCGATCAGCGGCGGAAGGAAGGGGCACAACCGAAGTGGGAGGAAGGTGTGCTATCGAGCGCATCAGCGTTGTCGAGCGGTCGACCACTGTAAGACCACGCGGCGGGTGTTTTGAGAGGTAATAGTTGATGCCCGCATTCTCCCACGGGTGGAACGTCACAATGACATCACCACTCTGTAATGCGGGATACACGTCGTCTATTAGCGTGCGATAGTCCGACAGAAAATGGGTGCCTATAGTGGGCCCAAATATCTAAGATAAAGATGGCCGCGATGCCCGATAGAAGGATGCCAATGGTGCGTGATGTGCGGAGAGAGGTAATTACCAGCGCTACCAAAATATAGAAGAAAGGGACGGTCCACATTATAATCGGCCACTCAAAAATAGGCCGCCACATCAAGCTGATCCCAATTTCGGCCGCCGGAGTGCAAACAACCAATGCTAATAGGTACGCCAGCGGAATCCTGGCTGACACGCGCCGCTTTACGATGGTTCCGGCAGAAATTAAAACGATCCCAACAGCAACGAGCGTGGCAATATCGATTACTGATCGGAAGTGGTAGGCGAACTGTGTCCCATATGCGTGAGCCAAGATATCTCGAACATAGCTCAGCGTCGGTGGAGCGAGCCACGAGAGATTAATCAACCCCGCTTCGGCTTGGTGTACCACGACGATAAGCCACCACGACCACAACAGGAGCACCGCGCCATTTAACGCAGCCCACTCAGCGAGGCATTTCAGTGATCGCGCTGCTATAATTGGCGCCAACCCATAAACTGCCGTGATCGCAAAGAGCAAGAATGCAATGTTGTGGGCATATAGGGCAATCGTTAATGCGAGTATGTAGAGTGCCCGCTGACCCGAGGTGGACAGTGTAGCCTTTGCGTAACTACTAAAGATCCCGACCGCCGTCAATGCAGTACCGAGAGCTGCCGCCGTGAATAGTGCGTATGGCCTAGCCCATTGGCTAAGATAGATCTGTCCCGGAGAAATTGCCATGAGTGCCGCCGCTAGCAAAGCGGCCGTTCCACCGACAATCCGCCAGGCGAGCAGATAGGTCAAGAGTACAGCCAGGGATCCCAGGAGGGCTACCGGTGCCCTGAGCAGAGCCTCAGAATCACCGAGCGCCAGCATTATCTTTTGAATTGAATAGTAAAGTGGCGGGTGGGCGTCCAACTCCTCATTCCACAGCTGCCAAAATGAGAAGTGAGAGAAGTAATACGAGGCGAATTCGTCGCCGTCGAATGAATGGTGGGCCAGAGACACAAAACGGAGCACGAATCCCAATATGCAAATCGTCCAGGCCGCAACGATATGCGCCTGGTGAGCGCTCAACCCCAACACGTGATCTCGTGGATTTCTCAGATGTTCTCTAGGGGAGGTAGCATCGATTTTCATTCATTGCCTGACTGATCATTTTGGTGTTGAAAAAATTAGGGCTTTCCTGCCTTGGTGTCCAGACGACATGAGCATCCATCCCACCGAGACACAGTTTCGCAGTTACGGATGACATCCAGCGTTGCTCGCGCAGGACCTTAAAGTGAAGCAGCTGCAGGGAAGGAGTTCTCACATTAGCGCAACGGCAGCGCCAGCGTCCGCATGAAGTTGCCGAGGTTGTAAGCGAGAGCATGGAGCTGGAGACGGACGGCGTTGGCGGCGAAGGTGCGGCACGACAGCCGGGTTCATTTGATCGCGCCTTTGCCCTCCTTGATCCATTGCTCCGCTGTGCCGCGCTGGTTGTAGAAGGCGACGACGCGCTCGGCCGGCCGCGCCATGTTGGTGACGATAAAGCCGGCACGCGGGTATGGGGTGCCACTCGACCTTCGCCACGACGCGCCGGGATTTCTTTCAGCTCTGCGCCTGATAGCTGAAATGGCGAAGTAGCTGCGCACCTTGTGCGGCGGTCGCCCGATCGGGCGCTTGAGCAGGTGTCCGACTCTGTTCTGCAAGACGGTATTTGCCGGCGGCCGGATCGTGTAACCGATCCCCTCGGCTTCAAGGAACTCGTAGACCACCGGGTTGGCAAAGGCCGCGTCGCCGCGAAAATAGAGGCGCCTTACAATTCTCGGGCGATGCCGCGGTTTTGTCGGGATCGATCTCGGCCGCGAGCCGGTGCCCGACGAGACCACGGTGTGCCGCTTCCGCCATCGGCTCGAAACGCACGACCTTGGCCAGCAGCTATTCGCACAGGTGCAGCGGCATCTGGCCGCCAACGGGCCGAGGATCGCCACCGGCACGATCGTTGAGGGCTGATCAAGTCCGGGCGCTGTGAGGCCATGACCTACGACTGTGAATCTTCTGAATGCGTTCGAGTACTAGGGAGCTCGAAGTTTTAGTTTGCCGCGGCTACCCCATCCTGGGCATCACCTGGAGCAGGAAGGCTCAGATAATGCAGCCGCTTCATTTCGACGCGGCCTCGCGTCACAGTATCAAGCACGAGCCCACAAACAAGGCTGAGGAAACCCAGCAGCATGATGCCTGTCGCCAGCACTGCCGTAGGCAAGCGTGGCACGAAGCCGGTTTCGATAAAGGTCACCACAAGGGGCGCAGAAAGCCCGAGAGCCGTAGCAATCAAGATCAAGGAAGTTGTCGCAAAAAAGGGGAATGGCTTTTCCTCCTTGATAAGCAGGAAGATTGCCCACAGGATCTTGAGGCCGTCATGCACCGTCCGCAGCTTGCTAACCGAGCCGTCGAGGCGCCGACCATAAGGCGTGGACAACTCGGCGACTGGCATTCGAAGCTGTAGTGCGTGTACCGTGAGTTCCGTTTCGATCTCGAAGCCGGACGCAAGACTGGGGAAGGATTTGACAAAGCGCCGAGAGAACACCTTGTAGCCGGAAAGCATGTCGTCGAACCGGCTGCCAAAGACCCAGCCGATGATCTGATTGAAGAAATCGTTCCCGAGCTGATGTCCGCGGCGTGCGTGAATACCCATTCGCAGCCCGTTGACCAGGTCGACGCGATGCTCGAGCAAATGACGGACCAGGCGGGGCGCATCGCCCGCATCATATGTACCGTCGCCATCGACGAGGACATACACGTCCGCCTCGATATCGGCGAACATCCGCCTTACGACATGGCCCTTGCCTTGCATCTGTTCACGGCGCACGATCGCGCCGGCTTGCTGCCCGACGGCGACCGTCCGGTCCGTCGAGTTATTGTCGTAGAGGTAAATCAGCGCGCTCGGCAGCGCGGCTCGAAATGCCGCGACGACCGCGCCAACGGCGACCTCCTCATTGTAACAGGGGATCAGGATGGCAATCTTGGCCACGCCTTCCGCAGTTGTGTGCCAGATATTTCGGGACGAACTCAAACAGCCCTCGAAAGTTTCCATGATTTCTGGGCCCCTCGCATGCTGCGTCTCCAAGTCAGAGGTCGACCTTAACTCCGCTTCGCAGGCGTTTTTACTGAGACAGTAGTTACGAAAGATTTGCCCGTCGCCACGCGAGTCTCAGATGCTAAGTCCCACTCTATTGTTCCCGAGTTGTTTTACCAGAACCCGCCCGACGCGATCGGCGTTTGCCATGATTGTAAATGTACAATGCTTGGCCGGTAAATCAGGTAGGCATGAGCCATCGACGATGAAGAGACCACGCCACGGCCGCAGCTCGCAGTCCGGTGTGCAGGTCAAATCCTCCCCGTGTTCTTTCATCGGTAAAGTCCCCGCGAGATGGGCGTCAGTACCGGACACCGGAATCGAGCGGGAGCCGGGAACCGCAAATGCGCCCAGGTGTCGCATGGCTTTAGCAAGTCTTTTGGTTCCCTGCAGGATCAGAGTATTCGTATCTTCCGGTATCCGCCCTTCGATAACCAATTCTTTGCAGCCATCTTCGGTGTTGAGAGTTACAGTGTTCTGACTGAACCGCCCGGGAAGGAAGAAGGTCGCCAGAACCAACGCCGGCGCCATCACGGCGGAGAGGTGCAATGCGGTGGGGCGTGACACAGGCAATTTCTCCGCCAGTATCCCAAGCGGCAAGCCGTCGGCAGTGTACAAATTGCCGGTAGCGTAATCCAAACTCTCGCCGATCTCGAGCCGATAGCTTAGCTGAGCGAGGCTGAACGTGGTCTCTGGCAATGGCTGACCAATCCGAGATGGCACCAAGAACGCCATGGCCGCCACAGGGTTGGTGAGCAGGCGCTGTTTTCCGCCACCCGCAACGCGCCGCGCCAATACTAAAGCGGTCGAATTAAGCGTGCCCGCCGCCAGAACCAACACTCGCGCTTTGGCAACACAACAAGGCCCCTCTCCGGCGATCTCGACCGTGAGTGCAGGATCGTCGATCGCGGGCAGCCGTGCTACGAGAGCCGGGCTTATATAGCGGAAATTCGGCTTTCGTCTCAGGCTGGCTAGATCGTATGTGCTATCGTAGATGGCTCCGCGTGCGCAACCATAAAGGCATAAGCCACAGTTGTTGCAGGCACGTCGATCCGGAGTAACTCCGTCGCCACCGCATTTCTCGCCGTGCCCAGCAAGAACCCAGGCAGCGGCTTGCATCGGCGATATCGGTCCAGTAATCGAGCCCCAATCGGCGTTAACCAGCGGGGCGGCTGAAGAGGCAGTCCCGACCCATGAAAATCGGTGAGGTCGTCATCACCGCCGGAAAGGCCAATCCGCGCGGCGATCGCCCGATACGATGGCTCGAGATCCCTCTTGCGGATGGGATAGTCCCGGAGATCCCAATCATCGTAGGCAGGTGCGACCGCACCCCACATTTTGGACAAGCCGCCGGCGCTGAACGATCGGACGGGCATGAAGTCGGTCGCGCGGATCATGGGATGACACGCATCGGACACGAGGACGGCCTGACCGATTCGCGTCGCGAATTTCGGCGACCGAACTCTCCCCAATGCGAGGCCGCAAAGATCATCACCGTAGGCGTGCCGCCATCCATCGCCACTCCGGCGAAACTCAGTAAGATCCATCGCCGGCGGCTCGGGAGTCGGACGCGCCGCAGCATCTAGCATGACCACCGAAAATCCGGCTTCGACGAGTGGCCATGCTGCGGAAACGCCAGCGGGGCCGCTGCCTATGATCACGGCGTCGGCCTCGATCGCTATCATCTTGTAAGCCACAATCGAAATGGAAAAAGGACGACGTCAAGCGAGACCTGCCAGAATGCGCAAAGAAGACGAGCCGATCTGGCCGCAACGCCGGAACCATCCATCGTGGCAACGCCCTCTGGCGAGAATTCCGCGAGAGCCATGGCGACACGAAGCCGCTTTGCCAGAACGGCATCCGAGCGACGCGGTTCATAGAGCCGCAGCAAGGATGGAGCGTAGAGGGCGAGCCACGGCAGGGCCAGAGGTCCGGCCCGGTCCTTGTCCAGGGTACGGACGGTGCGGGCATAGAGGCGAGTGAGGTTGCTTCGCACCTGCCGCCGCAAAACATACCGACCTAGAATGCTGCCCTCGCGCAGGAGTGCCTTTGTGCCGATCGGATCTCGCCGAAGGCCCACTTCGACCCGTCCTACGGATAGGCCGAGGGTTTCGAGATCCCCCTTGCAATTGAGCTGCGGCGCACCGGCAAGTCCTAGAATGCGCTCCCGGTCTACCTTGACACCGAAGGGGAGGTGTGAGGCAACCGAGGCGCCGAGAAGCGCCAGCCGCAGCGGGACTGACGGGACGATCAGCGATGCAGCGGATGACTCCCGCGCTAAGGTCTTCAGGAATTCGCCGAAAGTAACAGGTACCGGACCTGCAAGTCCTATCCGGCCCGTGGTCTCGCCGTCCGCCAATGCGAGTAGGCCGTGACACACCTCATCCACATGGATCGGTTGAACGAGGCGCCACGGATCGACCATGGGCAGGATGGGTGTCGAAGACACGAGCTTGAGGAGCAACCCATACATTCCTCGAGCCGGGCCCCCATAAACGAGACCAACTCGGGCCGCAACAGTATCGGCGCTATCAAGCAGTTGCTCGATCCGCCATTTGATCCTGCCATAGGCGTTGAGCGCATCGGCTCGCGCTGACACAGAGGACGCGAATACAAACCGCCCAACCCCCAGTCGTCTCGCCCCTGCTAACAACACCATTGCCCCGCGATTGTTTATGCCACCCTCATCGCGATCGGTCCAATCATGAGCCAGATGGAGAAGGGCCGTTCGATTTCCGTCGAGCACCAAATTAGGAAGATCGGCACCAAGTTCCCATTTGACAAAGCGCACCCATGGCGAAGCTTTTCGATCGGATCGCCCTAAAATCGTGACGGCGCGCCCCTGGTCGAGCGCCGTTTGGACCAGCCTGCTGCCGATATAGCCATTGGCGCCGGTGACCAGAACATGTTCTACTCTATTGCTTGGCGCCATCGTCGAAAAAGCTCAGTCAAAAGTGTACAGCGGTCTGATATATTTCCTACCTGAAGAGGTACAAGTCCATCCTACGGTGATCTTTGCTCCCTCTAGCCCACATCTATCGCTGGGCGGGTGCATCGATAAGAAGACACATCGGGTCCGCGTAAGGCACACGAACGTTACACTTTTTCGAAAAGAGACAAGTGAAATAGATCGAAGGGGGTTGGCAACGGGATTCGTCTCTGTCTGGAAAGCATAAATCCTGCCCGTAATACCGCGTCTCTCACTCCCGCCGCGTTATGAAAATGGTAATCAATGCTTGCTTCATCCTGTTTCGAGAAATAGCCCTTAAGCAAAAAACGCAGCGACTTGTAGAGCTTGCTCTCCGTCGGTTCGGAAATGACTAGGCAACCCCCTGCCCCGAGAATCCGGCGTATTTCCGCAAGGGGCGGGCCCAGATCCGGGAAGTGCTCCAAAACGTCCAGGCAAACAGCAGCGGTGAACTGACCGTCTGCGAAGTTTGTCCGCTCAATCGACTGGCACGAGAACCGACATCCTTTCAGCGTGTCATTCAACCCAACCACGTCGCGGTGAACGTCAATGGCGTGGAGATCGGAAACCTGCAGATTCCTATTAAGGACCAATCGGATGAACGAACCGTCGCCACAACCGAGGTCGACCAAACTAAAGCACCTAACCTGCATCAGAAAGTCGAGTGCGCAATCAAGACGCCGCCTGAAAAGCCATCGGACTACAGGGTTCCTAGAATAATACTCCGGAACGCTGCCTTCCAGGGGATCGCTGCTTATTCGGTTCGTCAGCTCCATGTCACTTTCTGCCGTCATTACCCTCACGAAAAACCCATTGCACCGGTGATCAAGACCTGCTCTGTTCCCTTGCTTTGTCCCACTGCCGCTACATCGGATTGGCTGCCTGCTTCAGTCATGACCAGCTACGTTTTTCTGTCAAGAGGGGACCCTCATTGATAAATCCGGTTGACCGTGGGCGTCACCGCGATAGCTTGAAACAGAACTGGGCTCGAGGGCGCAGAAGCGCAACACAGCGCAGAATTCATCCCTTCGATCGCTCGACCCTAGTTGGCATGGCCCAACACTTATTATAGAAACGCCCATCGCGAACCGGCAACAGCTCGGCCGACCATAGGAGCCTTTTCTGTCCGGAGGGGCCGACGGAGGTCCGTCGATGCTCTCAGGCTCCCCACCTCACCCACGGCCATGATCAGCGAAAAGCAGCATATCAGCAAGGTGGAACACCCTGCCCGACGCCTAAGGCGCATCGTACTGATGGAATTGCCGGTCTGGCAATTACTCGCCGTTGCAACCACCGTTGGTGCCAAGTGGGCTGCCAACCTCTTCGACTGGTTGTCACCGGACGGCATGCGTTCTGGCAATTCCCGCATGGAACCGTCGGCGCCGATGCCGGACACTCGAGACGGGCTCGGGTTATACTCTATCAGGCCGCGTCCGCCATTTTCTCGGCGGCAGCGTGTGCCCGCGCGAGCAGGCTTCGCAGGGTGGGACGCGGTCGGGCAAGGACCAGGCACTGGAACCCAAACAGCCGCGGGCGAAGCTTCACCAAGGCTCGGGCAAGCCCCATCAGGACGCGGCCGGTTCGGCTCTCGCCGAAAATGAACGGCAGCGGCGGCACGATGCCTTCGACACGCTCGATTGCAAAACCAGCGGAGCGCATTGCGCGCTGTAACGTATTGAACGTGAACAGCCGGGTGTGCGTGACGTCGAGAATGCCGCGCCGACCGTACTCGAAACGACCAAGTAGCAGCGACAGCCGCATCAGGATGAACCCGACGTTGCCGGTCGTTATGATCACGGTCGCCCCCGGCCACTGAGCGACGGTGTGGCGCAGCGCGTCGAGAAAATCCTCCGGTCGGTTCAGGTGCTCGATGATGTCGAGTGCGAGCACATAATCGAACGCCTGTTGGCCGAAATCCGGCAGCGTTTGATCTAGATCTGCGGTGATGAAGGCATCGTAGGCGCCGGTCATCACACCGCATTCGGCATCAACGCCGACGACGTAGCAGCCCTTCTCGGTCTTCAGCGCGGCGCCGACCGCCCCGGCGCCGCTGCCCAGATCGAGCACACGCGCACCAGCCGGAACGAGCTCGCAAACGCGAGAATGCGTACTGTCGAATTCTAACTTGGACGGGTAACGCGCGGCCTGCGAAGCCGGCGCGCAATCGAAATCGCCTGTCGTAGAGAAGGTGGAATTTCTGAAGCCGCGCCTGCAGAGATGCTTTCATGACGTTTTTTGCGTAGAGCAGCCCATTCACCCGGCAGATTTCATCACCGTAGTAGGTAGGTATCGGGTGCTCGACGATGGTCTTTTGCGCCAGCAGCAGCTGGATGATAATTTCCGTGTCGAAGTGGAAATCATTGGTGTTTCTGTCGAACGGGATATCGCTTAATGCGCGCGTAGCGTAGATACGGTAACCCGAATGAAATTCGCTAAACTTGGTATTCAACAGGCGGTTCTGCAACGCCGTTAGGATACGATTTCCGACCAGCTTATATAGCGGCATGCCCCCCTTGCGAGCGCCACCTGGCGACATCATCCGCGAGCCGAAGACGGCGTCAGCTGATTGGGTTCGGCACGTGCGCATCAGCTCCGGCAGGCTTTCGGGGGCATACTGGCCGTCGCCGTGCAGCAGCGCGACATAATCGAAGCCGCGCTCGATTGCATAGTAATAGCCGATTTTTTGGTTGCCGCCATACCCCTGGTTGGTGGGGTTATAAAGAACCGTGACCTTGAGGCCGATCACCCGCCCGGTCGCGAGGCTATTCGCGAAGGTGGTGTCGCGCGACTGATCGTCGATGATCAGGATCTCAACATCGTAATCATCGGCGAGCGACGACGGTATTCTGCGCAGAACGTCGCCGATCGTTGTTTCTGCTTGGTACGCGACAATAAAGATCAGAAGCCGCAGTTTCGCCATTTTAGCCTACCCACCCCGCGCCATTTTAGCCTACCCACCCCGCATTTTATCGGCAGCTTGGGAGGGGGTCAATCGGCTACGGCTGGGCTTGACCATCTACTTACGGCACCGCGCGCTGAAGGGAGGTCGGCGGGCTTTCGCGCTGGAATCCCAATAAGAATTGTTTTGCGTGCCCGGAGGCGCCCAAGACCTTCAGCCGCCTACTTTCCAAGAGCTTGTTACAGCTGACCGAAAGCGCATCCGACGCGCCTATCGTAGGAAACCCCGCTGCTCATTTGGGTGATTGCGCCTCTACTCGGACTAATCGTTTTCCGATCAAGGCTGTTAGAACCCAGATCATGGACAGCGGAAGCATGACAGTCCAGGCTGGCCATCGAGCTTCCCTAAACATGGAAGTATATAGATCTCCGCCTAAGAATTTTGGGATGATGAACTCTGTCAACGGCGAATAATAATCTGGGTCAGCAGTCATACTGACCGATGTCGCAGCCAACGAGATTGTGACGCTTGCCATGAATGAAATGATTAATATACCGCGGAGGCTGGGCCCGACGCTTGACCATTGTAAAGCGAGCGGCAAGCATAAGAGCGCTACCATCGGCGTTATATACCGCGGTCCAGTGGACCATCCCGCATCCCAGTTAACGTATCCAGAATTTATCATCAGAAAAGTCGTTGCAACGACGACAATGCAGATGAAAGCTTCGCTGCTCAGCAAGCCCCTCCGCCAGGTATCGACAGCCGACCAAAACGACAAAAACAAAATTGGGGAGACCGTAAAAAGGCCTCGATATCGGCCGAACAAGATTTCCCCAAGCACATCCAGCTTTGGGACGCCGATCCCCAATAAACCCTGATTGGTCTCGGGAAATCCAGCCTCGCTTTCATAGCCGAGGTGCATGGGTGATGCAAAAGCAATGGTAATTATATAGTGCAAGCAGGGTTAGCATCACGGCCCCGCAAATTAACGCAGAGCCGAGCACGCGCCAACTTTTGCCGCGGTCTAGACCGACTGCGACGTGCAGCGCAAACAGCGCTACCACCGCTGCGGCGGGTACAGTCGTGAACTCGACGACCATCGCGAGACCAAGAAGCCCGCCAGCACAACAGCCAAGCACTATCGGGTGTCGGGGGCTAAGACCTTCACGTTGAAGCGCGACAATCGCCGCAAACGCCAGAAACAAGCATGCGCCCGCCGTTGCATGGCCAAAGAACGCTGTCGCCCACCCGAAAGCCGGCGTCGCAACACCATATGAGAGAGCCCCGAAAAGCGCACCAACCTGTGTTGCGCCGAGACCCCGTGCCGTCAGAAAAAGCGCCGCGGCGGCGGTGGCTGTGAACAAACCGGAAGTCAATACAGTCGACACATACACATACAAAGTGAAATACCTAGTCAGTTTACCCTGTTCGATTACAGGGCCGTCTCGCCCGAGCGTTTTCAACACAAAGCTAGTAGCATAAACTGGGAGGATTGCCAGCAGGGACATACCTGGGGCCTTGTCGGAATAAAATCGATCGTGGAAAAATGCCTTATCAATAGTGAATTCCTCAAACCGATCAATAGATAATGTGCCATCCCGCACAATGGATAGCGCAGCAGCCGCCCGACTTACTACATTAGCATTGGTCACAGGTTGTAAGAATAAACTATATGTAAGAAGAAGGGAGCATAATAATAGTGCCGCTAAATTGCGGTCCGCTTTCTCTAAAGTCACAGTTCCCCAATTCCGGCATATAGCCTGACATACTCCGGATTTCCGCTGCCAACAAGCCCATTGTCGATTAGGTGTCGGTGACAAGAAGCTCCACGCCAACACGATGTGGGGCAGCCGAAACGGAGCTGGGGGGCGAACCGGATGAGCGAAAGAGAGGCACCACAGCCCCGTGTACTTGATTACGCCTTGAGTTTAGAAGCGAGAGTGGAACCGCGAAGCAGCAGGCTCAAGATGGCCGTCTAGAGGCCTACGTTCAAGGAAATTCTGATGTCCGTCATCCGATTGCGCGCGGCCCCGTACTCGCTCGAGGCGCGCTGGGGCACAGACGACGGCGGAGGTTCGCATCTTGATGAAAGAACGGCAGCAAGTTCCAGCCCCACTAATCCGGCCACCTATCGCTTCGGGTGGCCACGGACAGCTAGTGAATCGAACTAACCCGGGCTTGCGGCCGCGATGATCCGATCGGGACCGGCAGTCCAGATGAAGGGTTCTGGACTGCGATTTTGCTTGGTGAGGTAATGATCGATCGCGGCTTGGAGCTCGACGAGGGAATGAAAGACGGCTACTGCTGATGAATGACGGTTCTTCTGCAAGCAGTGGACGGCGCTAAATTCCCGGCCCCACCTCGACACTCGCTTTATCGCCATCGCGACCTCCAGCGAAACCGATGTGGCTCATAAAAGATGTAGCGGACGTCGTTTATGGTCAATGCCTCGGCCGTGATGGTGCGACAAAACTTAACAGGCGGAGCGCCAGCGCGCTTTATCAGCTACTGCTCAAGCAAGGTGTAAGTGATCACGCGTCATTGGCGATTTAGGCAAAACCCAGCAGCGCCGCTACTCTCCCCCATTCGCGAGATCATGTCCGCTCCGGCTCCAACCGAGCTACGCCGTAACACAAATCCGGAATCGGCCGTTAGATCCCTCATAGGAAAGGACATTGCTATGGAGACAGGTGTCAATCATACGGAAATAGGCGCCCATACGGTAGTTGGCGCCCGGAGGGCTCCGCAGCACACCAGTTGCTTTATTGCCTCTACATCCTCTGGTAGCGGATGTAGCGTCTGGGTCGATGACTGGCGCCGAAGCGGCGTCGAAGACCGCAAGAGCGCAGACGGCACTTATGTCAGGATCCCGGAGAGCGATCTGTCGCGTTTGGCCTCTCCCAAACGCTCAGCCTCGGTCATCGCTTCGATCTCGTGTAAAGCCTCGAGATTGCCGAGCGCATCCTGTCTCGCGGGCTGGAGTCTTCGTTGATGATCTCATTACTTATGGTTTATAGTTTACCGCAGTCACTCGTACAACTCACGCCGGGCTGAGCTCGGGTTATGGGTCCGCCCCAGATGGAATTCTCCCCTTCCTCACTCCGGATCGTCTAAATCTTATGGCCATGATGAGGGAAAAGCAAGTCGATGGGCCCGTGAAACGCCTGGCTCGTCGCGTCCAGCGGGTCGTGCTAGCGGAATTGCGCAGCTGGCAATTGCTTGGTCTTGCTGCCCTAGTCGGCGCCATGTGGGCGGCGAGCATCTTCGATTGGAGCTTCGTCACCGGCCGCGATGTCTGGTGGCAATCCCCACACAAGGCCGGCGGTGCTTTAAATCCCGACATCGCGACAGTGCTCGTCGGCTATTTTTATTACGTGCAAAGCCCTTGGCATCTGCCGCTGTTCTATGTCTCGGCGCTCGGCACGCCCACCGGCACGAATATCATCTCCATGGACGCGGTGCCCATCGTTGCGCTTGTCGGCAAACTGGTCCACAGCCTCACCGGCAATATGATCAACCTTTTTGGCGCTTATTCCTTCCTGTGCTTCGCTCTTCCAGGTTTAATGATGACGCTGGTGCTTATTGCGGCGAAGATGCGCTACGCCCTCGCGGCGATCCTTGCCGCAATCTTTGCAAACGCCACACCCGCATTGCTGTGGCGGTGGGGGAGCATCCCTCTCGAGGCACAGTTTTTAATCGTTGGCGCGCTCGCGCTCTACCTTTTCTCTTTAAGAACGCGGGTATGGCGTGGGATTGCCGCGACTTGGATCGGCTTTCTCATGCTTGCATTCCTAACGAGCCCGTATCTTTTTGCGATGGTGGGCACGATTTGGCTGTGCTCTGTGGTTCAACGCCGCCTAAATGGGCTCGCGACGACACGGAAAGCGCTTGGGACAGCGACATTAAGCGTGGCGCTGGTGACTACTGTGGTCGCTCTCAGCGGTCTCTTCGGCGGTGGAAGCGGGCTGCCCCTTGCCCGTGGGTATGGGTACCATTCGATGAATTTGCTCTCGCCTATCATTCCGCAGGACAGCGGGTTATTTCCTCAGGCGGGAGGGGTTATCGACGCAACTGGCGGTCAATATGAAGGTTTCAACTATCTCGGCTTGGGGCTGCTGCTCGCTTCCCTACTTATTTTGCCCCTTGAGGTGAGTTGGCTCCGACAAAATCTGAAGCGTCATGCCGCACTATGCGTCGCTTTCGCCGCGCTAGCGGCGTTCGCTATTTCCGATCGTGTCTTTGCTGGCCATCGGCTGCTGCTTGACTTACCTCTGCCTCACTACGTCAATTCCGTCTTCGGAATGTTCCGGAGCAGCGGCCAATTCTTTTGGCCGATCGCGTATGCACAGATGGCCATAGTAATCATTCTGGGCTTCCGCCGCGCACAGCCCGTAATCGCCCTGTGCTTGGTAGGCGCGGCGATCCTCCAGCTGTTTGACGTGCAGCCGCTCAGAGAGCAGATCATCGCCAGCATCGCCGAGGGCCCCGGTGCGGAGGAACTCGACGCCGGCGAGGTCGCGCATCTGGTGGCTGGGGCGCGCCACCTTGAGGTCGTTCCCAGCTTCCAATGCTGGGATGGGCAGCCAGGTCATGATCTATATCGAGCGAACATGGAGCTGATGTTGGCGGCTGCCCGGGCGAATGTCCCTACCAATACTGTTTATTTGGCTACGGTTTACTTGTCGCCGGAAGCCTACGGTCTCACCTGGCGCGACCTGTTGCGCGAGCCATCCCGCGCCAGCGAAATGGTGAGGGCGCGACGTGATGATTACTGTAAGCAAGAGATCGAGCGGGTACGAAATGGGGGAGGTCCCGGCGATGTCTTTGTCTTGCTTTCCAATCAGCCGCGCCGGGACGAGATAGCTCCCGATATTACCTGCTCTTCGCTCTCCTGGGCACGTTACTGCACTCATTCTGGTTCTTGAGGTAATACTTGACGAGTGATTGCGGTCAGGGCAACTATGCTGCATAGCGCGCTGCCTCGAGATCGCGCTCGAGCGCTTCACCTACTTGATCCCGCAGCTGGTTGGCTTCTTTCTCGGGGCGCGACGGTTGGCGGGCTGTACTTCCGAAAATATAAGCAAGCTCCCGAAGTCCCTGACGGCTGAACGGCGAACCGTGCCCTCCACATCCTCGACGAGCTCCGCGACGTACCGACGGCCAACACTAACCAGCAGTCCCTCTTACTGCTCCATGCCGGTGAGAACCACCCTCACGGGGCCCGGGCTGAGACCGTTTTCGCGCGTTGACAGAGCCCTACTAAATCAGCATCTATCGCGACCGCGTAGCCTGCAAACGGAGTAATCTCCATCCGCAAACACCTGGTCACGAGCATCCGGCTTCTCGCCACGGCCGGACTGTTATGGGCGTTGGCTAGCCGCACCGATTTGAGCCGTGCCGCTCAGCTCATAGGACAAGTCGCACTGCCGCTTTTGGCGGCCACACTCGTCGCGCTCCTGATGGCGAATCTCGTCGTAGCGTTGCGATGGCACCTCATTCTGTCGGCCGAGGCGCCTTCGCCAGGCCCAGCTGTTTTGCTAAAGATCGTTTTGGTCGGGCTGTTCTTCAATCAGGTGCTGCCGACCGGCGTCGGTGGCGATGCTGTGCGAGTTTGGCGTTGCTGTAAGCTCGGTTTAGGCTTAGGAGCAGCCGTCAGGAGCATCCTCCTCGATCGGGCTTGTGGGTATTTGGTTTTGATCGTCGTTTACGCGGCAAGTTTACCGAGCCTCCTACATATTCTGGCAGATCCACGGCAGAGGGCTCTTGTAGTGGTGATGCTGGCCACTGGACTGCTCGGGTTGGTGGCTCTTTTCGTGCTTGATCGCCTGCCGCGGCCGCTTTTAAATCTTCGCGCGATTGCTCCCCTTGCAGAGCTGTCACGTGCAAGCCGCCGTCTGTTTGCAAAGCCCGCGAGGTGCGGCGTCGTTCTCGGCTTGTCAGCTCTCACGATTGGGCTCACCATCCTCGCATTCAAGCTCGCCGCGGATGGTATCGGCAGCCGTCTTTCCTTTGGGAGTTGGCTCGCGATAGTGCCACCGGTCACATTGCTTCAGCTGTTGCCTATATCACTTGCTGGTTGGGGGGTGCGGGAGGTGGTGCTGGTTGTCGTACTCGCCTCCTTCGGGGTACCAGCGGAAGCGGCGCTCGCGACTTCGGTGCTGATGGGTTTCTGCCTGATTGCCATCGGCCTCCCAGGCGGCCTGATTTGGCTCGCTAACTGGGACATCGCGCCGCGGCCTGTTCTTGCAACTTCTGCGGTTCGGCTCAAGAATTGGTTCCAACGTCGGCGCTGGTCAACACAACCTCGCTAACGACCCTAGTCGCACTGCCGTCGCAGCGAACCATACTAAACCGAGACCAGGGCATAGGTTCTAGCCGCCATCTGAGGATCACGACTTCGGCCGATTTGCCCGACACAGGCGATCTTCAGAAAGGAGATGGATGGCTCATGGTTGAGACAGTTGAGACGGGTCAAGACGGCTCTGAGTTTGCGGTACCCCGTTTCGCGCTCTCGATCGTAATCCCGGTCTATAACGGAGCAGACACTATTGCCGAACTGGTCGGCGCACTCGAGGACCTTTCGATCGCGGGTGATCACGAGATCGTGCTCGTCAATGATGGGAGTCCCGATAACAGCTTTGAGGCGTGCAGCGCGCTTCTGGACAAGGCACGCGTGCCGATTACTCTTGTCTCCCTTGCACGCAACTACGGCGAACACAATGCAGTGATGGCAGGTCTGCGTCACACGAGCGGAGCTCATGTCATCACGATGGACGACGACTTGCAAAACCCGCCGGAAGAGGTCGAACGCTTGCTGGCCTTCGCCCAGCGCAGCGGCAACGACGCGGTCTATACCTATTACGAGGAAAAACAACACGCGGCCTGGCGCAACCTGGGAAGCCGTTTTACGAACCGCGTCGCCGACTTCGTGCTCGAAAAGCCGAAGGGCCTTTACTTGTCGAGCTTCCGCTGCATCAACGCCTTTGCCGTCCGCGAAATTATTCGCTATCAGGGGCCCTTCCCCTATATCGACGGGCTGATCCTGCAGGTGACCCAGAATATCGGTCGGCTGATGGTCCGCCATCTGCCACGCGCTAGCGGACGCAGCAATTATACGTTGCGACGGCTGATGAGGCTGTGGATGAGCATGTTCGTCAACTTTTCGGTGATGCCGCTGCGGATCAGCACGATAACCGGCTTTGTGCTGAGCGGCCTCGGCGCGATCGGCGGTGCAATTGTTATCGGCGAAGCCCTGTTGTATTCGCCTCCCGAAGGCTGGGCCTCATTGATGGCCGCTGTTTTGCTGCTCTCCGGCGTGCAGCTCGTGATCCTCGGTATCGTCGGCGAGTATTTGGGGCGCCTCTACTTGACGGCCAACGGGAAGCCTCAATCGGTTATAAGGGAGGTCCGCCGCAGCCAAGCGAGCCTCCCCGCCGAAGGGCAGTCGATGGTCCAGCTGCGGCAGCGAGTCTCAGTCTTACCCCGGCCACCCTCAATCTCACCTTCCGACTAGCGAAAGAAAGCGCGGATTTCGGCGATAACACGGTCGACCGCCTCGTCCGAGAGTTGGGGGTACATCGGTAGGCTTAAAATTTGCGGAGCGGCGCGCTCGGTGACACCAAGGCCCGATGGACCACAGGCAAGGCGGCCCTCATAAGCCGGCTGGCGATGGACCGGAACTGGATAATGGATCCCCGTCCCAATACCAGCTGCCCGTAGTCGGTCGCGTAGTGCGTCGCGATCGGCAAGCCGGATCACATATTGATGAAAGACATGGGTCGCATTGGGTCGGCGCACCGGAAGAGTCAGCGGCAAGCCATTCAGACCTATGTCATAACGAGCTGCGATGGCCTGGCGGCGAGCGTTGTTAGCTTTCAGGTTGTTGAGCTTGACGCCGAGGATCGCCGCCTGCATCGCATCGAGGCGCGAATTGATACCGACGCGGGCGCTAACATACCGTTCTCGCCAGCCATATTCGCGTATCTCACGCAGCGCGGCAGCCAGAGACGAATCACTGGTGACGACCATGCCGCCATCGCCCAGGGCTCCCAGATTTTTTGTCGGGTAAAAGCTGAAGCACGCAATATCGCCGATTGAACCGGCCGGTTTCCCGCAATAAAGCGCGCCATGGCTTTGTGCGCAATCCTCGATCAGCCGCAAACCATGCCCTCGGGCGATCTCGGCGAGGGCGGACAACTCCGCAGGCTGTCCATAGATGTGGACGGGCAACACGGCGGCGGGTCGTCCGGATTTTGTTGTCTTCAACGCTCGCGAAAGCTCATGCGGGGCCATCGTATAAGTCCCCGGCTCCACATCCACCATTACTGCAGTCGCGCCGGCCCGCTCAATTGCTGCGACAGTCGCGACCGCCGTATGGGAAACCGTGAAGACCAGATCGCCGGCGCCGATATTGCACGCACGCAACGCGAGCTCTATCGCATCGGTCCCATTGCCGACACCGATCGCGTGCCCGACGCCGATAAAATCTGCGAAGGCAACTTCGAATGCCTCAACCTCTCGACCCAGGATGTAGAACCCACCTTCGAGAACCCGGGTAATCGCAGCGTCTATGGCAGAGCGTTGCGCGAGATAGCCGGCACGAGGGTCGGTCTGGGGGATCTGATTGGGCAAATCTTTCGAAGTCATGGGATTACTCTACAAGTAACTTGCGAGATGCTCGCGATAATATTCGAGTGAATGGCGTAATCCGTCGGCGAGACGGAAGCGCGGGCGCCAGCCGGAAAGCGCCCGAAAACGCGTGTCATCGGTCAGAAAATCGCCGATATCGATGCGCTTGCGCTCGGGCGGGAACTCACGAATGTCATATTTTCCACCGCCATTTGCCGCGATGAGGTGTCCGGCGAGAGTCGCCAAAGTGACGGGCTCGTCGCCTCCCACATTGAGCGCTAAGCCTTCAGCTTCTTTTGTGATCGCGGCATAAAGAAACGCCTCCGCGGCATCGTCGACATAAAGCAAGTCGCGACGTTGGTCTCCGCCCCAAACCTCGAAAGGCTCGCCCCCCGCAACTCGGCGCACCCAAATCCCGAGAAAGGTTTGACGCGCATCCTTGATGCGCATCCCTGGTCCGTAGACATTCGTCAACCGCAGAGAGCGGCTCTTGATCCCGTAAACGTCGTGATACAATAGGTGGTAAGCTTCTCCGGCCATCTTGTTGACACCGTTCACGTCCACCGGTCGCAGCGGATGCCGCTCGTCGACCGGCAGGTACCGCGGCCGGCCATAGATCTGCCGTGTTCCGGCATGCACGATCGCGATCCCGGGATTGACCGCCCGGCATGCTTCGAGCAGCTGCAATTGAGCCGTGCAATTGATCGCCAGATCCTCTTCCGGCGCCGACATTGAATCGAGGTGACTGGTCTGCGCCGCTAAGTTAAAGAGGAAATCTTGCCCCGATAACAGGTGCCGTAAAGCATAGCCGCCTCGGATATCGGCAATGTTGACGCATACTCGATCTCGAATCCCCGCTATATTCGCTAGGTTGCCACCGTATTCGGGGATCATGCTGTCTACCAGCAGAACCTCGGCACGGAGATCGAGGAGGCGCCGCGCGAGCGCGGAGCCGATGAGGCCCAGCCCGCCAGTGATGATTGCCCGGGCGCCTGCGTAGACACCCAAGGACACACCTGGTGCGGACGTCATTCTTGCCCCGTCATCAAAGACAGATCCGAAGCCTTAGGGTATGCGCGACAAAAGCCTCCCATAGCAAGAGTATGTACCATAGTTCGAGCACGCAAAAGGAAATTGAAGTGCGGCTAGGCGGGGGATCGGCAACAGTGTAAGAGGTGTTGGCGCAATAGCCCAGAGGAACATGTGTTCAGTCTGGCGGCTCTAAAGAGTTCCAATCTGCCATAACTTTGAAGAATTGTCCTGAGTCGCGAACCGCTGGTAATGGCGCGGATCGCTTTGCGATATGCAATCAACGAAGGCGACAACGCAACCAAACAAGCTCAGTGGGGCCCATTTTGCGCGTTGACAGCGCTTAACTGAACCAGCATGAATTGCAACCGCTGCCTGCAAACGGAGTTAGATCCATTCGCAAGTTCCTGGTTACAAGCTTCCGACTTCTCGCCACGGTCGGACTGCTATGGGCGTTGGCCACTCGCATCGATTTGAGTCGCGCAGCCCAGCTCATGGCACAAGTCGCGCTGCCGCTTTTGGCGGCCACGCTCGTTGCGCTTCTGATGGCGAATCTCGTCGGAACGCTGCGTTGGCACCTCATTTTGTCGGCCGAGGCGCCTTCGCCAGGCCCAGCTGTTTTGCTGAAGATCGTTTTGGTCGGGCTGTTCTTCAATCAGGTGCTGCCGACCGGCGTCGGCGGCGATGCCGTTAGAGTTTGGCGCTGCTGCAAGCTCGGTATAGGCTTGGGGGCGGCGCTCAGGAGCATCCTCCTTGATCGAGCTTGTGGGTATTTGGTTTTGATCGTCGCTTATGCCGCGAGCTTACCGAGCCTCCTGCATATCCTAACAGATCCGCGGCAGAAGGCTCTTGTCGTAGTGATGCTGGGTGCTGGATTGCTCGGCTTGGTGGCTCTTTTCGTCCTCGATCGCCTGCCGCAGCCGCTTTTAAGCCTTCGCCTGATTGCTCCCCTTGCAGAGCTGTCACGCGGATATCGCCGTCTGTTTACGAAGCCGGCGAGGTGCGGCGTCGTTCTCGGCTTGTCGGCTCTCACGATCGGGCTCACCATCCTGGCCTTCAAGCTCGTCGCGGATGGTATCGGCAGCCGGCTTTCCTATGGGAGTTGGCTCGCGATCGTGCCACCGGTCACATTGCTTCAGCTGTTACCTATATCGCTTGCTGGTTGGGGAGTGCGGGAGGTGGCGTTGGTCGTCGTGCTCGCCTCCTTCGGAATCCCAACGGAAGCGGCGCTCGCGACTTCGGTGCTATTGGGTTTCTGCCTGATTGTCATCGGCCTCCCAGGCGGCCTAATTTGGCTCGCTAACTGGGACATCGCACGGCCGCGGCCTGCTCTTGCGACTTCTAACGCTGTCGCCGCGCCGGACGCAAACGAGTGTTACTGAGTGAGTCTGGAGCGCGCGGATGGAGGGTGCGGCCCACGCATCTCGACCAATCACCCCGGCCAAACGCGAATAGGTCCGCAGTGGCGCCAATATCCATCACAAAAGACAACTGCGACCGAGCGTTGCCCGGCCGGCCTGTTTATCGGGTCGAGAGAATGGGCGCGCTTCTTTCTCTTGTGCTCGATCGACGCGAACTCGCCGTCGAGCGACGGACCGCGAAACATGCCTCCGCGGCATCTCGTTTGAGATCGTCCCACCGGTTGCCGGTGCCGTTAGATCCGCACCCCCCGCCCTAAGAATTCCGGTGCAGCCCTCGGAGTACGACAAGCTCGACAGGATGGAAGACCGGATGTGGTGGTTCGCCGCTATGCACGCGAACCTCCTCATGGCCGCCCGGCAATCGGAGTTTGACGAACTCGATCTTCCCATCCTTGATGCCGGTTGCGGAACTGGGGGATTTCTTTCCCGATTGGCGAGGAATTACAGCAGCAAACTCGTGATTGGCCTGGACCTCGACTTCCAAGCCTGTAAGCGTGCTGCTGTCAAGAGCGCTCGTCCAGTATGTGCGGGCTCGATCAACGACCTGCCGTTTGCCGATGCTGTGCTCGCCGGCATCTTCAGCGCCGATGTTTTGTGCCACGAGGGGGTCGACGAATCTCGTGCTCTCCACCATTTCTATCGGTGTCTCTGCCCTAGCGGCTGGTTGATCCTTAATCTGCCGGCCTATCAATGGATGCTGTCGCGGCATGACGCGGCAGTCAGCAATATTCGGCGCTATACCGTGACAGGTCTTCGCCACCTGCTGGAGACCGTCGGGTTCCGTCCGGTATACATGTCCTACTGGAATGCGATGCTGCTTCCGCTGATGGTGATCACGCGCAAGTTCATTCCCGCGCGCCATGGCGCGGTTAGCGATGTCAAACCATATTCTCACCCGGCGGAGGTAGTTTGCCGGGCTGCTGTGGCATTCGAAGCCGCGCTGTTGCAACGGGGTGTCCGATTGCCTTTCGGCGGCTCGATTCTCGCCGTCGCTGTAAAGAAAGAGGAGCAGCAATCGTGACTGGAGGCGAGCAGAGTGTCTCGAGGGCCGGCTCTCTTGCGCTCTCGATCGTGATCCCGGTCTACAATGGGGCCCGCACTGGTATGCCCACTAATTCCACCGACGAACGCGAAGAGGGCAAAACGAACCGGGACGATGTGGCCGATCAGCTTATCGGCGATCAGCATGATGTATTCCCAGGCGACGAGCGTGTCGAGTTCGCTCTCGCCGTGCTGACGCTCCCGGAAGTTGTAGGGCAGCTCCTTGATCCGCAGCGACGACGCCAGGATATCGAGGAGGATCTTGACCTAAGCTCACCCGCTCACTAAGTGGAGAGCCACCGACCGGCGGTGGTGCAGGCGATAAAGCGAGCGCAGGCCGCCAAGCGGTCCTAGGGGGACCCGCCAGAATTCATAACTTTTTCGAATATTGCGCAGGTTATCCGGTATTCGGCGGCCAGCCAATACAGCCGCGCCATCGAGCGCTTCCATCTCTCGAAGGACAGGAACGGCACGGGAAAGCGGCAGAAATGCCGAAGTAGAAGCCATGGCCGCTCACGAACCGCATCGCGATACGACACCCCGGCCCCGAGGATTGTGGCTTCGAGCAGGCGGGCATCGGCAAAGAGCTCGCCAAGTTCCGCGGGGCTCGGCCGGTACATCGCATCTATTGGGTCGCGATGATAGGGATAGCTGAACGGCACCGTGACAAAGACGAGCCCGCCTGCTGGCAAAAGATCGAGACAATGCTGCACCAACACCCGGGGCTCGAGCACGTGTTCGAGTAGGTTGCAGCAGAGCAGCGCCTTCGGCCCAAGCGCGCCGAGCCGGCGAACATCGGCAGCATCGGTCAGATCCGCCCGGATATCGACCCCCGGCAATTCGCGCATGTCGACGTGAAAGGTCTTGACGCCGCGGCTACGCAGCGGACAAAACACCTCGGCATCGATCCAGGGCTGCACCCCTTCGCGAACTTCGCCTGAGCTGCTGCCGAGGTTTAACACCGGCGACAGCCGCTCGGACGGGAACGCGTCGAGCGCGCGGCGGAGCCAGCGGGCTTCAGCTTCGAACATCGCGATCTCGATCGCTCCCCCGGAAAGTGCAACGATGCCTCAACCGACATTCCCCGGATTCCGGATCGTTGCGAGAGCAGGATCGTCCCTTCGGGCGTCTTGAGCAACGGCAAATCGCGCACCGCGTGCGCGGCAGGCGGTCAAAACCGCCAGTTGACCGCACCGAGGCACTGAAACGTGCTGCTCTGCCCGCATCAAGGCGCACCTCGGCTGCCGTCGTTTGTTGCATCTGCCGCCAGCGCTCGTCATGCCGGCGCCGGCAGTGCCCGGAGCCGGGCGATCAGCGACAGGATTTCCTGGAACATCTGCCGCGGCACCGCGACCTCGGCCATCTGGAAGGTCACATACCGGCCGTGGCTGACGACCTTGGCGCCGATCTTGATCAACTTCTCGCGCAAGCTGGGTGATCACGGAACCGCGGAACCGAAGCATCAGGCGGCGGTCGAAATCGAGCCTCAGCGCGCCCCTGTCCGCTTCACCCGCCGGGTCCGTCATCGCCACCCCGTTCGATCTCGCACAACATGTTGTATCTTACACGATAATCAGGACCATTGCGCCGCAAAATACGGTATCATCCGGGGAATCCGGGCTTGAACCCCTGGCTAGAAAGGCGCCGGAGAGCTTCTTCAAGGACCTCTCGCCGCAGCATGAAGAAACCGCTCATTGGATCGGCGATCTCGACTTTGCAGATAATCGGCGACAGGCGCGTGGCAAAGGCGCTCATATTCGCACGCGCGGCGTCCAATCCGCCAATTCCGCCCCCTGCGACATACCGACTACCGACCACCAGATCCACCGGTTCGCTTTTCAGTATCGCCAGCATCTGCGGCAGCAGATTCTCGTCGTGCTGCATGTCGGCATCCATAACGGCGATATAGGTTGCGGAAGCCGCTAAGGCGCCTTCGATCGCAGGCCGTCGTGAGCCCCCGCCGCCCAAGGCGCTGTAGGCAGCGCACGCGCCGGTCGCGCCGGCCAATCTCTCGGACCCGTTCTGCCGTACCGTCGGCGGAATCGTCGTCGACGAAAATAACCTCCCAGCTCACCGTGTCGAGCGCCGCATCCAGCAGGTCGACGAGCGGCCCGATATTGTCCCGCTCGTGGAGCGTCGGAACGACCACAGTCAGTTCCGGCCCCGCCGTGACTGGGCTTTCCTGCGCTTGCGTGACAGTGGCGAAATCTTCCGGTCTAGCGAAATTGACATTCTTCATACTACTGCATCCCCGCGGATCAAGCTTGAAAGCTGCATGATTCTACGGCTGCTTTTTGCGCGACTACCTTCTTGAGTAGGTTGATTAAGGTATCGCCACAACTCGTAAGGTCTGGAAGGCAGCAGATTAGTCACGCTTTTTGACATTCATCATGTATCAACCGAGGCTCCTCCGGATTCCCGGCGGTTGTGGGCCAGGATCGCCCCATCGGGCGCCTTGGGCAACGGTGAATCGCGCTCGCGTGCGCAGGAGGTGGTCAACTAGCCGATTGACCTCGCTGAGGAGGACTTGCGACAGCGTCGATGGCTCCCAGATATTCACGAAACGTGTATAATTGTAAAGGTTACTAATTGTGATTAGACTTCACATAGCATGAGTCTGCTCTTAAGGTGAAGCAGGTGTAAGGAAGGGAGTTCTCACATTAGGGCAGCCGAACATATCGCGATCAGACTCCGCCACACTCGCGAGGCTCTCGGAATTAATCAAAGAGAATTCGCGAGACGCGCCAATTTTAAATCAAGCCGATATAGCCAATATGAGACCGGAACTCGGCCGCTAACGCTTAAAAGTGGAGTTAACGATATGTGAAGTGGAGCCAAAATTCATAACGTTTCTTGACAGAATCACGTTTTTTGTGAAATAACTTCTCTCCCAAACACGCGCACCGGGGAGAGAAGCGATGGGTCTCCGTGACGACGCCGAAGCAAGGAAGCCCCCGCCCAGAGATCCCCTGCTAGGGCAAACCACTGGCACCATTTCCTCGCTAAACGAGGCATGGTTCCACACCCTCGACAGGTGCGTCACCGACAGCCCCCTGAGCGAGGTCATCCTTCCTCTGATGCGCAACTGCTTTTTTGGTGGAGCGATGCACGCGGTTCTCTTGCTGCAGAAGGGTCATGGCGATCAGCTAACTTCCGACATTGCTGGATTTATCATGGAAGAGCCGCAGTCATGACTTTCAGAGGCTTACATACGCTGCATTAACCGTGGATAGGGAAACGGATTACCGGAAGGTGCGCGATCCTGCCGCCCTTCGCTGCACGGGAAGGGGTGTTTGGGTCTTTTACTGAGAACGCCGACTGGGTGCGGCAGCTTCAAACTGCGGAGCGATGCTGGGTCCGAGCCGGACAAGGAGGAATTCTCATGGAGCAGCAAGCCAGCCTCAAGCTCAAGACCAAGCAGGGGAAAGGGCCGGTTGAGCAGCTTCCGCCCTCGCCGCCATCGGACAGCCCCTCCACGGTTTTGGCGTTGATTGAACGGGTGGCGCTCGACCCCCGCGCCGATGTCGAAAAACTCGAACGCATGATGGCAATGTACGAGCGCCTCAAGGCGAAAGAGGCCGAGCTCGCATACAACGCGGCGAAGGCCCGGATCCTGAAAAAGCTCGCCGGCATCAAGATCGTCAAGAACCGGTCCGTTCTTCCCGAAATCGACAAGGGAAAGCCGAAAAAGGGCACCTTTGAAGCCTTCAAATACGCCTCGCTGGAGGAGATCGACAAACATCTGCGCCCGCTGTTGGCGGAAGAGGATATGGATCTGTCCTATTCCGACGAACCGCAGGAGGGCGGTGGCATCCTGATCCGCGGCCGTCTGAAGCACCTGCCGAGCGGCCATTATGAAGATTCCTTTATGCCTGCCCCGCTCGACACCACGGGTGGCAAGTCGAACGTGCAGGCCGTGGGGAGCACCAATTCTTTTCTCCGCCGCTACGTCGCCTGCAACATCTTCAACATCGTGGTTGTCGGGGATGATGACGACGGAACCGGAGGGACGATCGACGAGGCTCAGACCAAGACAATTCTTGATCTGCTCAAAAAAGCAAAAGCCGGGCCGAAGTTTCTGAAATACATGAGGGCCCAGAGCGTCGAAGAAGCCGGATCGCTCGAGGCTGCGGTAGCAACGTTTGCCGCCCGCGACTATCGCAAGGCCATCAGCACGCTCGAAGAACAGATCGCCAAGGCAGAGGCCAGTCATGCCCATCTTTCATCTGATGTGGCGCAATACTCGGAAGCGTATGACCGCCTCAAGCTTGGGATCCCAACGAGCTCGCATTTCCACAAGATCATCACACCCCAAGGCAAGCCGTCGAAACAGTGGCGGGAATACGCCTGCCTCCTGATCGCCGAGCGGATCCTGCAGCGGAAAATCGAGTTTTACCATTCGCTGGCGATGGAGCGGGGCCTGATCGTCGAGGCCGAGGCGGTCGATTGGTATGAATTCGATCAAGACGTATCCGTTCAGAGGGTCGGCTTCATCACCGATGACGATCACACGGTGGGATGCAGTCCTGATCGGCTCGTCGGCGACGACGGCCTATTGGAGATCAAGGCCCCGCTACCGCACACTCAGGTCGAATACTGGATTTCCGGAACGGTCAGTGAACGCTTCCGGCCCCAGTTGCAAGGTCAGCTCTACGTCTCTCAGCGCAGCTGGGTCGATATCGTATGCTGGCACGACGTGCTTCCAAAGCTTGTCATGCGGGTTGAGCCCGATGAGAAGTTCATTAGGGCCCTCGACCGCGAGCTGCAGATCTTCAACTACTTTATCGAGCGCGTCATGGAAAAGATCGGCGCCACAACTGAGATGCCGGTCCCGCAGGGCGGGTTGGCGTTGAAGGCGGCGCTGCGAGCCAGTTTGGAAACCGCCCCGTGACGCCAACGCCGCCCTAGAGGAATTCGTTTGGGCTCGCCGCCATGACCCAATCCACCCTAAGCTGTTCCTGAACTCGAACGCGCTGGCAATTCCTCACATCGATGCCCGCACCCCGCATCTCCCGCACCGTAGCGCGCCCCAAGCCCAAGCCTGACTTTCGTCGGCGGCTGCAGCACCTCACTTTTATCCGTCTTCTCCCCTGCGTGGCCTGCGGCAAAGGAGCGCCATCAGAGGCCGCGCATGTACGGACAGGAACCGATGGTGGTACAGGGATGAAGCCGGGCGATCGCTACGCCGTTCCGTTGTGCACAGCCTGCCATGCGAAACAGCATCGGATCGGCGAGCTTTCCTTCTGGTCACGACTCCGCATCGATCCTGTCAACGTGGCATTGCGGTTGTGGACCGTATCGGGCGATGTAAAGGCCGGGGAGCGCACTGTGTTTCGCGCGCGACAAGGCATCAATCTGGCAAAGGCATATGGCTAACCCATACTTCCAGAACAGATCCTCATCGCCGGCATAGATCACTTCTGCGCCATCACCCGCCGTTGTTGTCAACGAAGGCAATCGGCCGCCCAGATTAAACATGTGGATGGGTTCTCACGCCACCGAAAAGATCGGATCGAGGCCAAGCGCACGAACCGCCGAGCCAATTTCGTCTCGGTATATCGCATTCATTAAAAGGATCATTTGAGGGCGTAGCTCTCGCAGGGCGTTCGGCTCCACGATTTCCTGACCAGATCCGGGAACAAAGCGACCCGTTTTTCGCGGATTGACGTCAACTACATGCGAGATGACGTCACCCGCCGGGTCGACGATATTCAGGAAGGTTACTGCTTTTGCCCCCGCGCCCCATGCGACCACACGCTGTCCGTTATCGCGCAGCAGCCCAAGGTGATCTTGCCAACTCGCAACTCGTGCACGAAAAGCTGTTCCGAAGGCTGCGCATGAGGCGGCGGCCGCCCGCTCCCGGGTATTCTGGTTTGATGCGACATCGTGTGCTGCCGCACACGCCCGTATTCCAAGGAACTGACCCTCAAAGTTCTCCTGAACTTCAAGTACCTCAAACCCGCACTGGATGAAAAGTTTGGTGAGCGAGGTCTTCGTGAAATATGAAACATGCTGGTAATGGAATTCCCAGAACGCTCGGTCACGCAAAATGAAATCTCCGTTGGGCACTTCAAAATAGACCGCTAGATCGCGGCGGTCACCGACGGCCAGGCGCACCGTCCTGATAAGGCCGCATGCATCCCAAAAATGCTCCAGCACGTGACGACAGATAATTATATCTGCCGGTTCGGCAACGTATTTCTCCGTGTAATAATCCGTAATGAAACGGACATTTCGTGGAATGTCGGCGCCCAGCTTCGGCCGATAACTCGGACCAATACTGACACCGAGGTTATTTCCACTATCGCAAATGATTTTCAGGAAGTCGCCGCTGCCTCCTCCGATTTCGACGATGCGTTTGTAAAGCAAATCGTGCTTCGCGATCAGCGCCTCAGATAGTTCTTCGAGATATTTTCGGAATCGGGGCGAAAAAATCTGAGAGTTTTCGTAGTCTATTTCATAATTAACTAAATTATCATTGTAACTGCGGTTGAACACATGACCGCAGGCGCTGCAGTAGGCGAGACTAATCCGTGCTTTAGGTGCTGCGCGCGCGTCAGCTCGGGAAGACCATAGCCGATTGGTGTCTATGGGAACGGGCGGTATCTCAGCAAATCGACGCACCTTTGGCGAGCCGCATACTATGCACGGGGTGTAAGCTGGCGCCATCGCCGTGGACATAAAGAGCTCCATTAACGAGATCTCAACACTGAGATCACTCATCTACGGTTGATTTATACGGCGTTACCCAATTCAGCATCCCCGTACCCTCCCACATTTTCCACATCGGTCTTGGTTCCGCTAGCCATTCGCGAAACACCTTGCCTGCCCCATGTTTCCGCAGCGCCGCCACCTGAGCAGTGACGCTTTGGCCATCCGTCGATAGCCGCCGTATATCTTAGGTTTATTCGCACCGGATCTTTTTCCCAAAAAGGCGATCGCGTCAATGGTTTAATTTTGCTTCCCTTTTTCCGGGGCCCGCCGGCGGCCAGTTTTGGAGCCGTACAGTACTTGCAGAACAAATCCTCACCGCCGCGAATTAATCCGGGATCGCCTCTGTCTAGCTCAGGAACCTGAATAAGCAGCCCTGGCGCCGAACCCCGTCTTCACTGGGGTTCGGCCGCCAATGTCATTACCATAATGCCGAGACGATCGTGCCGAGCGGTATCTGCCTCGGCCAAGCCATGCGCGACCAATGGGAAGCCGAGCTCTGCGCGGCCATACTCGGCGCCACCAATCGCCCAATAGCCCGCGTTCAGCTTTTTTTCTTCTGCGCTTCGAACCACTCCACCGAGCCGCGCTGAGGCTCGGTTCGAGTAGGTTGTGGCTTGGCGCGCTGCTGGGCCGCTTCTAATTCACGGCTGGCGAGTTCCAACCATCCCCAGCCACCCACTTGCCGATTGAGCATCTCGAAGGCTCCGCTGCAGGCGTCGACCTCATCATCATGCGCGACATCGGGAAAGCCTTCGAGCACGCGGAAAAGCTCCTCGTTCCAGCGGCCCCGCCGGATCTTTACATTGCCGGTGCTGCATTGCGAACTGAACGGGCCGAACCGCGTGATCTTGTCGCCACTCTCTGAAGCTGGCTGTACGGTGAACCCGCTCAGCGATCGTACCAGGTGAAGCGCCTGACTCTTGCCTGCCTGCCCCGGATCTTGGCCGAAACCGATGCGCACCTGTTTGCCGTCCTGTGTGGCGGTATTGAACAATAATTTCTCGATGTCGCCCGGGTTGGCCCGCGCCCGCACCACATCCAGAAGCCAGTATCCGCCGTTCCGATCACGGCCGAGTTTGATGCCGACCGTCCAATCGGGGTCGTTAAACTCGGTTTTTTCGGTGG
This sequence comes from uncultured Alphaproteobacteria bacterium, assembly GCA_963732095.1. Taxonomy (GTDB): domain Bacteria; phylum Pseudomonadota; class Alphaproteobacteria; order ATCC43930; family CGMCC-115725; genus AP-15. Next base: position 31,029 of record CAVSZA010000036.1, read on the forward strand.
CGGCGAGATCCCAATAGCGGACAATGTCGAGATCCGCCGGAACCTCGTCGACGACGGCACACCACTGCCGCTTGAAATAGAGCCCCGCCGCGGGCCGGATCTTCCAATTACCGCCCAACAGCCGCTCGCGTTCAAGCAATGGTAACGACATCAGAGAAGCAAGATATTCGGGGTTGACCTGCAACAGGGCAGGGTTGTCGAACACCGTCGCCGGGATAAACGTGACGCTGATTGGCTGTGGCAGGTCAAAGCCGGGCGGCAGATCCCCCGGTCGCGGCAAGTATTGCAGTAAGTCTTCGGGCCGATCGGCCCACACGATCTCGTCCGAAACGCGGACAAAATAACGCAGAACCCCGGCCCGCTCGGGGATCGGAAAGCCGGTCTCGGGGTCAATCCACCACGCGACAAACTCGGCGACCCAACTGTCCGCGTCCGGATTGCACGTCGCGCGGATATAAGGCCGGATGCCGCAGGTCGAGCGGTTGCGGCTGATCATGTAAAAGAACTGGTGTTTCGTAAAATGAGTCAGCTCGTCGAAACAGATCAACGCAATCTGCGCGCCCTGCCAGGTATAGACCGTGGAATCAAACTGCAAGTGTGCGAACTTGATCTTGCCGCCGCGCGACCAGCGCCACTCGCGCGCTACCAAGTGCCGAAGACCGCCGGTCCAGCGATACAGGTTTAGGCTCTCATCCCATAACGCCCCAGGATTCGTGATCTGCGGCATGGTGCGGCGAAAGATCACCGTAGTGAAGTTCGCAACCCGGCCGACATGGCGCAACGCCTCCATGAGCAGTGCAAAGGTTTTCCCAGCACCCGCCGCGCCGCCGTAAATGGCGATGTCCGCGCGCGTACCCAGAAACACAGTCTGCGGCCCGGACTGCGCCGAAATTATTGCAATGCGTGAGGTCAACATCATCATGCTCTCCGCGCCGAGACCCGCTGTCGCTTATCGCGACAGTTATCGGGCAAATGCCCATGCGCGTTTTCGAGATGCACAAATTCCGCCTCGGGCGGGGTGATCATCATCTCGTAAGTCGGACCAAGATTGCTGGTGCTCGGTGGGAAGACAAACGTGCTTTTCAAGCACGGTTGTGTAAGGATTAGTGCCGACATAGTAATCGTCTCCTAAAATGACCGTTCAAATTTATTCTGCATCTAAACCGAGTATTTTCTTCGGGTGACGCGTTTGCTGCCGCTGTTTTCTGGCGTAATATTTCTCCTGAGTTTTCCGCAGCTCCTCCGTCAGTTCCGGATCTCGGTTGTTGTCGGGTAGAGCGATGACGTTGTGTGAAATCTGCTCGGCATCCGAGCTCGGAATTGGCTTCTCCGGCTCCTTCTCCCGCCAATGTGCTCTCGCCTTCACCCAGAAGATTTGGGCCGCGGTATCGCCGCCCATCGCCTTCTCGTATAAAGCGCCGGTGACATTCGCATTCGCCTCCGCCATGCCGCGATCGAGCTCTTCACGGAAGTACTTGCGCGCCGTCTTCGCATCGCATCCGATGATCGCGGCAATGTCATCCTGCCTGACGCCGCGAGCCGCCAAGGATCGCACCCGCTCGCGCATCGCATTCGTTGCGACAAATCTTTTTCTAGCCATGTATTGCTCCTGATTGACCCGGCTCGGGCGCGTTGGCGCGCTCGCCGAGGAATCGACCAAAGGCTTGATGCTCATCAGCCAGCACCGAGATCGTGCCTCCCCACTCGACGCCGGCGGCCGCGATGTTGTTGAGGTCGGCCGCGCTATGAAGCCGCGGCGTGCTCCTGTACGGAAATAACTGCTCAACCGGTGAGCGCTCGACCCGGTGGGCCGGCCACCGCCATGCCGGCCTTACCGACGCCGGCTCCAATCCTCTAAACAATGAGCTTCTCCCATAATACTGCGACCTCGCTTTGAGCTCGGATACGAGCTTATGTCGCTCAAACGTCAGATGCTGATCATCGGGCTGCACCCAGTGGGACAGGTTCCCGTTCTCAGCGTAGTGAAATTAGCACCGCATGATTATGGAATAGTTATCGTCGAAACGGCATCGCAAACCAAACCTGTAGTATTTTTCTCATATACTCAAAGTTTTCAATTAAATTTTTTCCGCTTCTTTTCCGCCGTGGCGTAGTAGTCGCACACTGCGATGATTACGTTGGGTCGCAAACAGATCAAAACAAATCCACTCGTGCACAATCAGACCTCGAAACCGATGAATATTCGACTATTTATACGAAATGTGGACGTTGACCGGATCGCGGTTCTTTTTTATAGGCGGGAAATTGATTAGATGCGTAGGAAAATCAAAATTTATGGAATGACTATTATTAATAGGGCAATGGCCGACGGGAAAAGAAAAGGCATCCGGTTGCGCGCGAACTCGGTTCCCGTCCGCCGTTCCACTGTGCACCGCTTGCCATACAAAACAGCATCGGACCGGCGAGCTTACCTTCTGGTCTGCGCTCCGCATCGATCCTCTCAATGTGGCCGCGCGGTTGTGGACCGTATCGGGCGATGTAAAGGCCGGGGAGCGCACTGTGTTTCGCGCGCGACAAGGCATCAATCTGGCAAAGGCATATGGCTAACCCATACTTCCAGAACAGATCCTCATCGCCGGCATAGATCACTTCTGCGCCATCACCCGCCGTTGTTGTCCACGAAGGCAATCGGCCGCCCAGATTAAACATGTGGATGGGTTCTCACGCCACCGAAAAGATCGGATCGAGGCCAAGCGCACGAACCGCCGAGCCAATTTCGTCTCGGTATATCGCATTCATTAAAAGGATCATTTGAGGGCGTAGCTCTCGCAGGGCGTTCGGCTCCACGATTTCCTGACCAGATCCGGGAACAAAGCGACCCGTTTTTCGCGGATTGACGTCAACTACATGCGAGATGACGTCACGCCGGGTCGACGATATTCAGGAAGGTTACTGCTTTTGCCCCCGCGCCCCATGCGACCACACGCTGTCCGTTATCGCGCAGCAGCCCAAGGTGATCTTGCCAACTCGCAACTCGTGCACGAAAAGCTGTTCCGAAGGCTGCGCATGAGGCGGCGGTCGCCCGCTCCCGGGTATTCTGGTTTGATGCGACATCGTGTGCTGCCGCACACGCCCGTATTCCAAGGAACTGACCCTCAAAGTTCTCCTGAACTTCAAGTACCTCAAACCCGCACTGGATGAAAAGTTTGGTGAGCGAGGTCTTCGTGAAATATGAAACATGCTGGTAATGGAATTCCCAGAACGCTCGGTCAACTGGCGCCGAACCCCGTCTTCACTGGGGTTCGGCCGCCAATGTCATTACCATAATGCCGAGACGATCGTGCCGAGCGGTATCTGCCTCGGCCAAGCCATGCGCGACGAATGGGAAGCCGAGCTCTGCGCGGCCATACTCGGCGCCACCAATCGCCCAATAGCCCGCGTTCAGCTTTTTTTCTTCTGCGCTTCGAAGCGGCCCGGCAGCGCGCCAAGCCACAACCTACTCGAACCGAGCCTCAGCGCGGCTCGGTGGAGTGGTTCGTCTAATTCACGGCTGGCGAGCGTTGGTGCCGAGATTGCGGGCGCGTATCGCTAGGACCTGATCGCCCATCTCGGTATCGATCGTGCCGGGATGCATCGAGTTGACGCGGATCCGATAGCCCTTGCGGGCGAATTCGAGCGCTGCCGATTTGGTGAACAGGGTGACCCCGCCTTTGGTCATCGAATAGAGCGGATCGTTCGACGAGCCGACAAGACCGGCCACGGAAGCGAGGTTGACGATGGCGCTGCCGTGTGCGCTCCGCTGCCCGCTCTCGCGCAACGCCGTCACCGACAACTTCGTGCCGAGGAAGACGCCAGTCAAATTCACGCCGCAAAGCCGATGCCAATCGGCAAGCGTTGCCTCTTCGAGGCTCATGCCGAGAAAGACCCCGGCATTGTTGACCAGGATGTCGAGGCCGCCGAAACGATCGGTGACGGCCGTAACCGCCGCGGTCCAATCCTCCTCGCGGGTAACGTCGAGACGCGTGTAGATCGCCTCGGCCCCGGCACTCTCGATCGCCTGCACGGTCTCGCGCCCGCGCTCCTCGAGCACATCGCCGACGGCGACCTTCGCCCCGGCGTCGGCCATGAGGCGCGCTGTCTCTGCGCCAATGCCGCGTGCCGCCCCCGAAATCAGCGCAACCTTGCCATCGAGACAATTCATGTCATCACCTCATATCTGACTGTTGATTGCCGATGCGCCGACAACCCATAGTCGCTTATGCGCGCGCTGATAACAGCCGTCGTCTACTTCGGGTCATTCCTGGCTATCGGAGTAATCGGGAAGGTGGCGGTGTCGAGATGGATGCACCGGCGAGACCTCGACTTGCCGGAAATCCATGAGCAGGCCGCGTCGCGGCAAGCGGCGGGTCTTTCTTTTGGGATCCTGGCGCGATGAGGGTCCGGATTGAGCCGGGTTCATTCGGCGTCCGGAACCGCTGCGTCTAGCTCTTCGAGCCAGACACGGGCGGTGGCGTCGGAGGGGGCGCGCCAATCGCCGCGCGGCGACACGGACCCGCCCGACGAGATTTTCGGGCCGTTGGGCAAGGCCGACCGCTTGAATTGGCTGAGCTCGAAGAACCGATAGAGGAAAACACGCAGCCACTGCTTTATTTCGGAAAGATTGTAAGCGCGCTTCGCCGCATCGGGAATGTTGGGCGGCCAGCGGCCGTGGTCGCAATCACTCCAGGCGTTCCACGAGAGATAGGCGATCTTGGAGGGCCGGAAGCCGAAGCGCGTCGCATAGAACAGGTTGAAGTCCTGCAATGCATAGGGCCCGACGATGCTCTCGGTCGATTGGATGACGCCGTCGGCGGTCGGCGGCACCAGCTCCGGCGAGATCTCGGTCGCGAGAATATCGTGGAGAACGCGCGCGGTTTCCTCGTCGACATCGCCGGAGGCCACGACAAACCGGATCAAATGCTGGATCAGGGTCTTGGAGACGCATGCATTCGGGTTGTAATGCGACATCTGATCGCCGACCCCGTAAGTGCACCAGCCCAGGCCGAGCTCGGAGAGGTCCCCGGTGCCGACCACCAGCCCGCCATTGTGGTTCGCCAGCCGGAACAGATAGTCGGTGCGCAACCCGGCTTGGACGTTCTCGAAGGTGACGTCGTAAAGGGCTTCGCCGGTGGACGACGGATGCCCGATGTCCTTCAGCATCTGTTGCGCCGCAGGGCGGATGTCGATCTCCGCACCGTTGACGCCGAGCGCCTTCATCATCCGCCAGGCATTGGCCTTTGTCGTCTTGCCCGTCGCAAAGCCGGGGAGCGTATAGGCCAGCACATTGGTGCGCGGCATCCCAAGCCGATCCATCACCCGCGCCGAGACGATCAAAGCCTGGGTCGAGTCGAGCCCGCCCGATACGCCGATGACGAGCCTCTTCAACCCCGTCGCGTTCAGGCGCTGCGCGAGGCCCTGGACCTGGATGTTGTAGGCCTCGTAGCAGTTCTCCCTCAGCATCGCCGGGTCCGCCGGCACATACGGGAAGCGCTCGACCCTTCGGCGCAGGTCGAGAGGTTCATCTGGCGCGGCAAACTCGAAGGCGACGGTGCGGAACGCGGGGGGCTTGTCGGTCAAATGCCGCGCATTGTCGCCGAAGGTATTCGTGCGCATCCGCTCCTGGCGGATGCGGCCGAGATCGACATCGGCGACCGCCATCTCGGGTTCGGATGAGAAGCGCTCGGTTTCGGCGAGCAGATCGCTTAGTTCGAAGATGCCGGCCTGGCCGTCCCAGGCGAGGTCGGTCGTCAACTCGCCGGCGCCGGCGGCCGAGTAGGCATAGGCCGCGATGCAGCGCGAGGATTGCGACGCGCACAACAGACGGCGCATCTCCGCCTTACCGATCGTGATGTTGCTGGCCGACAGGTTGAGCAGGATTTCGGCCCCGGCGAGGGCCGCATCGGTGCTCGGCGGGTGCGGCACCCAAAGATCTTCGCAGATTTCGACATGAAAGGTGAACCCCGCATTTCCGCGAGCGGCGAACAGCAGATCGCGGCCGAACGGCGCTTCGTGGCCGGCTGTCTCGATCGACTGACCGACGATGCCCTCGCCGGAGGTGAGTTGCCGCCGCTCGTAAAATTCCCGGTAATTCGGCAGATAGACTTTGGGCACAACGCCGAGCAGCTCTCCGCGATGGATGACCACACCGCAATTGTAGAGGTGTCCCCGGTGCCGCAGCGGCGCCCCGACGGCAAATATCGGAAAGCGGTCGCGGCTTGTGGATATCAGCCGATCGAGTTGCCGCTCCACTTCGTCGAGCACCGCGTCCTGGAACAACAGATCGTCGATCGCATAGGCGGAAATCCCGAGTTCCGGGAACACCATCAAGGCGATGCGGGCCTTATCGCCCGATGCGAGGAGATCCAGGACGTTGTCGGCGTTCTGCCGAGGATCGGCGACGGCGACATGGGGAACACAGGCTCCGAGGCGGACGAATTCGTGGCTGTAAGGTGAAAAGAACGAGGCCATTCGTCCTCCCTCACGATCTCGATCTACCGGACTTCATCAGCGCCCACACCACCGCGATAATGCCGAACACGGTCAGCCCACCAAACACGAGCAATACCGTATTGGCGGAGCCGATCACGCGGTCGCCGACATCACCGACGGCATCGCCGGCGAACAGCAGCATCGGCGCCCAGACGATCGCCGAGGTGACGTTGGCGAACCAAAACCGGCCGCGCCGCATTCGCATGATGCCCGCGGCGAGTGGAATGACAGCGCGCACCGGGCCGAAAAACCGGCCGATAAAAACGCTCTTTCCCCCGTGCTTCTGAAAAAACCGGATGCCGTTGGGCAGCAGATCCGGATTGCGCGTGAACGGCCATATACGGCCGATCCCGCCGCCATAGCGGTGACCGAGCCAGAACGAGACCGAGTCGCCGAGCACCGCCCCAATGACCGCTCCCACCAGAACCGGCCAATAAGGCAGCGTGCCGGCCGACATCAACGTGCCGGCAACGATCAGGATCGAGGTGCCGGGAAAGAGCAGGCTTAAAAACGCGAACAACTCGCCGAACGAAGTCACGAACATCACCGGGAAGGCCCAGCTCGAATGCGCGGAGATGAATGTGAGCGTCGGCTGTACGATAGATTCCATGGCCCTCTATATAGGAGCCGAGCCGCGCCATGACCGCCACCGGAAAGATCTTGCACCGCGAATTGCGCGCCTAAAGGGTTCATCGCAAACGCGCGGAGAACAATAGGACTCCGTGATCAGCGGCCCTTCGTGGTAAAAAATTCGCGGAGAATATAGATGACCAAACTTGACGTGCGGGAACAGGCCGAGCGCATCGTCGAATTGTTCCGTAGCCGCCAGCCTATCGAAATATTGCCGGCGGAGCTTTATCCGGCAAACCTCGACGAAGCTTACGCCATTCGACATGCATTTCAGGAAATCGAAGAACGGAGAGGACGGGGCGCCGTCGCGGGCTACAAGATCGGGCTTACGACGCCGGTCATGCAGAAGCTCTGCGGGGTCGACGAGCCCTGCTACGGCGCGATCTTCGCGCGCGAGGTTCATCACCGCCGCGCCGAGCTGTCGGCCACCGATTATTGCCGGCTCGGAGTCGAAACTGAGATCGCCTTTCGGCTGGGCGCCGACCTGCCGCAGGGCGGCGATCCCGGCGAGATCGCCGCGGCGGTCGAAAGCTGCATGGCGGCAATCGAGCTGATCGAGGATTTGTACTATGATTACAGGCGGCTCGACGCTGCGGCGATGGTGGCCGGCAATATGGAATGCGGGGGTGGTGCTGGGGACGCCGGTGACCGACTGGCGGACCCGAGACTTGGCTCGGGCTACGGCCCGGCTCTCGATCAACGGGCAGGAGATCGGCAGCGGAAACGGCGGCGATGTGATGGGCCACCCGCTGAACGCGCTCGCTTGGCTCGCGGACAAGCTTGCCGCGGCAGGAACCCCATTGCGGCGCGGGATGGTCGTCATGACCGGCAGCATGGTTCCGATCCAATATCCGGTCGCGAGCGACCGGGTGATGATCGAGGTTTCCGGCCTCGGCAGCGCGGAGCTGGTCTTGAGCTGATGCAACCGGAACACAGCCCCGCGGGGAGGTTTTTATGTTCTGGGTAGTCGTCGCGCTATTGTATTTCGTGCTGGCGGCGGTGGCGCCGAGTATCCTCGGCCTGTTCGTCAATCGCGCCCGGCCGGATTTCCGCACGCTGTCGTTCTCGCTGCGCGTCGTCTTCGTGGTGATTGCGCTGATCTGCCTGGCTGCGACCTCGTACGTTCATGTCGAGTCGGACGAAATCGCCGTCCTCAACAAGATTTACGGGACTACCTCGCTGCCCGGCGAGCACATCATCGCGACGAACGGAGAAAAGGGTCCGCAGGCCGAGATCCTCACCCCCGGCTGGCATCCCTGGTTTCTCGTCAATGTCATCTATCAGGTCGAAAATAAAAAGGTTGTTTCCATCCCGTCGGGTAAATACGGATTTCTGAACGCCAAGGACGGGGCGCCGCTTCGTCCTGATCAGTTCTTGGCCGACACCTTTCCGCCCGACCATGAGCTGGACATGCTCGATGCCGAATATTTTTTGACCCATGGCGGCCAACGGGGGCCGCAGACGACGATCCTGACACCGGGAAATTACCGGCTCAACACCTACCTGTGGGATGTCAGCATCTATAACGCCGTCGATGTCGCTGAAGGCTTTGTCGGCGTCGTCAAATCCAACGTCGTCGAACTCGGTGCATTTCGGCAACTTGAACGCGGACAAGCCGGCCTCCTGCCAGCAAAAGATGGTGTCGACGAATGCGAGCGGCGAAGCCGTCGCCGCCAAGGAATCAAAGACCGATGAAGGCAAGCTCACCGCGACCCTCGTGCCGGTCGGCTGCATCGGCATCTGGGAAAAGGCGCTGCAGCCAGGGCGCTATTACGCCAATGAAGCCGCCTACAAGGTAACGATGATGAGCACCCGAGTGCAGACCTGGGAGTTCAAGGGCGGCTACAAGAGACGTTACATCGACCTGAGCCTCGATCAGGCGGGCAGCCTCACTCAGTCGCAACACGAGCAGGATGTTCCGGTCCCGCCGGGATCGGCCGACCCGGCGATCACGCTGGTCGTCGAGGGCTGGCTGGTGCCGCTCGAACTGCGAGTTCTCGCGCAGGTGACCCCTGACAATGCGCCGTTTGTCGTGGCGTCGGTCGGCGGGCTGCCCGAGATCGAGAACAACATCATGGTCCCGACCATCCGCTCGATCGTGCGCAACGTCGTCGGCGCTCAAGGCCGGCATGTCCTGGACCTTGCCGACAATCGCGCCGAGCTCGAGCACGCGGTCGAAGACGCGATCCGGCCCGAGGGATTGCGGGCAGGGATCGTCATCAAGGAGGTGAAGTTCGGTGATCCTGCCTTGCCGCCCGAGCTGCTGGTTTCGCGAAAGCGCCAGCAATTGGCCGATCAGCTCCAGGTCACCTATCAGCAAGAGCAAAAGGCACAAACACAGCGTATCGAGACCGAAAAGGCGCGAGCGACGGCCGAGCAGCAGCACCAGCTCGTCGAGGCGGTGATCGGCGTTCAGGTTTCCGAGCAGAACAAGAACGCGGCGAAGCTGCGCGGCGAGGGCCAGAAGCTCGAGCTTGAGGAGATTGCCCAAGGGCAGCGGGCGCAGGCCGATGTACTTGGGCAGGACCGAGTGCTGACGATCACACTCGTCCAGCAATTGCTGAAAACCATCCAGGAAAAACCGGAAGTCGTTTCGCTAATCGGGCGGCTGGTGCCGCAGACCGTAGTGTCCACCGGAGGCCAAGGCGCGAGCCTCGACAGCGCTGCCGCCATCTTCGGCGCGTTGCTCAACAACGGCGGTGGCGCGACGCCGGCATTGACCGGGCAATCCTCGAAGAAGTGAGCGTGTATCCCCATGGCGCACCCAATAGTCTACGGCCCGGCCGGCAGCAGCTACGTATGGAGCGCGCGTCTGGCTCTGGCGGAAAAGGGCGTGACGCACGAGTTGGTCGAGGTACCGTTCGGCGCTCATCGGCAAGAGCCGCACCTCTCACGCCAGCCTTTCGCCAAGATCCCAGCCTTCGAGCATGACGGTTTTGCGCTCTACGAAACGCAGGCAATCATGCGCTATGTCGACGAGCGGTTCGCGGGGACGCCGCTACAGCCCGAAGACGTGCACGAATGGTCGCGGATGAACCAGATCATCGGCATTGTCGACGCCTATGCCTGGCCCAGCATTGCCGGCGCGATCTTGTTCAACCGCATACTGGTGCCGCGTCTACTCGGCGGCACCCCGGACGAGGCGGCAATCGCCGCCGCCGTGCCGCGCGCCAGGTTATGCCTGTCGGAAATCGACCGCCTGATGGAGGACCACCGGTTCCTTACCGGCGCCCATGTCAGCCTCGCCGACTTGATGGTGATCCCGCTGCTCTATTACTTCGGCAATGTGCCGGAAGGCCGCGCACCAATGGCGGAGCACCCGAAACTGCAGAACTGGGTGAAGCAGATGAAAACGCGGCAGAGCTTTCAGGTGACCAAGCCCGCCGCGTTCTAACTTGGCCCCTACACGCCGCGGCAGATCACGTTGAGAAGCGCTTGGCGCTTCTCAATGGTGACGGCGCGCACGGCGCGGTCGAGCGCGGCGGGCAGCGCCGCCGGGTCCTCGACCCGCTCGCCATAGCCGCCGGCGGCGGCGCAGACCTCTTCGAAGGCCGGCAATTCGTCGAGGTCGATCAACGGCGGCTTGTTGCTGCGCGCCGCTTCGCCCTGCGGGTACATGCCCAAGGTCGCGCGGCGCACCGCGCCCCACATCGAATTGTTCATGACGACGAACAGCACCGGCAATTTGTGCATGGCCGAGGCGTGATGGACAGCGACCGGATTGCCGAACATATGCGAGCCGTCGCCGAGGACCGCGATGACCAGGCGGTCGAGCGCGGCGAGCTTGGCGCCGAGCGCGGCGCCGCCGCCCCAGCCGAGACCCGACGCGGTGCTCGAACCGAAAGAGCTCCCCGGCAGGTTCGACCCGCAATGCTCGGGCATCAAGGTGTATTCGTTGACGATGATCGCATCCTCGGGCTTGGCCCGGGCGATGCAGGCGCTGGCCCACGCCATGTGGATCGGGCGCATGCCAGCGACGCTCTCGCGCGTCTTCTGCCATCCGGCGACGAGAACCTCGCGCTGTTCGGCTACGCGACGCCGCCGTTCCGACACGGCGGAGGCGCTGACGTGCCGGTCGAGGGAGGCGCCGAGCTCCGGCAACGCCGAAACGGCGGCTCCGGTCACCGCGAGGTCGCACGGAAAGCCGCGGATCGGATAGCGCGAAAACAGTGGATCGACACCGAGATGAATGATGCGGCACTCGGGCCGCGGCGCGTCGAGGCTCGGGATCCACGGGACATCGCATTCGAGAACAAGGATCGCGTCTGCAGTGTCGAGATAGGGTGCCGCGTCATAGCCGAGATGGCACGGATGATCGGCGGCAAGGCATAGGTGGCGCGGACGGTGCTGCACGACCGGGATCGCGAAACGCTGCGCAAAATCGGCGAGAACGGCGACCGCCGCCGGGTCGCGCCCGGCGCTGGCGGTAATGATAAGCGGATTGTCGGCCGCGGCGAGGAGACGGGCCGCTTCCTCGATGGCGCCCTTGTCGGGGCCCGGCGGGGCGGCGGCGACGCGGCGCGCCGGACTATCGAAGGAAAAGCCGGGCAGCGGCGCCGCCAGCACCTCGCGCGGCAACGACAAATAAACCGGCCCGCTCGGCGCGGTACGCGCGACAGAGAGAGCTCGGTCGATCACGGTTTCGAGCTGCTGGCCGTTGCGCAGTTCGTATTCCCATTTGACGATCTCGCGCAGCATGCCGGCCTGATCGAACATCTCCTGCGCCCAGTGAATATAGACGTCGCGAGCTCCCGGAAGCCCGCTCTCGGTCAGCGGCGACCGGCCGGCGGTGAACAAGATTGGTACATTGTCGCGCGCCGCATTGAGGGCGCCGCAGATGCCGTTCGCAGTGCCGACACTGACATGCACCATGACCGCCGGCACCCGGCGCGTCACCACCGCGTACCCGTGCGCCATCGAGAAGGCGAGGTTCTCGTGAGTTGCGAGCACCGGCTGCGGCACCGGCGTGCCGGTCCGCGCGGCCTTTGCGAACGCCTCGACGAGCGGCGCGAAATCGGTGCCGGCATTGGCGAACAGATATTCGACCCCGCGCTCGGCAAGCAGCGCGAGATAGGCCTCGGCCACAGTGTCGACCGCGAGTTCTTTGCGAGGCATGGGTCCCTCCGGCGCCGACTTCGACCGTTACACGATACATCCCTTACGCCGCTGAGGACAATTTCGCGTCCATCTGAAGGCTCCCTCTCCCGCAGCGCGCGCAACGCGGGAGAGGGGGGACCGAGCCCGAACGGGCTTGGTGGGTGAGGGCTGAGCGGTCAGCGCGCTAGGCGCTGCGCTTCGAGCCAGCCGAGCATGATCCGGTTGAATGCGTCGGGCGCTTCGACATTCGGGAAATGGCGCATGCCAGGGATTTCCTCATACCGGCCGCCCGGCACAAGACCGGCGAGCCGACGGTTCTCGCTCGCCGGGGTGCCGGGATCGTCGGCGCCGCACACGATCAAAACCGGGATGCGCAACGACGGCAGCTTCCCGGTGAAATCGAAATCCATAATCGCCGCCGAGCACCCCAAGAAGCCTGCCGGCGTCGTTGCCGCGACCGTGTCGCGGATCTGCTTCCAGCGTCCGGGTTTCCTCTGTTTGAAGGCGTCGGTGAACCAACGCTCGATCGTGCCGTCGGCGAGCGGCTCGAGTGAGTTGGCCCGGCGCACGGTGCGCATCCGCTCCTCCCACATAGCCGCCGCGCCGGAGGGGCTCGCCGGCAGCGTATCGCACCACATCGCCGAGATCAGCTTGGCGCCATGCTCGATCGCGAAAGCCTGGCCGATCATGCCGCCGATCGACAGGCCGATGTAGTGCACACGCGGGATCGCCAGCGCATCGAGCACGGCGGCGACATCGCCCGCGAGCACCTGCATCGTGTAGTCGCCGGCGACGGGGTCGCTGCCGCCGTGGCCGCGCATGTCGAGGCGCAGCACGCGAAACCCGGCCTGCAGCAACGCCGGCACCTGCTCGGCCCAGCTGCCGCCGTCAGAGGACAGCGAGTGCGTGATGCAGACGACCGGCCCGTTCTCCGGCCCAGTGAGATCGTAATAAAGGCGACGGTCTGGAAGCGGCAACAACATCACATTTCCTCCTCGTCAGATGTCAAGGGATCACGACCGGCACGCCGGCGATGATGGCGTGAGCGTTGTAAAGGACGGCGTAGAGCAGCAGACCGGCGATGACCCGTAACAGGCTGATGTCGCGCCAGCGCAAGCGGGTGCGGCCGGCGACCAGCGCGGCAAACGGCACGTTCGAGGTGACTTCGGCGAGCCGCGCCCAGTTGCTGCCGAGAGCGAGCTGCTTCTTGCGGTCGATCAGCACGGTGCCGCCGAGCGACAGGGCGGCGAACGCGCCAAAGAACAGCAGCGAGCGCAAGTCGCCATTGGCGATGACGTGGCTCACCGCCCACAGCCCGATCGCCCACATGACAGGGTGGCGGGTCACGCGCAGCACACCCGGGGCTGGATCGTCGGCCCTGGCAAATCGCTCCATCCCGACCGTGGTCGGATTGGGGGTGGTGTAACCGGCGATCAGCAGGATTGTCGCCAATGGCATGAGCACGACCGGAATTAGAGCCATCCACCTTTCCCGAGGCCACAAAGGAATGGTCGGTGCGTGCGAATAGGCCACCAGAAGCCACGCGAAGGTCACCAAAGCGGTCAAAGAGTAGACGGCGAGAAAGCCCCGTTCGCCCAGCTGATCGCGCAATGCTCCGCGCAGCCAGGTACTCGACAGCACCACATGGCTGCCGCAGAACGCGATTGCAGCGATGGCCAGCGAAAGGAGGCTCTGGCTCATCGCGCCGCTGCCTTACCCGCCGGGCAGACGGGCGATCTCGGGAGCGACCTGCTCGAGGAGGCGCTGCGGGTCGCCGGCAACGCGCACAATCTTGTTGCGGCCGGTGGAGCCGGTGACGATCGAGAGATCACGGCGCGGAAGATGCCAGGCACGGGCGAGCAATTGCAGCAGCGCCTCATTGGCGCGTCCGGCTTCGGCCGGTGCGGTAACCGCCGCCTTGAGCACATGCCCGCCCTCGGCCGCTGCGGAGACCGCCACCAGACGCTCGGTCCGGGCCCGTGGCGACAGCCGAATCGACACCCGCAGGCCGTCGCCAGCCACGTTCAGAGGACCGCCAGGCAGGGGACCGTCAGGCAAGGTACTCAAACATCAGATTGCGCAGGAACCAAAGGAGCAAAATAAGGATCACCGGTGAAATGTCGATCCCGCCGAGATCGGGGAGCACACGGCGGATCGGCCGCAGGAGCGGCTCGGTTACGCGCCACAGAAAATCCCCGATCGTCGCGACGACACGGTTGTATCGGTTGACGATTCCGAAAGCGACGAGCCAGCTCAGCACCGCTTGGGCGATCAGCAGCCATATGTAGATCGAGATCACCGTACTGACGAGGTTCAGGAAGGCGTACATCTGGCAGGAACCTCGGCGGCGAGTGGCAGGCAGACCGTACCGTCAGCCGCGGAGGTCTGCAAGGTGCGGACAGGGAGGGGTCCCGCGTTCCGGAGCGGCTGATTACGACGGGAGCCGTGCTTGACACGCTACGGCACGATCACCATAGTCCGCCGCGCCCCCAAAGGGGGAGACGCACGCCGTGGGGCCGTAGCTCAGCTGGGAGAGCGTCGCGTTCGCAATGCGAAGGTCAGGGGTTCGATCCCCCTCGGCTCCACCACCAACTCCAGAAGATCAACCCAATCGCGTCAGCTTAACGGAACCTCGAAGCCGCGCCGAACGCTTGGCCGGGCCATCATTGTCTCATACCAGCGCTTGACGTTCGGGAAATCGGCCAAGTCGACCTGATGGCGCTCGTGGCGCCACGCCCAGCCCAGAATGGCGAAATCGGCGATCGAGATATCGCCGCCGGCGAACTCGGCATCGCCGAGTCGTTTGTCGAGCACGCCGTATAGCCGGCGGGTCTCTTTTGAATAACGCTCGAGGCCATAGCGCCTGTCCTGCTCATTGGCGACTTGCAGGAAGTGGTGGACCTGACCAGGCATCGGACCAAAGCCGCCCATCTGCCACATCAGCCATTCGAGAACCGGCACCTGGCGGCGCAAATCCGCGGGCCAAAACTTACCGGTTTTCTCGCCGAGGTAGATCAGGATCGCGCCCGATTCAAAGATGCTGATCGGCTGCCCGCCCGGCCCTTCGGGGTCGATAATCGCGGGGATCTTGCTGTTTGGACTGATCTTGACGAAAGCGGGGGCGAATTGCTCACCCTTGGAGATGTTGACCGTCTTCACGATGTAGGGCAGGCCCATTTCTTCGAGGGCCACACTAATCTTGCGGCCGTTCGGGGTATTCCAGGTGTGGAGTTCGATGCTCATTGCGACGGGCCTTTCTTACCGACGATGGTTTTCTGCCTCGCCTCAGGATTACCGTGATCGCGCCCGGTATCAAGCGCCGATCGTCTGCGTCACGGCCGAACGCAGTCGAAGAACGCGATGTTCTCCTCCGCCTCGAGGAAGTGCGGCACCCGCTCGTATTGCGCGCAATGCTGCCTGGCAACAAGGGTCGCGCCGTCGATATCGCCCGAATAGCCCACCTGGGCGGAATTGGCATCGCCCTGGAGGAGGATCGGCTTGGGCCCCGTGCAGGCCGAGCCCAGTGCCCCGAAGAGAAATGAGAGGACGAGCAGCCTAGCGGCCGGGTGATTAGAGCTGCTCAGTCCGAAGCAGCGTCCATCAACGACTGAATCAGCTGAACCGGGTGGAGCAGCGAGGGCGTGTTTGGCTCCTCGACGTTCGGCGCGAGACTGAGCGTCTGATCGATAGCGAAACTGACCATCGCCACCGTGGCAAATACGATCGCCATCGTCCATGCGGAAAATGTTCCGCGCCGGTTGCTGCCGTAAGCGAACGGGTCGCCGCGCTGCGATCTCGGGCTCATGATGGTCCCTCTGTGCCAGCCGTCGCACGCTTTCTCCTCTTACGATAGGCGAGCCACTTCCCGGGCGTTCCCGCCCGCTGCGGATGACAGCTATTCGGCAGGCGAATAGCTGTTGGAATTCTCCGCCGCGGCTAGCCCGGCTTTTGCCGCGAAATCGCGTCCGCGCTCGATGTAATCGCGATAATGACCATAGCTCGGCGCGGCCGGCGACAACAGGACAACGCCCCCCGGCGGCGTCACTTGCCGTGCGTACGCAACGGCGTCCCCCATCGACTGTGCAAGGTGGATCTTGCAGGCGACCTCGCCCCGCCGGGTCGCGACCGCCCGCGCCAGCGAATAAATCCGCGACCCGCTATCGCCAAGGCAGATGATGGCTTTGGCGGCGCCTGATGCCGCCTTCTCGACCAGCTTGCCGTAGTCGATACCACGATCGTGCCCGCCGAGAATGACCGTGATGTCGCGCCCCGCATAGACAGCCAGGGCTGCGAGTGTCGATTCCGGTATCGTCGAGATGCTGTCGTCGACGAACAGCACCCCTCCGATCGCGCCCAATTCCTGCTGGCGGTGGGGCAAGCCGCGGAACCCGCCGGCCGCCGCGAGGGCTGCGGCCGGATCGAGATCGAGCGACTTCGCCACGGCCAACGCCGCACACAGATTGGACCGGTTCTGCGGTCGCGCGAGATAGGGATTGCGCACTTGCCCGATTACCGTTGCGCCATCCAATACCTCGGTGTCGCAGCAATGAATCCCGTGGTCGTCACCGAAAAAATCGCGCCGCGCCGGCGAACCGCCGGCAAACCGCTCCACGATTTCGGCCGCGGCCCGATGAATGATGCTGCGGCGGCTGTGGTTCAGCAGGTTGATCTTGTCGCGATAATAGTGCTCGAGCGTGAGGTGCCAATCGATGTGTTCGGGATAGAGCGAGGCCAGCACCGCGATGTCGCAGAGCCCATCAAAATCTGCAGCTTGATAGCTGGAGATCTCGATCACCGCGATGTCGGTGGTCGCGCCGTCGATCCCGGTGATCGGGATGCCGATGTTCCCGACCAGCGCCACCCGTCGGCCGAGCCTTGCCAAGATGTGCGCAATCAGCGAGGCCGTCGTGCTCTTCCCCTTGGTCCCGGTCACACAGACCGTCGTGAGATCGAGCCGTTCGGCAAACCACAGGTTCAACAGCGATGTGACCTGAGTACCCGCCGCCCGGGCGGCTTGGATTTCGCGCCGGTAGAGGCTGACGCCGGGGGATTTGACGATGATATCGATGTTGGCGAGGGCACCCGCGATCCGTTCCGCCCCAAAGGCGTATTCGATGCCGGCGCCGAGCCCGTCCGGCCGGTGCCCGTTTTCGGCATCATCCAGCACCAGCAGAGGCAGGCTCGGATGGCTTTGGCGCAGGAAAGCGATCGCCGCCCGGCCCTCGCGGCCGAGCCCCCAGACCGCGACGCGCTGGGTCCCGATGTCAGCCGCACGCATCGAGCATGGCCAAATATCGTGCCGGCACCCAGTGCGGGTGCCTGAGTTCGAATAACGCGCAAAATTCGGCTGAACCGCTATCCCCCAACGATGGAAATTCCTCGTTCAGGCGGCGCACCACCCCGTCGTCGCGCCAGTCAGGGTGATTTGCAAGATAAGACATCACGCCGGCGCTTTCGAAAGTCTCTCCGACGCATTCGAAAGGCTTGTTTGCGCGCAAGCCGCACAATTCGGCAAAGCCGTCGCGTTGGGTCTCGTCGTCCAGCAGGTTGCAGCCGAAAATCTCGATCAGATCCGGTTTTGCGACAAACGGCGAAAGCGCCAGAAAAACAAACCGGCATTTCGGACAGTTGCAGCACCAGTGACGCCCGCGCGCCTCGCGCGCTTGCCGGAATGCCGTATTGCAGCTTCGGAAGACGCCAAAATATTCCCGGTGTTTCGCGAACCTCCGGGCGATCTCGATCTCCGACAATGGCCGCAAGAAAGAAAAATAGCTGATGCTCGGTGAAATATAACGTTCGACATATCGGACGAGATCTCGCTCGAACTCGAACGATTTGCTGTATTGGTGATTGACCTCCACTCCATCGAGGCTGAGGTTTGCGGCGCTCGCGGAGTGCTCGTTCGACATCGCAACCGCATCGCAGCCAGACATTACGGCGCCGGCCAAAGCAATTGCGCTCAAGATGCCGGTTATTGGGACGTGCCCGTTCAGCGCGCCGGCCTCGTTGAGCTTTAACAGGCCGGCATCCAGCCGGCGATGAACCCTGATGAAGGGTAGCTTTGCGGCGGCGATGCATGCAGCGATCGGCTCGGCATCACCCAGCGAGAACAGCATGACCGGTTCGCCCGCCTGCTTCAGGCATTCGATCGTGACGATCGAATCCTTGCCGCCGCCGACCGGGACGCAAATCCTTCTCGGAAAATCTACAGTTATCGGTGCGACTGCCGGCGCCGAACTCGACTGAAAGCCAAAATGACCGTGCAGCGAGACGCCATTTCTGAATGCAAATTCGGCCAAGCCTTTTTCGTAGAATTTCTGGAGAAATTCCGCGGTCCTATCGTCTATTTCGAAGGATCGGCACCTCAGTACCTTAGGTACAAAGGCCTTGAAGTAGCTGACCCCCGAAAGCAACAGGATCAGACGGAAAAGCCGGTCGAGGACTTCTCTGGCCGCGGATGAAAGCTGCTGCGGAACAAAATCAAAAATCAGCTGCTCTTCGAACCGCGGGCCGCCGTCGTAGCTGTAGCAGAGCGATAGGGTCGATCGCGCCGGGTCGTAGCGGTAGTCTTCAAAGACGAACTCGTTATACACCATGCCCGGCCTGGACCAGCGCGCGGATCTCCCGCAGCTTGCTGTGGTGTACGGTCATGTCGAGATGGTCGACGGTCATCGTGCGCAAGCGCGAGACGCCGTCGACTGCCGGCCCGTTATTGACTGTCGCTTCGAGGATCGCTTGGTCGAGCCTCTCGTCAAGACAGGCCAGCAGCCGCTCGCGCCAATCCGGGCGCAACACGGCGAGCGCACCGAGAAGACCATAGGCGCCCCAGTTCGAGACCCCGGCCACGATCAGATGCCGCGCCGGGGTGGCGCAGGCGATCGTCTCGCCATGATCGACATGTTGCGCGATCAGCTCGCGAGGTAGGGAACCCATGCCGATTTCGTTGCCGCCATCGCCGATCGCGATCGTCTCCCACGGTCCGGCGGCGAAGAGCTCATCGAGCGGCGCGGTATATGAGCTGATATCGAGACCTCTCATATTTCGCGGCGCGCCGTCGGCGCTGCGTCCGCAGCGCTCGATCGAGAGCGCGTGACTGATTTGAGCCCGGCGCCAGGTCTCGACCACAGCGGGGACACTGGCGGCATCGACCGCGACGTCGGATAATCCCGCTCCGGTCAAAGCAGCGACGCAGGCGCTGCGGCACGGCTCGTCGGTAGCAAGCCGGCACCTGATGCCGACCGCTTCGAGACCTCTCGCCAGCAGTGCCGCACCAACGGGCCCGTCGGTTTCTGCTGCGGGCGGCGAGCCCTGTGGGACATAGAAGCCAGTGATCAATCCAACCCTGGCAGCCGGCGCCATCGCCAGGGCCGAAGCGGCAGCCCGCAGGCCGCCCCTCGCGGCCTCGAACAAAGCGGTGACACGCCGTCCCACATCGACCTGGATCAGCTGCTCGATCTCATCGACCAGCGAATACGGAAGCGTCTGGTCCGCCATCGCTATTGCACGACGGGTATCGCCGCAACACCCCTCTCCGCCGCGCCGCCGGGGAGAGGGACGGGCCCTTCGCGCAGCGACGGGAGGGTGAGGTGGCTTCTCGGCGGTTCGGGAGGAGCGGCGCGACCCGCCTCACCCCAGCCCTCTCCCCCCGCAAGCGGGCGGAGAGGGAGGGGATGAATAACTGCCCTCGGGGCCGACATGGAGCTTACAGACTCGCCAATTTCGAGTTGACCAAATCGGTGATCAGCATCGAACCCGGCGCGTGAGTGATGCAGAACTCCGGCCTGACCTGGGCGATTACCGCTTGCGGGGTGACGCCGCAGGCCCAGAAAACCGGTAGTTCGCCGCTTTCGACCGGCACGGCGTCGCCATAATCGGGTTTCGCCAGATCGGCGATGCCGATCGCCGCCGGCAAGCCGATATGCACCGGCGCGCCGTGCACCGAGGGAAAGCGCGACGTGATCTGAACTGCGCGAATTGCGTCGCTCGGCTTCAAGGGGCGCATCGAGACGACGAGCGGGCCTGCAAACGGCCCCGCCGGCTGGCATTGGATATTGGTCCGGTACATTGGCACATTCGAGCCGCAGGTCATGTGGCGCAGCTCGATCCCGTCCTCGACGAGCGCATGCTCGAATGAAAACGAGCAGCCGAGTGCAAAACTGACGAGATCGTCGCTCCACACATGCGACACCTCAATAGGCTCTTCGATCAGTTCGCCGCGGCGCCAGACGCGATAGCGCGGCAGATCGGTGCGGATGTCGAGATCCTCGCCCAAACTCGGCAGGCGCGGGTCGCCCGGCTCGGAGACTGCGAGCACCGGACAGGGTTTCGGGTTTGCCTGAGCGAACCGCAGAAAGTCGTGAGCCAGCGCTTGCGGCAGAATGACGAGGTTGGCTTGGACGTTACCCGGCGCCAGCCCCGCCGTCGGCCCGGAGAAGTTGCGCGACCGGATGCGCGCTCGCTCGCGCCTACCGGCTTCGACAGCCCGAGCAAATCCTAAATTCATCGAATTATTCCCATCCCGCTACCCATAAGTTCTACAGCCGATCGGTTTCGAGCGCCAAGCTGTGCCGGAAGCCCACTACGTATGGGCCCCTCAGCCGGCGGGTCGCGTACGGGCGGTGGTGGTGGTTCCACCGGCGGCACCGGCACCGGGTCGGGCGGCTCGACGATCGGTGGCGGCCGGTCAGGGTCGGGTGGCGGCTCGGGCGGTGTACCCGGCGGCGCGTGCGGGGTCGGGCCCTGGGCCGAGTGCGCAGAGCGAATCAGCGTCTCAGAAATCGGTGCACCGCCCGTTGTATTCCCAATCGCCATAGCGGGTCGGTTCGGGCCCCTTCGGGCCGCCGATCTCGCGCGGCTGTTGTGGTTGAGGCGCTTCGGGAGGAGCGGCGGGACGCGGCTCGGCAGTATCGCGAGGTTTTTCCTTCATGTACCGAATATGGGAGGAAATGTCGTAGCCTCAACCGGCGCTTCGTGCGTGCGATTTGGAGGATAAAATGGGTCGACCGCTCGAAGGAATGCTGGTGGTGTCGGTCGAGCAGGCGGTCGCCGCACCGCTGTGCACCTGCCGCCTTTTCGATGCCGGCGCCCGGGTCATCAAGATCGAGCGGCAGGAAGGAGATTTTGCGCGCGGCTACGATCGTGCCGCCCACGGCCAGAGCAGCTACTTCGTATGGCTCAACCGCGGCAAGGAATCCGTGGCTCTCGACATCAAAAACCCCGACGACCGCGAGCTCCTGACGCGGCTGATCGCTCGCGCCGACGTGCTCGTCCAGAACCTGATGCCAGGCGCTATGGCCCGCGCCGGCTTCGATCTCGAACAACTCCGGCGGCATCATCCGCGGCTCGTCATCTGCTCGATTTCCGGCTACGGCGAGAGCGGTCCCTACCGTGACATGAAGTCGTACGACATGTTGATCCAAGCGGAAACCGGCCTCGCGTCGCTGACCGGACCGGCGCAGGCGCCGGGCCGAGTTGGCGCTTCGGTGACCGACATCGCCGCCGGGCTCAACGCCTACGCGGCAATCCTCGAAGCGTTGATTGCCCGGCTGCGGACCGGCGACGGGGCGCTCATCCGCGTATCTTTGTTCGACGCGACGGCAGAGTGGATGGCGGTGCCGCTGATCCATTTCGATTATGACGGCCGCGCGCCGGAGCGGATGGGTCTCGCCCATCCCTCGGTCGCGCCCTACGGCCTGTTTGCGACCGGCGACGGCAAGGAGATCCTGATCGCCATCCAGAACGAGCGGGAATGGCGGCGTTTCTGCGCCGAAATCCTCAAGGATGCCGCCCTCGCCGACGACCCGCGGTTCAGCGACAACAACCGGCGGGTCGCGCACCGCGCCGAGGTCGACGCGCGGGTCACCTCAGAGTTCGCCCGCCATTCGCGCAGTGTGCTCGCTGAGCGGCTGAAATCGGCGGAGATCGCTTTCGGCAATTTCAACACGGTCGAGGATTTCTCGCAGCATCCGCATCTCCGGCGGATCGCGGTCGAGACCCCGTGGGGCCCGGTTCGGCTGCCCCCAGCCCCGGCGATATTCGAGGAAGAGCGGCTACCCGGCCGGGTGCCGGCTCTCGGCGAGCACACGGCGGCGGTACGCGCCGAATTTGCGCGATGAGCCGCGTTTATCTCGCCGCGGCAATCGTTCTCGAAATCTGCGGAACGACCTCGTTGAAGCTCTCCGAAGGGTTCACCCGGGTTGGTCCGTCGGGCGCGGTCGTCCTTTGCTACGTATTGAGCTTTGCGCTCTTGGCCCTGGCATTGCGGGGGATCGAACTGTCGATCGCCTATGCCGTGTGGTCTGGTGTCGGCACGGCGGTCGTGGCGGCGATCGGAATCGTTTGGTTCGGCGAGACTGCCGGGGGCTGGAAGCTGTTGTGTCTGGGCCTGATCGTGCTCGGGGTGGCCGGGCTCCACCTCGCCGAGCACGCTTCGTAATCGGCTACTGAGCGAGCAGCGCAGCGCAGCCGAGAAATGCGGGCAGCGGATGGGTCACCACAAAGGTCGGGATCGGCTTGAGATAATCTCGCAAGCGGCCTTTCGCCTCGAATTGTTCGCGAAAGGGCGAATTGAGAAATGTCTGACCAAGCTTCGGGACGATCCCACCGCCGATATAGACGCCGCCGCGCGCCCCGAGCGTCAGCGCCAGGTTGCCCGCCATCGTCCCGAGCATCGCGCAAAACATCGTCGTCGACTCGACGCACAGCGGGTCCTCGGCGCGAATTGCCAAATCTGTGATCTGGGCCGCCGTGTAACCCTTCGCGGGTACGCCGTCGATGACGGCGAGAGTGTTGTAGAGGTTGACGAGCCCCGGGCCCGACAAGGCTCGCTCAGCCGAGACATGATCGAAATGCCGGCGCATATGATCGAGGACGGCGCCCTCGCGATCGGTGGCGGGCGCCATCGTCGCATGCCCGCCTTCGCCAGTCAGCGCGATCCAGCCTTTGCCGGACGGCACCAATCCGGAGACGCCGAGGCCCGATCCCGGGCCGAGCACGCCAAGCGGCGCGCCGTCGACCGCAGCGCCACCGCCGACCGCCTGGCGCTCCTCCGGGGCGAGACGCGGGAGTGCTAGCGCCAGCGCCGTGAAATCGTTGATCACCTCAAACCGCTCGAAGGCGAACCCGGCCTTCAATTCACGGACCGAGAAGCTCCAAGGGTGGTTCGTCATCGCGACCCGGTCCCCGGTGATCGCCGAGGCGATCGCGATCGCTCCCTGCCGCGGCATTGGCAACGGCCCGCGCTCCGCGAGAAAGGCGGCGAGCGCATCTTGGATGGTCGGATAGTCTTCGTCGGCGAGCGTGCGTGAGTGCAGCAGCTTTGTGTCCGGTGAGACGAGGCCGAAACGGGCGTGGGTGGCGCCGATATCGCCAACCAGCCAGCTCTCGGGTGCGTTCGGCGCGGAATTCACCATCCCCGGGCGGTCGCCGTCAGAGCGCGCACAAAGCCCTCGCGCCACGCAGTTATGTCGTTGCGTTCGAGGACCTTCATCATCGCGGTCCACCGCTCCTTGCGCTCGCCGAGCGGCATCTCGAGCCCCTGCAGGATGGCTTCGGCCACTTCTTCGACATCGAACGGATTGACGATCACCGCCTCCCCGAGTTCACGCGCCGCACCGGCAAAGCACGACAATATCAGAACTCCGGGATCGGCGGCGGATTGCGAGGCCACATATTCCTTGGCCACCAGGTTCATGCCGTCGCGCAGCGGCGTGACAAGTCCGATCCGGCTCGCGCGGAAGAATCCAGTCAAGATCGGGTGGCTGAAGCTCTTGTTGATGTACCGCAGTGGCGTCCAGTCGAATTCGCCGTTGCGGCTGTTGATCTGGCCGGCCGCCGCTGCGAGCTTCCTGCGTATATCCCGATATTCAGGGACCTCGGAGCGCGAGGGCGGCGCGATTTGGATGAGCACTGTTCGGCCGCGTGTCTCGCGATAGGTCTCGATGAAGTGCGAATAGGCCTCAAATCGCGCTTCGAGGCCTTTCGAGTAGTCCAGCCGATCGACGCCGATCATCAACGCCCGGTCTCCCACGCTTTGGCGCAGGCGCCGCATGTGCCGGTTGCCGTCGGTGGCCTCGGCCTGCGCCGAAACCCTCGCGACGTCAATGCCGATCGGGAAGACCTGCGCGCGCACGACGCGCCCAAAAGCGCGCAAGATGCCCTGTTCCAGTTCCTCTCCACCGGCCCAGCGCAGCAGATAATCTCTGAAGCCGTCCAAGTCCGATTGGGTTTGAAAGCCGACCAGATCGTAGGCGCACAGTGATCGCATCAACGACTGGTGGTTCGGCAGGACGCGCAGCAATTCGGCGGCAGGAAAGGGTGTATGCAGGAAAAAGCCGATCGGCTCGGTCCGGTCCAGCTTGCGCAGCTCTTCGGCAAGCGGGATCAGATGATAGTCGTGAACCCATATGAGATCCTGCGGCAACAGCATCGGCGCCAGGGCGCGCGCAAACATCCGGTTGACGCGCAAGTAGCCGGAGAGATTACGCCGCGAGAACTGGACGAGCGAGCTCCGATAATGGAACAAAGGCCAGAGCACGCGGTTGGCGTAGCCGATATAATATTCGTCAAAATCCTTCCGCGAGAGATCGAGCGTGGCTAATGTTATTTGCCCATCGGCGACGATACCGGGCTCGGTCCGCACAGTGTCCCGAACCTCGCCGCTCCAACCGAACCAGATGCCGCCGCCCTGGTGCAGAGCCGCCCGTATCGCGACTGCTAGACCTCCCGAGTCGGGTTTTGCGTTGGCAGTCGGCGTTACGCGATTGGAAACCACCACCAATCGCCTGTTCGCCGCCTTTGCTCGGGAGAATACCGAGTCTGCCAATCGCGGTTTTCTGGCTACGTCGGCTCGACCGGCTAAAACAAAGTCACTCTCGGTCATTTCCGCCTCGCCGCAAGGTGCGTCGGCTAACGCCGCATCTTCGATTATGTTCCGGTAGCGATCATTCGGCTACGTCATTTTTAACCTTGACGATGCTTGGCGTTGACGCTGCTCGCGAGCCAAGCGAGAACCGCTTCGACCGTAGGCAGGCGGTAATTTGCCGCAGTCGCGCCGTCGAAAGGACCGACGCGGACCGCGATGCCTCCCCGGCGGCAGACTTCGGCAAAGCCGTCCTCGTCGGTTGTGTCGTCCCCGACAAAGACGGGTTGGCGTCCAACGAACGGCGGTTCGGCCAGGAAGGCGGCGATAGCCCGCCCCTTGTCGGCGCTGCGGGGCTGGAATTCAACCACCATCTTACCCGTGATCAGATGCAGCATCGAAGCGATTTCCCGATGGAGCGCCGCGGCAACAGCCCGGATTTCCGGCTCTCGTTGCGGCGCCGCGCGGTA
This sequence comes from uncultured Alphaproteobacteria bacterium, assembly GCA_963732095.1. GTDB lineage: Bacteria > Pseudomonadota > Alphaproteobacteria > ATCC43930 > CGMCC-115725 > AP-15. Next base: position 56,574 of record CAVSZA010000036.1, read on the forward strand.
ATGAAGCGCAAGCGTCCCACCTTTATCTTCGAGGATAAGGCCGCTTCCGTCCGCCACGAGCGCCACAAGCTTTGGCCGCAAGCCATCGAGTGCGGCCGCGCCCTCGCTGTCGACCACGCAATCGAGAATTCCGTCGGCGCGGCGTCGCTCGAGTCCGTGCAAACCGGCTGCGGCGCCTCGCCATGGTTGGAACAGTTGGTCGAGTTGGGCCAGCGGGCGGCCGCTGATCAGGGCAAGCGCTCCCTCGCGCTCGGCCGATAGCCGAATGATCAGTGTCGGCAAGCCGTCTGGTACCTGAACCAGTTCCGGACGCGGTGCGATCTCGAGCAGCGTCCCATCGACATCGAGGAACAGCGCCGATCGCGGATCGAGTGGCGGCAACAGAGATTCGGCGGGCGTCAATGAGGCGTCTTTGTGCGTTGCACATTTCCCCGCCGCGGGACAACCGCTAAATGCCTGATCTGTCCGCGATTCCTCAACCATGCCAAGGCGTTTTGAAAAAGAGGCTTGACTTCATGGTCCGACGCCCTAAATTGTGCAGTGCGGTAACGATCACTGGTTGTGGTTTTACCGTACGTCTTCTAGGCGTTTCCTCCCTAAACTTGGGCCGCACTCAATCTGCGGCCCATTTTTTTGCCTGCACTCAGCGGATCCCAAGAAGCCTGATCGAGTTTGCGGTCGGAGCTGATCAGGGCATCGGGCTCAATGTCGGGCTTTGCCGCTATTTCGCGGTAGATCGGCGCAAAGTCGGGCCGGGTCGCATCAAACAGCTGCTGAAAATCGTCGATCACGAAATAGGTCTGCTGGAAATCGTCGATCCGGTACCGGGTCCGCATCACGCGCTGCAAATCGAAACGGATGCGGTTTGGCCGAGGGTCCTCGAGACAATAGACCAACTCCCCGGCGGAAGACAGGATGCCCGAGCCATAGATGCGCAGGCCTTCTCGGGTCGCGATTAATCCGAACTCGACGGTGTACCAGTACAGCCGGGCCAGGTGCTGCAGGTGCCCGAGCCCCGATGCCTTCAGCCCGCCTTCCCCGTAGGCCTGCATGTAGTCGGCGAAAATGGGGTTAATCAGCAGCGGCACATGACCGCAGATGTCGTGAAAAATGTCGGGCTCCTGGAGGTAATCGAGCTGGTCGCGCCGCCGAATGAAGCAAGTCGACGGAAAGCGGCGGCGGGCGAGATAGGCAAAGAAAACATCGTCGGGAACCAGGCCGGGCACCGCGACGATCCGCCACCCGGTGGCAGCTTCGAGCACTTCGCTCAATCGGCGGAAATCGGGGATCCCGTCCGCGGCAACCCCGAGCGCGCCGAGCCCGTCGAGAAACTCATGGCAGGCGCGGCCGACCAGCAGCCGCTGTTGGCGTTCGAACAAGCAGCCGCCAGATCGCGTGCTCTTCCTCGCTGTAATCCTGCCAATTCTGCTCGATCGAAAAATCCGAATTAACATCATGCCCGATCCTGGCCATCGCAGTATCCCGAACTTCGCGCCCTCCCACGCGCGATTGCGCCACCATTTAAATGTGACTGCCGAGGCGGGGCATCAATTGGAATGTCGAACCTCAGGCAGGCTTTGGCAAACAGTCCTGAGTGGCCTGGCCCAGCCGCTCGATCAGATCGGCGAGGTGTCCAACCAGCCGCGCAAAACTCGGCTTTTTGCAATAGCTGCGCTCGTCCATATAGAGCGCCCGGTTGATCTCGATCTGCAGCGCGTGGCAATGCGCGCTCGGCCGTCCGTAAAACCCCGTCGTGAAGCCCCCGGCATAAGGCGCGTTGATCGCGACCTTTAAACCGCGGTCGGCGAGAAACCGGCAGGCTACCTCGATGATCCGGGGGGCGCAGGCCGCGCCGTAGCAATCGCCGAGGACGATGTCGGCGCCATCTTGGCCGCAGCCGGAGCTCGAAGGCATCGAATGGCAATCGACTAGGAGATAACCGCCGAACATACCCGCCGTCTCTTGGACCAGCCAGCGCAGCATTTGGTGGTAAGGGTGGTAGAGGCACTCGATGCGATGTTCGGCATCGGCGAAACGCAATTTCCTGGCATAGATATTCTCGCCGCTGGCAACGATGCGGGCGATCGTGCCGAGCCCGATGCGAACCCGCGGCGAGCCCGCATTGACGTAGTTCGGCAAGGCGTCGGAGAACATCGTCGGGTCGAGCTCGTAAGCTTCCCGGTTGACATCGAGATAAGCCCGCGGAAAGCGGGCCGAGAGCAGCGGTGCGCCGAGCTGCGGAGCGGCGGCAAACAGCTCGTCGACAAAGCTGTCTTCGGATTGCCGCAGGGCCAGCCGGTCGAGCCGCGACGCGGCGACGAAATCCGCCGGATATTCGGACCCGCTATGGGGCGAGGCGAAGACGAGCGGCAGCCTGCGCACTGCCGGTTCGTGGAGGTCGAGAACCCGGGCCGCGGCCGGCCGGGACACGAATTCACCATCCATATCACGACCTTAGCGCGCGGTGGCGAGGTTGTCATCAGCCCCGCATAATGCGCTTTGTCCCAAGATCGTCTCGACGTCACTCGCCGCCCCGCGTGAGCGGAAGGTCAATGCAACCCGACGGAAGGGTGTCATGAAAGATACTTGGTCGAGACACGGCCCAGGTGTCCCATCCCATCGAGGGATCGCTTACCGCTTGCGTGCATAGAAATACTGGCCGCAAAATCGGCTTGCGTTGACCGAGGGGGGGACATGAGGGGTATCGATCGGCGAGTAGTGGCCGTGGTGGCCGGGGCGATTTCGTTGACGGCGTGCGTCGCGCCGCCATTGGGGCCGACGATCGCCGTCGCGCCTGGGCCGAACAAGAGCTTCGACGCTTTCGCGGCCGATCAGGCGGCCTGCCAGCAATATGCCGCGGCGCAGACCGCGCCGGGGGTGTACGCGGCCAACAACCAGGCGGTGGGAGGGGCCATTCTCACCACGGCGCTCGGAGCGGCGTTCGGCGGTGCCATCGGCGGCGGGCGTGGTGCTGGGATCGGCGCTGCCTCGGGCGCCGCGTTCGGCACAGTGGCTGGGGCGAGCGGTTCCGGCTTTGCGCAGATGTCGCTGCAGCAACAATACGACGTCGTGTACGCGCAGTGCATGAGCGCCCATGGTCATTCGGTTCCCGGTTTATCGCCGCCGCCCGGCGCTCCGCCCTATGGTGCGCCCGGCCGGTCGCCTTATGCGGGTCCGCCGGGTCCGCCGCCTTATGGTCCAGGGGGCTATGCAGGGGGCTATGCCGGGGGTTATCCGGGGGCCTATCCCGGAGCGCCGGCCCCGCCGCCCCAGGGATATCAACCGGGCTATTGATGCGTCAGGCCAGGATCATCCGACGGCGGCTTTTTTCTGTTGTCGGTCAGGAACAGTTGCTTCAGACCTCGGCGGTGCGCCAGCAAGCGCCCCCAGGCGAGCGCTTGCTCCTCCGAGTCGAACAGCCGGACCCGCGGCTCCATCTTGGCGTCGCGGGCGACTTCGTCCCATTCTTCAACGAGGCTGGCGCGCACGCCGGTCGGCGCCGGGTCCAGGATCAGGGTCAGTTTCATCACTCTCCTTATAACATCATGCCGAGTTCACAGCGGAGGATGCCATGTTGGATTTGAGAATTCGCGGCCGGAAGGCTCTGGTCTGCGCGGCGAGCAAGGGGTTGGGCCGGGCTTGTGCGATGTCGCTGGGGCGAGCCGGCGTCGAGTTGACGATTACGGCCCGCACCGCCGAGACCCTCGAACAGACCGCGGAGGAGATCCGCAAGGAAACCGGAGCCAAGGTGACGGCGGTTCCCGGCGATATCTCCACCGAAGCCGGCCGCGCCGCAGCGCTCGCCGCTTGCCCCAATCCCGACATCCTCGTCAACAATTGCGGCGGACCGCCGCATGGCGACTTCCGCGAATGGTCGGTCGAGGACTGGCAAAAGGCGCTGAACGCCAACATGCTGACGCCGATCATGCTGATCAAGGCGACCGTCGACGCCATGTGCGAGCGCAAATTCGGCCGCATCGTCAACATCACCTCGGGCTCGGTGAAGTCGCCGATCCCCAATCTCGGCATGAGCAACGGCGCGCGCGCCGGCCTCACCGCCTTCTGCGCCGGCCTCGCCCGCCAGGTCGCCAAACACAATGTGACGATAAACGGTTTGCTGCCCGGCCCGTTTCTGACCGACCGGCTGCGTTCGGGCATGGAATACGAGGCGCGGCGGCAAAACGTTCCGTTCGACGAAATTCTTGCCAAACGCGGCCAGACGAACCCGACCGGCCGCGTCGGCGACCCCGCCGAATTCGGCGACGCCTGCGCCTTTCTGTGCAGCGCCTCCGCCGGTTTCATCGTCGGCCAGAACCTGCTCCTCGACGGCGGCGCCTTCAACTCGACGATGGGGTAGGAGGGTGTCGCGTTCAGGGTGTGCTCACAAGGGGAGAGCGTCGGACTAGCCGAGTGTTCGTGACCCACCCAGCTGCCGCCTCCGATCAGGCCCAAGCGTCACGGGTGCGAAAAGCCCGCATTTGGATTACGGCGGCCGAACGGCTCAATTCGACCCTTTGGAGACATTCGCACCCGATATCTGGTTGAAATTCTGCTTGTCCAAATTCTTGACGCGGGTGTGGCACCAAAAACTAAATTCAGTGTATCGGAGACAAATAGGTCGCGTACCCCAGCAGACCTCACTGCTCCGGCATGCCGGCCTTGCGCAGGCCGGCGAAATAAGTTTGGTCGTCCAGGGCCCGTATTGCTGGCGCCAGCCCCGGCTCGGACCGATATATCTGCGCTTTAACCCAAGTGATGTTGAATGTATCAGGTTTTGATAACCGCCGAGCTTGAGCAAGTTCGGACGCGGCGAGTTCCGTATCCCCTTTCAGAGCATAGGCGGAGGCAAGAAATAAATGATCCCCTTTCAACATTCCGATTGGCCGCGCCGCCAGTAGCGCCTTTTTGAACCAGGCGATGGCCTCGTCGGGGCGAGACTGCAGCAGACGCCCGCGCCCAATTCGGTCGTACAATACACTAAGAAACGGATCGCGTGGACTGAGGCGGATGGCCTGCTCTGCGAGCGGTATCATTTCATCTATCGACCCGGTCAGGAATTTGCACCAACCCAGATTGCCATACGCAGCAGCGAAATTCCGGTTGGCGGCGATCGCCCTCTCGAATTCGGGGATCGCCTCCGGGCATCGCCCCTGAATACGAAGAATTTGCGCTTTGACAAAATGCACAGATGCGCTGGCGGGCGATGCGACGAGCGCTTCCTCTACCAACTCATCAGCCCGCGCCGTATCGGCGGCGGCGGTGTCGGTTTGGCCACGGAGGACACGGTTCACCAACACATTCGCGAGCAACTTCTGCGCTTCAACAGAGCGGGGATCAAGAGCCAGCGCCCGCTCGAAAAAATCGATCGCACGCGCGTAGTTCTCGCGGGTCCATCCGTCATTTTCGGCAGCGCGCCCGCGGAGAATGTAATCAAGTGCGTCGGGATTATCGGTCGAGTGAGATGCCTCCGCTTTGATCAGGTTTGCATTGAGGGCCCCAGCAAGCCGACCGGTAATCTCGTCCTGCAGCGTGAAAAAATCGCCGGCGTCATGATCAAACCGCTCCGCCCAGAGGTGCATGTTTGTTTCCGCCTCGATCAATTGCGCGTTAATTCGGACCCTGTCGCCAAAGTGCTCCACGCTGCCTTCAAGGACGTAGCGAACGCCTAGTTCTCGGCCGATCTGCTTCGCATTCGCCGGCTTGTCTTTGTAGGTAAAAGCGCTGTTGTGGGAGATCACCAACATGCCGGTGATCCGCGACAAATCGGTCGTCAAATCTTCGGTGATGCCGTCTGCGAAGTATTGCTGCTTGGGATCGTCGCTGAGATTGGCGAACGGCAGCACGACGATTGACAGCCGCGGGGCGACGAGGGGCTGCGCGATTGAGGTTGCGGCTACCACCCCCGGTGTCCGAGAGAGTTTTGTCGCCGGCCAAAGCCACCACGCGCCGACGCCGAGGACGAGCGCCACGCCGGCGGCCGCCGCGATTGCAATGCTAGTGGTGCGCCGGCGACGCGGAAGCACGATCGGCATGCTCGATGCCGGCAGATCGGCGATGGCTTCGGGCCGCAGCGCGTAAACTCGCACCGGGCGAACGATGTTTTTGACGCTCTGCTCGCCGAGATCTTCGAGCGGGAAGGGGAGTTTGTCGCGGATCTGGTCGCGCACCACCCCGGAGACGCAGATGCCGCCGGGCTCGGCTAGCGTTTCCAGCCGTGCCGCGACATTGACGCCGTCGCCAAAGATGTCGCCGCCTTCGGCAATGACATCGCCGAGATTGATGCCGATGCGAAATTTGATGCGCCGCTCGTCGGGCAGCTGGGGCTCGCGATCGATCATCCCCCGCTGCATCTCGGCGGCACAGCGCACCGCATCTACGACGCTCGCGAATTCCGCGAGCAGACCGTCGCCGGTGTTCTTGACGATGCGGCCCCGGTGCTCAAAGATCTTCCGATCGATCACCTGCCGGAAGTGCGCCTGAGGCGTTCGTGCGTGCCTTCCTCGTCAGCCCCCATCAGACGCGAGTAACCCGCTACATCGGCCGCGAGGATCGCGGCAAGACGGCGGGTTGAGGGCACAGCGCCCAGAATGTTGCGCGAGACCGGCCATCGCTCGCCCGCGTCGGTCGGAAACGAGGCGATCGTTGGCCGCGCGTCAGCCTCCGCATCGTCTCCGCCGCCATCCGCCGGTCGCGGAACTGAGCGCGCCTGTGCGACGGGATTTGCTACCGCCACGACAAAGCGATAGCCGCGCCCGGGTACCGTCTGAATGCAGCTCACTTGCGTTCGCCCGTGATCGAGTATTCGGCGGAGCGCCGATATCTGGACGGTCAGGTTGCTGTCCTCGACGACGATCCCCGGCCAGACGGCAGCAATGATCTCGTCTTTCGAGACAACCTCGCCCGCTCGCGCGATCAGCACCCCGAGAATGTCCAGCGCGCGGGAGCCGATCGCGACCGGAGCGTCGGCACCATCGTCGTCCTTGCGGAACAGGCCGCCGCCGCGCCGATCGAGGCGAAAGCCCTCGAACAGGAAAATCTCCGACGTTGCGGGCGCGTCCATCGCGCGGTCTCCCTGCGACTGCCTGTGCGAACCAGCCCTTGTTTTCCGTGCTCGTGAGGCGAGACTTTGGAGCATTTCGGAAAAATTCGGAAGATTTAATCGCCGTTTTGTTGCCCTCCCGCCGGTATGCATCTCTCTTTCGCCGCCATGGCCGATCGCCCAAACGATCTCCGGCTCTGCGCTAATCAAAGAGGAGGAGCTGCCATGAAAATGGTTCACGAAGCACTTGGCACACGGTCATCCACCCCATCCAATCACAAGGATGGCAGAAGCATGACGAACAGCTGGCTTGTTAAGGGAATGCTGGCGGTTGCGATCGCGGTGCCGGCGCTGAGCGGCGTAGCCCGGGCAGGAGGCACGGCCGATTACGGTTGCTCAAACGCGACGCTCAAGGGCGAATACGCCTTCGGCGTTACCGCCTACACGTCGGCCGGCCTCCCGAACAGCCCGCCATATGTTGTGGGTGTTGTAAATGGCATCAAGGTGTTCGACGGCCATGGCAATCTTACGCAGCGTGATTACCAAGGCGACAACAACGCGGGACCCGACTTCGCGCCGCCAGGGCGAGAGAGGGGCACCTATACGGTCAATTCCGACTGTACGGGCAGCATGGTGATCAACTTGAACGCGCCGGTCACGTCGGGTTCGACCGGGGTTATAAATATCATGTTTGTCATTAGCGACGGCGGCCGTCATATCCACGAGGTCGTTTCGGAGTTCACTCCACCGGGTGCCTCCGGGCCCGTGTCAAATCAAACTAGCGCTGACGACTGGAAGGTCGCCTCGGAGCAACAACAGTGAATGGCACATTGATCTCAACGATCGGAACCGTGTAACCGGGTGCGGAGGTTGGGGTCTTGTTCAGCCTGAGGACCTCCGCCTCCGCGGCGCACCCAAGCGCGCCCAGGAAAATGGCGGCACGTGGGAGTCCTCGTACAATCACGCTCCATGATCGTACGAAAGAACGCCTCACGCAGGGACCAAATCGATGATCCAAACAACTCGGATTATCGTGGTGAGCGCCCTTCTCCTATTGCCGATGACCGTCGCAGGCCAGGAGCTGGTGCATTTCCCTTCCTTCGAGGATAACGGCCCAGGTCGGTCGTCAACGGTGCTTAACGGCTACCTCTCGCGGCCGACGGGCGAGGGGCAGCATCCTGCAGTCATCTTCCTTCATGGATGCGGTGGCCTATTCATGGGCTCGATGATCGAGCCCGGAGAAAGCGATTGGGCCGGCGAACTGACCCGCCGTGGATATGCTGTGCTAATGGTCGATAGCTTTGCCCCGCGTGACCGAAGACAAATGTGCGCACCGCAAACCTTCGACCTGCAGCTCTATCGCAATCGGGCGCGAGACGCTTATGGGGCATTGTTGTTTCTGCAGGCGCAACCTTTTGTTCGGCCCGATCGCATTGGCATAATGGGCTGGTCGCAGGGCGGTGGCGCTCTTCTCTTCGCGATCGGCACGCAAAGCTTTAGCCGGCCGGCCCAACTGCCCCGGGGCGATTTTCGGGCGGCGGTAGCTTTCTATCCGTCATCGTGCGACGAGCAACGGCAGCAGCCATCGTGGTCGATTACCATTCCGCTCATGGTATTGGTCGGCGCCGAAGACGTCGGGATTCCGGCGGTCCCATGCAAAGCTCTTCTTGACGCCGCGGTTATCCGCGGCGCCAAGGTGGACATGGAGATTTACCCCGGTGCCTATCACCATTTCGATTGGCCCAACTTGCCGCGCCGTGAGTTACCGTTTCCCACCGCTGCCGGTGTTGTCCGGATCGAGGGAACGGATACGGCAGCGCGACAGGATGCATTCTCCCGCGTTCCATCCTTCCTCGCCCGCTTGCTGATGAACTGAGCTAACCCGAGCGGACGTCATGAAAAACCGATTCGCTGGAGCTGAGGGCCTTAAAGCTGCGCTATCGCAATCGAAAAATCGCCTAATTCGTAGTTCATAATCCCCCGCTGATGGCGCTCAACAGGGCGCACTTCCCGAGCGGAGACGTGATGGCGATTGGTGCATCGGGTAACCCGCTGCGGCTGGGCACGATGATCAGGCGTGCCCAGCAACTTTAAGGAGAGGTTTTGCTGCAGATTTGCTGCAGGAGCAATAACAAGTAAATCACGGACGCAATCTGAAATTGTAGTTCGCGGCGGGCAACGTCGTATGCCCGTATGAGATCACTTGCAACTGAAAGCGATTCGCAATAACTTCTTGGAAGAAGCTCGAGTTGGATGTATGCCCGTCGCAGAAGACAGGTCGAACGGCGCCGTGGCGCTCGGTGCCGCCCCAGTGGGGTTTGCCGGCCGAATTCACGCGATCCGCGTGGTGGCCCAAGATGATGGGCTGTCGGGCGCGGAACTCGAGCGGCGGCTGATCGAGCTCGGTTTTGTCGAAGGCGCGCGGGTCGAACTGTTGCACGAGGGGTTGTTTGGCCGGGATCCGATCGCCGTGCGCGTGAATGAAGCGACGGTCGCGCTGCGGCGTCGGGAGGCGGCCTCCATACTGGTCGAGCCGGAACGCTGATGAGCGAAATCGCAGCGCCGGCGCGGGTTGCTCTCGTCGGCAATCCGAACAGCGGCAAGACCGCCCTTTTCAATGCGCTGACCGGGAGCCGCCAGAAGGTCGCGAACTATCCCGGGGTCACGGTCGAGCGTAAGGAGGGGCTGGTCGTAACGCCCGCCGGGCTCCCGGTGCGGCTGATCGATTTGCCGGGCACGTATTCACTGCGCGCCCGCAGCCTCGACGAGATCGTGACCCGCGATATCGTGTTGGGGCGGCTCGAGAGCGAAGCCACTCCAAGCCTTCTCGTGTGCGTCGCCAACTCGACGAATTTGCGGGTGGCGTTGCGACTGGCGCTCGAGCTGAAGCGGGTCGGCCGGCCGATGATCCTCGCGCTCAACATGTTCGACATTGCCCGCCATCGCGGGTTCGAAATCGACCTCGATCGGCTATCCACAGAGCTCGGCATTCCGGTCGTAGCGTCGGTCGCCGTCCGCCGGGGCGGCACAAACGATCTCCTTGCCCGCATCGACGCGGTGATCCGCGAGCGCGGATTGCCGCGAGCCCCGGACTGGTCAGAGCCCAATGCGGCGCAGTTGCGCGCGACGCAGCGCGAAGCCGACCGCATTCTCGACGCCGCGGTCAAGGCTCCGGGTCGCCCCGACGGCTTCACGCGGCGGCTCGACCGGGTGGTGCTGCACCCGGTCCTCGGCCTCGTGATCCTGCTCGCGATCCTGTTTCTGATGTTCCAGGCGGTTTTTACCTGGGCACAGGCCCCGATGGACTTGATCAAGAGCGGCTTCGACGCGCTCGCTGCATGGGCCGCAGAGGTGCTGCCACCCGGTTGGCTGTTGAGCTTCGTGCGCGACGGGGTCATCTCGGGGGTCGGCAGCGTGTTGGTGTTCCTGCCGCAGATCCTGACCTTGTTCTTCTTTATTCTGCTGCTCGAAGATTTCGGCTACATGGCGCGGGCCGCCTTTCTGATGGACCGCATCATGGGCGGCGCCGGGCTGCATGGCCGCGCTTTCATCCCGCTGCTGTCGAGCTTTGCCTGTGCGATCCCCGGTATCATGGCGACCCGGGTCATCTCCAGCCGCCGCGGGCGCCTCGCGACGATCCTGGTCGCGCCGCTGATGACCTGCTCGGCGCGCATCCCGGTCTACACCTTGATCATCGCGGCCTTTATCCCCGCGCGCACAATATTTGGCTGGCTCAGTCTGCAGGGGCTCGTGATGTTCGGCCTTTACACGGCGGGTATTGCCAGCGCGCTCGGCATGTCCTGGGTGTTTAACCGCTTTCTATGGCGGCGGGAGCCGAGCGAGCCCTTCATGCTCGAACTCCCCGATTACAAGCGGCCGGTTGTGCGGAACATCGCGCTCGGCCTCGTGCAGCGCGGCCAGATTTTTCTGAAGCGGGCCGGCACGACGATCTTTGCGATGATGGTTGTGATCTGGTTCTTGTGCTCGGTCCCACCAGCGCCGCCCGACGCCGTCGAGCCGGCGATCAATTACAGCCTTGCGGCTCGCATCGGCCAGGCAATGGAGCCGGTCCTGCGCCCGGTCGGCTTCAATTGGCAAATTGACGTAGCGTTGGTGCCGGGAATGGCGGCCCGCGAAGTAGCCGTCGCCGCGCTCGGGACGGTCTATTCGATCGCGGGTGCGGACGAAAATCCCGGCGAACTCGGCCGCGTCTTGACCGCCCACTGGAGCCTCGCCACCGCTTTGGCGCTCCTCGCCTGGTATGTCTTCGCGCCGCAATGCGCCTCGACATTGAGCGTCGTGCGCCGCGAGACCAACAGCTGGAAGTGGACCGCCTTCCTCTTCAGCTACATGTTGGCACTGGCTTATCTGGCCGCCTTAGCGACCTACCAGGCGGCAGCCGCGCTCGGAGCCGGTTAAACCGTCGCGACCGCGTTGGCCGGCGAGCCGACCGCGCCCGGCAGCCGCAACGGCGGGGCAGTCAGCAGGAACCGCGAGCGGCCGTGGGCGCGCAGCCAGTCGGCGAGGTCGGAGAGGTGCCAGATTTCGCCGAGATAGACGCCGAGCTTGAAGAGGCAGTGGGCGTGCAACGGCAATGAGGCGCAGTGGTCCTCGCTCTCGCAGGGGCGTGACGGCATCTGTTCGACGGCCCGGTTGTCGGAAATGAGCGCGACGACGCCCGATCTGGTGATCCAGTTGAGGAGCCGCTCGTCGCGCCCGTCGAGGCCGGCGCCGGGGTTGGCGGCGAGCACCGCTGCGTCGGGGTGCTTGTTCATATCGAGGATCACCCCGTCGTAGCCGGTGCGGAAGCAGACGAGGTCGCCCTCCTCGACCTCCACCTTGTCCGCTTCCATGATCCGCATCAGCTGCTCGTAGCCGACAAAACTCTCGCCGCGGCCGCAATGGTGCTCGAGCTCGATCATGACGCCGCGGCCTTGCATGCCGTGGGCCGCCATGTGGTCGATCGACAGCTTGAGTGCGCCGATATGGTCGCCGCGCTCGACCGCGCCGCCGTCGCGATAGTCCATGGGCCCGATGATGTGCTCACCGGCGCGGTAGCCGTTGTAGAAGACGATCTCGGGCTTGCCGTCGCCGTCGGCGTCGAACAATTGCCCGACATGGGCGAGGCTGTCCCACTGCGTCGAGTACTGTAATGTCATCTCGACGATGTCGTCGCAGACCACGTCGATCAGTTTCGGGTCCTCGCGGGCGAGCGGGTAGGCGATGTAGGGCATGCCGTTGCGCTTGTTGGCGATCAGGCGCGGCGGGTGGCGCCGCGGATTGACGACCGTGCCACCCGGATAGTCGAGCGGCAGGCTGAGGCAGAAGGTCCTGCCTTCCTTCACCTCGGCGACGCCCTTTAATACCTTGTCCGTGGTCAACAGGTTGAGCCGGCCGAGCTGATCGTCAGGGCCCCAATCGCCCCAAGTGGACCCTGGCGGGCGGCGCTTCCAGCGCGGGTTCTCGGGCATCTCAACTCACCTTGACGAGTTTCTGCAGGCTGCGCAGGCCGGGCGGCAATTGCTCGCCCTTGGCGCGGACGCGGCGGCCCCAATTGGTGAAGGAGACTTCGCCGACATAGATGTCGCCGCGCGAGTCGACGGCGAGCCCGTGCGGCGAGATGAACTGGCCGGGATCGAGCCCGGCATGGGGGTGACCGAGCCGCGCCAGAAGCTCGCCCTTGCTGGTATAAATGCTGACCCGCGGGCCGCAATTCGGCAGGTCGATGTTGACCGCCATATCGGGTCCGATCTCGCCGATAAAGAAGCGCGGCGTCCTCGTGCCGCTTTCCATGTAGAGGCCCGAGGGGCGGTGCATGTTGTTCCATTGCGCCTCATACTTGCCGTTGCCGTCGAATACTTGGACGCGGTGGTTCTCGCGGTCGGCGACATAGACCCAGCCGTCGGGGTCGCAGCAGATATTATGCGCGATGTTGAACTGGCCGGGGTCGGTGCCGGGCTCGCCCCACGAGGTCACCCGTTTGCCGTCCGGCGTGTATTTGTGGACGCGGGAATTGCCGTAGCCGTCGGAGATGTAGAGGTAGTCGCCTTGCGGCGACAGGGCCGTATGCGTGCAGCGATGGAACGGGTCGCCGCTCATATAAGGCGCGGGCTTGCCGGGGATGCCGATGGTAAGCAGAATCTTACCGTCGAGCGCGCATTGGCGAACCGTATGGTCGCCGTCGTCGGTCAGCCAGATCGTATCGTCCGGCGCCATATGGACGCCGTGCGGCCGCACGAAAACGCCTTCGCCCCACGAGCGCAGGAAATTTCCGTCCCGGTCGAACACGCACATCGGGTGCTTGCCGCGGTTGAAGGCGTAAACGCTGTCGTTCTTGTCGACGCCGACCGCAGCGACGTCGGCGTTGAACTCCATGCCTGGCGGTAGTTTAGCCCAATTGTCGGCCACCTCATAACGATAGCCGTCCGTTCCGATTAGTATCGACATGGCGTTTCCCCTTTCTCCGAGCCGGTTATGGGTTGCGCGGATTATAGAGCGATGCAGGCCGGTGTGCATGGATTCCGGGCCCGGCCTCGAAGGGGCCGTCCCGGAATGACGAGCTTTTACGTCTATCTTCTTGCCAGCCGGCGGCATGGAACCCTCTATCTCGGCATGACCAACGATCTCGTGCGCCGCGTCCATGAACACAAAAGCAAGAGTGTGCCGGGTTTCACGAGGCGCTATGGCGTTGATCGACTGGTTTGGTTCGAGATCTACGACGACCCAGCGACCGCGATCAGCCGCGAGAAGGAACTCAAAAAATGGCGGCGTGATTGGAAGATCCGGCTCATCGAAGAGCAGAACCCCGATTGGTGCGACCTTTACGAAACGATCGTCAAATAACTTTCGCAGTGGTCATTCCGGGGCGCGGCGCAGCCGCGAGCCCGGAACCTATGAACACAGACCTCGACACGCTCCCGGCCGGTACCCAAATTTCCCTATGCCAGACGGCCGGATGGCCGCTCTCCACTTTAGTGGAGGGAGGAAAGTCCGGGCTCCACGGAGGTACGGTGCCGGGTAACGCCCGGCGGGGGCGACCCCAGGGAAAGTGCCACAGAAAGTACACCGCCGGTTCGTCGCGGAACTCCGGGCGGCCGGCAAGGGTGAAACGGTGCGGTAAGAGCGCACCGCGCCGCCGGCAACGGCGGCGGCACGGAAAACCCCACCGGGAGCAAGACCAAGTAGGAGCGGCAGGCATCCCCGTTCGCGGGAATGCCGGGCGGACCTCCGCGCCGCCGCTCGGGTCGGTCGCACGAGGCGCTCGGCAACGGGCGTCCCAGAGGAATGGCCATCACCGCCTCCAGGACCAGTTCCTCGGGACGGGACAGAACCCGGCTTACACGCCGTCTGGCGCTCTTTTCCAGAACATTTCAAGAACTCACGGAGGCAGCAAAAAGAAATTCATGGTTTTATTTAGAAAACCCATTGACGCCCATATTATACCATGATATCCCATATTCACCCATGGGCGGGCATTGCCGACGGGGGGAAACTCGGCAGTGCCTATCGGGCGCCCCTTGCCGAGCGTCCAAGGGTGAGCGTTGGGGGAAGAAGTGGAATTGTTTTTCTCCACTTTCGTGAACAAGGTCGACCGCAAGGGGCGAGTTTCAGTGCCGGCGACCTTTCGCGCTGCTGTCGCAGACCAAAGCTTTCCTGGCATCGTCGTGTTCCCCTCGTTCAAGTATACCGCACTAGACGGGAGCGGTATGAAACGGATGGAGGAGATGAGCGAGCGTCTGAACACTCTCGACGAGTTCTCGGATGAACACGAGAATTTGGCGATGCTGTTCGCCGCAGCGCAGCCTCTGGCGTTCGATCCGGAGGGACGAATCGTGTTGCCGGAAAATCTCGTCGAATACGCCCATATTTCCGATAGCGCCGCGTTCGTCGGACTGGGAAAAAGCTTTCAGATTTGGGAGCCGAACCGCTTCGCCGATCACCAGGCAACGCTGCGCGAGCGCGCCCGCCAGCAGGGAACCAGATTGCCGCCGCTCGGCGGCCGTGCCGACCGTCGTCGGGAATGACCGGCCCACGGTCCGGCCCACCTCCATCAACAACACCGCCCGGCGTACCGGAGACGGCGCGCTCTGCCGAGCACATCCCTGTTCTGCTCGAGGCCGTCCTCGCCGCATTGGCCCCGCGTGATGACGCGGTCTATGTCGACGGCACGTTTGGCGGCGGCGGTTACAGCGAGGGGTTGCTCGGTGCGGCGCAGTGCCGGGTGTTCGGCATCGATCGCGATCCCGCGGCGGTGCGGAAGGGCCGCGACTTGGTCAAACGGTACGGCGAACGCCTTCGCATCCTCGAAGGACGGTTCGGCGACATGCCGCAGCTCCTGGCCCCGGTGAACACCGGCCGGATCGCCGGAATCGCCCTCGATCTCGGCGTCTCGTCAACCCAACTCGACACGCCGGAGCGCGGATTCTCGTTTCGCGCCGACGGCCCGCTCGACATGCGGATGGGCGGCGCCGGACAGAGCGCCGCGGATCTGGTCGCGACCTTGTCGGAATCCGACCTTGCCGAGCTGATCCGCGCGCTTGGCGAAGAGCGGTTCGCCCGCCGGATCGCCCGCGCGATCAACGCGGCGCGCCAGCGCCAGCCCATCCGGCGCACCACCGAGCTGGCGGATATCGTTCGCTCGGTGATCCCGCAATCCGAGCCCGGGCAGGATCCGGCGACCCGGACATTCCAGGCCTTGCGGATCGCTGTGAACGACGAAATGGGCGAGCTCGACCGCGGACTCGCCGCCGCAGAGCAGCTGTTGATGCCCGGCGGCAGGCTCGCCGTCGTGTCGTTTCACTCGCTCGAAGATCGCCGGGTCAAGGAGTTCCTGCGTCGGCGCAGCGATATGGCGCCGCGAGCCTCGCGACACCGGCCCGTCGGAGCAGAATCGCCGCCGCCGAGCTTCACCTTGCTGACGCGCCGGGCGGTCAAGCCCAGTGCAGCGGAAATCGCCCATAACCCGCGCGCTCGCGCGGCGCGTCTGCGAGCCGCGGCACGGACTGCGGCGCCGCCATGGCCGCGCAATGGCGCGCGCCATTTCGGCGGCCGGCACAGCGGACCGGGCGCATGATCAGGCTCGGCACCCTGTTCTGGCTCGTCCTCGTCTCGGCGACCGGCTTTGCGATGTTCGGGGTCAAATATCAGGTTCAGGCACTCGAGGACGAGCTGGCGAGAACCAATCGCGCCACCGCAACGGAAGAGCACGAGTGGCGGGTGCTCGAAGCCGAATGGGCTTACCTGACGCGGCCCGAGACCCTCGAGGCGATGAACCGGCAATTCCTGTCCCTCGGCCCAATTGCGACAAAGCAGCTTCACGCGACAGCCACCGACATCCCCTTGCGGCCTCCGCCGCCTCCAGCTGAACCGCCTCCGGCCGAACCGCCTGCGATTGTCGCGGCTGCCGAACCGCCTCCGGCGGCGAGCGCGGCCCCAAACGCGCCGGAAGGAGTTCCGGTGCAAGCGCCGGAACCGGCGACACCGCAAACTGCGGCAGAGCCGCCTGTGACGCAAAGCGCGCTGCGCGCCATGCCCGCCCTTTTGGAGAAGCCGGCGGCGGCGCCCCCGCTCGCCAAGGCCGTACCGGTGAAGGCGGCCGCGAAGCCCAGCCCACCCGCGACCCCGCCGCGGCGCGCAAAATCGCTCGACGACTTGATTGCCCAGATCATGACGAGCCGGTGATGATCGCAGCCCAACCCTTTCAAGCTTATGACGACAACCCGTGCCGACCGCGGCATTTCAAGCCGCCGCCCTGCGCCCCCGTCATCGCCGAGGGGCCGGCGAGAAAGGCGGTCGACGCCTGTCGTGCCCGGCTGTTCTTTACCGGCATTTTGTTTGCCTGCGTCTTTGGCGTTGTCGCGTTGCGGGTCGTCGAAGTCGTGCTGCTCGAAGGCGGTACGGCCCAATCACATATGCCCCGGTTCCGAATTCCGGCACCGCCTGCACCCGCCCGCGCCGACATTGTCGACCGCAACGGCAGGCTCCTCGCAACGACGCTCGACAGCCCCTCGGTCTACGCCAATCCGAAGCAGATCCTCGATCCGGCGGACGCGACCCGCAAATTGGTGAAG
The DNA here is from genome assembly GCA_963732095.1 of uncultured Alphaproteobacteria bacterium. Lineage (GTDB taxonomy): Bacteria > Pseudomonadota > Alphaproteobacteria > ATCC43930 > CGMCC-115725 > AP-15. The sequence continues at coordinate 73,683 of CAVSZA010000036.1, forward strand.
GCCTTCCCGAGCCTCAAGACCCTTGAGGTCTACGCCAAGCTCACCTCAGGCAAGAGTTTTGTGTACCTGAAACGCCATTTGACGCCTCATGAGCAATACGAGGTCAATCAGCTCGGTATTCCTGGCGTTCAGTTTCAGCACGAAGAACGCCGCATCTATCCGGATGGGACACTGACGGCGCATGTCGTCGGCTATACCGGGATCGACAATGCCGGCTTCGCGGGGATCGAGCGCGGGCTCGACAGCACGCTGAAGGACCGGCGGGAGCCTCTGCAGCTGTCCCTCGATCTGCGCCTCCAATACATCCTACGGGAGGAGTTGCAGCGGGTGATCGACGACTTCACCGCGAAAGGCGCCGCCGGGTTGATCATGGACGTCAACACCGGCGAAGTGCTTTCGATGGTGTCGCTGCCCGATTTCGACCCGAACCATCCGGGCGCCCCGGATCCGGACCATCCCGACCTCTCCATCGCCGACCGGATGTTCAACCGCGACACGCTCGGCGTTTACGAGCTCGGTTCGATCTTCAAGATCTTTACCGTGGCAATGGCGCTCGATGCCGGCACCTCGACGCTCGCCAGCACCTATGACGCGAGCCACGATATCCATATCGGGCGCTTCACGATCGGGGATTACCACGGCAAGCATCGAGTCCTGAACGTCCCGGAAATTCTGATGTATTCGTCGAACATCGGCGCAGCCAAGATGGCGATGGCCGCCGGAGGCCAAAGACAGCGGGAATTTCTTTCCCGTATCGGCCTGTTGCGGGCGCCAAAGATCGAGGTGTCGGAGGTGGCTGCCCCGCATTTCCCGGCGAAATGGCGTGAGGTCAACGTGATGACGATCGCCTTCGGCCATGGGATCTCGGTCACTCCGCTGAGCTTTGCCAGCGGGGCCGCGGCGCTCGTCAATGGCGGGGTTCTGCGCCAGGCCACCCTCGTCAAGCAATCGCCCGACGATGTGCCGCAGGGTCAGCAGGTAATTTCGCCAAAGACCTCGGAACAAATGCGCAAGCTTATGCGATTAGTGGTTGAGCACGGGACCGGCACGCAGGCCGCGGCTCCCGGCTACGTGGTGGGCGGCAAGACCGGCACGGCGGAGAAAATTTCGGGCAGACATTATGCAGAGAAAAAGCTGCTTTCGAGCTTTGTCGGGGTGTTTCCGATCAACGATCCGAAATATCTGATCTTGACCGTGGTCGACGAACCTCACCCCAACAAGCAGAGCCACGGCTATGCCACGGCCGGCTGGACAGTCGCCCCCGCAACCAGCCGGATAGTCCAGCGCATGGCGCCACTGGTCGGGGTGCAGCCGGTCGACAAATCGTCGCCCGAAATCCAGCGGGCGCTGATGGTCGATACTCTGCAGGGTAGGCGGATTGAAGCTTACTGAGCTGATTGCCCCCGTGCCGGCGTCCACGGGATTGAACGACCCTGAGATCGTGGGCCTCACTGCCAATTCGCGGAACGTGCGACCCGGCTTTCTGTTTGCCGCCCTGCCCGGCGCGAGACAAGATGGGCGCCGCTTCGCCGCTGATGCAGTCGCGCGCGGCGCCGTCGCCATCCTAACGGACGAACCGGCTGCTCTCGCGCTTCCACCGGAGGAACGCGACAGGGTCCGCATTGTCACCGATCCGAACCCTGCTCGGCGGCTGGCGTTGATGGCGGCAGGGTTTCACGGACGGCAGCCGCGAACGATCGCCGCCGTTACAGGCACCAACGGCAAGACCTCGGTGGTCCATTTCACGCGCGAGATCTGGACGGCGCTCGGCCACCCGTCAGCGAGCCTCGGCACGCTCGGGATTGTGATCCCCGCGGAGCGCCGGCCCGGCGCACTGACGACCCCGGATCCGGTCGCGCTGCACCGCGATCTCGCCGGGCTGGCCGAACAAGGGATCGATCACGTGGCGATCGAGGCGTCGAGCCACGGCCTGCACCAATTTCGGCTCGATGGCGTGTCTGTCGCCGCTGCGGCGTTTACTAACCTGACGCGCGATCACCTCGATTACCACGGCAATATGGCACATTATCGCGCTGCCAAGCAGCGTCTCTTCAGCGCCCTTCTCATGTCGGGCGGCTCCGCAGTCCTCAACCGCGACAGCGCCGAGTTCGAACGGCTCGATGGGTTCTGCCGCGACGGCAGTCATCCGGTGATCGGCTATGGCACGGACCCCGCGGCCGATCTGCGGCTGGTTGCCCGCGAGCCGCGCGTCGATCGCCAGTTCCTGGTCCTGGAGGTTTTCGGCCGTCGGCACGAGCTGGTGCTGCCGCTCGCCGGCGAGTTCCAGGCGATGAACGCGCTCGCGGCGCTGGGGTTGGTGATCGCAACGGGCAGCCCTGTGGCTGTCGCAACCACCGCTCTCGGCGGTCTGACCGGTGTTCCCGGCCGCCTCCAATTCGTTGCCGGCCACGAGGGCGGCGGAGCGATTGTCGTCGATTACGCCCACACACCGGACGCACTGGCGGCGGTTCTGACGGCGCTGCGCCCGCATGCCCTGGGCCGCCTCGCTCTTCTGTTCGGCTGTGGTGGCGACCGAGACGCCGGCAAACGTCCGTTGATGGGAGAGGTGGCGACCCGCTTGGCCGACCGAGTTTACGTCACCGACGACAATCCGCGCACCGAGCCGCCAGCGGAGATCCGGCGCGCCATCCTCGATGCGGCGCCGAGCGCGATCGAGATCGGTGATCGCCGCGAGGCGATCGCGACGGCTATTGCCGAGCTGGTTGCGGGCGATCTCCTGGTCATCGCCGGTAAGGGGCACGAAACCGGCCAGATTATCGGCACCGAGACCTATCCCTTCGACGATGCCGCAATCGCGCGCGAACTCGCGGGCGAGTCGCGGCCGTCATCCCGTCGCCTCGTCGGCTAATGACCGCGTTGTGGACCGCCTCCGATACCGCATCAGCGACCGGTGGGTCGAGAGTGACGGAGTGGGCCGCGACCGGGGTCTCGATCGACACCCGCGGCCTGGTCGCGGGCGATCTGTTCGTCGCTCTGCACGGCCCCAACCACGACGGCCACGATTTTGTTGCGACGGCGCTGCAACGGGGCGCCGCCGCGGCAATGGTGGATCGGGAAATCCCGGAGGTTCCGATGGCGGCGCCGCTGCTCCGCGTCGCCGATACACTCGCCGGTCTCGCCGCGCTCGGCGCGGCGGGGCGTAACCGCAGCCGAGCCCGGATCATTGCTGTCACCGGCAGCGTCGGCAAAACCGGAACCAAGGAGGCGTTACGACTGGCGCTCGCCAGTTCCGGTCCGACCTATGCCTCGGCCGGCGGGCTCAACAATCATTGGGGCGCGCCACTGTCGCTCGCCCGCTTGCCGCCGGATGCCTGCTACGGCGTCTTCGAGCTCGGTATGAACCATCCTGGCGAGATCGCGAGCCTCACCCGGCTCGTGAGGCCGCACATCGCGGTGATCACGACAGTGGAGCCGGTTCATCTCGGCTTCTTTCCGTCGGTCGAGGCTATCGCCGATGCCAAGGCCGAGATCTTCCTCGGGCTCGAACCCGGCGGCGTCGCGGTTCTCAACCGCGACAACCCGCATTACTCACGATTGGCTGCGGCCGCGAGATGCGCCGGCGCCGTCGAGATTCTCGGCTTTGGAGCCCATCCGGAATCCGCCGCGCGCCTGGTCGACTGCGTGCTCGATTCGCGCGGCAGCACTGTCGATGCTACAGTTTGCGGCACCGCTATCAGGTTTCTGGTGCCGATTCCGGGCCGGCACTGGGTCATGAACGCACTCGCTGTGTTGGCTGCAGCGCAAGCCGCCGGCGCGCCTGTCGATCGCGCCGCGGAAGCGCTGGCCGAGCTCCAAGCACTCCCGGGCCGCGGTCGGCGCCACCAACTCGCTTGGCACGGCGGCACCTTGACACTCATCGATGAGAGCTATAACGCCAGCCCGCCCTCCATGCGCGCTGCCCTTGCCGTGCTCGCCGCTATCGAGCCGGCGGCCGGCGCACGGCGCGTAGCGGTGCTCGGCGACATGCTCGAGCTCGGCGACGCATCCGAGCGTTTGCACCGTGAGCTCGCCGAACCGGTCGCCGCAGCCGAGGTCGATCGCGTCTTTCTGATCGGCGAGGCCATTGCCGCGCTCGACGAGGTTCTTCCCGAGAGGAAACGAGGCGGGTTGTGGCGATCGCCCGAGGAAGCTATGCCTGCGCTGCTGCATTTTCTCGAACCCGGCGATGTCGTGACGATCAAGGGCTCCCGCGGCGTGCGCGTCAGCCGCGTCGTCGACTTGTTGCGCGCGCAATCCGCCCGGCCTGAACCAAGCCGGCCAGAGACGTGAACCGATGCTGTACCCGCTGCTTTATCCTTTTGCGGACGAATTCCAGTTCTTCAACCTGTTTCGTTACATCACCTTCCGCTCGGGAGGGGCCGTCGTCACCGCGCTGCTGATCAGCTTTATCCTAGGTCCGCACCTGATCCTGTGGCTGCGGCGGAAGCAGTCGAACGGTCAGCCGATTCGTCCTGATGGTCCCAATGGGCACCTGCTGCGCAAGAAGGGAACCCCCACGATGGGCGGTTTCCTGATCATGACCGCGCTGACGATATCGACCTTGCTGTGGGCGGATCTGACCAACCCCTACGTGTGGATCGTGCTGCTTACTACCGCGGGATTCGGGCTGATCGGCTTCTTCGACGATTATCGGAAGCTGACCCGGAACTCGCATCGCGGCCTCTCGGGCCGCGCCAAGCTCGCCCTCGAATTCGTGCTAGCCGCCGCTGCCTGTACCGCCATCTCCTACGTGGCGCCGGCCGGGCTGGCGAGCGCTTTGGCAGTTCCGTTCTTCAAGAACCTGCTGTTCGCGTTCGGCTGGTTCTTTGTGCCGTTTGCTGCCTTCGTCGTCGTCGGAGCCTCGAACGCGGTCAACCTTACGGACGGCCTCGACGGGCTGGCGATCGTGCCCTCGATGATAGCAGCCGGCTGCTTTGCCGTTATCGCCTACCTCGCCGGCAATCTGGTCTTTGCCAATTACCTGCAGATACATCACGTCGTCGGGGCCGGCGAGCTCACCGTGTTTTGCGGTGCGATGGTCGGGGCGAGCCTCGGCTTCCTGTGGTTCAACGCCCCGCCGGCCATGGTCTTCATGGGCGACACCGGATCGTTGTCCATCGGCGCCGCGCTCGGGACGATCAGCGTCGTCACCAAACACGAGCTGGTGCTCGCCATCATCGGCGGTCTTTTCGTGCTCGAAGCGGTATCAGTCATCGTTCAGGTCGCGAGCTACAAGATGACCGGACGGCGCGTCTTCCGCATGGCGCCGCTGCACCACCATTTCGAGCAGCTGGGGTGGGAGGAGCCGAAGATCGTGATCCGTTTCTGGATCATCGCCTGGATTCTGGCAATCGCCGGCCTCGCCACCCTGAAGCTACGATAGGCATGGATCCGATCTCGGCCAGTGATAGGCCCCTCACCCGGACCCTCTCCCCCACCCTAACCCTCCCCCGCTTGCGGGGGAGGGAGGATGAGGGGCGGTTCCCGGCCTTGTGACGGGCGCCACGAATGAGATTCGCGCGGATCGATCAGAGCCAGGTTGCACGTTGGTGGTGGACCGTCGACCGTTGGAGCCTTGCCGCGCTCGGCATGCTGATCGGCTTCGGTGTCGTCATGAGCTTGGCGGCGAGCCCCCCGGTGGCCGAGCGGATTGGTTACGACGGGCTGCATTTTGTCCGCCGTCATTTGGCGATGCTGCCGTTGGCGCTGGGCCTCATGTTCGCAGTTTCGCTCCAGCCACCCCGGACTATCCGCCGCATTGCAGTAATCGGTTTCGGTATCTCACTCGTCCTGCTCGCGTTGACTTTCGTCGTTGGCGTCGAGATCAAGGGCGCGCGGCGCTGGATCAACCTCCCGGGCTTGTCGCTACAGCCCTCCGAATTTATCAAGCCGACCTTCACCGTCGTCTCCGCATGGCTATTTTCGGAACAGAAGCTGCGTCCCCGCTTTCCCGGAAACCTGATTTGCATCGCGCTCTTCCTCATCGTCCTCGCGATGTTGATAAAGCAGCCGGACATCGGCATGGCGGCGGTCGTCGCAGCCGTCTGGTTTGCGCAGTTCTTCATGGCCGGAATGCGGCTTTACTGGGTTGCGGCGGGCGCCCTCGCCGGACTCGGTGGCCTGGTCGGCGCCTATATGTACCTGCCCCACGTCAGGCTCCGGGTCGACCACTTCCTCGATCCGGCGACCGGCGACAGCTATCAGGTGAACCGCTCGATCGAGGCTTTCGCCAATGGCGGCTTGTGGGGTCGCGGCCCCGGCGAGGGCACGGTGAAGGACGTCCTCCCCGACGCGCATGCGGATTTTGTCTTCGCCGTTGCCGGGGAAGAGTTTGGAGTGGTCGTCTGCCTCGCCATCGTCGCGCTGTTCGCGTTCATCGTGCTGCGTGGGTTTTCGCGGATGTCGCAGGAAGGCAGCCTTTTCGTCCTTCTCGCTGCCACCGGCCTGCTCGTCCAGTTCGGGCTGCAGGCAGCGATCAACATGGCCTCGAGCCTGCACCTGATCCCGACCAAAGGCATGACCTTGCCGTTCCTGTCCTATGGCGGATCCTCGATGCTGGCGCTCGGGCTCGGCATGGGGATGATGCTCGCCCTGACGCGACGGCGCCTCGGGGGAGGTGAGCTGTGAGCGGGTCCTTCACGCTCGCGGCCGGCGGCACCGGCGGCCACCTGTTCGCGGCCGAGGCGCTGGCCGTCGAGCTGCTCGACCGGGGCAGCAAGGTGCATCTCCTCAGCGATGCTCGAACCGAGGCCTTCGCCGGGCGGGCTGCCGAGATCGAGACGTATCATGTGCGTGCCGCCCAGCTGGGGGGCGGAGCGGCGCATACGGCCCAGGCGCTCGGAGAGTTGGCGCTCGGGACATTGCAGGCGCGCCGCTTGTTGCGGCGGCTGTCCCCGGCCTGCGTCATCGGTTTCGGGGGTTATGTCTCGATCCCGACGATGCTCGCCGCGGTCTCTCTCGGTCTGCCGACGGTAATCCACGAGCAGAATGCCGTGCTCGGCCGCGCCAATCGGCTTCTTGCGCCGCGCGTGCGGCGTATCGCAACCGGTTTTCCGGCGACCGCTGGTCTGCGCCCGGCCGATCGCGCCCGTACCGTGCGATCCGGCAACCCGGTACGGCCGGCGGTGCTCGCTCGTGCTCGAACCAAATACAAGGCGCCGCAACGGGGCGGCCCGATCGAGCTGCTGATCCTCGGTGGCAGCCAGGGAGCGCGGATCATGAGCGAGGCCGTACCGCCGGCACTCGCCGCGCTGCCGACGCGGCTGCGCGAGATGCTGCGGGTCAGCCACCAGGCGCGCCCGGAAGATCTTCCCTCCGCCGAGGCAATTTATCGGAAAAATCGCATCCAGGCGGATATGCAGAGCTTCTTTACCGATGTTCCGGAGCGGCTGGCGCGCGCGCATCTGGCAATTTGCCGCGCCGGCGCCTCGACCGTGGCCGAACTCGCTGTTATCGGCCGGCCCGCTGTTCTGATCCCATACCCCTACGCCACCGACAATCACCAGGCCGCGAACGCCCGAGCCTTTGCCGACGCCGGAGCCGGATGGGTCATTGCTCAGCCGGAGTTGCGGCCGGATACCTTTGCGCTTTATCTCGAAAATCTGCTGGCGGACCCGGCGGCATTGAGCGGCGCGGCTGAGCGCGCCGGCGATTTCGGCCGACCCGACGCGGCGCGCGATCTTGCGCAACTCGCCATCGAGCTCGGTCTCGGCTTGAGGCCGCAAGGACGGGCGGCATGAGAGCTCTGCCGCGATCGATCGGGCCCATCCATTTCGTCGGCATCGGCGGGATCGGGATGAGCGGCATCGCCGAGGTATTGCACAATCTCGGCTATCGGGTGCAGGGCAGCGACCTGGCCGACAGCGCCAATGTTCGGCGGCTCATCGATCTCGGAATTCCGGTGGCTGTCGGCCACGAAGCCGAGAACCTCGGCGCCGCCGAGGTGGTCGTGATCTCGTCCGCCGTCAAACCGGACAATGCCGAGGTCATCGCCGCCCGGGTGCGCCGCGTCCCGGTGGTGCGCCGCGCCGAAATGCTGGGCGAGTTGATGCGGCTCAAATGGTCGCTGGCGATTGCCGGAACCCATGGCAAGACGACGACGACTTCGATGATCGGCGCGCTGCTCGAGACGGCGCAGCTCGACCCGACTGTGATCAACGGCGGGATCATCAATGCCTACGGGACCAACACGCGGCTGGGAGCGGGCGACTGGATGGTCGTCGAGGCCGACGAAAGCGACGGCACATTCACGCGGCTGCCGGCCACGATTGCGATCGTCACCAATATCGACCCGGAACATCTCGATTTTTATCAAACCTTCGACGCGCTGCGCCAAGCCTTCGAGGATTTTGTCGGCAACATCCCGTTTTATGGTTTTGCCGCACTCTGCATCGACCACCCGGTGGTGCAGCAAATGATCCCAAAGCTCTCGGACCGGCGGGTCCTGACCTACGGGTTCAGCCCGCAGGCCGACATCCGTGCGGTCGAGGTCCAACTCGGACGGGACGGCGCGCGATTCGATCTCGTTATATCCAATGCACTCGCGGATCGGGGGCGCACGATCCCTGACCTTTTCCTGCCGATGTTCGGCCGTCACAATGTGCAGAACTCGCTTGCTGCAGCGGCAGTCTCAGAGGCGATGGCGCTCGGCGACGATGCTCTGCGGGCCGCGCTCTACAATTTTAAAGGCGTGAAACGCAGATTTACGCGGACCGGCGAGTGGAACGGTGTGACCGTCATCGATGATTACGGCCACCACCCGGTCGAGATCGCGGCGGTGCTGAAGGCGGCGCGCGCGATCGTCGAGGGAAAGCTGCTCGCCGTCGTCCAGCCGCATCGTTACACGCGCGTGTCGCATCTTTTCGAAGGGTTCTGCACCTGCTTCAACGACGCCGATGTGGTTCTGGTCGCGGATATCTATGCAGCCGGGGAAGCGCCGATCGAGGGGGTCAGCCGCGACGCTCTGGTTGCCGGGTTGATCGAGCACGGCCATCGCAATGTCCGCCCCTTGGCCGACCCGAGGGAGCTTGCTTCGATGATCCGCGAGCTGGCGCGCCCAGGTGATATGGTGGTGTGCCTAGGTGCCGGGTCGATCACCGGCTGGGCCAATAATTTGCCGGCCGATCTCGCGCAATCGCGGAGTCGCGTTGCATGAAACCGTTGATTGCGCAGCTACCTCCGGTACGCGGCCCGTTGACCGCGGACGCGGCAATTGGCAAGCAGACCTGGTTCGGCGTCGGGGGCCCTGCCGAGGTTTTGTTCCGGCCTGCCGACCTTGTCGATCTCGCCGGGTTTCTTGCAGCGCTGCCGCGGCCAATCCCGGTGACGGTGATCGGGGTAGGCTCGAACCTCCTGGTGCGCGACGGCGGCATTCCCGGCATTGTTATCCGACTCGGGCGCGGGTTCGCCGGTATCGAGATGGAGCGTGATGAGCTCCGCGTCGGCGCGGCGGCTCTCGACCGCATCGTCGCCTTTGCGGCGGCCAATGCGGGATTGGGCGGGCTCGAGTTTCTGTCGGGCATCCCGGGCTCAATCGGCGGCAGCCTGCGAATGAATGCCGGAGCCTACGGCCGGGAAATCGAGGCTGTGCTCGTTTCGGCAACCGCACTCGACCGCAACGGCCAAACCCATACCGTCAACACCAGCGCGATGGGTCTCTCTTACCGCCACAGCGATGCCGATCCGAGCTGGATTTTTGTTGAAGCCCGGCTCCGCGGTGTGCCCGGTGATCGCGCTGCAATCGGGCGCCGGCTGAACGAGATCCGCGTCGCGCGGGAAGCGACTCAGCCAGTCCGCGCCCGTACCGGCGGATCGACCTTCAAGAACCCGCCGGGCGACAGCGCGTGGCGCTTGATCGATGCCGCCGGCTGTCGCGGTCTCGTTCGCGGGGGCGCGATGGTATCGCAGCAACACACGAATTTTCTGATCAACACCGGCACCGCCACAGCGGCCGATCTCGAAGGCCTCGGCGAAGAAGTCAGGCGGCGTGTCCACGACACCTCCGGGACCTGGCTCGAGTGGGAGATCGAGCGTCTCGGTTCTCCGCTTCCAGACATTCAGCACATGGTTTCGTCATTCCCGCGAAAGCGGGAATCCAGAGATCCCGACGTTTCGGCGGGTCGCCTCTGGGCCCCCGCTTTCGCGGGCGTGACGGTATGACACGAGGGGGGCGGTGACCAAGACTGTGGCGGTGGTGATGGGCGGGTGGTCGCCGGAGCGCGAGGTTTCGCTGTCGAGCGGACGCGAATGCGCCAAGGCACTGGTGGACTGCGGCTACGAGGTGCGGATCATCGATGTCGGCCGTGATTTGCCGGCGCTGATGCGTGCGCTGGACCCGCGCCCCGACTTTATTTTCAACGCACTGCATGGCGTCGGCGGGGAAGACGGCACGGTGCAGGGCGTGTTCGAGATGCTGCGGATCCCCTACACCCATTCGGGCGTCCTCGCCTCGGCCATGGCGATGCACAAGCCGACGGCGAAGGCGGTATTCCGCGACGCCGGGCTGCCGGTCGCCGAAGGCGTCGTCGCCAGCCGCGAAAGCCTGGTCGAAAGCGACCCGTTGCCGGCTCCCTTTGTCGTCAAGCCGACCAATCAGGGATCGAGCGTCGGCGTCCGGATCGTGCGGATCAACGACAATTCCTGGCGCGAGGAGGTGAGGGAGTGGCGCTACGGCGCCGAGCTACTGGTTGAGCGCTTTGTTCCCGGACGAGAGCTCACTGTGGCGGTGATGGGGGATCGGGCGCTCGGCGCCTGCGAGATCGTCCCGCGCGGCAGCTTTTACGACTACACCGCGAAATACGCGGCTGGCGGGTCGGATCACCTGACGCCGGCCCCGGTTCCGCCGGCCGTCTATGAAGAGGCGCTCGACATCGGCCTTCGGGCCCATCGCGCGCTCGGCTGCCGCGGTGTCAGCCGCGCCGATCTGCGCTATGACGACACGTCGGGAGGCTGCGAGCGTCTCTACCTCCTGGAGGTCAACACGCAACCGGGAATGACGCCGACTTCGCTGGTGCCCGATATCGCCCGTCATGTCGGCATCGGCTTCGACGAGCTGGTCGCCTGGATGGTAGAGAACGCGTCATGCGACGGATGAAGGGACCGGCGCCGCGACGCCCGCGACGCGGCCGCATCTTCGCCTTCGTCCGCCGCTTGGGCTTGTGGATCGGCATCCCGGTTTTGCTGGCGGGCGGGCTCTACGCAGCCGTTCAGCAGAGCCGCTCGTCGCTCGGCCAAACGGCGCTGCAATATGCGGCGGACCGGATGCTCGACGGCACCGCACGGCTGGGGCTGGTGGTGACCGACGTCAAAGTCGAAGGACGCGAGACGACGGATCGCGACACGATCCTCGCCGCGCTCGGCGCCGGCCCAGGAACGCCGATCCTCGCCATGAACCCGAGACGGGCCAAGGAGCAACTCGAGACATTGCCCTGGGTTCGCTCGGCGGTGGTCGAGCGCCGCCTGCCGGACACGCTCTACGTCCGCCTCGTCGAGCGCAAACCGCTCGCCCTTTGGCAGCACGGCGGCAAGCTCGAGCTCATCGACCGCGAGGGCGGCGTAATCCCGGTGACCCGGCTCGACCGTTTCGCCAAGCTGCCCCTGGTCGTCGGCGAAGGTGCGGCGAGACATGCCGCCGAGCTCCTCGACATGCTGGCGACCGAGCCCGAACTCGCCGCGCGCGTCAGTGCCGCGATTCGGGTTGGCGATCGCCGCTGGAACTTGCGCATCGACAATGCGATCGATGTCCTCCTCCCGGCGGACGCGCCGGTCGCCGCCTGGGCCCAGCTCGCCCGGCTCGAGCGGTCGAGCGCGATCCTCAAGCGCGACGTGCAGACCGTCGATGTGCGCCTGCCGGACCGGCTCGTTCTGCGGGTCATCCCGGAGGCGCCAAAAGAAGCGCCGACGTTGCCGGCATCTAAAAAGGGACGCCCTTCGGCGAAGAACACATGACGACACTTGATGAAGCGCCGCCTCGCGCCAAGGACACCAAAAAAGCGGCAAGGCCGGAGGCCGATGGTCAGTCGAAATCCCGCAGACCGGGGAACCGGCCGCGCGGCAGCCTGATCACCGCCCTCGACATCGGCACGACAAAGATCTGCTGCTTTATCGCGCGGGTGGAGAACGACAGGCCGCGGGTTCTCGGCATCGGCCATCAGATCTCGCGTGGCGTGCGCAACGGGGGAATTGTCGACCTGGAAGCCACCGGTACCTCCGTGCTGAATGCGGTGCACGCCGCCGAGGAGATGGCCGGCGAAACGATAGAGCGGGTCGTGGCAAACCTGTCGGGCGGTTTCTCCGCCTCAAGGATCATCAAGGCGGAAATCGGCATCACCGGGCGCGAGATTACCGATGCCGAAATGCGGCGGGTGCTCGAGCACGGCTACGTTATGCGCGAGCCGGGCGATCGCCAGATCATCCATTCCGTCCCGGTCGGATTCTCGGTCGACGACAGCCGCGGCATCCGCGATCCGCGCGGCATGCTCGGCGAGAAGCTCGGCGTCAACATGCATGTCGTGACGGCGAGCGCGGCCAGCGTGCGCAACCACACCGCCGCCGTTGGGCGCTCGCATCTCGAGGTCGAGGCTCTCGTTGTCAGCCCCTATGCTTCGGGGCTCTCCTGCCTCGTGGAGGACGAGATCGGTCTCGGCGTCACCGTTATCGACATGGGCGGTGGAACGACGACGATCGGCGTGTTCTTCGACGGAAATTTGATTTTTGCCGATTACGTCCCGGTCGGCGGCATGCACGTCACCAACGACATCGCCCGCGGGCTCTCGACCGGGGTCGCCCATGCCGAACGCATGAAGACATTGTTCGGCACCGCGATTTCAGCGAGCACAGACGAGCGCGAGATGATTGCCGTCCCGCAAATCGGCGAGGAGGACGAGGGGCACGTCAACCATGTGCCGAAATCCTTGCTCGTCGGCATCATCGCGCCGCGCATCGAGGAGACCTTCGAGTTGGTGCGCAATCGGCTGGAGGCGAGCGGCTTCGACAAGGTCGCAGGCCGCCGTGTCGTGCTGACCGGAGGGGCTTGCCAGCTGCACGGGACGCGCGAGTTTGCCGGGCTGATCCTCGATAAACAGGTGCGGATGGGGCGGCCGCAGCGGGTCGCGGGGCTCGCCGAGGCAACCGGCGGTCCGGCGTTTGCAACAACCGCGGGGCTACTGCACTTCGCGCTGTCCGAACGCGCCGAGGTCTCGGGCGTAAGGCGCCGCCCGGAGGGCCCGCGATGGGGTGTTCTGGGCCGATTGGGGCATTGGCTAAAGGACAATTTTTGAGGCAGATTCGGCTTTGTTGCTCGCCCGGCCACCACGTGAGCCAGCGAGGGGGGAGCCCGGACCGGACCGGGTATCGTTAGGGGCACAACAGTGGAGGGGACCGCATGATCAATCTGAGCATCCCGAGGGACGAGCATGAGATGAAACCCCGCATTACGGTGGTCGGGGTCGGTGGCGCCGGGGGGAACGCCGTCAACAACATGATCCGCTCGAATCTGATCGGCTGCGAATTCGTGGTTTGCAATACCGACGCGCAGGCGCTGCATCAATCGAGCGCACCGCGCAAAATTCAGATGGGGATTGGCGTCACCCGTGGGCTCGGCGCCGGATCACGCCCCGATGTCGGGCGGGCTGCGGCCGAGGAGGCGCTCGACGATATCCTCGAGGCGATGGGCGGCTCCAACATGGTGTTCATCACTGCCGGCATGGGCGGGGGGACCGGCACCGGCGGCGCGCCGGTGATTGCACGGATCGCGCGCGAATTAGGGATCCTGACCGTCGGTGTGGTGACAAAGCCGTTTCATTTCGAGGGCAGCCATCGGATGCGCAGCGCCGAGGCCGGCATCGAGGAACTGCAGAAGTTTGTCGACACCTTGATCATCATTCCGAACCAGAACCTGTTCCGCATCGCCAACGAGCGCACCACTTTTGCCGATGCCTTCAAGATGGCCGACGACGTGCTGCATTCGGGGGTCCGCGGCGTCACCGACCTGATGGTCATGCCCGGCCTCATCAACCTCGACTTCGCCGACATTCGCACGGTGATGGGCGAGATGGGTAAGGCGATGATGGGAACCGGCGAGGCCGAAGGCGAGAAGCGGGCGACCGATGCCGCCGAGGCCGCGATCTCGAACCCGCTGCTCGAAGACGTCTCGATGAAGGGCGCCAGAGGCGTCCTGATCAACATTACCGGCGGTCTCGATATGACCTTGTTCGAGGTCGATGAGGCGGCCAATCGCATTCGTGAGGAGGTCGATCCCGAGGCCAACATCATTTTCGGCTCGACCTTCGACGAGAGGCTCGAAGGGAAGATGCGAATTTCCGTTGTCGCCACAGGCATCGATGCCGAGGCGGTCGTGCAGCCGCGCCCGGCGATCAGCCTGGTCAGCAGCCGCGATTCAGTGCCCCCGCTGCGCGAGGCGACGACAGGCGGTTACACCCAGCCCGTGCTCACGCAGAATGCTGCGCAATCGACGAGGCCGCGTCCGGAGAGCGACAGTGAACCGTTGCCGCAAGCGGCGGCGGAAGCCGAGACCGCGGCAGTACGAAACGGCGCCTTCATCGCGCCGAAGCCGGCCGATGCAGGGCTCGCGCGCCCGGTCCCGCTGACCCAGCCCGCCGTTCCTCCTGCGGCCAAAGAGGCCGCGCCGAAGCCGAAAGGGCGGGTGCCCAGCCTGATCGAGCGGGTGACCGGAGTAGGCCGCGCTCGCGCAACCGCGCCCGAGCCCCCGCCGCGTCCGCCCGTCCAGCCGGGAAAGCCGGCCGGCCAACCGAATGCTCAGCCCCGGCTGGCGCCGCTGGAGCCCGACGACCGGCCGAATTTGAGCAAAGAAGACGATCTGCTCGATATCCCCGCGTTCTTGCGCCGCCAAGCCAACTGAATTTGCCGCTCCTGGGGTAATCAATCTCTCTTCGGCCCCGCAAGCGAGCGGCTCCAGGGTATCGCATTGTCAATCCGGCGGGATTGCGGCTGAAATGTCAGCGACAATGCAACAATTGGCAACAAAGAGTGATTTGAGGCGAAGTCGGGGCGAAAGTAGCTTCCAGCTCGCCAGGGGACCACTTTACAGAAGTCTGTCGCATGTTGGGGGATATCGCGACAGCGTCTCAGCAGACGCTGAAAACATCTATCGGGTGCCGGGGAATTGGACTTCATTCCGGCGAAAGGGTGGCAATGACATTGCACCCTGCCGCCCCGGATACGGGCATCGTGTTCCGTCGAGCCGCTTCGGCGGCCGAGATTCGTGCAAACTGGGCCAATACGATCGAGTCGCCGCTCTGCACCGTGCTGTCCAACGGCGAGGGAAATACGGTGGGCACGGTCGAGCACCTGATGGCGGCGTTGGCCGGCGCTGCCATCGACAATGCGATCATCGAGCTCGATGGCCGCGAAGTGCCGATCATGGATGGGAGTGCGGCACCCTTCTTGTTTCTGATCGAGTGCGCTGGCGTCGTCGAACAGGAAGCCGCACGGCGCGCGATCAAAGTATTGAAAGCAGTCAGCGTCACCGAAGACGGCGCGACGGCGGCGCTGCTCCCCGATCACGGCTTTTCGATGAGCTTCGAGATCGATTTCGACAACCCGCTGATTCGCCGGCAGGACATTTGTCTGATGGTCGACGCGGACACTTTCAAGACCGAGCTCAGCCGGGCGCGCACTTTCGGCCTTCTTGACGAACTGGACCGGCTGCGGGCCGCGGGCTTGGTGCGCGGCGGATCGCTCGACAACGCCGTCGTCGTCGGCCGCGATCACGTCTTGAACATCGGGGGCTTGCGCTATGCCGACGAGTTCGTGCGCCACAAGCTCCTCGATGCATTCGGAGACCTCTATCTTGCCGGAGGTCCGCTGCTCGGATCCTTCCGCGGCGTGCGCTCGGGGCATGCCCACACCCGGCGCCTGCTCTCGGCCCTCTTCGCCGATGGTGAGGCCTGGTGCTACACCACTCTGAGCCGGTCGACCCATCGCGGCGAGCGGGAATGGCAAGACGGGCTCCAGCTCGCCAGCGATTGACGGGCGCGCCGGCTTGCTCGCGCGCCCGCGTGTTGTGCTATAAGCGGCACATCAACATTTCTGTCCAGAGTAGGTCGATGCGTTTGTTGCCCTTCCTTCGCTGGTTCGGCGTGGCCGCGCTGATCGCCGCACTGACTGCGTGCGGTGGCTCGAAGAAGGAGGCCTATGTCGAGAAGCCGGTCGACGATCTCTACAACAAGGCCATGGATGAGATGGTCGAGGAGCGCTATCCAACGGCTGCCAAGACATTCGAGGAAGTAGAAAGTCAGCACCCCTATTCCGTATGGGCCACGAAAAGCCAGCTGATGTCAGCCTATGCTCAATACGAAGCAGGAAATTACGGTGAGACGATCATCGCGGCTGATCGTTTCATTCAACTTCATCCGGGCCATCGTGACATTGCATACGCCTACTATTTGAAGGCGATCTCGTATTACGTGCAGATCGTCGATATCGGCCGCGATCAAAAGACTACCGAGCTGGCTCTGAAGGCGCTAGACGACGTCATTAGGCGCTTTCCCGACAGCAAATACGCGCGAGACGCCAAGCTAAAGTTGGATTTCACGCGGGATCATCTCGCCGGCAAGGAGATGGAGATCGGCCGCTATTATCTGAAGCGGGGACAGTATCTGGCGGCGATGAACCGCTTCAAACGGGTCATCGACAATTATCAGACGACGACGCATGTTCCCGAAGCGCTGGAACGCCTCGTCGAGTGCGATTTGGCGCTCGGCCTCAACGAGGAGGCCCAAGCGAATGCCGCGGTGCTCGGCCACAATTACCCGGGCAGCGAGTGGTATGTCGATGCGTATTCCCTCGTCACTTCCGGCACCCCCGGTTCGCCGCCCAAGGGCTGGTTCGCCCGTAATTTCGGAAGCGCCTTCTGACCCGCTTCGCGGCGCGGTTTGCCCCGATAACATGAAAAATTGTTAATTTCGCGCCTGCAGCCGACTGACGTATTTCAGCGCGCCAAGGTTCCCGCTATCAGGTCAGCGGTTCGTGTCGGAGGTGTCGAGGATGCTGCTGCGCCTTGCCGCATTATGTTTTGTCCTATTGACGGCGACAGCGGCCGACGCCGCGGACAAGCCGTCGAACGGTATTACCGGCGTCTATTTTACGACACGTTATCCCGCGCTGACGGTACGCGCCGGCGAGACCACGACGATCGACCTGTCGCTGCGCAACTTCAATCATCCCCCAGAGCAGCTGGCTCTTTCGGTCCCGGACGTCGCTCAGGGCTGGAAGGCAACAATCCTCGGCGGCGGGCAGCCGGTCGAGTTGGCGATCGTGGCGCCCGATACCGAAGAGAAATTGCAGCTGCGGCTCGAACCACCGGCCGGTACCGGACCCGGCGAATACCATTTTCTCGTCGACGCGAAGGGTGACGGAAGCGATCTCAAATTGCCGATCACCGTCACGATCGGGCAGGAACTCCCGGCCAAGCTCAAACTCACCACCAACTTCCCCTCGCTGCGCGGGACCGCGACGACTTCATTCAAGTTCCGCGTGACCGTCGCGAATGACAGCGGGCGCGACGCCACGATCAATTTCAGCGCCGACGCGCCGAAGAATTTCCAGGTCACCTTCACCGAAGCCTATGGCAGCCAGCAACTCACCAGCATTCCGATCGAGGCGGGAAAATCAAAGGACATCGAAGCCTCGGTGGCGCTGCCGCGCGACACGTCTGCCGGCGATTACAAGCTGGCGCTGCACGCCAAGAGCGAGGCGGCTTCCGCCGATCTCGATCTCGCCATCACGATCGTCGGCCAGCCTCGGCTGGCGTTGGCCGGCGAGGGCGGGCGCCTCAGCGGCGAGGCCTATGCCGGCCAGGACGGCCAATTGACCGTCGTCGTCCGCAATGACGGCAGTGAAGCGGCGCGCGACGTCGATTTCAGCGCGACGGCGCCGGAGGGGTGGAAGACCAGCTTCGACCCCAAGGAGCTGCCCGAGCTGGCAGCCGGGAAATCGCAAGCGATCAAGGTCAGCCTGACCCCGTCGCCGCGCGCCATTGCCGGGGACTACCAGACGACGATCCGCGCCAACGCCGCCGGCGGTCAATCGGAATCGGCGAACTTCCGCATCACGGTGCTCACCTCCACCCTGTGGGGTGCCGTCGGGATCGGGGTCATCGCGATCTCGTTGCTGGTCGTCGTTTTCGCGGTCGCCCGCTTCGGCCGGCGTTGAGTAAGATGACGGCGAGGCAGGGCTAGATGCCTGAAGAAGTCGTGATCAGCGCCCAGGGGCTCACCAAGCGCTACGGCGCGACGGTCGCGGTCGACCACATCGATCTCGATGTCCGCGCCGGCGAGATCGTCGGCATTCTCGGGCCCAACGGGTCGGGAAAGACGACGACGATCCTGATGCTCCTCGGGCTGACCGAACCGACCGAGGGGCGCGCCGAAGTGGCCGGTTTCGACCCGTTGCGCGACCCGCTCGACGTCAAGCGCAGGGTAGGCTATCTGCCCAATTCGGTGGGGTTCTACGACGGCCTGTCGGCTCGCGACAACCTTGCCTACACGGGAAGGCTGGCCGGATTGTCTCGGCAAGACATCGACCAGAGGTTTACCGAGGCCATGGCGCGGGTCGGACTGCCCGATGCCGGGCGGGATCGGGTGTCCACCTTTTCGCGCGGGATGCGCCAGCGCCTCGGGCTCGCCGAGGTGCTGATGAAGCGCCCGAGCATCGCGATCCTCGACGAGCCGACGGCGACCTTGGACCCGCACTCGACGCAGGAATTTCTCGGCATGATTTGGGGACTCAAGGCCGACGGCACCGCGGTTCTCCTATCCTCGCACCACCTCGATCAAGTGCAGAGCGTGTGCGACCGGGTCGCGCTGTTCAATCGGGGACGCATCGCGCTCTCGGGCAGCGTGACCGAACTGGCGCAGCGGGTGCTGGGCGGCGGACATGTGATCGATGTCGAGGCGCGCGGCGAGGCAGTCCGCAATCAACTCGCCGCTGTGCCTGGTGTGGTCCGAGTGCAAGTGCTGGCCGCCGAACTCTACCGGGTCGATTGCGAGGGCGATCTGCGCGCCGAGATCGCCCGGCGGCTGGCACCGTCATTCGACTTGCTCGGCATCCGTTTCGCCGAGCCGAGCCTCAACGAAGTCTACACCCGATATTTCGACGAGGTCCGCGATGCGGCGTAGAGGCTCCCCCTTTACCGGGGTCGGGGTCGTCCTCGCCAAGGAGGCGGCGGATTACCTGTCGGGTGCCCGGATGTGGCTGCTCGAAGCCCTGGTGTTCCTGACCGCGATCGCCGCCGCCTACGCCGCGATCCTGTCGATCCGCGCCAGTATTGGCGAGAGCCCGTTCCTCTTCCTGCGGCTGCTGACAATGGCGCAGGATCCACTGCCGTCCTTTATTGCCTTGTTGGGGTTTCTGATCCCGCTGGTCGCGATTGCGATCGGCTTCGATGCGATCAACGGAGAATTCAACCGCCGAACCCTGAGCCGGGTGCTGGCGCAGCCGATCTACCGCGACGCCCTGTTGCTCGGTAAATTCCTCGCCGGGCTGGTCGCACTCACGATCGGCCTCTTCTCGCTGTGGCTCCTGACGATCGGCCTCGGCCTGTTGTTCCTCGGTTTGCCGCCCAATACCGAAGAAATGATACGCATGCTGGGGTTTCTCGCCGCGACGATCGCCTATGGCGGGGTCTGGCTGGCGGTGGCCTTCCTCTTTTCGGTGGTGTTTCGCGCGCCCGCCACCGCGGCGCTCGCCGCTCTTGGCGTATGGCTCCTGTTCTCATTGTTCTGGTCGGTCGTCACGCCGCTCGTCGCGACATTGATTGCCGGTCCGCCGGAAGGGATCTTTGGCCCAAACCTCGACTACCTGCAGACCGCCCAAGTATTGGACCGGATCTCGCCCAATACACTCTACGCGGAAATCGCCCTCGCATTGCTGCAGCCGGCGACCCGCGCCCTCGGCCCGGTGTTCTACAGTCAGGTTCAGGGCGCTTTGCTCGGCGCGCCCTTGCCGGCGGCGCAGAGCTTTATCCTGGTATGGCCGCAGATGACCGGCCTCATCGCCGGAATGATCGTGATTTTCGCGATCGCCTATGTGGTCTTTCAACGCCAGGAGATCCGCGCCTGAAGTCTGCCGGGAATCAAAAGGGGCGGTCCGAATGGACCGCCCCTGGCGTGGTCTGAAGGCTCCCGTTTTCCCCCTGAATTGGCCCGCCGACCCGTCGGCCACGGCCTCGAGTTCACCGTGTCAACCACGCGGGATAGATTATCGCGTGAAATTTACTGGACAAGCGGCAAAATCGTTGCCCACAGGCTTACCCCCAGAATAGCGACTCTATCCCCCAAACCGTCCACAGAGCGGATGGAGTCAACTAACCCGACGCTGCAAAAAGTCGAGGACCGCTTCGAATGCGCCATACCGGACGAGATCCTCGTGACCGGCCTCTTGGGAGAACCAGAGCTCCTTGGGCTCCGGTGCTGCGTCAAACAGCGCTCGGCCAAAGCGAAGTGGGACGACCCGGTCTTGCTCGCCATGAAGGACCAGGATCGGCGCCTTGACAGCGCCGATCCTCGCCAGCGAGTCGAAACGGTCACGCACCAGCGCGGCAGCCGGTATAAAGGAATAATGGTACTGGGCGACTTCGCCGACGCTGGTGAAGGGCGCTTCGAGTATCAGGCTCGCGATCTTCCGCTCCGCCGCCAAGGGCACGGCAACCCCCGATCCGAGAGACTCGCCATAGAGCACGAGCCGGTTCGGCGCGATCCCCTGGCCACCGAGAAAATCGAGAGCCGCGGCACCGTCGGCGACCAGGCCTGCTTCGCTCGGCGTCCCGGGGTTGCCGCCATAGCCACGGTACTCGGCCATCAGCACCCCGTACCCGTTGCGAGCAAACCACCGCAAGCGATCGGCGCGGTATCCGATATGGCCACCATTGCCGTGCAAATACGCAATGACCGGATGGCCGTCCCGCGGCGGCAGGTACCATGAGAGCAGCGACAGCCCGTCGACCGTCTTTAAGGTAATTTCGCGGACACCGAGCGCAGCGAGATCGCCGAGCTCGGGCCGCCCGGCGCCGGGAAAGTAGAGCAGATGGCGTTGAAAAACATAGAGCCCGCCGACCAGCACCCCATAGGCGGCGAGCGCAGATCCGAGGAGCGCATACAGCACGCGGCGCAGCCGAAAGTATGGCGGCGGCAAAAGTCAGGCGGCGGGCAGGGACGGCCGCTCGCTCCGGCGCACCCTGACGCTCGCCGATTTGAGCTGGCCGCAGGCGGCGAGGATGTCGCGGCCCCGCGGCGTGCGCACCGGCGCCGAATAACCGGCGGCAAAGACGATGTCGGAAAACGCCTTGATCGCCGCATCCGGAGAGCACTCATAGGGCGTGCCCGGCCACGGGTTGAACGGGATCAGATTGACTTTTGCGGGAATGCCGGCCACCAGCCGCACCAGCTCGCGGGCGTCGCTCGGACTGTCGTTGATACCTTTCAGCATGACGTATTCGAGGGTGATGCGGCGGGCATTGCTCGCCCCCGGATAGGTCCGGCACGCGTCGAGCAGCTCGGCGATCGGGTATTTGCGGTTGAGCGGCACCAGGCGGTCGCGAACGTCGTCGCGCACCGCATGCAGCGAGACCGCGAGATTGACCGCGAGCTCGGCGCCGCACCGGCGGATCATCGGAACCACCCCGGAGGTCGACAATGTGATCTTGCGCCGTGAGATCGACAGACCTTCCCCGTCCATGACGATCTTCAAGGCAGCCGCGACATTCTCATAATTGTAGAGCGGCTCGCCCATTCCCATCAAAACGATGTTCGTCACCTGCCGGTCATCCTGCGGCGACGGCCATTCGCCGAGCGCATCGCGCGCGATCATCACCTGCGCGACGATCTCCTCCGACGCCAGATTGCGCACCAGCCGCTGCGTGCCGGTGTGGCAGAAGGAACAGGTCAACGTGCAGCCGACTTGGGAGGAGACGCACAAAGTCCCGCGATCGTCTTCAGGGATGTGAACGGTCTCGACCTCTTCGCCATCGGCAAAGCGCAGGAGCCATTTGCGGGTTCCGTCGACCGAGGCGAGCGCGCGCGATATCACCGGCCGCTGCAGCACGTAGCGCGCTGCGAGCTTGTCGCGGAACGGCTTTGACAACGAGGTCATCGCCGCGAAATCGGTAGCGCCCCGACGATAGATCCAGTGCCAGAGCTGGCGTGCGCGGAAGGGCTCGGCGCCAAATTCGGCCATTTCAGCGGCGAGCGCCTCACGGCCCAATCCGACAAGATTGCGGCGCGCCGGTTCGGATAAGGTATCAGTCAGCATGAACTCGCCGTTATATGGGGAACCGTGCGGTT
Organism: uncultured Alphaproteobacteria bacterium; assembly: GCA_963732095.1. Classification (GTDB taxonomy): domain Bacteria; phylum Pseudomonadota; class Alphaproteobacteria; order ATCC43930; family CGMCC-115725; genus AP-15. Next base: position 96,002 of record CAVSZA010000036.1, read on the forward strand.
CAGCGCTTCACGTCGCAGGCTTTATCGATCAGCACGAGCGCCTGGGCAAAGCCGATAAGCGAATAGGTGTCGGTGGTAGCAGGCCCTTTCTGTGGCGTCCCCTTGACGATCGCCTGTTTTCCTTTGGTCATCGCCTCGACGATCGTCTTGTCGAGTTCGGGCGTTCGCGCCCAGGCGCTGTCGCCCTTGGTGAACAGGTCGAATTTCGTACCGCCGGCATCGAGCGACACCTCGCTGCCCTCTTTGAGCGGATAGCCTTCGATGAAACTGACGACGTTGGCGATTTTCTCACCCGGCCGATGGGTGACCATCGCCATGGGATGCCTGCGCTTGCCGCCGGCCGGCTCACTCTTCTTCGGTTCGCCGGTCAGATAGCACACTTTCCCGGTTTTCTCGATGTAGCTGTATGCCGTCCACGCATCGGCGGCGCCAAGCTGCTCGGCCGGCGGCCCCACGGTGGTCTGCTTGGCACTACCTGGTTTTTTCGAGCTCTCTGAATGGCCCGCAACAGGAACCGAGAGCAGCAACCCGACAACAAAACTGAAATGAAGCAGCCGGCATCCCCTCATCCCGGCACCATAACGGGGCCGGCGTTTCAAGGCCACGCTCGGATGGCTCTCCCCTCGGCGCGCGAAACCGGGCAAAATGGCCTTTATGAGCGAGATCACGATCCGGCCGGCGCGGCCGGGGGACGCGCGCGGGATCGCCCGGCTCGATGTCGAGACTTGGCGCACGACTTATGCCGGGGTGCTCTCCACGGCCTACCTCGTCGGATTGTCGGAACGGCGCCGCGAAGCAGGGTGGCGCGGCGTAATCCTACGCGAGCCGCGGGATGTGCGCGTCGCGGTAGGTTCGAATGGCGCCATCCTCGGTTTTGGCAGCTGTGGACCCAATCGCGGGGACCGCTCTTTCACCGGTGAAGTGTTCACCCTTTACGTCGCCCCGGATTGGCAGAACCAAGGAATCGGGCGACGGCTGCTGATCGCGTTGTTCCGCCGGCTCGTCGCTGCAGGGCGGCGGTCGGCGATCCTTTGGGTGCTGCGCGAAAATCCGTCTCGGTTCTTCTATGAGCGGCTCGGCGCCCAGCAAGTGGGCCGAAAGCCAATCGCAGTCGGCGGCACGGCGATCGAGGCCATCGCCTACGGTTGGCGTGATCTTCCCGGCTTTCTCGCCGAGGTCTCCAGCGAAGACCGCGAGTCGGAACCCTGACTGCCCGCGCCGAGCTACTCGGCCCGGCCGATTTGCTGGATCAGGGGCAGGATCTCGCTTTTGACGTCCTCGGCGGTCAATGGACCGACGTGGCGAAGACGGATGTGGCCGGTGCGGTCCACGACATAAGTCTCCGGCACGCCGTAAACCCCAAAATCGATCGCAGTCGTGCCGTTGCGGTCGACGCCGATATGGCCGAAGGGATTGCCGAAGCGGTCCAGAAAACGGCGCGACTCTTCGGGTTTGTCCTTATACGCGATGCCGTCGAGCGTGACCCCGGGAAGGCGGCCCAGCGCCATCAGTTCGGCGTGCTCTTCGCGGCACGGGGCGCACCAGGACGCAAAGAAGTTGACGAGCGTCACGCGACCATCGAGATCGTTGCGGGTCACCCCGTTGGCGCTCTCGTAAAGGCCGGGCAAGGCGAAATCGGGCGCCGGGCGGTCGATCAGCGCCGATGGCAGCAGGTGCGGATCATGCCGCAGACCGACCGCAAACGCGATCACCAGCACTGCGAACAGCACCGCCGGCAAGAGGAAAAAAAGCTTGCGTGCCATGGATCATTTCTGCTGGGCCATTCCAGCCGGCGCAGCGCCGCCCTCCTGCCAATGGCCGCTCTTCTTCAGCGCGTCGACAACCTCGCGCGGCATATAGTTCTCGTCGTGCTTGGCCAGGACGCTCGATGCGGCGAAAACCCCGTCGGGACGTAATTTCCCCTCAGCGACGGCGCCTTGCCCCTCGCGGAAGAGATCCGGCAGCAGCCCCTGGTAGACGACCGCCACGTCATCCGCGCCATCGGTGATGCGGAACGAGAAGCTGTGCCCGTCGGCGCCGCGCGACAGGCTTTGCGCCTCAACCAGACCACCGATCCGCATCCGCCGATCCGCCGCGACCGCTTTGGCTTTCAACTCGCTCGGGCTGTAGAAGAATACCAGATTGTCGTTGAACGCGCTCAACACCAACATAGTGGCTCCGCCGAGAGCCGCCATGCCGAGAGCGAGCAGCCCCAATCTCTGCTGCTTGCGGGTCATCGTCTCTTCCGCAGCTCCTGCTGGAGCCGCTCCAGGGCGACGGTACTCTGGCGGTAGCGCCGCCAAGAGAATAAGGCGAGACCTCCGAGAACCGTGAACGCGACCCCATAGGCCGGCCACACGAAAGCCGCATATCCCCCCATCGCGAGAAAGGCGCCGATGTCGCCCGTCAAGGCACAGCCGTGCGGGCGGAAACGGCCCGCTCGTGCGCCCGACGAGGAACGGGCGCCGAGCCGGCATTGAGCCGCAGTGCCATTGCCTTGCGCTCGTTCAGCGCGGTTCTCATGCGCAGCATCAGCAGCACGACAAACAGCAGCGTGAATCCCAAAGCCATGATCAGCAGCGGGGCGAGCATCGAGATGTCGATCCGGGGTCCGCCGATCCGCATGACGCTCGCCGGCTGATGCAGAGTGTTCCACCAATCGACGGAGAACTTGATGATCGGCAGGTTGACTACGCCGACCAGTGCCAGCACCGCGGCAGCCCTGCCGCCGCGCGAGGGATCGTCGAAGGCGTTCGCCAGCGCAATGTAGCCGAGGTAGAGAAAGAACAGGATCAGCACCGAGGTCAGCCGCGCGTCCCACACCCACCAGGTGCCCCACATTGGGCGCCCCCACAGCGAGCCGGTCGCGAGACAGACAAAGGTGAACGCCGCGCCGATCGGAGCGGCCGAGCGAGCCGCCACTTCGGCGAGGGGATGCCGCCAGACCAGCGCAACCGCGCTCGCCACCGCGACGAACAGATAGACGCTGAGCGCCATCCAGGCAGCCGGAACATGTACGTACATGATCCGCACCGTGTCGCCCTGCTGATAATCCGGCGGCGCCACAACCAGGGACCAGAAGAGACCCACCGTCAGGACGAGCACGGTCACCCAACCGCACCACGGCATAGCCTTCGCGCTCAGCCGAATGAACCGCGCCGGGTTGGCGAGCCAATTAATCATCGCGGCTCAAATGTAATGCCGATCATGCGTCAAGTCAGCGTCGGCGATGCTGCGCCTACTCCAGCGCTTGGCGCAAGGCCGCGGCGCTCGCCCATGGACAGAGCGCCAGAGCCGCCAAGGTGACCGCGCACAGGATCAGCAGATAGGCGCGAGCGCCGCTGCCGGCCGCGCTCGCTTCGACTGCGCCGGCGCCAAAGATCAGCGGCGGGATATAGAGAGGCAGCACCAGGAGCGACAGCACGACGCCTTGACGCCGGGCCCCCAGGCTCAATGCCGCGGCGACGCTGCCGATCAGGCTCAGCGCCGGCGTGCCGACCAACAAGCTCGCGAACAATGTCGCGATCGACCCCGGATCGAGATTGACCAAGAGCGCGAGAAACGGGCTGATCAGCGCCAGCGGCAGACCGGTTGCCACCCAATGCGCAGCGCATTTTGCGAGCACCGCGAGTTCGAGAGGCAGGTTCGACAGGACCAGCAGGTCGAGTTCGCCGTCCTGATAATCCGCCTCGAACAGGCGGTCGAGCGACAACAGAGCCGCGAGCAGTGCCGCCACCCAGATGATGCCGGCGCCGATGCGCCGTAGAACTTCCGGCTCGGGACCGACGCCGAACGGGAACAGCACGACGGCGAGAATAAAGAACCCGACGACGAGACCGGTGTCGCCGCCCTGGCGCAAGGCGAGGCTCAGATCGCGCCGGAAAAGGCCGAGAAACGCCGCCATCCTCAGCCGGCGGCGGCATGGTCCGGGAGCGGAGCAAAGGCATCGAGGGTAATGGCGGTGGCGGCGCCGATGTCGATCGGCGTGTGGCTGGCGACGACGATGCGTCCGCCTGCGGCACGATGCTCGGCGATCGCATGTTCGAAGTCGTGATTGACTTTCACGGTCGAGCGCACTGGCCGGTTCGTCGAGGAGCCAGATCGAATTCGGCGCCACGACCAGACGGGCGAGCGCGACCCGCCGACGTTGGCCCGCGGAAAGCCAACGGCATGGCCAGTCGGCAACCCGGTCGAGGGCAAATGCGTCAAGCGCTGCGTCGAGAAGGCGCGACACTCGGCTCGAAGTCCCTACCCCGAAGCGCTGCCCAGAAGGCCAGGGTTTCGCGCGGCGTAAGACCGGGTTTTACGCCATCCTGATGGCCGACCAAGTCGAGCTGAGCACGATAGGCGGCGCTCTGCGCGACTGGCGCAGCGCCCCAGAGAAGACGGCCGCTGGCCGGTGTGATCAATGTGGCGAGGACACGCAACAGGCTGGTCTTGCCGCTGCCGTTGGCTCCGGTGAGCAGCAGAGCACCTCCTGCCGGCAAGCGAAACGACAGTCCGGCAAAGACCAAGCGTTCGCCGCGGCGGCAACCGAGAGCCTCGGCGATCAGATCGGGTTCGGTCAACTGGCTCGGCGGGCAAAAAAGCGGCTCCGGTGGGGGAAAACCGGAGCCGCGTGGCCACGGTCGAATTGCTCGACCGAGTACGAGGTTTGGGGGACAAACCTGTAAGGATCAACCTTACGCATACCATATGGGGTGTCGATTGGGACGCCGGTTTGAAAAAATTGTGACCTTTCAGTGAATTTCAATCTCGGGAGATTTCAATTCAATTGCCGTCGATCCTCGATCAGCCTGCCGTCGGCGGGCAGGCTGCCCTGCGGCACGCAGCTGACCGTGCCGCGCATTTTCGTGACGACCTGCAGGGTTTCGGCGATGCGTGCCGGATCTTCCGCCGCTTCGCCGAGCTCGACCAACAAGGTCATCTCGTCGGTGCTGCGTGGCCGCTCCACGACGAGGCGGGCGCGGATGATCGACTTGTGGCGCCGCAGAACATCGGCGACCTGCTCGGGGTGCACGAACATGCCGCGCACCTTGGTGGTCTGGTCGGCGCGCCCGAGCCACCCCCTGATCCGATGGTTTGTCCTGCCGCATGGGCTCGGGCCCGGCAGCATCGCCGACAAATCGCCGGTGGCAAAGCGGACCAGCGGATATTCTGGCGTCAGTGTCGTTACGACGACCTCGCCGACCTCGCCGGGAGCCACCGGCTCTCCGGTGCCTGGCTGGACCAGCTCGAGAATGATCCCCTCGTCGACCACCATGCCTTCGCAAAGCTCGCCCTGCGGGCTCGTGCTCTCATAAGCGATGATGCCGATATCCGCGGTCCCGTAGCACTGCAGCACGCCAAGCCCGCGGCTGCGGAATTCGGCGCGCAATGCCGGCGGCAGGGCTTCCGCCCCGACCAGCGCCTTCTTGAGCGAGGAGACGTCGCTCCCGTCGCTTGCCGCGCGGTCGAGCAGAACTTTGAGGAAGGACGGCGTCCCGACATAGCCGACCGGCCGCAGATCGGCGATCGTGCGCAATTGCTGCTCGGTCTGGCCGGTGCCGGCGGGGATCACCGGGCAGCCCAGAGCCTCGGCGCCGCTCTCGACCATCGCGCCCGCCGGGGTCAGATGGTACGAGAAGGTGTTATGCATGAGGTCGCCGGCGCGAAACCCCGCCGCGAAGAGGGCCCGCGCGAAGCGCCAGTAATCCGGCCGCCGGCCCTCCGGTTCGTAGATCGGCCCGGGCGACACGAAGACGCGTCGGAGGGCGGACATCGGCGCCGCCGCCAAGCCGCCAAACGGGGGGTCCTGCCGCTGCAGCTCGATCAGTTCGGATTTGCGGGTCAGCGGCAATTCGGCCAAGCTGCGCCGATCGACGACACCTTCCGGATGAACCCCGGCGAGCCGATGGCGATAGGCCGGCGCGCGCTCCTTCGCTGCGGCAACGATCTGCGGCAGCGCCGACATCAAAGCCGCTTCGCGCTCAGCCGGATCGCGTGTCTCGAGGTTGTCGTAGAACTGCGCCTCCACCCGAAGCCTCCCTACCCTGCAGGCGTCATTAGCCCGACCCAATCTGCTCCCGACCAAACCGCCGCATCAAGCTCGGGAATTTTTACCTGATCGGCCGGAATCCCTTCCCGTGCTCCTTCAGTTCAACGCAAAAGACCCGCCGGCTTGCGCCGGCGGGTCTCGACAAAGGGAGGTACTGGCGCGGGTACGCCGCGCGATTGCTAGTTTGGCTTAGGACCAAGAGTGGCGCTGTATGGATGGCGGCTCGGGGCATCGTCGCCCTCGGTCGCCTGATAATGTTCGTCTTTGCCCGAGGAGTGTGATCCTGGCTGCGGGCCGACCGACGTCGAATAGGGATGCTGCCACTTGTCGGCTTCATAATTGGAAGTTGAGGGCGTTGAAACCGTCGGAGCCGCAGCAGGGCTACTCGGCGGCAGCGCCGAGACCGACTGGGCCAGCGCAACCGCCGCGGTGCCGGCCAATACCCCTAAACTCAGAACGGTCGATTTCAGCAAGCTCGACATAGCGGCGTCTCCAGATCCTTAGTTGACACAACAGCAGGTTGCCTCAAATCGCCCTTGCACGCGAATGATAATTGTGCATCGCACGCATGAACACTCTGCATGCTTATTCGATCTGAACTTGCTCCCTCGGTCACGCCGATCGGCAAAGGCGAAAGACCCGCCGGCAAGAGTTGGCGGGCCAGTATGCTAAATCGATCGGATGTTCGGGACCGGCGATCAGCCGCCACCAGGCCTCGGACCAATACCAGGCATTGTGTAGGGATGGCGCCCGGGTAACAAATCCTGTTGGGTCGCTTGGTAGTGCTCTTCTGGTCCCGACGAGTAGGATCCAGGCTTAGGCCCGATCGGCGTCGAATACGGATGTTGCTTCTTGTCGGCGTCGTAATTCGGCGCCGGCTGGTAATGCTCCTCCTGCCAGACCGCACCGCCGCCGGGTTTCGGACCAACCAGTGGGGTGGAGGGGGTGACCGGCGGCGGAGAAGCCGGCGTAACGCCGCCCGTAACGCTGCTCTGGGGTGGTCCACTCTGGGGTGGTAGTGACGAAACCGACTGGGCCTGCGCAGCCGCCGCGATGCCCAACAATCCCAGGGTCAGAGCGGTCGATTTCAGCAAGCTCGACATACCGGAGACTTCCTTCCTTCGTTTGGAATACGTTAATAACCTATGCGCGGTTCCCCTGCATGAAAGTGGCAATGGTGCATCGCACACATGCATGACCTGCACTTTCACTCGCTCGATCTGAACTTGCTGCGTGTCTTCGACACATTGATCGAGGAACGCAGCGTAACGCGCGCCGGAGAGCGGCTCGGGCTGAGCCAGTCCGCGATCAGCCACGCGCTGAACCGGTTGCGCTATGTGCTACATGATGAATTGTTCGTGCGGATGGCGGACGGCATGCGGCCCACTCCGCGCGCTGCGGAAATCGCTCCGCGCCTCCGCGAAGGGCTACTGCAGCTCCAGCTGGCTCTGGGACCGACCGAATTCGTGCCGGAGCGCACGGAGCGGCGTTTCACGATCGCTTGCGGCGAATATGTCGGCACCGTGCTGGTGCCGGGCTTTATTGCCCGGGTGCGAACGCTGGCGCCGAATGCCGAACTCCGCATCCGGCCGAGCAACATGGGGATAACCGAGGCGCTGCTCGCGGGTCGCATCGATCTGGCGATCGGCAGTTTCAGACGAGTGCCCGAGCCCTTTGTCTGTGAAACCTTGTTTCAGGAGACCCGGGTCTGGGTACTGAGCGCCGACCACCCGGCGGCGGACGGCGAACTGACCCTGGAACGTCTCGCCTCACTCTCGCATCTGATCATCTCCGCGACCGGCGAGGACGAGCACGCGATCAATGGCTATGTCAGCGACCATGGGCTCGAACGGTTGGTCACCCGCAGCGAAGTCGGGCTCTTGCAGGGCGCATTAGCGGCGCGCGGCTTGCGCCGCGTGGTCGGCCTGACGACGCCGCATATCCCCGCCGCCCTCGCAGTGGTCAGCCAATCCGACATGGCGGCGCCGCTGCCGCGGCGTCTCGCAGACGCCTTCGCCAACGGATATCGTCTCAAGCTGTTCGAACCTCCCTATACGTCCCCGCCCTTCGAGATCATGGCATTGTGGCACCGCGACCATGGCGAGGACCGCGCCATCGCCTGGCTACGGAATGTCTTGCGGGAGGTCGCGGCGGGTCTGTGACCCTGGGCGCACAACAAAAAGGCCCGCCGACAGCGCGGCGGGCCTCGAAGGTCGGAAGCTTTTGTCGTTAGAACTTGACGCGGAACTTGCCGATCAGGGTCTGCTCTTGACCTTTGATGTTGGCAACGGTCTGGCGCTGCCCCCACATATATTCGACGCCCGCATCGATGAACGCGACCGGGCTCCAGATCAGGTTCGCGTGGGCGGTTTGTAACTGCTTGTTTGAGACGATCGACTGCGTCGGCCCAATCAGCTGTGTTGGATAGCCAAAATAAGAATAGCCGTAAACAGCGGTCGACCGCAAATTCGGCAACCAAAAGTGCTGATAGCCGAGCTGATAGCCGAATTCATTTACCGGCTTGACGAGGATGGACGCCGCTGCCGCGGCGGTAGCCGGCGGTGACAGGAAGTTTGTCGCCAATGCCGCACCGGAACCATCGTTCAGATAGCGGCCGAGGCCGGGGCCGACGCTGAATTGCCACAGAAAGTCGTCCTTCTCCCAACCGAACCAGCCGGGCTTGACGTCGCCGGATACACCGCCACCCCCGCCGACGAAAGTCTTGTCGATGAAATGGCCGTCGTTGACTGTGAGTGTCGGACGGACCACCCCGCGAAAATCGACATGGCCCCAAGGCTGCGACCAATAAGAAGCAAAGGTGAGGTCGGGCGCCGAGGACTTGGTGGGATTGAAGGACAAGGCACACCCGGCGACCGCGCTGATCGTGATTCCGTTGGCGACGCAGCCCGTTGTCGTCCCGCTGGTCACCGGGTTCTGGCCGAGGGCGGTGTCCGTAAATGCATTGCCGGCCGGTGTGACGAGGTCGGTCTCGGGGGTTTCGGCCGAGATCGACCAGGCGCTGCCCCACGGCCCCGAATAGGTGTAACGGACCTGTGGGATGCGGACGACGCCGGCCTGGCCGGTAGGGCCGCCAAAATCGAGCGTTTCCGCGTTGGCATCGGGGTCGGAAAAGTTCGAGTTCGCCTGCCCGGCGAGGAAACCGCCAAGAGTGGCATAGGCGTATCGCAACCGCGGTTTCAAGCTATCAGAGACCGTCGTCGCGGCGCTGCAGGTGAAATTGGTGCATCCGGCAAAGTCGAGTTCTACGAAAGTCCTAAACTCGCCCCAGGCGGTCGGTGTGCGCGTCTCGAAATTGAGGCGCGTTTCCCGCGGGCTCTGCAAAAAGACGCCGTTGCCGCGGGAGTTTTGTACCTGCCCCGGCACGAGATTACCTGGCGTCGGGAAGCCCGAGACGATCGAGTTGGAATGCACATTGAGCGGGATCGCCTCCAAATTGCCGGTGGCCCCGACGGTCGTGTTTTGGGGGTTGTTTACCGGTCCGCCCTGGAAGTAGTAGTCGAAGGTCTCGTCGACAAACCCGCCGACGCGGATCGACGTATCGGTGCCCGGGATCAAGAAGGAACGCGGAAAGCTGCCTTGGATGGCCATTTCACCTGGGTGTGCCTGCGCGCCGTAGGCGCCGGGAACGCCAATACTGGGCCCGGGCGGGTTTTGCGCCAGCTGGTCGATCCGGCGCTGGAGCAGCTCCTGGTTGGCGCGCAGATCCGCGAGCTCGTCGGCGCTCGCCGCCGGTAGACCCGTCAGTAGCGCCACGGTCGCGGCCAAGGCCCCAACCGTCGCCGCCCTGCCGATATTCCGCTTTCTGATCATTGCTCCCCCGAGAAATCAAAGTTGCGTCAGCCGGGAAAGGACACCCCGTGCCTCTCGCGCCATGATATGCAGAGGCCGAGGTCGATCAAGAAAGCTTTGCTGCTCAAGTGGTCTTTTCGTCTCAGCGTGGCGAAACTGCCACATATCGTTACAAGCCATTGAATTTATTGAATGCCTGCGACGGGCCTGAGAAACCTCAAATGACAATTTGGCTCGTTTTTATCGACCAGATCGCGCTAGCGGGACGCGCGAGAACCGCCCTCAACGGGAGAAGGCCAGCTAGGTCCAGAGGCGGTCCGTGGTCATCACAAAGTAAAATTATCTTGCTATTTTGACATTAAAGTGATATCATGATCTGCATGGATATACCGTCGTGCGCAGTCGGGAACACTCAGCTTCAAAACGGCGGACATCAGCCAGGATCAGCGACGGTTGTCGCTGTTTCCCGGGCCCGTTGCGGGCCGAAGCTCCAGGATTTCTGCGGAGCGGACGAGATCGGTGGCTGATATTTCGCTGCAAGGAACAGCAAAAACAGCGACGGCGAGCGCGAGAGGGAGCGCTTGCGCCCGGTCTAAGCGCTACAGCAGATTTCGATCAAATTGGCCGCTGTCATTGCGAGGCGCGCCTTGCGCGACGAAGCAATCTCGACCTAGCGGCCCGAGATTGCTTCCCGCAGGTCAAGCCCGCGGGTCGCAATGACGCGCTGGAGTTAGTGGTGCTTAGAACTTGAAGCCAAGCCGGGCGCCCGCGTCGGTGATGCCCGCATTGTGCGGCGCGAGATTGGCGTTCGACATATGGTCGACGAACCCTGACACACTGACGCTGGGCGTCAGCTGATAACCGAGTTCGACGCTTTCGCGGAACAGCGCGGTGGAGCCGAGCTTTTTGCGGTCCGGCGGGGCACTGTCGCGATACCCGTCCTGCAGAGCGCCCCCGAGGCTGCCATTGGCGAAGACACTGCCGCCCCACCCGAACAGGTTCTGGATCAGCGTGATCCCCCAAGTGAGGCCAAAGTATCCGTCGTTGGTATTGCCCGCCGTGTTGAGAGAACCGCCGAGATGGGGCCGCGGCGACCCGATGACGCGAAAGAATTCCGGGGGAGTGAACAACATTTCGAAATTGATGTCCGAACCCGATTCGACGTGCTTGTCGAACAGTCCGACGTCATGGGCGAGAACGCCAAACTTGAACTCGTCGACCACCTGGGTCTGAGCTGGCGCGGCAGCCGGGACGGCGGAGACAAGGATAGCAGCCCCAATCAAGGAGCCACGCATTCGCACCATTATCGTTATTCTCGATCCGCGTTTACCGCCCATCCGATATCGCGCAATCAGTTAATTGATTTCTCGCCCGACGCCAACCCCCCGCCTCGGGCGTTAGGGTTGCGGCGCAAACGGGTTGAGCGCCTTCCAGCGCGCCGACCAGCGGTGCCGGCTCAGCTCACGCTGTACAACACCCGGCTTGGTCACCCAGTTCAGCTGAACCATCCGGCGCTCGCCGACATGCGGGCGATGGCCATGGAATGAGCGGTCGCTGCGGCGAAACGCCAGCATGGTACCGGCGAGTGGTACGACCTCTCGCGCATAATCGTCGATGTCGGCCGGACCGCGCAGCAGCCGCAAACGGCCCTCGGCGCGGTCCCAGGCGCGGTTCAGATAGAGCAGCAATGTAATGATTTTGCTTTCCGAATCGGTATGGATGCGCCCGTCCTTGCCGTCGCTCTGGCCGCGCACCGTGACCAGCGTCGGGCGGCTGCCGAGGTCGAGACCGAATTTTTCCTCGACCGCATTGCGCAGCGCCGGCCCGGTCAAGGCGGCAACCAGACGGGAAAAGACCGGCCCGCATGCCAGGCTTTCGACCGGGAAACTGCCGTGACCGGGGACGGGAGGGAAATCGGCGAGGAGGGGGCTCAGCTCGTCGCGGTCCACAAAATCCTCGACGACGACAAAGTCGAACGGGTCGCGGCTCAGCGGTGCCGCCCGCAAGCGATCAAGATCGAGCAACGTCAACGCCGGCTCCGGTAATCGTCGCCATCGCGCTGAAATATAGTCATTCGCCCAGTCCTTGGCCAAACCGGTTATCGTGATGCGATGCGCCACTCCGAGGGTCCGTTGCGCTACCCCGCGGGCTTTTTCGCCGGCTTCCTGGCGGCCACGGCCTTCTTCACGCGGCTGCCGGTCGATCCGCGGCCAGCGGGCGATTGGCGGCTGGCCGATTCGGCCTGGGCATTTCCGCTCGTCGGCGCCGGGATCGGTGGCGCCGCGGCGTTCGCATTTCTGTTGGCCCAGCTGATCGGCCTCGCGAGTTGGCCGGCGGCGCTGTTGTCGGTGTTGGCGGGGATCGTATTGACGGGAGCGTTGCACGAGGACGGGCTCGCCGATACCGCCGACGGGTTCTTCGGGGGGAGCGATCGGGAAGAAAAACTCGCGATCCTGCGGGATAGCCGGCAAGGCACTTACGGTGTGCTGGCGATCGTTCTGAGCGTGCTGCTGCGAGCCGCGGCGCTCGCCGGCATTGGTGACGCGATCCACGCGGGTCTCGCGCTGATCGCGGCGCACGCCGCCTCGCGGGCCGCTTTACCGGCAGCGATGATGAGATTGACGCCGGCGCGCCGCGATGGTCTCGGCGCGACCGCTGGAACACCTCGGGCGGGCGGTGCGATTGCGGCGGCGCTGATCGGCGTCGGGATAGCCTTGGCGGCACTGGGACCGGTGCGGGGCGCGATAGCGCTTTGTCTCACCGGCGTGATCGTTTTCGCCATGGCCAAGCTCGCACGCCGCCAGATCGGCGGCTACACGGGCGATGTTCTGGGTGCGTTCCAGCAGGTCGCAGAGATCGTGATACTGCTCACCGCATCGGCAAAATGAGCGAGGTCAACTGCCGGCCTTGCTGGGCCGTTCGACGCGCCGCACCAGGTGGAGATGGTTGCGGCCCCCTTCGCGGCGGTAGCGGGCCTGGTGGACGAGCGAGCGGACAATATGGATGCCGAGCCCGCCAATGCCGCGTTCTTCTGTGGCATCTTCCAAATCAGGCCCGCGGAAAGCGAGCGGGTCGAAGGGCTGACCATCGTCCACAAAGCTGATCCGGAGGCGGTCCCTCCTCCACCCGAGCGCCACGGCGATTGTTCCGCCCGTCGAATGCGGCCCGCGACCATGCGTTACGGCGTTGGTGAAGAGCTCATCGAGAATGATTAGAAGCCGCGACCGCTCGTCATCCGCCAGACCCCATTGGTGCCCGAACTCGACGGCAAAGGCTTGCAGCCGAGTGAGCTCCGCGGGCTCGGCACGCAGCGTGATCGACGCTCTCTTCACCGCAGGTTGCTCATCTTGCTGCCAAAAGCCTGCCGATCTCGTGTATCAAGGAAACCGCAATCAACCAGGGAGAAAGAAATGGCCGGGAGGAAGAAGTTGGGCTGGGCGCTGTGGTTCGCCGCGGCACTCTCGATCGCGGCGCCGGGCATTCCTTCGGCGGCCGAAGCCCCCCAAATCGCCCAGATGGCGATCGCCCAGCAGCCGATAGCCCAGATCAAGAAGGTATCCGGGCAGGCGGCGATCGTGCGCTCCGGGGAGCGTCGGCCCGCGATTGTCGGGGACATGCTGTTCGTCAAGGACGTCATCGAAACAGGTGCGGACGGCGGGATCGGCATTACCTTCATCGATAACACGGTATTCTCGGCCGGCCCGAGCAGCCAAATCGAAATAGACGAATTCCTGTTCGATTCGAAAGACTTCCGAGGCGCGATGCTGGCCAAGATGCGGCAGGGAACCCTGGCGGTCGTCTCCGGCGACATCGCGCGCAGCACCCCCGGAGCGATGAAGATAACAACGCCGACCGCGCAGCTGGGGGTGCGCGGAACGACCTTTGCGGTTCAAGTCTACGGCGACCACTGATGATGCGGCGGACAATCCCGGCACTCGCGTCAATGGTCCTCCTCGCGGGTTGTCCCCGGCAAGCGCTGTTCGTGGTGCTGCCCAATGCCGAGGGCGGCGGCGTGGGGGCGATCACGGTAGAGGACGGCAAGACGGCCACGACCCTCGACCAGCCCTATGCTACGGCAGAGTCGCGGGCCGACAGCACTGCGCCGACTGCAGAAACCCAAGGAAATATCAGCGTGATTTTCCGGAGCGCGATGGCGGCGCAACCGATCCTGCCGCATCACTTCCGCCTCTATTTTATCCTCGGGAGCGATGAGCTGACCCCCGAATCCAAGGCCGCGTATGGCGCCGTGTTCGATGATATCAAGCAACGACCGGTTTACGAAATCGCGGTGATCGGCTTCACCGACACAGTCGGCGATCTGTCCTACAACCAAGCACTGTCCCGCCGGCGCGCAGAGGCGATCCGCGACAGGCTCGTTCGCAACGGGCTCGATCGACAGGCGATCTCGACCGCCGGCCGCGGCAAGCACGATCTGCTCGTGCCGACCGCCGGTCAAACCCCTGAGCCCCGCAATCGACGCGTGGAAATCACGGTCAGGTAGCGACGGCGCCGACCCGCCGCAACGCCAGGACAGTCATGTCGTCTGCTTGCTCGGCGCCGCCGACAAAGCGGCTGACGTCGTCGATTACCGCCGCAACGACGTGCTGGGCATCGACGGTTGCTGCCGCCGCCAGCGCCTTGGCCAGCCGATCGGAGGAATAAAGCGCATGTTCGGTGTTCTCCGCTTCGGTGATCCCGTCGGTAAAAAGCAGCAAAACCTCGCCAAGCTCGATCCGGTCGTGATCGATCGGAAAGCGGAAGTCCTCGACCGCGCCGAGTGGCGGACCGCCTTCGGTGACGAGCTGCCGCAAGCCAGTGCTGCCGCCGAGGACGAAGGGCGAGTCGTGACCGGCACTGGCATAGGTGACCTCGCCGGAACCGAGGTCGAGAATGCCAGCGAAAGCGGTCACGAAAACGCCACCCTCGCTCTGCAGCTCCGCGCTCGCCGCCGCCGTCTTCCGGTTTGCCTCCGCAAGGATGCGATCGAGCGCCGGCCCAAATGTCAGCACGGCGTCGTGGACGACCTCTTTGGTCACTGCCATCAACAATGCTGCCGCAATGCCCTTGCCCGCCACGTCGGCGATCAGAAAGAACAGACGGTTGCTTCCTCCAATCAGAAGGTAGTCGTAGAGGTCGCCCCCGACCATTCGCGCCGGTTCGATGCGGGCGTAGACATCGATATCCTGACGATCGGGAAATGCGGGAAAGCGCCGCGGTAAGAGGCCCATTTGGATCGCCTGCGCCGCGGCGAGCTCACCCTCGACCCGCTGCTTCGCCTCGCGCTCGTGAACGAGTTCCCCCTGCGTGGCGCGAAGGTTGCCGACAAGCATCACGGCCAATGCACCGAACAAGGTAAACACCGGAAAGGTGCTGTCAAAGAGGCGATCACCAAAGCGGAAGAGCACGAGTTCGGCGCCAAAAAGAGCCGCCGCAAGCGCCATGGCGACACCAACCGCGCGCACCGGCTTCGCGTAGCGCAGTAGCCAGATGACCACGAGCCCGGCCGCCAGCGCCGCGGCGAGTTCGAACCAGTCGAGAAATTGTGGGCGGCGGAGCAGGTCGCCGAGCAGGATCGATTCGATCAGCTGGGCATGGAGGTCGACCCCACGGGCGAGACCTACGGGCGTTTCCCGGAGCCCGGCGATGCCGACGCCGGCAACTCCGAGCAATACTACCTGCCCCCGCAGCCGCGCCGGGTCGAACGCCGGATTGAGGATGTCCGAAGCCGAGATGGACGGTGCCTGTGACGGTGCGAAGTGGAGGATCGCGCGACCCCGCCTGTCCGTCGGAATGATGGTGCCGCCGATCCTGAAACTTTCGATCCCGAGCGCACCGGTATCGATCACGATCGACGGTTCGTCGCCAGCGACGCGCAAGACCTCTAGGGCAAAACTCGGGACGATCGTTTGTTGATAGGTCACAGCGAGAGCGAGCCGCCGGACGACGCCGTCGGGATCCGGCTCGACCGCGATTTCCCCGGCGGCCCGCGCAGCGGCGCGAAGATCGGGCTGGTTTTCCACCATGGAATTGTAGCTCTTCAGGAACGGCGTTGGATCGTCTCCCGCCTGGCGGATCAGGGTGCGGCGGAGCGGGCCTGCATTTCGCGACGCCTCCTGATGGCTGGGGGAGAGCCCGAGCACCGTCGGGACCGCTGCCATCGCTTCGGTAAGGTCGCCGTCGCTCGGCGGCAGCTGGGCCAACGCGTCCGCCACAGCCGAAGGCAGGCCGTGCAGTTCTCGCGCGATCTCGGTCGGCGAAAGCCGATCTGGTTCAGCGAAGACGATGTCGATGCCGAGGACGAGCGGCTTCCCTTGGGCGATGCGGCGGACGAGCTCGGCCACCAAGCGCCAAGGCCACGGCCACTGCCCGTATTGAGCAAGGCTCTTGTCGTCGATGTCGACGATTACCACTCCTGCCGAATCATTGGCGCGCGGCCACATTCGTTCTACCAAGTCGAAGCCGCGCACGCGCAATTCGGTGATGATGCCGGGGTCGATGATGCGCAGCACCAAGGCGGCCGCCACCAGCGCGAGCGCAGACGCGCGGCCCGGACCGCGCAGCAGGGCGATGCCCCAGCCCATCGCGGGATCGCCCGTCACAACTCCAGTTCTAGCCCGTCATAGGCCGAGATCACCTCGACCCGGTGGCCAGGGACCTCGTGGCCAGGCTTGCTGATCGCCTCGAAGCGGACGGTGTCGGCGAAGACCTCCTCGAGCATACGGTCGTCATATGCCGGCTCGTGGTGAAACAACGCAAGGCGCCTGACCCGGGCCGCCTGGGCCAGCTCCACCGCGACGACATTGCTCGAATGACCCCAATCCTCTTTGACCGAGATCGAGTCACCAAGCGAATACATTGCATCGAAGATCAGCAGGTCGGCGTTTCGGTAGAACTCGACGAACGGGTAGGTTTCGTCGAGCTGTGAACTCTTGTGCTCGCAGTCGGTAGAATAGACGATCGACTTCCCGCCTTGGGTAAAGCGATACCCGTAGGAATCTCCGGTGTGAAACTGTTTGATCGCGGTCACGGAAAGACCGGCTACTTCGTAAGTGTGACCGGGCTCCAAGGTGATGAACTCGAGGCTCGAACCAAGCGAACGAAAATCGACCGGAAACCACGGAGCCGAGTGCTGGGTGCGCAGCGCCTCGCGCAGCCCGCCATGGCAGCCATAAATGCAAATCCGATTGCCTGGAATGTAGGCGGGGGCAAAAAACGGGAACCCCATGATGTGGTCCCAGTGCGGGTGCGACATGAATATATTGAAGGTGTGTTTTTGGCCGGGGCCGTGCTCCCGAAGTACCCGGTTGCCGAATTCGCGCACGCCCGTGCCGAGATCGCAGATCACATATTCGTCGCCGCTGGTAATGATCTCCACACAGCTGGTATTGCCGCCGAAGGTGCCGCGTACTGAAAATGGCAGGCTGCTGTCTATGAAGGCATCGATCGCCTGCTCGGTCTCGAGCGCGTGACCGCGAGCGGCGAGCAGCGCATCGCGGATCTTGGCGCGGACCGTCCGCTCCCGCAGCGGTGCCGGCAGCGAGCCGCGGGTACCCCAAAAGCGGACACGCAACGGACCAGCCGGTTGGGATTCGGCAGCGGGGACCGCCCTCTCGGGGCGCGGCGGGGCCTGCCAGGCAGTGCTCGCTTCCTCGACGGTGGCGAAGACTGGGACGACGTGTGAGAACCGGCTGATCGCGAAGATCTCGCGCACGACGGTATGTAGACAGGCGACGGCGAGCCGACGCTCCTTCGGCTTCAGCCGCGTGGCGGCCATCAGCGCCCGCAGACCGGCGCTCGAGATGTATTCGACCCCGGAAAAGTCAACAACGACGTCCGCAGAGCTGGAGCTGACGGCGGCGAGCAGCCGCGCCTGAAACTCGGTGCTCGTGAGATTGTCGATGCGTCCGACCGGCGCCAATACCAGGATGTTTGCTTGGCGCCTCTCGCCGATATCCACGGCCGAACCCCTGTCACAGTGGTAACGAAGTTCATTGTCAGGAGTTCGGCGATCCGAAGCAAGAATCGCAGCCAACTTGCGGCAAGCGACCTCGCCGCTTCCACCAATTTAGGTTTAGCCAGCCCGCCGGGCTTGGGGTACTGCTAGGCGGCGCCGCCGGATGACGGCCATCGCCAAGAGGGAGCATGGAACAGCGCTGGGGCCTGCCCCTCATTGCCTGGCCGTCGCGGCTGCGCCCCAATTTTTGGGATCTCGTCGCGCTGCCGCTGGTGCTCGGGGCGATTGCGCTCGTCGCTTGGGGCGGGATGGCGATGAGCGCGCGCTATCACGTCGGCGAGGTTCTGCCGATCAGCCTCGACCCCAGGCAGCTGCCGGAATACGCGCTTCGTACCGTGCTGCGCATGGGCTGCGCGCTCGTCGCCTCGCTCGTCTTCAGCCTCGTCTATGCGGCAGTCGCGGCCAAGAGCCGACAGGGCGAAAAGATCCTGATCCCGATCCTCGACATCCTGCAATCGGTGCCTATTCTCGGCTTTCTGTCGATCACCGTGACTGGCTTCATCGCCCTTTTCCCGGGCCGGCTGCTCGGCGTCGAATGCGCGGCGATCTTTGCGATCTTCACTTCGCAAGCCTGGAATATGACCTTCAGCGTCTATCAGTCGCTGCGTACCGTGCCAGCCGAGCTGATCGAGGCGGCTCGGATGTACCATTTGTCGCCCTGGAAGCGGTTCTGGCGCCTCGAAGTGCCGCACGCCATTCCGTCGCTCGTCTGGAACATGATGATGTCGGTCTCGGGCGGGTGGTTCTTTGTAGTCGCCTCGGAAGCCATCACCGTTGCCGGCCAGACGATCATGCTTCCCGGCATCGGCTCCTATATCGCGACCGCGATCAATCAGCGCGATCTTGCGGCAATCGGCTACGCGGTGTTGGTCATGTTCGTTGTCATTCTGTTGTACGATCAACTGTTGTTTCGCCCGCTCCTCGCTTGGTCGCGCAAATTTCAGGCGGACCCGATGGCTGACGAAGACAATGTCAGGCCTTGGTTTTTCATCGTGCTGCAGCGCGCCCGCCTGTTCGATCTGGTCCAGGCGGGGGTGCTCGAACTCAACCGCATCATCGACGACGCGCTCGCCGGCATGGCTCGGCGCCGCCGGCCGCCGGCCGAGCGGCGGCCGCGGCCCCTGCTCGACCGGTTGTTCGACGTCGCACTGCTGGGACTCGCCGCGGCGGCGGCTATATGGATCATCGCCTTCATCCGCCAGACGGTCGAACTGGCTGAGATCGGGTGGGTGTTTCTTTTCGGTCTGGCGACCGCCGCGCGGGTGCTAATCCTGATCGGCCTGGCTTCCCTGGTCTGGGTTCCGATTGGGGTGGCGATCGGATTGCGCCCGCACCTGGCAGACCGGATTCAGCCTGTCGTGCAGTTTCTCGCCGCCTTTCCGGCAAATTTGTTCTTTCCGGTGGCGGTAGTGCTGATCCTGCGGTTTCAAGCGAACCCGGAGATCTGGCTCAGCCCGCTGATGATCCTCGGAACACAGTGGTATATCTTGTTCAACGTCATTGTGGGCACCACGGCGTTGCCGGTGGAGCTGCAACGCGCGGCACAGAATCTCGGCGTCAGACGATCCTTGTGGTGGCGGCGAGTGATCCTGCCGGCGATTTTTCCAGCATATGTGACCGGCGCCGTCACCGCCGCGGGCGGCTCATGGAATGCGAGTATCGTATCCGAGGTCGTCCAATGGGGCGACACAACGCTGACCGCCACCGGGATCGGCGCCTATATCGCGCGAACGACCGCCGAGGGCGACAGTGCCCGTATCGCGCTCGGCATCGGCGTTCTCTGCCTGTACGTCCTCGCCTTCAATCGGCTGCTCTGGCATCGTCTCTATGATCTTGCCGCCGAACGCTTGCGCCTCGATTGAGCAAGTCCTGCTAAATCCGTCTGTAATGAACGACCAGCTACTCCGCACCGAAGCCGTCTCGAAGACGTATCGCACTCCCGATCACCACGGGCGCCTCGTCCTCGACCACATCGACTTCACGTTGCGTGATGGCGAGATTGTTGCGATCCTCGGCAAATCGGGATCCGGAAAATCGACCTTTTTGCGGATTCTCGCGGGACTCGTGCCGCCCAACGAGGGGGTCGTCGAGTATCGTGGCATCAATGTCACCGAGCCCGCTCGCGGCATCTCGATGGTCTTCCAGAGCTATGCGCTGTTTCCATGGCTGACTGTGCTGGGCAACGTTGAGCTAGGGCTCGAGGCTCTCGGCATCTCTGGGGGGGATCGGCGTCGGAGGGCGGTCAACGCGATCGATTTGATCGGCCTCGACGGGTTCGAGAATGCGTATCCGAAGGAGTTGTCCGGCGGAATGCGTCAGCGCGTCGGCTTTGCCCGCGCGCTCGTCGTCGATCCCGATATCCTGCTGCTCGACGAGCCCTTCTCGTCGCTCGATGTCCTGACCGCGGAAACTCTGCGCGGCGATCTCCTCGATTTGTGGGACGCCCACCGCATCCCGACAAAGGGGATGGTCTTCGTTTCGCACAACATCGAGGAGGCGGTCGAAATCGCCGATCGTATCCTGATCTTCAGTAGCGATCCCGGCCGCATCCGTGCGCAAATCCCGATCTCGCTGCCGCGCCCGCGCTCCTCGGAGAGTGCCGGTTTTCGCCAGATCGTCGACCAGGTCTACACTCTGTTGACGACCGAGCCGGGGCGTGACGGGCGGCGCGGGGCAAAGACCGAACCCATCGGGATCGGTTTTCGCCTGCCCGATGCATCGGTCCAGCAGCTCTCAGGGCTGATCGAGAATCTGACGGAGGCGCCCTATCATGGCCGCGCCGATCTGCCCCATCTCGCCGACGAGGAAAACCTCGTCATGGACGAGCTGTTCCCGCTGATCGAGACCTTGCAGCTGTTCGGCTTTGCCCATGTCAGCGGCGGCGACATCGAGCTGACGCCGCTCGGGCGGGCGTACGCGGAAGCGGACATGCTCGCCCGCAAGCAGATCTTTGCCGAAGCGCTCTTAAAGCATGTGCCGCTGGCTGCCCACATTCGGCGCGTCCTCGACGAGCGGCCCGGCCATCGCGCGCCGGCGGCGCGGTTTCTGCGCGAGCTCGAGGATCACCTGTCGGAGGAAGAGGCGGAACGGGTGCTCGATACCGTAATCAACTGGGGCCGGCACGCCGAGATCTTCGCGTACGACTACGACAGCGAGGTATTGAGCCTGGAAAACTTCTGAGGGTCAGCTGCCGCCGTAGAAAGAGAGATGCGCGACATCGGCCTGCGCGACTTGGTTCGGGATCAGCCACGCGTAAAACGTCGGCCGCTCCCACTCATTCCTGTCTCCGCCCGTATCCCAACTCGGCAGTGAGACGATCTTGACATAAGCCTCCTGGGCCGGGGCGAGCTCGAAATTCGCGGTTTGATTGGTATCTATGCCGACGGTCTGCACGGTCACGAGGTAATGTCCTGGGGGAACATCGCGATAGAACGCGCCACCCAATTCGGCCGCCCCAACATATCCCCCATTGGCGGCGATCGCCGGAAGGCCCTTGCCGGCATAGGGCTCATAATCGCGATAGAACCAGATTCGAGCCTCTCCTGCCGGGATCGGCGGAATGCTGACCGAGGCAGTCACTGCCTGCTGGGCGCAGCCGGCCGTCGCCATGACCAACACGCTCTGCGCAACGCCCATCAACCAGCACGCTGCCGAATTCTTGTTCTTCCTCATGGAACACTCCAATCAAGATCGTCCGTTGTACATCGACAACGGTCCGCTGCCTCTAACTCTCAGAGCCGCGGCTCTGGTCAGCGGGGCCGCAGGGTCGGAAAAGCGATGACGTCGCGGATCGATGGGCTGTCGGTCAGCAGCATGACCAGCCGGTCGATCCCGATGCCGAGACCGCCGCAGGGCGGCAGCCCGTATTCGAGCGCGGTCACGTAGTCCTCATCGAGGAGCTGCGCTTCCTCGTCACCTGCCGCGCGTGCCCGCATTTGCGCCT
Organism: uncultured Alphaproteobacteria bacterium; assembly: GCA_963732095.1. Classification (GTDB taxonomy): domain Bacteria; phylum Pseudomonadota; class Alphaproteobacteria; order ATCC43930; family CGMCC-115725; genus AP-15. Next base: position 117,806 of record CAVSZA010000036.1, read on the forward strand.
CAAACCGCTCGCGCTGGTCCTGCGGATCATTGAGCTCGGAGAAGGCGTTCGCGATCTCCCAACCGTAGATGTAGGTCTCGAAGCGCTCGACGAGGCGCGGGTCCCGGCGATCGGCCTTTGCCAAGGGTGAGATGTCGCGGGGAAATCCGGTGACATGGATCGGCTGGATCAGAGTGTCCTCGACGCGCGCGGCAAAGGCGGCCTCCAGAGCCTGCCCCCAATTCTCGCCGCCGGCCAGCGCCGCGCCGACCCGCGCCGCCGCCCCGCGAGCCGCCTCGGCGGTGCCGAGAGCGAGGAAATCGACGCCGGTGGCTGTTTGAACGAGTTCGGCCATGCTGCGCCGCGGCCACGGCGCCGACAGATCTATCTCGGTCCCGCCGTAGCCTATCCGCAATGTCCCGAGCACCGTCCCGGCTGCACAGGTGATGAGCTCCTCGGTCAGCTTCATCATTGCGGTGTAGTCGACATAGGCCTCGTAGAGCTCGAGCGTGGTGAATTCCGGATTGTGCCGGGGCGAGAGGCCCTCGTTGCGGAAGCAGCGGTTGATCTCGAACAATTTGTCGGCCACGCCTCCGACCAACAGCCGCTTTAGATGCAGCTCGGGTGCAATCCGCAGATAGAGGTCGATGTCAAGCGCGTTGTGATGGGTCACGAATGGCTTTGCCGAGGCGCCGCCGGGGATCGTGTGAAGCATCGGCGTCTCGACTTCGACGTAGCCGCGCTCCGCGAGATGGTTGCGGATTGCCGCGACGATTCGGCTGCGCCGGAGTAGCGTGTCACGGCTTTGCGGGTTCATGATCAGGTCGAGATAGCGCTGGCGATAACGCAGCTCGACATCGGCGAGACCGTGATATTTCTCGGGGAGGGGTCGCAGCGCCTTCGCGAGAACAGTAACTCCGGTCGCGTTGACGGTAAGCTCGCCGCGCGGGGTCCGCCGAACGAGGCCCTCGACTCCGATCAGATCACCGATGTCCAGCAGCCGCACCATTCCGAGCGCTTCGGAACCGAGCAAATCCTTGTGGCAAAAGATCTGGATCTTGCCCGAGGCGTCGTGCAGGTCGATGAACATGCCGCTATTACGCATCGCCCGGATGCGGCCGGCGACCCGCACCCGATCTTCGGTTTCGGCGCCCGCTCCCAGCCCGGCGTAACGCCGCTCGAGCTGGACCGCCTCATGCGTCCGCTCGAAGCTGTAGGGATAGGGGTCGATCCCGAGCGCCTCGAGACCCTCGCGCTTATCTATCCGGACAGAGCGCAACGGGTCCTCAGCATCTCGCGGCTGGCGTTCGCTGTCGGTCATCGCTCGACTCCTTCGCTCCGCAGGATGGCTGATTCGGCAGATTAGCCAACGACTGCCCGCGAGACTGGGCTGCGCGCGAGATCGATGATCGTATCATGGAAACGCCGCAAGGTGCCGTGATGGCCGACGCTGACGATCGTCGGGCGCCACGTCGCTTCGCGCAGCAGCCGGTATAGCGATGTTTCCGCCGCCTCGTCGAGCGCGGAGGTCGCCTCGTCGAGAAACACGATCTCGGGGCGAGCCAAGAGGACGCGCGCAAAGGCGAGGCGCTGCTGCTCGCCGATCGAAAGGCGCTGAGCCCAGTTCGCCTCTTCACCGAGCCGGTCGACGAGATGGGACAACCCGACCGCACGGAGAGCCTCGGTCAGGCTGTCGCGCGACAATTCGGCGGCGGCCCGGGGATAGGCTAGGGCGTCGGCCAAGGTGCCGAGCGGCAGGTAGGGCCGCTGGGGCAGAAATAGGGAACGCCCCTCGCCGACGCGAATGCGGCCGCGCCCGAATGGCCAAATACCGGCAATAGCGCGCAGCAAGGTGCTCTTGCCGAGCCCAGACGCACCGGTGATTAGCAGGGCCTCTCCCGGAGTTGCCGCCAGCGAGATATTTGAGCGCAACATTTGGCCATCCGGCAGATTGAGATTGAGCATGTCGACCTCGACACCGATGCCGCGATGGTCGAGTTCGATCGGCTGGGGCCCTTCCCGGTCCGCAATAATCTCGTTCAGTCTCTGCTGAAATCCGGCGAGCCGCTGCACTACCGCCTGATATTCGGCGATCTCCGTGTACGAGCTGATAATGAAAGACAGCGAGTCCTGCACTTGGCCAAAGGCCGAGACTATCTGCATCAAGCCACCGAGCTGAATAGCTTTCGCGAAATATCGCGGAGCTGCCACCACGAGTGGGAAGATGATCGCGAGCTGAGTATAACCGGTGGTGAACCAGGTCAGCTTCTTGCGACGCCTGATAATTCCCCACCAATTCCCTATAATCCGCTTGAAGCGGATCTGAAATGTGTCGAGTTCGCGCGCTTCACCACCATAAAAGGCGACGTTCTCTGCGTTCTCGCGGAGCCGGACCATGCTGAAGCGAAAATCGGCCTCGTAGCGCTGCTGATCAAAGTTAAGTTGAATCAAAGGATAACCAATCCAGCGAGTGAGCACCGTCCCGCCTATGGCATAGATAAGCGCGGCAAAGACCATGTAACCCGGGACATGGATCGCGGCGCCGCCTCCCAGTGGTATCGTCAGCGCACCCGACAGGGTCCACAGGATCGATAGAAACGAAACGAGGGTTACAAAGGAGCTCAACAGCCCAAGCGACAATCCCAAGGTTAACGTCGCAAAACGGTCGAGATCGTCGGAGATGCGCTGATCCGGGTTGTCCGGGGTCGTCGCCTGGTTCAGCTGGAGGCGATAATAAGACTGGTTTTCGAGCCAATTGTGCAAAAGGCGATCGGTCAGCCAGCGCCGCCACCGGATGTGCAGGATCTGCCTTAGATAAAGCGAATAGACCGCGACCGCGATGAATAGAAAGGCGATGATCCCAAAGATCATCAATTGTCGCCAGAACTGCGCCCAGTTATATTGCTGAAGAGCATCGTAGAAGTCGTTGTACCAGGTATTAAAACGCACGTTGAGGCCTACGGTGATCAAGTTCAGCACGACGACGGCGACGAGCAACCCGATGGCCGACCATTTCTCTTCCGATTTCCAATATGGCCAGGCAAGTTTCCAGGCCTGGCGCAGGAATCCCCGCTTGGTGGGCACCGCCATCATCTACCTCCGCCAGTCTCGCCCTGCCTGATGATACGCCTTATCAACCACGGTTCGTCATGACTGCGTCCGCCGCCGAGCCGACCGGTGCCGTCCTTTTGGCGCGCGGCGTCTGCCGCACCTTGGAGCAGCTCGGTTACGTCAGCCTGGCGGAATTCCCGCTCGCCAATGGCCGGCGCGCCGATATTCTCGCTCTCGGCAAGACGGGCGACCTCGTGATCGTCGAGATCAAGAGTTCCGTGGCCGATTTTCGTGCCGACCGCAAATGGCGCGCCTACCGTGACTTCTCGGATTGCCTTTACTTTGCCGTACCAAACGACTTTCCACGCCCGCTGATCCCCGATGAATGTGGCCTGATGGTGGCGGATGCGTTCAGCGCGGTCGTGCTTCGCGACGGCAGCACAACGAGGCTCGATGCCGGCCGCCGCCGCGCCTTGACGATGCGCTTTGCCCGCATCGCGGCGACGCGGCTGCGCCGCCTTCTCGACCCCGAAGCGGGACGATTGGGCGGAGTGTGATGTACCCGGCGGCGCCATCGTTGCCGAACCAAAAAGAGCGTGGTCGAACACCGTGAATTGATAGCAACACCGGAGCGTGGCCAAATTATCCTGGGCGGTTGGACCACCGTTGCGGTCGCTCTCGCCGAGTGGCTGACAGGAGTGGCTCGCGCAGACGAATCTGGCCGCTAAGAGGTTTCAGCTGGCGAGGCGCGCGATCGTCGCCGTCGTGCTGTAACCCGGCACCACTTTGGCAAGAAGCACCTCACCACCGGCGTCCTTGACGAAGTCGGCCCCGACGACCTCATCGAGGCGATAGTCGTCTCCTTTGACGAGAAGCTGCGGGCGGATGTCGCGGATCAGCTCCATCGGCGTATCCTCCTCAAAGAGGACGATCAGATCGACCGCCGCGAGCGAGGCCAGCACAGCCGCACGTTCGGTTTCGCTCTGGACGGGACGCCTCGGACCTTTGAGCCGAGCCGTCGACGCGTCGCTGTTGAGCCCGACGACGAGCCGATCGCATGCCGCCTTCGCTTGCCCGAGCAATGCCACATGTCCGGGGTGCAGCAGGTCGAAGCAGCCGTTGCTAAAGCCGATTTTGAGCCCGTGGCGACGCCAGCGCGCCACCAGATCGAGCGCGTGCGAGCGCGGCACGACCTTGTCTGCCGCGTGGAGATCCCGGCCGTTGAGAGCGGCCGTAAGCTCGCTCTCATATACCACTGCGGTGCCGATCTTGCCGACGACTATGCCTGCAGCGACATTTCCGAGGCGCGCCGCGTCGCGCAAACCGACGCCGACCGCGAGTGCCGCGGCGACTACCGCTACGACAGTGTCGCCTGCGCCAGAGACATCGAAGACCTCGCGGACCTCGGCGCGTTGAACATCGGCCGAGCCGGCGGCCGAAACCAGCACCGACCCTTCCGCGCCGAGCGAGGCGAGAACCGCGTTGAAACCGCAACGCTCGATCAGCGAGCGGGAGGCGGCGATGATCTCGTTGTCGGTAGCCACGGGCATTCCCGTGGCGTGGGCGAGTTCGCGCCGATTCGGCTTTACCAGATCGGCGCCGCGATATCGTATGTGATCGCCGCCCTTCGGGTCGACGATAACCCAGGCACCAGCCTCGCGCGCCGCCCGGATGATCTCGAGCGCCACACCCTCGGTCAGCACCCCCTTGGCATAATCCGAGATGACGACGACCGAATGATCACTCACAAGCTCGCGCGCCAGCCGCAACATGTCTTCGCGGATGTACGGATCGAGCGGGATCGCGCTTTCGCGATCGGCCCGGAGGAGCTGCTGATTGCCCCCGATATAGCGCGTCTTGACCGTGGTCGTACGCTGCGGCTGGACGAGAACATGCGCCTCGGCGCCGTCCTGCGCTTCTACCAGACGTCCGATCTCGCGGCCGGCTTCGTCGTTGCCGACAACGGAGATGAACGATGCGGCCGCCCCCAACGCCCTCAGGTTGCGCAGCACGTTTCCCGCGCCGCCCAACGTCTTCATTTCGCGTTCGATCCACAGCACCGGGATCGGTGCTTCGGGCGACACTCGCTCGACCTGGCCATAAACGTAGTGATCGAGCATTACGTCGCCGATGCACAACACACGCGCCGTTTTTAGCCGATCGACGTAGGGTAGGAGCTCGCTGTTGTCGGCCATTGACAGTTCGTGACGTGGAAGCTTGATCGTCTTTTGCCGGTACAGATAGATCCCCGCAAGAGAAATGCCGCGGCATTCTTGCCATTATCGCGCGAAATGCGACTATTCGCCTCGTTTTTGGTTCAGCGGCGGCGCAGCAGCAGATAAGTCGCCCCGGGCCCCCCGTGCTGCGGCTGAGCCGGCGCGATCGCGAGGACGTGCCGCCGCAGCTCCCGCTCCTCCAGCCAGCGCGGAACCGAACTCTTGAGGACGCCCGGCCCGCTCTGGCCAAGTCCCCGCCCGGTGATGACGAGCACGCAACGCCGTCCCGCGGCGCGTGCCGCTGCGATGAAGGCGGCGAGTTCCCCATGCGCCTCGGCTTGGGTCATCCCGTGAAGATCGAGGCGTGCCTCGATCCTGTGCAGACCGCGTTTCAGCCGTTCGGCGTTGGCGCGGTCGATCCCAGCAAAACGATCGAGCGGCGGCATATGCGGCGGTGTAGTGCGCTCTCGCTCAACTCGCGTCAGAGCGACATCCGCCTCGCGGGGCAGCCGCGCCGAATTGGTCGGCCTAGCGCCCCGCAACGGCCGAACGTCGCGAACCGCTTCCTGCCATAGTCCGCGATCACTCCGCGGGCCTGCTATCTCCCTCGTTCCCTTCACTTCTCGCCGCCTCACCGTCCTCGACGAGAACGATATGGAGACGCCTGGGCCCGTGCGCACCTAGTTCGATGTGCTGCTCGATATCTGCTGTGCGCGACGGACCGGTAATGAAGTTGACGGCCCGCGGCAATCCTTCCGCCGTTTCGCCGGCTCGCAGGCGGTCCCAGCCGTCCTCGTAAGTCGGGACTACTTGGTCGCGGCGGACCACCACGATATGTGTCTCCGGCAGAAAATTGAGTGTCGTTGGGGTCTGCGCTCCGGAAATCAGCATCAAAGTGCCGGTTTCGGCAATTGCGGCATGACAGGAAGTGAGACTGACCCGGTCTTCCGCCTCGGCCCGGCCACGGCGGATCTGCAGCAAGGGCCAGTTGCTCCACGGGATTTTGTCGAGGTTCGGGTCCGGAGCCATCACGAGTTCAGCCGGAAGGTTCTCCGCGGCGAGATAGCGCGCGACCGCCTCAGGCACCGCCGCGAGTGAGCCTACCATTGCCACCGTCGACTGCACCTCCTCGGCCATCTCGATGAACAACTCGACCCGCCCCCGCTCGTCGAGCACCGTCGCCCGGGCGGGAACCAGATTTCGCCGATGTGCTGCGAGGCGGGCGCGCAATTCCCCATTAGGATCGAGCCGGCGGCGACCGAGCGAGCTCCGAACAGCGGAAAGTATCTGTTCGCGGGCCTTGCTCACCTCGCAGCTCCGCCTTTCTGCCGCTTTTCCCAAAGGCTGTGAAAGCTGCGGCCCTCCGGTGCAGGCATATCGCGCACCCCGGTCCAGCCGGCGGCCAGAGGCAGAGCGCGGAACCGGCCTCGCCGACCGCCGGCCCAGCCGAGCGCCCGGCTGGCCATCTCGGTAAGCGCGTGATAGAGCGCCGGACGGCGTGCCACCCATGCCCACGCCGCAAGACCGGCGCGATAAGCCGGCGGGCTCAGCTTTTTGGCGTATTCGCGCTCGCGCCAATGGCGCATCATCTTGGGCAACGGGATCTTGACCGGGCATACGCTCTCGCAGCGCCCGCAAAACGTCGAAGCATTCGGCAGATGGCCGGCTTCCTCGATGCCGATGAGGCTCGGCGTCAATACCGCGCCCATCGGCCCGGGATAGACCCAGCCATAGGCATGGCCGCCGACCGCGGCGTAGACAGGACAGTGATTCATGCATGCCGAACAGCGGATGCAGCGCAGCATGTCCTGGAACTCGGTTCCGATCATTGCGCTGCGGCCATTGTCTAGCAAGACCACATGGTATTGTTCGGGACCGTCGAGATCATCCGGCCGGCGCGGTCCGGTCGAGATCGTCGTGTAGCTCGAGAATTCCTGACCCGTTGCCGAGCGCGCCAACAAACGCAGCAACGTCGCGGCATCCTCGAATGTCGGGACCAGCTTTTCGATACTGGCCATGACGATATGGATCCGCGGTAAGGTCTGCGTCAGATCGCCGTTGCCCTCATTGGTCACAATGATGCTCGAACCGGTCTCGGCGATCAGAAAGTTGGCGCCGGTGATACCGACATCGGCGGCGAGGAAACGTGGGCGCAGAACCGAGCGCGCCTCGTCGCACATCTGCCGCGGCTCGGCCAACAACCGGTCCGGGTCGAGCGAGCGATGCTCGGCCCGGAATGTCTCGGCGACCTGTTCCTTAACGAGATGGATCGCCGGGGCGATGATATGGCTGGGCGGCTCATGCCGCAGCTGGATGATGTATTCGCCGAGATCGGTCTCGACGGGAGTGATGCCGTTCGCTTCGAGGAAATCGTTGAGCCCGACCTCCTCGGCAACCATCGACTTGCCCTTCGCGACGAGCTTGGCGCCCGCCGAGCAGCAGATCTGCAGTACCGCCGCGCAGGCCTCCTCCGAGGTGCGCGCCCAATGCACCTTGCCGCCGGAAGCCTCGACTTTGGCTTCATACAGCTCGAGGTAGAAGTCGAGGTGCTGGAGAGTGTGATCCTTGATCGATCGGCCGGTTTCGCGCAGCGCCTCGAACTCCGGCAACCGATCGACAGCCAGACGACGGCGCAGCGGAAATCCGGTTCGCGCCAGACCCAGCGCGCGCTGCAAATTTTGGTTAGCCAAGCCGGCCTGGGCCGCAGCCTCGAAATTGCGGCTGGTCGCGAGCATCGGGCCTACCGCGGCGCACCGATTGGCGGGACTCTGTCGATCATGCCGGCGAGAACCTCGGCCACGTGACGAACTTCGACCTGCCGGCCTTGTCGGTAGAGTTTGCCTGCAATGTTGAGCAGACAGCCGAGATCTCCGGCCAAGACCGCTTCGGCGCCGGTTGCGGCGATGTCGGCTGCCTTGTCAGTCACCATCTTGTCGGAAATTTCCGGGTATTTGACGCAGAACGTGCCGCCAAAGCCGCAGCACACTTCCGCCCCCGGCAATTCCTCGATGCTCAGACCGGCAACGGATGCGAGAAGCTGGCGCGGCTGGAGCTTGACCCCGAGTTCGCGAAGGCCTGAGCAGGCGTCGTGGTAGGTGATCCGACGCTGCCAGTTCGCGGGGACCGCCTGCATTCCGCAGATATCGACAAGGAAGGAAACGAGCTCCCAACTCCGCTCAGCCAGTTCCTGCGCGCGCGGCATGTTCTCCAAATCATCGGCGAAGAGCTCCGGGTAGTGTAGCCGCAGCATCCCCGCACAGGACCCCGAAGGAGCAACGACATAGTCGTAGCCGGCAAAGGCGTCGAATACCTGCAAGGCAATTGCCTTGGCATCGGCCCGGTCACCGGAGTTGTAAGCGGGCTGGCCGCAACAGGTCTGACGACGCGGGACCTCGACTGTGCATCCCGCATCTTCGAGCAGTTTGACGGCCGCAAAGCCCACCGTCGGGCGGAACAAATCGACCAGACATGTGACGAACAGCGCTACACGCATTCAACCCGCTCAAAAGCCAGCATACGGAAGTTAGGCTCGATCCCGCCGGCAAATCAATCCGGTGGCACTAACCGGCCGGGGGCGAGTCGGCGTGCTACTGCGCGGGGCAGCAATAGGTAATATTTGCCGCTGGCGTTCATGACGCCGGCACGGGTGCCCGCCGCCTCTCCGGTGCCCCAGAAGACATCGCCGCGCACAGGGCCCTTGATCGCACCCCCGGTATCCTGGGCGACCATCAGACGACGCACACTGTCCGCTGCGGCGAACCGCTCATCCGCTTCGAGCCACACCGGGATACCGAGAGCCACATACGCGCAATCGACCGCAATGCTCCGCTCTGCGCTCAACGCAACCCCTTCAGCCCCGATGGGTCCATCGCCCTTGACTTCCCGAAAAAAGACATACGACGGGTTCTCGCGGCGCAGGGCGGCTCCAGCTTCCGGATTTTGCTTCATCCACGACTTGATCGCCGCCATCGTCAGCTTGTCTCGGGGGATCACACCACGTTCGATCAGCAGTCGCCCGACCGGCACGTAGGGACGACCGTTCTGTCCGTCGAAGCCAACCCGAACAGTGCCGCCCCTCTTCAGCCGGACGCGGCCCGAACCCTGGATCTCCAGAAAGAACGCGCCGATTGGGTCATCGACCCAGAGGAGTTCCAGCCCGTGCCCGGCAAGCGCCCCATCCTCGATCTCGGCGCGCGTCGGAGGCTCGGGGCCAAGATCCGGAGGCTTGCGGTAAAGCGGGGTCTGATAGCGGCCATGACGTTGCCGCGAGCCGTTGAGCTCGATCTCGTAATATCCGGTGAACAGTCCTTCCGCTTTGGCGTAGTCCGCTACGGCAAACGGAGTAAACCCCTTCTCGAAGAACTCCCGGGCCGCCACATCATCCCCGGAGGGCAATACCTCCGCCGCCTCACACAATGACCGCCAGTCTCCCACCCGCCCGAAATCGACGCTCATAGCAACTGAATCCAGCGGAACCGCAGCGGCCCGGGTCGAGAACCGAGCACAGGATTTCAGGAAAACTGGAACTGCCGCCGAGATGTGATCCTGCGTCCAGCCCAATAGGCGGTCGAAGCCAACCGGCTCGAGGTTAAATCGCCTCGGTCCGTTGTCATGCGCGAGGGCAATTGCAATGATACCGAGGAGCATGGGCGCGGCGGCACAGCCGGCCCGACTGGCCCGCGGCCGAGGCTCAGCCGCTGCTCGTCGCGACGAGAACCCAGTTGGGATCGGCGGATCGGGTATCGCGCGCAAGGGTCCAGTAATCGGTCTTCTCGGTTGGATGCTCCGGGTCGCCGTCGACGATGCTGCCGTCCATCGCGCGCGTCACGTTGATTTGCTGCGAGGTCATCTTAACCGTCACCTGCGCATTACGCCCCAAGAGTTCGGCTTCCACGATATCCGCGCTGTCCAAACGCAGAATTCGCGTCTCCAGCGTCTCCTTGGCAGCGGCGCGCTCGTCAATCGCAGTGACAAATTGCTGGAAGACTTCATCACTCAGCAAAGGCCGCAACCCCGCCTTGTCCGCGTTCGCAAACGCGGTAACAATCATCTCGAATGCGACGCGAGCGCCCTCGAGGAATTGAGAGGCGTCGAAGCTCGGGTCGGCGCGATGGATCCGGTTCAATCCTTCCGCGACCGCATCGGCTGGCGGGGCGGTTGTCGTAGCAGCAACGGCGGCCGCGCTGGGTTCAATCAGAGGCGGCCCCTTTTCGGGCGCCGGCCGCGCGCGCCGTACAAACAATTCGCGCCGCCGCTCGTTTCCGGTCCGCCGCCCAAGCACGCTACGCAGGCGCAGCACCAAAAAGCCTGCGACCATTGCGAACAGGATGATATCGAAGTATTGCTGAAACTCGCCCATCTCCCTTCCGCGCCCTGCCGCCGTAGAGAATACCGGGCTCCGAGCCTCGGCTGGATGTTGACTACATGGGGCGCGGGTGGCACCACGGCAAGCGGGTTGGTGCGAGGATAGCGGCTTCTCTTCCGCGCTGCCGCTCCCGATCGGAAGAGCTCGGGGCTTTCCCCGGCTCCCCCCGAAATTGAGGAAAATCCAAGTGCTTTTGATCCGCCATGGGGAAACCGAATTCAACCGCGTGTTCTCCATCACGCGCCGGGATCCCGGCGTCCGCGACCCGCATTTAGCCGATCACGGACGCCGCCAAGCACAAGCCGTGGCGAGGGTACTACCGTCTTTCTGTTCGGCGATGATACCGGCAGTTTCGAGTGCGCGCGCGTAAGGGCTCGTGATGAGCCGTCCGAGATGGATCCGGCAGATGATCGAATGCCAGATCCGGCCACCCGGCACGAAGCTCGGCCAAGGGTGAGCCAATAAGGGTGCCGAACGGTGCCGTGCTGCGGATCGATCCGACCCGACCGCGAGCCCGAGCTGCTTTTTATGCCCGAGGAGGGCTAGGGCCGGGGCCGACCCGTTGATGCGCCTTCCTGATCCGTGTTAGGCCAGCAGGCTGCGGTCTTGGGGAGAGGGCGATGGCGGAAGAGGCGAGAGGCAACGGCCAAAGCGACATGCCCCCGGCAATGCCCGATGGTCAGCAGCAGCTGATCGTCAACGCGCAATACATCAAGGATTTGTCGTTTGAAAATCCGCGCGCGCCGCAGAGCCTCATCCAGCAAACGACGCAACCCTCCGTCGACATCAATGTTGATGTCAAAGCACAGAATCTGGGACCGGAGGTTTTCGAGGTCGTCCTGACAATCAACGCGACGGCCCGCATCCAGAACGAACCTGTATTCCTCGTCGAGCTCGCTTACGGGACAGTGGTAACGGTCAAGAACACCCCACAGGAGATGCTGGCTCCGCTGATTCTGGTCGAGACACCGCGGATCGTCTTCCCATTTGCCCGCGCGATCATCGCGAATGCGACCCGTGACGGCGGTTTTCCACCTCTGATGATCAATCCGATCGACTTCGCCGAGCTGTTGCGCCGCCAGCAGGCTGATGCCCAAATCGCCGTTCCACCCGGCAACCCGGTGGTGTGAGGCTCAGCCCTCCACGAGCCAGATGGGCTCGGTGATCATTCGCAGCATCGCCTGGTGAGCGATCATCTCTTCCACCGAAGGGAAATGAGGACGCGGCGGCCGCATGATCCTCTCCACCAGGGCCACCTCATCGGCGGGCATTGCGAAATCGAGACCGGGTTGCCGGCCACCGAGCAATTCGAGATAGACTGCAGCGAGCAATCTGCAATCGATCTCGGCCCCGTGCTCGACGCGGTCCGACAAATCGATCTCGAAGCGCCGGCACAAGGCGTCGAGACTTGCGGGCGCTCCGGGAAACCGCACCCGCGCCAGCCCGAGAGTATCGACGAAGGCGCAGCCGATCGGATCTCGTTGCAAGCGGGCCAGTTCAGCATTCAGAAACGAGAGGTCGAACTCGGAATTATGAATCACCAGCCGGTCCGAATCGATAAAGGCCAGCAGCTCGTCCGCGATCGCGGCAAAGGGCGCCTGGTTCGCCAGAAACTCTGCGGTGATGCCATGGACCGCGAGAGCCTCTTCGGGCATGTCGCGTTCGGGATTGACGTAACGGTGAAATTTTCGGCCGGTCGGGACGTGGTGGACGAGCTCGATGCAGGCGACCTCGACAATGCGATGGCCTTCACCTGGATCCAGACCGGTCGTTTCGGTGTCGAGCACGATTTCGCGCAATTATCGTCTCCCCCTTTTGCGGAGGAGTCTGACGATCGCCTTCAAACGACGCAAGGTCAGGTTGCGGCCCGCCCCGGTCGGCACCACGAAATCCGCGCATCGGCGCTTCCGATGGTCCGGCATCTGTTTTCGCAGAATTGAGTTTAGGCGAATCTCGGTCATCCCCGGCCGCCGCATGACGCGCTGGCGCTGCACGAGGGTGGGCGCCGAAACCACGAGCACATAATCGCACCGGCGCTCGGCGCCCGTTTCAAACAGCAGGGGTATGTCGAGCACGACGAGGGGTACCCGCCGGGCGATTGACCGAGCGAGAAACCGCTTTTCCTCGGCAGTCACAATCGGGTGAAGAATTGCTTCAAGCCGCTTCAGGGCCGCGGGATCAGTGAAAACTCTTTGCCCAAGCAGTGCTCGATCGATGCCGCCGTCTTCCGTCGCGACGCCCGGAAACGCGGCAGAAACGACCGGAACGGCAGCCCCGGATGGCGCCAGCAAACGGTGAACGACCACATCCGCATCGAACACCGGCACTCCGAGTCGCCGCAGCATCGCCGCCGCGGTGCTCTTGCCCATGCCAATCGAGCCGGTAAGGCCGAGAACAATCAAGGCGGCGCCAGGGTCGCGACCATCGCCGCGCGCAGCTCCGGCGTCACCCGCACCGGCGGGCCAAACCAGGCTTCAAATCCGGGTCGGCCCTGATGCAGCAACATGCCGAGGCCATCAACGACGGGGTTTCCCCGCCGACGAGCGGCGCTCAACAGATCCGTTTCGAGCGGCACGTATACGATATCGACGACCGGGGCGGTAGGCGGCAACGACAGTTCAAGAACAAGCGGGGGTTCACCGGTCATCCCGAGGCTCGTCGTATTGACGAGCAGCCCGGCATGCCGTTGGACATTGCTCACCTCGCTCCAGGGATGGACCGTGATCCGAGTCGCCGGCGTCTCGAGATCGCGCGCCAGGATCTCGGCGCGCGCGAGCGTCCGGTTGACGATTCGGATCTCGGTGACCCCGGCATCGGTCAACGCTGCCACCACCGCTCGCGTCGACCCACCCGCACCGAGGATTACCGCCGGACCGGCCGCCGGCCGCCAATTCGGGGCCGCATCTCGGAGGTTCTCGCGAAACCCGAACACATCGGTGTTGGTCGCATCGAGCGTTCCGTCGGACGCGACGATAATCGTGTTCACCGCACCGATGCGCCGAGCCAATGGTTCGACGCGATCGGCGACATGGAGCGCCGTCTGTTTGTGCGGTATCGTCAGATTGCAGCCGCGAAAGCCTAAGATCGGCAGCGCGCGCAATGCCTGCTCGATACGCTGCGGCTTCACCGGCAATGGGATATAGGCGCCATCGGTCCCGGTCTCTTCCAGCCAGAAGCCGTGCAGCAACGGCGATCGGGAATGGGCGACGGGCCATCCGATGATGCCCGCCAGCCGGGTCGTCCCGGCGATTTTCATCGGCAATATCTCATTTCAAGGGGAAGATCGTCATTCCGGGACGGCCCGTGGGCCGGGCCCCGGAATGACGCGCAGAAACAACAGGGCCCTTTTTATTTCAGATCGCGCGCAGCCTACGATATAATCATGCCCTCAGTTCGCAGAAAACCGTGAAGCTCCAGGAGTGGCAGCCCAAGGATGGCGAAATAATCTCCTTCGATATGTTCAAATAGTTGTATGCCTCTGCCCTCGAGCCGGTAAGCGCCGACCGATCCGAGAATGCCGGCTTCCTCGGCGATGTAGTCAGCGAGGAACGCATTGGTGAATTGCCGCATCGTCAACCGCGGCCTTCTCACAGCCTGCCATATTCGCGATCCGTCCTGAACCGCACAGACTGCCGTGACAAGCTCGTGTGTGCGGCCGCGCAGAGCTTGAAGTTGATTGCGGGCCTGCCCCAGATCCGCGGGCTTGTCGAACCATACCTCGCCGCAGACCAGAAGCTGGTCGGCGCCGATGACAACAGCTCGACCACAGCGCGCTGCAACCTGGCGCGCTTTCGCCTCGGCAAGAGCAAGCGCGCATTCGGCCGCATCGCGCCCCTGTGCCCAGCAGGCCCGTTTGAGTAAACCTTCGTCAAGCTCGGCCGGTTCGATCCGAAAATCGATGCCAGCGGCGGCGAGCAACCCCGCCCGTGCCGTGCTGGCCGAAGCGAGGATCAAATCCTCAGTCATCCATGCCGTGACGGCGGGCGAGCAATTTCATTACCGACGCTGCCGTCTCCTCGATCGAGCGGCGTGTCACATCGATCACCGGCCAATGCATTTGAGCGAATATTCGCCGTGCCTCACGCACCTCGGCTCGGACTGCCTCGATATTCGTATACTCGGTCGCGCCGTCATGCTGCAGCAGGTCCAAACGGTTACGGCGCAGCTGGATCAGCCGCTCGGGATCGTTGGTCAGTCCGACGATCAACGGATGTTCGGCTGTGGTCAGCTCCGGCGGCAACGGCACTCTCGGCACATAGGGCACATTGGCTGCTTTGATGCCCCGGTTGGCCAGATAGAGACAAGTCGGCGTCTTTGAGGTACGAGACACGCCGACGAGACAGACATCGGCATCGTTGAGACCCCAACTCGACTGGCCGTCATCATGATTGAGGGCAAAGGTAATAGCGTCGATACGAGCAAAATACTCGCTGTCGAGGAGATGCTGTTTGCCCGGCACCCCACGGCTCTTGCGATGAAGGTAGGAAGCCAACGCGCCGATGACCGGATCGAGAACCGGGATGGCCGGAACCTGCAGCCGGCGACATCCCTCCTGCAGCAATTGACGAAGAGTGTCATTTACCATCGTGAACAGAACAACGCCGGGATTGGCTTCAACTCCAGCTACCACCCGATCGATCTGGCTGCGAGTGCGCACCATGCTCCAGACATGCTCGACCGCCTGAGCATCGTCGAACTGCACAAGGCAGGCTCGGGCCACCGAATGCACCGTCTCTCCGGTTGAATCGGAAACGAGGTGAAGATGAAAGCGAGTCACTGCAACCTCGCCCGAATTATCCCGCCACGGTGTGAGTCATTATGAGGCGAACGTGGGAAAACTCCGTTGAACGGCGCTCCATCTTCAGATTTTCCCCGGCTTGCCTCTGTGCGTCCATCTGTTGTGCCACCGCGCGATCGAGTTTTCCCAGCCTGGGGAAAACGGGCATAGGCCAGATGTGCTGTCGTGGTCATCCCCGACTCTCTTTCGGACCACAGAACCCAGCTTCTGCCCACGGCGCAAAGTAAGTCACAATCTTATGCACATCCCTCATGGTCGCGCGTTCGAGCGCTCGCCGCTCCCTACCGTTCCGAGGACAACAGTCAATCCCCGGTATCCACACGGATCCTCAATCCACCACTATTTTTACCTATACCCAATCGTAAAGGAAGGAGGGCGGCGCACTAATGCAGACCGGGCCAGCAAAACCTCTGTTGCGCGCACTGGCTGGCGAAACGCTTTCGCCACCACCGTGGTGGTTGATGCGGCAAGCTGGACGCTACTTGCCCGAATACCGAGAGGTTCGCGCCAGAGCACACGACTTTGTCGAGTTGTGCCTGACCCCGGAGCTGGCCGCCGAGCTGACGCTGCAGCCGGTCCGACGATACGGCATGGATGGTGCCATCCTGTTCTCGGATATTCTGATGCTGCCCTACGCTCTCGGACAGAACTTGGCCTTCCACGAGGGAGAAGGGCCGGTACTGGAGCGCATCGAGGACTCTGCCGGGTTTTCCAGGCTCGACCCCGGCCGCATTGCTTCGGCTCTCGATCCGGTGTTCGAAACGGCTCGGCGGGTCAGAGGCGGCCTGGATCGTTGGACGACACTGATCGGTTTTGCCGGTGCACCCTGGACGGTTGCGACCTACATGGTCGAGGGCGGAGGAAGCCGGGATTTTCGGCGGGTCAAGAGCTGGGCTTATCGCGACCCTCAAGGGTTTGACGCGCTGATCGACTTGCTTGCCGAAGCTACGATCGAGTACCTGACCGGCCAAATCGAGGCTGGCGCGGAGGTCGTGCAGCTGTTCGACAGCTGGGCCGGTATCCTGCCCGAACCGGCTTTCGTGCGCTTGGTGATCGAGCCGACCCGGCGCATCGTAGCAGCGCTGAAACGGCGTTTTGCCAATTGTCCAGTCATCGGTTTCCCGCGCGGCGCCGGCGTGCTGCATGAGCGCTATCTTCGCGAGACCGGCGTGGACGGGATCGGCATCGATACGGCGGTGCCCCTGGGCTATGCGCATCGAACCCTGCAGCCGCACGGGACGGTTCAGGGCAATCTCGATCCTGTCCTGCTGATTGCTGGTGGTGCGGCTCTCGAAGAGGCGGTGCGGGGATTGCGCCAGAAACTCGGCCGGGGACCCCACATCTTCAATCTCGGTCACGGTGTGCTGCCGGAAACACCGCCGGAAAACGTGCAGGCTCTCGCCCGCCTTCTTGCAGAACCGTTGGTCGACTGACGTGGCGCGTACCGCGGTCGTGCTGATGAACCTTGGGGGTCCGGACCGGTTAGAAGCGGTGCGGCCCTTTCTATTCAACCTGTTCAGCGACCCCGCCATCCTTCGGCTGCCTGCGCTCGTTCGGCTGCCGCTGGCGCGCATCATCGCGTGGCGCCGAAGCTGGGTAGCGCAGGAGATCTATCGTAAGCTCGGCGGCGGGTCGCCGCTGCTCGCCAACACCGAGGCGCAGGCACGAGCCCTCGAAACAGTTTTGGGACCGCAGCACCGGTGTTTTGTCGCAATGCGCTACTGGGCCCCGACCAGCGAGCAAGCTGCGCGAGACGTCGCCGATTGGGCGGCGGACGAGGTCGTTTGCCTGCCGCTCTATCCGCAATTCTCGACGACAACGACGGGTTCGTCGCTCGCCGCGTGGCGCATCTCGGCAACACGGCGAGGAATTGAATGCCCGACGCGGGTTGTGTGCTGCTATCCCGTGGATCCGGGTTTTGTCGAAGCAATAACCGGTCTGATCCGACCGGTGCTTGATGCGGCTGCCGGTTACGAAAAACCGCCTCGTCTGCTGCTCACCGCCCACGGCTTGCCGAAAAGGATCGTCCAGGCCGGTGACCCTTATCCGAACCAGGTGGAGACAACCGCCGCGGCCGTGATCGCGGCATTGAACCAGCCCGGCCTCGATTGGACGGTATGCTACCAGAGCCGTGTCGGGCCGCTGGAATGGATCGGTCCGGCAACCGACGACGAGATTCGTCGCGCCGGTGAGGATGGGGTTCCCCTCATCGTGGCGCCGATCTCCTTTGTTTCCGAGCATTCCGAAACCCTGGTCGAGCTGGACCTCGATTACCGCGATCTGGCTGCGGCCTCGGGCGTGCCGGCGTATCATCGGGTTCCGACAGTCGGGACCGAGCCGGGTTTCATCCGATCGCTCGCCACCCTCGTCCGCCGTGCTCGCACCGAAGACCGGGTCGGGGGCTGCCCTTCGGATCTTGCTGATTGCGCGATGCCCGGACTAGCCGCTTGATCGGGCGGATTTCCGAAGCTTATCCGTGGATCAAGTCATTCCATATCGTGAGCATGGTCGCCTGGATGGCCGGCCTACTCTATTTGCCGCGTCTCTATGTCTATCACTCGATGGCGCCGGTCGAATCGGACCTCTCGGAGACCTTCAAGGTCATGGAACGCCGCCTGCTCCGCGGCATCATGACACCTGCAATGCTCGCCACATGGGGCTTCGGGCTCTTGCTCGCAGGAATACCGGGGGTGGTCGACTGGCGGATGGGTTGGATTTGGACTAAACTTGCTCTTGTTGGGGCATTGACCGTGTTTCATTTCGCGCTTGCCCGCTGGCGCGGCAAGTTTTCGCTGGACCAAAATCGCCACTCGACACGGTTTTTCCGCTTGGTCAACGAGCTGCCCACCTTGGCGCTGATCGCGATCGTTGTGCTCGTCGTGGTTAAGCCTTTCTAGCCCGGGTTTCGCTGCGTTCTCTGATGAGCAGAGATCTTGTAATCGCATTTGACCGGCTTATCTCAAGCGGGATAAAGGGATTGCCGAACCAGTAATCGGTTCTTTCTGCTAGTCCCTGCCCTTCCTCGCCTGAACCTAAGACCCTGCTCGAAGTGTTCTCTCAGCGGGAGTCCGCCCCGGCAGGCGCCCTGGTCCTCATCTCGACACGAAACCCATGAATTTACAGGAATTAAAGCGTAAAACCCCGGCAGAGCTCCTCGCCTTTGCCGAAGAGCTGGAAATCGAGAATGCGTCCTCGCTGCGCAAGCAGGACATGCTGTTCGCGATTCTCAAGCAGCTGGCGGAAAACGACGTGCCGATATCCGGTGACGGCGTGCTTGAAGTATTGTCGGACGGCTTCGGATTCCTGCGGTCTCCCGAAGCCAATTACCTGCCTGGGCCGGACGATATTTATGTCAGCCCGAGCCAGGTCCGACGGTTTGGTCTGCGCACCGGCGATACGGTCGAAGGCCAGATCCGTTCACCGCGCGATGGGGAGCGCTATTTCGCGCTGCTCAAGGTGAACGCGATCAACTTTGACGAACCCGATCGCCTGCGGCAGCGCATCAACTTCGATAATCTGACGCCGCTCTACCCAGAAGAGAAGCTCGGACTGGAATTCGACGACCCGACGCGCAAAGACCTGACGACACGCGTCATCGACCTGATCACGCCGCTTGGCAAGGGCCAGCGCGCATTGATCGTTTCGCCGCCGCGTGCCGGCAAGACAGTCATGCTGCAGAACATCGCGCACGCGATCATGGCCAACCACCCCGAGGTTTACCTGATCGTGCTGCTGATCGACGAGCGGCCCGAGGAGGTGACCGACATGGCCCGCTCAGTGCGGGGCGAAGTCATCAGCTCGACCTTCGACGAGCCCGCCCAACGCCACGTCCAGATCGCCGAGATGGTGATTGAGAAGGCGAAGCGCCTCGTCGAGCACAAGCGGGACGTCGTGATCCTGCTCGATTCGATCACCCGCCTCGCGCGCGCCTACAACACCGTCGTCCCCTCTTCCGGAAAAGTGCTGACGGGCGGCGTCGACGCCAACGCGCTGCAGCGCCCGAAACGGTTTTTCGGCGCAGCCCGAAACATCGAGGAAGGCGGCTCGTTGACGATCATCGCAACCGCGCTGATCGACACCGGCTCGCGTATGGACGAGGTGATCTTCGAAGAGTTCAAAGGTACCGGCAATTCGGAAATCATTCTCGACCGCAAGGTCGCCGACAAGCGCACCTTCCCATCGATCGACATCACCAAATCGGGGACCCGCAAGGAGGAATTGCTGGTCGATCGCGGCGTCCTGTCGAAGATGTGGGTGTTGCGCCGCGTCTTGACCCCGATGGGCACCGTCGACGGTTTGGAATTCCTGATCAACAAGCTCAAGGAATCGAAGAGCAACGCCGAGTTCTTTGATGCGATGAATACTTGAGTTAGGCGATCCTCACCCGCTTCACTGCACAAAGGAGCGGGTGAGGATGAGCGCCGACCTAAACCGTAAGCACTGTTGATCCCGTAGTTTTCCGGCCTTCGAGATCACGGTGAGCCCGGGCGGCGTCGCGTAGCGGATATGTCTGGTTGATCGCGATCTTGACGGCTCCGCTCTGGACGACCTCGAACAGCTCCCGAGCAGCCGTCAGAAGATCTTCTCGGCTTGCCGTGTAAGTATTCAAAGTCGGTCGGGTCAGGAAGAGTGAGCCCTTGCCCGCGAGAATGCCGATGTCGACGGGTCCGACCGCCCCCGAAGATTGGCCGAACGACACCATGAGCCCGAGCGGCGCCAGGCAGTCGAGAGACTTGTAGAAGGTATCTTTTCCGACCGAGTCGTAAACGACGGGCAACTTCTTGCCCTGGGTCAACTCGCTGACCTTGACGACGAAATCCTCGTGTTTATAGAGGATCGGATAGTCGCAGCCGTTCTGTTTGGCGAGCGCCGCCTTTTCCTCATCGCCGACCGTGCCGATGACGGTCGCGCCGAGATGCTTTGCCCACTGGCAGACGATGAGGCCGACCCCACCCGCTGCGGCGTGGATCAGGATCGTCTCGCCGCGCTTCACCGGATGGGTGCGGCGGACGAGATACCAGGCGGTCATGCCCTTCAGCATCATCGCGGCGGCTTGCTGGTCGGTGATGCCGTCAGGCACCGGGACGAGGCGGTCCGCCGGCATAACCCGCTCGTCGGCGTAGGCGCCGATCGGCCCGCCGGAATAGGCAACGCGGTCGCCCGGCTTCAAGCCGCTCACTCCGGGTCCAACTTCCTCGACGACACCCGCTCCTTCGGAGCCGAGCCCGCTCGGCATCGGCATCTGATAGAGGCCGCTACGCTGATAGGTGTCGATGTAGTTGAGGCCGACCGCCTTGTGACGAAGACGAACTTGGCCCTGGCCGGGCTTGCCGACCTCGACCGTCTGCCACGACAGGACATCCGGGCCGCCTGGTTTCTCGAAACGAATCGCGTGCGCCATGGCTTTTCCCTTAAATTTTTGGAACGGAGGCGACGCTAGCGCACTCGGGCGAGAGTTTCGAGCAAACTCTCGGGATCGGTGACGGGCAGGGAGCAGACCGCACCCTCGCAGACATAGGCGGCGGGTTTTTCATCGACGAGACCCTTGCCGTATGCCGGATGGTCGGCGGGAAGCGATGCCCCCAGCGGGAGGGTAAGCACGACCCGATGGGGCAGAGAGACGTTGTAAGCCGCACGAACGAGCGACTGAAATACGGGGTCCTTACGTTCTCCAACGATTACGATCTGCAAGGGTTTCTCGAGCAGTTCGACATTGTTGATCAATGTCGCGAGCGGGAAGAAGTTGCGCGCGACTTCGCCGGAGAAGGTCTCGACGATCGCCTCGGCGCGTCGGCGGTAGGCTTCTTCGCCGGTCAGGATCGCGAGCCGGGTCAGCACCCCGACCAGCGTGCCGTTGCCGGCGGGCACGGCAGAATCAGCGGCGGTTTTGGCGCGCGCAATCAGTCCCTCGGTGTCCTTGGCGGCAAAGAAATAGCCGCCCCCCGTCTCGTCCCAATAATGCCGATCGAGGGCGGCAATCCAATCGCGTGCTTGCGACAAGAACCCTTCGTCGCCGGTCGCTTCGTGCAGCGTAAGCGCGGCGCGGCAGAGATTGGCGTAATCGTCGACATTGGCGGGATGCCGGGCGCGGCCGGCTCGCCAGCCGTGCAGCAGACGGTCATCGGCGCCGGTCATCTCGCCGCGGATGAAACCGAAGGCACGGCGAGCTGTGTCGATCCACTTGGGCTGCTCGAAAACGACCCCCGCATTGGCCATTGCCGCAATCATCAGGCCGTTCCAGTCGGCAAGCACCTTATCATCCCACCCCGGCCGCACCCGGTGCTCGCGCGCCTGCAGCAAGAGCGCCCGGCAGGCGGCGAGCTCCCGCTCGGTCTGGTCATTGGCACGTTGGGGCATCTTCGACCGGTTGAGAATGTTTTTCTCTTCCCAATTCCCTTCCGGCGTCACGTCGTAGAAGCGTTTGAACAAGCTGGCGCGTTCGCCGAGCACGCGGTCGATTTCTGCCTCGGACCAAACATAATATTTGCCTTCTTCATGCTCGCTGTCGGCATCGAGGCTGCTCGCGAACCCGCCTTCCGGGGTTACCATCTCGCGGTTGACCCAACCTAGCGTCTCCTCGACCCGCTCGCGATAAAGCGGGCTCTTGGTTTCCTGCCAAACCAAGGTCAGCAGATCGACGAGCTCGGCATTGTCGTAGAGCATCTTCTCGAAATGCGGGACGAGCCAGCGCGCATCGGTCGAGTAGCGGGCGAACCCGCCGCCAAGATGATCGTAGATGCCGCCCTGGCACATTGCGTCGAGGGCTTTCACGACCGCATCGCGATAGGGCGGCTGGCGGGTGCGCTTCCAGGCCCGCCATAAGAGTTCGAGGACCCCGGTCTGCGGAAATTTCGGGGCAGACCCGATCCCACCGTGCAGCTGGTCGGTCTCGCGCAGCAGGCGTTCGGCGATCCCATCGAGGAGTTCCCGGCCGATGGCGCCGCCCCGCTCCGGACGCCCGAGCCTTTGCAATGCCTCGCGCAGCGCGACGACGTTCTTCGCGACGTCATCGCGCTTTTCCGCATAGGCGTTGCTCATCGCCTCCAACACCTGCGGGAAGCCGGGCCGCCCCCAGCGCTGCTCCGGTGGGAAGTAGGTGCCGCCCCAGAACGGTTCTCCGTCGGGAGTCAGGAACATCGTCAACGGCCAGCCGCCCTGCTCGCCCATCAATGCCAGCGCGTGCTGGTAGATCGCATCGAGGTCCGGCCGTTCCTCGCGATCGACTTTGATGTTGACGAACTGCTCGTTCATCCGCGCAGCGATCTGCGGATTTTCGAAGCTCTCATGGGCCATCACATGGCACCAATGGCAGGCGGCATAGCCGATCGACAGCAGGATCGGCTTGTTCTCTGCCTTGGCGGCGGCAAGCGTCTCCCGACTCCACGGTTGCCAATAAACCGGGTTGTCCTTGTGCTGGAGCAGATAGGGGCTCGTTTCCTCGCCCAGGCGGTTGCGGTCCATGATAACTCCCGGTGATGTCATAGCAGCGTTGCCGCCGGTGGCCGGAGGCGGTAGGCTTACCACCTTACGTCCGAACGGCGGCTCGCGACATTCGCTCCGCCACTACACCAACATGGAGAGCCCGAATGCCAAGTGCGCCGGCGGATCCGCCGCTCTTTTATGATCGCCACATATTCTGCTGCACGAATGTGCGCCCCGAGGGACATCCGCGGGGCTGCTGCAGCGCCGGCGGCAGCGAGAAGCTGCGTGCCTATATGCGCGAGAAAGCAAGATCTCTCGGCATCGAGAATATCCGAGTGAATGCCTCGGGATGTCTCGACCGGTGCGAGCTCGGCCCCAACATGGTGATCTATCCCGAGGGCGTCTGGTACCATTACGACAGCACCGACGACGTCGACGAGATCCTGCAAACGCACCTGATCGAGGGCGGCCGGGTCGAGCGGCTGATGCTGCAGCCCGACCAGAAGTAGCCGCGCACATCGTCTCCACTATTCCGACGATCGAAATGGCCGGGTCTGACCCGGCCATTTGACGCCGGCACCTAGGAGGACCTGCCTATGCCCGAGACACCGACCTTCGGCCGCTATGCCGAGATCCCCTATGACCAGATGACCCCGGAGCAGCAGGAGGGCTACCGCTCTCTGATCGAGACGCGCGGGCGGCTCCCGGGCCCGAACAAGATCTATGTCAGCAACCCCAAGCTGGTAAAGGTGATGGGGCCGCTCGGCGCCTATTTCCGCACCGGCTATTCGCTGAGCGAGCGCGAGCGCGAGATCGCCGTCGTCATCATCAACAGCAAGTGGCATTCGGCTTACCCGACCAATGCGCACGAGCGCGCCGGCAAGGCGGCCGGGCTGCCGGCCGACAAGGTCGAGGCGCTGCTCTCGGGCCTGCCGACCTCGTTCGACGACAAGCGCGAACAGGTCATCTACGAGATGGCGACGTGCCTGGCGAATTCGCGCTGGGTGTCGAAGGGGCTGTTCGACCGCGCGGTTGAGGCGCTCGGCCACGAGGGCATCACCGATGTGATCTGCTTGATGGGGTTCTACACCAGCGTTTCGATGACCCTCGCCTTCTATGACGTGCCGGCCGGTGCCGAGGGCATGCAGCGATGAGCGCTTGTTAAGGACCCAGTGGAGGAGAACGCCATGCTGATCGTCGACGCACAAGTCCACATCTGGGCGGCCGGGCCGCCCACGAATCAGGCTCACCGTCAGGTCACGTCCTACTCTGCGGAAGAATGCGTCCGCGACATGGATGCGGCCGGCGTCAATGCCTGCCTGTTGCATCCGCCGGGGTGGGACCCGAACTCGGGCAAGATTTCTGAGGAAGCTGCGGCCAAATATCCGAACCGCTTCGGGATTCTTGGCAATTTCCCGGTCGACAAGCCGGAAAACCGCTCGCTCATCGACACCTGGAAGCAACGCCCGGGGATGCTCGGGCTGCGTTACGCGTTCACCCAGCCGCATCAGGCCACTTGGATGACCGACGGGACGATGGACTGGTTGTGGCCGGCGGCCGAGAAGGCCGGGATCCCGATCGCGCTGATGGCGTCGAACTATCTGCCGCAGGTAGGGCGGATTGCCGAGCGCCATGCGGGGCTGAAGCTGATCATCGACCACTACGCGCGGGTCCGCGACGGCAAGGACGACGCCGCGCACGGTAATCAGCCGGCTTTGCTTGCGCTCGCCAAATATCCCAATGTCGCGGTCAAGGCGACCGGCGCGCCGGGCAATTCGAGCCAGCCCTATCCCTATCGCAACATCCACAAATACACGCAGCAGATCGTCGAGGCGTTTGGGCCCGAGCGCACCTTCTGGGGCACCGACATCACCCGCATGCCGTGCTCGTGGAAGGAATGCGTGACGATGTTCACCGAGGAGATGCCGTGGCTCAAGGGGCAGGACCTCGAGCTCGTCATGGGCCGCGCGGTGTGCGATTGGCTCGGCTGGAAACTGCCTGGCTGACGATCTGCCCCTCACCCCGACCCTCTCCCCGCATCGCGGGGCGAGGGAGAAATAGGTTGGGGTTCCCTCGCCCCGCGTGCGGGGAGAGGCTTAGGGTGAGGGGCATAGCCGGCCTGGCTCTTTTGTTTTCCAGCTTTACCGGAGCAGCGGCGGATGAGGCCAGCCTCGACGCCCTCATTCGCGCTTATCCCCAGCAGCTGGCCGGTTACGACTCGAGCTATCTCATCTGGCGGGACGGCACGCGAATGCCGCTGTCGGACGGGCAGCCCAACAAGAGCTTCGAGGAGATGCTGCGGCACGGTTCGATCCTCGACCAGATACGCCTGCCCTATCCGGCGGGCGTCAGCGCCGCCGCGCTGGTTCCCCAAGGCGATCCCGGCCGCATCCGGAACCGCGCCTTCTTTGACAAGATGTATGGGGATTGCTGGCGGGGCGAAGTGACCCCGCTGCTTGTGCCGGTGGCTTGGCTTCCGCATAGCTGGGGCCATACGGTCCGGGCGACGTCGGTCAACGGCGTCGCCGCGCGCCTGGCCGAGGTCTCGGCAGAATTGGATGCGCTGCCCGCGCCGGTGAAGGGTTATGTCTACCCGCCGGCAGGTACCTACAACTGCCGCACCGTAGCCGATACCGGGGAGCCGAGCATGCACTCCTGGGGCGCGGCGATCGACATCAATGCGGCCCATGCCGCGTATTGGCTGTGGCCCCGTGCCGGATCGGCCGACACCCTCCCGACCGAGATCATCGACATCTTCGAGCGCCACGGCTTCATCTGGGGGGGCAAGTGGTCCCATTACGATACCATGCATTTCGAATACCGGCCGGAGCTGATCAACCCGCCCTCGGCAACCATGAAGTGGGCAACTGCGCCCCGTTGACGACCGCTCACCCCACCTGTCATCCATCGACGAGACAGCCATGAGCACCCTGAAATCGATCCCCTATTCCGATGCGCAGCTCCACTCGATCCTGCAGCGCGTCAAGACGATCGCGATGGTCGGCGCCTCGGCGAACTGGAACCGGCCGAGCTACTTCGTGATGAAATACCTGCAAGGGAAAGGCTACCGGGTCATCCCGGTGAACCCCGGCATCGCCGGACAGATGCTGCTCGGCGAACAGGCTTACGCATCGTTACGCGACATTCCCGAGCCGGTCGACATGGTCGACGTCTTCCGTCCTGCGCGTGACGCGCCGGCGATCGTCGAGGACGCGATCGCGATCGGCGCCAAGGTCGTCTGGATGCAGCTCGGGATCCGTCACGACGCGGCGGCGACGACGGCGGAGAGGGCCGGGATCGAGGTCGTCATGAACCGCTGCCCGAAGATCGAGTTCGGCCGGTTGGGCGGCGAATTGTCGTGGAGCGGCGTCAACAGCGGCATCATCCGCAACCGGCCGCCAGAGCCGCCGATCGCCCGACGCGGCAAGGAGCGGCCCGCGCCTTCGCACAACATGACCTACGGGTTCGAGACCCGCGCCGTTCATGCCGGCGCGGCGCCGGATCCGGTGACCGGCGCCCGCTCGACGCCGATTTACCAGACCACCTCTTATGTCTTCGACGATGTCGACCACGCCGCCTCGCTCTTCAACCTGCACAATTTCGGCTACATCTATTCGCGTCTGAACAATCCCACCGTCGCGGTTTTGGAAGAACGGGTCGCGAGCCTCGAAGGCGGCCGCGCCGCCGTTGCCGCCGCCTCCGGGCACGCCGCTCAGTTCCTGATCTTCTTCACCTTAATGGAGGCGGGAGACGAGTTCATCGCCTCGCGCAACCTCTACGGCGGCTCCCTGACGCAGTTCGGGCTGTCATTCAAAAAGCTCGGCTGGCAATGCCATTTTGTCGACCCGACCGACCCGGAGAATTTCCGCAAGGCGCTGACCTCGCGCACCAAGGCGATCTTTCTTGAGAACCTGGCCAATCCCGGCGGCATCGTCGTCGATCTCGAACGCGTGGCGGCGATCGCCCATGAGGCGGGCATCCCGCTGATCGTCGACAACACCCTGGCGACCCCCTATCTCTGCGAACCCTTCGCCTGGGGCGCCGACATCGTCTGCCATTCGACGACCAAGTTCTTGAGCGGCCATGGCCATGCGCTTGGCGGCATCGTCGTCGAATCCGGCCGCTTCGACTGGGCGCAGGGCGACCGTTTTCCGTCCTTGACGGAGCCCGAGCCTGCCTATCACGGGCTCAAATTCTACGAGAACTTCGGTGACTTCGCGTTCACGACCAAGGCTCGCGCTGTGGCCTTGCGGGATTTTGGCCCGACCTTGTCGCCGATGAACGCGTTTTTGACGATCACCGGCATCGAAACCTTGCATCTGCGCATGGAGCGCCATGTCGCGAATGCGCTCCGGGTCGCCGAGTTCCTGTCGGCTGACCCGCGCGTCGCCTGGGTTTCCTACGCCGGGCTGAAAGAGAGTCCGTTCCACGACCTCGCCCGGAAATACCTGCCGAAAGGCGCCGGTGCGGTCTTCACCTTTGGCGTCAAGCGCGGCTACGAGGCCGGCATCGAGCTCGTCGAAAAGGTCCAGCTGTTCTCGCACCTCGCCAATATCGGCGACACCCGCAGCCTGATCCTGCACCCCGCCTCGACAACCCACCGCCAACTCACCGACGAGCAGCGCCAAGCCGCCGGCGCCGGCCCCGACGTGATCCGCCTCTCGATCGGCCTGGAAAGCACCGAAGACCTGATCCGCGACCTCGACGAGGCTCTCACCGCTTAGCACTCCGCGCCAATGCTGCTGGCTGTTATCGCTGTTGAATGCAGAAAGAACAGCCGGTGTGGCGGCGTCCGTAGCGGAAATCCTCGCTTTCTCTGGGACTCAATCGCTGAAATAACAGCCAGGAACAGCCAGCAAACACAACAGGAGTAGCGAACAACAACAGTGGATTTGGCTTGAGCAAGGAGCAAGCATAACTCACCAATATGACCATCGATCTTTAACAATTCAGACGTACACTAAGGATCAGCTATCACGAGAATGTGGCAATTTTCGGGTCCAGTGCGCAAGGTGGTCGCGACAGGCGGGTCCGGGGCAGGCTTGGCCTGTTCGTCGTCCGGCACCCCGGCCAGGGGTGCGGATAGTCGGAGCCCCACATCATGTTGTCGACGCCCCCACCCTGACCCTCCCCCGCAAGCGATCCGCAAGCGGGGGAGGGAAGGATGGGGGTGGGCGAATGCCGATGGCGTCCTCCTGGAAGCTTAAGACGATGTTGCGGCGCAAAAAGGCGCTCGGCAGCATGCCGTCTCCCGCCTTCGCGAGGGCAGCCTCTAATCCCAGCGCTTTGGGGAGTAGCCTTGCCCCCGGCGCTTCAAGCTAGATTGCTTGCGAATGATGTCGAAGCCCGCAATCTGATCCAAATTGCGCAGCAGCGGAAACTGCCGCCGCGAAGATGTCAAATGCCACTTTCTTCGCAGCTCCAGGTCTTGGGGCACGCGGAAGTGATGTTTCGCAGCGAACTCGTCCTGCCACGCACCGTTGAATTTCTAAACCCCTCGAGAAACAAGATAGGATCCCTCGTACGTAGTTCACACCACGCGTCGATGACAGCCAGCTGCGGACGGGGTTCATCGCGGTCAGTCTCAGCCGTAGGGACGTTGCCCATTCGGCGCTTTGCTGTCCTCTTGGAGGACTCGCTTCTCGCGGTGCAGAGTTCGGCCGCTACCAACGGGCCAAACACCGACAGGATGGGACAATCAGATCGCAGTCGCCGTACAGATGAGGACATACGATGAAGCAGTCCAATCGAGTCAAAGCCGCTATGCGCGCCGGACGCAAGGCTTACGGCTACAACCTTTCCTTCCCATCCCCATGGGTGATCGACATTCTAGGGAGGCTCGACTTCGATTTCGTCTTCATCGATGGTGAGCATGGGCCGTTTGGCCTGGACCAGCTCGAGGACCTCTGCCGAACCGCCGAACGCCACAACGTGCTGGGCGCAGAATGCAACTGGACGTGATGCAAGGGCGTGGGTCAGCAACATGCCGCTCGACGCGGGTCGTCGTATTCTACCATCGCAGCGTGCGTGAACGCGGCCGGCCTAAAATCACTCTTCTTGACGCCCTCGGCCATGCCCAGTAAGTCAAAGCGGTCGGGGCTGCCACTGCGCGGATATGACGAACGATCTTAACGACACGACCACAACCGAAGCCGTCGCGGAGGATTGGGCGAAATTGAAGTTGCCGCCGCGCCTGACCGGCCTGCCGATGGCGGTGTGGATTACCGAAAACGACGGTTATCCGCACGATGTGCGGGTGAAAGTCAGTACCCTTCGTGGCGGTCGCGGCTCCTGGCGCACCGCTCCGTCGATAGCCGTGCGACCGCAGCCACATGAAATTGTGCCGGGCAGCTTGCCGGCCACTGATGTGGCGCTCGTCAGTCGTTGGATTGACCTTAACCGGGACGTGATCGTTGATTATTGGAACGGTATGATCGACTTCGATGAAGTTAAACCACGGCTGCAACAGGTCCAGCCGTAAAGGGCCTCGATCTCAGGATTGCAATAGCCGTTGTAATTGCCTTCGGTGCCGTAGTCGCCACGCGCAGCTGGTGAGATGCGACCATGCGCAGGGCAGAGAGGTTAGCCTCTTCAAGCAGGGACGGTCAGCCTCACCACGTCAACATTGTAGGCGCGGATGGTGTTGCCGCCGGCGCTCCCCGGATCGTGGTCCGGGGCAGGCTTGGCCTGTTCGTCGTCAGGCACCCTGGCCAGGATCTTGCGCTTGGGAAACGGTAGATCGCCTCGCCAGGCGCCGCCGGCGCTAGTACCGATTGCGTCAGGGCACCGGGAAGCCTATATCTGACACGTCGGGCAACCGACTATGGCGATACACGGCTTGTGAAATAAGCGTTGCGGACCCGGGGGCAGTACCCGGCGCCTCCACCAATTTCTCGCCGGCCGTACGGCCGGCGATCTATGGGGGCGAACTAGGCTCGACGCGCGTGGTAAAGGCAAGATCCGTCGCTCGGCATGATACCACCGTTATCGGGTCATAATCTAGCTGCGAACGACAACTTCGCACAAGAGGCGCTCGCGGCCTAACCCCTAGCGGGGTAAAAGCCTAGAGCAAATCGCGGTCCGAGGGGCACCGGGCAACAGAAGCCCCTCACTCGACCTTTCGACGTGTCCCTTGCGCATAATGAGCCGCCGGAAATGGCCCAGGACCTCTTCGATTACCCCAAGATGGTCGAGCACGCGTTGCGCGGCGTCATGCGCGAAGCTTTGGCGCGGACGGCCCGCGAGGGATTGCCCGGCGACCATCACTTCTATGTCACTTTTCGCACTCATGCCCCCGGGGTCGCGATCCCGTCCTATCTGCTCGGCAAATTTCCGGACGAGATGACGATCGTGCTGCAGCATCAGTTCCGGGCGCTCGAAGTCGGCGACGATGCGTTTTTGGTCAATCTCAGTTTTCAGAGCCGGTCGGAGCGGCTGAGGATCCCGTTCGCCGCAGTGACGACCTTTGCCGATCCCTCGGTCAATTTCGGGCTCCAATTCGAGGTCCCCGCTGCGCCCGCGGCCGAGTTAGCTGCCGTCCCCGCGCAGATCCCGCCGCCCGAGCCGGCAGAACCGGCGCGGCCGGCCGCCGAAATCGTGACCCTCGACAAGTTCCGCAAGCGCTAGCTACTTCGCATCCATAACACGCTGCGGACGACGCCAGCGATGGCGGCTGGGTGAGGAGCCGGAAGACTTGCGGACGGACGCCTGGCTCGTTAGCGAGACCTGAAGAAGCCAGGAAGCACACTGACCGTGGCGGATATCCTGCCGTTTTTGAGGGAATTTGGGCTCCCCGGCATCGCGCTTGGAGTGTTAGCTTGGGTGATCGTCAGGGCTATCCCTCACATCAAAGATGGGATAGTTCAGGATAGGAAAAATCGACGAGCCCACGAGCTTGCGCTGAGGAAATTGGAGGATCAAATTCAAAGGCGGGGGCCACGGCAGCCTGAGCTGCCATATGAGGATCGGTAAGAAGTGGCCATGCTCGGATTGCTTGCCGCCTTGATCGCCGCGGTGTGCTTGGTCGAGCTGCTGGGTATCGCGGCTAAGGTCAGGGCTGGTCAGCTTCGTCGGCAAGAGGAATGCCGGGATGCCTTCTATCGGTATGCAGATCGACTTGCTTCCGATCCAGAAACTCCCATCGAGGCCCTAAAGCTCCTTCGCGTGCTGCTCCATGAGATGCCAAGCCGACGATTCCTTTGGTCGTTTGTGATTGATCTTGCCAAAGGAAAAATCCGGGGTCGGCAATCAGCTTCTTTAGAGATTTTCAAAAAAATACCCCAACACCTACAGGCAGATTATGTTGGTCTATTAGTTTCGTTTATATTCGCGCTGACTTATAACAATTTTTTCCTTGGATCATTGGTGCGGCGCTTCATTTTGTACAGTATACCGAACACAAACAATGGAGATATCGGACCTGTTTCACCGCTCGGGCCTATGATTGATGGATTTGCTCGCCATCAACCCAGCACCGCTCACTAATCTTGGGGGGAGACTTCGCCTTCGGTGGGCGCTCCCATCGTCGGGGCGTGATTCGGTTAGCTGCTGCAATTCAAACTGAGATACTACCGGCGGCGCGGCTCGCTTGACGCGGGCGCGGAAAGGACGATTCTGCGCAAAATTGTAGCGGAGCGACGCATGAGCGATGTCGCCTATCACGAACTCTTCCCACTCGGGCCCGATGATGCGCCATACCGCAAGCTGACCGGCAATTACGTGTCGACCGGCATGTTCGAGGGGCAACCCGTCGTCAAGGTAGACCCCACCGCATTGACCCTCCTCGCCCGCGACGCCTTTGTCGATTGTCAGCACCTGCTGCGCCCGGCCCACTTGGCGCAGCTGCGCGCGATCCTCGATGACCCGGAAGCGTCGGCCAACGACAAATTCGTCGCCTTCGATCTGTTGAAGAACGCCAACATCGCGGCCGGCAAAGTTCTGCCGATGTGTCAGGACACCGGCACCGCAATCGTGATGGGCAAAAAGGGGCAGCAGGTGTGGACCGGGGGCGACGACGCGGCCGCGCTATCGGCCGGCATCTGCCGCACCTACACCGAAACCAATCTGCGCTACAGCCAGGTAGCGCCTTTGTCGATGTACGAGGAGGTTAATACCGGCGACAACCTTCCCGCGCAGATCGACCTCTACGCGGAGCCCGGCGACCAGTATAAATTCTTGTTCATCGCCAAGGGCGGCGGTTCCGCCAACAAAAGCTTCCTCTACCAACAGACAAAGGCGGTGTTGAACCCGAAATCCTTGGTCAAATTCCTCGACGAAAAACTCCGCACTCTCGGCACGGCGGCATGCCCGCCCTATCATCTTGCGATCGTGATCGGCGGCACCTCGGCCGAGATGAATTTGAAGACGGTCAAGCTCGCCAGCTGCCGCTTTCTCGACGCGCTGCCGACGCAAGGAAACCGCTACGGGCAGGCCTATCGCGACCGTGGCTTCGAAGAAGAAGTGCTGGAGCTGACCCGCGGATTTGGCATCGGCGCGCAGTTTGGCGGCAAGTATTTCTGCCACGATGTGCGGGTGATCCGGCTGCCGCGCCATGGCGCGAGCCTGCCGATCGGGATCGGCGTCTCGTGCTCGGCGGACCGCCAGATCCTCGGCAAGATCTCCGCGGACGGGGTGTTTCTCGAAGAGCTCGAAACCAACCCGGCGCGTTTTTTGCCCGATATCGAAGACGCCGGGCTGGAAGGCGAAGTAATCCCGATCGATATCGGCCGCCCGATGGACGAGATCCGCGCCACGCTCTCGCAATACCCGATCAAGACGCGCTTGAGCCTGACCGGTCCGTTGATCGTCGCGCGCGACATCGCGCATGCCAAGCTGCAGGAGCGGCTCGACCGGGGCGAAGGATTGCCCGATTACGTCAAGGATCACCCGATCTATTACGCGGGGCCGGCCAAGACCCCGGAAGGATACGCCTCGGGCTCGTTCGGACCCACCACCGCCGGACGCATGGACAGCTACGTCGATGCGTTCATGGCGGCCGGCGGGAGCTTCGTTACTCTCGCGAAAGGCAATCGCGGCGCCGAGGTCCGCGCTGCGTGCCATAAGCATGGCGGCTTTTATCTTGGCTCGATCGGCGGCTCGGCGGCTCGCCTGTCGCAGGATTGCATTCGCAAAGTCGAGGTCGTGGAATATCCGGAACTCGGGATGGAGGCGATCTGGCGTATAGAAGTGGCCGATTTCCCTGCCTTCATCGTGATCGACGACAAGGGGAACGACTTCTTTGCCAAGCTCGCCTGACCGCGCGGTTGGGCCGAGTGGCGGCGGGGCGTCCTGATTGGCGCAAGATGGTGATCTCGATAGGCTGCTGCGCGGCGACAGGGGGGCCTGGGACGCGTTTGTGCGGCGTTACGCCGGCCTCGTCGTTGCTGCGGTGCGCGGCGTCGCGCGCGAGGCGGCTGAGGTGGAAGATCTGACGCAGGACGTCTTTCTGCGACTCTGCAAGGACGATTTCCGGCTGTTGCGCAGCTACGACGCCTCCCGCGCCGGTCTCTCAACTTGGATCACGATCGTCGCCCGCAGCACCGCGCGGGACGCGATGCGCCGTCACCGGCCGGTATCGGTGCCGATCGAGACAGTGCCGGAGGGACGCCTCGCGGTCGACCCGATCGAGCCGGTACGCAAGCTCAAACTGCCGGAAGCCTTGTTGTCGCCGCGCCAGCGGGAAATCTTAACCATGCTGTACGATCGTGACATGGACGTTTCCGAGGTTGCCTCCGTCCTTGGGATCGACCCGCAGACCGTCCGCAGTGCTCACCACAAGGCGATGATCAAGCTGCGCGCCCATTTCCGGGCCGAAGTCGAATGAACGCGTTGGTTGCGGGGATGCTCCCGCTGCCCGCCGCATAAACAGGGTAGGAAGACGTTGCCATGATGCAAAGCGAAGGACCAGAGCAAGCACCAGGCCCGGCGGAGGACCGCCGTTTGTGGCAGCGATGCCTTACGATGGACGCCGAGGAGGACGAGGCGGCGCGATTTCTCGACCTTGCAGCCTATGCTGATGGGCTCCTCGATATCGAGGAGCGGGAGCGCGTTGCCGCCTTGCTCGCCGCAGATCCGGAGGCCGCGGCAGACGTGCGCGCCGCGCACGCGCTTGTTGCCGCCGAGCGGACGTCCGCCGGTCTCGAGCGGATCATCGCGCGAGCCAGTGCGATATCGCCGGGCACAGGCTCCGTTGCTGGGAAGGTAATCCCGCTCGCTCCTCGGCAAGGCCGCCTTCTCCAAAGTCTTGCACAATGGGGAAGCCTCGCGGCGGCCGTCGCATTGGCCGGCTGGCTTGGCTTTGCGATGGGGAGCGGCACCTCGCTTGCGCTCAGCGATAATCGGCAGCCCAGCGACACCGGTTTTCTTCCCGAATTGTTCGATCCGGGAACGGGCTTGTTGCGCGATCTAGGCGAGGGTCTGCGGACGTGATCGCGGCCACGGTTGCATTGCGTCCCGGCTCGCGTCAGCAGCTTGTTTGGGTGGTATTGATCTTGTCGCTGGCGCTCAACTTATGCTTTATCGCCGGCGCTCTGTGGATCCGCGTCCAGGGGCCGCCCCTCCCGATGAGCCCGGAACAACGGCTCCAGCAGATCGAGCCGCAGCTTGCTCTCGACCCTCAGCAAAAGGCCGCCTTCGACCTATACGCTCGAACCGTGCGTTTACGGATGCAGTCGATGCGTGAGGCGATCGAGCCACTGGTTGGAAACGCGTGGTCCGAACTCGCTAAACCCGACGCGGACGAAGCGAAAATCATGCAGCTGTTCGACCAAGCCGGGGAACAGCGGCGCGCCTCCCGGCGAGAACTGGGAACGGCGACGTTCAAATTTCTGGCAAATTTGTCGCCCGAACAGCGGGCGAAATTTGTTGAGCTGGCGCGCCAGCGGCCCTGGGCAAGACCGCACCAGGACGGTGCCCGGTAGCCGAAATCTCAGGATTTTGGCACCTTGAAAACTTGGCCCGGGTAAATCCGCTCGGGATCGCGGATCTGGCCGAGATTGGCCGAATAGATGATCAGATAACGGGTGCCGATGCCGTAGGCGCGGCGGGATATCTGCCACAGATTGTTGCCGGGCTGTACGGTATAGGTTTGGCCCGGCGTCAGCTCCCCGGCGGCCGCCTGCGCCAGGGGCACGACGATGCGCTGCACGACGCGAGCGTCTTTCCCCAGCTGATCGAGACGCAACTGAACTCGCCCCGGATCGACCGCTCGGGTTGAGGTCGCCGACCATCCCCCGGCCGGGTTCGTCGTTGCCGTCGCGATCGGTTGGTTGCCGGCATAGATTTGAACGGTCGCTCCAGGCGTGGCGCGGCCCGACAGCACAGCCCGGCCTTGATCATCGTATTCTAGCGTATCCATCGACAACGCGAGCGGCTTGTCGGCAGAAGGTGTCCCTTGACCGCTCGGCAACAAACCATCGGGGCGCTGCAGCACTCGAGGCGCTGCGTTGCCGTCCCGCGGCAAGACAACCGCGAGCGCCGTCTCTTCCTTACCGCCCGGTTTGGACGGACTGATCGACAGCGCTACGGTCTCGTCCGATTTGACCGTCGCGCCGCTATTCGGGCCGGACGCCTCGAGGGAGAGTAACCGGTCGCCGGGGCCGATTGGTTGATCCGGGACGAGGACCCATTCTCCGCGGCGATCGGCTGTCACATCGCCGATAATCTTGTCGCCGTCGCGGACCGTCACTTTGCTTCCCGGCTCGGCGCGTCCGGCAATGACCGCGGTTCCGGTCGGACCGACTTTGACGACGTCAAAGCTCGGCAAGACCGGCGCACTGGGCTGTGGTGCAGCGGGCTGCGGTACGAGACCGGGTTCGGTCCGGTCCTGCCCCGCGGGCGCAGGGCCGCCGGCCGACCGCGCTGCTTGCGTACTGCCTTTACCGGCCGGAGGAGCACCGCTGCGCGGAAGAACCAGGACAGCAGCGGCACCAACCAGCAGAACCGCGACAGCCGAGCCGACGAGATAGGCGTGCCGCACAGATCCTCGCGAAAATCGTCGAATTGCCGCGGAGCACAGTGTATGCCTCGACAGATGCGCTTGCAATCCTCACCACCCGGCCGGATCTGACCGAGGATGTCGAATATCCGGCGGCTATGCGTTTATTGCGGCTCCTCCGGCGCGGTCGACCGGCAATACCGGGAGGCGGCGAGCGAACTCGGGGCTCGCCTGGCGGCGGCCGGGATCGGGCTGGTTTTCGGCGGCGGGCGGGTCGGGCTGATGGGCCTTCTCGCCGACGCCGCCTTGGCCGGCGGCGGTGAAGTCATCGGGATCATTCCATCGCGCTTGCGCGATGCTGAATTGGCGCATCCCGGAGCGACCGAACTGGTGGTGGTCGAGAGCATGCACGAACGCAAACGTCTGATGGCAGAGAAAGCGGATGCGTTTGCCATTTTGCCCGGCGGTATCGGTACCCTCGACGAGCTGTTCGAGATCCTCAGCTGGAAGCAGCTCAAGCTCCACGACAAGCCGATCCTGCTCGCCGATATTGGCGGCTACTGGGCGCCGCTATCCGCGCTCATCGTACATATCGTCACAAAAGGCTTTGCGCGGCCCGAGGCACGAGAGCTTATCCGGGTAGTCCCGACGATCGCGGCTCTGATGGCGACTCTCGAGGTAACCCTCAGAGCCGCGCCGTAACATCGGGCCTCGGCTGGGAAACTCGTAGGTTAAGTAATCCCACGATGGGGTAGCTATCCTGCGGATAAACATGGCCTCGGGTTTCGTTCTACTGAGGGACCCATAGCAAGGGATTTCCGAAATTGAATAGACCGGCGTCTCAACTCGGACCTACGATCGGTTCCGGCGTCCAGCGCTGCGTGCCGTTGCGCTCTTGCCGTGGGCGGGTCGCGGCTGTCGCGAATGCTGATCGCTCGTGTGGACGGCCCCAACGAGGGGCCTGCCGAAATAGTCATCATCGGAGGCTACAGATGAAAACAAAGCATCTCTTGAGCGGCGTTGCGGTGATTGCCGCGCTTGCGCTTTCCGCGCCAGCCTGGGCGCAACCAGCCAATCCAGCGGGCGGAAACGCTATGGGTGTACCCGGCCCCAATCCCGGTGGGCCTGGTCTGACGCCGTATAGCACGGGCGCACCTCCACCTTCGGCCTCAGACACAACCTCGGCGATGCCGCCAAAGCACCATCATGCGCACGCCCACCATGTGGCGAGCACTCACCAGATGCTCCATGCCCATGGCCCCAGGTCGGGGACGGATACCACCGCACAGTTGAACCAAGCAGAGCTGGCCCGCCTGCAGGCGGGTGCTCCGCCGATGGGCGCGATGCCGCCACCGGCCCCCATGCCCAGCCCGTCAGGGGGGAATAGCATGGGAATGCCTGGTCCCAACGCGGGCGGACCCGGCCTGACGCCCTACAGCGGTGGCGCCCCGCAACGGTGACACGCTTGCGAGCTGCGTCAAGCGGCTGAGCATAACTGCGAGGGGGGCTGCGAGCCCCCTTGCGATTGCGGTTAGATCAGCCGGTACGTGCGTCGTTGGCTGGCCTGGGGAGCGCCCCGATCGGCGCCCGAGCTGGTCCAATCCAAGCCGGCTGTCGCGGCTCCGCTGCGGTCGTTGCCGACACGTCTCGCATGCGCACAGCTTGGGCTGACCTGGATCGCGGGAGGGACGAGCAAGTGAGCGGCGCGGGGCGCCGCACCGCCGGATCCCAGCTCGGTGTTCTGCGCGTCCAGCGCCCCCATTCGGCCGATGCTGCCCGATCCCGATCGGGGTCTCTCGCATTGCAGGATCGGCCGGGACTACACGGGAATTTCCGCCGCTTCAGCAATGCATTGCATCCCCAGCCAGCCTTCCGCCCAGGCTTTGCGCTTCGGCGAGCGAGCTGACGCCAGTCGGCACGTCACATGTCGGCGGTCCGGCTTGCCTCGGATTTCCCCGCTCTTTATTTTCGCAAACCGTCAAGCCGGGCGGCACCTTTGTGCGGCCATAAACGAGGATGATTTTGATGGCGAAGATCAAGGTGGCCCAGCCCGTCGTCGAGCTCGATGGCGACGAGATGGCGCGGATCATGTGGAGCTTTATCAAGAATAAGCTGATCCTGCCCTATCTCGACATCGAGCTGAAATATTACGATCTCGGCATGGAGAAGCGCGACGCCACCGAGGACCAAATTACCGTCGAGGCCGCGGAGGCGATCAAGCGCTATGGCGTCGGCGTCAAATGCGCCGGGATCACTCCCGACGAGGCACGCGTGAAGGAGTTCAACCTGAAGCGCATGTACAAATCGCCCAACGGCACGTTGCGCAACATCATTGGCGGCACGATCTTCCGCGAGCCAATCGTATGCCAGAACGTGCCGCGCCTAGTACCCAACTGGACGCAGCCGATCGTGATCGGGCGCCACGCTTACGCCGATCAATATGCCGCGACCGATTTTGTCGTTCCGGGAGCCGGTACCCTGACGATGACCTTCACCCCCAAAGGCGGTGGCGCGCCGGTCACCCGCAAGGTGTTCGATTTCCCCGACGGCGGCG
Source organism: uncultured Alphaproteobacteria bacterium (assembly GCA_963732095.1). Classification (GTDB taxonomy): domain Bacteria; phylum Pseudomonadota; class Alphaproteobacteria; order ATCC43930; family CGMCC-115725; genus AP-15. The sequence goes on from CAVSZA010000036.1 coordinate 156,125, forward strand.
TCGCGATGGGGATGTACAACCTCGACGAATCGATCAGAGGGTTTGCACGCTCTTCCTTCAATTTTGGGTTGCAGCGCGGCTGGCCGGTCTATCTCTCGACCAAGAATACTATCCTCAAAGCCTATGACGGGCGCTTCAAGGACCTGTTCCAGGAGGTGTTCGACAACGAGTTCGCCGCCGAATTCAAAACGCGCAACCTGACCTACGAGCATCGGCTGATCGACGACATGGTGGCGTTGGCGCTGAAGTGGAACGGCGGCTTTGTCTGGGCCTGCAAGAACTACGACGGCGACGTGCAGTCGGACACCTTGGCGCAGGGCTTCGGCTCGCTCGGCATGATGACCTCGGTGTTGCTGACCCCGGACGGCAAGACGGTCGAGACCGAGGCGGCGCACGGCACGGTCACCCGGCACTATCGCCAGCACCAGCAGGGCCGGGAGACCTCGACCAATCCGATTGCGTCGATCTTCGCCTGGACGCGCGGCTTGCGTTACCGCGGCACGTTCGACAACACCCCCGATGTCGTTCGCTTCGCCGAAAATCTCGAACGAGTCTGCATCGATACAGTCGAGGGCGGAGAAATGACGCGTGACCTAGCGATCCTGATCCGCTCCGACCATCCGTGGCTGACCACCAATCAGTTCCTCGACAAGCTCGACACCAACCTGATGAAGGCGATGGCTTAAGATGCGGCTCAGCATTCTGGACGATTACCAGGGCGTCGCCCTCGACATGGCGGACTGGTCGCCGCTCGAGGGCCGCGTCGAGATCGTGGTCGAGCGCAAGCCCTTCGCCGATGAAGACGCCGTGGCGCACGCTCTCGCCGGCTCCGAGATCGTAGCGGCGATGCGCGAACGCACGCCGTTCCCGCGCAGCCTGGTCGAGCGGTTGCCGAACCTCAAACTTCTGAACACCACGGGAATGCGCAACGCCTCGTTCGATCTGGCCGGCTTGCGGGATCGCGGCGTCGTAGTTTGCGGGACAGAGGGCGGCGGTTTGGACACCGCCGAACTCACCTGGGGTTTGATCCTCGGCGCCGCGCGCCGGATCGCAGAGGATCACCACTCGATGCGCGAGAGATTGTGGCAGACCCGGATCGGCAACCGCCTCGCGGGCAAGACGCTCGGTGTCCTTGGGCTCGGCAGGCTCGGCAGCGCCGTCGCGCGGCTCGGCCTTGCCTTCGACATGAAGGTCATCGCGTGGAGCCCGAACCTGACCGCCGAACGCGCCGCGACCGTAGGCGTCGAGCGCGTCGACAAGGAAGCGCTATTGCGGCGATCGGATGTGCTGTCGGTGCACATGGTGCTCAGTCCCCGCAGCCGCGGGCTGGTCGGCCGCAACGACATCGCCCTGATGAAGGAGACGGCGATCCTCGTCAATACGTCGCGCGGGCCGATTGTCGACGCCAACGCGGTCATCGAAGCGCTCGAGGCGGGCAGGCTCGGCTACGCCGCTTTCGATGTCTATGACCGCGAGCCGCTGCCGGCCGATCACCCGTTGCGGCGCACGCCCAACGTCTTGTTGACGCCGCATATCGGCTATGTGACCGAAGAGAACTACCGCAGCTCCTACCCGCAGATCGTCGAGAACATCGTCGCTTTTCTGGACGGCCGCCCGGTGCGCGTCATCCAGGGCTGAGCGATGCGCCATTTCCTATGAAGATCGCGATCCGGTCATCGCGCGACGACGATGTAGCCGCAATCGCCGCCATCTACCGGCATCATGTCCTCCACGGTATTGCCTCTTTCGAGGACGTACCGCCCGATGAGGACGAGATTGCGCGGCGCCGCCGGGATATTCTTACGCTGAACCTGCCCTACCTGGTGGCCGAGCAGTCGGGCCGGGTGGTCGGATACTGTTACGCTTCACGATATCGTGCACGGTCGGCCTATCGATTTACCCTCGAAGATTCGATTTATATCGATGCCGCTGAAGTCGGTCGCGGCATCGGCCGAGCCCTGCTCACGACGCTCCTCGAGCGCTGCTGCGAACTCGGCTATCGCCAGGTGGTCGCCGTGATCGGCGGGAGCGACCAGTGGCCCTCAATCCGCCTGCACGAGGCGCTCGGTTTTACGCGAGCCGGTCTCTTACCCGCGGTCGGGTTCAAATTCGGCAGCTGGATCGGCTGCGTCCTAATGCAGCGAGCCTTAGGCTCCGGCGCGACAACGCCGCCCTGCGAGATTGCTTAGGCTAACAAGGGAGGTCAGCTTGGCTGAGGTATTCGCCGATCCCGGCATCATCTCGGGATACCACGCGCACCTTTATTACGCGCCGGAGACCCGGCCGACCGCGGAGCGGCTGCGGGCCGCCATCGGCGAGAATTTCCCGCGGGTTCGGATAGGGAGCTGGCATGACGAACCGGTAGGGCCTCATCCGGTAGCGATGTATCAGGTGGCCTTCGCGGCCGAGGAATTCCCGCGGCTGGTGCCATGGCTGATGCTGAACCGTGGGGGGCTCGATATTCTCGTGCATCCGCTCACCGATGACAGTGTCGCGGATCATACGCAATTTGCACTGTGGCTTGGAGCGCCTCTGCCATTGCGCGTCGAGGTATTGCGGAGAGGGCCGCGGTCGGGTTGATCCCGCCGAACCCGCTCCGCCCTGCCGCTATATTCGACCGAGGACAAGTAGAACGATTATGATGACCAGCAATAAACCTAGCCCGCTGCTTGGGTAGTAGCCCCACCCACCGCTATATGGCCAAGTCGGCAACGCGCCGATCAACAAGAGGATCAGAATTATCAGCAGAATTGTGCCCAGCATGATCGCCCGTCAGCAAAGTTGTTTTCCGCATGTACAACCTTTGCGCACGGCCGGGAGTTCCACGTCCGGGATTCTGAAATGCTGCGCGGTCACGGCGATCCGCGCGACACGACACCGCCCGCGGCTTTCGAGAGAATGCCGCGCTTTACCAGCGCCGGATCGGTCCACAGTCGACGTGAACGAAATCCGATCGCGGATAGTAGCCGACCCCGCCGCACTGCAGGTTCATTGCCGCGTCGCGCACCTGCGACAAGCTGCGGCTCTCGGACCGCAGATCGACTGCCATGCCCTTTATGTGATAGCTGTGTTTGGCCACTCCCTCACCGCGCAGATATAGTTTCGTGTTGGTGGCGGGCGAGCGGTAACCGCTAACTACCAGGAAGGGATCGGGCGTATCGAGCTGATCGCGCAAGAAGCCGAGGACGTCCAAAACCCCAGCGTCCATCGGGCGCATCTCGTCGGTGTGGTGATCCCGCAAGATCCAGTTGATGTCCCTGACGGCCTCGCGGATGTAGTGGCCGTCGGCCCAATACACTGTACGCAGCCATTCGCCGGTATGGGTGTTGTATAGCGATATCGATCGCGGCGCATAAGAAATGGCCGGAGCCGGTGTGATGAGACCAACCGTAGTAACCGCAGCCGCAACGCCGAGCAATCGGCGCCGGCTCAGCAAAGTAGATGCTGGCACTGGCAACCCCCCAAATTTCCCCGAGGGACGCCATAGCATCTCGAAACTGCCCAAACAAGCCCGATCGTTTCAGATCAACCAAATTGCTGGAGATTTGTCCTCAGGTTATTGTGTTAGGGTTGCAAAGCACTGCAGATAGATCACCCTTTCCGTTGGCCGGTAGGGGAATCTTGCGCCACCGGCAGCTGTTGTACCCGCGTCAGGTAACGCCAAATCTCCTCGTCTCGCTCATACGGATCGCCACGGAATTGTATCGAGCCATCCGATTCGACGTACGCAGTCTGGTAGATGATGAAAACCGGCATTGGGACGGGCAACGCCCGCCGGCTCGTGTGTCCGGCGGCGATTCCCTTGTCGATCGCCTCCATTGGCTGCCCGAGCAACATGACCGCGAGAGTGCGCGGATTTTCAACGCGAACGCAGCCGTGGCTCATCATGCGCGCAGCGGACTGAAACAGCGACTTGGTGGGAGTATCGTGCAGATAAACGTCATAGCGGTCGTCCATCTCGAATTTCAGCCGGCCCAGGGCGCTGTACGCTCCAGCTTCCTGCTGGATCGCCCCGTTGCTGCGAAACCTCATGTGATGGCTGGCCAAATAACCGGGATCGGCAGCTAATTTCGGCAGGATTTCTTTCTGGGCGATCGACCGCGGAATGTTCCAGGGCGGGTTCAACAGGATATCATTGATCGTCGATTGAAACTCGGGCGTCTGCTTGTCGGTCTCGCCGACGACCACCCGAGTGGTGAATACCGGCCGGTCGTCGCGGAACAGCTGAAGGCGGGCGATGGCAGCATTGACGACAACCCGGTCGTGGGGGATTTGACGCGGCAGCCAGCGCAGCCGTTCGAGGTTGACGACCAGTTGCCGCATCCGCTGTTGAGCTGCCCCAACCCGCTCCGGGGAATCCCGCTCGGGGAATGCCCGCTCGGGGGATGCCCGCTCGGGGGATGTACGCACGGTTTTGGTCCGGATGCCCTGAGTGCCGCCGGGGACGGCTCGGTATTCGGCGTAGGCGCGGCGCATGGTCTCGTATTCGGCGGAGACGGGCGCGAGGGCCTCGATCACCTTTGCCGGATCGGGAGCGGCAACCGCGGCATCGATCGTCGCGACGATGTCGACCGCCTCCGGTGTCAGATCCTCGTCGTCTATCCGCTCCTCGATCGGCAGTGCCCCCCGCGCCAGCGCATCGGCATAAGAAAGAAATGCGTCGGAGAGGAGCAGATCCCGTTCTACCGGCGACAGGTTCGGGCCGCGCTCGCCGAGTGTGTTGGCGTGGAACAACCCCGGGTCGAGGCCATGGTCGGCGGCGTGCAGCACGGCGTCACGCAGCAAGCGGCTTGCTTCTTCCGGATGCCCGTCCCACACCGTTTGAAATCCGTGCGCGATGTAGAAGCGGCGCAACAGCCAACCATGAAGCCGTTCACCGGCGATCGTCGGCTTGCCTGGCGCGTCGAGCCGCGTCTTGAGCTCGGGATTGCCGGTGAAGGGGGTCGGATCCGGTGTCGCAGTATCGAGACTGGGCGCATCGATGCTTGCCGGCGAATTCGTCTCTGCGCAGACTGCCGCTCGTGACAGCGCCGAACCGCAAATGACAAAGGCGAAGGCCGCGACGCCCGCCGCCAAGACCAGCCCTTTGCCGCCTCGCATGCGACGACGAATAAACACGCTTACCTCGCTTCGCACGGCAAAGGCGATAAGGCGGAGATGGCCGCGGCTCGGTCCATCAGTTGCGGACCGGGGTCGCTCGACTTGCGCGCCGGACGTCTTATCGCATCCTGACGGGATGCACAATCTGAAGGCGAAGATCTCATCCTTTTTCGGTACAACTCGGTCCCCTCAAAAGCGCGCGTATCAAATAGGCAAAGCAGGATTGCCCCGCATGTACCGCCATGACTAACACTTGGTGGGTTAGAATGTGCCGGATTTGCGCGGCACCGGCGAAACATCGGCGGTGCTTTGTATGCTGCATCTCCCGCGAATGCGCCGGGCGCGCGACTGACCTGCCCCGCCTTGGCATGAGGGGCATTTTGATGTGGCTGCGGGGTGGGGATGACTCATGTAGAATTTCGCTGATGATATGGTGTCCCGCGTGATGGAGATGCCGGGCACCCATCCCACCCCAGGCCCTGTGAGCGGCCTAGGCGAACGCAGCCCTGAGGGGGTGCTCCGCGAGGTTTTCGGGTTCGACAGCTTCCGCGGCCAGCAGCTCGCGATCGTCGAACATGTTATTGCCGGAGGCGACGCCGTCGTGCTGATGCCGACCGGCGGTGGCAAGTCGGTATGTTACCAGATCCCGGCGCTGTTGCGTTCGGGCCTCGGCGTCGTGGTGTCTCCGCTGATTGCGTTGATGAAGGATCAGGTCGACGCGCTGCGCCAGGCGGGGGTGCGCGCGGCGGCCCTCAATTCGCGGCTGTCGCCCGGCGAGGCCGCCGAGATCGAGCGCGCCGTTCGGAACGCGGCCCTCGACCTGCTCTATGTCTCGCCGGAGCGGCTGATGACACCGCGCTGCCTGGAGCTGTTGTCGGACACTCGCATCGCCCTTTTTGCCGTGGACGAGGCGCACTGCATCTCGCAATGGGGACATGATTTCCGCCAGGAGTACCAGCAGCTCTCGATCCTCAAGGAGCGCTTCCCAGGGGTGCCGGTCATGGCGCTGACCGCGACCGCGGACGGCCCGACGCAGCGCGACATCATTGCTCAGTTGAGGTTGGCGGAAGCACGCATCTTCGCCGCGGGGTATGACCGGGCGAACCTGTTCTACCGCGTCGTCGCGAAGCAGAATCCGCTGGAGCAGTTGTGGCGCTTTCTTGCCACGGAACATCCGGCCGATGCCGGGATCGTTTACTGTTTTACGCGACGGTCGGCCGAGGAGACCGCGACCTGGCTGAGCGCGCGCGGGCGTGCTTCGCTGCCTTATCATGCCGGCCTCGAACCGGCGGTGCGCGAGCGGCATCAGGAGCGCTTCCTCCGGGAGGAAGGGGTCGTCATCGCTGCGACAATCGCCTTCGGCATGGGGATCGACAAGCCGAATGTCCGTTTCGTCGCCCATCTCGACGTGCCGAAAAACCTCGAAGCCTATTACCAGGAAACCGGTCGCGCCGGGCGGGACGGACTGCCGGCGGACGCCTGGATGACCTACGGCATGGCCGATGTGATGAGCCTGTTTCGCCTGCTCGAGACGGGTGAAGCGACAGATCGCCAGCGCCGGATCGAGCGGCAAAAAGTCGAGGCGCTGATCGGCTACTGCGAGACCGCCTCGTGCCGGCGGCAGGTCCTCCTCGGCTACTTCGGAGAAGCCGATCACCCACCCTGCGGCAATTGCGACAATTGCCGGACGCCGGTCCCGAGCTGGGATGGGACGATCGCCGCGCAAAAAGCCCTTTCGGCAATTTACCGCACGGGACAGCGTTTCGGCGCGCATCACCTCGTTGACGTCTTGCTTGGCGCGGAAACCGAGCGCGTCCGGAAGCTCGGGCACAATCGATTAAAGACCTTCGGTGTCGGCACCGAACTGGACCGCCGCGGATGGCTCTCGGTTTATCGCCAATTGGTCGCCCAGGGCGTGGTTTTGCCGGATGTTGCCGGTCACGGGGGTCTTTCGCTCGCGTCCGGAGCCGCTGAGATCCTGCGCGGCTCCAGATCCGTTCGCTTTCGGGTCGAGGACCGCGGGCGCGAACGGCGGACGGGTCAGACCAATCGCAAATCGGGGACCAGCGGCGCGGGCCTCGATCCGGCAGCACGCGCGCTCTGGGAGGCGCTGCGTGCCTGGCGGCTCGAAGAGGCGCGGCGGCAGGAGCTTCCGCCTTACGTGATCTTTCACGATTCTACCCTGACGGAAGTGGCGCGCCGCCGCCCCGCTTCGCTGGCGGCGTTGGCCGAGATTCCGGGGATCGGCCGCAGCAAGCTCGAACGTTATGGCGGCGCCGTCCTCGCCGTGGTTGTGGATAGCATTGCCGGCACTGGCGGCGGCACCACGGCCGGCACACCAGATCCGGCCCCCTAGTGTTCAGACCCAATCAAATGATTCAACCTCCAGAATCCTACAACTCGATAGGGCTGAATCAATGCCGCGTCTCCTCCTGCTTCCTCACGGCGAAGGCCGGGGTCCATTTCTGTCACGGGCACCGGCCTTCGCCGATGTGGCGGAATTTTTAATGCCAGCATTGGTCCACCTCGACCTATGAAGCGTATGAATGGGTCTGAACACCAGCATGACCCGCCCCCGTACAGGTGGAGCGGTGTTGCAATCCGGTGTGATCCATGTTGTTTTCCGAAGTTGCTGTCTCACCGGTGAGACGATGTCCGCTAAGTTCGGCGTTTGGTGGTGCGGTCCGCTCGCGGCCGCTATTTTCGTTCTCGGTCCCCTCTTGGGGCGCGTATCGGCGAGCGCGCAGGAAGGGCAATTCTTCCGTATCGGAGCTGCGTCAACCTCGGGGACCTTCTTCGAGATTGGCGGGGTGATCGCCAGCGCGATCTCGAAACCGGCCGGCTCGTTGCCTTGCGAGCACGGCGGCAGCTGCGGTGTTCCCGGTCTGGTTGCGGTGACACAGGCAACGCAAGGCTCGGTCGAGAACCTTCGTATGGTTGCCGCCGGGCAGATCAAGTCCGGCATAGCCCAATCCGACATCGCCAGGTGGGCGTATGTGGGAACCGGCATATTCGCCGCCGCCGGACCGCTGAAGAACCTGCGCGCAATCGCGAGCCTATTCCCTGAAACCCTTCAGTTGGTGGTCCGCGACGACAGCCCGATCCAAACCCTCGCCGATCTTCGGGGTAAGCACATCTCGTTGGGTCAGCCTGCGTCGGGGACGCTCGCCGATGCCCGCGTCGTCCTCGCTGCCGCGGGGCTCACCGAGAAGGACATGACGGCCGAATATTTGCGCCCAGGGGTCGCCGCTACGAATATCCACGACGGCACGCTCGACGGCTTTTTTATTATCGGTGGGGTGCCCGTCCCGGCGATCCGCGATTTGGCGGCGGAAACGCCGGTACGGATGATCCCGGTCAACGACGACGTACTCGCGAAGATGCGGGAGAGTTCGGCCTCCTACCGGCGTTCGGTGATCCCAGCCGGAACCTATCCGGGGATCAACGTAGAGACACCGTCGATCGGCTTTGACGCGCTTTGGATTGTATCCGCCGATGCACCCGACGATCTGATCTATGCCATTACCAAGGCCTTGTGGAACGACGCGACCCAGCGCCTGCTCGAGGCTCGCGACCCGCTCGGCAGGCAGGTCCGGCTGGAGGATGCGCTCGACGGACTCTCCATACCGCTGCATTCGGGGGCGAAGCGTTTCTACCGCGAGGCCGGGTTGCCGGTCGATCAAAACGGCGTCCTCGGCAAGCGCGAGAATCCCGAGGGAGGGGATGAGTTGAGGAAGCCCGAATGAATTCAGACCAGCGCGCTGGGTTGCGAGGTGAAGCGTGACGCTCGCCCGAAGGTTGCGTGACTATTTCTCGCCGCGGGAGTTGATCGATACTTCGCCCCGGATCTCCGACGAAGTGAAATGTACGACCTGTTACATGTGCGCCTGCCGCTGCGGGATCAAAGTGCATCTCAAGGACGGCGCGATCCGCTACATCGAAGGCAACCGGGACCATCCCGTCAACCGCGGCGTGATCTGCGGCAAGGGCGCCTCCGGGATCATGCAACAGACCTCGCCGGCGAAGCTTCGAAAGCCGCTCAAGCGTGTCGCCGAGCGTGGTTCGGGTGAGTTTCGCGAGATCGAGTGGGAGGAAGCGATCGCGACCGCGGTCGAGTGGCTGTCATCGGTCCGCGCGACGGACCCGAAGAAGCTCGCCTTTTTCACCGGGCGCGATCAGAGCCAATCGCTGACCGGATACTGGGCGGCGCAATTCGGAACACCCAACTTCGCCGCGCATGGCGGCTTCTGCTCGGTCAATATGGCGGCCGCCGGCATGTATACGCTCGGCGGGAGCTTCTGGGAATTCGGCGAGCCCGATTGGGCGCGCACCCGGTTCTTCATGATGTTCGGTGTCGCCGAAGACCATGATTCCAACCCGATCAAGATCGGGCTGTCGGGACTTCGCCGGCGCGGCGCGAAATTCGTCTCGGTGAACCCGGTGCGCACCGGCTATTCGGCAATCGCCGACGAGTGGATCGGTATCAGGCCCGGCACCGACGAACTCTTCGTGCTCTCGCTGATCCACGAATTGCTGAAGGCCAACTCGGTCGATGTCGACTATCTGGGCCGCTATACCAACGCCGGCTGGCTGGTGATCCAGGCGCCGGGCGCGGCGGATGACGGGCTCTTCGCCCGCAACGCGGCCGGCGATCCGTTCGTCCTCGAACCGTCGGGCTCGCTCGCCAGCGGCATGGCTGCTGGAGTTTCGGCCCGCCTCGTCGGGGAGGCGGTGCTACCCGACGGCCGGCGCGCGGTCCCGGTCTTCCAACTTGTGGCCGAGCGTTATCTCGACCCAGGCTACGCACCCGAGGCCGTCGCCGAGACCTGCGGCATTCCGGCCGCGACCATTCGCCGGCTGGCTGCCGAGATGGCCCGCACGGCCTTTGAGGAGGAGATCGAGCTCGCCGTGCCGTGGACCGATTGGGCGGGGCGGCGTCACGAGACGATGCGGGGCCGGCCGGTCTCGCTGCATGCAATGCGCGGGATCTCCGCCCACTCGAACGGCTTCCAGACCTGCCGCGCCTTGCATTTGCTTCAGATGCTGCTCGGCACGATCGACGTGCCGGGCGGCTGGCGATACAAGTCTCCGCATCCGAAGCCTGCCCCGCCCGGCCCGAAGCCCGCCGGCAGGCCGGAGCAGGTCGCCCCCGGTAAATCCCTCCCTGGGATCCCGCTCGGCTACCCGCTGTCGCCCGAAGACCTGATCCTCGACGCCGAGGGACGGCCCTTCCGCATCGACAAGGCGTTCTCCTGGGACGCTCCGATTGCCGCGCACGGCATGATGCACATGGTCATCACCAATGCGTGGAAGGGCGACCCGTACCCGATCGACACACTCTTCATGTATATGTCCAACATGGCGTGGAACTCGGCGATGAACAGCGCCGAGACGATGCGGATGCTGGCCGACCGTGATCCGGCAACCGGCGACTATCGCATCCCGCGGATCATCTATTCGGATGCCTACTACTCCGAGACGGTTGCTTACGCCGACCTCGTGCTGCCCGACACGACCTATCTCGAACGCTGGGACTGCATATCGTTGCTGGACCGGCCGATCGGCGGCGTCGAGGGGCCTGCCGATGCGATCCGACAGCCGGTCCTCGCGCCCGATCGCGATGTCCGCCCGTTTCAGGATGTGCTGATCGAAATCGGCGCGCGCCTCGGGCTGCCCGGCTTCGTGACTCCGGAACGCGCGCCGCGCTATCCCGGCGGCTATCCCGATTACATCGTCAATCACGAACGGCGCCCGGGTGTCGGGCCGCTCGGCGGCTGGCGCGGCGCCGAGGGCGAGAATGCGGGACGCGGGGCGCCGAACGCGGACCAGCTCCGGCGCTATATCGCGAATGGCTGCTTCTGGAAGCACGAGCTGCCGGAGGATCAACTCTATCTCAAGCACGCGAACAAGGCCTATCTCGAAACCGCCGTCACGATGGGACTGATCGACAAGCCGGAGCCAATCGTGCTGCAGCTCTATGTAGAGCCGTTACAGCGATTCCGCCTCGCCGCCCAAGGGCACGGAAGCGTTCAGCCGCCGGAGACGCACCGGGATCGGATTGCGACCTATTTCGACCCTCTCCCGTTCTGGTACATGCCGTTCGAGGAATCCCGGATCGATCGCAACACCTTCCCGCTCCACGCTCTGACCCAACGGCCAATGCAGATGTACCACTCCTGGCACTCGCAAAATGCCTGGCTGCGGCAAATTCTCGGCAACAACCGGCTGTTCGTGAACCGGACGGTGGGGCGCGCCCTCGGCCTCGCGGAAGACGACTGGGTCTGGCTGACGAGCCATCACGGCCGGATCCGCGTCCCGACCAAGTTGATGGATGGGGTCAATCCCGACACGGTGTGGACCTGGAACGCGATCGGCAAGCGCAGCGGAGCGTGGAACCTCGCTCCCGACTCGCCCGAGTTCCGCAAGGGCTTCCTGCTCAACCACCTGATCTCGGAGCTGTTGCCGCACGACGGCGGCTATTCCTACGCCAATGCCGATCCGGTCACCGGCCAAGCCGCTTGGTATGATCTGCGGGTACGGATCGACCGGGTCCCGCAGGGAGAAGCAGATAGCACCGCGCCCTCGTTCGAGATCCTCGAACACCCCGCCTCGCTTGGCCAACCCCCCGGGATACTGCGCTACTTCGCGGGAGCCGACCGCGGGAGGCCAGTGCAATGACCTCGCTGCCCGAACAGCGGCCGGGTCAGAAGAAGCTGGGGCTCGTCATCGATCTCGATATCTGCGTCGGCTGTCACGCTTGTGCCACGGCTTGCAAGGAGTGGAATGCGAGCGGCCACATGGGGCCGCTGCCCGATTTCAACCCCTATGGCAACGGCGCCTGGGGCGTGTGGTTCAACCGCATCCATTCCTTCGAGGAAGGCGAGGGAGACGGCGCGCGGACCATCCATTTCCCCAAGTCCTGTCTGCATTGCGAGGAGCCGGCCTGCGTCACCGTCTGTCCGACCGGCGCCTCTTACAAGCGGGCCGAGGACGGCATCGTGCTGGTCAACGAGTCGATTTGCATCGGTTGCAAGCTCTGCTCTTGGGCCTGTCCCTATGGCGCCCGCGAGTTCGACGACGACGAAGGCGTCATGAAGAAATGCACCTTGTGCATCGACCGGATCTACAACGAGAATCTGGCGCCCGAGGATCGCAAGCCGGCCTGCGTTATGGTCTGTCCGGTCAATGCCCGCCACTTCGGTGATTTGGGTGATCCCGGCTCGGAGGTCTCGGAAATGGTCGTGCGCCGGTCGGGCGGCGATCTGATGCCCGAACTCGGCTACAAGCCGGTCAATAAATATCTGCCGCCGAGAGCGGCCCGCATGGCGCCCGCCTCGCCGGCTGGCAACGCCGCTGTGCCGCCGATCGGCCCACCCGTCGCCGGTGATCGCCTGCTGCGCTGGATCGACCGGCTCCTGTCCCGCTGATCGGGGGCCGGCTTTTCAGCGGCTGGCATGCATCCCGCGCTGTCGATCATATTCTTCACCACGGCTTCGGGTGCCGGTTTCGCACTGCTGTTGTTGCTCGGGCTGCTTGTGCCGCTCGGGCTTTTGCCGCCCAGCTCAAGCTTCGGCTTTGCCGCGCTCGCGCTCGCGGTCGTGCTTGCCGCCGGCGGGCTCGCCTCTTCGGCGTTCCACCTCGGCCGGCCCGAGCGGGCCTGGCGCGCCTTCTCGCAATGGCGGTCATCCTGGCTGTCCCGCGAGGGGGTCTTTTCTGTCCTGACGTTCTTGCCTGCCGCTGTATTTGGGATCGGCTGGGTGTTCTTCGGCGTCAGGTCGGGACTGGTCGGTCTTTGCGGGATCCTCGCCGCAGCCCTCTCAGCGGCGACGATCTACTGCACCGGCATGATCTACGCGTCGCTAAGGCCGATCCATCAATGGCACAATCCATGGGTCGTGCCGAACTATTTTGCCCTCGGCCTGATGAGCGCCCTGCTCGTCCTGGATTTTCTCGTCCGGCTGTGGGAACCGCGCGCGCCGGGTGTAGCAGTCGCGACGGCAATCCTGGTGATCGTCGCATGGCGGCTGAAGGAAGGATATTGGCGCTTGATCGACACGACTTCGGCGCCCAGCACGGTAGCCACCGCGACCTTGCTCGGCAGTCGCGGAAAGGTGCGCATGCTCGAGCCGCCGCACACCGAGGAGAATTATCTGCTGAAGGAGATGGGTTTTGTGATCGCGCGCAAACACCGCGGCCGGCTGCGCGGCATCGTGCGGCTCGCCGGTTTCGCGCTCCCTGGTTTCCTGACGTTGCTCGCTCTGTTGGTCGGCGGCGCGATCGGGGTGGTCGCGGCGGGTCTGGCCGTCGCCGGCGCGGGTTTGGGGCTCGTCGCCGAGCGCTGGCTGTTTTTTGCCGAAGCTAAGCACACCGTGATGCTCTACTATGGCGCGGACGCAGTTTTAGACGGTGGAACAGCAAGGTAAATTTTCGTCCTCCGCGCGTCGATTGTGTGTTGACGCGGGTTGCGGGCGGGCCTATAAGCGCGGCCCCTCCTGGGGAGAGCCTCGGGGGTATGTTGTTTGAGATTGTGGAGAGATAGGGAAGGGATGCGCGGACGGCGGCCGAGGGCCGCCTGATGTTCGCGCATTTGCGAACGTTTGGAGGCCCTTATATTGGGTCCGTCCGCCATTTACCGTTGGGCGGATGGGCCTGGGATGAACTTGAGAGTTTGATCCTGGCTCAGAACGAACGCTGGCGGCATGCCTAACACATGCAAGTCGAACGCTCTTGGGGCTTCGGTTCCAAGGGAGTGGCGCACGGGTGAGTAGCGCGTGGG
>CAVSZA010000037.1:0-41436 GCA_963732095.1 uncultured Alphaproteobacteria bacterium
TCAAACTGAGACCCGCCTTACCGCTCAGGCCCGGTCGGCATTCGACTTGATAGCGGACGCTTGGGTCCAATTCGCTAGCACTGCGCCCTGTTATCATCCGTACGAACTACAGCGTTCAGCCGAGCAATTCCATGCTCGAACTGCGCCCAACAACGCCACAAGATTATCCGGAAAAGAGTGGCTTTGCCCGGCGGCAAGAGCGTGAGTGTGGTCATCGTCGGCACTGTGCCGACGCAAGCAGGAGACCCCACCCATGCGTGTCTACATCATTGGCAATGACGGAATCACCCTCTGCCGCGAGCCGCCCACCGCAGTGAATGAGGGCGAGATTGTCGTCGCGTCGAACGAGGAATTGCACGCAGCCGAGCTCAGCGGCAAGCGGCTGCTGGCGCTGTGGAATGCGCTGCCCGGTGTCGAGAAGCGGAAAAAGGTCGGCGACCGCGATGCGCTGATCGATCAGCTGTGGTCGGCGATCGAGGTCTTGCCGGACCCGGACCAGCAGTCCGACACGAAGCCCCCCTCAAAACAGGAGGCGGTGATTGCGATGCTGCAGCGACCCGAGGGTGCGACCGTCGACGAAGTCGCGAGCGCTATGGGCTGGCAGCGCCACACGGTGCGCGGTCTCTTTTCGGGAACCCTGAAGAAGAAGCTCGGGCTGACCCTTGCTTCGGCCCACGAGGAGCGCGGCCGGGTCTACCGCATCGCGACGCCGGAGCAGGCATGAACCGCGCGACCCCAGATGCGACGGCTTGCCGGGAGGCGCTCTCGCGCCTCACCGAGCTCAACCTCGGTGAACTTCGTAAGCAGTGGCGCGCTCTCTACAAACCCGATGCCTCGCCGCATCTCAGCCGCGAGCTGCTGGTACGAGCTGTCGCATACCGGATGCAGGAAATCGCTCTTGGCGGCCTGCGCCCGAGACGGCAGCGCCAGCTCCGCCAAATTGCTCAGCAGCTCAAGCAAACCGGAGCGCCCAACATACCTCCTCGCCCCGAGCTGAAGCCCGGGACCCGGCTGGTTCGAGAATGGCAGGGCCGAACCTATGACGTGCTGGTCCTGCACGGCGGCTTCTCCTGGCAGGACACTCACTACCGTTCGCTGTCGGCTCTGGCGAGAACGATCACTGGCACGGCCTGGTCGGGGCCGCTCTTCTTCGGATTGAAGCCGAGCCGGCCCGCCACCCGCCGGTCCGCGCAGGCGCCGGGTCCAGCCGGCGAGAAGGCGGGCAGCAATGCCGCGGGCTGAGGCGAGCCCTAAACGTTGCGCGATCTATACCCGCAAATCCTCCGAGGAAGGGCTGGAGCAGGAATTCAACTCGCTCGCCGCTCAGCGTGAAGCCTGCGAGGCCTACATCCGCAGCCAGCAACACGAGGGCTGGGTATTGGCGAGACACCGCTATGACGATGGCGGGTTCTCGGGTGGCTCTATGGAGCGACCGGCGCTGCAAGAGCTGCTCGCCGATATCCGGGCCGGCCGGCTCGACATTGTCGTTGTCTACAAGGTCGACCGGCTGACCCGATCGCTCGCCGATTTTGCGCGGCTCGTTGAACTCTTCGACGCGCAGGGTGTGTCGTTCGTCTCGGTGACGCAGCAGTTCAACACGACGAGCTCGATGGGGCGGCTCACGCTCAATGTGCTGTTGTCGTTTGCCCAGTTCGAGCGAGAGGTGACCGGCGAGCGCATCCGCGACAAGATCGCCGCGTCGAAAAAGAAGGGCATGTGGATGGGCGGCAACGTGCCGCTCGGCTATGACGCAAGCGAGCGCACGCTCGTCATCAACCCGGCCGAGGCCGAGACGGTGCGCCGCATCTTCGCTCTCTATCTTGAGCTCGGCTGTGTGCGCCGGGTCAAGGAGGAGGCCGACCGTCTCGGGCTTCGGACGAAATGCAGCAAAACCGCGAATGGCACCGAGCGCGGCGGCAAAGCCTTCTCGCGCGGTCATCTCTACACGCTGCTCTCGAACCCGATTTATACCGGCCAGATTGCGCACAAGGGGGAGCACCATACCGGCCAGCACCCGGCGCTGATCGACGATGAGACTTGGACTGCTGTTCGAAACCAGCTCGCTGCCAACACGGGCGACCATCGGCGCAGGGCTAAAGCAGCCGAGCCGAGCCTGCTCACGGGCCTGCTCGCTGATGCTCAAGGGGAGCGGCTCACGCCATCACACGCCGTCAAGAAGGGCCGACGCTATCGCTACTACGTCTCCGCTGCGCTGATCACCGAGGCCGGAACGGATCGCGCGCAGGGGTGGCGGCTCGCCGCCAAGGAGATCGAGGAAGCCGTGATCAGGATCGTGACCGACGCGCTGACCAGCCCGGCGAGTTTGGTCCAGCGGTTCGGGTCAACCGCCATGCCCAGCGACCAAATTCGGAAAATGATCGGCCGGGCGGCCGATATCGCAGCGGGGCTCAATGGCTCATCCGAGGAACGAGCAAGGCTGGTTCGCGGGCTCGTCGAGAAAGTCATCATCGATGAGAAGATGCTCACCATCAAGTTGCAGCGCGGCGCGTTGGATGTCCCGTCATCGCCATCGGAGGACGGAGGTGACGACGCCGTCGAGCTGACGGCGACAACCGCCTTCAGGCGGCGCGGCGCTGAAATCAAATTGGTTCTCCCTGGATTAGCGGAGCAGACGCACAGCTCGACAGGTGATCCGGCGCTGATCAAGGCGATTGCGCGCGGGCGCGCGTGGTTTGAGGAGCTCGCCACCGGCCGCGCCCGATCGCTCCAGGAATTGGCCAAGCGTGACGGCATTTCCCGGCGCTACATTCGCCGTCTCGTCCACCTCGCCTTTTTGAGCCCCGAGCTGGTGGAGGCGATCTTGCAGGGCGGGCAACCCGTCGAGCTCACCGCGACGCGGCTGACCGAATTGGATCTGCCGCTGGACTGGACCGAGCAGCACAAACTGCTCGCAAGCTAGACCGCAACTCCGGACAGATGTGCCCAGACCGCGGCCCCACCGCGGCCGCGCCTCGTTTGCAAACGGTCAGAACTTTCGGGAGGTGGGACTGCATCAATGCCCGTCAGAGAGAAAGGGCGAAGGAGTCCCGGTTCGCAGGCTGCGCGTCCCTTCTCACGTCCCCAGCCAGCCGCAGACCGCCGCCAAAGTGCGAGGCTTTCCGCCTATAGACTCAGGGTTCACTGCTGAGACAGACTGGCTGCTGGAGGAAGCCGGATTCGAACTCATGGTCCCACTTTGAGAAGAGCCGCCCTTCGCAAGACGCGCCACAGCGATACTGAGTCGTTCGGCCGGCGAGAGCGGCACCACTTGGGGGGACCAAAAGTTAGAACCCGCTTCGCCTGCGGGGGAATTTTTATGATGGGCGCATGCGTCAGATCACCAATTCGTGGGCGACGCCGCGTACATCAACCTCGAAATCGAGGCCCTGCACCGGCGGGCGCGCGAAATGCCAGGCCAAACCGCCCGACATGGCTCCCCGGCCGACGAACTCGTCGGCCAGGAGCGGATGGATTTCAAAGATGGTATAAACCTGGGTCGCGGTCACATCGGCCCAGCTGAAGCCGAGCGCCGCCATGCGCTGCTCCATCGCCCCGAGTACGAAGTTCGCTTTCTCGCGCATCGCCTCGGGTGAGTGTTCGCCGGGTCGGATGATGCGCCCCTCATAGCTGGGGCCGCCCTCGCGCGCTTCGCCGCTTCCGGCAGCGACAAAGCTGCGCGCCGCGCGGCTTTCGCTCGGCACCGTATAGCTGAAGGCGTAGAACGACGGCGTGGTGGGCGGGTCGATTTCCGGGCAGACGTTCGAGCGGGCAACCGGGTTGACCTCGTCGCGGAAAATCTCCCAGGCGGCCAGCCGCTCGACATAGTGCCGATTGAAAGCGACAAAACCAGCGTCGGTGAATTGCGCCGGGGAGCGCAGCTCGCAGGCGCAGAACGCGGTCGGCGAGCGTCCGATGCCGGCGAGGTAGGCTTCGATGGCATCAAAACCGTCGGCCAGCGGCACGGATCTCGCGAAGCGCGCGCGCTCGATGCGGAAGCCGGGCTCGGCGGCAACCCCGCCAGAATATTGGAACTGGTGGCTGATGAAGCGGTATCCGCCGGCTGGGAAAGGCTGAACGGTCGGCATGGGCGCGGCCTCTGCTTAGATTGGGAGCGCTCCTAGGATTACGCGGCATCTTGCTTTTGTCATCCCGGCGGCGGCCGAGCGCCGTAGCCCTCCTGAGTTTGCTGGACGCGGCGCTTTCGGCAATACCATCGGCGAGCCTACCACCGACCACGCAGCGCGGTACTACAAGTTCGAATCCGGCTTGCTCCACCGCCGAGTCCATTGCGAACCTGACCTTGCGTGCACGTTTCGTGAGTGAACTGCTGCTGCCGCAAGGCTGTACCGCGGTTGGGCGTCGCGGCTGTCGGTCACGATGCGGCAAGCTCACATCGGCGGCGACAAGCTGTTTGTCGATTATGCCGGCGACACGGTGCCGGTGATCGTCGATCGGCTCACCGGCCAGATCCGTCCGGCGCAGATTTTCGTCGCCGTCATGGGCGCCTCCAACTTCACCTACGCCGAGGCGAGCTGGACTTCAGGCGCTGGCCGACTGGATCGGCGCCCATACCCGAGCCTTCGCAGCGCTCGGCGGCGTGCCCTTCTGGGGATCTTGCGGACTTCCCGACGGATTTTTATTTTCTGCGTTGTTAACGTTTTTTTTGCGGGGAATTTCTTGCTAACAATCAGGCAACCAGGGAGCGCTCGCCACGATCGTGAAGGGATCAACAGAGCGCGCCAAATTGCGGAAGACCTGTTCAAGCCAAAGAAGCATGCCAGACGTGCAGAGGTACCAACGTCTGCCCCGAACGACGTCTCGTCAGCTGAGCAACCTCGACGACAGCCACGTATCTTCGCGATCCCGCCGGCGGTGCCGATGGGTACGGTGAAAGTCGAACCGGCAGCAGAACCGCAGCAGCTCCGGCGAAAGGCGATCGCCCAGCGCGAGACCCGCGATATACCTGACTCCCAATTCGGTCGCGTGCGCACCTTGACCAACTACGGGATGACGCGGGTCCAGGTCGCAGAGTTTTATGGGGTCACCGTCGACGAGATAGATCGGATCATTAGACTCCACAGTTAGCTTCCCAAGCTTTGGCCGATTGGAACCGGCACGACGAGGGAGGATCTGGGGGTTTGATCGTAATTCCCCGATCGTTAGCGCCGGAGCATCGAAATAGTTATCTGAGCCTGGTTTCAAGCCGACGAGCCTCCCACGATGTTCACTCGGTCGGTGCCAGCACCGCATGTCCGTGCGAATGACCTTGGAAATGTGGAAATGGCCGTTTCCCTGGACTTCTTGCATTTCCACCAGACCGGGTGGAAATGATTTCCGGAAGCCTCGTGGAAATCACGGAAACCGCCATTTCCAGATGTCCACCATCTTCACCCCTACGGGAGACCAGCCTGCCCTGGACATGGTCGGCCGGCCCCGTTACCTCGGCGGATTTGAATCCGGTTGCGATTTGCTGCATGACCTTGGGCCGCGGCGCTGAAGGCCAGCAACCGCTCGGTGAAGGAGACTCCAGATGACCATGACCCAGTCGGACAAGGCAAAGCAGTTCCGTGCGCTGCACGAGGCCCCGCAGGCATTCGTCGTCGCCAATGTCTGGGATGGCGGCTCGGCGCGGATGATGGCCGGGCTTGGCTTCGCCGCATTGGCGACGTCGAGCGGCGCGTCGGCCGGCGTGCTGGGTCGGCGTGACGGCAGGGTCACTCGCGACGAGGCGTTGGCCCAGTCGCGGGTGATTTGCGACGCCACCGACCTGCCGGTCTCCGCCGACCTGGAGAAGGGCTTCGGCGACGCGCCCGAAATCGTGGCCAAGACGATCAGGCTCGCGGCAGAGGCGGGTCTCGTCGGCTGCTCGATCGAGGACGCGAGCGGCAATCGGGCCGCGCCGATCTTCGAGTTCGACCATGCGACCGAGCGGATCGCGGCGGCCGCGGCGGCGGCGCGGGCGCTGCCCTTTCCGTTCACGCTCACCGGGCGGACGGAAAACTTCCTGCGCGGGCGGCCCGAGTTGGATGACACGATCAAGCGGTTGAAAGCCTACGAGGCGGCTGGGGCCGACGCGCTGATGGCGCCGGGGCTGCCGGACCTGGAAGCCGTCCGCGTGGTGTGCGCGGCGGTGGGCAAGCCGTTCAACTTCATGGTCGGGATCAAGGGCAAGTCGTTCACTGTCGCGGCTCTGGCAGCCGCCGGCGTGAAGCGCATCAGCCTGGCAACCTCGCTTTATCGCGCGGCAATGACCGGGCTGCTGAGCGCGGCGAAGGAGGTGCGGGAACACGGCACGTTCGGCTATATCGATACCTCCCTCGCCACCCCCGACATGAACGCCTTCCTGCGCGAGTAGAAGGCGCCACCGGGTTGCGCTATGGCTTCTATCTCCCCACTCGCGGCCCGACCGCCACCCGCGACGGCATTCTCGCGCTGGCGCGCGAGGGCGAGCGGCTGGGCCTGCACTCGGCGATGGTCGCCGACCACATCGTCTTCCCGGTCGAGAGCCGGTCGACTTACCCCCACACAGTGGACGGCAAGCACCCGAGCGTCGGCGATGCGCTGGAGACCTTTTCCATTCTTGGCGTGGTGGCCGGTGGTACGGAGCGGCTGCGGCTGGTCACTTCCGTATTGGTTTTGCCATACCGCAATCCGGTGTTGACCGCGAAAATGGTGGCCTCGCTGGATGTCCTGTCCGGCGGCCGCGTTACGTTGGGCGTCGGCGCCGGCTGGCTGCAGGAGGAATTCGAGGCGCTAGACAGCCCCGCCTTCGAGGCGCGCGGCGCGGTGACCGACGAGTGGATCGCGATCTTCAAGCAGCTCTGGTCGCAGTCGCCCGCCAGCTTCGACGGCCGCTTCTACCGCTATTCTGATATCCGCTGCGAACCCTTCCCGGTGCAGAAGCCGCACCCGCCTATCTGGGTCGGCGGGCATTCCCGCGCCGCGCTGCGGCGGACGGCTCGGCATGGCGACGGGTGGCACCCGGTGGGCGCGGTCGCCGCCTCGCCATTGCCGCCGCTGGAGATGCGCGCGCACCTCGACGCGCTGAAGCGCCTGACCGAGGCCGAGGGGCGCGATTTCTTGGCGCTGACGATCTCCTACAAGGCGCCGCTCTACGATACTGGCATTCCCTCGCCGGCTGGATCGCGCCGGCCGTTCTCCGGCGAGCCGGAAGAGATCGCCGAAGATATCAGGACGTTTGCGACCATCGGCGTGCACGAGCTGATCTTCGACTTCCGCGGTCAGGCAGTTGCGGAGAGCATCGAGCGTCTGCAAAGATTTGCGACGCAGATCATGCCGCTCGCCAAGGCGTGAATGAACATTTTGAGCGGCTCGCACTGGATCCGACGCGGTGAGGAGGAACACATTGGGCGGGGGCCGCATGCCTGAGGCCGCGACGTGACCCGGACCATTCGACTGGCCGGCACCAGCCTCGAACTGGTCGAGCGCGGTCAGGGACGGCCGCTGCTGTTTCTTCACGCCGGCGAGGGGCTGGCGCCCGAGCGGCTCTGGCTTGAGTTGCTCTCGCGGCACTATCGCGTGATCGCGCCGTCGCATCCCGGATATGGCGCGTCGCCGCTGATCGACGGCGGTGCGGGCGGCATCGACGACGTGGCCTACCTGTATCTCGACCTCGCCGGCGAACTGGGCCTCGATGACGGTGTGCTGGTCGGCGCCGATCTGGGAGGCTGGATCGCGGCGGAGATGATGGTGCGTTCGACCGCCCGTTTCTCCTGCCTCGTTCTGGCGGCGCCGCTCGGCATCAAGTTGCGCGGCCGCGACGAGCGCGACATTGCCGACTTCCATGCGATGACCCAGGCCGAGTACCTGCAGGCCGCCTGGGCCGACCCGGCGAAGGGCGCACTCGATTACGCCGCGCTGCCGGACAGCGAACTGGCGGCGATCGTGCGCGGCCGCGAGGCCTTCGCGCTCTACGGCTGGAAGCCGTACATGCACAACCCGCGCCTCCGGCGCTGGCTGCACCGCATCGACCGGCCGACTCTGCTGCTGTGGGGCGCACAGGATGGCATCGTCAGCCCTTCCTATGGCGAGGGTTGGCGGCAGGAAATTCCCGGCGCCGGGCTCGACATCATTCCCGGTGCCGGACATTTTCCCCATTGGGAGCAGCCCGAAGCCTTTGTCCAACGCCTGTCGGCGTTCGTCGACGGCCGAAACGCATAGCCGGGAGGAACCGATGCGCGTCTGGTATTTCTCCGAGATGGCCTATCACCCGGCCTGGGAGGAGGGGCTGAAGCGCGGCTCGCTGCGGGTTGTCCTGCCCAACGCCAATTACGACCCGGAGATCGGCCACGAGCTGCTCAACCGTTACCTCGACGAGTTTCGGCTGTGCGACGAGGTCGGGCTCGACATCATGGTCAACGAGCACCACAGCACCTCGACCTGCCTGACGATCTCGGTGCCGATGGCGCTGGCCGTCATCGCCCGCGAAACCAAGCGTGCGCGGCTCTTATCGCTCGGCACGCCGATCGCCAACCGCCCCGACCCGGTGCGGGTCGCCGAGGAGATGGCGTGGCTCGACGTATTGTCGGGCGGCCGGCTGGAGATGGGGCTGGTCAAGGGCGCGCCCTACGAGATCGCGCCGGCCAATAGCAACCCGGCCAACCTGATGCGCCGCTATTGGGAAGCGCACGACCTGATCATGAAGGCGATGTCGACGACCGACGGTCCGTTCAGCTGGGAGGGCGAATTCTTCCACTACCGCAACGTCAACATCTGGCCGCGGCCCTATCAGCAGCCGACGCCGCCGGTGTGGATGACTGGCCTCAGCCCGGAGACCGGCCGGATGGCGGCCGAGCGCGGCCATGTCGTCGGCACCCTATTATCGCTGTCGGCCGCCGGGCCGATGTTCGAAGCGTATAGGAAGCGCGCGCAGGAGCTCGGCTGGACCGCCGGGCCCGACCGCTTCGCCTATGCCGGCGTGGTCGGCGTCGGCACCACGCGGGAGGAAGGACTGCGCCGTGCCAACCTCGCGGCCGATTACGTACGGACTTCCGTGGTCGTGGCCGAGCCGTTCACCAATCCGCCGGGCTACAACTCGCTCGCCGCCAATGTTGCGGCGCTCAAATCCGGCGGCAAGCGGGGCGGCTTCGTGCGCGACCGCAACGGCAACCCGGTCGACCAAAGGACAGCGTCGATCGAGCAGCTGATCGAGAGCGGCACCTGCTTCGCTGGCACCCCCGACGACGTCTACAGCCAAATCAAGGCGCTGCACGACAGCGTCGGCGGCTTCGGCAACCTGTTGATGTTCGGGCAGGGCGGCTTTCTCGACCATGTCGACACGGTCGCCAACATCACCTTGTTCGCCAACGAGGTGATGCCGCGACTGCGCAAACTCAGCCCGCTGCGTGTGGCGGCTGACGCGGCGGCGGCCCAGTGACAGAACTCTCTGCTCCTTGAGTTGGCCGCCGGTGATCTTGAGCGCATGGGGTGCAGCGACGTTGTCCCGATGGTGCCCGCCGGCGGAGGCGGCATACCAGGCAGCAGCAGCCCCAGCCAGTAGCGATGCGGCGGTGGCAAAGCCGAGGATCACCGCCTTCGCCGGGCCTTATGCACCGCCGTGGTTGCTGCGGTAATTGCGTCTTCCACCCTCCGTTCAGCATCTGGCTCGGCAATCCCGGTCCGTGCAGCGACCAGTCTCGCCAAATACGCCCTGTCGTCCGGTGTGATCCCTCGCCGTCCTGTCGCTGCAAGCAGGATGCGCCCTGCCTCGGCCCGGGCATCGGTGACGTCGCCCTCAACCGCCAGGCGGTCGCCTCGGAACAATCGGTCGAGTTCATAGGCGATGAGAGGCTCGCCCGCTGTTGTCGCCGAAGAAGTAGCCGCCGGCGCTGTCTTGGATGCGAAACTGGCCACAGACGCCGCGACGACGACCCCGGTGATCACGACATCAAGAGCCCAGGCTACAATCCCGTGGGAGCCGTCCCTGAACTCGACCACGTCCCTATGTGCAGAAGGATCCCAGCGTTCCCGAAGCCGCCCCGCCAGGTAAGCCACCAACCCCAAAGCTCACTAGAGCTGCCAATAGCAGATACAGTCCAGAAGCGTCGTCAGCACCGGCGAGGTATCCCTCCGAACTCCACGGGCTGCCGCTCGGCATTCCAGCGGGCTCCCGAGGAGAACAGCGGTAGGGAAACCGCGTGCCTCGCGCTATCCTGGTCACAGATGCAATCGATGAAGAACACGCACATCGGGGAGGGCCAGTGAGATCCCCAAGCGGAAGAGTGCGCGACCACCACCGCTGCCGAGATCATCGGATAAGGCGGCGCTGGTTCATTGCTTCTCTCGGCGTTGCGGCGCTGACTTTGCCGCGGTTCGCCACCGCGCAATTGCCGGTCCGCTTGGCGTTTCTGCTCAACCAGCTGCCCCCACAAAACCCGCCGTACTGGGGGGCCTTCGTCGAGGTCTTGAGAGGGCGCAGCTGGGACGAAGGGCGCAATATCACTTTTCACCTTCGCGCAGCCGAGGGAAGCGAGGAACGCTACCAGCAGCTCGCAGCGGAGTTGGTGGGGCTACGGCCCGCTGTCATAATTGCAGCCAATTCGCAAGCAACGCAGGCGGCGCGCCAACTAACCAACACGATCCCAATCGTCGTGATCGGGCCGAGCGACCCTTTAGGCGCAGGGTTCATCGCCAGCTTGGCGCGCCCGGGCGGCAACATCACCGGTCTGACCAACCAGCTTGGCGATAGTGCCGAAAAGCAACTTCAAACGCTCAAGGAATTGCGCCCCGGTTTGTCCCGCATTGCCCTTCTCTGGAACCCCGACGATGCGGGCTCAAGATTGGCCGCGAAGGCCCAATTGGCGAGCGGGCCGCAGCAGGGGCTGACCGTTCGGTCTATTCCGATCAAGGTTCGCGAAGACCTCGACGCCGCTCTAGCAGCCCTAGCCGCCAATCCGCCCGAGGGTTTGCTCGTGCATCCGACGCCAATCTTATTCGTGCACCGGGAGGTGATCGTGGCCTTCGCCTTGCAACAGCACCTGCCCAGCTTCTCAGCATCGACTGCAATGGCCCGGGATGGTTTGCTGGCGGGCATGGGCCCGACATTGTCACGGTGTGGCGCCGCGCTGCCGATTTCGTGGATCGCATTCTCAAAGGTGCCAATCCGGCCGAGATGCCGGTCGAGCAGCCAACCAAGTTCGAGTTCGTCGTCAACCTCAAGACCGCGCGCGCGATCGGCCTCGATGTTCCGCCGCTGATCCTCGCCCGCGCCGATGAGGTGATCGAATGAGCGGCGCTCCTATCCTGAGATCGCGGATGTGGCTTACCGTGCTCTTTGTCGGGCTGGCGCTCGCTGGGTGTTCGCAGAGTACCGCGGGCAAAGCCGCGGGCTCCAACTCGCCCCCTTCGTCTGGGAATATAGTTAGGCCCGAGCACGGCGGAGGGGACGGCGGTGTCGGCGGGATGTAGCGGCGCCGTGATCCGGGGCTTGTCCCATCTGGCCATCTGACCGCTAGGGCCGACGCCGCCTTCAGGCTAGAATTGGTTAAGCCGATTAACCGCCGGACAACCCATGCCCCCTGTCCGCCGCCTGACCGCGATCCTCGCCGCGGACGTAGCGGGGTACTAGCAGCGCCAGTCCCAGCAGCTTCCGCAAGCTCGATCCAGACCGGCGCGTGATCGCTCGAGTGTTCCCGGGCCCCGCACCTCGCGGTCGACGCCGGCGGCTACCAGGCGGCCGGCAAGGGACGCGCTCAGCAGCAGATGATCGATGCGCAGCCCGGCGTCGCGGGCAAAGGCGTTCCGGAAATAGTTCCAGAAGGTATAGATGCGCTCGCCCGGGTGGAGCCTTTCGCTGGTATGGGCAATGATCCTCGGCTTCGCGGTGTGGGGGGACGTGCCGATTCCCGGCCTGGCAGTCGGTTCCGCGATCGTTATCGCCTCCAGCCTTTACATCCTGTGGCGCGAGACCGTTCACCGCCGCCGCCCGGCGGTCCCAGCGGAGCAGCGGGGGTAGTCCCAGCTACACTGGCGGGTTGTGAAGGGCTTGCGGATACAAGGCGAACTTCGATCGGACTGCGTCGCGCGCTGCTGCCAGATGAGCTATTCCGCGGCTGCAAGTAAATCGCCGGGCTCATGCGAAGCGATCACCTCATGCCCGTCGCGGCGCCACCAATCGAGTCCGCCGAGCAATTCCTTGGCGCGAAATCCCAGCCGCGCGAGCTTGTACGCGCCCTTGGTCGACGCATTGCAGCCGATCCCGTCGCAATAGACGACATAGACCCTACAGCGGTCGAAGCGTGCGACGGTTTCGGCGTTCATGTCGCGATGTGGGAAGCTGACCGCGCCGGGGATGTGGCCCGCGATGTATGCATCGCGGGAGCGGGCGTCGATCACCACAATGTCGGTAAGGGCGGCCTTGAGATCGACCGACAAATCCCATAAATCGGTGTGGAACCGCAGCTTGTCTGCCATCATCGTCGCGGTTTCACCGGGCTCGGGCGCGCCAAATTCTAGAACCGCTGAAATCTCGTTCGCCATAATCGACCTCCGTTCCCGAGGAACCTCCTGATCTTCTATCAACCGGGCCTGAGGCTCAACCCCACGAGCTAGGTCAGAAATCCGTTCTTGGCGCGGTTCTCGCCGATTTGGGTGTGCATCGCGTTCCTCCGAGGGGGTTCTACCGCTGCCAAGCATCGCCCGCCTTGCCCACGCACGCAATGCTCCGATGGTTGGGTGAGCCGCGCAGGCGGCGGTTGCACCAGGCATATAAAGGCAACGATGACCTGCTCCTCGCAGCGGTCGCGGCCGAAAGATGTGCCGCTTGCCACTCAACAACAGCTTAAAGGAGACGTTGAAGGGCAAGCTCAAATGTTGACAACGTTGCTTGGAACTGCTCAAGTAAAAGGTGCTATCGAGACAAGTCGTACGGAACTATACGAGCAGCACACAAATTCCGACCACCACCAAATCGACATGTATTTCATGTGAGTGTCCTGTCAAACGATTATGTCTGACAAAAGCCTCTCAACTCCAGATAAACTGAAATTATGGACTGAGGCCCGCTCGGCGTTTAATGGACCAATTGCGACTGACGGCGGATTTCGGCAGCCACCAGGCCCCCTTGCCGGCAGTTGGAGCGTTATCGATCCCAGAACCGGGACACCATTTGCTACGGTCGAATTGGGATCTCACGGAGATTTCAAAAGCGGAAGTTTTGGACGCAACTATGGTGGTCCAAACGGTCTTGGCGCTAATAGGTATATCATTGAAAATGGATTGTTGAAGTTCGTCTATATTGTACCAGGACGAGCGCGGGTTGACGAAATGCTCGTCTGGTCCATCCACAAGATATCGGATGATGAGTTTAAATTTACGGTAGCGGGTGGCTATTACGGAAACGCGAATCTAATACAACGTTTATATTTAAAAAGCTATAAGGGGATACAACAGCACGCGCCCTTGATCGAGGACGAGACCCAGGACTCCGACAAACCGGGTGGCTGTCTTTGCGGCAAAATCCGTTACGAGATCACCGAAGCGCCGTGGTTGGTTTACACATGTCACTGTGTTGACTACCAGCGCTTGACGCGTTCTCGATGGGGATCGTTGTCGGCAACACGGCTTTCGCCTCACGGGGTCTGCGCCGCGACAGATAAAACGCACCGCCGATAGTGGGCGAATAAACACTCGATTAGTTTCCCCCGGAGTGTGGCTCCTGGGTTTGCGGCACGCCGAGGGATGGAGTACGCCGCGTGTGCGGGCACTCTGGACGACAGACACATCCTGG
Source organism: uncultured Alphaproteobacteria bacterium (assembly GCA_963732095.1). Taxonomy (GTDB): domain Bacteria; phylum Pseudomonadota; class Alphaproteobacteria; order ATCC43930; family CGMCC-115725; genus AP-15. Next base: position 13,748 of record CAVSZA010000037.1, read on the forward strand.
CTGCGGCCGACTAGGCGCGTATGGACCCACAGCAAGCAGCCCTGGATCATGCTCCCGGAGGGCGATGAGGTCTTCGAGACACAGCCAGCCGCATGAAGGTTATTAGGCTTGACCATCAGAGGTTGTTCGGGGTTCTCTGATCACGACCAGTTAACATGACAACACCCCGTAGCCCGCTGTTTGAGCCGGGATTTCTCGGATGACGCCGGCTCAGTCGCGTCATCGTCACTGTGGTACTGGGCACTGTCGGGGCGAGATCCCGGCTTCGGCATAGTCCAGCGCGTTCGACGTCAGAGTGGAGGTGACCGCGGGGTAGAGGGTGTTATCATTAGTCGTCGGCGTTGACACGATGTACGGGACCTTCGCCAGCACTGCGGCGAGGGTTGCGCAGGTCGGCAGCGTGCCCGACCAGGCGAAGCCCCGATTTGCCGCGCAGTCCTGTTGCATATTTCCGCTGACCCAATTGGCCCCCCAGGCTGCCAAGGGTTTCGTGGTGTCGTTTTGACACTGAAGATTTCCGTGGATCTCATTGAGGCTGACATTGGCGCCGGCGCCAGTGTTGTTCTGGATCTGCACGTTCCCGCCGACCACTCCGATAGTGGCGTCGCAGGCTCCCAAGTTGTTCTGGCACTGGAAATTGCCGTTGATCTTGATGCTGGGACCGTCGAATCCGCTCTCCTTCAGGCACTGCGCGATCTGGACGTTGCCGCCGACCGTCACCGCGCCTTCGAGAAGCGCGAAGTTGCATTGATTGGCCCGGATATTGCCGGTTATGCTCGATGGATACTGCCGCGCCGGTATGATAAGGCTGCCGCCCTGCTGCACTTGCACGTTCCCGTTGATGTAGGCGCCCTCGTACGCGCCGCCGATAGTGCATGAGGCATGGTGTTGCACGGTGACGTTGCCGTTGATGACCCCAACCAACGGCGTTAGCGGGGTGTTGTTGCAATTGACGTCGGCGCGAGCCGCCGAAGCGCCGCCGAGCAGCGCGGCGACGGCAAATGTCAACACGAGCGCTAAAGATTTCATGGCATGGTCCTCCCCAAATCAGCTCTCAGACGCGACCGCAACGCCGTTTTTTTTCTTGAGGCAGCCGCACTACCCGCCGGATGCCCCGGTCAAGAAGGCAATACCGTCTCCGCTTGCCGTCACCCGCGCCGAATCGCTACGCTGTCTGGTTCGAAGGATAACACCGACATATCGCGGCGAACAGAAGGTCTGTCAGCGCCGATTTTTTGTAGTTTAGCCGGCATCCCCCGGTCGCCGCGGGGTCGAGACAGCGGCGACCGGTATGACGGGTCAGGATCGGGCGAAATCGGTCGGACTGGTATCGATCATGATGCCCGGCTGCAACATCGGCAATTCGAGGTGGTGCAAATTCGCCGCCTCTTTCATCATGTTCTCGCGTGTCAGGTCATCGCCGCATTACTCAACATCCGGACTGCCGTCGCGGCAACCCGAAGAGCCGTAGACCTTCCCGTTATCGCTCTTGCCGCCGCCCGGAACGTACTTGTCCATGAAGCCAACTCACTATTTGTAGCCGGCGGCGCTCTTCCACTCTGGCTCGGTCGGGTCCTTGAACGAATTGTCGGTGACGATGCCTTTTCAATTTTCGAGGCCCGCCGGCTTGAAGGCCGCCCCCACCGACGCGGCGATGCCGTTCGTGATAAACGCTTCCATTCGATCTCGGCCGCCTTCCTGATCGCCTGCGTCTCGAATTTGGGGATCGCGATAGCGATAAAGACATCGCAGCCCTCCCCCTTCATCTGAATGATCTGCGAATCGACGGTCGGATCCGTCGTCTCGTAGGAAGCCTTCTTTGATCCACGACGCGGCTTTGGTCCGGCTCCGTCAAGGGTCGAAGCGCAGCCTCCGCATCGGCGCGCTCGCGATGTCCGGTTTCGGCGCTCAGCTGCCTATTCGCTTCTTTCTGCAAAACCCTTCTCAACCGCATAGGCGGGGCTACGCGCGCCGCGGCGCTGGTACCGCCGGGCGTCGGCGGCGTAAGGTCTCGCGCCACAGGATGTAAAGGCCCGACGCGACAACGATCGCGGAACCGACCAGCAGGCTCGGGGTCGGCACATCCCCCCACACCGCGAAGCCGAGGATCGTTGCCCATACCAGCGACAGATAGTTGAACGGCACCACTGCCGAGGGCGGCGCCAATGACAGCGAGCGCGTCCACCAGAACTGAGCGATTCCGTTGCCGACCCCGGCAAGCGCGACCATCAGTACGTCGCCCCAGTGCGGGGCTCGGAACCCGAGCGTCAGCAGGCCGGCGGTACACAAGGTCATAATGCTCATCTGGTAGAGCGTCAGCGTCTCGGCCAACTCGGTCATGCTCATGCGGCGGATCGCGATCGCCACGGTCGAGATTAAGACCGCGTTGCCGAGCGCGAACAGCGCGCCGTAAGTCAGCGTGCCGGCGCCGGGATGGGTGATGAGTAGGACACCGATAAGCCCGACGATCAGCGCCGACCAGCGGTGGATGCCGACCTTCTCCTTCAGGATCACGATCGACAGCAGCGTCGTGAACAATGGCGCCGCGAAGCCGATTGCCGTCGCCGAGCCGAGGGACAGCACGCTGACCGCGAGGAACCAACATAGCATCGAGCCTAACTGGGATAGTCCGCGCTGCAGATGCTCGCGGTATCGTCGCGTCCGCCAGACGCCCCACCCGGCGCGCGGCAATACGATCGCCGCGACGGTCAGGAACGCGAACAGCGTGCGCCCGAACGCAACCTCGCCCAGCGGATAGGCGGCAAGCTCCCATTTCACGACCGCATTGCCGTCGGCGAACATCACGGTCGAACCGACCATGTAGGCGATCCCGAGCGGGACTTGATTACGCCGCGTCGCCGCAGCCGCACCGGCGACGGTCATCGCGCCGGGCCGACTGGCCGGATGTCCATCAGAACCCCTCTTTATCAGCAGTCGGATACCCAATAGGTGTCTATCTTGGCAATCCCTTGACAGTAATCGGCATCGGCATTCTGTCCGAATGGTGAGTCCTCGTATGGCCACGTCGTATTTGCCGGGGTCGCACTGTTCGTGCGAGCGGGAATAACCGCCGGACCCGAGCACCTCCTTCTCGCCTTCGCTGTTGAGGGCGAGGGCGACATAGACCGCTTTGTTGCGCACCAAGCCCTCGTCGCAAATCTTGACCCGCAGCGCGTCGAAGAAGATGACCGGATAAACCGGGTCGAACGACATCGTGACGATGCCCCTGCCGCTCAGCAACGACGGCAAACCGGTGCCGGTCGAGCAAGGAAGCCTCTGCGGCCTGATCCCGAGGGGCGCAAAAAAAGTCGAAGTGGCCAGGGACTTCCTTAGCTCCACGGCGGTACCAGCTTGGTTTCGCCGGGACGCAGACCGCCGAGATGGTCGAGGATCGAACGGTATTGGGGATGGCTGGGAGGATATCGGAGCAACGCATCGCCCAGCGCACCGCCCGAGCTCTCGGCGCGAAGCTGCAAGACGATCGTTCCGTCCGCATCCATGGTAGCTCGGCCAATGCTCGGCTGCTGCTGCTCGCCGCCCGCCGTCACTGATTTACAAGCGGCCGAACCGTCCACTCTATCAGGGCCTTTTTGCCCAGTTGTGTAGCCGTAGGCGAGCTTCTCAAGGTCAAACAACTCTGTAATCCCGGCAGATCCGAAGACATGATGCCAGACCAAAATTTTTCCACTTACTTTAGCCTTCTCCGTATACTCAAGCGATCGATCGTGAAAGACAATCCTGACCAGAGAGTTTTTCTTGTTATAAGAAATATCAAGACTCAAAGGTCCGTAAAACTCTCTTCCCTTATCAATGCCCCTGAATGCTCCACCACAATGAAACTGCAAAACGTCGTCCGACTTGGCAGATGGAATCGCAGATACGAAAAGGCACGCCACCGCACCAATGCCGAGAGCGCGGGCAAATAAGGATTCGCAGGAGGATAGCATTGTCAGGCGTCCTTTCACGATCAGAGGACACGAAAGCCGGGCTAAGGCTTCGGCCTTCCGCTCGCTATAAATCAGTCACCTCTTCTGCGGCGCGCAATGTAAACAGCGCCATCCCGGTACCGCTCGGCTCTACCATGATCATGCGCTCGCGCCGGCTGAGGGTGAGCCGTCCGAGCCCGACGACGCCGGCCTCGGCCATTGCCGTGCCGATCACCCGGAGCGTCTCGACCGCGATTTGGGTCGGGGTTTTTATCCCCTCGCGCGCGCGAGGAGAAAAATCCGCAGGGTGACGACTACGCGGGCCCGATCCGGCTTCATGTGCTCCACCATGCCGTGCAGGAACCGATCTATGGCCTGGCCATGATCGAAGAGCTCGGCCGCCATGGGTACAAGCTGAGCGCCGGTACCGTCTATCCGATCCTGCATGGGATGGAAGAGAAGGGGTATCTGATCTCGTCGGAGGAGCGGAGCGGGAGTACCGCCCGCCGGGTTTACCGCGCAACGCCGGCGGGGATGCGTGCCCTCGCTGCGGCCAAGATCAAGGTGCGCGAACTCTTCGGCGAGCTGTTCGACGAGGCGCGAGATGGGTCGGGGTTTTTATCCCCTCGCGCGCGATGCTCCGTGCATGCCGTTCTCTTAATTCGTCACTCGGACTGAGGCGGCTTCCGGTCCTTTTTGCCCCTCGGCTACGCCGACGTAGACGCGCTGTCCCTCGCTCAAACCCATTATGCCCGCCCGATGAAGCGCGGAGGCGTGCACGAAGACATCGTTTCCGCCGCCGTCGAGTACGATGAAGCCGAACCCCTTGGCGGCGTTGTACCACTTCACCGTCCCCATCTCTTGGACGCTCGTCTCCAAGGGAAGTCGATTTGATGGCGCTCTAAAGTTCTTTCGCGGCGACCTGGGCGGGGCTGCGGTGCTGCTATCTATGCCTATGGACTTCCGTCACCTGAAGACCCCGCTGCGCAGGAGCCGTCCGGAGCTCCAGCGTCACGCCTGGTTGGAGAGCGCCGATGCTCATGCCTGCGAGCGCAGAAGCATGGAGGAAAGCATCGCCGGACCCGTCTGAGAGCTCGACGAAGCCGTACCGCTTCCCAGGATTGAACCATTTCAGTTTACCCCAAACCGTCGGCGCGGGCGGCTCACCGGGTTGTGTTTCGGCAACTTGCGGTGGGACCTCGGGATGGCCCAAAGGGTCGCTGTTGTCGGCCTCTTGTTGCGGCACGATTTCGCGATGGCTCGCAGCGCCATCACTGTTTGCTTCTCCGACGACTTGCCGTCGACGCTGACGAACCAATCTGCGTCGCTCTACGACGAAATTCGTTATGGCTTTGAGCATGCGCGCCTCCGGACTCGGAACGACCGAGGGTTCGAATCCGTCTCCCTCCAGTGGCGAGTCGGGTGCGAACTCGATTCCTGGATCATGGTTGGCGCCGACGGGCTCGGATCCAAAGAGGGTGTGCGGGTTTTCGGCTTGATCGTGCTGGCCAGTTCGTGTGGCGCGTTTCGTCTGCAGCGATTTCGCGACCTCCTGGATGGCACCCTTGATGCCATTCAGTGCTGCAGCAGCGGTTGCTAGAAGGAGCCCGATGCACAAGCTTTTTCGTCTTTCGGGGGTGATCCAGAGCGAGCCGGCGCGCATTAGGCCGCCTGGATCAGGCGTACCGCTGCCGTCGCGTAATGGCCCCAGCCGAACTCGAAGGCGATCTTCGCTGCGCCGATTAGGCCTGGGGGAGCACCGGCCTTGTGCGGAAGAGCAGCCACTCTTATGGCAGTACCTGCCTCGGCTGCAGGGGCCATAGGCCGACCCATCAGCGAGATTGGCCGCTCCCGGCGCGGCTGGATGATGAGGCCACTCCGAGCGCCTCCACCCGGTGCATGTGGTCGTCAATCTTGGGCAGCGTCTCGCGGGCGAAGGCCGTCAGCTCCGAATTGGATCCGTTCTGGATTTCCCAGCGATACAGGGCGTCATTTGCGTTCTGATAGTCCAGCTGGCTGCTCACGTAATCACGGTCGAACGCCGCTCCCCGCTCGCGTGCCATAACCCCGATCAGGCTCTTGTACGCACTCGCCAGCAAGCTAACCGGCGGCGGCTGCACGTTCATCTTGTGCAGCAGGGCCACGAGGTTATCCTGCACCTGAACATGGCTGGTGTCCATCAGCTTCGCGTAGTCTCGGACCGCGGCGCTGCCAGCGTGCGTTTCGCCCAACTTGCCGGAGTCGATCTGGAACTGATTGCCAAGGCTGGTCAGACCAATGAAGGTAAAATCCACCGGCGCCAACGTAACGGACTCTGCCGTCTCCGCTCGCACAGCGCCCGAGAGCGCGGCAAATATGACCGCAGCCATGGCGAAAGCTGAATATTTCATGGTGCACCGCTCGATATGGAAAGCGGTTTCGTCGAGCTTGTCGGGAAATCGAACCAGTTCTGGGAACGGAATATTCCGGGTTTCTGGTCGGGGACCTTCCTGAACATGGGCTTCTCCTTGAGTGGTCAACTGTGGGGGGAACGCGTTTCTGAATCGCGTCGCGGGTCCACCGTGTGAGCGGGAGACACTAGGCGACCAGTGGCGATGGCCCGTCGCGGATAAGATAGGGTCAGGCTTCGGCCAAGGGGCGTTGCCGATCACGTCGGCGGGACGCTTCTCGCCGCGCGGTCCTTTAGGCATGGATTTCACTCATGTTCCAAAATGCGCTTTAGAGCGACTTTACCAGCGGCCCTTGCCGCCTCTTCAGTTCGATAGGTCGCCTGGGACAGCTTGATCGCAACCGGCTCATCGCCATCATAAATCTCCCATCGGCACTGCGATGGCTTGGGCGCACAAATCTGCACCTCAACTCGCAATGCTCTTTGGCGCTTCGGCATGCTCGCTCCCTCGCGTGTTTCCGGTAAGCATATGGGAACGGATCACACGGCGTTCGGCTGACGCGGCTCGCAAGCGATTGTCGCACATTGTAGGAACCAAGCGCCTACCCCGCCGGCCCCTTGTGCGTCAAATGCTGACCGCATGGTGCGAACCTGACCAGGAGAGCAGAATGGTTCTGAAGATCGAGCGGTTTCAACCGGAAGGCATGAATGTCAGAATATCGAGCGGAAAGCCGTCCTACTCGCACGTTGTGACGGTGAGCGGCAGCGGCAAGATCGTCTACACCGCCGGCCAATTGGCCCGCGATATCGAGGGCAACTGCGTCGGCAAAGGCGACATGCGGGCGCAGATGGAACAGACCTTCCAGAACCTAGACCGGTGTCTCAAGGCGGCCGGCGCCACCTGGGCCGACGTCGTCAAGACCAACACCTTTGTCACTGACTTCGATGAGTTCCAGAAGTGCGCCGACATCCGCATGTGCTATCTCGGGGTGGCGACCCCGACCAGCACAACCGTCGGCGTCACGCGTCTGGCCGGACCCGATTTCATGATCGAGATCGAGGCCGTCGCCGTCGTCAATCCCTGAGAAGCGGGTCCGGGCTGAAACCGGTGCGGCGGCCCGACAACCCCGATCCGAGGAGGGGCAGGGTTGGACGATTTCCATTCGCACGGCGGCGCGATCACACGCGGCGACGCCCGTTACCCCGAAACCTCGAAACCGTTGCCTATCTGTCGTGGAACTGGAAGTTCGAATCCACCTCCCTCCAGCAGCGAGTCTGCAAACTTTCGGTTCCCGCCGACATCGCCATTCCGCGCACCGCTCGACATGGCCGCCGAACCGCGCCGTGCGCACGCCTCGATCGCCGCCATGATGCGGCGCTCGGTGACGTTTACCCGTCGCGGCGGCTAGTGCCAACAAAAGTCCGCGCGATGATCGAATTTGTCGCCTCGGAGTTCGGGCGCGACCCGCTGTTGTCCGAGCGGGGTTTCGGTCACGCCGTGCTGAGCAACTCCCGCACCTTAGCCCACGGATCGGGCTGAAGATTCTTGAAGGGCGCGGCGTCTGCGTCGGTCATGCGCTTGAAGATCGTTTCCTCCGTGGAGGGCCGTCGACGGACGCGCTCTCACCAAGAAGTGACACCCGGGTGCCCGTCCCGAGACCGGAGACGGTCCACGGCAGGTTCTTGCTCCGACGCACCGACGTAAGGCGAAATTGCCCGCCGGGGTGAAGCGAAGCAGAAGCGGCGGGCCGCCCGCGCCCTAGACAAACTCGTCTCTACGAGTTTCCAAGTCACCTGGATGCCGAGCGGCCCGGAGCGGCCCGCGGATCCGCTGTGCGTCGGGCGGACCCGTCGGCGATGCAGCGGGGACATTGCGATGATAGCCAACGGGCATTTCTGCCCACCTCCTGCAATGCCGACATTGCATCGCCGGAGGCCACGCCGCCGCCCGACCCAGGGAGGCAGAGCCCCATGCCGAGAACCGAGGCGGTATCGACCGTTACGCCGACCGCCCCGTCTGCCGACCGGGTCGAGCGACTGGCGATTACCTCTAGTCGCCGGATCGTCGGAGCCGGGCTGACCGGCTCGAACCTACGCCCACGTTCATGCAACGGAGGTCCGAAATGAAAGCTTCGTGGTGCCGCGCTGCAATTATGGCCTTCGTCTTCACCGTGAGCCTCTCGCCCGCGACGGCACTGGGGCCGAAACTCTCGGGTGGGAACACCTGGCCCGGCATATCGCAGCGCGTCGACCACGGCACTTCGACCGTTGCGGCATCGCCAGCGGTGCCGGGGCCCCGAGCCAACGGAAGGAATATCGCACCCGGCAGCCTCGACCTGCCTGCCGACCCGGGTGCCGCCGCGACGATATCGCATTACGAGTGGCAGTACCACTACGCGGGTCGCCATGCCCATTGGGAAGGGCAATGGGTTCTCGTCATGTAACAGATGGCTGATCTGACGGATTTAATAGGCCACGCCGGTGCCGGCCGGCGACGACTTGGCTCGTTAGAATAAACCTTGATGATCACTCCCCTTACCGATTGCCGGCCTGATGAGCGGCGGGTCGGCCGAAATGGTTCGCCCCGCGGTCGCCACCCTGAGGGATGCGGTTCGCGCGATGGGCTGCCCGCTTGCCGGTCCCCTGCTGCAGCTCTCATTTCTGTCGCTGCCGGTCATCCCGCATCTAAAGATCACCGACCGTGGGCTGGTCGATGTTGATCGCTTTGAGCTGATCGATCCGTAATATATTGCGCGCGTAACAACTTGGCCATTGTCGTTCCCGCGGCTTGGACCCGCGCGAAAACCGCGCGTGCTGCCGATCCTATCGCTGGCACCTATCCGCGACGAGGAAGCTGCGACGCCGGTCAACTCCGAGCCCCGGACCACGCGCCGGAGGTCACGCTCGCCTTCTGGATCATCAAGATCGCCGCCACGACCCTCGGCGAGACCGGCGGCAACTCCGTCACGATGACCCTCAGCTGGGGCTACCTTACCGGTACCGTGCTTTTTCTCGGGCTTCCGGTCGTTCTCGTCTTCGCCCAGATCATGGCGCGGAGGGTTCCATCCCTTCCTCTACTGGACGACGATCGTCGTCTCGAAGACCGGGGTAGGATCGTATTTCTTATTTATCACGAGCAACTTCGGGTAGTTGGGGGGCCCAGTAGGCGCCTTGCCATTCGCGCTCGAAGAAGCTGCTTTCCGCGATATAGTACCTCGTGATCGCGGTTGATCCAATTTTATGGCCGCTACGATTAGGAATGGGAGGAAGTGCGGTTCGCACTAGACTCGCCGCTGGAGGGAAGTGGATTTGAACTTCTGGTCCCTCGATCAATCCAGCTCGGCGGTGTCAACGCCGGAAGCTAGGCAGGACATCCCCGTCATGTTTGGCTTCGATGCGCACCTCGCATAAATCGGGCGCGCAACGGTGCTATCGCTCCAGAGCAGCCACACCATCAGCGGAAAGGCCGGTCAGCTCCAAGCTTAACGCCCGAAGGCGCCGACGTGCATCTGGGTCATAGGCTTGAGCCTGCGCTTTTGCCTCACGCAGCCCGTTGAAATAGAGCGCGGTCTGCCCCTCAACCGCCGGGGAGGTGGCGAGATTGAGGATCGCCCGTGCGCCTTCCTCCACCGTGCTCAGCGGTGTCACCCCGGCCCGCCGCACCATGCTTGTATCCATGTAAGTCGCGGGGTGAAGGCAGGTGACCGTGACACCGGTATCCTCGAGCTCAGGCCCGAGATCGATCGTGAAAATGATCTGAGCCAGCTTACTCTGGCAATAGGCCCGCGCACCGCTATAGCCGCGGGTCAGCATGACGTCGCTGAAGTCGATCGGCTGCTGCCCGGCAGATGAGACATTGACGATCCGCGCTGGCGCGCTGGTCTTGATCAGCGGCAACAATAGCGACGTAAGCAGAAACCCGGCGAGGTAATTGACCGCAAAGCGCAGCTCGAGCCCCGCGGCGCTGGTCTGACGCGGACCAGCAGTGCCGATTCCAGCATTGTTGATCAGGATGTCGAGCCGATCCACGGCCGCATGAGAAACCGGGTCGGCAGCACCTGATCGTCGGCGACGCTGATCTCGACCTCGCGAGCCCGCTCCTCGGGCCAGCCGGCGATCGGCATAATCGTGTGCAGGGCGTCATAAGCCAAGGTTGAATCTCCCGCAGTTCTCGGAACGGGCGCTTGCCTTAACGTGGCGTATGGCGCAACGATGCCCAAAATCATCGAGAAAGGAACGCCGATGAGCCAGGTCATGATCGTCGTCGAGTTCGAAACGAAGCCGGAGCACCGTAGCCAGTTCATCGACCTAATGCGCGGGCATGCGGAGCGCTCTCGCCGTGATGACGGCTGCCTGCAATTCGACTTGATGCTGCCGAAAGACGACGACAAGCACGTCTTTTTGGTCGAGAAGTGGCGCGACCAGGAGGCGCTCGATGCCCACGCGAAGGGACCGATGCCGGGTAACACCTACAAAGACTGGATCGTCGGCCGCAATGTCACGCGCGGCGCGCCGGCCAATTAGCAGTAGAAACCGCCATCGGCTTCGCGCTACGCGCGTTCTTAGGATCTGAACTCGCGGCGGTACTGATAGCTGCCGGTGCGGCCACGGGTGCGGTCGCTGCCGGCATGACGTTGCCGGCAAATCGGCAAAGGCCTCGGCCGAGACCGCACCACCGGCGGAAATTCAGGCTCTATTGAACTTTCTCTTAGCTGACCCCAAGGTGCAGGTACGGCTGGCCGTCAGGGTCGAGCCCGAGCGCGAGACGCCGCGGATCAGGGCGCCGACCTGCGCGATGCTGACGAGGAGGCAGTCGAGGAGCCCCACGCACTCGAAGGGGCGCTGGCGGCGCGCCGCGACTTTCGCAGTCTGTCGATCGTGCGGGCGACGCACGGATGCATCTCGCCCGTCGAGCGCTGCGAATGGCCGATCCGGCGGCGGCGACCGTGACCGAGATCGCGACAATCTCTCGAAAGACGACATTAGGTGGGCACAAATAGAGCTACAATCTGGGGCTCTACAATGGCTCGCTCGACGGCGTCATAGGCCCGGAGACAGAGCGGGCGCTCTTGGGATTCCAAAAGAGCAACGGCCTCGAGGAATCCGCGTTGGCGTCTCGGCTTGGCGAAAACTCGTGTCCCTCCCAGTCCAAAAATCAACGTTTATATCAGCTCGTTAGTTGCGGTCACGAGATCCGCCGTCTGGGCAGCCGATTGCGTTAGCGATACCGGCGCCGGCGGCGAGACCACTCCGGTATCACGCGCCGCCTCACCTCGTCAGTGGCATCTTGCCCGCATGGTCCCTGCCACCTGAACAGTAGTCTTCGAGGCATTCGCTAAAGCGAATGTACGACCGCGTTCGACTGTGGTGCGTGAGCCAGCTTAGACTTTTGTTTGATTTATTTCATGGGGCTGGGGTCGTTGGGGGCTTAGCAGATTGAATGGGAGCCGTGACAAGGGTCCAGTGTCCCTCCCAATGTGCTTGGCGGCCGCTGTAGTGGTACTGCCATTCGTAATGCGGTTTTATCTTGGCGGGCTCGGGGTCAAAAGGCATGACGACGAAGCCTCTCTGACTTGTGCCCTGGGGGCTCGCTCCCTGGAATGAGGGGTTTGCCGAATGGGCGGGGTCCGCGTCATGCTCGACGGACTGTGCTATGCCCGGCCAAGTCCTGCCACCAGAAGGTTTGGGACCCTGAGAGTAGGATCGTCGTAATTAACCAACATCGTCACGGGCTTTGCGGTTCCGCACTATGTAGCTGTTTCACCCTGTGTCTCGCTGTAATCCTCGGGTTCGTCCACCGCTTCAGCCACAGCCTTTTCGATCAGACCGGCAAGTTCACCGGATCGCTCCAACTCGGCGATTTTCTCGCGGATCTGGCGTCGCGACCGGCACATGAAGCTGGCAATCTCCTCGACCGGATCGTTCAGCCTGATGCAATTGGCGAGGTCCAGAAGACCCATCTCGGACCATTTTTCACCGGAATTCATGTCGGGCCGGTTTTCGATGTCCTCGTTCATTCGCGTTTTCCTGATTTCTTCGTCACCCAGCCTAACACCAGTCGCATTCTTGTTGCGCCATGCGCGGACTCGCCAATGGTTAACCGACCCATCTGTGGGTCATGACCCTTGACCTAACCGAAGAACAGACTGCCGCGCTGGCGCGGCTACTGACCAACACCATAGACGCCGATCGTTATCCGCTCTCGCCGCGCATTCAACTCTTGACGGGGATACTTGCCAAGATGCGACCGGAGCCGGAACGCCAACCGCTCCCCGTGCCGAAGCATTACGAGCCGCCGCGTGGCGGACGATACCGCAGACGCGGAAGAGCCCCATGTGCTATATTATTCAGATGGCCAACACTCGTGCCCTAATCGAAAGGACCTACCGCGTTATCCCGCTGAAAGATGGGACATTTGCGATAGAAATCGCTGTAACGGGGACCCGTCCAACCACCGTGGCAAAAGTGTTCGCAACCGAAGCCGAAGCTTGGATCGCGAGGGAAAAGCTCAAATAGCCATGAAGAGCCTCCATGTCGGCGGTTAGTGAAAATCCGAGCCCAGCCCGCCGCTTCGGCGTCACTTCGTGACACCAAAGGTGGCCCAAGTGCCGATCCCGCTGCGAAGCTCCTGACGGAGCCATCGCAGATGACTTCGCCAGCCGCAATGGCGCGACGATACGGCCCCAACATTCCCGTTCCCGATTGGCGTAAGCGTCGCCGCTGAGGCGGCCAGAGCGGGCGAAGCCCGCGACGGCTCATCTGTTCCCGTTGCGGGAGTCACGAAGTGGTAGGAGGCAGGCGGGCCCTGCCTCGAGCGCCGCTACGATAGGCTGATCGTTGTCCGGCATCAATTGAACCGCACCGAACTCAGCCGTCTCCTACATTTCCGGCATCTCAAGCCGGCCTGCGCCGGGACACTCTAACGCGACAACCAGCCGGCCAGCGGCCGAGTTGCCCTTAACGGATCTAGCGGTATCGACCGGAAAGCTGCTCATGGCGCGGGAGCGAGTTGACGCGATTATCTTTGGCTCATCTAGTCGATTGGAGGATTACGGTGGTGTTCCTTATTCGCGAGAACGCGGTTTGAGCGAGCTTGGCGGGTTAGCATCTGTCGTTGGCATCTGCCGCCGCGCAAAGCGGTATTGGCGCGGAAGTTGCCTGAAGGCGTCGCCAGCGGTCGTATTGTTGAGACCCGAGGCGTATATCGTCGGCGACGCCGCCGGGCACGCCTACCGGAGATGACTCGGCGTAGCCAAAAACCGCAGCACTCACAGCGCGCAAGCGCCTTGCCGCGGAAATAAAGCTGCAGCCACCGTCTGCCTTTCCGGAACAATCAAATTCACTCACCCGGTTCGGGCAGGTGACCGGTAGTAAACCCTGGATCACGGCGTCGCCCCGGTTGTCGCGCCCGCAGCCGGAAACGATCGAGATAGAGGTAGATGACTGGTGTCGTGTAAAGGGTCAGTAGCTGACTGACGAGCAATCCCCCGACGATCGAAATGCCGAGCGGGCGGCGCAGTTCGGCGCCTTCCCCAAATCCGATCGCCAGCGGCAACGCGCCGAGCATCGCCGCCACCGTCGTCATGATGATCGGCCGGAATCGCTTGAGGCAGGCTAGATAGACCGCATCGCGCGAGCTCAGGCCTAGTCTTCGCTCGGCGTCGAGCGCGAAATCGATCATCATGATCGCATTCTTCTTGACGATGCCGATCAGCAGGATCAGGCCGAGCAGCGCCATCAGGCTGAACTCGGTGTCGGTCGCGATCAGCGCCAGCACCGCGCCGACTGCGGCCGAGGGCAGCGTCGAGAGGATCGTAATCGGGTGGACGTAGCTCTCGTAGAGTACCCCGAGCACGATGTAGACAGTTAACAGTGCGGCGACGATTAGCATGGGCTCGTTGCCGAGCAACTCCTGAAAAGCTTTGGCAGTGCCGGCAAAACCGCCGTGGATCGACGCCGGCACACCGAGCCGAGCCACCTGATCGTCGATCGCCGCCAAAGCGGTGCTGAGCGAGGCTCCGGGAGCGAGATTGAACGGGATCGTTGAAGCAGCGAAGAGATTTTGGTGATAGACCGCGATTGGTGTATTGCCTCTGTCAAAACGGGCAAAGGCGGAAAGCGGCACCATTGTCTCTCTGGCGGTGCTGACCGCGGAGCCGGCCGAAGTGGTGCCGCGGCCGGTGGTCGCCAACGCGTTGTTCGCCTCGTTGCGGGCGGCATCGCCAGCGGTCCGCCCGGCACCCGATGGTGCAATTCCGTGTTTGGCGATGGGAGCTTTAGCGACCACAAGCCCGGGCAGGGGTTGGGTCTTCTGCGTACCGCTGACGTTACCACCGCCGGTGCTGATGTAGATCTGGTTGAAGATCTCCGGGGATTGCCGGAACCCGGGTGCCACCTCCATTACAACGTGGTATTGGTTCTGGGCTTTGTAGATCACCGATACCTGGCGTTGGCCAAAGGCGTCGTAGAGGGTATTGTCGATCTGGCTGACCGTGAGGCCGAAGCGCGCCGCAGTGGCTCGGTCGACGATCAGATCGGCGTCGAGTCCCCCTCGCTGCTGGTTTAAATCGACATCGGCCAGCAGCGGCAGATTTTTCAGCGCGGCTGCGACCTTGGGCGCCCACTCGTAGAGCTCGCCCGTGTCTTCCCCGAGTAGCGTGTATTGGTATCCGCCGTTTCCCTCTCGCCCGCCGACCCGCACATCCTGATCCGCGCCCAGATACAGCGCCGCACCTGCAATGTGCTCCAGTTTGGGTTTCAGCCGGTCGGCGACCTCTCTGGCCGACGCTTGCCGTTCAGCCAGCGGCTTCAGTACCGCAAAGGCGGATCCGTAGCTGCCGCCACTCCCATAGAACGCCGCGACTTTCGCCACGGCCGGGTCCTGCTGCACGATCTCGGTAAACTGAGACAGTTTCTTCATCATCGATTGAAACGAGATGTTCTGGTCGGCCTGAATGCCGCCCCAGATCAGCCCGTTATCCTGCTCTGGCATAAAGCCCTTAGGAATATTGACGAAGAAATGGACTGCAAGGCACAGCGTCGCCAACAGGCCGAGTATGACCAAGCCCGGCCATTGCAATGCCCGCTGTAGTGAGCGGTCGTAAAGGTCGAGCATCATCGCAAAAGCGCGTTCGCCGGCTCGGTACAGCCGGCTATGACCATGCTCGCGCCGCTGCGGCAGCAAATAAGCGCACATCATCGGCGTCGTGGTCAGCGAGACAACCAACGATATCGCGATCGTCACCGACAAGGTCACCGCGAACTCGCGGAACAGCCGTCCGTCGATACCGCCCATCGACAGGATCGGTACGAAAACAGCGACGAGAGAGAGGCTCATCGACAACACCGTAAAGGCGACCTCGCGCGCACCCTGCAACGCCGCCCGTATCCGAGGTGTGCCGGCCTCGATGTGCCGGGTGACGTTCTCCAGCACGACGATTGCATCGTCGACGACAAAGCCAGTCGAGATCGTCAGCGCCATCAATGACAGGTTGTCGAGGCTGTAGGCCAAAAGATACATCACCCCAAAGGCGCCGATCAACGAGACCGGTACCGCAACGCTTGCGATCACAGCAGCACGAAGACTGCGCAAGAAGACGAAGACGACGAGGACGACGAGACAGATCGAGATGACAAGGGTCAGCTCGACCTCACGCAGCGAACTGCGGATCGTCGTCGTCCGATCCAATATCAGCTCGACATCGATGGCCCTCGGGATCGAGGCTTCGAGCCGGGGCAGCGCCGCCCTGACGCGCTCGAGGGTGTCGATAATGTTGGCGCCCGGTTGCCGGCGAACGACGATCACGACCGCCGGCCTGTCGTTGGCGAGGCCAATGTTGCGCACGTTTTCGACCGAGTCCTCGACCTCGGCAACATCGGTCAGGCGCACCGGCGCGCCGTCGCGATAAGCGATCACCAGCGGCCGGTAATCCTCGGCATGGCTCGCCTTGTCGTTGGTGTAGATCTGCAGCCGGCGGTCGCCGTCTTCGATAGCACCTTTTGGGCTGTGCGCGTTCGCTGAGGCGAGCGCCGCGCGAACGTCTTCGAGCCCGATACCGTATTTGAACAGGACCAGCGGGTTGAGCTCGACCCGCACCGCCGGCAGCGAGCTGCCGCCGATCTGGACCTGGCCAACCCCCTCGATCTGCGACAGTCCCTGCTGCATGACCCGAGAGGCGGCATCGTAGATCTGGCCGCGCGTCAAGGTCTCCGAGGTCATTGCGAGGATCGCTACCGGGGCGTTGGTCGGGTTGACCTTGTAAAAGGAAGGGTTCTGGCGCAGGCTGGTCGGAAGATCGGCGCGTGCCGCGTTGATCGCCGCCTGTACGTCGCGCGCGGCACCGTCGAGACTGCGGTTGAGGCTGAACTGCAAGGTGATGCGAGTGATGCCGACCGTGCTCTCCGAGGTCATCTCGGCAACATCGGCGATGATGCCGAGATGGCGTTCGAGCGGTGTCGCGACGGTCGCCGCCATCGTGTTGGGGCTGGCGCCCGGCATCGATGCGGTAACTAGGATGGTCGGGTAGTCGACCTGCGGCATCGGCGCCACCGGCAGCCGCAGGAAGGCGAACAACCCGGCGATCGCGATGGCGATCGTGATTAGCGTGGTCGCCACTGGCCGTCCAATGAATGGCGCCGACGGGTTCACTCTCTGCTCCCAGTCATTGCCTGGAATATCCGCTTGGTGCCGCATGATGGCTGTGGGCGTGTTCTTCGTGGTGTCGAATCTCGCCGCCGGAGCGCGCGTGCTGATGCTGTCACATGGCGTGGCCCGGCGCTACGCTGACCGCTTCCTGATCGGCGGCGCCACGGCCGTCGGGTTGGTCGCGTTCGCCATCATGTTCGGCATGTGCGGCGCCAGACTTAACTTCGCCGTACCCTGATCCGCGCTGATCTCACTCTGCGTAACGTTGTGGGTTGATCCAACTCTGCTTAAAGCCTGATCCGAGTTGCCGACGCAGAAGGATCATCGCGACCGGGGACGTTCGTCGCGGGCGCGACACAAAGCTTGTTGTGGCGCGGAACCGATGGTTCGAAATCCATCTCCCTCCAGCGGAGAGTTCTCGCGCGAACTTGAGGCGGGCCTCTATCGGCACTGGAGCTGCCGGTCAGATCGTTACCATTGGACCATTTCAGTGTTCGACGAGACTGACTGACCCGGTGGTGGCGGGGCGGGCCCGGGGAGCTTGGGGTTATCGGTGCGGAGGCGTCCAGTAGGAGGCGAGGCTTTATCGGCCAGGCCGTCAAATCCGAAGCATGCCTCAATACTGCACCGTGCCATGTTCACTGGTGTGCGGCGGGTAATACCCGGGTCCGTAGTAAACAGGCCCGGAGTAGGGAGGTGCACGCGAGATGTTCTCGCGGGGCCGCACGAACTCGCCGAAGGGCCAGATGGCCGATGCGACCTGGCGGGCCGGGTTTGCCCGGTTGGCGCCGCTGAACCTGACCTTCGAGGCTTGGCTGTACCATCCTCAGCTTGTGGAGCTGGCGGATCTGGCGCGCGCTTTCCCGCAGACGACAATCATCCTGAACCATGTCGGAGGACCGCTCGGCATCGGCCCCTACGCGGACAAAAAGCAGGAAACCTTCGCCGTGTGGAAGGCCGGCATCGCCGAACTCGGCAAATGCCAGAACGTTGTCGTCAAGCTCGGCGGGCTCGGCATGCTGTTCAGCATGTTCGACTTCCACATGCGCGAGACGCCGCCTTCGTCGGAGGAGCTGGCGCAAGCCTATCAGCCCTATATCGAGACTTGCATCGCTGCGTTCGGCCCCGACCGCGGCATGTTCGAGAGCAATTTCCGGCCGGACGGCGTCAGTTCGAGCTACGCCGTCCTGTGGAACGCCTTCAAACGCCTGGCAGCCGGCTACTCGGCCGACGAAAAGGCGAAGCTGTTCAGCGGCACGGCCAAGCGCGTCTACCGTCTGGCCTAAATCGCGACGGCAGTTCTCGCTCTTGCGGCGGATTGGCCTGACACGGCGTTTCGCCGCTAAACTAGATCCAGTCGAGCGCAGCGGCTGCCGAGGCTTGAGAGAGCCCGTGGCAGCCGGGATTGGCACCACGCGGAAGGAGCGCACCAATGTTGATCGTCGACGCACAGATCCATCTCTCTGGGAAAAGGGCACACCGTCCGCGCACCATCGCCAGGAGCCCTATTCGGCTGAGCAGGCGATAGCGGGCATGAATGAGGCCGGCGTCGACCGGGCGCTGATCCACCCGGTGCTGTGGGACACAAACTCGAACGAGCTGGCGGTCGAAGCGGTGCGCAAGTACCCCGACCGTTTCGCCATCATGGGCTGGTTCTATCTCGACGACCCGCAGGGGCGCGATCTCGTCGCGCACTGGAAGGAGCGGCCGGGCATGCTCGGCCTGCGGTTCTATACCAACGACCGGCACCCGCAATCCTGGTTCACCGACGGCACCCTCGACTGGCTGTGGCCCGCCGCCGTTCGCGCCCAAGTGCCGGTGGCGCTCGGCGCGGCGATGTTCCTCCCGACCGTCGGCAAGATCGCCGAGCGCCACCCCGGCTTAAAATTGATCGTCGACCACATGGGCGTGCCGCGCGCCAGCAAGGGCGAGGCGGCCTATCGCTTCCAGCTCGAATTGCTGGCGTTGGCCAAATACTCGAACGTGGCGGTCAAGGCGATGGGGCAGGCCGGCTACGCCGAGGACGAATACCCGTTCCGCAGCCTGCATCCGCATCTGCAGCGCTGTTTTGACGCGTTCGGTCCGGGGCGGATGTTCTGGGGCACCGACATCACCCGGATGCCGTGCTCCTGGCGGCAATGCGTGACCCTTCAGCCACGGCAGTTCCTCGGTGACCAAGGTTGGCGGGCAAGCTCAAAGCCGATTTGATCGTGATACCTTTGACAGTGCATCGCGTTAAAATCAAGCCGCTGCCGTATGCTGTCACGAAGCAAAGGCCCTGCATTTTGGCTGTCTGTCTAACCGGCCGGCAGCTCATGGCATGAAAGAATATCGGCAGAGGAAATGATAGGATGCTTTCGCTGACGTTAATTTTTCGTAACTTCCATTTGGTGGCACGGGGTGCGGATCGGTGGCGGCAGGTTCCTCAACCAACTCCGTCAGCCCTCAGAGTTCCTCTAACTCACCACTGGAACAAGCCGGATCGAACCGTCAGTACCGCGTGAGACGACCAAGGTTTTCGAGAGAGGGGCTCGTGTCGGCTCTGCTTTACCGCAACGGAGAAGGCGGCGTGACGAGACCCGATATCACGACGACGGCGGGGGTCTTCCGCGGGACCAATGGTTCGAATCCGTCTCCCTCCGGCGGCGAGTTTGCGAACCATCCCTCCCTCAGCGGCGGACGAGGTAAAAGGCCGAACTCGACACCAACCCGCCCGCTCGCATCGGCGTTGGTGGATAGGGTTGGCGGTGGGACTGCGGGCCGATTTGTTGACGCCCAGTAAGCGGGGGGCTGTGCTGGCCAAGAGCCGGCAGCCGGAATGGCGAACTTCACTTGCGCGAGATCCTAGCCTAGCCAAGGGCGACCTTCCCGGCACCGCCGACGCAAGCAGGTGCGTATCGGCATTGCATGCGTTGTGGATTGGCACCTGGTTATAGACGTTGGCTCCGCTCGTCGCGTCGAAGGTCCGCTATGGTGTCGAGCCTATCCGCAGCACGTCACCTCGGCGAGCGTCCGGAATCGTATTGTTAAGGGTTTTCGGACGCCTGCAACTCACGGGCGTGAGGAGATGCACGGAGGCAAGCGTCCGAAAAGCCTCGAGGGAGGAAATTGCGAGGGAGTTCGCACCGACGCTGGTGTCGGCGAGCGGTCCCGGCAGTGTGAAGACGACATGGAAATAGGGAACGGGCAAGAGTTCGGCCCGGCGGTCGGCCAGCCACCCTTTGGCAGCGGCAGCTTGGCATTTTGGGCAGTGCCGGTTGCGGCAGGAGTTGTAACAGATGCGCAGGTGGGCGCAGGCCTCGCAGCGTTCGACATGCCCGCCCAACGCCGCCGTTCGGCAGCGCTCTATCGCCGACATGAGCTTGAGTTGGCCGAGGCTCACATCGCCGGGACGCACGCCAAGCCGGCCCGCGGTGGCGGAAGATGTCCGCCACCTCGACCCCCACGGGACAAGCCCGTGGGCTGAAGGCCCACGAGGTAGAAATCTGACTCCAGCGTTTCTGCGGCTCTCACGTCCCCGAGGAGGGTCAAAGTGGACCTCGATTGTAGACAATTTTGAACTCGCGGAGAAGGGTTCTGCGTGTTAACCATGAAACAGATTTATGCGACCCGCGAAACTGGCAGACTAACTTGGCTCGATACGAAAACGCCAAAAGGGAGGGCTCTTACATGCGAAGTCTCAGATGGGGATTGATAGGCGCTGGCGCGGTGGTGCTGATCGGCTCCAGCGTGCACCCGGCGCAGACTGCCTTTATCGAGACGCTTCAGGAACAGGGGACCAGCGTCGTCGCGGCCGGAAGTGGAACGATTGATCTGACCGCTCTGGGAAATCGTTTCGGCAGCGGGACTTTTTCAGCCGCGATTGCTTCGGGCCGCGGGCTAATATTTACCGGCCCCACCGCGAGCGAACCAAGCAAGTCTTACGTCGGACTCACCGGACCACTTAGTTTCGGCAGCAGCGAGATTGCCCATGTTGCCGATAGCGGCAGCGGAGACACGGTCGGTATTTGGGGCGAATTCCAAGAACTTCTCGTACCAGCGGGCTACATCTCCGGCACTCCCTTGGCGAGCACCGCGATGTGGGACAACGCGAGCTTCACCAGCCTTAAGGTAACGCCCGGCATCTACGTCTGGACGTGGGGGAGTGGAGCAACGGCGGATAGTTTCGATCTCTGCATTGGCGATGTCCGGTGCCCTATCGTGTTCCCCGCGGCACCTGCACCGTTGATCGGTCGTGGGCTCCCGCTCTTTCTGACCATCGGCGGCATATTGATTGGTGCCAAACTCTTGGAGCGGAAAACGAAGCGTCGTCTTCTTTCCCCACTCGCAGCAGTATGACACGACTGTGCATCGAGGCCGTTATCTCCGCCCAAGGCGTAAACCGGGCCGGTCGAGGTGCAGTGGAGCCGGGGTTGGCCCACCTGCGACAACGGTGACCTCGCCAACTCCGAATTCATCAGTTCGAGAGCGACGGGGTTATTTTGATGACAGCGACCCCGCAGCCGACTGAGCATCTCCGGTTCGAGATCGACGATCCGAGAAAGGCTGAAGAGCGGTCGCCAGACAAGCTGTAGATATCATCCCAAAAATTGCTTCAACCTTTTTCTGCTGCGAGTGAGGGCGCCCGGCCCGATCTTCCGGTAACCAGGTTCAATCGCATGCCAACCGTCGCGGCCGCGAGTGGCGCGGCGACGAACAGCATCGGCACCCAGAAAGCGGCGCGGCGTAGGGAGTCGCTGTGCAGACCATCGACGAGACCGCTCACGTTCGCGATCAATCCGGCAGTTGCGGCACCGAACGCAATTCCGGCCTGTTGAACCGTAGCAACAGATGCAGCGGCGACGGTTTCTTCGCCGGATTTTGCTCCGCTCATTACTCGCTGCGCAACAAAGGCCCACGAGGGACCCCCGCGGTCGTCAAACGAAGCACTTCGCGCCCATGGCGCATCGTTGTCCTCTCTGCTGGCATCCCTCCCTCGTGCAAAAGCCAACCTGATTACGCACTATCCTCAGCCATCAAGTCATGGTACAAAACAGGAACATGCGGCTGTTTCTGCGGGTTTAAGCGATGGCGCGCAACAAGGGTGCAATTTCAAAAGGGGCTCAGCGAGGCCCAGTTTGCGGTTCTTTACGGAACGGAGGATCAGTGCCGGGAGGCGGTGATGCGCTGGCGCTGGCCATCCGGCTTTGTCTGCCCGGTTTGCGCAGGGCAGCATCACAGCGTCGTCAAGACCCGTGCGCTTACCAGTGTACCGCCTGTCGACGGCAGACATCGGTGATCGCCGGAACGATTTTCGCGGCGACCAAGGTGGGCCATGCGGCGATGCCACATCTTGTGGTCTTCTTCGTGCCGGCGTGTCTCAGGCGGGCGGAAAGCGGAGATCAATGGCGCCCGAGAAACCTGCCGATCGGGTGTCGACAAGTTTGCTTGGGCGACACGACCGCACCACTCATCCCCTGACCCTACGCACCAATCCACCCCGCCACCAGTATACCACATCACTGCAGCCGGCTTATGCAGAGGTTCCTTAGGTGGGGTTCTCTTCGGCGAACTTGGTTTTGGTCTTACGAATCACCAGGATCGCGAGGGCGATGGTTGCCAGCACACCGAGGCCGAACAACACCCAGTCGAAAAAGCTGGGCCCGTTTCCTAGCCCCTTGCCGAAAATACCGAAGTAGACGTAGATCGCGATCCCGGGGGCGATCCCGATCAGGGTCGCGGTGAGATATTGCATAAACGGGATTGCCGTCACGCCCAGCGCATAATTCTGCAGGTTGAACGGCACGATCGGGCTGAGACGCATAAGCACCACCACTTGCCAGCCATCGTCGGCTACTGCCCTGTCGAGCTTCCGATACTTCGGACGGCGGTTGAGGAGCGGTTGGATTTTGTCGCGCAGCAGATAACGTGCAGCGAGGAAGGCGAGCACGCTGGCAAAAGCGATGCTGGCGTAGGTTAGCGGAAATGCTCAGAACCCATACACATAGCCGGCCGCAATGGGTAATGGCCAGTCCGGTGCAGGTAAAAACGTTACGACAATCAGGATCAATACGAAAATCAACACGCCCGTTAGGCCCAGCCCCAATAGCCAGGACTGCAGAGCTTCTATCCATTCGCGCAGCGGCAGCAGAAGCCAACCGAGGCAGAGCATCAACAAAAGAAAGCCGACCGCCGCCCATAGCCACCCACGGGGCCATTTCTTCCCCGCTTGGTCCGGTTGACGGCCCGTCATCGGGATAGCGAGATCAAGAGGGCGAGCGGTAGACGGAGGCGCGGCTTTGTCGGTTCACAACTCGTCTGCTTAATGATGACGTGGGACCTTGCTTCAGGGTTCGACAATTCCAGCGCAAGCTGCACGCTGTGGCGAGCTGCACGCTGCGCCGGCGGGTACCAACTCGGGTTCGTTGATGACTCGCCGCTGGAGGAAGCGGGATTCGAACACCCGGTCCCCTCGGGGGAATGACGCGCAACGCATCGGCTTTATGAGGCGTGCGCCAGTTGTGCTGCTAAGGTTGGGCCTGACCGTTGTCACTGATTTCTAAATGGCGTTCTGAGGGGGAATGGCTGCGGAGTACAGCCTCTCGCCGAGCACGCGATGAGAAGCTGCGAATGAGGTCGTTCAGCTGTTCGACAATTGTGGAATTATTCCATTTGCCGTCGAGAGTGTTAATTGCAATGATGGTGAGCAGTACCGTGGTTGTGATTTCAAACCAATGGTCAAGCATGCGCTTCAAATCTCCTAGATCGAACCGGCCACATGACATCGAACAGGAATCTCGTTTTGTCGGTTCCCGCACACGCCCGCAGCGTCGGGCGAGGAAAGGCTGAGAAGAGCCGACCTTCGCAAGACGCGCCACAGCGATACTAAGTCGTTCGCTAGGCGTCGCGGCGAACGCGGCCGCAATTGCACCGCCAGTTCGGTCGCTTTCAGCCACAGAAAGGGCGGCGTGTGGGCGAGCATCTGGACGAAAAAGGTCATGACCCCTTCCGATAGGGCGACGAGGGACCTGCTCAGGTCGGCTGAAGTGGGACCATGAGTTCGAATCCGCCTTCCTCCAGCGGGGAGTCCATTGCGAACCTGACGCTTTCGATCGGGCCTCGGCTACGCCGACAAAGACGCGCTGGCCTTCGTTCAAACCCGTGATCCCCGCCCGGTCGTACGAAGACGTCCTTCCCGCCGCCGTCCCGAACAATGAAACCGGGACGGGCCGCATGGACGATATCTATAGGGTCCGCGGATCACCGAGAATTCGACGGCATCGCGGTCCGTGACCGATCAGCGGATTGGCCGTGCTAAACTCCGCTGCGAAACACCCGGCGCAAATCATGTCGGACGATAGGGATGGATCACGTTAAGCCGCGCAGACCACCAGGCAACGCCGTAAGGGCGCGCCTCCCTTGGCGTGGGCTGGCGATGGCGCTGCTGCTCCTCCTCGGCGCAATGGCCTCGGCCCATGCACAGATCGGCGGCGGTCATGGCCGCCGGCAAAATAACCAACAACAGACACCGCAACGGTCCCCGGCACCGACGACACCGTTCTTGCCCGAGATATGGCCACGGTTGGAAGAGGGCGCGCTCATATGCAAGTCGCGCGACGATCTCGTCAGATATCAGACGCAAATCGCCAATGGTTCGAGTGCTACAACACCAGGACAGGCGCCCGATTGCCACACTATCCGGAAGCAGACGGGCATCCAAATTCTGGCTCACGACGGTCCTTCACGCACGCAAATCGTCACGACGGACGAGACCAAAGAGACCTGGTGGACCAATAGCTACC
Organism: uncultured Alphaproteobacteria bacterium; assembly: GCA_963732095.1. GTDB lineage: Bacteria > Pseudomonadota > Alphaproteobacteria > ATCC43930 > CGMCC-115725 > AP-15. The sequence goes on from CAVSZA010000037.1 coordinate 38,489, forward strand.
TGCCGTCAACCCCGCCACCTTCTGTCGCCAAAGGCCCAGGCGCAGGGAAATAATTCGACGGAACGAAGTTAGTTCGCTGCTTCCCCAAAATCTTCGGGCTCCTAATCGGCCCCGGAAGGGCTGGCAGACGTTTAATAGTGGGCAGTACGCGCAAAATGGAGCGCGTAGAGGCCGATAGGAACAACGTCCATCAACATCGCCCCCGCCAGCAGCGCGCGGGCGACGCCGCCACGGAACAGAAGGAGGGTTACTCCCTCAATCACCAACAAGACCGGACCAAGGACCATGCGTGGAATGGCGCCAAAGGCGAGGAACAGGCCAAACAGTTGCGCCGCGGCCTGAGGCACGTTCTGGAGGCTAGGGCCGCCCGGCGGCGTCGTGACCGCCATGATGGTCATCGCGAGCCAACTCACCGGCCCCATCGTGGCGATGAACAGCTCGGCTGTCAGCACGGTGCGCGGCGCCGTCGCGACCAACAGCTTCAGCAAGAACCACGTCGGCGCGAGGCTGAAAAACCCGGTGACAAATATGAACAGGATCATGTCGCCGAAAGCGACCATCCCCGGCGAACCCTGCGCCACATCATCGGGCATGAGCGCCTCATTGACGGCGGCGGCAGCAAAGCCGACGACGACCGAGAGAACGTAGCCGATGGCGATCAGGGCCAGTTTCGTCGAATTGCTCACGTGCATCTCTCCGCCCGCGCCCAAAATCGCAATTCGCTCTAAAGCAGTGATGGAGATGATCTCGGCGCAGCCAAGTTATGGCGCCGTTTAGCACGCGCGGTGTAAACGACTGCTTACGGCGCGTTCCAGCCGGTCATGACCGCGTCGTGATAGGAATTGCCCCATAGCTGGCTTGCTTAGAGCCAGTCGCGGGGGCCTTGTCACGGTAACGGGGTGCGGTCCAGAGAGGCGGCGAGAACGAACCGAGTTTCATGCGACGGCAACCGCATCTTGCCACCGAGCGGCGGCTTCGGCTCTGAAGATGCGAAGGGTCGACCGAGAGACCAGATGTCGTTGATGGTTGAAGGTGTTGTGTACAACGGAATGGACATTGAGAAAGCGCTGGGCGGATCGAGACGACTTGAACCGTTGCATTTTGCGCTCCCGTCGCCGCACAATTTGATGGGAGTTTTCAGCGCGATTATTCTTTCTGAGGCCTCGCTCGTGAGGGCAGGTTAGGCCCAGTTCCCGGAAAGCCGAGCCGTAGGAGCCCAGCTTATCGGTGACTAGCAGCTTCGGTGCGAACCCCAGTTTCTTGAGCAGCTTGCGCATTAGCCGGAGTGCCGCCCGCGTATCGCGCCGACGCTGAACAAGCATCTCGAGGACCTCGCCTTCGTGGTCGACGGCGCGCCACAAGTACATTTGTTTCCCGGCGATCCGGATCACCATTTCGTCGAGGTGCCATTGCGCGCTCGGACGTGGGCGGCCTTGCCGCAGCTTGCGCGCGATCAGCGGGCCAAATTTCAGCACCCAGCGCCGCACCGTTTCATAGGAGACGTCAAGCCCACGCTCGGCGAGCAGTTCCTCCACGTCTCGGTAGCTCAGGGTGAACCGGAGATAAAGCCAGATTGCGTGCTGAATGATCTCGGCCGGAAAGCGATGTCGGCGGTAGGAGAGCGGAGCCATCTCGACATCCTATCCGGTACGCCGCTCTCTCGAGTCCGTTTTCGTGACAACGCCAGCGCGTGGCCTTCGTAATGGCCCGCGGCGACGTCTATCGGGCGTGACTTGGCCCCCGCCGTCGCTCCGTGGGTGGACTTGAACCTGCCAGCGCCGGCTCTCCTCAGTCCTGCGGCTCTTCGTGCGGAGATTGGATGTCTGAAAGCTCCAGCATCGGAGATCCTCCCATTAATGAGAACGTTGGGCTTCTGCAGTCAGTGGCAATTTACCTGCGCCGCTCTGTTCAGGCCGGGTTCATCGCGCTCTCCAAGCGCGGCTAGGCTTGGGCCAGCGCCGCGCGCATCGCTGCAAATCGCTGTCGGCAGCCTGCACCCCCTCGGCCTGGCGGGCATCCCCCAAGGCAGTATCCTTTTTCGGCCCGATCGGTTTCGATGCCGACATTTGGTGTAGATCGGCGCGCAACCGGGACCCCGGCGAAATTCGCCGTACCACTATGATATTGTTACAGAAATCGAACCAAGGGCGGGTTCGAATCGGCGCCGATGGGTCCCGATTGGAGTGCTGAAATACAGATTTGGATTTGGCACCCTTTACCCCTTTACGATTTTTCGGGTGTAAATGCCGACTTGGCGATAAGCGGCCGTAATGCTCGGCCCAGCTGACGAAACCGCCGGCCAACGGCGAACTCGCGCATTCGGATACCTGCCGCAGCCGCATGGCGTGCCGCCTGCCGCACGAGCTGATCGCTGGATCGTTATCATCAGGTTGATAGTACGGCCGGTCTGCCCTCAGCTCCGGAAATCACGTGCGCGCCGCCGCAGTTATGCTTCGTGCCAATAGCCGACGTCCATCGGGGCCTCCCCAAACCGCCACCGTCCAGCCCCCCGCAAACGGGATGATCTGGCCGTAGAAAAAGTCGCTTTCGAGCCAGACCAGGAACAGCACGGTTTGCGCGCGCTCGAGACCGGTGGCCAAGCGCGCGGCCGGTTTTTCGGCCATTCGCTCGCGAAACTCCGCTGTCTCGCGATACTCCATGGGCCAATGGTGATGTTGTCTACGTAGGTTTGTGCTGTGGCGTTGATATTGCCATAGGGGGCAACTTCCATGGCCACGTTGTTCATATAGCCGCACTGCGCCCCACGTGCCGCGCCATACACGGCGACGCCGCCCTCGCGGCCGCGCAAGCTCGTGGCGTTGGCGACCACGACCATCGTTCCTCGCTTGCGCTCGAGCATCTGAGGCAGGACGGCCCGGGTTAGCCGATGCAGCGGTTACATGTCCTCTGCATGGCATATTCGAGATCCGCGTCGGTCTTTTCGTGGG
>CAVSZA010000038.1:0-79971 GCA_963732095.1 uncultured Alphaproteobacteria bacterium
GCCAGTCTGTCTCAGCAGTGAACCCTGAGGCTATAGGCGAAAAGCCCCGCACTTTGGCGGCGGTCTGCGGCTGGCTGGGGACGTGAGAAGGGACGCGCAGGCTGCGAACCGGGACTCCTTCGCCCTTTCTCTCTGACGGGCATTGATGCAGTCCCACCTCCCGAAAGTTCTGACCGTTTGCAAACGACGCGCGGCCGCGGTGGGGCCGCGGCCTGGGCACATCTGTCCGGAGTTGCGGTTTAGCTTGCGAGCAGTTTGTGCTGCTCGGTCCAGTCCAGCGGCAGATCCAATTCGGTCAGCCGCGTCGCGGTGAGCTCGACGGGTTGCCCGCCCTGCAGGATCGCCTCGACCAGCTCGGGGCTCAAAAAGGCGAGGTCGACGAGACGGCGAATGTAGCGCCGGGAAATGCCGTCACGCTTGGCCAGCTCCTGGAGGGATCGGGCGCGGCCAGTGGCGAGCTCCTCAAACCACGCGCGCCCGCGCGCAATCGCCTTGATCAAGGCCGGATCACCTGTCGAGCTGTGCGTCTGCTGCGCTAATCCGGGGAGAACCAATTTGATTTCAGCGCCGCGCCGCCTGAAGGCGGTTGTCGCCGTCAGCTCGACGGCGTCGTCACGTCCGTCCTCCGATGGCGATGACGGGACATCCAACGCGCCGCGCCGCAACTTGATGGTGAGCGTCTTCTCATCGACGATGACCTTCTCGACGAGCCCGCGAACGAGCCTTGCTCGTTCCTCGGATGAGCCATTGAGCGCCGCTGCGATATCGGCCGCCCGGCCGATCATTTTCCGAATTTGGTCGCTGGGCATGGCGGCTGACCCGAACCGCTGGACCAAACTCGCCGGGCTGGTCAGCGCGTCGGTCAGGATCCTGATCACGGCCTCCTCGATCTCCTTGGCGGCGAGCCGCCAGCCTTGCGCGCGATCCGTTCCGGCCTCGGTGATCAGCGCAGCGGAGATGTAATAGCGATAGCGTCGGCCCTTCTTGACGGCGTGTGATGGCGTGAGCCGCTCCCCCCGAGCATCAACGAGCAGGCCCGTGAGCAGGCTCGGCTCGGCTGCTTTAGCCCTGCGCCGATGGTCGCCCGTGTTGGCAGCGAGCTGGTTTCGAACAGCAGTCCAGGTCTCATCGTCGATCAGCGCCGGGTGCTGGCCGGTATGGTACTCACCCTTGTGCGCAATCTGGCCGGTATAAATCGGGTTCGAGAGCAGCGTGTAGAGATGACCGCGCGAGAAGGCTTTGCCGCCGCGCTCGGTGCCATTCGCGGTTGTGCTGCATTTCGTCCGAAGTCCAAGGCGGTCGGCCTCCTCCTTGACCCGGCGCACACAGCCGAGCTCAAGATAGAGAGCGAAGATGCGGCGCACCGTCTCGGCCTCGGCCGGGTTGATGACGAGCGTGCGCTCGCTCGCGTCATAGCCGAGCGGCACGTTGCCGCCCATCCACATGCCCTTCTTTTTCGACGCGGCGATCTTGTCGCGGATGCGCTCGCCGGTCACCTCTCGCTCGAACTGGGCAAACGACAACAGCACATTGAGCGTGAGCCGCCCCATCGAGCTCGTCGTGTTGAACTGCTGCGTCACCGAGACGAACGACACACCTTGCGCGTCGAAGAGTTCGACGAGCCGGGCAAAATCGGCGAGCGAGCGGGTCAGCCGGTCGACCTTGTAGACAACGAGGATGTCGAGCCGGCGGGCCCGGATATCGGCGAGCAGCTCTTGCAGCGCCGGTCGCTCCATAGAGCCACCCGAGAACCCGCCATCGTCATAGCGGTTTCTCGCCAATACCCAGCCCTCGTGTTGCTGGCTGCGGATGTAGGCCTCGCAGGCTTCACGCTGCGCGGCGAGCGAGTTGAATTCCTGCTCCAGCCCTTCCTCGGAGGATTTGCGGGTATAGATCGCGCAACGCTTGCGGCTCGCATCAGCCCGCGGCATTGCTGCCCGCCTTCTCGCCGGCTGGACCCGGCACCTGCGCGGACCGGCGGGTGGCGGGCCGGCTCGGCTTCAACCCGAAGAAGAGCGGCCCCGACCAGGCCGTGCCGGTGATCGTTCTCGCCAGAGCCGACAGCGAGCGGTAATGCGTGTCCTGCCAGGAGAAGCCGCCATCGAGGACCAGCACGTCATAGGTTCGGCCCTGCCATTCTCGAACCAGCCGGGTCCCGGGCTTCAGCTCGGGGCGAGGAGGTATGGTGGCCGCTCCGGTTTGCTTGAGCTGCTGGGCAATTTGGCGGAGCTGGCGTTGCCGTCTCGGGCGCAGGCCGCCAAGCGCGACTTCCTGCATCCGGTATGCGACAGCTCGTACCAGCAGCTCGTGGCTGAGGTGCGGCGAGGCATCGGCTTTGTAGAGAGCGCGCCAGTGCTGACGAAGTTCGCCGAGGTTGAGCTCGGTGAGGCGCGAGAGCGCCTCCCGGCAAGCCGTAGCATCTGGGGTCACACGGTTCATGCCTGCTCCGGCGCCGCGATGCGGTAGACCCGGCCGCGCTCCTCGTGGGCCGAGGCAAGGGTGAGCCCGAGCTTCTTCTTCAGGGTTCCCGAAAAGAGACCGCGCACCGTGTGGCGCTGCCAACCCATCGCGCTCGCGACTTCGTCGACGGTCGCGCCCTCGGGTCGTTGCAGCATCGCAATCACCGCCTCCTGCTTTGACGGGGGCTTCGTGTCGGACTGCTGGTCCGGGTCCGGCAAGGCCTCGATCGCCGACCACAGCTGATCGATCAGCGCATCGCGGTCGCCGACCTTTTTCCGCTTCTCGACACCGGGCAGCGCATTCCACAGCGCCAGCAGCCGCTTGCCGCTGAGCTCGGCTGCGTGCAATTCCTCGTTCGACGCGACGACAATCTCGCCCTCATTCACTGCGGTGGGCGGCTCGCGGCAGAGGGTGATTCCGTCATTGCCAATGATGTAGACGCGCATGGGTGGGGTCTCCTGTTGCGCCGGCACAGTGCCGACGATGACCACACTCACGCTCTTGCCGCCGGGCAAAGCCACTCTTTTCCGGATAATCTTGTGGCGTTGTTGGGCGCAGTTCGAGCATGGAATTGCTCGGCTGAACGCTGTAGTTCGTACGGATGATAACAGGGCACAGTGCTAGCGAATTGATACCCAAGCGTCCGCTATCAAGTCGAATGCTGACCGGGCCTGAGCGGTAAGGCGGGTCTCAGTTTGACCCAGAGCCGACGTCACGCGAGGACCCGGGTCAGCGTCCCGGCTCGGCGTCGCGCTCGTCCACCAAAAGCTCCGATCACCCCGGCTATGGCTGAGTGACGTGCCGCGTGACCGTGAGCTGCGACAAGCCGAGCTGAGTATTCGCGCACCCCGAGAATTCGGGGTACGATAAGCTTGGCGAGGCGGTGACCGCGGCGGGAGGAGAACGTGGACATTGCGGCCTGGCTCCACGGTCTCGGGCTGCAGCAGTACGAGCAGGCGTTTTGCGACAACGCCATTGATCCTGCGGTATTGCGGGAGTTGACGGCTGATGACCTGAAGGACCTTGGCGTCCGTCTCGTCGGGCATCGTCGCAAGCTGCTCGCGGCGATTGCGGCTCTGCGCAGCGATATTGTTCCGGTACTCGACACACCGGTGGCCGCGTCCACGGCCGAACGGCGGCAGCTCACGGTTATGTTCTGTGACCTGGTCGACTTCGACCTCGCTCTCGTCTAGACTTGATCCTGAGGACCTGCGTGAGGTCATCGCTGCGTATCAGCGCGCCGTCGCAGGAGTTGTCGCCAGGTTCGATGGCTTTGTCACCAAGTACATGGGCGACGGCGTGCTCGTTTATTTCGGCTACCCGCGAGCGCATGAGGACGACGCCGAGAGGGCGGTCCGGGCGGGGCTCGGCTCGATCGACGCTGTCGGTCGCCTCCGTCTGAAATCCGCCAAGCTCCAAGCGCGCGTCGGGATCGCCACCGGACTGGTCGTCGTCGGCGACCTGATCGGCGAAGGCTCGGCGCAGGAACAATCGGTTGTCGCTGAAACGCCTAATCTCGCCGGCCGGCTGCAAGCCCTGGCCGAGCCGGACGCAGTCGTCATCGCCGCGGGCACGCGCCGGCTGGTCGGTGATCTATTCGAGTACCGCGATCTCGGCGCGGTCGCCGTCAAAGGCATCGCCGCGCCGGTGCCGGCGTGGCAGGTCTTGCATCCGAGCGTCGTCGCGAGCCGGTTTGAGGCATTGCGTGGGTCGGCGCTGACCCGGCTGGTCGGCCGCGACGAGGAGATTGATTTCCTCTTGCGCCGCTGGTCGCGCCAAGGCGGGGGACGGCCGGGTCGTACTGGTCTCCGGCGAGCCCGGAATCGGCAAGTCACGCATGACCGCGGCATTGGCGGAGCGGCTCCACGCCGAGCCGCATCGCCGCTTGCGCTATTTCTGCTCGTCCTATCATCAGGACAGCGCACTTTCCCCGTTTATCGACCAGCTCGGCCGCGCCGCGGGTTTCGCCCGTGAAGATCTCCCAGCGGCCAAGTTGGAGAAACTCGAGGCTATGCTCGCCCACGCCGCACCCACCGGATGAGGACACTACGCTGTTAGCCGATCTGATGTCATTGCCGGCTTCAGAGCGCCATCCGCTGCCCAACCAGATCGGCTGCCGGTGTTCGCGGCTGGCACGAGATCCTCAACGGCGCCAACCCGGGCGACATCCCGATCTATCAACCGACCAAATACCAGCTCGTGATCAATCTGAAGGCCGCCAAGGCACTGGGGCTCACGATCCCGCCCACACTGCTCGCCACCGCCGACGAGGTGATCGAATGAGGCGGCGCGATTTTACGATCGGTTTTCTGGCCGGAGCAGCCACGCAATCGGTGCGGGCGCAAGAGCGGGCGAAGCAGCACCGGATTGCGATCGTTATCCCCGCGGCTTCCGTCACGAGCGTCAGCGCCACGGGATCTCGTGCCTGGCAGGCGTTTTTCGAGGAACTGCGCCGGGCGGGGGACATCGAGGGACAAAATCTCACAATCGAGCGATATTCAGGTGAGGGCCGGCCCGCGGGCTATGCCGATCTCGCTCGCGAGGTCGTCGACCGAAAGCCGGACGTGATCGTCGCCACCAATGACGCCATCGCGAAAGCGGCTCGTGCAGCGACAGGTACGATCCCGATCGTTTGGATCGGTGGCGATCCGATCCAGGCCGGCTTCGCGAAGAGCCTCGCGCGCCCGGGAGGCAACGTCACCGGCGTCACCGTTTTCGCAGGGGTCGAGATCTGGGGAAAGCGCCTGCAGATCCTCAAGGAGGCCGTCCCCGCGGCATCCAAGGCCGCCTACCTGACCACGCGCGTTTCGCAGGCTGCCGAAGGCCAACAGCTTCGCGAAGCAGGCCAGCGATTGGAAATCTCGGTGATCGAGTTGGCGCTCGAGGAAGTGACCTCGACCGCAGTACAGCGTGCATTCGCCGAAATCGCACAGCAGCAATCGGACGCGGTCATCGTGAACTCCAATAGTCTCCTCTTCCCCCACCGTCAGCTGATCGTGGAGCTGGCCGAGAAGAGCCGCTTACCAGCGCTGTACCCCTGGCGCGAATACGTCGAGGCGGGTGGGCTGATGGCCTATGCCAGCGATAACCGCGAACTCTGGCGGCGTATGGCCGATGACGTGCACCAGATCCTCAGCGGCGCCAAACCGGGCGACATCCCGATTTACCAACCGACCAAATTCGAGTTCCTGATCAATCTAAAAGCCGCCAAGGCACTCGGCCTCACCCTCCCGGCCGCATTGCTCGCGTCCGCCGATGAGGTGATCGAGTGAGGCGGCGTGCCCTTATAGTCGGGCTCCTCGCCGCACCGCTCGCCACGATTGCGCATGCGCAGAAACGGCCGCGGATCAGCATTTTGCACAGCGGCTTCCCGAACCGCACCCCGATCCATCTGCTGTTGGAGGCGCTTGGCGCGCTTGGCTACGAGGACGGCTCGACCGCCACCATCGAATTGCTCGGCGGGGAAGGAAACGCTGATCGCCTTAATGCTCTCGTCACGCACCTCGCCGCGGAAAGACCCGATGTAATTATTGCGATCACCTCACCGGCTGTGCTCGGGCTCAAGCAGGCGGCTCTGCCGACGCCGGTCGTCTTCCTCTTCCTATCTGAGCCCGTCGGGTTAGGTATCGTCGAAAGCGCGGCCCACCCTGGCGGCAACTTCACCGGGATCACCTACAGTGAAGCCTCGCTCGGAGGAAAACGGCTGGAGCTGCTCATCGACGCCCTTCCAGGCACGAAACGCGTTGCCGTCCTCTGGAGCCCCCACCCGGAGAATGCCGTATTCCTTGAGAACGTCCGTCGATCCGGGTTGGCGCGCGGGATCGAGATTTTCTCCCGCGAGCTCCGGGACCTGGAGGACCTCCCAGCCGCCTTTGGCGATGCCAGGCGGGAGGGGGCGCAAGCCGTGATCTTCATGGCAAGCAACCTGACGTTTGGCTACCGCAAAGAAATCGCCGAGCTGGAGATTGCCAACCATCTTCCCTCCATCCATTCCTTTGCCGTCGAGGTGGCGGACGGCAGCCTGATGTCCTACGGCCCCGACATGGCGGAGAGCTATCGGCGCGGCGCCGCGCTGGCCGACCGCATCCTGAAGGGCGCCCGCCCGGCCGACCTCCCGGTTGAGGACCCGACAAAGTTCACTCTGGCGGTCAATATGAAGACGGCGAAAGCGCTCGGCATCACGCTCCCGCAATTGATCCTCGCCCAAGCCGACGAGCTGATCGAATGAGGCGTCGCGACTTTATGGCCATCCTTGGCGGTGCGGGAATCGCCTGGCCGGTTGCCGCGCGAGCGCAGCAGCCGATGCCCGTGATTGGCTGGCTGAGCAGCGGGTCACTGGAATCCGACAACATTCCCGCGCGTCTGCCCGCCTTTCGCCAGGGGCTGAGCGAGATGGGCTATGTCGAAGGCCAGAATGTGACGATCGAATACCGTTGGGCGGAGGGCCACTACGATCGATTTCCGGCTCTAGCGGCCGACCTGGTTCGTCTCCAAACGACTGTGATTGTCACCCCCGGCCCTTCTCAGACATTCGCTGCCAAGGCGGCGACCTCGACTATTCCGATCGTCTTCGAGACCGGCATCGACCCGGTCCTGTCTGGCCTCGTCGCCGGCCTCAACCGGCCGGGCGGCAACATCACGGGCGTATCGCTGCTGAACGCTGAGCTGGCGGGAAAGCGGCTCGACTTGCTGCACGAATTGCTGCCGACCGCGACCGCCATCGCTCTGCTGGTCAATCCGACCAACCCCTCTAATAGCGAGCTCGAAACGACAAGCCTGCGGGACGCGGCGCATGCTCTCGGGCTGCAGGCGCATGTCCTGCAAGCCAGCACGCCGAGCGAGATCGACACCGCCTTCGGGACCCTTGTCGAAGTCCGTGCCGGTGCGCTCGTCGTCGCCGGCGACTCGCTCTTCACCAGCAGACGCAACCAGATCATCGCGCTGGCGGCTCGGCACGCGGTGCCGGCGATCTACATCTATCGCGAATTTGCCGCGGCCGGTGGGCTGATGAGCTACGGCACCGATCTCGCCGACAGCTACCGCCAGCTTGGCCGTTACACCGCCAAGATCCTTAAGGGTGCGAAGCCCGCTGATCTGCCGGTCCAGCAGGTTGTCAAACTCGAACTGGTCATCAACCTCAAGACCGCCAAAGTGCTCGGTCTGACGATCCCGCAGACGCTGCTCGGCCGCGCCGACGAGGTCATCGAGTGAGGCGTCGCGACTTTATGGCCTTGCTCAGCGCAGCAATCGCGTGGCCGGTTGGTGCTCGCGCGCAGCAGCCGATGCCTGTGATCGGTTACCTCGCCTACGGGGATCCCGAGACGGACGATTTCCGCGTTCCCTCCTTTCGGCGGGGGTTGAACGAAACCGGCTACGTCGAGGGGCAGAATGTCGCTATCGAATACCGTTGGGCGCGCGGCCAATATGAGAAATTGCCTGATCTGGCGGACGATCTGGTCCGGCGTCAGGTCGGCGTGATCGCGGCAATGGCGGGCGCCCCGCCGGCGCTCGCTGCCAAGGCGGCGACATCGACCATTCCAATCGTGGTCATGCTCGCCGACCCGGTTCAGTTCGGCCTAGTCGCCGGCCTCAACCGGCCTGGAGGCAACATCACGGGAGTCGCAATTTTGGCCACAGAGCTAGTGGCAAAACGTCTCGAGCTGCTGCACGAATTGCTGCCCTCAGCGAGCGTCTTTGCGGTGCTGATCAATCCCGCCAACACCGCGTCTACCGAAGTGGTAACAAGAAATCTGAAGGACGCAGCCCGCTCTCTCGGGCTGCAACTACACTTCCTGCGAGCGAGCACCGCAGCCGAGATCGATGCAGCCTTCGAAGGCCTCGCCGTATCCCGAGCAGATGCGCTCATCGTCAGCACCGATCCATTTTTCGTCAGTCGAAAAGATCAGATCGTCGCGCTGGCGGCTCGACGGGCGATCCCCGCCACCTACGAATGGCGAGAGTTCGTCGTGGCGGGCGGCCTAATGAGCTACGGCAGTGATCTTGTCGACGGCTATCGCCAAGCCGGTGTCTACACCGGCAAGATCCTTAAAGGCGACAAACCCGCTGATCTGCCGGTTCAGCAGGCAGTAAAGATCGAGCTGGTCATTAATCTGAAGACCGCCAAGGCGCTCGGATTGACGATCCCCAGTTACTGCTCGGCCGCGCCGACGAGGTCATCGAATGAGGCGGCGCGACCTCCTGGCACTGCTGGGCAGTGCCGCAGCGTCATGGCTGCCGGCACGCGCGCAGGAGCCGAGGCCGGTGATCGGCTTCCTTGGTATTTCGCCGCCCAGCAAATTTGCACCATTGATGGCTGCGTTCCGCCAGGGGTTGAGCGAAACCGGCTACGTCGACGGCCAAAATCTGGCAATTGAACACCACTGGGTCGAGAGCCACTATGATCGGCTGGCCGCATTGGCGGCTGATTTCGTACAACGCAAGCTCGACTTGATCGCGACGGGAAACATCGTTGCGGCATTAGCGTCGAAAAGTGCCACCTCGACGATCCCGATCGTCGTCGTCGCCGGCGATCTGGTCGAAGACGGGGTGGTCGCCAGTCTCGATCGGCCGGGGGGCAACGTCACCGGCATCAGCCTCATGTTGACTGAGCTGGTGCCCAAGAGGCTTGAGCTGCTTTCGGAGCTGGTTCCCGGGGGAGCGCGATCGCCCTGCTCGTGAACCCGAACAATGCCCAGGCGGAGCGCATCATTTTAGGGGGGCGCAGGAAACAGCGCGCGCGAAGGGGGTGCAGCTGCTTATCCTGAAGGCCGGCACCGAAAGCGAGATCGACGCCGCCTTCGATGCCCTTGTCCAACAACAGGCCGGCGGGCTCCTCGTCGGCAACGATTCGTTCTTCTACGCCCGGACCGACCAGTTCGCGGCGGCGGCATCGCGCCACGCCGTCCCGGCGATCTACTTTCAGCGCGAGATCGTGTTGGCCGGCGGGCTGATGAGCTACGGAACGAACGTCCCGGCTGCCTATCGCCAGGCCGGCATTTATGCCGGAAGGATCCTCAAAGGCGCCAAACCCGCCGATCTGCCCGTCATGCAGCCGACGGAGTTCGAGCTGGTCCTCAACCTGAAGACCGCCAAGGCGCTCGGCCTCACCGTGCCGCCGTCGATCCTCGCCCGTGCTAACGAGGTGATCGAATGAGACGGCGTGAGTTCATCACGATATTCGCGGGCGCGGCGGGCGCGTGGCCGCTCGCTGCGCGCGCGCAGCAGCCGGCGATTCCCGTGATCGGGTTTCTGAGCAGCGCGTCGCCCAAGGCTTACGCGGGTCGAGTCGCGGCCTTTCGCAAAGGTCTGAACGAGTTGGGTTACATCGACGGTCAGGACGTGGCGATTGAATTTCGTTGGGCGCAAGGCCAATACGATCGACTGCCGGTGTTCGCGGCTGACTTGGTCCAACAAAATGTCGCCGTGATCGTCTCCAGTGGCGGCGACGTCGCGGCCCTCTCCGCGAAGGCAGCAACCTCTTCGATACCGATAGTGACGGTGAGTGGCACCGATCCGGTGCAAGCGGGACTTATCGCCAGCTTCAACCGGCCGGGCGGCAACATCACCGGCGCAAGCTTTGTCGCGACCGAGTTGGAGACAAAGCGGCTGGAGCTATTGCGCGATCTGGTGCCTGCAGCCGCGCTGATTGGGATACTCATCAACCCGGCCAATCCGGCTGCCGAGAGCCGGTCGAAAGACCTGCAGATAGCGGCTCGCACGCTCGAACGGGATATTCATATTGTGAGCGCCAGCAGTGAAAGCGAGCTGGAAACGGCGTTCGCGAGCTTAATCCAACAGCGCGCCGGTGCGCTCCTCGTCAGCACCGATTCGTTCTTTACAAGTCAGCGCGATCAACTCGTCGCGCTGGCAGCGCGACACGCGCTGCCCACGATTTATTCCTGGCGTGAGTTTGTCGATGCGGGCGGATTGGCGAGCTACGGGCCAATCATTGACGAAGTTTACCGCCAAGTCGGGATCTACACGGCCCGGATTCTCAAGGGTGAAAAGCCCGCCGACCTGCCCTTCCTGCGGCCGACCAGGTTCGAGCTGGTGATCAATCTCAAGACCGCCGCGGCGCTCGGCCTCACGATTCCGCCATTGGCACTCGCCCGCGCCGACGAACTCATCGAATGAGGCGGCTGGATTGTGTGATCGGTCTGTTGCTCGCGATCGCAGTCGCAACGGTGCAGGCACAGGAGACAGCGAAGCAGCACCGCATAGCGATTATTGCCGCAGGTCCGGTCGCTGGGATCCACGACCCGGGAATTCGCTTCGTTCAGCAGTTTTTCGAGGAGCTGAGCCGATTGGGAGATGCCGAAGGACAAAACCTCAAAGTCGACGGATATTCCGGCGGGGGGCGGCCCGAAGGCTATGCCGAGCTCGCTCTCGAGGTCGTCAGCCGGAACCCGGACGTGATCGTTGCCTCCGGCAACGGCATCGCGCTGGCGGTCCGCGCGGCCAAGGAAAGGCGGCTAGTGAAGCCGTGCAACGGGTCGGGGCACAAATTAAACCCATGCTCGATCAGGGCAAGTCCATAGTCCAGGACCTTGCCAATCAGGCATCCGAGGTCGGGCGGCAAGCTGTGGGCCAGGCCGGGGATCTTTTGCACAACGTGGCGCCGCAGGCCAAAGAGGCCGCGAGCAATCTGTACCAGCGGGGCTCGCAGTCCGGCGAGTACGTACGCCAGTATGCCGCGGAGCAACCCATCGCGGCGTTATTGATCGCAGGCGCAATAGGGTACGGGCTCGCTTATCTGATCCACAGGCGCTGAACATCGGCGAACCCCTCGGGGAGCTGAGGTCCGTCGTAAGCCGCGCCGGGAACATTGCTCCCGCTGATCCAGAATGGTGATGCTGCGCCGCCAGGGTCGGGCCGATGTCGCCCTGGACGCTGCTGACATGAGCTGCCGCGAGCGCCCCGGTTAGTTGCCGGCGACCCCTTTTCTCCCATGCAATTCGCCACCCGCGGATGCTGTGAACTGAGCATCGAGAGCAGCGCCGCACGCTAAGAATTATGAAATAGAACTTTTGCTCGTATCGAGCATTTCTGCGGCTGAGGGGGGAAGGACGATGCCTGGGAATTAGCATGAGCGAGGGCGAGAGTGGCGATCGATGTTGATGCTCGCCCAAGGCTGCGAGGCAGCCGGCGGGAGGCGGCTCTGAGAGCAGGGGCAAATCAGCGAAGACGACGCCACAATTCCAGTTTGGCACGCGTCGTCAGACCAAAAATATCCGGCGAGGTCCTCCAGGTGTTCATCCACACAGACACAGGCGAAGACCCTATCGTCGGCGTGCTTTGGCCCGGTGGAACCAGTCGCGTTTTGGTTACGATCATGATCAGGGGCCATCTAGGGCACGTCCGCAAGAACTCGGTAGATCTCACGGTTGTGTTAGCGGTCGCGGACGAAGAAGGAAATGAGCAACGCGTCAAGCTACCTCTGAAGGCATTCTCGGTACCATTGGAAGGGGCTAAATAATCGCTGGCGTCCGTACAGCGACTATCGTCGCCGTGCATATCGACCTTTGCTCGGCCGCTCGTAATGCCGTCGTGCGGATAGGGGCGCGTTCAAATCCACCGATAATTAACCGGCGATCGGTGACAGTTCCGACCTCTGTTTATGGGAGGGCTGCATGGTGCAGGTCATCGACACGGTCGGAGATGCCGGCGGTGCCGAGTGCATCAGGTTCAGGGTGCGCCGCAGCCGCCGCGACCCCAATCTCATCCTGGGCAGTTGGCAACATGCCGTGGACGAGCACGGCATGGGGAGCATTGGTCAAAGCGAGCCGGGCGTACTAGGCGTATCTGTGGAGATCGAATTTCAGCGCGCACGGTCGTGGGCCGCGCAGTGCGGCGTGTCCTTTCTCTGGGTGGACGATCCCGAGGGGCTGTTTCCGCCCGCTAAGCGGCCTCTTGTAGCCGTGTAGGCCGCAGCATGAAAGGTTTGTGGACAACCGTTATTAATGTCACGAACGGCAAAAGCTACTTTGTTTCGACTGTAAAATCCTCGCGTCGCAGAGGGTTGCATGAGGCCGCTGTGTTCCGAAAGATTTTCGGACCAATCGCGAACTTCTGGCGACCACAAGCGATTTTCTTTGGCAATGATGCGGCCTACCTGCATGCTCGCGTGACGGCGCTGGTGCGCGACGTTGATCCAGCTCACTGGAATGACAAAGACTGGTCCATTTCGGCCGAGGCTGATGAAACCGACGCGGCGATTGCGACGATGATAGCGCGCTTGCGCGGGGAGCCAACGGCAACGGAAAACCCGTGAGGCTGGGAACGTTCTGGGAATTCTAGCCATGGCGGTCGTGATCACTCTTGCGCAGTGGACAGTTTTTGCCCTCGCGGCAAGCTGGGCGATCTGCACCAATTTCGCTTTGCGCCAGCACTACAAGCACAGCGACCAACCGACATTGCCTGCCAATGCGACTGCGTTGACGCAGTTGTCGGGTGTCGTTGCTGTTATCCTTGCCGGCTACTCTCCGTTTCACCTCCTTTGGCTGCTTCCGGTGTCATATTTCACCGGCTTCCTCGCCTTGCGATCCAGGATCATCGGGCGCCTCGCATGGCTTTACGGCTATGTCGTCGCCTACACCATCCCATCGAACTGGTAAGCAGCGGCGGCCGTGTGACCTCGCTGCAGTCGGCGCTTGATCGTGCGCTGCTCGGCGGTCTCGGCTTCGTCGCGCCACTCGTAGCTGCTTATGACCCTGGCAGCTTCCGCCGCTTGGTTCCGCTCACCAACATGTTCACGTTGCGGCTCCCGTACTTGCCCCACACGAGCCTCTCCGCCCAATCCGGCACCGGGGTGTCGGCACCATACCGAGCAGCCATCACGGCGGGATGGGGCTCGACCTGATGGCGGCAATCCTTGCACCAAACGATCAACCGGACGCGGGCAGCGTCGGCGCCACCCAGCGTCATCGGCGGGCCGGGCTCGGACTTCAATATGTCACGTATGGCGGGACTGTGTTTGGCCCACGAATTGCCTCGGCAACTGCTCCACGACCACTGGCTTTTTGCTCTTCACTGCCAAACGTATCAATCAATTGCTCGCGCAGGACGACGCCGACGGTATCGTCGTGACGCATGGCACGGACACGATCGAGGAGACGGCCTACTTCCTCGATCTCACAGGTCGGCGCCATGCGTCCGGCTACCGCAATCAGCGCCGATGGTCCGATCAATCTCTACAATGCGGTGATCCTGGCGGGCAGCAAAGAGGCCGTGGGCAAAGGAGTACTGGTCTGCCTTAATGACGAAATCAACGCTGGGCGCGAGGTCACCAAGACCAATACTTCGACGGCGGATACGTTCCGCACGCCCGATCTCGGCATGCTCGGCTACATGCAGGACAACAAGCCACATTTCTATCGTGCGTCAACTCGTCCGAACACGGCCGACACCGAATTCGACGTTTCCGGGCTCGACAAGCTGCCCCAGGTCGACATCGTCTATGCGTACGGCAACTATAATTCGATCGCGCTCGACGCTTTCGTCAAAGCCGGCGCGAAGGGTATCGTGCATGCCGGTCCGGGCGACGGTTCGGTGGGAGCGCAAATGGTCAAGCCGCTGCAGGATGCGCGCGCGGCGGGAGTGGTCGTCGTCCGCTCAGCGCGGGTCGGCTCGGGCATCATCGCGCGCAACGGCGAACAGCCCGACGACAAATACGATTGGGTCGTCAGCGACGACCTCAATCCGCAGAAGGCCCGCATCCTGTTGATGCTTGCGCTAACGCAGACGAACGACACCAAGAAAATCCAGGAGATGTTCTGGAAATATTGAGCCTTTTTGACCGGTTGAGCCGCGCGCTGGACGCGCGGCTAACCTAGTACGAAAACGGGCGCTTATCCGCACTCGGCGCGTTCGACGCCGCTGATGTTCATCGACCACGGCAGGGCTGAGCGGCACCAGATCTGGCGCGCCGGTGGGCCGAACTCGGCGCGCTGGTCGATCCCCCCGACCCTGAGGCCGTAGGATTGGGGTTGGCTTCGGGCGAGGTGCGGGCGGTGAGGCGGCGCTGGCTGGCGGTCGCTGCCTCAGCGCTGGTGATGGGGGCGTATGCCGCGCAGGTAGTTGTTCCCGTGGCGGAGACCTCGCCAGAGCCGATCGCCGGCATTGCACCGAGCTACGGCCCAAAAACAGTCAGCGCGGTGCCCCATGCGGCGGCGATCGTCAGGCGCATCTGGTTGCCGGGACTCGATGCCGGCTACGACCCGCAGGGGCTCGCGATTGATGATGGCGCCATTTACGTCTCCGCCTATCGCAGCGACAGCTTAGGCGACCGTCGCGGGCCGTGCCGGGTGATGCGCATCGATCTCGAGACGGGCGACCCGACCGGATATGTCGACTTGCCGAGCCCGTGCGGCCATGCCGGGGGCCTCGCCGTTGGCGGCGACGGCATGCTCTACGTCGCCGACACGCACACGCTGTTCGCGACCCCGCTCGCCGGCGCGTTCGATCGTGGTGCGCGATTCCGGCAGTTTCCGCTCGGTCCCGGGGTTGTTGGCGGGCTCGCTGCGTCGACGCCGGATGGGATCTGGCTTGGACGCTCACCGCCGAGGGGCATGAAATCGCGGCGCACGGCTTTCGCCATGAGGATGTCAGCGGGCTCGAGGGCGATGAGGAGCGGCAACGCATCGCACGCACGACCGAGATCCTCGCCGATGTCACAGGCCGCAAACCGGCCGGATGGTTTTCACTGCAGGCACGAATCTCACCGCAACAGCAACCCTCCAAACCAGGGAAGACGCGATGATCAACCGTACTTTCCAACGCCGCCAGGTCATGGGTGGCATAGGAGCCCTACTCATGGCATCGAGCACGGGCCGCGCTGTCGCGTCGCCGAACCTCGGCGCGGAGATCGAGCAACGCCTGGCCGAGCTCCAAAATGACAGCCGCGTGAGCGGCCTCCACGCGCTGCTCGTCGCCAAGGGCGACCGGCTGCTGCTCGAACACTACGAAATGGGCGAAGACGAAGTAAACCGGGGCACCAAAGTTGGTCGCGTCGCCTTCGGACCGACGGTGCTGCACGATTTGCGCTCCGTGTCCAAGAGCGTGGTCGGTCTGCTCTATGGCATTGCACTGGCCGAGGGAAAGGTGCCGCCGCCCGAAGCGAAACTCTACGCCCAGTTCCCCGAATACGCCGACCTTGCCGCCCCAGCCCGGCCGCGATCGCCTCACGATCGAGCATGTGCTTAGCATGACCCTCGGATTCGAGTGGGACGAGCTCACGATCCCCTACGGCGATCGGCGCAACAGCGAGAACGCGATGGTGGACGCCCCCGATCGCTACCGCTACATCCTCGAACGTCCCATCGTCGTCGAGCCCGGCTTAAAATGGGCTTACTGCGGCGGCGCGCCCGCCTTGCTCGGCCGCCTGATTGCCAAGGGCACGGGTGAAAAGCTGCTCGACTATGCCCGCCGCGTGCTGTTCGAGCCGCTGGATTTCGGCCCGAGCGAATGGACAGTGGATCGCATTGGAGAGCCGCATGCGGCGTCGGGCCTGCGCCTGCTGCCGCGCTAAAGGTCGGCCAGCTCGTACTCGCCAACGGCACCTGGAACGGCCGCCACATCGTGCCCGCCGAGTGGGTGAAGCGCGCGACGACGCCGGTGGTGACGATCGAAGGTCGCCGAGGCTACGGCTACCAATGGTACACCGGTACCCTGAGTCCCGACACGCCTCGGGCGTTGTCCTGGGCCAGCGGCATCGGCTGGGGCGGCCAGCGCTTGTTCGTCGCGCCGCAGTTGGACCTCGTCATCGCGATGAACGCCGGCAATTACTCCCTGCCGATTGTGGAGCAGGGTCATATCGCCAACCTGGTGCTATACGAAGTGGTGTTGCCGGCCCTGGCGTGAGGTTATTGGGCAGCAACACCCCGACCGCGTCGGAATTGCGTCAGCATCACGCCGGAAAGCACTGCGGTGGTAGGCGATTAGCCCGCCAACGATCTCCATGAATTCAACAAGATCCACCTGATCGCCGTCCGGCGCCTGCCGCGGGTATTCCCAGACAAGCAAGCGGTGACCGTCCGTCAACCATTCGCCGGTCCGGTACCAGCGCACGAGTTCACTGGGGCGCCGCCGTCCGCCTTCGGTGAAAAATCGGCGCAGTTCGTCATGGCCGCTACCTCCGAGCACATCAGGAATGTAGCCGTGATCGAGTAAGTCGGGTTCGCACCTGACTCCCTCCTGGAGGGAGATGGATTCGAACCCTCGGACAACGGTTCGTTCCTGACTTGCCGCTGGAGGGAGATGGATTCGAACCTTCGGTTCCGCCCGAAATCGGACTACGGTCGGGGTCTGTAAATCGGCTCCAAACCGGGACCCCGCTGAAACTGGTCGTACGACTTGACCCGTGATGGCGCGGCCGCCGCAAACGATATCGACGCGGACGATAGTCCGGCCACCGGCGATCAGATCATGGCGACACGGCTACGGCGGTCGGAGCTGTCGATGAGAGCTGTCGGCTGAACAGGGGTAACCTCAATATCATGAGCGAGGCGCGGATACATGCGCCGGAGCTGATCAGCTACCAAGTCAGCGTCGACCCGATCTAAGAAGAGCTTTGCCCGTCTTTGGTCAGTAGAGAAGTTCGACGCTGATGCATCATACCATCCGATGATTGTTTTGTCGAACTTGTTCCGAATTGCGATGCAATACATGCTTTGGGTCTTCATGGCTGCAATTTTCAATCTGGTGCGGCGGGTAGGCTCAGAAAATGCCTGACCAAGCCGAATTATTCGTGGTATTCTTAGACAGTAAATCTCGATATTGGGTCGTTGCATATGCTGTCACGAAGCGAAAGCCCTTCCATTTTGACTCTCTGTCTAACCGGCCGGCCGCTGATGGCCATCTCCTGGCATGCAACGATATCGGCAGAGAAGGTGACAGCATGCTTTCTCTGACGTTAATTTTTAGTAACTTCCATTGACGGCACGGGAGCGGATCTACCGGGCGAACTGCCTGCAGCTTTTTCGGGTTGTTGCTGCTCGACAGGCGCGCTCGGCTGAGGGGTCGTTTAGCGTTGCGTTCGCGGTCGGCTGGACTGATGGCGCTGCGCAGCCCGCCGCGGCAAGGGCGATTGCGGCGACGCTAAGCGTAAGAAAAGGACGCATTTGTCTCCTCCCGATCGAAAATCCTTGAAACGATTCCGGAGGGCAACCCCCTGCGTTACATTGATAGAGATCATGATTTCAGGCTAGAATGGTGCCACGGTACAGGCTGGAGAGCCGATGACCGTCCAAGGTGATAAACCTTCAAAGGCCGGAGCCATTGGGGCAACCCTCACGCTTCGGCCTTCGTGTTTTCAGGTCGTCGACTTCCTTCGGTTACGAAAGAATGCACTCCACATTTGATGCTCTGCGGGACTTATCGTGATATTATGTTGCTTTGCTTCATTTAATTTTGCTGCTGTCAATTGATCTGAGGACAGTATCAGATCCACCTCGCGCGCTATTTGTTCGGCTGTTCGATTTCGTCGGGGAAGAGCTTGCGTCTTGGAAATAAAGCCAGTTGGGTTTTCGCCCATTTTCAATGAAATAATCTTAACACACCGCCCAACCGCGAAGCCGATCTCTTGTTGCGTCCAAACACTATCTTTGAACCCGACGGTGTGTATCGCCAGAAACGCATCCATGTTGAACAAGGCGCGCTCGATTTCGCCCTGCCATTCAAGCGTTGGGTGAATGTCTTCGTGGGCTACAAAGGCGCTAATTGCATATGGGGTAAGACAATCTCTCAAACGGGTCGTTTTATCTTTATCCTTGGCTATGTGGTTAATGAAAAGGCGGAACTTCGTCGTCCCCTGCCAGTTGCGCGGCGAAGTACTAGCCCCATGCGCAGCCCGGATTTCCTGCTCAAGCCCCAAATCCTCTGCGATCTTGATTATTGTATCGAGTGACACATCACGTAGGGCTTCCTTGGTGTATACCCATTTGCTGCCCCGCGTTGCATCCTTCGGCGGCGCGATTTTGAATTCCGCGAGGTAGAGGTCGATATCGGCAAAACCATATCGAGATTGAAGGGTGCGGCCAATTCTATCGATGAGGTTGAGCCTCTGCGCCATTCGTGTACCGGCGGTGATCTGCATCAGCGTGCTCCAAGTGATGCGGGTTGCGCGGTGGATAAGCGCTACCCTGGTCACGGTGAAACCTTCCCCTACCTAACCGGGCCTGAAACTGCATCCCATTTGTCGCTTTGCTTTTCCGGCTTCGCTGTAGCAGCCGGTTTGTTCCAGAGGTAAGAATAGTCGCGCGGCGGCTGTTGTCGTTCTGGCTTTCTGTCAATGTTGTCGATCACGATTAGAACGCCAACAAGGACAATGAGATCAAATGGCAACCAAAAAATCATTCCCGCGAAAAAGACAATAGCAAGGCTCGTTGATGCAGGTCCGCTCGAGGCGGCTTGGTCGTGGCCTAAACAGACGACCTGATCCCCGGTAAAGGGCAGTTCCGCTAGCGTTTCCCCAATCGGCTCAGCTACGGTTGTCCGGGAACGATTTTTCTGGATATTTTGGCCGCACTGTTTTGGCCCGCTCCGGGCGGTCATCGCGGCAGGGAGAACCGCCGCGTGACGGACGCAGTCCATGACCAGCATTGGAGACTCGCGCGCGATCATGACCGCACTGTAGCAACCGGCCCAGCCGTTTCCAGCCCGAGGGTTCCGAATTTTTTCGCTGAGGTGATGGTTTATCCAGAAAAATCGTTCCCGGACAACCGTAGCTGAGCCGATTGGGGAAACACTAGCGGAACTGCCCTCTACCGGGGATCAGGCCGTCTGTTTAGGCCACGACCAGGCCGCCTGGACGGACCTGCATCAACGAGGGGGGCGGACGAGGATGCCGCGATCGACAGCGCGTTTTTCGGTTCGCACGATGGCCGAACTTGCTACGCGCGTGCCCACCACTGTCGCCTTTGCTGAGACGAGAAAAGTTGGTGCTCAGCGCGCGATCTCCCAAATCATGTACTGCCCCGGCCCGCTGGACGGGGGGACGATGCGGTTGACCCGCTGTAGCCGCAAGGTGACGCCGACGCGCTTTGTCATCAGCGCTAGGAGCTTCTGATCATCCTTGTCGAGCGCTCGGGTGACGAGCATTTCCAGGGCGATGTCCCGCGATGTCATCGGCTCGGCGGCTTGGCGCAATATCGACAGCACGGTTTTGGTCATCTCGCCCCGGTGCGACCAATCGGACGGCGGCCGGAACGCCTTCGGCCTGATCGCCTCGACCTGATAGCTCGGATTTGAATTGCAGGATCACGGAATGATTGAGGGTTCTGCGGATCCCGCGTCAGGGCACTGTCGATACCTTGCCGCCCAATTTCGGCTCTCTACGCAACCGCAGCATCCGCTCGACCCCGACCGGCGGGCGGCCATTGCCTGGCTTCGGATAGAAAGGCTCAATCAGCGCGCACAGCGCCGACCACGGCACAACCGCTGCATCTCGGCCAGAAACACCCCCCGTCGCGTCGTCTTGGCGTAGCGCTCAAATCCTGCGCTCGCCAGCGTCAGCTTCTTCATCCTCCAACCCATGCGCTCCAACCCCGATGCGCATCATACACGCTGCCTTTTGCAGACCTTCGTTAGACGAAAACCGCGAACTCGGTATCGACCTGGGGTAGGGAGCCGGCAACCGTGAAGGGGCCCGCCGTGCCAACGATATTCGATCGTTTGATCCCCGCGCGAGCCGCACGATGCGGGAAGGAACTCACTGCGGGAATTCCTGTAGCCGCAAATCGGCCGGCCATTGTGCCGGGTCTTCACCCTTGCCGCTGACACTTGGCCAGAGCGCGTGATTGCTGCCGATCTGCTTCACGAAGAGCTTGGCGCCGGCGGCGTGCACCTGGTCGCGGAGGCCTCGGAGCCAATCCGGATGCATCGGGCGAGCGCCACCGCCTGATTCGCCTCCAACAATGATCCAAGAAATTGGTGCCCTCACGTCGTGAGAGGACAGCACCAGCCACGGCGTGACATCGACCGGCTCTACCATGGGCTCGACGCTGAGAAACCTGACCGCAGCGGGGATCGCGACAAGGTGCGGGATGCGACGATTAACTTCTTCTTGGTTCTCCGTCGTGGTGCCAAGCCAGACGAGCGGCCAGCCCTCGCCCCAATCTGTCGGCAGCATGTCGCGAATGTTCTGCGGTCTTTTCGTGAGCAAGAACCAATCGAGCGCGGGCGTCGCGCGGACGAGTGACCACAAATCGAAGCGCCATGATGTCGGCACTTTGTTGTCAAAGACGTCGGCCATGCTCGCGCAGAAGACGCGCCGTCGCTTGCCTTCGGCCTGCGCGCATTCGTTCCAGCGCAGCGGCCCGCGCCAGTAGGCTGGGCTCGTTCGCGTGCGGTCAGCGCCGACGTCCCACAGATCGCGCCCCTTGCCGTCGCGCCACCCGTAGCGCCATGAAAGCGCCGCCGCATAGCAGCGGTCGCACGCGGTCGAGACGCGCAGACATCCGACCCATGGATTGAATGTCGCGTCGCACCAGGCGATTCGTGTGATCGCACCCATCAGAGAACGCCGCACGTTTCAATCGGTTTTCTCATTATGCACGTCTGTAGGAGACGGTCACCCCCCACTGCGGCGCTGGAGGAACGCACGCACGAGCGAGTGCCGCTCAATGGGCGAGTGGCGAAATAGAAAGGAGCGGCTGCTACGCCAAACCTGTCTCGTAACCTCCCCCGTTGATGCAGGTCCGCTCCAGGCGGCCTGTTCGTGGCCTAAACAGACGGCCTGATCCCCGGTAAAGGGCAGTTCCGCTAGCGTTTCCCCAATCAGCTCAGCTACGGTTGTCCGGGGACGATTTTTCTGGATAAACATCACCTCAGCGAAAAAATTCGGGACCCTCGGGCTGGAAACGGGGCCGGTTGCGACGATGCGGTCATGATCGCGCGAGCGGCGAGTTTCCAATGCTGGTCATGGGCCGCGTCCGTCATGCGGCGATTCTCCCTTCCGCGATGACCGCTCGGAGCGGGCCAAAACAGTGCAGCCAAAATATCCAGAAAAATCGTTGCCGGACAACCGTAGCTGAGCCGATTGGGGAAACGCTAGCGGAACTGCCCTTTACCGGGGATCAGGCCGTCTGTTTAGGCCACGAACAGGCCGCCTGGAGCGGACCTGAGCGCCAGCACCAGCCTTTATGAAGCTACATTTCCGCGAGACCATCTTGATGCGGCGCATGGAGGCGAAGTCCCGGATCGGAGCGCCCTCCTGATAATCCACGATACGCCGCTGGCAGGATACCGACCGTACTCCAACACCCCATGAAACGTTATAAGCTGAATTTTACTTACGCCCTTCGGACAAAACGAATGATGTGAGCAGTTTATAAAACACAATTCGGACTATTATTTCCGAGTAAAGACAAGAATGGGCTACCATTATTAGAAATCATCCCCATATCCTTTTCAGATAAGCCATCAAGGTGGATAGCTATGATGACAATTTTTTTGAACGCTAGCGGCGCAAACGGCTTCACGAAACGATCCATCGCCCACCCGCCGAGCGGCAACGATGATGATGAGCCCGGCGGCGCCACACCTATGGCAATCGCCGTCCCGGCCTTCGATGACGAACCGATAATCGCTGTGTCCGAACAGCCGGATCGTCCGTGGCTCGGGTGGCTCAAGCCCAGGGTCGAGCACCCTCCCAAGCAACGCCATCAGGCCAAGCGGCGGGTTGGCTCGAATTCCTCACGTTAGGCGTGGGACGTCCGTGAGCCATGTCGCACCGTATAAAGGACTAGCCAAATGACGAATTTAGACGGATGCGAGATTACATTTCCCATCGTGGGTGGAATTTTCGGTGTCGGTCGGCTCGCGACCAAGCTGAAGGCGCTTGCAGACACGGAGCAGATTGGGCCGTGGCACATCGGCCAATGGACTGACTTCAAGCATACTGCAATCCGACTGCGATTCGCCTCCATTGCGGATGGTGAGCGCGCGAGAGAGACCTGTACCGGCGCAGCAAACTGAGTTTGCCAAGCGTCCTGATGACGGCACACGTGGTGCTGGGTGGACCCGCCGGCTGTTCGCAAACCGTGAGCACCGGGGCCTGGGTGCTTACCGCGGGCGAGGCAAACACCAATGGCCGCAGGATCCCCAGTGCCGCCGCAGCAAGCTGCTCGACGGCTCCAGTTCGATCAATGGGGTGGTGTTCGTGCGCGGCCGGGCCCAGGACTTCGATACCTGGGCGCAGATGGGCAACCGGGGCTGGAGCTACGCCGAGGTCCTGCCGTTCTTCAAGAGCATGGAAAGCTATGCCGGCGAGGGCAACGATGCCCTCCGAGGGCGGGAGGGCCCGCTTCGCGTCACCAGCCGGCGGGGCAGCCGCACGCGGCCTTCGGAGTGAACCGGGATCTCCGAGCGGCGTGTGGCAACACGATACGGAATTCACCAAGGATCACGCGGGGTCGAATTTCACGCTTGTCGTCAAGCCCTCTCGACTTCAACCTGTAATGGATGGTCCTCGACCTGGGCCATTAACAAGACCTCACATTGCTTTTGTTCGGCGACCTCGAAGGTGTAGGTGCCGGCGATGCCCTTGCCTTTCGTATGGACCGCCAAGGTCAAGGCCAGAGCATCGAGAGTCGATATATGAAATACGGTCTTCAGGACAAGTTCGACAAAATCCATGGGCGTGTAATCGTCGTTATAGAGGACAATGTTCCACATACTCGGACGCTTTGTTTTTACCTCATCATTTTCGAGGAGATCGAGTCCCGGTTTCCGGATGGGTCCAACTCGGTTTGGATTCTGTTGTTGTGAGAGGGGCCTGCTGAATGTTTTCACCATCTCGATACCATCCATCCGCGCTCTTGATATATCGTCTTCCATTTTTAGCCTCTTCGGAGGCTTACCGACTGTACCAAACACACTAGCCTCAATTTCCAGAGGTATGTCCTCCAACTGTGTGGGCATTGGCCCGCCGGGAAGACGCAGGATATCAATCGCACGTTTTGGCGCAGCCTGGGAGCGCCAGTACTAAGCCAACAACGATCCAACGATCACCCGCGCGATGTTCCGAGAACAAGCCATGGACGTGCGGTTGTTGCTTCCGGTGTTTTCCTATCTTGATCGATATCTGCAGCCGAGATGACGCCTCCCTCGTTCGCTCCGGTGCGAGCTTTGTCGATCTTCGTCGGCTCGTGGATTTCCGCCCATTTTCTAAATCCGCTCATCTTGGGGTTCATCGATTTACCCATGACAGTGTTCCTTTGCAAAATTTCGAGCTTAGAGTGCTTGATAGGTCGCGAATGCCATGACCATCAGGACGACAAAAATGGGAATGACGAGGGGTGGGACAAACCAGGCTCTCATTGCGCTTTCCCTTCTCCAGGCTGTGGGGTTTGATGACAACTCTGCGCCCTCCAGAGTCCCGCTTGGCGTTTCGCCTTGATGATCTGTGCCGGCGTCAACCGGGTGGAGATCCGTTCGTACTCCGACCGAGCCTGGTGTCGGTGAATGCCGCGCGAACTTTTTGTCGCGAGCAGAAACCAAGCACAAGCGTTCACCAAGTTTCCTGATGCGTTCGGGCTGCCCGCATAAAGTTCGGCGAGCCTGCTCTGAGCGCGCGGCAGGCCCTGCTCGGCAGCTGCCAGCAGCCATTTGATCGCCTGCGTTCGGTTGCCTTCGATGGCATACCCATTGTCGTCCTCACGGCTGTCAAAGAGGACACCGAGATTGAATTGCGCGGCGGCATCACCGCTTTCGGCAGCAAGCCGGAGGTGCCTCATCGTGCTGGTTTCCATCTCGGCCTCCTATCAAATCGCCGTGCTGGAAAGCTCCACCGCTGTTGTATGTTTAGAGCAGGACGGCGATGGTCGCCCGCGAACTTATCAGCATCAGTAACTCATCGCCGCCATGCCTCGGTGCGCATTCGATCGCCGGCCGTCAGCACTAGATTTCCTTAAAAGTGTTTGTTTCGGACAAATTATTTTGTCAGTCCGTTGTATATGGGACTTATTTTATTCGAGTTCAATGGCTATTCATTTTATAGACCAAGCAAATTATTACCCTGAGACTTTACACCCATTGGGTCAATCTAGCCTCGGCGGCGTAAAACGATCAGAACGCTCCGCAGCGACGCTCCGTTTACCAAGGTCGCGCAAGGCCACGAGGGCACTGCCGGCGTTTATGGTGCCGTTCTGGCTGAGGGCATCATCCGGCCGGGTGACCCAGTCGCGGTCCTGGATTGAGCAATACGTCGATCAATGGAGGCGAGAATGCCGGATACGCTCTATAAGCCCGCGAACTGGCGATGAGCCGCATGCGTGCAGAGGCGACCGCCATGGGAGCCGACGGCATCGTCGGCGTCAAACTGACCATCAAACGGTTGGAATGGAACCAACGCCTGCTCGAATTCATTGCCATAGGCACGGGTGTTGCTCACTGCGAAGGCCGCAAGGGGTTCCGAGCACATGATGGAGGCCCGTTTACGTCGGACCTCTCTGGCCAGGATTTCTGGTCGCTGCTTCATTCGGGCTACCGTCCGGTGGAAATGGTGATGGGGTCGTGCGTGTACCATGTCGCCCATCGCGGCCTGCTGTCGGGCCTTAATACGATCGGGCGCAATGTCGAACTCGAGAATTTCACCTCCGCTATGTACGAGGCGCGCGAGATTGCCATCGAGCGTATGCAACATGAGGCTGCGGCTGCCAAAGCGGAGGGGGTTGTTGGTGTAGATATCCATGAAGGCAGTCATGGCTGGCAGACGCACGTCATCGAATTTTTTGCTGTCGGCACTGCCGTTCTGCCCTTAGAAATCGCGCCCGAACAAATCGCCGATCCGATCATGTGCTTTCGGTCAACGATTAAACAGCCATCGCTGGCTCCAAATTAATACTTTTGTTCTCCAAAGAATTTGAACGGTGTCTTTTGAGTCTTGTTCTGGTTACACCAGGAATAATCGGACACCCGGCCGGTCCACCGATCGAGCCAGGGGGAGGTCCGGTTTGGGGCGTGTGTCATGAACGCGCCGTCTTCGTATAACGGTGCGGAACTGTACGAGAGATGAAGGAGGGCCCTCCGAGGCCGGCAGTCAGGTGCAGGTCTCAAGCCACCGTCAAGCTGCTGTCGTCAAGAGCGATGGTGGTGTTGTGTCAAGAAGGTGCGAGAGCGCCATGCTGTACGAGATGAAGGCGGACCCTTCGGAGCCGTCCTGTAGGGGAAGGCTTCAAACCGCCATGAGCTGCTTCGGTCAAAAGCTGCGGTAGTAAACGTCATGGTTAAAAGGCGTGACGTTGATCACGTCAGGTATGGATGAGAGAGATGAGCGCAAGCGAACCTCTGGTAACGCATCGAAACGCTTTAGGTGGCATCAGAACTGGAGTTGCACCACTGCTCCAGGAAGAGTGTGGCGGAAACCTACCTACTCGCCACGCGGTGCCCGGTGTATAGGAGGCATGACTCTCGTTCGGGCTCTCGTACGGAACTTGAGAACCTGTCCGGCGATGCCAAGGGAAAAGGTGCAAGCAGCGAACCTGCGAGGCCGAAAGTACCGATGCGGCGGGCAGGGGCGGACTGCTCCGTAATAGCGAGGAAGCGGGGTAATGCCCGTGGAGCGAAGGGGGCAGGTCACCGACGTTGGGAGTGAGCCAACTGGCAACAGGAGGAGCTCCAATTCTCGACGGGAGGCGGCAGCCTTCGTTCGGTGGCACGAGCCGGATGACGCGAGAGTGTCAAGTCCGGATCTGTGAGCGGCTCGGGGTGAAACTCCCCGGGCCAACTCGGCAGCGTTGCGGAAACGTCGGGGCCTGACGGGTGGGCGGCTTGCGATTTCGCTGCAGAATGCCATACTCGGCGGCTCCGATGCGCCCCCCGGTGCAGCGCCAGGCGATTACGTTTTGCTCTCAGTCGCAGATAGCGGGGTGGGCATCCCACCAGAGCGTCTCGACCGGGTTTTCGAGCCATTCTACACCACCAAGGAAGTAGGCCGGGGAACCGGCCTGGGTCTAAGCCAGGTTTACGGTTTCGTCGAGCAATCGGGCGGCCACGTCCGCATCGACAGCGCAGTCGGCGCCGGTACCACGGTGATGATCTACCTGCCCAAAGCTGAGGGTATGGCACTTGGGCGCAAAACGCCGGACCGACCGGGCGAGGAGCTGGCTAAGGGCTGTGAAACCGTGCTGCTGGTCGAGGATGACCAGGGTGTTCTCGAAATTGTGACGGCGTGGATGGAGGAACTCGGCTACCGCGTGCTGACGGCGCAGAACGGCCGTGAGGCGCTGTCTGTGTTGAAGCGTGGCGAGCCGATTGACCTGCTGTTCACCGACTTGGTGATGCCGCACGGCATCAGCGGCGGTGAACTGGCCCGGCGGGCGCGGCAAATTCGACCGGAACTCAAGATCCTGCTGGGGTCGGGTTATTCGGCAAGAATATCGCTGGACGCTGCCGCCGCGAGCCTGCCGATCCTCGGCAAACCTTATCGACAGGTCGAACTCGCCGCAAAGCTGCGCGCGGTTCTCGCGGGGGTTCCCAAACTGGGCGCGGCCGATGACCGACAAAGGGATTAGGAAAATCGGTTCATGGCGTCACGCGCTACAAGGCGACCTGACTCAATAAACTCAGCCGCGCGGTCGAAGGCGGCAGGCAATGCTGTTCGCCGCTTCGGGTTTCGCATCCGGCCGAGAAGGAACAACGCGGTTCACGACCACGGGTCTCTTCGACAGAACGCGCATGCGGGCCACCTCGGCTGCACCGAGCGCCGCATCATGGCGGCGATCGAGGCATGCGCACGGCGCGGCTCGGCGGCCATGTCGAAAACTCAAGTTCGCACTGGACTCGCCGCTGGAGGAAGACGGATTCGAACTCTTGGTCCCACGGAAGACGCCCGGCCCCCTCGCGGGTGTCGGTGGGGTTCAATATCGGCGTCGGCGCCGTAGTGCCAGTGCTGAGGCTGCCGGCGATCGGCCGGCTAGGGCTCGGCCGCTGATGTCCCGCGGGTGGACCCGCCCGCTATTGCTCCCAATCGGCTCGCGGCACCCACCAGCGGGTTTACCGTGCCGCCTGCGAAGATAGATCAAATATCTGCGGGCTCTGTTCCAAAACATTTGCGGACCCGCTCTTCGGCCAGCAACGGGTTCTTGCAGACCACCAGGCGTTCGCCCGGATAGTCGGGGCTGGTGATCTCGGCCATGTCACGGGTCGTAAAGTCCCGGTCCCTCAGGCAATGTCATCGCGTATGCTCTTCACCCAAAGCTGTTGGTGCAAAACGACCGCGCGCCCTGCGCGCGATCGGCATAAGTGCCATAAATGGATGCACAAGATTGGCGAGGACGCGAAGCGCTTTAACGCTGGGTTAATTTCCATATCAAGTGCTTAGCGGCCCTGACCCGCAGCCTCTCCGATAAAGCGCCCCCCTTGGGCTCGCGCTGTACAATTCCTGTGGCATAATGGCGCGGAAGCCGCGCCGCCAGAGCCGGCACACGCCGTCAGGTGAGGTCGGGCGAGCTGGTGAAGCCGTCAATGAGCCGTAGCCGCATATCCCAGCCGCCCGGGACACGGGCGTCCCGCTTTGCTATGCCGGAGGATCGGGGTGAAATTGGGTCGCCACACAGTGTTCATCGAATGAGGCGGCGCAATTTCACGATCGGTGTGTTGCTCGCAGCCGGAGCAGGAGCGGTGCGGGCACAAGAGCCGCCGAAGCAGCACCGGATTGCGATCGTCATTTCCGCAGGTCCTGTCGTTCGCATCAACGACCCCGAAAGTCGCTACTGGCAAGCGTTCTGGGACGAGCTGCGCCGGTTGGGTGATGTCGAGGGACAAAACCTCACCGTCGAGCGGTATTCCGGCGAGGGGAGGCCCGCGGTCTTCGCCGATCTTGCTCGCGAGGTCGTCAGCCGAAACCCGGACGTGATCGTTGCCATTGCCGGACCCATCACGCTGGCCGTCAGCGGAGCTACCAGTACCATACCGATCGTCGCCACCGGGACTGATACTAGCTCAGGCGTCGTGCCGAGCCTGGCGCGTCCTGGCGGTAACATGACGGGCGCCAGGGTTGAATTGGGGTATGAAATCTGGGGAAAGCGCCTGCAGATCCTCAAGGAAGCCGTCCCTTCGGCATCCCGGATCGCGTACCTGGACATACGTATCTTCTGGGAAAGCGCCAGTGGGCAACAAATTCGGGAACAGCT
The DNA here is from genome assembly GCA_963732095.1 of uncultured Alphaproteobacteria bacterium. Classification (GTDB taxonomy): domain Bacteria; phylum Pseudomonadota; class Alphaproteobacteria; order ATCC43930; family CGMCC-115725; genus AP-15. The sequence goes on from CAVSZA010000038.1 coordinate 28,590, forward strand.
TAGACAGGCGAGCCGACTACTGCAAATCTCGCTGACCGATGTACTGGTCGAGGAGTCGACACCCTCCGAATATCAGCACGCATTCGCTGAAATCACTCAGGACGCCCCGGACGCGATCATCGTGAGCGGCACCAGTGAGCTTTTTCCGTACCGCCAGTTGATCGTCGAGCTGGCCGAGAAAAGCCGCTTGCCGGGGATGTATCCCTGGCGCGATTACGCGGAGGCCGGCGGGCTGATGGCCTATGGGACCGACCTCGTCGAGCTCTGGCGCCGGCTCGCCGATGACGTGCATCAAATTCTCAACGGGGCCAATCCCGGCGACATTCCGATTTACCAACCGACCAAATTCGAGTTCCTGATCAATCTGAAAGCCGCCAAGGCACTGGGCCTCACCCTCCCTCCCGCATTGCTCGCAGCCGCCGATGAGGTCCTCGAATGAGGCGGCGCGATCTCGCGATAGGTCTGTTGCTCGCCGCTGCAGTCGCAAGAGCGCGGGCGCAGCAGTCGGTGAAGCAACATCGGATCGCGATCGTCATCCCGGCAGGTCCGGTCGCTGTCATCGACGGAACTGCAAGTCGTCCCTATCAGGCGTTTTGGGAGGAGTTGCGCCGATCGGGCGATGTCGAGGGACAAAACCTCATCGTCGAGCGGTATTCCGCCGAGGGGCGGCACGCGGGCTATGGCGATCTCGCTCGGCAGGTCGTGGGCCGGAACCCGGACGTGATCGTTGCCATGACCGACGCCATCGCGCAGGCGATCCGCGCCGCCACCGACACAATACCGATCGTTTGGATCGGGGGCGATCCGATCCTGGCCGGGTTCGCGACAAGCCTGGCACGCCCGGAAGGCAACATCACCGGCGTCACCGTTAACGCGGGGATCGAGATCTGGGGGAAGCGCCTGCAGATCCTCAAGGAAGTCGTCCTTTCGGCATCCAAGGTCGCGTGGCTGACGACGCGCACGTCGCAAGATCTCGACAAATCGCTTCGCGAAGAAGCAGGCCGGCGATTGCAGATCTCGGTGATCGATATGGCGCTCCAAGGGTCGACCCCGTCTGAGGTTGAGCGCCTGTTCGCCGATATCGCCCAACAGCGGCTGGACGCGATCATGGTCAACTCCCACGGCGATCTTTTAGCTCACCGCCAGTTGATCGTCGAACTCGCCGAGAAAGACCGCCTGCCGGCGATCTATCCCTGGCGTGAATACATGGAAGCGGGCGGGCTGATGGCCTATGCGACCGACCTCGTCGAGCTCTTTCGGCGCATCGCCAATGATGTGCACCAAATCCTCAACGGTGCGAAACCGGGCGACATTCCGATTTATCAACCAACCAAATACGAGTTCCTGATCAATCTGAAAGCCGCCAAGGCTCTCGGCCTTACCGTTCCGCCCTCACTGGTGGCGACCGCCGACGAAGTGATCGAATGAGGCGGCGCGACTTCACCATTGGTCTGTTGCCTCGAGACTGCGATGCCATCGGCGCGGGCGCAAGAACCGACGAAGCAGCACCCAAATGCCCCCCTCCCGGCCGGTGTGGCAACCTTAGTCCCCGTCGTGCACACCGAGGATCTGACCGCCCGCTTCGGTGGGCTACCCACCCTCAATCGGGTCTAGCTCAGCGGCAGCCGCGAATGGTCCAGCAGCTTCTCGGCGGTGAGATCACTCGGCTGATGGCCATCGAGGATGGCCCGGGTGATGTCGGGGGCAAGGTAGATCAGCCGCACGAGGCGGGTGAAGTAGGAGCCGTACAGCTTCTCGCGCTGGGCCACATCGACGAGCTGCTGACCGCGGCTGTGGACCAGCTTTTAGCGATGCCTATTAGAATTAGAGCATCCGCTCGTCGGGGCCGATCAGGTTCCACGGCGTCTCGCCGAGGATGGCGCGCCGGCAATTCTGCACAGCGCGCCGGAGGTATTCGTCACGCCATGCCCCGCCCCCCGCCGAATTGTGCGGCGAGCCGATGACGTTCGGGAGGTAGAGAAACGGGTGACCCATCGCAAAGCGGCCGTGCCGCACTGGTTCCACCCACCACGCATCGATGCCGGCGAAAAAGTGCGGATGGGCGACAAGATGCGCGTAGAGCGCTCCCTCATCGATGATCTCGCCACGCGCGACGTTAATCAGGATCGCGTTCTCCTTCATCAGGTCCAGTTCGCGCGCGCCGATCAATCCCTCGGTGGCGGTCGTCAGCGCGGCGCTGATGACGAGGACATCGGCGACGCGCAACATCTCGTCGAGGAGCTCGGCCGTCGCGATCCAGTCGGTCGGCTCGTCGCTCGCGCCGCGGCGGTTGATTGCGTGAATTTTCATCCCGAAGGCGCGCATCAGCCGCGCCGTCGCGACGCCGACATTGCCGAAGCCGAGGATGCCGCAGACGCCGCCGCGCAGCATCCGGTTGCCGCTGCTCTGGTTGAATTCGCCGCGCTTTAGGTTGGCGTGCTCGATGAACAGGCGCTTCGCCGCAGCCAGCGCCAGCGCGACGATGTGCTCCGACATCGGTTCGGCTCCTCCGCCCTTATTGGCGGCAACCGCCAATTCCCGCGGCAGGTCGCGGGTCGGCACCCAATCGACGCCGGCGGCGGTGAACTGCAATAGCCGAGCATTGCGGATCAGCAGGATCTCGTCCGGCCGCAGTTCCTTCGACGTGTCATGGGACAGCACCGCCCCAGCGCGCCCGAGCGCGTCGGCTCGGTCGGCCGGCGCCAGATCGACGAGATAGATCGCCTCGGCGGTCCCGCTCAGTTCTTCCGCGACGATCGCCCGGCTGCGCCCCGTCAGCGGATAGGTCACCACCAGCGGCCCTCCACTCATTCACCAGCCTCCGTACTGATTCATCTGCAGTATAGGATTTGAGCTAGGGTTTCCCGATGCAATCCGTACGCCTTTTCCCCCGCCCTTTGCCCGACAGAAATCTTTCGAGCTGCCGCGCGCCTCGCGGGGATGACGCTATGGCGCTGATCTGCAAGTGAGGAATGGGCAGCCCGCTTGCACTGCTCGGCGTGTGGCAGGCATGACGCGGATTTCGTAGTCACCGGCGCTCGCCGATAGCAGCATCTTAGCCCGCATTCCCCGGATGAAGCGGCGATTTTGAGCGCACTACGGACGTTCAGGGTTAAATCCAGTTGCTTGTGGGGGATCGAATGGAGCGTCGATGGCGGACCCGACGGGTGTAGCGGACAGGGGGGCGCTAAGGCTCGATTTCGACCGCCGTTTGATGATCCAATTTCGTGGCTCCGCGGTCACCTCCGATGGCGGATTGCTGGCCTATCGTGAATTGGACGACGCGCTCGCTCTGACCGCAAGCGGCGGCGAAAGATTGGCGGAGGCGCGCACCGGCAAGAACCGACGCCACTTCTTGGTCGGATTGCTGCGGCAGTCGGTATTAGGGCGGCTGGCCGGCTATGAGGACGTAAACGACGCCGATCGATTATGCCGCGACCCGACAATGCGCTGGGTGGTCGGCGGCGCGGCGCCAATGGGCCGGGCTGCCTCGGCCAGCCAGATGGGGCGCTTCCAGACCGAGTGGCTGGTGCGGTCGGACAACGTTGCTGCCCTCGCCGACCTGCCGGGCCAGTGGATCGACGCGGTGCACCAGCGACGACCGCCGAAGACCATCGTGCTCGACATGGATTCGAAATAGTCGGCGAGCTCTGGAGGCGGGCCGGGATCAAGAAGGCCACGGACCTCGGCGTCAAAAGTTGTTCACAAACAATTACCATCAGCAAAACACTGTTACAAATCTTTACCTCACAATAACGGGATTATTTGCTTTGGGGCTCTCACGTTGAGTTCTGTTGTGATAATTTACAATTTGAGTCCCTCCCAGTCGGGAACCTGAGATACCGCATCTGGTCGGGAGGCTACCTGGATCAAGAACGTTTCGCTTCCCCAAGGCTGAGCATAACAGGATCCGATAAAATGGTGCCCAGTGAATCCCTCACCGAGGTTGTTCCCGATGCTCAACCCGCCTCGGGGCCGCCGATCGAGGTCGACAATCTTATTGGTTCCCGCAATGGGCATCTTAACGGCTCCTCGGATCAGCACGAGCTGCTGCACGCGCTGCAGGCTGTTCGGTTGGGGGATTTCTCTGTCCGTCTGCCGGGCGATCAGACCGGCCTTTCCGGCAAGATCGCCGACACGTTCAACGAGATTGTCTCAGCCAATGAACGGATGGCTCTGCAACTCGAACTGGTCGGTAACGTCGTAGGCCGCGAGGGTAAAACGAAGCAACGCCTCAGGCTGGGTTTGTTGGACGGCGCCTGGGGCGAAATGGAGACCTCGGTCAACACGCTGATCGATGACCTGTTGTGGCCGACCACTGCGGTAACCGATGCGATCTCGGCGGTGGCGCAGGGCGATTTAATGCAAACAGTCCGGCTCGATGTCGACGGACGGCCATTGCAGGGGGAGTTTCTTCGCTCTGCCAATATTGTTAACACGATGATCAAGCAATTGAGCGTATTCACCTCCGAGGTGACGCGCGTTGCGCGTGAAGTCGGCACTGACGGCAAGCTCGGTGGGCAGGCACAGGTTCGCGAGGTAAGCGGTGTTTGGAAGGACCTGACCGAGAGTGTCAACTCGATGGCGAGCAACCTGACGGCGCAGGTTCGCAACATCGCAGAAGTCACGATTGCGGTCGCCAGCGGCGACTTGTCGAAAAAGATCACGGTCGATGTGCGCGGCGAAATCCTGCAGCTGAAGGAAGCGATCAATACGATGGTCGACCAGCTGCGCTCGTTCGCCTCGGAAGTGACGCGTGTTGCCCGCGAGGTGGGCACCGAAGGAAAACTCGGCGGTCAGGCTCTGGTGCCTGGTGTGGCCGGCACCTGGAAGGATCTGACCAACTCAGTCAATGCGATGTGCGGCAACCTGACAGACCAAGTCCGCAACATAGCCAACGTGACGACGGCAGTCGCGCGCGGCGACCTGTCGCGCAAGATCACCGTCGATGTCCGCGGCGAGATCCTCGAGCTGAAGGACACGATCAATACGATGGTCGATCAGCTCAACGCCTTCGCGTCGGAGGTGACACGCGTTGCGCGCGAGGTCGGCACCGAGGGGCGGCTCGGCGGACAGGCGCAGGTGCCCGGCGTCGCCGGTACCTGGAAGGACCTGACCGACAGCGTCAACTTCATGGCCGGCAACCTAACCGCACAGGTGCGCAACATCGCCGAGGTGTCGACAGCGATCGCGCGGGGCGATTTGTCGAAAAAGATCACGGTCAATGTCAGCGGTGAAATTCTGCAGCTGAAAGAGACCATCAACACAATGGTCGATCAACTCAACGCCTTTGCCGGAGAAGTCACGCGTGTTGCCCGCGAGGTCGGTACCGATGGGCGCCTCGGCGGGCAGGCCAACGTGCTCGGCGTCGCCGGCACGTGGAAGGACCTGACCGAAAGCGTCAACTCGATGGCGGGCAACTTGACCGCCCAAGTCCGCAACATCGCCGAGGTCGCAACCGCGATCGCAAACGGCGATTTGTCGAAAAAGATCACCGTCAACGTCAGCGGCGAGATCTTGCAGCTGAAGGACACCATCAACACGATGGTCGACCAGCTCAACGCCTTCGCCGGTGAGGTGACGCGCGTGGCGCGCGAGGTCGGCACCGAAGGCAAGCTCGGCGGGCAGGCGCAGGTCAAGGGTGTCGCCGGAACCTGGAAGGACTTGACCAACTCGGTCAACTACATGGCCGGCAATCTGACCGGCCAGGTCCGCAACATCGCCGAAGTCGCGACGGCGGTGGCGCGCGGCGATCTGTCGAAGAAAATCACCGTCAACGTCAGTGGCGAGATCCTGCAGCTGAAGGAGACCATCAACACGATGGTCGATCAGCTGAATGCGTTCGCCGGCGAGGTCACTCGCGTCGCCCGTGAGGTAGGAACCGAGGGGCGGCTCGGCGGTCAGGCCGCCGTCCCCGGTGTCGCCGGAACCTGGAAGGACCTCACCAACTCCGTCAACTCGATGGCCGGTAATCTGACCGGTCAGGTGCGAAATATCGCCGAGGTCGCCACGGCCATCGCCAACGGCGACCTGTCGCGCAAGATCACAGTCGATGTCCGCGGCGAAATCCTTCAGCTGAAGGAAACCTTGAATACGATGGTCGATCAGCTGAACCGGTTTGCCGGCGAGGTGACGCGCGTCGCCCGCGAGGTCGGCACCGAGGGGCGTTTGGGGGGGCAGGCCAATGTGCCCGGCGTCGCGGGCACCTGGAAGGATCTGACCAACTCGGTCAATTCCATGGCCGGGAACCTGACGGCCCAGGTGCGCAATATCGCCGAGGTGACAACCGCGGTGGCGCGCGGTGACCTGGGACGTAAGATTACGGTCGACGTCAAAGGCGAGATCCTCGAGCTGAAGAACACGATCAATACGATGGTCGATCAGCTCAACGCGTTCGCCTCCGAAGTGACGCGCGTCGCGCGCGAAGTCGGCACGGAGGGAAAACTGGGCGGCCAAGCGGCGGTCCCGGGCGTCGCCGGCACCTGGAAGGATCTGACCGACAACGTCAATTTCATGGCCAGCAACCTGACAGGCCAGGTTCGCAACATCGCCGAGGTTGCCACCGCGATTGCGAACGGCGATCTGTCCAAAAAGATCACCGTCGATGTGCGCGGCGAGATCCTTCTGCTCAAGGAGACCCTCAACACGATGGTCGAGCAGCTGCGCTCTTTCGCCGCCGAGGTGACGCGCGTCGCCCGCGAGGTCGGCACCGAAGGAAAGCTGGGCGGTCAGGCGGTCGTTCCCGGCGTCGCTGGCACGTGGAAGGATTTGACCGACAACGTCAACCTGCTGGCGGCGAATCTGACGACGCAAGTGCGCAATATCGCCGAGGTGACGACGGCGGTCGCCCGCGGCGACCTGTCGCGCAAGATCACCGTCGACGTAAAGGGCGAGATCCTCGAGCTGAAGAACACAATCAATACGATGGTCGATCAGCTAAACGCCTTTGCGTCCGAGGTGACGCGCGTCGCGCGTGAGGTCGGCACCGAAGGCAAGCTCGGCGGTCAGGCGGCCGTTCCAGGTGTTGCAGGTACGTGGAAAGATTTAACCGACACCGTGAACGTTATGGCGGCCAACCTCACCGAGCAGGTGCGCGGCATTGTTAAAGTCGTCACTGCGGTCGCCAATGGTGACCTCAAGCAAAACCTTACCGTCAAGTCGATGGGCGAGGTGGCGGCGCTCGCCGAGACCATCAACAACATGACCGACACGCTCGCAACCTTCGCCGATCAGGTGACGACTGTCGCGCGCGAAGTCGGTGTCGAGGGCCGCCTCGGCGGCCAGGCGAACGTGCCCGGCGCCGCCGGGACATGGAAGGACCTCACCGGAAACGTCAACCTCTTGGCCGCCAATCTGACGACGCAAGTGCGCGCCATCGCCGAAGTCGCCACAGCTGTGACGAAAGGCGATCTGACCCGGTCCATTCAGGTCGAAGCCCGCGGCGAAGTCGCGGAGCTCAAAGACAACATCAACACGATGATCGACAACCTGCGACTCACCACCGACCGCAACACCGAGCAGGACTGGCTTAAGACCAACCTCGCCCGCTTCACCAATATGCTCCAGGGTCAGCGCGATCTGGCCACGGTCGGGCGCATGTTGCTGTCCGAACTGGCGCCGCTGGTCACGGGTCAGAATGGCGTCATCTACTTGTCCGAAGGCGAATCCGGGCTCCGGCTGCTATCGGCGTTTGCGGACGATTTCGGGCCGCTTGGGCATCCCCAGCGGCTGCATGTCGGGCAGGGGCTGGTCGGTCAATGCGCGGCGGATTCCAGGCGAATGCTGATTACACAAATCCCCGAGGAGGTCGTGCCTGTCACCTCGGGACTGTTCAAGGCGGTGCCGAAGAACGTCATCGTGCTGCCGGTGCTGTTCGAAGGGCAGGTCAAGGCCGTCATCGAATTGGCCTCGCTCGGCGCCTTCACTGACCTGCAGATCTCGTTTCTCGATCAGCTGACCGCCAGCATCGGTATTGTGCTGAACAGCATCGAGGCAACGATGCAGACCGAGGGTCTGCTCACGCAATCGCAACAGCTGGCAACCGAGCTGCAGACCCAACAGCGCGAACTGCAGCAGACCAACGAGCAGCTCGAGCAAAAGGCCCAGCAGCTCGAAGAGAGAAATGTCGAGGTCGAAAGAAAGAATCAGGAAATCGAGCAGGCGCGCCGTGCGCTCGAGGACAAGGCGACTGAGCTGGCTCAGGCCTCGAAATACAAATCCGATTTCCTTGCGAACATGTCGCACGAGCTGCGCACGCCACTCAACAGCATCCTCATTCTAGGCCAGCAGCTCGGCGACAACCCGGAAGGCAATCTGTCACCGAAGCAGGTCGAGTTCGCCCGCACTATCCACAGTGCCGGCACCGACCTGATGAATCTGATCAGCGACATTCTCGACCTGTCAAAGATCGAATCCGGCACCGTCTCCGTTGACGCCGAGGAGGTCTTCTTCGTCACCCTGCAGGACATGGTCGCCCGGCCATTCCGTCTTGAGGCGGAAAACCGGCGACTGTCGTTCGACGTGCAGGTCAATTCAAAGCTCGACCGCAGCATGATCACCAATTCGAAGCGACTGCAACAGGTGCTCAAGAACCTGCTTTCGAACGCCTTTAAATTCACCGAGCAAGGCGGCGTCAAGTTGAGCATCTTTCCGGCGATCGGCGGCTGGATCCCTGACCATCCGGTGCTGAAGAACGCCCCTGGGGTAGTCGCTTTTGAGGTCTCCGATACCGGCATCGGCATCCCGCCGGAGAAGCAAAAGATCATTTTCGAAGCGTTTCAGCAAGCTGACGCGAGCACCAACCGGCGGTTTGGCGGCACCGGGCTAGGCCTCGCAATCAGCCGCGAGCTCTCCAATCTGCTTGGCGGGGAGATCCAGCTGCGCAGCACACCCGGGGTCGGCAGCACCTTCACGCTTTACCTGCCGCTAAGATACGTCGGAGCGTCGCCGGCTATCGCACCCACCTCCGGCGCCGTCGCAGCGCCCACGGCCGCTGCGGCGCTTGCGGCTGTCAGGCTGGCCGAGCTGCCGGTCGAGCAATTGCCGGACGACCGCGAGATCCTGCAGCCCGGTGACACGACATTGCTCATCGTCGAGGACGATCCATATTATGCACGCATCCTGGCCGATTTGGCCCACGATGCCGGGTTCAAGGTGCTCGTCGCGATGCGTGGCGCCGATGCGCTGGCTCTTGCTCGCGAGTACCAGCCGTCGGCAGTCTCGCTCGACGTGTTCCTGCCCGACATGCTCGGCTGGACCGTGCTGAGCCAGCTGAAGCAAGATCCGGCGACGCGGCACATTCCGGTACAGGTCGTGACGCTCGACGAAGACCGGCAGCATGGGCTGGCCCGCGGCGCGTTTTCCTTTGTGACAAAGCCCTCGACGACCGAGGATCTCGAAGCGGCACTTGCGCGGATCAAGTGCTATGCGAAGTCACGCCGCCGGCGCCTGCTGGTTATCGAGGACAACCCGGCCGAGCAGCTCAGCATATCCGAGCTGCTTGGCCACGATGACATAGACATCGCAACGGCCGGCACCGGAGCTGAGGGTCTGGCCTTCCTGCGCGATCAGCAAATCGACTGCGTCGTCTTGGACCTCAAGTTGCCGGACATGTCCGGCTTCGACCTGCTCGCAACGATCCGCGACGATCGGGCGTTGTCGGATCTGCCGGTCATCGTCTTCACCGGCAGGGAGTTGTCTTCGGAGGAGGACGCTCAGCTGCACGCGATAGCGCGCAGCGTTGTCGTCAAGGGTGTCGAATTCGCCAGAGCGTCTGCTGGATGAAACTGCGCTGTTCCTGCACCGGGTGGTCGCCGACCTGCCGCGGGACAAACAAACGATGCTGGAGCGTCTGCACCGCTCCGACGAGGACCTTGTCGGGAAAACGGCACTGCTGGTGGACGACGATGCGCGCAACATTTTCGCCCTTAGCAGTGCACTGGAGCGCCGCGGCATGAACGTGCTGACCGCGACGACCGGCGGCGAAGCGATAGTTCTCGTCGAATCGACGCCGGGGTTGGCGATCGTGCTGATGGACATCATGATGCCCGAGATGGACGGGTATCAAACGATGCAAGTAATCCGCGCCAATCCCGCTTTCCGCCGCTTGCCGATCATAGCGTTGACGGCCAAGGCGATGAAGGGCGATCGCGAAAAATGCCTGGAGGCGGGCGCCTCCGATTATCTCGCCAAGCCGGTCGATACCGAACAGCTCTTGTCTGCGTTGCGCATGTGGTTACACCGTTAGAGCTGGCGTCTCTCGTGCAACAGACTCTTTTCCTCCCCAATGGGCTCCCCGTTCCGGCGCTCGCAGCGACGGGTCCCTTGATGCGCTCACCAGGTAAGGCCCGGGGTGAGGTGCAGGTTTCGCATGAGTGAAGCATCGTGACCGACCAGGATGAAGCATCGTGACCGACCAGGATAGAGTCGACATCCTCCTCGTCGACGACCAGCCGGCGAAGCTGCTGAGTTATGAAGCAATTTTGGAGCAGCTGGGGGAGAACCTCATCAAGGCCGGGTCGGCTACAGAAGCCCTCGAGCAGCTCTTGAAGCGTAACGTAGCGGTCATTCTGATCGACGTCTGCATGCCCGACCTCGATGGCTTTCAGTTGGCGACGATGATCCGCGAGCACCCCCGCTTTCAGAAAACCGCGATTATTTTCGTATCCGCCATCCAGGTCACCGATGTCGATCTGTTGCGTGGCTACCAACTTGGAGCGGTGGACTACGTTCCAGTGCCGGTGGTTCCCGAGTTACTGCGGGCCAAGGTCAAGGTATTTGCCGAGCTCTATCGTAAAACACGACAGCTCGAGCGCCTGAATGCCGAGCTTGAGATCCGTGTTGCCGAGCGGACCGCAGAGCTCGCGAATGCCAACGCCGAGCTCGAGCGGCGGGTCGAGCAACGCACCCGAGAGCGCGAGGAGGCGCTCGCGCAAGTCCACGAAATGCGAAAACTCGAAAGCCTCGGGCAATTGACCGGGGGAGTTGCTCACGACTTCAATAATTTGCTGATGGCGGTGCTTGGCAATCTCGAGCTGGTGAAGAAAGCCCTCTCGGGCAACCCGCGTCTTCTGCGTCTGATTGACGGCGCAATTCAAGGCGCTGAACGGGGAGCCACGCTAACCAAGCGCATGCTCGCCTTTGCTCGCCGCCAGGAGCTTAGACCCGAGGTCGTGGACATAGCCGAACTCGTTGACAGCGTCATCGAGATGCTACGCCGCTCGGTCGGGCCCACTATTCTGATTTCGACAGATGTTGGCGTGGATCTGTCGCCAGTTCGCGTCGACCGCAACCAGCTAGAGCTGGCGTTGTTGAACCTTGCCCTGAACGCCCGCGACGCAATGCCCAACGGCGGGGAACTCATGATCGCAGCGCGTCGCGAGGATGGCGAAGTAGCTGGGCTGAGGCCGGATATTTATGCACGTATCGAAGTAAGGGATACAGGCTTCGGTATGGACGAGGCGACTCACCGCCGGGCAACCGAGCCGTTCTTCACAACCAAGGGTCCCGGTCGGGGCACCGGTCTCGGATTGTCGATGGTGGACGGTTTTGTTGCCCAATCGGGCGGCGTTATGCGGATCGAAAGCCAGCCAAGCGTCGGCACCTCTGTCAAGCTTTGGCTACCGGTTTGTGTCGCTCTCGGACAAGACCAACCGGACGAGCCGTTGTTGCTTCGCGTGGAGAACAGCCGTTCTCTTCGGATTCTCCTGGTCGATGACGACTCGATGGTCGCTGCTGGTACCGCTGCGATGATCCAAGATCTCGGCCATTCAGTAATCGAAGCGGAGTTCTGCTTCGCGCGCGCTCGATTTGTTGAGTACTCAACCTGATGTCGATGTGGTGATAACTGATTATGCCATGCCGGGGATGACGGGTAGCGAGCTTGCGGCGGCAATCAACCGCCTGCGGCCAGGCTTGCCGGTCGTCATTGCCACGGGTTATTCGGATGCTCCGGAGCAAGCCGGCTTGCCCCGCCTTAATAAACCTTACCGGCAACAAGACTTGGTGAACTTGTTCGCCATCCTATCCGGTGATAGGTCACGCGCCGACGGCAGCGCATTGTGCACTGCTTCAAATCAGCTCTATCCCGCCCGGCAATGTCTTTTAGTGGAGCCGAGAAGGGGTGATGTGTAACGAGCCAGCGCTGACGGCGCTCAGAATTCCAGTACACCGGATCCGTCTAATCTTAATGCCGGCTGAAACGGCTTCATCATAATCACGTTCGAATTGGTCTTGCATACTTCCGGCGCAGCGTTTTTGCGACGTTTCGCGCCAAATCGGTCTAGACGATGAGACTTCTGAAGGGACAAGGGCCCCGCTATCGGACAAAGAGACAGTGACATCGGCGTAACCGTTGATGGCCTCAGTCCGGGACGGCGCTCACGCGCTTCTTGATCAAGCCAGCATCGGACCGAAAGAAAGTAGTCATCTGGCAGCTCCGTATGCGGCATTACGCTCTGCACTGACTAGTCTGGCTAACGTCAGCTCATGGCACTGACCGGCGGTGCCGGCCGTCCGCAAGCAGGTCGGCTCTTAAAGGTAGACCGGCGGTGCTTTCGCTGTGGCAAGTCTTCTCAGGCTGGACCCGAGGCCGAACTCCCCCGTTCAATGAACGCGGCCCATTCACGACTTGGATTTGTCGATGGCGAGCGCGATCCAATCTGAACCGCATGACGAGGCAACGAGGTGCCGAGGGCCGGATACAGCGCACCCGTCCGGCCGGTAAGTGAAAACCCTGAGAAAAACGCCTTCCAGATCGGCAGCTTGCTGTCCGATGCCGGCCGGAATGGTGAGGTTTGCGACTTTCACGAATGCCGTCTTTGTTGCCTGAGGCTGGGCCGCAGCGACGACATTCGGGACTCGACCGCGGACCGAGGGTTCGCAGACTCTTCGCTGGAGGGGATGGGATTCGAACTCGCGGTCCGCCTCTATGTTCGGCTATTGACCCGATAGAACGGCTGGTCGAGCATGGTTTCATGCCAGGTGCTGTACCAGGCTTGGACATAGGGCTTTATCTTGCGAAGAAAGTCGGCGTGCGCCCGCTGCTCGGGGGTGAGGCCCTTGGCACAGAACGCGCGTACCTCTCGGTAGAGACCCTCTACGTCGATTGTGCGGGGCTGATGATCCTCAAAGATGATCCTCCCCCCGATGACGACAGTGGCGACATCCGCGCCCATGGCACGTTCCACAAACGCGTCGGCGATGTCAAATTCCGGGTCAATCCAGGGATCGCGAGCCACCCGGTCGAGATCGACGAGGATCGCATCGCCTTTCATGCCGGGCACCATCGCGCCGACCTCGTCCGCGAAGCCGCTCGCCCTGGCACCGTTTAATGTCGCGATCTCGAGGGCCTCGTAGGCGCTCAACGCGGGCGTCACCAGATCGAAGGTGTGAAGGCGATGCACCTTGTGCATCATCCGCAGCTCCATTACCGCATCCTCGTCGTCATTGATCGTCTTATCATCAAGGCCCATAGCGACATTGACCCCCGCCGCGCGTAACGGCACAACAGGCGTGATGCCGTTGCGCATGTGGAAGTTGCAGCTCGGATGGCTGGTGACGGAGACCCTGCGGCGCCCCATCAGCTCTATTTCGGGCTCGGTCACGTGAATCGCATGACCATAAACGACATTCCGCTCCACTAAACCGAGATCATCGAGCCAGAACACCGTCGGCTTTCCGTGCCGGCGCAAGCCGTAGGCCTTGTGCACCGGCGACTGCAGCAGGCTGCATATGGATCATCACGCCGCCACGCTCGTCGGCTTTGGCACGCACACGGCGCAAGAACGCCTCGCTTGCACCGTGCGCCCAGCACGGAGCTAGCAATATCCGCGTCTCCGTGTTGTTGTAGGTGTCGTAGAGCTCATCGAACAGGCGGAAATAGGAGTCCGCTAACCCCTCCTTATCAATGAAGACGAACGGGCGTGCTCCGACCCTCAGATCGGGCGGCAGCGTCTCAATAAATTCTTCCCCGCCCATCGCGAGCTTGCTCTCATCGCGCACGCCGGGCGAGAACGCAAGTCGTATCCCAGTCGATAGGTACGTTCTGATCGCAATATGTGCGCGCCTGGCGCCTTCGACGCCGTCGTCGTCGAAACCGTTATGGTGCAGCAGCGTGCAGCCGCTGCGGAGGTGGCGCAGTGCACAGATTGCCGCGGTCAGCTCCGGTGGCAGGACGGGCATGTACGCCCAATCCAAAAGAGCGTTCTCGAGAAAATCGTTGCGGACACCTTTCTGGATCGGCGAAAGGCCGCGCCCATGGCTATGAGCGTCGACCAGCCCGGGAAGCAGCAACTGAGTGCCGTCACCGAGGATGTCGGCATCGGGATATCTGGGAGCGATTGTGGCGAAAGGACCTGTCTCCTTGACGGTGCCGTCCATAATCACAACCGCGCCGGCCGGGATCACCCCAGATGCTCCAAGGCGCGGATCGGTGATTGTATATGCGCCCCGCATGATGATTGTGTCGGTCATAACCTTGCACCTTTCGCAATTCGGCACACCGCAGGCGCCAGCCGGGATAAAGCCGAGTAACCACTGGCCTCTACTGGGCGGGCGCCGTTGCGCGCGTCGCGGATGCGATCGGCGCCGCTCACCGGACTTTCTCCCGAAGAAAATGCAGCGAAGTCATGCGACAATCGGTGGCTCGGGCCGCGTTGTCTACCCGCGGGCCTTGAGGAGGCAGTTTGCATTTTGAACCGCAGCTCAACGGCCGCAACCTGGGGCGAGCGGGATTCGAGCTGGTCCCTGGAAAGCGACAACGCATCCGAACCTGCGTTCGGCGTGTCGTCTTCACCGGGGATCGTAGACTGCCCCTGATCCGGCAACGACAAACTCACTCGGTAGCCAGTTCGGGTTTTGACGATCGAGAAGGGCAGGTTTACCCTGCGCCGAGCCAGCCTGGCATACAGAAAAGCGGCGCGGCACCTTCGGACCCAGCCACCCAGGCTTCCCGATACGCTCTCACCGGATAACGGTCGAACCTCTCTTCAAAATTTACAGGTATCATGAGACCAGGACAAACCGGCCGACCATATGGGCGCAATAACGTAACAATTCCTATCGTAACCGACAACACATACCGAACCGAAGTCAGACCCTCGATAGTAACCGTCCCGAGCGTCAAAATCCGAAGCACCCCTCATCAAATCTTCGAACGTTTCGTTTGCCCTCGCTCGAGAGGCGTCGACGAGTGGCGATCGAGTCGCCTGAGAGAACCTTTATCAGCATGCAGAGCATTATTTTTCGGATTATGAACGCTGCCAACGAAGGTTATCAGCACCGTGCCACGCGTCCCGACGCGCCCACCGATGTCGAAACAGAAATAGCGGAGGAGGGAAGGTTCCGAGATGGCTGGTCCGGTGCGCGCCTCACCAAGCGATCGGCAGCCTTATCCGCCTGACGTATGCTCGGCGCGGATTGTCTTCCTAAAGATCTGATTTCGCGCCGCTTGTCCTCTCCCTGCTACGGGGGACCGAGAGACGCTATGGGGCGGGCGGCGAGGAATGGCAACTTTGTCGCTGCATGTAACGATGGAGTGCCACAATGCCCAGCCGAACGACTTGAGCAGGTCCCTCGTCGCCCTGGACCAGAATAGCACGATCATAGCCGTCATCGAGATGAGCCAGTCGAGCTGGCTCGTTGCCGGCATGCTTCCCGGGATTGAGCGTCAGCCGCGCAAGCGTTCCAGACCTGGGCTCGGAAGATCCCGACGAGCTGATGGGAGCCCTCGAACTGTTCGGTAAGAGGGCGTCCTTTACCTGTTCAGGTTCAGGTTCTTTTGACGCCGGGCACCGTCAGCGGTGAGCCGTTCTTGCTCTTGCCAGGCGAGTACGCCGTCGGTCACACGTTCGAAAAAGTTGGACGCACCGACGATGGCCTCTTGCCCCCGAGCCGCAGCCGCTCTCGTACTTCGTCGCGCACCCGGGCGAAGGCGAAGATGATGCCTTGGCTTTGCAACTGCTTGATCAAGTCCAGCAACGCGTCGCAGGCGCTGGTGTCGACGAAGTTCACCAAATCTGCGTCTAGAACCACATGCCTCGCCGGCGGGCGGTTGGCGGCCAGTGCAGCCTTCAGCTCCTCGCCGAGGTGACCGATGCTCGCAAAGAATAGGTCGCCGCCGACGCGCCAAATCAGCAAGCCGGGGAAGGTGAGCGCCTCGGGGTGGCGCCGGACGTCACGATAGGCCTCGGTACTTGGCAACTGACCGAGCACCGCGCCTTGCGGGTGGGTTAGATAGATCAACATTAAAAGCGACAGCGCCACACCGAGAGCGATGCCGTGCGGGACGCCCAATGTCAGCTCTGCGGCGACAACGATCGCGGCGAGGCCAAACTCCCAGCGGCTGCGTGCGAACAGATCGCGCAAATACTCGGGCTTGGAGAGGTGAAGCATTGCCGCGATCACGATGGCGGCGAGTGTTGGATGCGGCATGCCCCGGAATAATGGCGTCAACAACACCAGCGTCAGTAAGCATAGGACTGCTGCGACGAGATTGGCGAGCTGGGTACGGGCGCCGGCAGCCATTGCGACGGAGGTCTTGGACAGGCTGCCGACAACGAGGAAACCGCCGAAAAGGCCGCTCAGAATATTGGCGGGCCCGTGCGCGATCAGCTCCTGATTCGGGTCGATGTCGCCGCCGCCCTGCATTGCCGCGGCCTTTGCCCCGCCGAGTGCCTCGGCATAGCCGACCAGCACGATGGCAAGCGCACCGGGCACGAGGGTTTGCAGTTTGGTCGGGTCTAAGTCGGGCAGCGCGAGGTGGGGTAGGCCTGACGGGAGGTCGCCGACCACGCTGACGCCTGCCGCTCTGCCGCCGAACAGGCCAACCAGGATCGTGGCTACGACTGCGACGACCAAGGCCGCCGGTATGCGGGGCGCCAGGTGCCGCAGTAATAGCATCGCTATGAGGCTGAAAGAGCCGGTTAGCACTGGGGCGAGTGAGGCGTCAGGTAGATGCCGCAGCACGAGCCAGAGTTTAGCGAAGAAGTTGCCAGACGTGCCCTCGATGCCCAGCAGATGCGGCACCTGACCGATGATCGTGACGCATACGAGGGCCTTCGATGAACCCGCGCATCACCGGCGTCGGTATAAAGGCGGCCACCCAGCCCATGCGCAGCGCCCCGAAAAGCAGGAAGAAGGCTCCGATCAAGATTGCCAGAGTGGAGGTCAACGTATTGAACCCAGCGGTTCCCTGTACCGCGATCGCACCCACGGTCAGCGCGGAGATCAGGCCAGTCGCGGTATCCGGGCCGACGACCAGCAGGCGCGAGGTGCCGAGCAGCGCGTAGGCAACCAATGGCGGGACGATCGTGTAGAGTCCCACGATAGGTGGTACCCCGACAATCCCGGCATAAGCCATGCTCTCCGGGACCATGACCGCCCAGACCGCGAGGCCGGCTAGAACATCCGGCAACAGCCAGTCGCGGCGGTAGGCTGGAAGCCAGCTGAGGACAGGCAGTAGCCGCTGTGCTCTGGAGGTAGGGCGAGCCGAGATGAGCACCGGCTCGAGCGTGGGCGAGGTCATCGGCGCCGGTTTTCGACTTCCAAAGTCACCAGGCGGGCAACCGTGATTGCGAGATAGAATGGCCCGATCACCAACTCCAGATTGGCCAGGCTGCGGGCGAATGGGTCCACCGGGATAATGTCGCCATAGCCGGTTGTGGTCAGCGTCGAGAGGCTGAAATACAGCATTGTCGCGAATTCGCCCAAATCGCCCGCCGCCGCGGCTGGGAGGTTCGCGAACGCCGTGGGGCTCAGCTCCCAAATCAGGCTGAAGGCCGCGGCGAAGATCGTCGCGAAGTTCAGATACAGCACCACTGCACCTTGCAGGCGGTGGAACGTGATGTGGCCGGGGGCGTAGACCGCGTGCGACACTACCCAGGTCAGGGCCGAGAAGGTGAGGATGTTGCCGCCGCGGCGGAGGATGCTCACCGCAACCGGTGGCCACTCCGAACCGAGCGAGACGCTTGCCAACATGGCTGCCAGCCCAAGCAGTATCGCTACGATTGCGCCGCGTCTGTGCGACAGCATGCCAACGATCAGCACCACCGCCAATACCATCGTCTCGATGAGCGGCCGAGCGATTGGCACTCCCTTCGCCGCCAGCGGGGCAACAAGAAAAATCAAGCAGATCTCGAGAACCAGCAGGATGGTCAGAGCCGGATCTCGGAACCGCTCCTGCCAGGCATGGATCGACTGTCGCGAATGATCCACGATGACGGGATGGCGTTGAGACCCATGCAATGTCATGGGTCCCTTCCCGCGGCTTCAGAACGCCTCGGGGATAACCCTGAAGGGATAGTCGACTTCCTTGTAGTCGCCATGATGCTGCCGTTGGGTAGCTCGAGGTTTGCGTGCGGCAGCTCCTCGTAGGGGATCTTGCTCAGGATGTGAGTGAGGGCGTTGAGCCGCGCCCGCCGCTTGTTGTCGGAATGGACGACATACCACGGCGCCCACGAGGTGTCGGAGGCGAGGAACATCTCGTCGCGCGCCCGCGAATAGTCGTACCAGCGCGAATATGATGAGGTCCATGTCGGGCAGCTTCCAAATCTTGCGTCCGTCATCGATGCACGCCTCCAATCGTCTCGTTTGCTCTTCGGGACTGACCTCCAACCAGTATTTCAATAGAATGATGCCAGAATCGACGACGACCTTCTCAAACACGGGGACCATCTCCAAGAAGCGCTTGGCTTCTTCCTCGGTACAGAACCCCATCACCCGCTCGACGCCGGCGCGGTTGTACCAGCTGCGGTCGAAGATCACGACCTCCCCGGCGGCGGGCAAATGCGGAATATAGCGTTGGGCGTACATCTGCGACTTCTCGCGCTCGGTCGGCGCGGGGAGTGCCACGACACGGAAGATGCGCGGGGTTACCCGTTCGGTCATGGCTTTGATCGTGCCGCCTTTGCCGGCCCCGTCGCGCCCTTCGAAAAGGATGCAGACCTTCAGGCCCTTGTGCACCACCCATTGCTGGAGCTTGACGAATTCGACATGCAACCGCGTTAGTTCCTGCTCGTATCCCTTTCGCTTCAGCTTGCCGTTGGTTTCGGGCCTGTCATCCCTGGTATCGGGCATCGGATCCTCCTTTTGCGTCCGCCTTCATATATTCAGCCGTTTCCGAGGAATTGTCGTAAATCTGTCTCACTTCCAGGTGAGAACGAAGCCGATATCGCCGGGCATGCCCCCGGATACTCGAGCACCTCAGCCTGAAAAGGCGGCACCCTTTACCATCGTCATCAAAACCTCGCCGTGGTTCGACGGCTTTCGCGGCTTGGTCGAGCAGTATGAGAAGGAGACCGGCAACCACGTCTCGCTCGACGTCAACCCCTATGCCGGCAGCCTCGAAAAGCAGCGCAACTCGGTGCGCGCGAGCGTGGGCCAGTTCGGAGGGCGGCGATTTAGCATGTAGGTCTCGCGCTTTCTCGCGTTTGTTTCTGACGGGCGAGCACCGGTAGTTCGACAACGGATGGGGTCGTCGGCGCATGCCGGACTATATTAGTGGCCACGCGAATGTCGGCCTCGCGATCGCGCGCCAGCACGGGGTGGCCGCTATTGGTGTTGCGGGCGCGGCGTGGGAAGTTGCTGCTGGTCACATCGATTTCGATCCGGCTGCCGGCGCGGAACGTGTGGCGAATGTCGCCTAGGGCGATGGTCACCCGGCAGACCTGTCCGAGCGCCATCGGCTGAGGCCCAGCCGAAGGGTCGCGGTACATCGCGCGCATCACCCCGTCCATCAGCAGCATGGCACGCCCTTCAGGCGTGACCTCGATCAGCTTGGCGACAAAGTCGGTGTCTGGGCAGTCGGACTCGACATGCAGAGTAACGCGCACCGCGCCGGCGATCGTCAGGTCGGCGTCAAGCGGCTTGCCTCGATAGATCAGGCCATAATCGGGTAGCGACTGAGCCGGGCGCTGGTCGCGCGGGCCGGCGTCGATCAGCATGTTGCGCCCGCCGAGACTGGGGATCGGGTGGTGCGGATCGTAGCGATAGGTGCGGGCCGCACCGCCTCGGCAATCGGCCGCGAGGCTGCCGTCGCCGCACAGATAGAGCCGCTGCGGCGACGTGCCCGGCGGCGGCCAGCGTTCGGCATGAACCCAGTCATCAGGAACATAGCCATCGCGATCATCGACCCAGGCGCGAGGCGAATAGAACACCGCAGGTTCGTCGATGAGGGCGCTGCGCTGGCCCTTCAGCCAGTGGTCAAACCATTCGAAATAAGGATCGCGCACCCAAAATTTGCTGGTGTAGACGAAGTAGTGTTCGTTGGGGCCGATCCATAATTTCTGCGTGCCAGTCCGCGCCTGGATATCGTTGAACGCGGCGATCATGCTGGTCTGAAAGATGTCGAACCAGCTGGTGACATGAAAGCCCGGTATGTCGATGGTGCGGCGGAAATTGTGCCGGGCGCGGAAGGCGTCGTCGCCCGGATGGGTGATGATCTCGTCAAGAAACGGCTGCCAGGTCGCGAAGTCCGGATAGCCGGTCAGCGGCAGCAGCAGCCAATCGGGCGAGTTGACAAAGGGCGGTTCTTCCAGCCGAGCCGCGTCGAGGCGGTTGTAGCGCTCTGCCGCCGAAACGCCCCCGCTGTCAAGTTCGGCGGGGCTGATGCCGAACCGCGCCAGCACCGCCTCGCGGTGCGATTTGGAAAGCCCGGGGATATTTTTGGCGACCCATAACCACAGCCGCTCCATTTCGATGCCCTGGCCCTCATAAATGACATCGTCATAGATGCTGGAAGCGCCGGCCTGGGCGAAGAAGGCACGCAGGCTCGGATGCCGGGTAGAAGCGGCAGCAAAGGTCGTGGTGGCGCCGGCCGAAGAGCCAGACATGCCGACCCGCTGGTTGCACCAGTCTTGGCCGGCGATCCAGTCGAGCGTGTCGTAGCCGTCGGCCGCGTCATCGGCATAAACCCGGTCCTCGCCTTCCGACCCGTGACGGCCGCGGCAATCCTGATAGACCGAGACGTAGCCACGCGCGACGATGTTCCTCCAGCCGCGCAGGATGGAACCGCGCATCGGTTCGGCCCCGCTCGGCAGCCAGGCGTTGGTATGGTCGAACTTGTCCCTAGCGTCTGCCGCCGCGATCCCATAGGGCGTCCGGTGCAGGATCACCGGGAAGCGCGGGCCGCCACTTTCCGGCAGGAACACGAACGTATTGAGCCTCGCGCCGTCGCGCATCGGCACCATGGTCTGAAATGAACGAACGCCCATGTGCTTTCCCCGGCAGCAGTTCCTGCCCGATGGTCGTCTTCTTACCGCAGCTCACCATCATCGACATCGAGATTCCCGTTCCCGTCCGGCAGCGCGCGCTGCCGATGCGGTCGATCCGGCCATCGGCACCGGCCGGTTTGGATTTCCCGCCACCACGGCCACTCTGACGAGCATCGCCGCGCGGCTGAAAGATTTTCTGAATCTCTCGGGCGTCAACATTGTGGGCAATCCACAAATGCCGGTGCGTGCGGTGGCCGTGGCGTGCGGCAGCGCCGGCGACTTGCTGGAGGCAGCGCGGTGCGCTGGGTGCGATCTGTTTGTCACTGGCGAAGCGAGTTTTCACACGTGCCTGGAAACCCAGGCGATGGGCATGGGTTTGATTCTGGCCGGTCATTTCGCCAGCGAGCGATTCGCCGTCGAGCGATTGGCCGAACTGCTGGCATCGCAATTCCCAACCGCCACCGTATGGCCCTGCAGCGCCGAGCGCAATCCGCTGCAATGGCTGTGAAGAGCAGCAGGTGTGGTCAAAGCGTCTAAAAGCGAAGAGTCGAAGAGCAAAGAACCGGCATCGTCTCCACGTTTTGACTTTTCGACTCTTTAACGCTACGACCTTGGCGCCGCTGAGTTTGACGATTTATCCGGCTTTATCAGGCGGTTTGACTCGCTTCGGCCGCGGTCTACAATGAACTTCCGGCAATTGGTTGTGTGCGACAAAATTGCAGCTTTTCGATCTTGCCACAGTGTTTTCGACAATTGCCGCGTGGCTCAAATTTGGCATGTATTTTGCATTTCCTGGCGAACTGCTCTGCAATTTCGCCGAGTTCTTTTCCGCGATTGTTGAAAGTTTATGGCGACTCGATTTCTCACGGCGTTGCCGGTTTACAACGAAGTGAAGCACGTTGCTGCCAGTGCTGGACGAAGTGATGCGGTACAGTCGAGAAGTGCTGCGTGGTGGACGACGGTTCGACCGACGGCACTTCGGAATTGCTGGCCGGCGCGGCACGATGTACACGTGGTGCGGCATCCGAAAAATCGAGGCTACGGCGCAGGCTTGCGCAGCGCGTTCGATTTCGCATTGTACGACGACTACGACGTGCTGGTGACGATCGATTGCGACGGCCAACACCAGCCGCGGTTGATTCCGGATTTTGTGGCGGCTGTCCGACGGAGTGGACATTGTGTCCGGCAGCCGATATCTGAAGCAATTCGAGGGCGACAGCCAAGCCGCCCGAGGCGCGGCGAAAAATCAACGAACAGATTACTGCCGAGTTGAACTGCCGGCTCGGGTTTGAAATTGACCGATGCGTTTTGCGGTTTCAAAGCGTATTGGGTGCCGTCGCTGGCGAAGCTGGATATCACCGAGCCCGGTTATGCCATGCCGCTGGAGCTTTGGGTTCAGGCGGCGCATCAGAAATTCAGAATCGTCGAATTGCCGGTGCCGCTGATTTATTTGGACGAAGCCCGATCGTTTGGCGGCTCGTTGGATAATGCCGACACTCGATTGCGATACTATCGTGAGACGTGATCGATCGTAGCGTGGCGGCGTTGCGCGGGCCGGTGCCCAAGCGTTTCGAAAACGTGTTGCGTGTACGGGGGCCGCGATCGTGACTTGTTCCTAGCTCGGCGATGGTATCGACGGTGCAAGCAGAGTCGAGCGATGCACTGGTGCGTTTCGAAAGCGACTGGCCGGGAAACAGTGCACTGGGAAACATGCACCGCGGCTGAATCGCAACGGGTCGGCCGGCGGCGAATATGGATTCTCTCACGGGCACGAACAAGTGCCAGATGCCGCGGAATTGCCCGACGAGCCGTTCCGCTGGCCCGAATGGTCCGGCCCAGGTCATCACGCGGCTTGAATGCTCCGCGAGAAAACGGCTCCACGCTGATCGAGCCGCCACTGTCGATTGGCCGGCGAAATGGTGGCCACCAATCGCGAACGCTGGCCGCTGCCGATTACGAAGTGCAGGGCCGCCGATCTGACCGAACTTTCGGCGGACGCCCGCGATCGCAACTGTTGGCCGAGGCGCTGCGAAACACGCGAAGTTATCGCGACGTGTCGGTGCCGGCCAATCCAACATCGATTTTGCTGGCCGGTCATCAGCCGGAAATGTTTCATCCCGGCGTGTGGTTGAAGAATTTTGTGTTGGCCCGATTGGCCGGCAATCAACAAGCGGTGGCGGTGAATTTGCAAATCGACAGCGACGCGATGAAGAGCGCCTCGCTGCGCGTGCCCGGCGGTTCGCTGGATGAGCCACACGTGGGAGTCGGTCACGTTCGATCGCGCGGCTGCTGCCGAATACGCCATTCGAGCAACATGCGATTGTCGATCGCCAATGTTTCGAATCGTTCGGCGAGCGGGCGGCCGAATCAAATTCGGCCGCTGGTGCCGGATCCGCTGGTCTGAAGAAATATTGGCCGCTGGCGGTGGCGCGGCCGGCGAAACGAATAATATTGGCGCGTCAGCTTGCGCAAGCGCGGCATCAATTGGAAGCCCAGTGGGGATTGCAAACGCTGGAGATTCCGCAAAGCCGGGTGTGCGATCTGCCGGCGATGCGCTGGTTCATCGCCCATTT
The DNA here is from genome assembly GCA_963732095.1 of uncultured Alphaproteobacteria bacterium. Lineage (GTDB taxonomy): Bacteria > Pseudomonadota > Alphaproteobacteria > ATCC43930 > CGMCC-115725 > AP-15. Next base: position 52,372 of record CAVSZA010000038.1, read on the forward strand.
GCTCGCCATTTGCCGCGGTTTTGGGAAACGTACAACTCAGCGTTGCTGGAATATCGGCGTCGAGCACAAAGTGCGCTCGGCGGCCCATCCGGTGCCGGAATTGGCGGACGATAGATGATTGGCTGGAAGCGCCGCTGTGGATTTGGTCGGCTGACGATCCGCGTCGCCGACGGTTGTTTGTTCGCCAGCGAAGCGACAATTGGTGCTGTCGGACCGGGCGGGATCGAAGCCACGCTTTCGATCTCGCCGGAAGGCGATGCCGGACGCGGCGGTTGGAACAATGCCGGCACTGTCGGCGGCGGGGCATTCGCATTCGCACACGGGCGCTGATCACCACACTGGCCGCCCGGGTGCTGCTGGGCGATCTGTTTGTTCACGGCATCGGCGGAGCGAAGTACGACAATTAACCGATCGAATCATCTCGCGGTTTTTCGGCATCGAACCGCCGGGCTACATGGTCGTTTCCGGCACGTTGCATTTGCCGATTTCGCCCGATCGATCGGCGGCGAAAGACGCAGCACGCTTTGCGGCGGCTGCATTCGCGAACTGGAATTTCATCCGGAGCGATTTTTGGAGCACTCCGGTCAAAGCATGGCTGCCGCGCAAGCCCAGGCGGTTGCAACCGATGGGCTTGGAAACCAACAGATCGCCGCGTTAATTGCCGAAAAGCGGCGATGGATTGCCGCCGAACCCACGCGGAAAATGCCCGGCAGCGTTGCCAGGCCATCCGCCAAGCCAACGAGGCCCTGCAAGCCGGTGGTGGCCCCTTTGCGTGAATTGTGGTCGGCCAACTGCCCGAAATGGCAACACGATCAGCGGTCGCGAAGCAATATTCGCGTCTCGGGAGTACGCCTTCATTTTGTTTCCCGAAATGATCTTGACAAATTTTTTGCTCCCGATCCTGGAAAACTCTAGCCGGCCGGCGGGTAAGTTATCGCGAAAGCGGATGGATCGATTCTCCATCAGAAGGGATTCGCGATGAGGCCGACCGGCAAGTTCGCCGGTCGCCAGCCACGGAAGACGCGCGAGCGGCACGCCCAAGCCGTCGGACAGCGGTTGTCGAATCCCGGCTCGGTCGGTCGTTCGAAATCGTCGGCGAATCTCCGGCCGCAAGGCCAAACGACTCCGACAGCCGGCGCAGAATTCTGCCGACCAGCCCAAGCGCTCGGCCAAGCGAAAGGTTCCTGCCAATTCGCGGTTTCGGCAGCAGCGGGCGGCAAAACTTCGGCTCCAATCGCGGCAGACTCGCCGCCATCGCCGCGGCTGAAACCGGCGATTCGCTGAAGGGGCCGATCGAGCAAGAGCGATTTCTCTGAATCGCCCGCCACGGCGCAAGTGCGCTTGGTCACGGGGCCGCAGCGGCGATCATGCGTCGGTCTATCACATGCTGCTGGCCGTGTTTCAGGGGCCCTCGCGCGACGAGTTTCATGCGCAAACCGAAGATCCATTTTACGAGCCGACACGATCGGCTGTTGGTGAAGCGCGGATATCGGGTGCTTGTCGCATTTGCACCTGACGCGCCGCACCATGCGGTTCGGCAGGTCGCGTTCCGGTGGCCGGCTTGCATTGGCTGGGCACGTTGCCGGAATTTCGTGGGCAAGGATTTGCCTTCGCGATTGCTGCAGGAGGCGCGAGCGCCGTATGGCCGACGATGGCACGCTGATTGGCCTGGTGCGCAGCCGGCATTCCGCGATTTTTTTCACCGCGCCGGTTGGGCTTTGTGCGGCCGGCATTGTTTTTCGCAAGCAAAAGCGCGCGAGTGTTGGCCCGTTTGCACGGCGAGCATGCCGTGCAGCTTGGCCAAGCCGCTCAGCATTCGGCTGCTGGCGGCATGTCGAAATGCCGGCGCTGATGCGAATTTACCAGCAAAACACGTCAACAGTTTCGGACCGCTGGAGCGAACCGAAGCCTATTGGCGGTGGCTCGTCGGCCGCAAAGCGTACGATTCGCTGCTGGTGGCGCTCGATGGTCCCGACAAGTTGGAGCTGGAGGAAACCATCGCCCCGATTGTCGGCTACGCCGTGCTGCGGCAAGATCGCGTGATGGAACTGATGCACCGCTCCGGACCATCCGACGGCCAACCATCAACTGCTGGCTCGGGCCTGCGGCGACGCCATCGAACACGATCGGCAAGATTTGTTGCTGAACGCGCCGCCGAAGCATCCGTTGCACCGGTTGGTGGACGCAGCCGGCGGAAGCGTATTCACCATCAAGAGGCCGATCAGCAAGAAGTGTTCATGGTCGAAGATTGTCGATCCGCTCAAGTTTCTCGCGCTGCTTGGTCGCCGGAGTTGGAAGCCCGCGCCAAGCAGGCCGGCTTGCCGCGCGAAACGGAATTGGGCCTGTCAGTGGACGGCGCCAAATGGCGTTTGGTTTACACCCGCCGCGGCTTCCGGGTTCGCACCGGCAAGTTGGGCCGCAGCTATTTAACGCTGAGCCGGGCGGAATTCACGCGGCTGGCACTGGGCCACGGCTCGGTCCGCGAAACCGCCTTCGCCGGCCGCATTCAAGCCTCGACACAAACCGCTCTCGAACTGGCGGAATTGCTGTTTCCGCAGGTCCCACTGTGGCGACCGCCGTGGGACGATTTACCGGTCTGAAGCGGCGGAACACCGGAAGCCGACGTCATGCGGCTGGCGGATCGCCTTTCCAAATCGGACCGAGTTCGAGGCTGGAAAACGCATCACTCGGCCCGTGTGCCTCGTCCGATTTCACAAGCATTTGCGCAGGGAATTGTCGCACAAGGGCGAGAAGGGTGGCTAACGGGACTTGAACCCGTGACCCCCAGATCCACAATCAAACGCTCTATGACACCCTAATACTAGTTCCTGACGCCGGAGCTTTGCGTAGGTTATATTTTCGACCACATTAGCCCCGCGAGCGGTCGACAGGTCCCGAACAAATTGAGGGTGTACCGATGCGTTCAATTACAGTTTTGCGTGTGGTTGCTTGTATTGTTTCATTTCTCCCCCCGCTGGCCGCCACTGCGGGTGACCAGGTGGCTTCAGCGCCAGTTGTGATCAAGAACGCACGTGTATTCGACGGCAAGTCGGACAAACTGTCCGAGGATCTCACGGTCGTTGTGGTCGGGAATAAGATCGACAAGATTGGCAAGAACCTCGCCGTGCCGGCAGGCGCCACGGTCATCGACGCCGGCAGGCGAGTGCTGATGCCGGGCTTAATCGACGCCCACGTGCACCTCGCAATGGTGCTGCCACCGGCAAAGCTGCTGACGACCGATCCTGGTTACGCCTATGCCCTGATGCAAAAGGCGCAGAACGGATGCTGATGCGCGGCTTCACTTCCGTTCGAGACATGGCCGGACCAGTTTTCGGATTGAAGCAGGCGATCGACGAGGGCCTCGTGCAAGGCCCCCGGGTGTATCCTTCTGGAGCGGCAATTTCACAGACCGCCGGACATGGTGATTTCCGCTGGCCAACGGACCTTAACAAGAACTTCGGCGGTAATGTTTACGCGACTGAGTTACGCGGCCTTTCTTTCCTGGCCGACGGAAAGCCGCAGGTGCTAGCCGCGGTTCGCGAGAACCTGCGACTGGGGGCGACCCAAATCAAAGTCATGGCCGGTGGCGGCGTCACTTCGTTATACGACCCGTTGGACGTCAGCCAGTTCACCGCAGAAGAACTCAAAGCTGCGGTAGATGCCGCTGAAGACTGGGGTACCTACGTTTCGGTCCACATCTATAACCCTACAGGAATCCGCCGCGCTCTCGAGGCAGGGGTGAAATCGATTGAGCACGGCCATTTGATCGACGAACCGACCATGAAGCTGGTAGCTGAAAAGCACGCCTTCCTCTCGACCCAAGTGTTCACGTTTACCCAAGAGCAGCCAGGGCTGAACGACGTGCAGATCAAGCGGATCCATCAGTGGCAAGAAGGCACCGATTTGATGATGCGGTTGGCCCGCATGTACAAAGTGAAAGTTGCATTGGGCACCGACCTGATTAGCGACCTCAAGTACCAAGACCAGCAAAATCGCGAATTTGTCGAGCGTTTGAAGTGGTTTACACCACTCGAAATTCTGAAACAAGCCACGTCGGTCAACGCTGAGCTGCTTGCACTGTCGGGCAAACGTAATCCGTATCCCGGCAAACTTGGAGCTGTGGAGGAGGGCGCCTATGCCGACCTCTTATTAGTGGACGGAAATCCGCTGGAGAACCTGAAGCTGCTCGAAGACCCAGACAAGAACCTACTGGTCATCATGAAAGACGGCAAAGTTGTGAAGAACACGCTCAAATAGAGAGCCCGTTTTCTCCGTTCATAGCGGGAGGCACATACTGTGGTTTTAGTAAAATGTCGGAGAGATTGGGCCGGTTTAAAACACGCCGCTTGCGGACGGCCGCGGGTTTGCGATAGCGACTCGGTGAGATTTGCACGTTTGGGGCAAGCGCGCTAGCAACCACATCTTGACACTCGGGCTAAACTGCGGCCTACCTCCGCCAAAGTGAAATCCTTGGGAGCACGAACCATGGCGCGTCACGAGCGGGATCCGAAGCGGGAACGGTTTTGGCGAAGGTGCAAGCGCGGCCGATGCAGAGTCGAGAAGCTAGCGATTACGAGTTCTCGTGCTTTGAAAGCACTCCAACGAATAGGACAATCGCAGTCACTTCTTTGCCGCCGCGGCGGAAGCCATAAGCGGCACAATTGATGACTGTCAAAGGACGTTTCGAAAATGCACACTGCAAGTCGATGATGAAGCACATCGCAACTCGGTGCGTCGTTCCGATTTCACTTCTCGCCGGCTGATTCCACTGACCGGACGCGGCGGCCGGGGACCTGCCGCCGGCCGTTGGGGTGTCGAGGCGTGTGGCAAAGGGGACGGCGGGGGTTTCCGTCATGCTGGTGGTGCCAGTGATTTCGGGGATGCTTGTGGTGCCGTGGAGTTCCAAGACGGTGATGTCGTTGGGCCGGGTTTCAGGAAATGGCTGGAGAGGAAGAACGAGCCAGCGCCACCGCGATCCCAGAAGCGGCCGAGGTTGTGGCCGTTGACCCAGACGATGCCGAAGGAGAAATTCCGCATGTCCAGAAAGGTGCTTGGCAGGTCGGTTTGTCCTGCAGTGGGCGTCGGCACGTTGAAACTGGCGTGATAAAAGGTGGGGCCGGTATGCAGGGCCTGCGAGGACTTGATCGACTGAACGTTGGTCAGCGGCAGCGAGAATATTTGCCAATCGGCCAGTTCGACGCCGTCAAGGAATGCGCCGCCGATGAGACCCTTGCGGCGCGGTCCTGCGGAGTCGGTGCTGGTGATGACGCTGATGCGGCCAAGGCTGTGCACCAAAATGTCGAGGGTGACCGGACCTGATTCATTCAGCGTGATCTTGTCGGAGTCGGCTCCGAGGCCGATAAAGGACTTGCCGACGGTTTTGCCGTTGACCATGGTGATGGCGTAGTCGCGGGCCTGGCGGAGTTCCAGCATACCCTTGATACCGTTCGGGAAAGTTTTGCGGTAATCGACGAAGCCGTAACGCCTGATTAAGGTCTTCCATAGAGACGGGCTTCGAATAGAGCTTGACCTCTCCAGCTGCCTTCGCAGGAAGCATTTCTAGCAACGATTGATGCTCCGTGAATTTGATCGCGGAAAGCGGCGACGAGCGGATCGGCGGGCGGCTCGGGCAGCGTGCGATCCGTGCGCTAGCGAGAAGTTTGCGCAGCACGCGAAACTTCTGTGTGATACGCCCTGCTTCATCGATTGGCGTTGTAGTCGTAGGTAGTTTGCAGCGGGAGGAACTCATTGCAGCCAGTGTTGAAGCCCCAGTTGGTGCCACCGAAGAAAACGTAGTAACACCAGGAGGCGTTGTAGTTGAGAAGTGAGTTGGTCCAATCGATGATGGCGGGAATTGTGGCGTTGCGGGTGGCGATGGGCTGGCCCCAACCGGAGAACCAGGCGGTGTAAACTTCTGGTGCATAAACAGGGAAATCGGCGGCGTAGCGGCGGCCTGGTTGTAGTCGGCTGGTGACTTGAGGCCATTGCGGCCACGGAAGACATCCGCCGGATAATTGCTGCCGCCCCGGGACCGGAAAAACTCCGGGATCGCAGAGGAACAGGGGAACATCGAAATCTGTTTGAAGATTTCGTGAAGCGAATCGATGTAGCCGTAGCCACCGGAGGTGCGGGCGACCATGCCGAATTCATTTTCGATCTGAACCATAATAAGCGGTCCGCCCCGTGTGATCTGTAATCGGCGACTTCCTGCGCGACGCGGTCGATGTAGCGTTTCGACCAGGCGACGTACTTAGGATCGTTGCTACGGATTTTTACCTCGGCGTTTTCCGTTTTCGCGGTCCAATAGGGATGCCGCCGTAATCGACTTCCGCGCACAGCAGTAGGGGCCCGGGGCGGCAGGATGACCCACAGGCCATTGTCCTGGCAGATTTTGCACATGCGGCGAACGTCGTTCATGCCCGTGAAGTCGAACTGGGCCTCCTGGGGTTCGAGAGATTCCAGAATAAATAAAACGAAAGGGCATTCAGGCCCATCGCCTTGGCCTGTTTGACACGGGCTTCGAAATCCTCCGGCAAAATGCGGCCGAAGTGCATTTCACCGGCGATGAGGAGGGTGGGCTCGCCATCGATTAGGAAATGTTTGCTCTTGGCTTCGAATTTATGCGGCTTCCCGTCGGGAACGATCTTAGTGAGCTGCACCTTGGCCCGGGAACCACGGCTGGCGCCCGCCGCGGCGGGGCTGGGTTCGAGCTGCACTGCAAAATCGGCGGCCAGCGGTGCTGGCTTTTTGGGATCGAAGGCGGAATCGTCGGCGAGAAATTTGGCGACGTCGAGTTTCAGTTGCTGAATGCCAAACACAACCGAGCGGGAGTTCATGTAAGCGCCGTACGAGCGAGTATGCTGGCCGTCGACGTACGCCAGGTTGCCGTTCTGTGGGCCAAGAGTCTCAAGCACATCGGTGCTGATAGCGGTGAGATTGAGAAAGGGCGTGCCTGATTCGTTGGCCGCATTTTCGGCCGCCTGCGGATAGTGCGCAGGCCTGCTCGATCGGGAGCCCCGCTGCGCTGCTTGGTGTAAGGGGCGACGATCACGGGTATTGCTCCCTTCGCCTTCACTCGTGCCGACCAGTCTTTGAGGATGGTTTGATAATCGGTGTCGGCATCGGAATGCACATTGGTCCAATCTTCGTCATGATCGTCGGCGGGCCACATCGCGTTGTGGCCGCGCGTTTGCATGTCGTTGTTGCCGAATTGCATGAACACGTAGTCGCTTGGTTTCACGAGCGACATCACTTTTTCCCAGCGTTTTTCGAGTTTGAACGCTTTGAGGGTTTCGCCCGATTCGGCGAAATTGGCAATGCAGACTTTATCGTTGAACCAGCGCGGGAAGCATTCGGCCCCAACTGCCGTAAGGTTCGATGGGCTGATCGGTGACGGTGGAATCGCCGCAGAGGAAAAGCGTGATGGAGTCGTCAACCTTGTGAATGTCGATCTTTTGAATCGCGATATGGCCGCCGAGGAATTCCAGCGAGAGTTTGTCATCCCAAGTGAACGAGCCAGGCTTGCGCGGGTCGAGCTTCACCTTCGCTTCGGCTCCGGCGATTTCCGGCCGGCGTACGTGTACGAGAAACGACTTCGTGGCGGTCGTTCCTTTGGCCACATGCCATTGCTCCACCATCAGACGGCGGGTCTCGGCCTTGATCGTCGCGGTGCAATCTGCCATCGGATCGTCAAGCGTTACGGTCACGCGATACACGCCTTCCGGTACGGCGGCGGAAAAAATGAACGGCCTGTCGCTGGTGATGTATTCGGCGGCATCTTGCACGCTTGTGCCAGCGGCGGCAAGGGCGTGACACCGGGCGTGGGAACGTTGACATTAGGCTCAATGCCAAATCCTTTGTCCGAAGTGTACATATCCTGCGCACTCACCTGTTGAACACCAGTGCGCGGAGTGCCAGCGCCGAGTGCAAACTGATAATCGGTCTGTTCCGCCCTTGCGTCGATCGTTACCGAGATTGCCAAAAACACTGCAATCAAAAAGTGCGCTTCGCATGTGAAGTTCCAATCGCAACTTGTTGACGGACGGAAACACAAGTCCAATAGCTCGATCGCCGACAAGCGTCGACATCACCAATTTGCCGCTGGAGTTTCACTCAGGAACTTGGCCAGCGGATCGTCGGGAGCGGTCTTGATCGCATCGGCGATCACTTTTGCGGGAGTGGCGAGCTGACGATTGGTGTGTGGCTGCTTTCGAAAAGAGCCGTGGTGGCTTCGCGGCCAATCACGTCGTACTGGTCGGCGACGAGGTTGTTCAGATCCAAGAGTCGGACCTTCGCCTCGGCGGCGACTGGAGCGGGCCCAAACGGCGTGCGGATCAGTGCGGCGGAGTTTGTCGGCAGCCCATGCGTCGCGCGGGACGAGCGTGCAGATGATGGGAGTAGCCTGCTTGGCTTGGATTTCGGCGACGTATTTGTGCAAGTTTTCGGTGAAGGAAGCCTGACCTTCGGAGTTGGTGCCGAACTGCATGAGCACGAAGTCGCCCGGCTTAAGCAGATCGCGGACGCCGGGCCAGCGGCCTTTCATGAAGCTCGCGGCGGTAATGCCTCTACGGCACGGTTGACGAGGTTCGCCTTGGCGGGATCGATGTAGACGGCAAACGCGTCTCCCCAGCCCCACTGACGGTGACAACCGCCGTCGCCGCGTCCGTTGCGAACGGTCGAGTCGCCGATGAGCAAGATGGTCGGGAGTTTTGTGGCGGGAACGTCGGGGAGATTCAGCCAGCGATTGAAAATATCGGGGTGGCGCGGGCGGTGACCGCGAGCTTGGGGACAGCCGCATACTCGCGCGGCGACGTCGATCGCTCGGCCGGCGGTGGTCATGGCGTTGACGAGCGTGTATTCGTGCAGCGCCTTGATGCCGGCGATGAAGCCTTGCGTTGATGTCGGCCCCGGCGCGGTTGGTGTGGGTCGTGTCGCGGGGGAAGAGGGCTTTGACTTTCTCGGGGCCCATTTGTTGGTATTGATCGGCGACGTAGTTGGTAAGATCGAAGTAGCGGACGCCCTGCTGGCGGCGAGTTCGCCGGCGAGTTTGGCGTAGTCGCCGAAGCCCCGTTCGATTTTGCCGTCGGTCCACTCGCCACGGACGGTCATGGAAATGACGATCGGATTGGCGTTTTTCGCCAGCACGTCGGCGATCATTTTTTTCAGGTACCAGCCGTAAGTATGAACGGTTTCAGGCCGGCTCTGCGCGTCGTGGGCCTCTTGGGTTTCGTCGCCGAGTGAGGGCATCGTGCCGCGGAAACGGAAGGAGTCGACCGGTCCGTTGTCGTTGTGTCCGAATTGGATGATCACATAGTCGTTGGGTTTGACCTTCGAGAGGATTGCATCCCAGGAGCCACTGTTGATAAAGGTCGGCGTGGAGAGGCCGGACTTGGCGCCGTTGACGACGACGAGCTTCGCAGAATCGAAGTAGTCCTGGAAATTGACGCCCCAACCTTGCTGCGTGGCACTGTTCACCGCGGCGGTGGAATCGCCGGCGATAAAGAGCGTGGGTCGATTTTCGCTCGGCGTTTCTGGATCCGTCTGTGCGCTAGCATGGCGCAACGAAAGTACGAGAAGACAAACGATTCCAACCGCGATCAAGGTTTTTGGCATCATCATGGTGCACTCGGCGCGGCGTTTTCGTCGAGCTCAAGTCGCAAGTAATCGTAAATCACACCGGCCGTCGTAGGGCCGGCCGGCACGGTCAGTGTAAGTTTATTTTCACCGTGCTTCATGAGCGACGCATCGAAGGGCAGTTCGCGCTCATACCAAATGCCCTGGCTGCCGTGACTGGAAAGGACGCCGTCACCGATGAGGCGAGTGAACTTTCCCGCTGGCTGGTCATTGACCGTTACATCGATGGCTCCCACACCAGTGCCGGCGAAGGCGGCCCGGAGCGTGGCCTTGCCCTTGGGCTCTGATTCCATGACGAACTGAATGGTGTAGGGAGTCGCGGCCCGCGATGCCCGGTGGGCGGAAACCACGCCCAGCTGCTGTAATTGCGGCCGCATCCGCATTGGCATGAGGCACATGCTGGAAGAACCAGTCTTTATGGAAATCGCTCTTGCCGATGATGTAGGTAATATCATTGGGAAACAGCGTTCCATAGGTCGCGCCGATGCCAGGGGTGTAGTAGACGTCCCCCTTGAAGAATTCCGATCCGTTGCGATTGGGAATCCCGATATCCCAAAGTTGCTTTCCACGGCGGACGGGCGTCCAGGCGATTTTGCCCAAGTTGAGAGGTTTGCCCTGTTCGACATTCACATCGGCCATTGCGAATTCGCCAAGTACGCCATCGGCGAAGGCGTGCAGCGTGTAGCTGCCTGGGCGGACATTGGGAATTTCGAACGTTCCATCTTCGGCGCCTTTGACCCAGAATTCGTAATGTTTCGCATCCTGCTGCCAATCGACGCTGCGGGCCGCAGCGCCGGGAACTCCGCCGCGACCCGGCACAGAATAGGCCGGAGCGGTCAGACCAACTCGGACATTCGACATTTTGGCTGTCGGCATAAGCGGGTCAGTAAGCACGAGCTGCCCTTTGACAGAGCTGCTGTGCCGGACTGAGGTAGTCGATGACGGTCACCCAGTTGTAGGGCCACTTCCTGGCTTCGGTCGCCGCTTCGGCGCGGGCATTCTTATAAATTTCCTGTGAATCCGTGCCGGAGTTCACGTAAATCATGAACGGGCCGATCGTCTTGGTCCAACGTTCACCTTCAGCGACAGAGACGTCCGCCCCGCCGTAGTGGCTCGAGCGCCAATAATTTAGCACACAAGGTGCCGCGATTTGGTTCGTGTCACGGTGGCCGAGGAATTCAATTTTGGTCGGTCCGCCGCTCATGTACTCCATCGACGGATTGATGAAGAAAAAGCCGACCTTCTTCGCGGTGCTGGACCAGCCGAATGCCGGGTTGTTGAATTGGTTGGTCGTGTAGATGTACTTGTCCCCTTCGCGCAGCGATGAAGGATACGCCTTGTTGTGGAACTGATCGTCGGCGATGCTCAGCCAGTCGAACATATCAGCGAGCTTGCAGCAGCAGCGGGCCTCGGTGATCGCCGTAGCGGCATAGGAGGCCGGATGGTCGAAGGTGCAAGAGGTGTAAACGCCCGACTCGCCGCGTCCCAGGGTATACCGAATTTCAACGTCGGCAAGAAAATTGCCTCCCGGTCGAGCGCCGGGGCCGGTACCATCGCGCGTCCGTTCGAGACGCCGTTGATGGAAACTTCGCCACGTTGGCCGCCGTTGGTTTTGGGATCGATCGTGATTTTTTTGACGGTGGGATTGTCCCCCTGAGTGGCACGGGCGCCCATCGCGTCGTGCGACCAGAAGCCATACTGGTGATCGGTCATGCCACGGTTCAGTCCGGTGAGGTTTTCCCCTGGCGGGTCACGGCTGAGATCAGGGATACCATCCGCATCTTCGAAGGTCGCGAGCATTTCCATCTCCTTGAACTTCAGCGAGACGAGGTCGCCCGATTCCTTGGCGACCATGGCTTTCACAATTCCGTTGTCCAGCGTGTAGGTGCGATCATTCTCGGAGATGGTGACAGGCGCATCTTCAGCGCGGACGGCAGCGGAAACTGCTAGTGCCCAGAGGAGGGCGGTATATGCGAACGTCGAAGGGCGTTTCATGGAAATTCTCCAAGTCTGGGACAACGAGTGGATCATTTGAAGAACCGAGGAAGCAGAGGCATAAATCGCCTCATTGCGGAGGCGCTGCGTTTTCATCCAGTTCCAGACGAACACAATCGTAGATGACGCCGTTGTTGAGCGAGCCGGATGGGATGGTCAACGTGAGTGTGTTGGCCCCCTGTTTCATCAGGGTTGCGTCGAAAGGGAATTCACGCTCGAACCAGATGCCCTGGATGTTATGGCGCACAATCGCGGAATCGCCGGTCGAGTTCAGGCGCGCGACCTGACCTGCGGATTTGCCATTGATGCTGATCTCCAAGCCCTGCGCACTGGCAGAGCAAAAGGCAAGTCGGAGCGTGGCGGTTCCCTTGGGCGCGTGATCCAGTTCGAACGTAACGCTATACGGTGTTGCTTTTCCTGGATTACTCTGCACGCCTCGGAAAGGTGCGATGCGTGCATTGGGGTCGACATTGTGTGGAATATGTTCGAAGTACCAGTCCTTTGCAGGATTGCTCTTGCCAATGATAAAGTTGACATCCTCTGGGAACAGCTTGGCGTATGCAATCTGAGTGTCGGGCGCAAAGAAGTTGTCGCCGCCGTTAAATTCCTTCGCCGTGCGATTGGGAATCCCGACTTGCCAGAGTTCCTTCCCGCGACGCACAGGCGTCCAAGTCACCTTTCCCAGGTCCACCGAATTGCCACCTTCGGGAACAGTGATGTCGGCCTTGGCAAAGTCGCCAAGGATGCCGTCGGCGTAGGCGCGCAGCGTGTAGCTCCCCGGTCGCACGTTGGGAACGGCGAACTTGCCGGTCTTGTCTTCGAACTTCGCCCAGAACTGGTAATGCTTGGCGTCGGTCTGCCATGTCACCAAGCGATTGGGCGCGCCTGAGCCCTGCACTGGAATATGATCGGCGGCAGTCAAGCCGACCGTCATATTGCCGACGAAGCGCGCCCCGCCCGGCATCAGTGGATCAACCAAATCGAATGTGCCAGAAACCGTGCTGCGCTTGTCGTGATGCGGGTAGTCATCGCTGTCGACCCAGTCATAGGGCCATTTGGCTGCCTGCACCGCGGCCTGCGCGGGCATCCTTCCAGAGCTCCATCGGCTCGCCTCCGCTGTTCATATACAGGTAGAATGGTCCGACCACCTTGGACCAATGTTCGCCTTCAGCCACGTCGAGCACCGCCCCGCCGTAGTGGCTCGAGCGCCAGTAGTTGAGCACGCAGGGGGCCTGGACCTGCGTCGTGTCGCGGTGGCAAAGAAATTCCACCTTGGTCGGCCCGCCGGAAAGATATTCAATCGTCGGGTTGATCAGCCACCATCCCATTTTCTGCTTGGTGCTGGACCAGCCGTAAGCAAGATTCTCCGACTGTACGGCGGTATAAACATATTTGTCCTCGCCGGGAAGTTCCTCCGGGTAGAACTTGTTGCGATGCTCATCGACGCTGAGCCAGTCATAGATATCAGCAAGTTTGATGCAGTAGCGGGCCTCGCCGATCGCTCCGGCAGGGTATTCTGGCTTATGCTCCATCAGGCAATAGGTGAAAATCCCTGGTTCGCCGCGCCCGACGCATAGCGGATTTCGATGTCCGCGGGAAAATCTCCCTCGCGCGCCAGGGCGCAAACCCGCAGGTCGGCCGAGGCGGTGGCCATTGGCGATGGCTTTCACGGAAACTTCGGCGCGATTGCCACCGCTGGTGGTCGGGTCGATCGTGATTTTGGCGATGTGGTCAGCGGCCGGCGCATCGCGGTATGCCGAAGCGTCGTGAGACCAGTAACCGCCGACATGGCCAGACTTGTCGGTTAGGGTCTCGATGCCTTTGTAGACCAGCGACAGAATGTCGCCGTTACGCTTCGCGATTTTGGCAGTGATAATGCCGTTGGAGAGCGTGAAGGTAGTCGCGTCGTCAGAGATGGTAACGTTTGGGTTTCCGATATTTGATTTTTCAGTTTCACTTGGCGAGGAGGTGCTCTTCTGGGCGAAAGCGGCCGCAGTGAACATGAAGCAAAGGAGGGGGGCGAGCGAAGTCGATTTCTGCGGCATACGACGGGCTCCTGTGATATGCAACTGAGGAGAATGCGCGGAAGCGGCCTGCCTCAATAACGAACTCCGCACTTACTTCATGTTTTCGCTCATCCACTTAATAATGCGATCCTGCGTGTTGCCCGACAACCGATCGTAATCCCACGGCTCGTCGATCTTGAGATGGTCTTCGGCGCCATAGAGTGCAAAAACTTTCTTGATCTCATCGAGCGTGGCGTGGACATCCTGGAAGTTGGTGCCGCGATCGTAAAGCGGATTGACAACGTACACCGGACGCGGAGCAATGCTGGACAGTATATCATGGTAGTCGTAGGGAATTCTGCTTTCGTTTCCGACAAAGAAACCCAATCGCGGGATCAATGGGCGATCGACGGCGTAACGCGTGATACCGCCTGTGCCCGAGGCGGCAGTGTCGGTCCGCATCGGAGTGAAACCGGCGACGCAAACAACGCCAGCCACTTTGGGCTCGAGAGCGGCAGTATAGAGGGCAACAGTGCCGCCAAGTCCGTAGCCAAACAAGTAAATCGACTTGGAATTTAACCATCGGATCGCCGGCAAGTGCTGCCACAGCGGTGCGGGCATCTTCCACCATGTGGCCCATCTGTCAACCAGTGTGGGACTTGTCTTGGTATGCTTGTGAGGTTTCATCCATGCGGCTGCCAAAGCCCGACTGGTCATAGGCCAGCACGGCATAGCCGGCGTCGACCAATGCGAGAATCGGATGTACGTCGCGTCGGTAGACCGACATATATCCCAACGGATAGCTGTAACTGTGGAGCCAGATGACCACGGGCAGTTTGGTGTCGCGGCTGGCCTTCGCCGGATAGTAGAGAGTGCCATTGACGCCGCCGTGGGTCTGATTGAACACGATGGTGCGGGTGGCCGTGCGGCTGTTGTAATCGCCGTACCAGCCGAATTCAGAAATCGCCCGTGCCCCTGAGCTTCGGCGAATGACCCACGCGGGAACGTCCTGCTGCGGGGTGCGTTCAGGCGGGGTGGGAGCCGACAGTGGCCACAGTGCTGTCGCCGAGCATCCACTCCATTTGCTTGCGCTTCGACGGATTTATTTTCCCAGTCGGTTGCATTCTTCACGCCTTCGAGCCACTGACCCCCGCGCTGATCGGGATACTTCGCGAGATCGACGGTTTCGCCGGCGGCGGCTTTCCACTTTTCCCAGTCCCAGGGAAATTGCCAGCGGTTGGTCCAATTTTTGTCGGATTTGCCGAACTGAATGTCGAGCCAGGTCATCGCCTGTTCCCAGCCATTGGCGCCGTGATCGCCCGGCACCTTCAGCAGGCCGAGTTTGCCGGTGACCTCGGCATCGTCGCCGAGAAGTTGATAGACCTTGTTGGCGCCGTGGAATGATTGTTCATCGCCCCAGTTGTTCGAGACTTCGTCGTTCAGCCCTCCCACAAGGAAAAACGCCGCGGCGCGATGGGGCCAAAAGCAAATTGCCATCGACGGGAAGGCGATCTTCGCGGCCGACGAAGTAGCGGACACGAGGATGGAGCCAGTCGGGAAACATCAGCGTGGTCGATTGGATGCTTTCGGCCTGGTTGAACTCGCTGGCCAAACGGAATGGAAGAACGCCGCCCACACCCGGACGGCCCGCGACACCGCGGCGACCCGTTCATCGAGGGCCGCACCAATGGCCATCGCCTTGCCGTCGCGCGAGTAGCCGGTTACGGCGATGCGCTTTGGCGACAACTTCCGGCAGTGTGAGCAGATAGTCGACCACAACAGAGGCAGCCCATCCACGGCGCCGGCAGGCCGGGATCGCACTCAGGATGAAGCGTCGGCCATTTTGACGGAATCGTCATCGCCATCGTTGGCGGCGATGCTGCAAACAATGTAGCCGTGGGAACGGATCACTTCATGCAGGACCGCGTCCCGGTCCGGGAGGCGCCGTAGCCGGCGTAGCACCGGGACCGCGAACTGCCCCTCCCCGCGCCCCACCAGCAGAATCAGACCCGGACCGATCACCACAGGAAATGGCCCCGGACCATTGGGGATTTGCATGGTGATGCGAATCGATCCCTGGCCGCCAGGACCACAAAAGATATTTCCGGTGCATGTGCGATACCCGGTTGCCGGCCTTCCTCCATGTTGGCGTGATCAAACTTGGGAAGCGGCGGCGTTTTGCCCCAAACCCATTTCTGATAGAGTTCAGGATCTCGCTGCGTCGTGCTTTCCAATCCGAGGCAGTCTTCACGAGCCGGCCGTCGGAAAAGGCGAAGTGGATCGGCAGCTCGTATTGTTATGCGGCGAAGTGTCAAAATCGGGCGGAAGTTCCTGCGACTTTTGATCCACGCCTCAAAAGCAGGCACACTGGGAAGATTTTGCAAGAACATTTGCTGGT
Source organism: uncultured Alphaproteobacteria bacterium (assembly GCA_963732095.1). Lineage (GTDB taxonomy): Bacteria > Pseudomonadota > Alphaproteobacteria > ATCC43930 > CGMCC-115725 > AP-15. The sequence goes on from CAVSZA010000038.1 coordinate 68,404, forward strand.
ATGACTTGCATTCCTCGGGCGTCATGGCCTGTGCCGCAAAAGCGAAGCAACCAGCCAGCAGAACCAAAACGAAAAAACATAATTTCTTCATATTAACTCTGCTCAAGATGTGGCGACGTTAAAAGTGTGAATTCGTTCAAGTAAGGTAATTGTGCCCCGTTGTTTGTGCCAGTGTGAGGGAGTCACGTTGAAAGTCGGGGCGCGGGTTAGTGATCGCGGGATCATGTCCAAGGATCGATGGACTGGATGCGAGCATCGCCTGTTGCAAGGACCTGCTGTCCCGCCAGTCAGGGCACATCGAGCACCGCCTTGTCCGCCGCGGGGCACTGAAGAAATCAACTTTTTCTGGTGTCCAGCCAACTGCGGTTCGCGTGGACTCGCAACGGCAATGAAGGCAGCTTAGAAGGAGGCCAAAGTAGATACCCATTGAACATATAACAGCCCGCGAAAGGGCAGGCCGCTACGTCAGCAGCAGATCGTGCATCACCTGCCCATAGACATCGGTCAGCCGGAAGTCGCGGCCGGCGTAGCGGTAGGTCAGCTTCTCGTGATCGATGCCCATCACGTGCAGCAGCGTCGCGTGCAGGTCGTGGATGGAGACGCGATTTTCCACGGCGCGGAAGCCGAATTCGTCGGTTGCGCCGTAGCAGATGCCGCCTTTGAAGCCGCCGCCGGCCATGAACATCGTGAAGCCGTAGGGATTGTGGTCGCGGCCGTCGCCGCTTTCGGAGACGGGCGTGCGGCCGAACTCGCCGCCCCAGACGACGGCCGTTTCGTCCAGCAGGCCGCGGCGCTTCAGGTCGCGGATCAGCGCGGCCGAGGCCTGGTCCATGTCGGGGCAGCGGCCGCGCAGGTTCTTGTTGATGTGGCTGTGATCGTCCCACGGCTGGCCGGGGCCGTAGTAGACGTGAACCGTGCGCACGCCGCGCTCGACCAGCCGGCGGGCCAGCAGGCAGCCGTTGGCGAAGGGGGTGTTGCCGTATTCCTCGCGGACCGACTGCCGGCTCCTTGCGGATGTCGAAGGCGTCGGTCGCTTCGAACTGCATGCGGTAGGCGGTCTCCATCGCCTGGATGCGGCCTTCGAGAAATTCGTCCTGGCCGAACGATTGCTCGTGCTCGCGGTTGAGCGCCTGAACGAGATCGAGCTGGCGGCGCTGCGCCGGCGGCGTCGAGTTGCTTGTTCCGCAGGTCGCGGATCATCTTCTCCGGGTCGGTCTGCGAATCGTCGAAGCCGACGCCCTGATAGCGCGCCGGCAGGAAGCCGCTGCGCAGCGCCGGGCCGCCGCCGCCGCCGGGGCCGAGCACGACGAAGCCGGGCAGGTTCTGGTTTTCGGTGCCCAGGCCGTAGGAGATCCACGAGCCCATCGACGGCCGGGTGGCGGCGATGTTGCCGGAATGGAACAGGCTGCGGGCCGGCGTGTGCGTCGGGTTGAACGTGTACATCGAGCTGACGACGCAGATGTCGTCGATCGATCGGCGGCGATGTTCGGCAGCAGCTCGCTGACCTCGATGCCGGACTTGCCGTGCTTCTTGAACTCGAACGGCGAGGGAAACAGGCCGCCGGTGGTGCGCTCGGTGCGCAGGTTGACCGAATCGGGCCGCTGCCCGGCGTACTTCGGCGAGCGCCGGCTTCGGGTCGAACATGTCCATGTGCGACGGGCCGCCCGGCATGAACAGGAAGATGTTGTGCTTCGCCTTGGCGCGAAGTGCGGCGCCGATGCGTCGTGGCGCAGCTGGGGCCGCGGCGCTTGCTCGTCGGCGAGCATGCTCGGCAAGCCCGACCGAGCCGAGGCCGGCGCCGAGCGACTGAATGCATTGCGCGTCGCGAGATCTGTTGGTTCATGGCCAAAAGATCACCTCGTTGGTACACAGAAGAGCCTGCGCGTATTGCGTCGAGCGTCGCCGGCGGCGAGATAGTCCGTCGGCCAGTTCCAATTCCGGTTCGTCGGGATCGCGGCCAGAAACCTTGCGATACATCGCCGCGAACGCGTTGGCGCATCGTCGGGCTGCTTTTCCACGCTTTCGGCCAGCGCCGACGCCTGGTCTGCATGAACGCGCTGTTCATCACGAACAGCTGCTGCAGCGGCGTGGTCGTGATCTCGCGGCCGGGGCTGTGCATCGTCGCTTCGGGAAAATCGAAGAGCTGAAGCAGATTGTTCAGCCGCCCGCGGCTGACGCGGGCGTAGACCGTGCGGCGGCTGTTGCCGGGCTGATCGAGATCCGTCGAGGACGCCGCCAAGCTCGTCGTCGAGCCTGCCGCTGGCTTGCAGGATGCAGTCGCGATACGCCTCGACATCCAGCCGGCGCGGGTTCATGCGCCAGAGCAGCCGGTTGGTCGGATCGACTTGCATCGCCATCGGCGCGCGGCTGGCTCGCCTGCTGATAGGCCGCCGAGAGCATGATCTCGCGGTGCAGCCATTTCAGCGACCAGCCGTTGGCGATGAAGCGCGCGGCCAGATCGTCGAGCAGCTCGCGGATGCGTCGGCTTTTCGCCCTGCACGCCGAAATCGCTTGGCGTCGCGACGAGCGGCTTGCCAAAGTGCCAGGCCCAGACGCGATTGACGATCACGCGCGCGGCCAGCGGGGCGCCGTCGCTGAAGATCTTGCTCGGCCAATTCGCAGCCGGCCCGAGCCGTGGTGAAATGTCGGATCGTCTTTCGACAGGACCGACAGGAATCGGCGCGGCGCAACATCGCCGGGCTGGCGACGTTGCCGCCGGGCAGCACGTGCATGTCGCGCGGCTCGCCGGGCTTGATGTCGATCATCGTGAAGTCGGGGTCGGATGCCATCGACCAAAGTGCCGGCGTCGAACACGGCGTGGAAGAACGGCTCCGACCGAGCCGCCGCGCCGGCCGCCGCCGCCCGGCTCGCCGTCCGGCGGCCGTCTGCGGGCGGCTTGCGCCGGCTGCGGCGTTGGCTTCATCCGGATACGGATTGCGGCCGCTTGGCCAGTTGCGCGAGCTACGCGTACAGCTCCGGATGCTTGTCGCTTCAGGAACGCCATTTCGTCCTCGATCTTCTCCATCTCCGTCGACGAACTGCCCGACCTTCTGCGCGGGCTTCCTTGCGGCTTGCTGCCCGGCTCGCCGCGCAGCAGGTTGGCGGCATAGCTGAGATAGAAGAGCCGCTGCTCGGCCGCCATGAAGCGCGTTTCGACCTCCGGATCGATCTCCGACCAGCGGGCGCGGCACCGCACGGTCGACGCGAAGACGCCCGCCAGGCTGTAGTAGTCCTTCGTCGGGATCGGATCGAACTTGTGATCGTGGCAGCGGGCGCAGGCGACCGTCATGCCCAGGAAGCCGCGCGAGACGGTGTCGATGCGCTCGTCCCAGTCGTCGGTGTAAAGGTCTCGATGACGTCCTTCGAGAGCCGGCCGTCCTTGTGATAGACCGGGCCGGTGCCCAGGAACCCGAGCGCGACCAGATCCTGCGCGACGTGCCGGGCATCTGGTCGGCGGCCAGTTGCAGCTTGACGAAGCGGTCGTACGGCATGTCCTGGTTGACGGCCTCGATGACCCAATCGCGATAGCGCCAGGCAAACGGATAGGGCGGGTTGGTCGCTTCGCTGGTCGGGTTGTCCTCGGCGTAGCGCACCACATCGAGCCAGTACCGGCCCCAGCGCTCGCCGTAATGCTGGGAGGCGAGCAGTTGATCGATCAGCTTCTGGTAGGCGTCCGGCGACTCGTCCTTGGCGAACGCCTCAACCTCTTCGTAGGTCGGCCGCAGGCCGGTCAGGTCGAGGTAGGCGCGCCGGATCAGCGTCGCGCGATCGGCCGTGCGGCGAAGGCTTCAGCTGATTCTCCTCGAGCTTCGCCAGCACGAAATGATCGATCTTCTGTTTCGCCCAGCGCGCGTCGTCCACCACCGGTGCGTCTTGCGGTCGACCGGCTGAAACGCCCACCACTTGCGCCCCTGTTCCAGATCGATCTTTTTCGGTTCGGCGCCGGGCGTTGTCGCCGCGACGGCGTCGCGCGGGTCGGGCGCACCCATTCGAACCCAACGCTCCAACGAGGCGATTTGCTCCGCGCGTAAGCTTCCCGCTGGGGGGCATTCGAAGGTCGGCATCCGTCCAACGGATGGCCTGGATCAGCCGGCTTTGATCCGGATCGCGACCGTTGATGATCTCGCCGCTTTCGCCCCCGGTGGCAATGCCCTGGCGCGAATCGAGCCGCAACTCCCCCTTGAGTTGTTTCGCCTGTGCCGAATGGCAGCCATAACACTTTTCCACCAGGACTGGCCGAATACTCTTCTCGAAGAACTCAACGTCCTCTTTGGAGATCGCGACTGGCGGAGAATCTGGTTGGGCGGCGATTACGTGAGAATCCGCCGCGGCAATGGAGATCATCCACACCACAAGAGACAGATGACTTACGGAAAGCACCGGCTTCATCAACATCCGAGCTTCCGGCGGATTCATAGTGGCAATTGGTAATCAACAATTCGTCTGTCCAGCCAGCCGAATTAACTATGATACCCGCTCGGGAGACTCCTCTGTCAAGGATATTTAGCGTCGGCGGGAGCGCAGCCGATCGATCGACAGTCGGACGTTAGTTAACCAAATCGTGTCATCAACTCGTTATTGGTGAGAATTGTCAAGAATAGAATCCATGTAAGCCGTGTGCCTGTTGACCGCACTGAATGCGGCCAACAGGTTAGTGGGTGACTTCACTCCTCCCACGTTCCCGAAAGGAGCACACGACCATGTCACGGATTCTGGCAATTGACCTCGGTAAATTCAAGTCAGTGACCTGCCTGCTGGACAGCGATACGAACCAGACGGAGTTCTGGACCATGGCGACGGACCGGCATTACCTGTTGGCGGTGCTCAAGAACTACCATCCTGACTCGGTGGTGATCGAATCCTGCGGTCTGGCCGGATGGGTTCATGACATCTGCACCGAGGAAGGCTACGAGGTGCTGGTCTGCAATCCCAATCAGGAGGCTTGGAAGTGGAAACACATCAAGCGCAAGACAGATCGTGACGATGCACTTAAGCTGGCCAAGCTGGCTGCGCTAGGGCAATTGGTGCCCGTCTACATTCCGTGCCGCCGGCAACGTGAATATCGTCGGCTGGTGAAATATCGCCAAGTGGTGGTGGGGCGGATCAATCGAGTGCAGAACAACATCCGCGCCATCTTTGCCCAACGAGGGATGGAGATGGTGCGTGGTCAGAAGGCGTGGGCCCTGGAACGTCTGGAGTTGATTGCCGCGCACCGTAAACCGCTAGCCGAATGTTCGTTGGACGACCTGTGGCGTGGCGAGTTGGATCTGGAACTGATCCAGCTGGAGCATCTCCGACAACACCAGCATGAGGTCCACAAGCAGCTCAAGGCATTACGCGCGCCGACGAGCGTGTGCAGCTGCTCGAGACGATCCCCGGCGTCGGCCGCAAGACGGCGGAAGTCGTCGTGGCTTACCTGGACAATCCCCATCGCTTCCAGAACGCGCGGCAGATCTCTTCCTACGCGGGAATGGTCCCCCGACGTTATCAGTCGGGTGAGATGGATCGCCACGGCCGGATTCACAAACGGGGCCCGCGCCAGCTGCGCAGGCGCTGGTCGAAGCGGCCTGGCTGATGCTGCGCTACAACCCCTGGGCGAAGACGGTCTACGAGCGGCTGACCAGCGGGCAGAGGACCCGCAAGAAGAAAGCGATCGTGGCCGTGGCCCGTAAGCTACTGGTGCGTTGTTGGGTGATGCTCTTGCGGAAAGAACCTTGGAACAAGGAGACCATGATCAGACAGTCGGCCGGCATCGCCGTTGCCGTATGAACAATAAGCTAAGCTTGGACCTGGAGTAGGATTTACCTGCCGCTTCGGCATTGGTGCTGCGTGCAGCTCGGAAACACGGTCTGATCCGCGAGATCGAAGAATCGAATGAGCAGCGCGGCCCTGTTGAATGAACTCCTGAGACGACGCACAAGAGATTCCCGCTGAGGGAAGAGAAAAAGGCGTCGACAACTCGAATAGTCGACTAAATCCGAAACGGGACAAAAAAAGAACTGCTTCGGCTCAAGCGTAGTGAAACGGAATCACGAAAACGGAGAAAATATGTAGTACCACAGTTGACCCACATGCGGCTTCATAGTCGACCATTTTGTAACACGGGACACAGACCAAACGGTTAAACGTCCGGTGCCGTCTCCAATTCTAGTGAGTCAATCCATCGACTGGTACTCCGGAGGCGAATCCCGACTGATCGAGGTGTCCGGCGTTCAGGTAATCGTGCGTTTTGTCGGGCGTAAAGGACGGCGCGGGCGGATCGCCATCGCTTCGCCGCCGGGAGCGGTGTTCCGATCTGTCGACGTGCGCGGGACGCCGCCTGCAGACATCTATTGATGAAGTGGCCGAAGTCGCCCTTAAATCCTGAAACCTCTCTACAAACGCTTGCACAGTCGTGGCCGCACGTCGGGAATCGCCAAAAGTAAGCGGCTGATAAGGGGAACTCGATGCGCGGCAATGAGTCATTAATGAAAGATCGAGCGCTCAGAAACGCATCTTAGGCAGTTTAGTGGCCAATGTGGTCGACGCAGCGACACCGGATGCGCCGTTCAAATGGGAGTTGGACGGACGAAACGCTCCGAAGCTCAGCGAAATTCCTGCGGTCTCACGATGCAACCGCTAATGGCATTTCAATTGCAGCGCATTGGACCACCTTAATATGGCATTCGGAGAGGTCCCAAGCAGTTACATTCTGGCGGCCGCAACAGATGGTCTCACACGGCGAAAGGTCAGACCATCGCCGATCGAGCTTGCACGGCCGAGCCCTTTCTGGAGCGTCTTATTCAACCGATTTTCACTGGGGCGCTCACTCGGAGGTCGATATGTTTACCAGAACTCGTCGCGCGGGCCGTTTTCAGACCTGGCACTCACTCGAAGCCCTCGAGTACCGTTGTATGTTGTCCGCCAACGTCCAGCAGACCAACTTGGTGTCGGACTTGCCGGGCGTCGCCCAAGTCTTGGACCCCAACTTGGTCAACCCGTGGGGTATTTCCGAGAGTTCCAGCAGCCCCTTCTGGATCTCGGACAACAACGCCGGCGTGGCGAGCCTCTACGGCGTTCCGGGCGCGAACAACACACCGGTCAGCATCAACGGGCTGGTCGTAAGCATCCCGACGCCGGGGGATGCGACTGGGGCAAGTGGAACACCCACGGGAACCGTATTCAACATCGACGGGGGCGCGACTGGTGGATTCACGGTCACCGGCGTTGATAAAAACGGAAAAGCGATTACTGCCTCCGCGGTCTTCCTGTTCGCCACCGAGGACGGCACCATCGTCGGCTGGAACCCCGCGGTTAACCCCAAGGGCTTCGACCCGGCCAAGGCCGGCACCTACGGCATCATCGCCAAAGACAACTCCGGCAACAACTTTACGAACCCCGACCCCAACCAACAAACGGGGGCGGTCTACAAGGGACTGGCCATCGCAACCAGTATGACGCCGATCATTGCCGGCGACGCCAACAGCACGGCGCTGCTGTACGCATCGAACTTTCGGGCCGGCACGATCGACGTGTACGACGCGACCTTCACTAAGGTCACGTCGCTGCCAGCCGGCGCCTTCGCCGACGCGAACCTGCCCAAGGGCTATGCCCCGTTCGACGTTCAGGTCCTCAACGACCAGTTGTATGTAACCTACGCCAAGCAGGACGACACGAAGCACGACGACGCGGCTGGTCCACACCGTGGCTTCGTGGACGTGTTCAACCTGGATGGCACGCCGGGCCTGGCCAACGGCCAAGTGCGCCTGATCTGCGCGGCCCGCTCGATTCGCCGTAGGGCTTGGCCATCGCGCCGACGGGCTTCGCTGGGCTGAGCGCCCGAACAACGACGCCGTCCTGCTGGTGGGCAACTTCGGCGACGGTCGCATCAACGCCTTCGACGCTTCCACGGGCGGCTTCTTGGGTCAGCTGCAGGATCCCGACGGCGAGCCCATCCAAATCGATGGACTTTGGGCGCTGAAAGTGGGCAACGGTGGCGCAGGCGGCGACTCCAACACGGTCTATTTCACCGCCGGTCTGTTCGGCGAGACGCACGGCCTGTTCGGTTCGCTGACGACCTCCGCCCCCGGCTCCCCGGAGGGTACCGCCGAGGCGCAGATGATCCAGGCCGACCTGGATGTCGTCCAGCTGAGCCTGCAGACCCTCCAGATGGATCTCCAGGCGGGCGCCCCCAAAACAACGATTCGTCAGGACGTCCAGGCCTTCGATCAGTCGCTGGCCCAGTTGACCCGTGACGAGGCCCGCTTTAGGGCCGACACGTTCGACGACCTCGGCATTGGGCATGAGCACAAGCACGATGCGGCCATCGAAGGGGTCGACCTGACGGATTTGAGCCTGGGCAACGACTTCGCGAGGCTGGGCAAGCTACTGTAGAGGCGCGAGCAAAACGCAGCAAACACGATTTTGCGGCGTTCGTTGCTTGAAGCGATATCACCACCGATGTGCCGAAGGCTAAAGCAAATAGCTTACGCCCATCGCTATATACAGCGTTTGGCGGCGTCTTGGTGTAAGCAGGCTTTCGCAATTCTGTCGATGCATGAGGATCTAAACCCATTTTTCTGATTGCCTTTCGCACGTTTTGGAAAATCGAGCCGCGGAAGCTAACAATCCACGGCTTAACGACGATGCTGTGGCGGCGTCCGTTTCGTCGGACGCAAGGGGCGGCGCGGGAGGATCACCATTATCGCGCCCTCTGGAGCGGTGTTTCGTACGGCAGATGTGAGCGGGCAAATTCGTAGTCGTAGCGCTCTAATTTCTGGCTGATAGTTGACTCGACTTACGCCGAAGTCGGCAAAACGGTTGTACCACGCTTCGGATTGATGCACGTACTGCGACGTTCATCGAAGGACGCGACTCGTACGTCACCCCTACAGGGCGACAAGGCAACCCGAACAGGTCGCTCGCCGAGGTCAAACGATAAGCATGGCAATTAAAGAAAAACTTATGCACGTGACTGAGAAAACATCCAACGTAGGCGCATTCCTAAATAAATAAATGATGCACAAGCGGCGAAGTCGGAAATCGCAGTGTTGGTGTGGATTCGATGATGTAATCACCAAGTGACTCTGACTAACCAGTTTGCTTGCCGTTGTGCGGTGACAATTCGAGCGCTTATCCGCGAGTTCCCCGACTGAAAAGCTAACAAATTCTTTACAGCCGCTGCTGACGCCGCTACCATGAACCGCTGGGAGTGGGCGCTTTTTCGGGATTGGGCCGCGAAAAGATCTTTGAAATTCTCCGATTGAGACGATTGTTCGTCGGTAAAACACATCTTTTCCTGCTAATGCGGCTTGCGATCCGGTTCAGCATTGTCAATTGATTTTGCATCGAGGTGCCATAATGGGATCGACACAATCTGTTCAGCGCAGTCGGTTTACTGATAAGTTGGACTGCAGTTTGCACTTTGATCACCGCGATTTCCGGAACTGCCCTGGCAGCCAATCAAGTGTGGGATCCGGCGGCGAACGGCTCAGGCTCTGACGGCAACGGGAACTGGGATACCATCACACCAATCTGGGCCAATGGTGGCGACTCCGTTCGGCCAATGGAAACTCCGCGATCTTTGGCAGTGGCGGTGCAGCAGGCATTGTGACTCTGACCGCTCCCATCACCGCCAACAGCATTACTTTCAATTCCGTTGCCAGTGGCGATTATACGATCGCCGCCGCTGTGCCTGCAGATACGCTGACTCTCGCCGGCACGACACCGACGATTACCGTCAACGCCGGCAGCCCTACAATCAGTGCGATTGTCGCGGGCACCGCTGGCTTGACCATGACGGGTGCCGGCACGCTGACATTTTCCGGCGCCAATACGTACACCGGCGGAACGACAATCAACTCAGGCACCGTGCAGGTAAACTCGGGCGGCACGTTGGGAGCGACGACAGGCGCGTCTCTGCTGGGTACCTCAAGCACTACGACAGGCGTCACGACCGCGGCGAACGTGGCATTCAACTCAGCCCGACCCTGGGCAGCTTTCAGGACACGACGCAGACGGCGACCGATACGCTCACCATCGCCAGTGGATCAGTGTGACAGTGAGCGGCGCGTTTAACGTTGGTCAGATTATTTCCAATACGACCGTAAGCATGGTGCTGAATACTTACACTGGCACGGTCGCGCCAGGCAGCGGCGGGACGCTGAACGTCAATGGCGCCATGACGGTTGCCGCCAATCCAGGCGGCGGCACAAAGATTAATGCGACGGTCGACCTCTCGGCGCTAAGCAATTTTAATTTGAATGCGTCGGCAACGACATTAAATATTGGAAATGGAACCAACATTCGCGGGATTTTGACTCTGGCCAGCGGCACTGGCAGCACCAACCTGATTAACGTCGCCACGATTAATCTGGGGACCAGCGGCGGTGGTAATGCCCAGACAGGCTCGCAATTGAACCTCGGCTCAGGGACGAACACGATCCAAGCCAATACAATTAATATCGGTACTGGAAAATCAAATGGGGTCCTGCAATTCATCGCCGGCGCCGATCCAACCGCTTCCGTCAGCATCACCGGCACCGGTGGCGGCAGTGCAACGACAACAATTCTGATTGGCAGCGAAACCAGCGGGACCGCAACAGGTTCTGCAAGCTCTTTATTGCTCGCAGGCCATGCAGCGACCATTCAGGCCGGAACGGTAACGGTCGGCAGGTTGCCGGAGCACCGCTGGCACGGCGACCGCAACCGCGACTTTTGACACCGGAACTTTCAGCGCGACCACTCTCCAATTGGCGATTAATTCGTCGGGAAATGGCAATGCTACCGGCACGTTTACGCTCGGCGGTTCAAATCCAAATAACACCGCTACGGGCATCCTAAATATCGGTACGGGCGGAATCATCCTTGCCAAGAATACCAACGCCAACACTTCCACGGGGAACATTATCATCAATGGCGGGACGGCCAACGTCGGCGGCAATATCAGTGTCCCGAGCACTAAGGGTACGAGCACGACGACGCTCACGCTCGCAGGTGGCACGCTGAACATGCAAGGGTTTTCCATTGGCGGCCCTGGCAACGGAACCAGCGGCAATGCGGCCATCAATACGGTGAATTTCGTAGCCACCGGCGGCAGTGGGGATTTTGAAGAATCTCGGCGGAGGTGGGATCAATGGTGCGGTAGTTTTCACAATGAATCGGCGCCGGGACGCTCATCCTCGATGGAAGTAACACCTACACTGGAACAACGAACCTTAATTCCGGCACTTTGCAATTCAACAGCGCAACGCCGGCCGTAAACAGCCAACTGAACGTTAATGGCGGGAACGCTCGCTTTCAATACGGGCGTTCTCAATAGCACCTTCCAAGTTGGCGGCCTTGCGTATGGGAACGGGCCCAGCATCACGCTCGCCGACATCAACTCGAATCCCGTAACGCTTCAGATTGGAGCCATCGGCGGAACCTACTCCGCTCAGATTTCTGGTTCTGGCGGGCTCATCATGGCCGGCACCAATGGAACCACGGTCCAACATTTGACGGGGACCAACAATTACACAGGCAACACCACCATCACGTCGGGCACGTTATCACTTCACGACGGCGGCCAGCTCTACAACGGCGTTTCGC
>CAVSZA010000039.1:0-178893 GCA_963732095.1 uncultured Alphaproteobacteria bacterium
ACCGAGGGTTCGAATCCATTTCCCTCCAGCGGAAATCTCAAGGCCGGGCTCAACCCCCGCGACGAAGCTCCTCTACCTGAAAGCGCGGCTCCGCTGCCGCGGGTGCGGGCGGAAGGGGCCGCATGGGACAGCCCCCGATTGCCCCGGGTGCTGAGCGGGCCTCCTCTCAATTCGGTCGGATAAGCGGGCGGGATCGTCGAGCACCTTCGCGATCAGTTCTTGGCGTCGCGGATATCTCGCCTCGGACGTCTCAGCGAAAAGCAGGATCAGATATCGCGCCTTTGCAGCAGCGTCGGCCCACGTTGCCGACGGAGCAGCGAGGGCGTGGCTCTCGAATTCCTCTTGGCGGCGTCGCAGGGCTACCTGGTCGGCTTGAACTTCGTGGAGGCGTCGGCGAATTTCAGTCGATTTCTGAGCGGCAATGCCGCGATGCTCGCTTGCGTGCGGGAAGAATTCCTGCTCTGTAGCGCGGCGTCAGCTTGTCGCTACTCTCCGGCCCCGGCCTTACGGTGAAGCCGTCGAGCGCGCGCGAAAGGACGGGCCGGTTCAGACCAGTGAAGAACAGCGCTTCAATCTCCGCCAGGTCACTCATCTGCGTCTTACTCTTGTCCCAAATAAGCGCGGATCCGGCACGGCGTCGCTTGCAGCGCTCCGCCTCTTCGCCTGGACTGGAGGTCCGCGCGGCGAGCCTTTGGCGCGCTCGCTCATTGCCGGTCGATTGAAACCCAGTACTATTAGGCGCGACTGATTACAGAAACCGCCAAGGCGAAGGAGAACCGCGATGGCAAGGGCTTTCCAATTTGATGTCGGTCCGGTTATTGAGCAACTTAATCGAATTCTGCAGATGGAACTTGCCGCGATCATCTACTACACGCACTACTCCTTTATGATCTACGGTCACGCGCGGATTCCGATCACCGCCTGGCTGCGCGATAACGCGACGGAATCGCTAGCCCACGCTCAAGAGGCGGGTGAAATGATCATGCGGCTGCACAAGAGGCCGGCTCTCGGCATCGCCGCGCTGCCGACCACGCCGCACAATACGATCGACGAGATCCTCACCGAATCAATACAGCGGGAGGAGGCTGGCGTAGAACTCTACCGGGACCTCCTTGAGCTAGTGAAAGGCAAGTCTGTCGTTCTTGAGGAATATGCGACCCGGCTGGTTTCGGCGGAGGCCGTCCACCTCCGGGAAATGGAGCTTATGTTGATGAAGCGCGCGCCCGATTAGATCGTCCTCACTTGTCCGGAATCGCTCTGGGAGTGACGCCACCACGCCCTCGGATCGCTCAGGATCTTTCTTTTTTGAGCCTCAGCTTTCGATCTTGAGTGGAAATTGACCACCGAGCGCGAGCGATCACGCGCCGGTCTGGATCGAACTTCTTGCTGAAGATCAGCCGGTAGATTAACCCGCTTCAATTTGGCCAGCCGGGCGGCGTGCCGTTTGCACATCCGTCCTTGGACAGTTTCGTTGCCGAAATAAAAAGCGCCATGCGGGGATCACATGGCGCTTTTGAGAAGAGAGCCGCGTGGCGGGTGGACCACGCTGAAGAGCGAAGCTCTCTTGCTTAATCGCTTAATCAACGCTCGACGCGTTTCTCCATTCCGCGCGATGAGCCGCCAGCGTAGACCGCAATCTTTAAATCTGGCCGGGGGGAGAAAGTTGGCCCGCCAGTGTTTTGAGAGTGAGATCCGCCACTCGGTCAGGGAGGCATGACGATGCCCGAGAATCACGTCTACCGGATCATCCAGGTTGCCGGTTCCTCGCAGAACAGCATCGAAGACGCGATCCAGAATGCCGTCGGCCGCGCCTCGCGCACACTCCGGCAGGTCGGCTGGTTCGAGGTGCTGGAGACACGCGGCCATGTCGAAGACGGCAGGGTGGCGCATTATCAGGTCACGCTCAAAGTCGGGTTCACCCTCGACGACGACGATTAGGGTGGAAACATCTCCGACAAATAGTTCAAGCGCCGCCACTGGCCGCCATTCAGCTACGCTCCGCACGACGCCGGCCGGTCTCGTGACATCATGACGGCCGCCATTTTTCTATCGGTCGCCGCGTTAGTGCGGGCCGCGCGCCGGCGCTAATCATCGGTCCGGTGCGACGCCGGGAGGCGCCGCACCGGAAACCGGTCGTCACGACCGCACGCCGTGCCGTTGACGTTGATTGCGGGTGCCGGCCATTGGCTCCTCGGCTCCGTCGATATGGTCATTCTCGGCTCGCTGCTGACGGGTTCCATCCCCGGTATCATGTGTGAGAAATAGTCCACGGCTTCGCCGCGGAAACCGAAGAAGTGATCATAACCGCTCTTTGAGCGGACCGAATTTCGGCAAAGCGCCCAGATGCCACTTGCCGATCAGGGTAGTGCCTTAGCCCCTTCTTCAATAGCGACGGCAGGGTGGGATGCTCGGGCGGGAGGCCGACCTCAGGGCTGCCAACCAACGGCTCCTCGAGCCCCAGCCGCAGTCGATACTGGTAGCGGCCGGTGATCAGCGCGAGACGCGAGGCGGAGCAGACGGCGGAATTGGCGTAGCCTTGAAGGAAGCGCATCCCTCGCGCGGCGATGCGGTCAATATTGGGCGTGGTAAAATCGCGGCGTCCGTAACAGGAGACGTCGGCATAGCCGAGGTCGTCGGCAAGGATAAAGATGATGTTCGGCGGCCTGGAGGCCGGCTGGGCATATGCACCGACGCCACCCGGACGGGCTCAGCCCTAGCGCGGAGCGCTATCCGGCCTTGTCACGACGTCATCCAGATCGATGCGGCCGAGCCGGGCCGCCTCTGCCGTGCCGACCTGACCGGCTGCTCGCTTCCGGAGTAGCGCGTCTGATCCGCCACCTTCCCGCCCCCGTCCGTAGGCGATTTGTCAGATACGGCCGGCGCGCATCTGCTGCGGCAGGCCGCGCGTCTGCCTCTGCGCGACGGCGCCAATGTGCTCCTAACGGTCCAGCCACACGTCTTCGAAGCGCCAGCCGTTGTAGATGCTGTTGACCATGATCGTCAGCCCTTTGACGTAGGGCTGCCGGCAGCTCGCGGCGCGGTAGTGAAAGATGATCGGCCGGGCGCCATCTTCTTGCAGCTTGCGGTCGATCTGCCACACCAGCTTTTTGCGCTTCTCGCGGTCCGGTTCCACCGACTGGCGCTCGAACTGTTTTTCGAGTTCCGGGTTGCAGTAGCCAGTGATGTTGCGCTCGGCGCCGCAGGCATAGTTCTCGAAGAATTGCTGGTCCGGATCGTCGACGGCGGCGGCGGTCAGATTGAGACCGACCACGTAATCCTTGCGGATCGCTTTCGGAAACCAGTTCACGGTTTCGATCGGGTCGAGCTCGGCCTCGATATAGATGGTCTTCAGCTGGTCGGTCAGGATGATCGCCGGGTCGCGCGCAATCGGGATGTTGCGGACCGACAGTTTGACCCGGAGCCGATTGTCTGGCCCATAGCCCTCCCGTTCCATGATCGCGCGCGCTTCCGCCCGGCTCTTTTCGACATCGGGATCGTAGCCCGGCAGTCCTTTCAACATCTCCGGCGGCAGGCCCCATACCCCGGCAGGCGGCGGCAGCATCGCGCCGCCGATATCTCCCTGCCCTTCGTCGAGGATGTCGATGAACGCCTTGCGGTCGAGGCTCAGCGCCATCGCACGCCGGATCTCGGGGTTGTCGAAGGGCGGGACCTTGCGGTTGATGATCAGGTTTCGGCTGGCGTTGAGCGGCGTGATCTCGCAGATCGCGTGCGGCGCCTGGCTCTGGATGTCCTTCAACAGCGGGATCGCCACATCGTAGGGCCAGGTCATGTCGAATTTTCCGGCAACAAACGCGAGGAGCGCCGTCGAGCGGTTCGGCACGATTGTGTACTCGACGCCGTCGACATAAGGCCGGTCCTTCTTCCAGTAATCCGGGTTTCGCGTCACCCGAATGCTTTCGTTGGGGCGAAACTCGACGAATTTGAAGGGGCCGGTGCCGATCGGGTGGCTGCGCATGTCGCGCGGCGGGACGTGACATGGATAGACCGGCGCCAAGCCGGAAGCGAGCAGAGCGAGCAGTGCCGGCTGCGGCCGCTTTAGCACGAACGTCGCCGTATAGTCGCCTTCGGTGACAACCTCTTCGAGGTTGCTGTACCACGACTTGCGGGGGTTGATGCGCAGCTTTTCGCTCGCTTTGCCGGTCAACAGGTCCCAAGTGCATTTGACGTCACTGGCGGTGAACGGCTCTCCGTCATGCCATTTGACGCGTTCGCGCAGATCGAAGGTGAGCCGCGTCCCGTCCTCACTCCACGACCAGCCCGTAGCAAGCTCCGGGACGATCGACTGCTCGCTGTTTTGCGCAACATGCTGGTCGTAGACGACGAGGTTGTTGAACACCCCCATCATCGACAGCACGGTCGACAATGTCGCCTCTTCGAGGATCGACATGCTCGCCGGGCTGTCGCGGTTATAGACTTTCAGGATACCGCCGGCTTTCTGCGCTGGCGCCTCCGTCACCGGCAATCCAACGAAGAACCAGGCTGCCGCGGCGACCGCTAGTACCCCTCGCGCTGTCACCTGTCGAGCCACAAATCTTCGTAGCGCGAACCGTTGTAGATGCTGTTGACTATGACGGTCAGCCCGTTCACCCGGGGATACCAACAGGTTGCCGCTCGGTTGTGATAGATCATCGGCCGGGCGCCGTCCTCCTGCAATTTCCGGTCGATCTCCCACACCAGATGCTGGCGTTTTTCGGGGTCGGCCTCCATCGATTGCCGGTCGAACTCCTTTTCGAGTTCGCGGTTGCAATAGCCGGTGTAATTGCGCTCCGCGCCACATGCAAAATTCTCGTAAAAGGTCTGGTCGGGATCGTCGAGGCCGTTCTCGCCGAGATTGAGGCCGACCGTGAAGTCCTTGCGCATGACCTTGGGATACCAATTGACGGTGTCGATCTCTTCGAGCTCACCGTCGATGTAGATCTCTTTCAATTGGTCGATCAGAATGACAGCGGGATCGCGGTATTGCGGAATGTTGCGCGTCGATACGGTGATTTTGAGCCGGTTATTGGGACCGTAGCCGTGGTCTTCCATGATCTTGCGGGCTTCATTGCGGTTCTTGGCGACGTCGGGATCGTAGCCGGGCAAGGTCATCAACATCTTCGCCGGCATCCCCCAAATACCCTCCGGCGGCGGCAGCATCGCGCCGCCAATATCGGCCTTGCCTTCGTTGATCGTATCGATAAAGGCCTTGCGGTCGAGGGTCAGCGCCAATGCCCGCCGGACATCGGGGTTGTCGAATGGCGGCTTGTCGCGGTTGACGATCAGGTTGCGGCTGACATTGGTCGGGGTCAGCTCGCAGATCGCGTCAGGCGCCTGGCTCTGAATGTCCCGCATCAGCGGGATCGTCAGATTGTAGGGTGTCGTCATATCGAACTTGCCGGCGATAAAGGCCAGCACCCGCGTCGAGGCGTTCTTGATGATCGTGTACTCAATCCCGTCGAGGTAGGGCCGGTCCTTCTTCCAGTAATCGGGGTTGCGGGTGACCTTGATCCCTTCGTTGGGCTTGAACTCGACCAGTTTGAATGGGCCGGTGCCGATCGGCCGGGTGCGCATCTCGCGCGGCGTCACGTGACAGGGGTAGACGGCCGACCAACCGGAAGCCAATAAGGCAATAAACGAGGGCTGCGGCCGCTTCAGATGGAATGCGACCTCATCGTCGCCTTTTGTGGTGACCTCCTCGAGGTTCTGGTACCAGGCTTTGCGCGGATTGAGGCGAAACTTCTCGGGCGATTTACCGAGCAGCGTGTCCCAGGTGCACTTCACGTCATTGGCGGTAAACGGCCGACCGTCGTGCCATTTGACACCGCCCCGCAACCGGAAACTCAGTTCTGTTTTGGATGAGTCCCACGACCACTCGGTCGCCAGATCCGGCACGATCGATTGGAGGCTGGCTTGCGGCACATGCTGATCGAACATGACGAGATTGTTGAAAAGCCCCATTGCCGGACCGAGAGCCGCGTAGGTCACTTCTTCATGCAGCGACAGGCTGGCCGGGCTGTCGAAATGGTACATTTTCAGAATGCCGCCCGCCTTTTGCGCCACCGCAGTGCCACCCGACAGGGCCGCGAGGAAGCCGCCCGCCGCCGCGATCGCACGCCAGTGTTGCTTCATCTCCCGCCTTCTCTCTGAATTCATTCGTGTCTCGAGCCATTATCTTTCCAGCCAGACGTCTTCCATACGCCAGCCATTGACCATGCTGTTGACCATCGTGGTCAGGCCCCTGACCTGAGGATGCCAGCAGGTCGCTCCGCGCGTGTGGAAGATGACCGGCCGTGCTTCATCCCGTTGCAATGTCGTGTCGATGTCCCAGACCAGCTCCTTGCGCCTTTCTTGGTCGGTTTCGCGCGACTGTCGGTGAAACAGAGTTTCGAGCTCGTGACTGCAGTATCCGGTGAAGTTGCGGTCCGAATCACAGGCGTAGCTTTCGTATAATTGCTGATCGGGGTCGTCGACGACCGCACTGCCGGTGTTTTCCAACCCGACCATGTAATCTCGGCGCGTGACCTTCGGGTTCCAGTTGGCGGTCTCTACGATGTCGAGTTCGCCGGCGATATAGATCTCTTTGAGCTGGTCGATCAGCATGACCGCCGGATCGCGGTAGAGCGGGATATTGCGGGCCGCCACCTTGACTGCAAGCGGGTGGTCGGGACCATAGCCCAGCCGCTGCATGATCTCGCGGGCCTCCCTGCGGTTCTTCTGCACGTCTGGGTCATACCCCGGCAATGTCCTGAGGCGATCCGGTGGCATGCCCCACAATCCCTCCGGCGGAGGCAGCATTGCGGCGCCGATGTCGCCCTGACCGCCGCTCAGCACATCGATGAAGGCTTGGCGGTCCAAGGTCAGCGCCATCGCCCGGCGAAGTTCGAGATTGTCGAAAGGCGGCGCGTTGCGATTGACGATCAAGGTGCTGCTGACGCCCCTCGGCCGCAATTCGCAAATCGCCTCAGGATCCTGACGCTCGATGTCCTTCAATAACGGGACAGTCACCTCGTAGGGAAAGGTCATGTCGAGCTTTCCCGCGACAAAAGCCAGCAGCGCCGTCGAGCGGTTTGGGATGATCGTCCATTCGATGCCGTCGAGATAGGGCCGGCCCGGCTTCCAATAACCCGGGTTGCGGGCCAGCCGGATCGACTCGCCCGGCTTGTACGAAACGAATTTGAACGGTCCGGTGCCGATCGGATGCTGGCGCATCTCCTGGGGCGACACATGGCAGGGATAGACCGGCGAATATCCGGAAGCGAGGAGAGCGATCAGTGCCGGCTGCGGCTGCTTCAGATGAAAGGTCGCCTCGCGGTCACCGTCGACGGTGACCCGATCGAGGTTCCAGTACCACGATTTGCGCGGGTTGATGCGGAACTTGGCAGCCGACTTGCCGAGGAGCATGTCCCAGGTGCACTGGACGTCCTTTGCGGTAAATGGCTGCCCATCGTGCCAGCGAACGCCCTCCCGCAGGCGAAAGGTCAGCTCTGTACCGTCCTCATTCCACGACCAGCTCGTGGCAAGGTCGGGCACGATCGATTGCAACGTGTTTTGCGGCACATGTTGGTCGAAGAGGACGAGATTGTTGAACACCGCCATCATCGGCGCGACTGTCGAAATCGTCACCTCCTCGAGCGTCGACATGCTGGCCGGGCTGTCGCGATGAGCGATCTGAAGGACGCCGCCCGCCTTTTGTGCTTTCGCCTTTTGCGCTTCCGCCTTTTGTGCTAATGCCGTCTGGGCGGCCAGACATGCGATCAGCAGCGCGGTTGCTGCTGCCAGTCTTGGAAGCTTGCGCATTATCGCTATTGGTCGAGCCATACGTCTTCCATGCGCCAGCCGTTGAAATGGCTGTTCACCATCTGGGTGAACCCCTTAACTCAGGGTTGCCGGCAAGACGCCCCTGAGGCATAGAACAGGATCGGCCCGGCGACGTCCGTCGCCAGCCTGCGCTCGATCTCCCAGAGAATAGGCTTACGCCGCAGCGGGTTTCAGCCGACGCAACTTCGAAAACCGCCGATCTGTTCGAAATCATGAAATTTCGGCGATCATTGGCGCGACCGACCCCGAGAGTCATGGACGAGGATATCCATCTTACTCCTCAGGTTCATTACCCGCCAGCAATGGGGCCAGACTTACCGCGATTAAGTCACCCCGGAATGAGGTGGGCTGCGGCGCACCTCGGCAGCCAACTTATCTTCGCGCTCGCCCAGGTAGACGACATGCCTTAGCAGACCGTCAGGCGTCCATTCGACATAGCTGACCCCGACTACCATTTCGGGCCGCACCCAATGGACGCGGCTAAGCACTAGTGGTGAGCCGAAACGGCTATTGCGTGGTGGCGCTATAGCGAGTGGCATTTTGTCGACCACCAAAGGCTGAAGGCGCTGCCACAGGCGCTCCAATTCGACGACGGGCATACCGGTCCCGGCTCGGCCTGCATAGAGGAGCGTGTCGTCTGGTGTGTAGTAGCCCAGGAGCAGCGAACCGATGCGATGTCGGCTGCCCTCGGGGTCACTCCATCCAATCACGACAAATTCCTGCCGGTTGAGGCACTTGGTCTTGAGCCATGTACGCCGGTCGGGCTCATACCGGCCATTGGTGCGCTTCGACACGATGCCCTCAAGACCGCGTTCGCAGGCTAACCGATGGAAGGCCGGGCCATGTCCGATCTGGTGATCGTTGTATAGCAGCGAGTTCGGCACAGCGCTTAGTAGAGATGCCAACCGGGCCTTGCGGTCCACCAGCGGCAGGCCGGTCAAGTTCTCGCCGTCCAAGTGCAGCAGGTCGAACAGGAAGAAGACCAGCGATCCCTCACCGGTATCGGTCGCGTTCTGGATAAGGTTGAAGGCCGTCCTACCATCAGGGCGCACGCCGCAAAGTTCGCCGTCAAGGTAGGCGTTCCGCGCCGGGAGCCCAGCAATAGACTTGGCGATGATGGGGTATTTCTCTGTCCAGTCGTTGCCCCGGCGCGTCAGGATTTGCGTTCTCCCGGCGTCGAGCCGGGCATGCATCCGATATCCGTCGAGCTTGATTTCGTGCAGCCAGTCGGAGCCGTCAGGTGCCTTCTCAGCGAGCGCGGCGAGTTGCGGTTTGATCCAGGCCGGTGGAGGAGCCGGTTTAACTTTTCGGCGGGTAGAGAGCGTGTCCGTAGGGTTCGTGCGAGCGGATTTCATCATCGCTGCCATATACCAGGAGTTCGCGTTTTGTGGGCGCATCATACCGCGCGTGTCTTAAAGTTCCCCGGCCGCCGCGGTTTGGTCGACCGGCCCTTATCCCGGCGTACGATGCGGCGGCTATTTCCAATTTGGCTGCCGACCACGGCACCAATCAGACATTGTCCCGATGATTTCACTATTCGGAAAAATTACGCTGTAGCCTTGCGTGCCTTCGCACGGTACGAGGAGGCGCTTTTCCATTTCAACGTCGCCTGCGCCCTCGAACCCGGCAATCTGGATGCGCAATGGGAGCGTTCGAGCGTCTATTTGCAGCTTGGAAGATTCAAGGAAGGCTGGGAGGCCTATGACACACGCTGCGAACTGGAATGGATGAAATGCCTGCACCTCGATCATCTGCGCTGGGATGGAAAGGATTTCCAGGACAAGACTGTCCTACTCTGCGCGGAACAGGGGTATGGCGACACAATCCTCTGCAGCCGCTATATCCCGCTGCTTAAAGAGCGTGGCGGCCGCGTCGTCCTGGTCTGCGAGAAAAGCCTGCATCGCCTTTTTCAGTCGATCCGGGGCGTTGATCAAACCCGGAATCATCAATGAAATCTTTTGACTACCACGTCTCGATCATGAGCCTGCCGGAAATCTTCGAGACGGATCTGCACTCCATCCCACCTATCCCCGATCTCTATGTTCCTGAACAAGCCCCTCCCGCCGCGCAGCGGCTCCTCGATTTGGCGGCGGACAGGTACAGGGTGGGCATCGTCTGGTCAGGCCGCACAGAGTTCAAGCAGAACTACAAGCGAGCAGTTTCCGTCGAGCGCTTCCTGCCTTTGGCCCGTATTTCAGGCGTTCAGCTTTACAGTCTGCAAAAAGGTCCGTGCGAACAGGAACTCGCGGTTGCCGGCGCGGAGGAACTGGTTTTCGAACTGGGGCCTCACCTGAACGATTTTGCCGATACGGCTTCGGTCCTAAAGCAGCTTGATCTCGTTATCATGACGGACAGCTCCGTCGCCCACCTTGTTGGCCCCCTCGGGCGCCCGGTGTGGAACCTCCTGCCTTATCATGCCTACTGGCTCTATTTATCTGGGCGGGACGATTGCCCGTGGTACCCCTCAATGACGCTTATTCGCCGGCTGGAGCCCGGGAGATTGGGATACGGTGTTTAGAAAGGCTGCTGCGAGGCTTGCGCATGAGATCCAAGCTTCCTCGGAACGACGCCGGCTCGCTAACACCAAATCACAATTCGGCAGTCGCGGCGGCCTCTCGACGTCCTGATGCTTCGATGCGGATCGCGACCTACAACGTCAACGGTATCAACGGGCGGCTACCCGTTCTGCTCGCATGGCTCAAAGAGGCCGCGCCGGATATTGTCTGTCTTCAGGAGTTGAAGGCGCCCGACGAGAGATTTCCCGATCCCGCCATCCGAGCCGCCGGCTACGGTGCGGTCTGGCATGGTCAGAAGAGTTGGAACGGCGTCGCGATCCTGGCGCGGGACGCCCAGCCGGTGGAAATTCGCCGGGGGTTGCCGGACGATCCTGCCGACACCCATAGCCGCTACATCGAGGCGGCGGTCAACGGCACGATTGTCGGGTGCCTGTATCTGCCCAACGGCAATCCTGCGCCGGGACCGAAATTCGATTACAAGCTGCGCTGGTTCGACCGGCTGATGGAACATGCCGGAAGACTGCTTTCGACCGGTGAGCCGGTCGTGCTCGCCGGCGATTACAACGTCATGCCCACCGATCTCGATGTCTACGCGCCGGAGCGCTGGGTCGATGACGCGTTGTTCCGCCCCGAGGTGCGGGATGCCTATCGCCGTCTTGTAGAGCAGGGCTGGACCGATGCGCTGCGGGCGCTGCACCCGGGCGAGCGGATCTACACGTTCTGGAAGTATTTCCGGAATGCGTTCGCTCGCGATGCCGGCCTGCGCATCGATCATCTTCTGCTCAGCCCGCCCTTGGCGGAGCGTCTCACCGCCGCCGGTGTTGATCGTGGGGTGCGCGGCCGCGACCACGCAAGCGATCATGCGCCCGCCTGGATCGAACTGGCGGAAGCAGCGAAGCCATCGCGGGGCCGAGGCCGGCGTGTGGGAAGGAGAGCTTGATATGGCGGCGGCTGACCCCTTTGATCAGGAGCGCTTCGTGACGGCGCAGGAACCTGTCTTCGAGATCGTGCTCGCCGAATTGCGGGCGGGCCGGAAGCGGACCCATTGGATGTGGTTTGTCTTTCCTCAGCTTAGCGGCCTCGGTCGATCCTCGACGGCCCGGTTTTATGGCATCGGCTCCATCGATGAAGCGCGCGCGTATGTGGCGCATCCCATACTCGGGCCGCGACTCGATCTTTGCACCAGGACCGTGCTGACGAGCGAGAGTCCATCGCTCCATGCGATCTTCGGCTCGCCCGACGATCTCAAGTTCCGGTCATGCATGACGCTATTCTCGCTGGCGGCTGACGACCCGGATAATCCATTCCGACAGGCTCTCGACCGCCGGTGCGGCGGTCGGTCCGACGAACAAACCCTGGCGCTGATCGATGCTGGCGGATGAGTTAACTGATGTCGCTCGGTCGCTTCCTGATCGCACGGTTTCAGCGGCAAGCGAGGTCAGGCAGTAGCTGCCGCAAGTCCGATTGCGGCGTCTTCAGATAGATCCATCCCCTCGGCGGCACGATTATACCCCGGAATAAGCGCGGATGAGCCCATATGGTAAATGGCGGGGTAGAGCTATCGGTTCGCCGGCATATCGCCCCGCCAACCCCCGTCACCTGGAGGATGCGCCGATGTTATACGAAGTCCGCACCTATACCCTGCGTCCCGGAACCCTGGCCGAATTTGAAGAGCGCTTTGCCAAGCGGCTGCCCCTGCGGGAAAAACACTCCAAATTGGGGGCTTTCTGGCACACCGAGTTCGGTCCGCTCAATCAGGCCATCCACGTCTATCCCTACGACGACCTGCGACAGCGCACGTCCGTACGCGCAGCGATGGCGCAAGACACCGCTCTGGCGCAGCTCCCCGGCGGTGGGGACCTGATCGCGGCGATGGAATCCGAGATCATGAACCCGGCGCCGTTTATGCGCCCGCTGGGCAGCCGGGATTACGGCACCGGCAACGTGTATGAGATGCGCACCTACACCTACGCCCCGGGCGACATCCCGAAGGTGCTGGAGGCCTGGGCCAAAGCGGTTCCTGCTCGCGAAGAGCTCTCCCCCCTGGCGGCCTGCTGGACGAGCGAACTCGGCGGGCTCAACAAGTTCGTCCATACCTGGGTGTACAAAGATCTGGGCGAGCGCGCCCGCATCCGTGAGGAATCCCGTAAGCCCGGCAGCGCGTGGCCGCCGCAGAGCGGGGTGCGGCCGGTCCAGCAGGAAAACAAGCTGCTGATCGCGACGGCCTTCTCACCCGTGCGGTAGTCGGCTGCGGCCGCGCCAATCTGGATGAGAAACGGTCGCTCGGTGCGTGACTTAGCGAAGGCGTCGCCTCATCGAGGTCACGTACCCAGCGACGACATCTCTCAAGGGGCGGCGCGGTCTGGCGGTCACCCTGGCCGGATATGGAGCGGGTTTCACGCCATGAGGAAACCGCGCTAAATCCTGATCCGTTCGACCTTGTGGATAGCGGCCGCGCTCTCGCGCGCATGCGCGCGCGTTTATAACGTTCATTCTTTCAGGGTACGCAGATCGTCTTTCAAAACGCCGATTCCTCGCTCAATCCGCGCCTTTCGGTCGCCGAGGCGATCGGCCGCCCGCTTTACCTGTTCAACGGCGGCACGTCGGCCGGCCCATAGGGATCGCCAGCGGCAGCTCGAATGGGCGGTAGTCATTCAACGACAACTCGGGTGCGTGAAGCGGGGGGTTTCCAGCATTCGGTGACCCCGCCTAGCTCCGCTTCGCCGCCTGCCAGCGGGCCAGCGCGTCGTGCGGCTTCGACAGCGCCGGATCCATCATCTCCTGATGCACGCCGGTGCTGGCGGTCAGCTCGACGACGTATCCGTTCGGGTCGCGGAAATAGACCGACCGGACAAAGCCATGATCGACCGGGCCGCGCACCTCTTTTCCTTCCGCCTGCGCTTTTCCCAGCATCGCTTCGAAGACGTCGTTGTCGACGGCGAGCGCGATGTGCAGGTCGAGCGTATCCTGCCGCTTGAATTCGAACGGCTTGCCGGGGGCCTCAAAAAACGCCAGGCACGAGCCGTCCGCCATCTGGAAAAACGTGTGCAAGGCGCGCCCCTCGTCGATCTCGAACGCGCTGAGCAACGGCAGGCCGAGAAATTCCTCGTAAAACACCCGCGTCTCTTCGGAGTCGCGGCAGCGATACGCGTTGTGGTGCAGGCCTTGAATCTTGGTCATGTAAGCCTCCAGTGTCTCGTTGTTCAGAAGAAAATACTCACGTTCTTGGCCGACAATACGTTCTGGTCGAGCACCAGCTTGCGGCGGGCGATCTTCCAGGCGCCGTCGACGCGCCGCAATACATCCTGGCGGGCGCCGACAAAGAAGTCCTGTTCGGTTTCGGCGCGGCTGCGGTAGACGATGAAATTAGAATAAACCTTCACCTCGGCATCCGCGTCGCCCGGCTCGATCTCGATATTGGCGATCAGGTGGCGGGTGCGCGACGGCGGGTCTTCTGCCCACGCCATGCCGGTGTCGAGACGGGCGACGCGGCCGGCGAGCGTCTCTTTGGTTTCGTCGAGGATCGCGAGTTCGTCCTCCATCGTCTGGTCGTCCTCGACATAGCGGTCGGGGTCGAGGATCGCGATCGCCTTGCTCGATTTCGGATAGCGGTTGCTGCGGCCGGACATCCAGTAACGGACATCGTCGGTGAACAGCGTGATCCACTCGTGAAACCGCCGATCGTCCAACAGGCGTGCCTCCCGGTAGAGGAACTGCTCGACTTCGCGGATCAAATCCTCGTTACGCATATTGCTTCTCTCGCGCCGGCGCGCCGGCCAGCTCGCGCCAGTCCACCGGCGTCATCAGATCGGCCCAGCGGCGGTAGAACTGCCGGTGGTTGCTTTCGCTCATGCGGAACTCGCTGGCCCACGCGCCGAGATCCGGGTCGAAGCGGTCGTGACCGAGACCCATCTGCGTGTTCAATGGCATGCGGCGAGACACGACGCCGCGGCAGGTCTGCGTGCATTCCTGCCAATTGTCCATGTCGTCCTGCTCAAACGAGCCCGACGGGCTGAAGCCGCGCACGCCGGCCAGCCGAATCGCCTTTTTGATGTGATCGGGCGCCGCCTTGTCGACGAATACCCACGACCAGACCTCGGTCTTGCCGGGGCCGCGCGGGTGCCAGGTGCGGAAGGTGCGCGAGGTGGCGCGCAGCAGCGAGAAATTCGGGAACACGGTACCGACGAGCGGGTTGACCCGGGCGACGCGCGGCCCGAGGCGCGCCTCGACCTCGGGACGGATCTGTTGCTCGTAGGCGAGGACCTCGGGGATCGGCGGGTCGCCAACATCATCGGGCCCGACGCATATCAGCACGTGGCCATTGCCCGGCGAAACCATCGCGCCGGTCGTGTGCGGCTTTGTCGTGACGCCCGAGCTGAACCCGGTCGCCACGGCCGACAGGTGGCTCCACGGCACGTGATAGGCGTCGCCGCCGAAATTCTCGGCCGGGAACTTCCAGTTGCACGGCATGACCCATTTGTGAGTCGCAACGATCTCGATGCCGTGCTCGCGTCGGTCGACGAAGGTGTCGAGATACCACGCCATTTCACCGAGATAGTCGCGCAATGGGGGCGCCGCGGCATCGAACGTCGCGAACCACAGGCCCTTGTAGTTGGCGAGCTGCGCCACCGGCACGAGGCCCCAGCGGCCGCGGTCGAGTTCGTTGTGGTAGGCCTCCTTCAGATAGGGCACGCCGGTCAGCCGGCCGTCGTTGCGGTAGGTCCAGCCGTGATAGGCGCAGGTGAAGCTGGCGGCATTGCCGCGGTCGGCGCGGCACAGCCGGTTGCCGCGGTGGCGGCAGACATTCAGAAAGGCGTGAACCTCGCCGTCGCTGTCGCGCACGACCAATACCGGGTCCTCGCCCATGTAGGTCGTGAAAAAGTCGCCCGGCCGCGGGATCTGGCTGTCGTGGCATAGGAAGAGCCAGCAGCGGGCGAAGATCTGCTGCAGTTCCTTTTCGTAGATTTCCGGTTCGATGAAGATCCGTCGGCTGACCAGCCCGCGCTCGCTGTCAACAAGGCTACCGAGATCGCTAGTCATGTGAGCCTCCATTCGTTGCATCAGTTCGACAGATCGGCCCAGCTTTCCGCTGCCATCAGCTGCGCCCAGCGCCGGTAGAAGCCGCGGTGGTTGAGTTCGCTATAACGGTACTCGCTGGCCCAGGCGCCGAGCTCCTTGTCGAACCGCTCGTGGCCGAGACCCATCTCATAGCTCAGCGCATACCGGCGGGCGACCGTGCCGCGCCCGGTTTGGGTGCAGCCCTGCCAGTTGTCCATGTCGTCCTGCTCAAACGTGCCCGCCGGACCGAACACGCGCACGCCGGCCAGTCGGATAGCCTCCTTGACCTCGGGCGGCGCCCTCTTGTCGACGTACACCCAGGCCCACACCTCGGTCTTGTCCGGGCCGCGCGGATGCCAGACTCGGAAGGTCCGCGAGGTCGGCCGCAGCAGCGAGAAATTCGGGAACACAGTGCCGACGATCGGCTTCACTAGATTGAGACGGGGCCCGAGCCGTTGCTCCATCTCTGGCCGGATCTGGTCCTCGTAGGCAAGGATCTCGGAGGCCGGCGGGTCGGCCAGCGTGTCCGGCCCAACGCCGATCACGCAATGGCCGTTGCCCGGCGATAGCATGACGCCGCGCGGGTCGGGATTGAGGCGGAAATTGCCGCCCGACCCGGTCTGGATCGCCGACAGGTGGCTCCATGACGTGTGATACCCGTCGCCGCCGAAATTCTCGGCGGGAAACTTCCAATTGCACGGTATCACCCATTTGTGCATGCCGCCGATCACCTCGATGCCGCCGTCGCGGCGGTCGAAAAACGCGTCGAGATACCACGCCATCTCGCCGAGATAGTCGCGCAATGGCGGCGCCGCGGCATCGAACGTCGCAAACCACAGGCCCTTGTAGTTGGCGAGCTGCGCCACCGGCACGAGGCCCCAGCGGCCGCGGTCGAGTTCGTTGTAGTAGGCCTCCTTCAGATAGGGCACGCCGGTCAGCCGGCCGTCGTTGCGGTAGGTCCAGCCGTGATAGGCGCAGGTGAAGCTGGCGGCATTGCCGCGGTCGGCGCGGCACAGCCGGTTGCCGCGGTGGCGACAGACATTCAGGAAGGCGTGAACCTCGCCCTCGCTGTCGCGCACGATCAATACCGGGTCCTCGCCCATGTAGGTCGTGAAAAAGTCGCCCGGCCGCGGGATCTGGCTGTCGTGGCATAGGAAGAGCCAGCAGCGGGCGAAGATCTGCTGCAGTTCCTTTTCGTAGATTTCCGGTTCGATGAAGATGCGCCTGCTGATCGACCCGCGCTCGGCGTCGACCAGCCGGTCCATTGCGCTCGTCATCGGTCGCCTCCCTGGTCGGCGCGCGGCCGCGGCAAGCGCAGCATACTGCCGGCGTCGACCGTGACGATCGTGCCGGTGATGCCGCGGGCGTTGGTCCGCGACGACAGAAACAGGTAGGCGCCGGCGAGGTCGACGGGTTCCAGCGCCATGTGCAGCGGGTTGCCGGCACGCAGGCGCTCGGCCATGCCGGGAGCGGCGAATTGCGACCGGTCGTCATTGCCGAGCGAGGTGAGCCCGCGCAGATCGGTCATCGTGCCGCCTGGCGCGACGCCGTTGACCCGGATCTCGGGCGCCAACTCCACCGCCAACTCGCGGATCAAGCCGACCACGGCATGTTTCGAGGCGGTGTAAAGGGCACCGCCGCCACCCGAGTTTAGGCCGGCAACCGACGCGGTAAACACCATCGAACCCGCGGTTTTGCGCAGCTCCGGCAACGCCGCCCTGGCCCCGAAGATCAGCCCTTTGACGTTGACCCCGAACAGCTCGTCGTAGGCGCGCGACAGCTGCTCTTCAGGAAGATCGGCGACCGAAGCGTAGACGTCGAAGATGCCGGCGTTGCCGACGAAGACGTCGAGACGGCCGAAGGCGCGCACCGTCTCGGCGACGGCGCGCTTGTTATCAGCGAGCTGCGCGACGTCGCCGGCAGAGCCGATGACCTTGTCGCCGAACTCGTCGCGCAATTGCTCGGCCCGCGCCACCACCCGCTCCATAACCCCGACGCGCCCGCCTTCCTCAATAAAGCGCGCTACAACCGCGCGGCCGATCCCCGAACCGCCGCCGGTGACCAGCGCCACCTGTCCATCGAACCAGCCCATGACGCATCCTCCGTATCATGATCACTGACGGCAGCGGTGCTCCGCGTGCCGCGATCATACACCGACAGCGGCTACGCCAAATATCGCCGAGAGGAACTATTCGGCGGTGCGCTTCACGAAATAAACTGCCGGCCGTTTGCTCCAGAGGGACCGAGGGTTCGAATCCGTCTGCCTCCAGCGGCGAGTCCGCTGTCGCCCGTCCGAAATTGCGAGGTAAGCCAGCTCACCATCATCCCGGCCAATGAGCTTTGCGAGGCGCCGGGGCCGGGAGATGGCATCAGCGATTCTCCCTTTTCCGCCTGCTGACGCTCATATTCGAGGCTGCCCGGCGCGTACACCGGCTTTGGCGGCTCGGGCGGCGGTTTCTTCAATGCCGCCGCGCGCTGGCGCATGTATTCGAAATGACCCTCGTTCGACATCGGCTCGACGAGGAGGTCGCTCATCGCCCAGACCAGCGCATCGACCCGGTCTGGTGAGAATCCCGCAGCCTTACGGTCAAAATCCGTCGTGAACGCGCACTGCTGATCCTCAAGTGTCGGGAACGCGCCGACATGGTGAATGCGGCCCTGCTCGTAAAGCGCCGCCACCGGTTCAGCTCTAATCACCTTCCCGCGTGAAGCGTGCACTTTGTTGTAGGAGACATTCGGGTCGACCATCCGGATCGTGGCCTCCACCATATCGCCGCCGTTGTCGACCTCCGCGACAATGCGATCGGCCTTGTGCTGACGGTAGAGGGCAATTGCGGTGCGCGCCCATTCGGTCGGCGGACAGCGACCGGACTGATCGGCCAGAACATAGCCGTGCCCGTTGGCGTCCTTGCCGGCGACGATGATGCCGGTCTCGTCGGCGTCCTCGCCGGTCGACACGGCGGGATCAATCGCCACGACGATCCGCACCAAGTCCGGGATATTTTGATGGACTGGCCAGCGCGTCTCCTCGATCAGCGCGCGGGACCAAAGGGCACCGGGTACGTCGTCCAATATCTCGGCGTTGAGCTCTTGCCGGCCGAGCCGGGTGCCCTCGTACTTGCGTACGATCTGCTGCAGAAACGCCGGCGCGAGGTTGGCCCGATTGTCGTCTGTCGAGCCGCCCGACCACCTTACTGATCGCATCGCCCCGGTCCCGGCACTGGCGATCGCCGCAGAAGCTACGAAACAACTCCGGGTGGGGACGAACGTCCTAAACAATGATCTCCGCCATCCCGTTCTGGTCGCTCGTGAAGCTGCGGCGGTCGATCTCCTCACGAACGGACGATGTGAACTCGGTCTGGGCGCCGGCAGCATCCGATCTGAATATGAACAGGTTGGCTTGGACTTTGATCGAGGTGCCGTCAGGGTCGATCGATTGACCGAGGCGGTTATCGTCATAAAGGGCCTTCTCAGAGGCGAACAGCTGACTTTTGCGGGTCAGCATTATCGAGACCGGCCACACCATCGCCCCGCTTCCGGTCCAAAAACCCCACCCGCCCATCCTCATCGGCGGCAATGGCACTCGACTTCTCAACGCTCGCTGCACGCGAGGCCGACATTGTGGGCCTATCGGGGATAACTTTCCGAAACGGCGGGGCGGCTCCGCCCGACCTTTCCGGTTGGCGGGTATCGGGCGTCGATGAGCGGGTACGGCTCGTTCGCGAGGTCGCGGGCGAGGAGCGATACGCGCAGATCGAACTAAACGCGCTCGTCCAGCGGGTCGTCGTGACGGATGATCGCTTCCGGGCGGCTGAGGAACTGACGGCCCGCTGGTCACAATTAGATGCCGAGGAAATCCTACAAAGCCCATACGTGCTGATCGGCACCGTGGAGCAGATGATCGAAGACCTACAGGCACGCCGGGAGCGGTGGGGCATCTCGTACTTTGTCATTCACGAGCCTTACCTCGACGCTCTTGCCCCCGTCGTCGCCCAACTCGCGGGCAAGTAATGTGAGAGATTGAGGGACGACATCGTCGCCGGCTAAGCCCGCGATGCTCGCGGCGCAGCTCCTTTTCCGGGCGTGGATGTAGTGGGATCGTTCAGTGACGAGCAAATCAAGCGGGATTTGCGCCGGATGAAATGAGCAGTCATGAATGACCCGGTTTTTTCCGCGGCCTGCGTGCGCGGCTTCTCGCACTAGGTGCGAGGTTCGCCCGCAAGGATGGAGGAGCCCGTGCGCATCGATCAATGTAACAGCATCAGGGATTTTCGCTTGATGGCAAGGCGGACACTACCCGGGCCCATCTTCCACTATATCGACGGGGCGGCAGACGATGATCAGATACGCATGTTTGCGGATTTCCTGGACCATTTGGGTCAGTACCCGGACTGGTAGGCCATTCAACTTGTCGGGCTCGACTATGGTCGCCCAATGAACCCGTAATAGGTCGTTACCTCCCCGTGCCGGTACTCGGACCCGGCGAACCGCCGAAGATCAGCTGTGTTGCCACATCGGGAATTCGCGTAAGCCACGCGCGATTGTTGTAGGCAGCGATTGGCACGCCGAGCGCACGGGCCCAGGTTCGAAACTGCGATTGCGTCACGGGCGGCTTGCACCGGTTTCTAGCGAGAAACGAAACAAAGTCCGCTTCCATGCCCCAGTAACCGGCAGATTTTGGCCGCATATTCCGGCACATGATGCGCGTGTCGGCGGCCGCTTCGAGGGCGCCGATCTTGTCCCAGATGTCGGCGTAAAGGAAGTCGACCAACTCGGTCGTCCGCCAGTCGCGAGCGTCGACCTGTTCGATCGAAAACCGGCCTGATCCGGCCAGGTCGGGGCGCATTATCGCTGCGAACAGGGCGATGACCTCGCTGTCAAGCTCCAACACGGTGATCTGCCGCACGGCGGGACGCAATAGCGCGTTGTAGAGCGCCAGCCCCATGCCAAGCCCGGCGATCACGACATGGCCGCGCATGTGCGCAACGTGTGGTGCCAAGCTCTCAATCTCGACCGGGCTCAGCGACATCCAAACGCGATTGTCGCGTATCAGCAGATAATTCTCGGTGCAGGCCTGCAGCCCGCGAAAATAACCGCGCAGCACCGGCTGGTTTTGGCGCCTGAGCTCCCAAGCGCCGACCCGCCGGGTTTGGTAGGTCGGGACCTTGATAGCCGGCCAAGGAAGCGTCCAGTCGTCGATGATATCCATGTTTCTCAGAGTGGCTGCTTTGGCGGCAGTGCCGGCGGCGGCATGTCCTCGAATTCGATCGAGGGCATGTGCTGGACAAACGCGGCGGGGTCGCCCCTGCTACCCGGCTCGCCTTGCTGCCGCGGCATGCCGGCGAGGCGGCGATCCTGGTCTGATTCGCCCTCCGGCGTCTCGATATCGCGCGCCGTGCCGGCTTGATCCGCGCCTTGCTCGATGCGTTCCTTGGCGCGCCCGATGCGGTCCGCTAGCTCCCGGCTGTAGGGTACCCGGAACGCGCGCGGCGTGCCGGCGAGCATGTTGTTCTCGTCCAATGCCTCGACCCAGAGATAGATCGAGCCGGGTAGGCCATTCAACTTGTCGGGCTCGACTATGGTCGCCCAATGAAGCTGGAAATGGTCCGGCACGCGCGCTTCGGTCGGCCAGCCGATCAGCTCGGTAACAGAGACAAAAAACACCCCAAAGAAGCCGGCAGTGATTGCGATCGCCACGGCTTTTATCCCCCAGTGCCAGCGCGAGGCCAAATTGAGGCTCAACAACAGCACCGCGATGAGGACATAGGATGCGACGACGCCAGCCAGCGACAGTCTCATCGCGCTATTGGCGCTGGACAGCGCCGGTCGCCGGGATATTCGAGCGGACCTTGCGTGTCTCGCGGATCAGTGATTTCGGGCGGGTATTGATGTCGCTGACCTTGCCGTCCGCGCCGATCGTGAAGCGCACCGCGGTCTTCTCGTCACCGGTATGGTCGAGGATCAGCCGTTCGTAATATACGACCTCGACCTTGGGGTTGATCTTCTCGATCTTGACGGAAACCGGGACCGGGTCGGGGGTGGTCGCCAGATAATGGTTCACATTGACGACGTATTCGCCGGCTATTAGGCCACGGAGCGCCACGATCTCCTCGCGGATCGGATTGCGGATCGTCACGCCGTTGACGACGATCGTATTCTTGTAGTCGCCGCGGTCGTCGCGCTCGAGGTGCATTAGCCCGGCTTCCATCACATGGTACCAGACGATATTGCCCTGCGGATCCTCGACATAAGTGTCGATGTCATCGGGGTGGTTGTCGGGCCAGCTCACGGTGACCAGCATTTCAGCCTTGGTATCGACCTTGCCCTGCTTGGCGTCGGTGTTGATCGCGAGATAGGCCAGGAAGAACATGAAGGCGACGACCTGCAGCCCCTTGAACAGCATGACCGTGAAGGGCTCGAACGGCTCTTCGCGGTCCCAGTTGCTAAACCCTTCCATCCCCCTGCCGCTCGAGCGCCGACACGACAAAGACCTCGGTCAAATCGGTGGTAAGGTTGAATAGATACGCCGATGCGTTGTCGAGAATATAGTATTGCGCCTTCACCAGGATCGAACCGACGAGACCGGCCAAGGTGGTATACATCGCCACCGCCATGCCGCCGCTCATGACCTTCATCGACGACTTCATCGATGTCGGATCGAAATTGTCGAGCGTGGCGATCGGGAACAGCATCAGGATGAAGCCGACGATCGTGCCGAGCAGGCCGAGCTTCAACAGAGCATCGCCGGCAAAGGCGCCGAACTGCATCGGCGACCTCAATTTGTCGGCCAGTCCGCGCAACAGCAAAGTCTGATCGAGCCGCCGCTCTCGCCCTTGCTTCTCGGCCTTTACGACGAGGTTGCCGATGTAGTCGGTGATGCGGCCGGCGGGCAACGGGCTGCCGTCGTCGGTCAAGACCCGCCGTCCCTCGACGCGATACCCGCCGACCCGGCTGACGACGCGCTCGCGGACCCGATGGGCGGTGTTGATCTCGCGCGAAATCACGAGGATTGCGGCCAGGCAATGCGCCGAGATTGCCGCATAAAGAATGCATATGAACGCTGAGATGCGCGTCTGATCCTGCGCCAGCATCAGCTGAAACAACCCGTAATGCCAAGCTATCGCAAAACCGAACACGGTCACGCCGGTAAAGATCATCCACCGCAGCAGAGGGAAGTAATCGCGGGCGGCCAGCGCGCTGGCGAACAGGCGGAGCGTCATTGGCGCGCTCACCTTTCCTGCGGATGACCTGCGAGCATCTCGCGATAATCGGCCGGAGCGGTGAACGGCCCGCGCCAAATGCCGATGCCCGTTGCTTTGGCCGCCATTTCCGACGCGACGTAATCGGCTGTTTCCTTGGGCAATGCCACCGCCATGCCCGCCTCGACGAGCGCGCGATTGATATCGACCTCGCCCGCCTTGCAGACTGCGAAGACCCGACCGAACCCGTCGACCCGGCGCTGCTCGCAGGCGATCTCTTGCGTTCCGACGAGGTTGAGGAGGGTTTTCGCTGATGCCGTGGCGCAGTCCCAAATCTTGGCACGCGCGTAACAGGGCTGGCCTCTTACCGGTGCGTCGATGCCGAACAGCACGATGCGCTTGCCGTCGATGCTGAGCATCGCCGGTCCGACGACCTCTGCCGAGCCGCGATAGACCGGCGGTTCGTCAGCGGACGCGGCGGACACCAAGGCGCCCAGCACAAGCCCGGCTGTCAAGGTGAGAACTTTGCCTGTCATGGCGAAGAATGATAGTGGAATAGCAGACACCGTGTCTTTCGCGTTCGCGGTGAACGCGGGTCACAAAGGGGGAGGAAAGCATGCGCGGATTGCGTAATGGGGTTCTCGCGTGCGGGTTTGCGGCTGTGCTGGCATCGGTAGGCTCGGGGTCGGCACTGGAGATGCGGCCGATCCTGACCCTGGATGTCGCCCGCAAGATCGTCGACGGGAGTTTGGCCAAGGCGCAGCAGCAGGGATGGAAGATGCACATCGCGGTGCTCGACATCGGCGGCAATTTGAAGGCATTCGTGCGCATGGACGATGCTCAACTCATCTCAGAGGAGGTCGCGATGCGCAAAGCCTACACCGCAGCGGCGCTGCCGCGCTCGACCCGCGAAACGGCGGAGCGCGCTTACAGCAATCCGGAGCGTCGGCCGGGCGGCATCGCGTTTCTGCCGCGGGTGGCCGTCATTCAAGGCGGCCTTCCGATCATGACCGGCGCCGGGGTGCATATCGGCGGCGTTGGCGTCAGCGGCTCGACCGCGCAAAACGACGAGGCCTGCGCCCAGGCGGGCCTCGATGCGGTCAAGGACGATCTCAAATGAAGCGATGACGCCACGTTTTCTGGCCCTTGCGCTTGTACTTTCTTCCGCCAATCCCTGTCACGCCGCCGATCCAAGTGATTTATTGGCCGGTCGCAGCAAGGATTGTCCCAAATGCGCCCTTGCCCATGCCAACCTGAAGCGCTTCGATCTGAACGGTGCCGACCTGGGCGGCGCCGACCTTACCGGTGCGAACCTGCATCGTGCCCGGCTCGCCGGCGCGAAGCTCAGTGGTGCCAACCTGACCGGCGCCAATCTGAATAAGACCGATTTGAAGCGTGCTAACCTCGCCGACGCGCGGCTCGGGGAGGCAATGCTTTACGAAGCCGATTTGAGCGAGGCCGATCTGACCCGGGCCGATCTCGCCGGGGCCATGATGGGTTCGAGCCATCTCACCTTTGCCCGGCTCGATGCCGCCAACATTGCCGATGGCGATCTTGCGGATGCGCAAATGCACGGCGCCAAGCTGAAGGGCGCCGATCTATCGCGTTCTGATCTCAGTCAGACCACGTTGCGGCGCGCCGAGCTTACAGGGGCTCATCTCGAAGCGGCCAGCCTTGCCCGAGCCGACCTCAGGGGCGCCGACCTCAAAGGCGCCGATCTGCACAACGCGGACCTGATGCACGCCGATCTGAGCGGCGCCGATTTATCGGGCGCCGATCTCAAAGGCGCCCGCCTGCTGCTCGCAAAGCTGAACGACGCAAAGCTCGACGACGCCGATCTCGCGGGCACGATCATGCCGGACGGCACAACTCACAAGTAGCCGGCGGCGATCACTCGACCCGAGCGTCGGGACGCAACAACTCGAGGCGCGTCGAGCTCTCGAATTGGCCGACCGTCAGCTTACCGGAGCTGCTGAACTCGGCCTGACCGGGCTTTCGTAGAAACCGGGTCTCGAGCATGGCGCGCAAATCGCCCTTCACGAGCTTGGTGCAGCGCCGGTTGATGTAAAGGGCGCCGACCGGGGTCTCACCGGGTGCCGCAGGGCTGTCGATGCAGTCCCACCCGTCGCTGCCGTAGCGGGCCTTGAAGAAGTTGCTCAGCGTATAGGCTTGCTTGCGCTCTTGCGGGCTTATCTGCGGGTCGGTGACGATGCGCAGGCCGGAAAGCGTGCCGCTCGTATCGAACAGCCCCGATATGATCACCGGAAAATCCAATACCTTGGTGCCGGCGTATTGGGCGATCAACGTGCGTGCACGATGCGCCTTTGCCCAATATTCAAGCTCGTCGTCATAGCGGAAATCGACCTCATGCAGGCCATTCGGCTCCGGGTGGCATTTGTCGTAATCGGACCAGCCGGCCAGAGACTGCTGCGGCGGACCGCCATTGCTCCCGCAAGCATAATCTACAAAGGCGTCGTGCGGCAGCATTGACGCAGGAGTCCCGAGCTTCAGGCTCCATACGTCTGCTCGCATCGGCCGGTCTTCGGCCAGGGCCAGCTTGATGCCGAGGACGAAAACAGCATTGGCGACGGCCAGCACAACCAGGCGGACCTGTTTAGTGGTCCACCTCACCGGACGACCTGCTCAATCCAATGCGAACACGAACAGCGATGATCCGCCTTCTAGGTTCTGTAGCTCCGGCGCCGCTTTCAGCAGGCCAATATTCCACGGGTTGCCGCCACCGACATGAACGGCGATGAACTGCTTGCCGTTGACCGAATAGCTGATCGGCGGGGCGGTGATCGCGGTCCCGACGTTGAAGCTCCACAATGGCTTTAGCTCCTGGTCGTCAAACGCTGTGAAGGTCCCATCGAGGGTCCCGGTGAACACGAGGCCACCGGCGGTCGCCAGCACGCCGGCATAGTTCGGGTAATCGAGCTGGCGGACTGCTTTCACCTTTCCGGTCGTCATATCGACCGCCGCGATCTGTCCTCCCAGTCGTTTGGCGCGAGTGGGAATCCCGCCGTTCCAGAACGGGCCGCCCATGCGCGTCTCATCGACCTTTAGCGGCGAGCAGCCGTCGATGCCGGCTCCGTAGGTCACATGCGTCGACGGGTTCCACGCCGTCGGGAAGAAGTTCACCCCACCTTGGACATCTGGGCACACATCGACCTCACCGCTCTTGCGATTGCTGGCGACCGCGTATTCTTGCATTTTCTTCGATGGGTCATACTCGACTGGCTTGCCGGTCTTCGGATCAATGCCCTTGGTCCAATTCAAGTTCTTGACATATTGCGCGGCGCTGATGAACGAGCCGTTGGTGCGGTCGAGGGTGTAGTAGAAGCCGTTGCGACCGAAGTGGCCGAGGACCTTGCGCGGCTCGCCGTTGATCGTGACGTCGTACAGCATTTGCGAGCCGACCTCATCATAATCAAACTTATCGTTTGGTGTGTACTGGAAATACCAGACGATCTTCCCGGTGTCGGCGTCGATGGCGAGTGTCGAGTTGGTGTAAAGATTGTCACCCGGCCGGTAATCGGCATCAAACATCGGTGTCGGCTGGCCGGTGCCCCAATACATCAGGTTGGTCGCCGGGTCATAGGCTCCGACATACCAGAAGGCACCGCCCCCGGTCTTCCAGGCGTCGTGGTCGTCCGCCCAGGTTTCGTTGCCGGGTTCGCCTGGCCCCGGTATCGCATAGGTCCGCCACAGCACCTTCCCGGTCTTGGCGTCGAGCGCCGCCAGCCAACAGCGTCCGCCGATATCCGCGCCCGACCCGGGGACGATAATCATGTCCTTTATAATCAGCGGCGCGCTGGTGAAGACGTCGGTATTGGCGACCTGATAATTATTGTCCGACAAGACCTTACCGGTGTCCTTGTCCATCGTAATGACCCGGCCGTCGGTCGTGAGCACGATGACCTGGTTGCCATAGAGGGCGACCCCGCAATTCGACGGCAACCACACGGTCGACTTGTCGACCGCGGGATCCATCTTCCAGACAATGCGCCCCTTCTTTCCGTCGCGCACGTCGATCTTGTAAACGTCGTCCCAGCCGTCGGTCATGTAGAGGAAGCCGTCCTCGGCCAGCGGGGTTGACTGCTCACGCGCGTGCGGCTTGTCGCCGCCGGGCTCGGTTCCGCCCAACTGCACGACAAACGCGACGTGCAGGTTCTTGATGTTCGACTGGTTGATCTGATCGAGCGGCGAGAACCGCTTGGCGTCGTAGGTCTTGTGATTGGTGAGCCAATTGCCCGGCTCGCTCTCGGCATTTTTCAGCCGATCGAATGTCACTTCCGCAGCAGTCAGCGGAGACGACAACAGCGCGGCAATTATGCCGCCGGCGGCCACTGAAAAGAGCCCGCCCGTTGTACGTTTCGATGGCCGCAATGATGCGGACGTCCCGTCGAAGAGGTTCGGCAATTTTCCCTCCCTTACCTTCAATGGATGAGCTACTGTTTCCTGCCGGCGGCCATTTCCTTGCAGCGCTGGCTCCCCGGACCGAAATATTCCTCGCAATCCGCGACCGTCGGCGGACCTTTGCCGACGACTTTGGCCTCGAGATAGGCGACGATCGCTTCGATCTCGCGCTTCTGCAGGCCCGCAGTCGGGTTTGGCGGCTTCTTGTCGCCGACCTCAGCTTCGGTCATCCCGAAGCATTCCTCGCCCTTGGTCCAGGCGAACTTGTCGAAATGCGGCATCGCGGTGCCGCCGGGCACGCCGCAACGGATAATTTCGACCAGCTGGTCGTGGTCGAGCTTGGTCTCGCGCAGATTGGCTGCCTTGCCCGGCGATTGCGGGTCGCCGGCGCCGTCGCCGGACCAGCCGTGGCAGAAGCCGCAGGTCGCCTTGTCCTGGTAGAGTCGCTTACCCAGACCGATATCGCCGGCGGCCGGGGTCTGCGCTGCGACCGAGGACGCGAGCGCCGATCCGATTGCGAGGGTTACAATGATGGCCGCAACTCTTGTCATTACCTATTCAGGCCCGCGTATTCGTGCTATTCTTTGATCAGCGTCCTGTAGACCGTGAGGTCGATGACCGCTGTCTTCCAATCATTATCCTTGACCAACATTACATTAGCCAAGGAATGGCCATCCTTCATTTCGGGCGATACGCTCACCGCCAAGTAGCCGGGATTGTCGCGCTTGGCTTCCTTGACGGCTTCTCTGATTTCACGCGTGGCGCGGAACAAACCGTCATTCTGCTTTTTCGCGTCAGCTAGATCATCGCCGCTGGTTATCGGCTCGGCTTTCGCGATCTCTCCCGACGTGTGGTCTACAATCACCTCACTGTATTTACTGCCTTCCTTGACGATATACACGGATAGCTGCGGTTTCCCGTTCTCGATTTCGAACTTGGCGGAAACCGGCTTGCCGTTCTTCTTGCTCACCATTAAGCCCTGCTCCAGCGTCACTTTAGCGCTGGATACTGCGGTTGCAAGCTCGGCCTTGTCCTTGTCGGTCATGGCCGGCCTGGCTGGGCCCACCCATAACGCAACAACCAGAACCGACAGCAAAGCGGTCGCGGCTTTTGGCATCAGATCCTCCCCTCGATGATTGCTGATCTGAGGGATCTATCCCGCCTTCGAATGGGCGGCATTTACGGCGGTGCCGCCTTTCAGCGATGGCCGCCGCAACGAGCTCGACTAGCGCAGGAACGCCCGGCGAGCCTATTTGACTTCAGCGCACGCGTAGGCGTTGATTTCCAGCCCTAGGGCGATCTCGACGATAACAGGAGTTTTCCACTTCATGGCCGTTTCCCCGATCTGGATTTACTAGTTTACGCTATTTCCTTTTCGAAGACCTGTCAACTCAGAGTATTGCCAGGGTCCGTACCGGATGGAGCGTCTGGGTTTGGCAGCAGACGATCTGTCCCGTTTCTGAAGGAGGTTCCAAACCGAGGGATCGGGGTGCGACCCCGAGGTACGGATGGCGGTTCGAATCGATCCCTTCCCAGCGCCGAGTTTTAAGAGCGCCGACCAAGAAGCGGCGCGGCAAAATCAGGACCAGTTTGGCTGACCATGTGCGAGGTTGCACGCGGATTACCGGGTACCCGCAGGCGAGCATAAATGTCGCCGGAATTCGCGCTGTCCGGCAGCACCCGGAGCCATCGCTCTATTGCATCAGCATCGACCCATTGTGTGAAGGCTAGGCGTTGGGTCTCGCCCAGAGCGGCATTGTAACGGTACGCGCCAAGCGCCCGACAGCGGGTCACGCAGTCGATCGCAACTCGGCGCAGGATCGTTGTGAATTCGAAGGAGAATGCCTCGATCGGTCGCGAAAGTCCTGCGAGCGCCTCAGCCTCGAAACCTTCGACATCGACTTTGGCAAAAATCGGCTCGCCATAACGTTCGATCAGCTGGTCAAAGGTGATTGCCAGAGCAACGCATCGGCCGGGCCAACGCTCGCCACACCAGCCCGGCGCCGCCGACGCTGCGGCGACAAAGTCTGAAGATGCGGTGGTCAAGCTCGCATTGGCCAGGTTGACGAAGAGCTCGACGCTTGCGGGAGCCGCGGCAATCGCCACGGGTTCAATTGCGACGTTCGGATCACGACCGTAGAAGCGTCGCAATATGCTGATCAGCCTTGGCTGCGGCTCGACCGCAACGACCCGGCAGCCGAGGCGGCGAAATGACCCTATCCGGTCGCCGACATGGCTTCCGATGTCGAAGACGAGGTCACCCTCTCGCACAAACTCGGAATAGAGCCGGTCCATGCGCCGCCGCCGCATCGGGTTGCCGTAGTAGATCATTAGGGAACGAGCGCTTCCCACGGCGCTCAGCCAGCGCTCCGCGATTGGACAACTCGATCCTTCCGTCAAACCGCAAAACCGCAGTTCGCTGAAACAGTAGGTGACACCGACTTTAGCAGGTCGGCATGCGAAATGCTCCCGAAGTAGTCCGCGAGATCCGCGTCGACGACGTCCGGGTGACCCCGGAACAGCACCTCCTCCACCTCTACGACTGCTTGCTGGGCGTTTCGCCCGGCGCGGTAGGCGTAGATTTCCGGCGGCAGATCGGCTTCGAAAATCGGCACCAGCACCAGCATCGTGGCTGTCATGCAGACCCGATCCCGCACGCTCGAGATGCCCAGCGGTCGGAGTTTGCCGTTGGCTTTCGGTATAAACACTCTCCGGGCCGGTAAGTCTCCTGCCTGAGGGCAATCGCCAGTTCCGCCAGCCATCGCTTGATCCCATACGCCTCGATGTCCGCGAAATCCTGGCCATCGATGCCCGGTGCGCCCCCTGCCTGCGCAGGGGCAAGCTCTTGTTCGAGCGGCACTGGGCATAGGCATGCGCCAGAATATCGTCGCGGCTGATCTTGTCGTACAGAGCGTAGAAGCGATAGCCGGCCTCGGCCTTAGCTTTCGCGTGTAACGCTGTCTGCGCAGTTTCTGAACACTTTTCGGAGTTGCTAGGTCGCCCAATCTCCAGGTCCCTCACCACGTCTTGCGTCGGTCTTGAACTGAGGCCCCTTCCCTCCCCCGGCATTACCCGGTTTCAGCGGTACTACGAGCCTCTCCGCCACCCCAGTGCGCCCGACCTGTCCCTCGCGGGCGTCCGGTTGATCATCCCTGATCACGCATTGGGGCTTCCCGTGTTGCGCGCGCTTTCCTTGTGTACATGCTGCCGCCACTACCCCGGTGCAGCGGTTGGGCGTATTCCTCGCTCATCTCACCCAGCCGTGTCAGCCTTCCCCGGAAGGGGCGCCGGGTCGGCCTGCACATCGACATTTTCGAGGCTTGCTCGGCGTTCACTCGCGTTGCGGCCTGCACACTCGCGCTGTCACCAATTCGTGACACGCTAATCGAAGGCTTCAGCCATTTCGTTGCCTCCATGACTGCTCCGATTGCTTCCGGCTGGAGCGAATCGCCGGGTGGGACTTGCACCCACTGGAAAGCGCCACCTTGTCACGGCGCACCCCCATTGCAGCCGTTGCCGGACCCGCGCCCGAAGGTCTCGGGTGGGTGGATTTTTGCCGTTCGCTCGGTAGCACAACACCGCAAGCCGCTGTCTCACTCGTGGCGCGGTGAGAACCGATTGGGGGACCGTCAACCCGATGGCTTGGGCTGTCCGCACCGTCGATAACCAATTGGAATTTGGTCGGCTGTTCGATCAGCAGATCTGCCACTGTGGCACCCTTTTACCAGGGATCCCTCCCGCAGCTTGCGCGCCGCCGACATCGGTGTCGGTGCAATGGGTCCCCGCTTCCGCAGGGACCTAGAAGCGATTGCTTACTACTGGGCCGGGAGGCGCACGCCGCCCGGACCGATCAGGCCGGGATACGGCGCCTTGAATTTCCAGAACGTGCCGCTGATCGCCCCCTCGAAGTAAATGTACTGGTTGTCGGGCCCGCCAAAGGCGAAGTTGGTCGTTGCCAGGTCGCTGTTTGGGATTGGCACAAAGCCGAGAATGATGCCGCGCGGGTCGATCTGCAGCATCCCGCCGAGCCGAGCCGATGCGGCCCACAAATTCCCCTTCACGTCGTAATGGATGCCGTCGGGGCAGCCGTTACCGGGAAAGTAGGTCCCGGCCTTGACGCCGGTGAATGTCAGGCGCTGCGGATCGGTGAACCCGCCCGGCACGCCCATCGACGGCCCAGCCGCAAACGCCGCGTATAGCATCCGCCCGGCGGTGCAGTCGCCGATCGCTAGCGTGTTGTTATCGGGCGAGACTGCGATGCCATTCGGAAACTGCAGGTCGTCCATGATCTTCCGCAGCATCCCGTCCTTTGAATACTGGTAGACGGCGCCGGTTCGATCGGAGGCGTTCGGTCCCGGACCGGTCGCCCACGGGTCGGTGAAATACAGGTTGCCCTCGGTGTCGAAATCGAGGTCGTTCGGCCCTTTGAATAGCTGGTTTCGCCAGGTGTACACGAGGGTCTTCAGTTCCTTGGTCTGCGGATCGTAGACGAGGATGCCGCGATGACGCGTCGTCAGGTAGAGCTTGCCATCCTTAAAGCGGGTGCCTTGCGGCTCGCAGGTTTGGCCGATCTCCGCCGGCGGGTTGCAGTTGACCACTGGCACCAGCTTACCGTCGGGCTGCAGATAGGAGATCCAGCCGCTGCCAATGCCGACAAACCAGAGGTTACCTTGGGTATCGAACGAGCCCCCCTCCAGGAACTGGCCCTGCGGCGTATCGTGAATGTCGGCGAATTTCTCGACCGGGCCGACCCCTGCCGGCAGCGGCGGCAGCCCCCAGGGCTGCACCGGTCCCGCGTTGGTCGGCTGGGCTGGCGCTTGCGCCGGCGCTGGGCCGGCGATGCCAATCAGTAAGATCACCAATGCCAGGGTCAAAATGCGCGTGCGCATGGCGTAGGCTCCTCCCCGAAGTAGTCATTCAGGCGGGCGGTTCCCCGGCTGTGGCGCTAGACTATTCGGCCCCGGCTCCGGGTGTCACGCGGTTTTGCCCCGGCAGGCCGCAGCCCCGCACGGGAGAGAATAGCCAACCCTCGGAGCCGAAGCCGGCGGTTGACGGCGGCCCAACGCTGAAACTCGCTGCCTTGCTTGTGCCGCGAAGGTACACGCCCGCTGTTGTGGGCTTGGGCGGCTGATTCCGGATCATAGAGCCGAACTTAATCCCGCGGCAGGGATCGGCTCAAGTGGGTCAATTTGACCCGTTCGGTCGGGGCGCAGCGAACGGCCGGAATTCCCCGAAAAGCTCAACTTCCCACCTATCGCGCGCGCGCAGTCTGCGCGCGCGAGGGACGGGAATCATCGGCGCACTCTTGGCGTCGAGCGGCACGATCTCGTCGCACAGCGGCACGTCCTTGATCGGCATGCCGGCGCGGCGGAACGCGGATTCGATGTCCTCCTCGGTCAGCGTCGCCTGGATCTTGCGGGCGAAATCACGGTCTGAACGGCGGCGGGCCGAGGCGCAGCAGATTGTCGTGCATCGCCTTCTCCAGCGGCGTGTTCTCCAGCAAATTGGAAACGGCGCTGACAACCTGCAACGCGGGATGAAGGCGTCGGCGACGGCGCTTGTCGTCAGGCACCGGGCGAGAGGACGATTTTGAGGATACCGGAAGCGGCGCGACGATCACGGCCGAGGCGGTTTCTAATGTTTCCATTGCAGTATCAGGCTGGTTGGCAAACGGTCGAGGATCTGATTTAAGATTAACGGAGCGGACCGGTAACGGGCCGGTGAAAAGGGGAGGAAGCGATGCGGTGCGGACTGCGAATCGTCCTATCGGCAGCTCTCGGCGTGCTCATCGCGGAGGCGGACGCGGTTTGGGCGGCCGATCCCGAAATCGACAAACTCGTGCAGAGCCCGGTCGGCAAGGACTGGGTGACGAATGGCGGCAACCTAACAAATGAGCGTTATTCCACGCTGAAGCAGATCGACACCACCAATGTCAAACAGCTGAAGGGCGCCTGGATGACCCGCCTCAAGGGTTCCGGGCTTGGCGGCAAGTATTCGTTCGAGGCGACGCCGCTCGTCAAAGACGGGATCATGTATATCAGCACCGGCAACGACGATGTCTTCGCGCTCAATGCCAAGACCGGTGAGATCTTGTGGGAGCACTGGTCAGGCATCGGCCAACAGATCTCGACCGTCTGCTGCGGCTGGCTCAACCGTGGGCTGGCGATGGGCGAAGGGATGCTGTTCATCGGCCAGATGGACGCAAATGTCG
The DNA here is from genome assembly GCA_963732095.1 of uncultured Alphaproteobacteria bacterium. GTDB lineage: Bacteria > Pseudomonadota > Alphaproteobacteria > ATCC43930 > CGMCC-115725 > AP-15. The sequence goes on from CAVSZA010000039.1 coordinate 33,222, forward strand.
TCGCGCTCGACATGAAGACCGGCAAGGAGGTGTGGCGGACCCCGGTCGAGGACTGGCACAATGGTTACGGGATCACCAACGCGCCGCTCTATTTCGATGGGATCGTCTATAGCGGCATCACCGGTGGTGAATTCGGCATACGCGGGCGTCTGACTGCGCTCGACGCCAAGACTGGCAAGATCCTCTGGCGGGCCTACACGCTACCGGCCCCGGGTGAGGTCGGCAGCGATACCTGGCCGGCGGGGACCGATCACGCGATGCGCGGCGGGGCGTCGATTTGGAATACCCCAGCGCTCGACCCGGAGCTCGGTCTGGTCTACTTCGCCGTTGGCAATTGCGGGCCGGATTACGACGGCTCAATGCGTGAGGGCGACAATTTGTTCTGCGCCTCGGTCCTCGCGGTGAACGCCAAGACCGGCAAGTATGCTTGGCATTTCCAGGAGGTTCACCACGACATCTGGGATTACGACGCGGCGAGCCCGGTCGTCCTTTTCGATACCGTGATCAATGGCCAGCCGCGCAAGGGCATCGCCCAGGCCGGCCGCACCGGGTGGGTCTACATCCTCGACCGGACCAACGGCAAACCGCTGATCGGTGTCGAGGAGCGCGCGGTGCCGCAGGAGCCGCGGCAGAAGACGGCGAAGACGCAGCCGTTCCCGCTCGGCGACGCGATTGTGCCGCAATGTGCCGAGCCCATGCCTGCTAGCGGTTACGAAAAGGCCGGCTGCATCTTCGAGGCGTTCTGGGAAGAACCGGTGCTGATCCAGCCCTCAGGGATCGGCGGCACCAACTGGGCGCCGATGTCCTACAATCCGGAAACCGGCAGCTTCTACGTCTCGGGCACGATCCGAACCAGCGCCTTTGCCCGCTACGGCGATACGTACAAGCTTGGGTTGCGCTACACCGGCGGGACTCAGGCGGCGCCGATCGGCTCAGCGATGAGCGGTACCTTTACCGCAATCGGCGGCAACACCAACAAGATTGTCTGGCAGAACAAGGCGCCCTATCGCGTCGGTCAAGGAGGCGGGTCGACGAATACGGCCGGCGGTCTCGTCTTCCGCGGCGAGCCCGACGGCAATTTTCTGGCAATCAATGCCAAGACCGGTGAGGAGTTGTGGCGGTTCCAAACCGGGTTCGGGGCCGATGCCCCTCCTGCGGTCTACGAGGTAAACGGGGAAGAGTATGTCGCGATTGCGACCGGCGGCAATCAGGGGATGCTCAGTGCAAACGGCGACGCGGTGTGGGTATTTTCACTGAAAGGGCAATTGGGTCCGCTGTGGCCGCCTCCCGTGCCGCAGAGCATTGCCGGGCCCACAGGTCCGGTTGCGGACGGGGTCGACACGATCAAGATCGGCGACAACAACGTCGAATACGCCTATTGGCCCGGCCGCATTCGGGTAAAGGCGGGAACCACGGTGACCTTCACCAATGTCGGTGATGTCCAGCACACGGCAACGGCGTTCGAAAAGGGCAAATGGGATACCGGCGCATTGGAGAAGGGGGAGTCGAAGGCCATCACCTTCTCTGAGCCGGGCACCTACTACTACATATGTACACCTCACCCGTGGATGTACGGGCAGGTCATCGTCGAATAGTCAGAACCCGAGGCCACCCCCCCCCGCCTACCCGACTGGTGCTTGCGGGGTTGCGGGGCATAATTATTTCTCTTCTGCCGGGAGACAGCGCGGATCGAGCCTTGAGTGCCACCGATCCCATCTGGACCGTCACCAGGGGCAACGTCTATTCCGTTACTCGTGACTGCGCTTCAGCAGCGCGCATCTTGCAAGCAAGCTAGGTCGCGGCGAGCGCGATGATCGTCACTGGGATGTAATTGCGTTTGCCGGGGCGATACAGGCGCCGGTCAAGGACGATCGCCACCGTCAGCACTAAGAGAGATGCACCGAGCGCGGCGCTGCGCCCAGGGTCATCGCGACGCCGGGGAAGATCGTCGATTTGCAGGCGGTCTCGGCACCGGATGCGGCGGCCGCTGCGCAATATTATCCGGCGGTCTACTGGTATTCGATGCTGAACATTCCGGACGAGAGCAACTTTTCCGGCCCGAACCGTGACGAGAACATGCCGGAGAACATCAAAAGTCACCAGGCCTGGTTGAACATCATCAAGACTACTGGTTGCATCGCCTGTCACGGGATCGGCACGCCCGGGACCCGCGCCATCCCAGCCGCGCTCGGCCATTTCGATAACTCCGCGGAAGCCTGGGCGCGGCGCATTCAGTCGGGACAGGCAGAGAACAGCATGGTCAATACGATCAGCCGCCTCGACCCGCAGCTGGCATTCCAATACTTCGGCGACTGGACCGATCGGGTTGCCAAAGGCGAGCTGCCCTTTGCGCAACCCCCGCGACCGCAGGGCATCGAGGGCAACATCGTGCTGACATTGTGGGACTGGAGCCGCGAGACGGCATATATGCACGACCTCACTCCAACCGATCGCCGCAATCCGACCGTCAACGCCAACGGCAAGCTTTACGGCTCGACCGAGGACAGCACCGATTATCTTCCTGTCCTCGATCCGGCGCACAATACCGTCAGCGAGATCAAACACCCGGTGCGCGACCCTAACACGCCGACCTCGAAGACCGCGCCGATGGAGCCGTCGCCCTATTGGGGAGCCGACCCGATTTGGGACAGCCAGAGCACCACGCACAACCCGATGATGGACGAGAAGGGGCGGGTCTGGTTCACCGCCAGGGTGCGCGCCCCGGCAAACCCTGATTTCTGCAAGCAGGGATCGAGCCATCCGTCGGCGCAGGTCTTCCCGCTGCAGGAATCCAATCGCCACCTGTCGATGTATGACCCAGCGAGCGGCAAATTTACACTGATCAGCACCTGCTTCCCGACGCACCATTTGAACTTCGCGACCGACGTCAATCAGACGCTGTGGACCAGTGCCGGCGGTCCGCAGACGCCGGTGGTGGGTTGGCTCGATCGCAAGATGTTCGAGGAGACCGGCGACGAGCAGAAATCGCAGGGCTGGAGCCCGTTCGTGCTCGACACCAACGGGAACGGCAAGCGGGACGACTACGTCCAGCCCGACCAGCCGGTCGACCCGACAAAGGACAAGCGCGTCGTCACCGGCCTCTATTCGGTGTCGGTGAACCCGGCCGACGGGACGATCTGGGGTACTTCGCTGGGATATCCCGGCTATGTGGTTCGCGTGAACCCAGGGCCCGATCCGACCCACACGGCGCTGACCGAAATCTATGAGCCGCCATTGCCCGGCTATGGACCGCGCGGCGGCGACATCAACACGAAGGGCGTCTTCTGGGCCTCGCTGGCGAGCGGCCACCTGGCGAGCTTCGACCGCAGCAAATGCAAGGTCTTGAATGGCCCGACCGCGACCGGCAAGCATTGTCCCGAGGGCTGGACCCTCTACCCCTTCCCCGGACCGCAGTTCAAAGGGGTCAGCGATCCCGGCAGCGCCGAGTCGAGCTATTACGTCTGGGTCGATCAGCAAAACACATTGGGACTGGGCAAGGACGTGCCGATCGCCACCGGCAACCTCAACAGTGCCTTGCTGGCCCTCGTTGGCGGGAAGTTCGTGGTGCTGCGCGTCCCCTATGTGAACGACTATTTCACGAAGGGGGCGGACGGGCGCATCGACGACCCCAATGCCGGCTGGAAGGGCCGGGCATTGTGGACGACCTACGCGACCCGCACGATGTTCCACCTGGAGAACGGCAAGGGCACCCTGCCCAAGGTCGTACGGTTCCAACTGCGCCCGGACCCGCTCGCCAATTAGGCCGCGGGCACGGTCAGTTCTCGCCGGCTATGTTGCGGCGCAGCCGTTCCTGGCTGGCGGCCGGCCAGACCTCCGGGATCTTGTAGAAGGCCTCGAAGGTCGGCTTGTCCGGCGGCAGTTGCAGCCAGGGCAATTTGCTGCGCGTGAAGATGTGGACGTCCGGTTGGACCCGTTCCGGATGGTCGAGGGTCCCGGCGCGGACGAGCAACGTGTCGCCGGGCGCCGCATGGTATTTGCTCCAGACCCGGGTCATGCAATTGCCGCAGAAGGACACCTCGTGCGGTGCCGCTGCCCGCGGGCAGCATGAATGATTTCGGCGCGTTGTGATCGGCTTCGACTTCCGGGTCACCTGGGGCCTGATCCTCGGCTTCTTCGGGATCGTCTACATGGTTTGGCTGGGCAGCATCGGCGCGGGTTGGGTCACAGACAGACAGACTGATGGCGGGCGGGTTCTCGCCGATCGGGATTGTCAACTTAACTCGGTCGAGTTCGACCTTCTTGGCCCCTTTCTCCGAGGGGCATTGTCAACTTAAGCTTGAGAGGGGGCAGCCCTATAGGCGTGCCAAGGACTTCTCTGCACCGGACCACCGCGCCACCCACGGCAGGAGGATACCACCCCTGCTAGCCGGCTCGGCGCGCGACTACCTCAACGCACCGATCGTTCTACAAAGCGACGAGATAACGCCCATAGGATCGACACCTGGCTCACGGAGCCTCGCCGGCGCCCTAGCCTGCGGAACTCGTAGCCCTGACGGCGTTCCCCGGGGCGGGACGAACGTCCCCGGTCAGGTGCGCCTGGTGAAACCAATGTCGTCGACGATTACGGCGTTTGGCCCGATCGGGACCTTTCGAGGATTTGGCAGGTGGAGATTGATGAACTCGATCTTGTCGTTCCACACTTTATTCAGGCGCGCTTTCAAAACCGCTGCGCGGCGAACCACCTGCCGCAGAGCGTGCGGTCTCGGCCGAGTAATTCCATGCTCCGATCAGGCCAAACAACGCCATAACATTATCGGGAATAGAGTGGCTTTGGTCGGCCAAGAGAGCGTGAGTGGGCTCACGGCGGAACTGCCGCCGGGTCAATCAGGAGCACCCACTCATGCGCGTATATATCATCGGCAACGACGGAATCACGCTGTGCCGCGAGGCGCCGACGGCAGTCAATGACGGCGAGATTGCCGTTGCATCGAACGAGGAGCTGCACGCTGCCCCGCTCAGCGGCAAGCGGTTGCTGGCGCTGTGGAACGCTCTGCCCGGTGTCGAAAAGCGGAAGAAGGTTGGCGACCGCGACGCGCTGATCGATCAGCTGTGGTCGGCAATCGAACTGTTGCCGGATCCGGAGCCGCAATCTCACTCGAAGCGCCCCTCGAAGCAGGACGTGGTGATTGCGATGCTGCGTCAGCACGAGGGTGCCACGGTCGACGAGGTGGCGAGCGTGACCGGCTGGCAGCGTCATACCGTTCGCGGCGTCTTCTCGGGAACTTTGAAGAAAAAGCTCGGGCTCACTCTTGCCTCGGCCAAGGAGGAGCGTGGCCGGGTCTACCGCATCGCCGAGCCGGCCAACCTATGAGACCTCCTGTCCACGTTGCATCGGCTCGCCAGCACCCTGGCGAGCCGTCCTCTGGTCTAGGTCCAAACGGCGGCCGAAACGACCGTCTGCGAGGCCCGGACCTGGCCGGGCTTGATGGCGAAATCGCCGGATTGGTCGATCGGTCGACACAGGAGCTGCGGCGTGCCTGGCGGACATGGCATCACACCGGACCACCCCTGGGCCTCAGTCGCGATCTGATCATCAGGGGGCTTGCCGATAAGCTGCAACAGCGCGCCCATGGGGGCCCGAGCCGTGCCTTGCAACGCCGCCTTCGGACTTTGGCGGCAGAGTTCGAGAAAGGCGCTCGTTCTTTCGACCCCGGCGGAGTGCTGAAGACCGGCGCGACCTTGGTGCGACAGTGGCGCGGACACACGCATACCGTCCTCGCGCGCGAGGACGGGTTCGAATACGAGGGCCAGCGCTATCGGTCGTTGACCGTGATTGCCGAGCGGATCACCGGGGCGCATTGGTCGGGCCCGCGGTTCTTTGGTCTCACCAAACGCGCGCGTACATTCTAGTCACCGAGGCCAGCCAATGAAAAAGCCACCAACCACAACGCGGCGGAACGGAGCCGTGCGCTGTGCGATCTACACCCGCAAGTCGTCCGAGGAGGGGCTCGAACAGGAGTTCAATTCGCTGCAGGCGCAGCGCGAAGCCTGCGAGGCCTTCATCGACAGCCAGCGGCACGAAGGCTGGGTGTGCCAGCGCGCGGCTTATAATGACGGCGGGTTCTCCGGCGCGACGATGGATCGGCCCGCTCTGCAGCAGCTGCTCGCCGATGTCAAGGCGGGGCGGGTCGACACCATTGTCGTCTACAAGATCGACCGGCTGACCCGCTCGCTCGCCGATTTTGCCAAGATTGTCGAGATCCTCGACACGCGGGGCGCGTCCTTCGTTTCGGTCACGCAGCAGTTCAACACGACGACCTCGATGGGGCGCTTGACCCTCAACGTGCTGTTGTCCTTCGCGCAGTTCGAGCGCGAGGTCATCGGCGAGCGCATTCGCGACAAGATCGCCGCCTCGAAGAAGAAGGGGATGTGGATGGGCGGCGTGCAGCCGCTCGGCTATCAGGCGCAGGACCGCAAGCTCGTCATCGTCGAAAGCGAGGCGGAAATCGTGCGCTTCATTTTTCGCCGCTATGCCGAACTCGGCTCGGTCCGGTGGTTGAGAGACGAGCTGGAGGCCCGGAGCATCCAGAGCAAGTTGCGGACGAGCGCCTCGGGCGGGATCTCGGGTGGCAAGCCATTTGCCCGCGGTGCGCTCTATCTGATGCTGCAGAATCGCATTTACCGGGGCGAGATCGTTCACAACCAACAATCTTATCTTGGCGAACATGAGCCGATCATCGATCAACCGCTGTGGGATGCGGTCCAGGCGCAGCTTGCCGGCAACGCCGCCCAGCACAACGATTGCGGAAAAACTCGGCAGCCGAGCCTCCTCGCCAGCATGCTGTTTGATGGCGACGGGAACCGGATGACACCGAGCCATGCCGTCAAGAAGGGCACGCGTTACCGCTACTATGTCTCCCGCTCGCTGATCACGAAAGATCGGACCGACAACTCCGCCGGGCTACGGATTCCGGCGACGGAGATCGAACAGCTCGTGAGCGACCGAGTGCACCGATGGCTTCTCGATCCCGGCAGCATCTACAAATCGACTTCGGCACAGCTCCCGGACGCATCAATTCAGCAGCGGCTTGTCGCGCGGACCGCAGAGATCGGTAAGCGTTGGCCCGAGTTGCCAATGGCACGCAAGCGCGTTGTTCTCACTGCCCTGATCGAACGGATCGAGGTGAGCGTCGACCAGATCGACATCCGTTTCCGCCCGTCTCGGCTCAGCGCGCTACTCGATGCTGCTGCAACACCATTACAGGGCGCGACCGACGACGAAACTGAGATCCTGTCGGTGCCGGTAAGGCTGCGCCGTGCCGGGCGGGAGATCAAAATGGTGATCGAAGGCACCGATCCGCTTGCCGCGAAACCTGACGCTCGATTGATCAGGCTGCTCCTCAGGGCGCGCCGGTTCAACGCGACACTCGCCGAGGGCGAAGGCATCCCCTTTGCTGCACTCGCCCATCGGGAAGGTGTCGGCCGGTCCTATTTCACTCGTCTCGTCCGCCTCAGCTATGTCGCGCCGGATATCATCCAAGCGATCCTCGATGGGCGGCAGCCGCGCGATTTGACCGCGGAGAAGCTCCTCGAGCACTCCCGTCTGCCGCTTGCCTGGCACGATCAGCGGACCGCGCTCGGCTTTGCTTGAGCCCAATTCGAAATTCAAAAAGCACCGCACATTGCAGCTCGAAAAAGGGCCAACTTCGTTGCGACCCGCGTGGCATTCGCGCCGACCCCATCAGCGGCACTGCGGTACTGGAATATGGTCCGACAGAGATATTGCCGCCGGTTGGCGCGATATCGAAACACCCTGCGCGTCTCTGCCAACTCGGTCGCCAAGCCGGCCGCGCACACCCGCGCGGAAAGCCGGGCTTCTCGACGCTCGATAGCGGATGCGGGCGAGAGACGGACTGTCTGCTGGAGGGAGATGGATTCGAACTTCCGGTTCCGGAGAGAGAGGACAGGGTTTCGAGCCTCGGTCTGTTGCTTGCGAGGGATAGGGGCGTCGGAGCGGACGTCTCGGTTCAGCCCGGTTTTGTAATAATCATGCCGTCACCGCTGGAAGCATCGGGTGCTCCGCTTTGTTGTTCTCCCGTGGACCCTGAGGATGACGAGCGCGACCCAGCGCCCACAATCAGAGCGATATGTTGCACCGAGGGATGCAAATATTTAGAGTGGACAAGAGTGCCGAGATCACGGTAAATTGGTTTATGCGCTTTGGGTCGGTAAGTAGCTGAACAAAATGAAGTTTTTGACCGGATTACGATGTAGTGTGGCGAGCCAGCCCTTTTTATAGACGGTAAATTCACCGACGCACTCGGCGCCCATCGCCAAAAACGCACATAATCACAGGGGCTTAATTGTCGGAGTGCGGAGCCGGCTGCCAGGGCAAAGAGGACAATTTCCGGCGAAATTCGAGCGCGAAACAGCGTTTTACGATCCCGGAATCATCCATAACCCTACCGGAATCGGCGCATAATTTCAGAGACGAGTTCGCAGTGGACTCTCCCCTCCAGCGGAGAGTCTGCGAACCATCGGTTCCGCTGTTGTGGACAGTTGTGAGAGTTCAGAGCCACCGCACCTCCTCTATATGCTTTTGGATCGCGGTGTCTTGGCTGATGGTCGGGGCTGTAGGGCTCGCTCCCATCCTCCTTTGCTGGCTCGGTCGGGTTATGGTCCAAGCCACGGGTAGCCGCCGCCGTCGTAGGCCGCCGATAGCATACCAACCATCGCCCTTTCGGCGAGCGGACCACTCGGGTTCTGAGCCGGCTGCCCGAGGCCCGGCTCTATAGTTACGGTTTCGCAACCGCCGGCATAGTCAATCCGTTCGACCCCGCCGGGGGATTTTACGATCTCAAAACTCTTGCGGGCTCAGGGTTGGCGGGCTGACGCACGACAGGCCCGGCCGATCTCCGCAACCTTATCCCGGACCTCGCCGTGATCCCGGCGCAGACGACGTGCGATCTCCTCTATCGAGAGGCTGCGCACGAGCATGTTGCCCAGTTGGTTCAGCTCCGCGACCGACCATTCCCTGCCGGCATCCACCTCCACACGATCGTCACGGAACTGGCTCATATCCACCCTCCCTATGCTGTAACCGCCGCGGGCTATCGTTGAGTTGGCGTTTGCTGCGCCGGGTTCGGGGGCGGAGGCGGTTCGGTCGGCGATTGTTGGATTTCCGGCGGCGCAACACGTCTGCACGGGCTCTGTGTAATTTCGGGGTTGATCTCCCGCAGGTGGTTGCAGGCCGCCTCCGTCGCTTCGATCTTAACCTATTCTGGGATCATGATCATGAATGGAAACGGCGAGCGACAGATGCCGTGAGCCGTGCGTTGGCGATCGAGCCGCGGAATACCCGAGCATTTCTGGTGAATTCCCGTCTTCTCGCCTACTGCAATGAGCTCGACTATCGCGGCAGGCTCGACGAGGCCATCGATGCGGCGGAGGCTGCCATAGCGCTTGATCCCAATCTCGCCACTGCCTACGGATGGCTCGGAAGGCTGTATGCCAAGGCCGGGCATCCCGAGCGCACAGCTGCTTCCGTCCAGCAGGCGATGCGCCTCAGTCCACGGGATCCCGGCACTGCGGGTTGGCTCTATCAAATCGGGCAGGTAATGCAGGGTTTCGCGGGCGGCGACGCCGTGGGTCCACAGAAAAGGGATCTGCGGGATTTCGCTTTGGGGAATGCCGCTCATAGCCGGACCTCAACCGCCTTTATCAAGAAAATGGCCGAAACTATCAAGATCGGCGGAAAGGCCCCGGCCACCTACCACTAGCAGGCGGGATCCATCAACCCGGCCCGCCCAGGTGAGGAGCCTATCGGATGAATCCCGGCAAACAGGTCAACTCCGTCCGGAGATATGCCGGCGGAGGGATCGTGACAGTTGTAATTCTGTTCAGCTCTGTCGTCGCGTTCTTCGTGCTGATCGCGGCAGAGATGCTGGTTGATGTGCTGCTGGTCGCGGGGAACGACGCACTCTGCGCCATTGCTGCGGGCCTTACTGGATTGGTTCTGTCCCGGAAGCTACGGGGGCGCGCACCGGGTACCCAAGCCATTGAAGATAATTTTGGGAGGATCGCACATGTCTAGCTTTCATAACCCGATCGAGCACGAAATACCGCGGCTGCGCCGCTATGCAAGGGCGCTGACCCGCAATCCCGATCGGGCCGATGACCTGGTCCAGGAGACGCTGTTGCGAGCGATTAGAAAGTCTCATTTGTGGCAGCCAGGCACCGACATCAGGGCATGGCTCTTTACGATCATGCACAATCATCACGTCAACATGGTTCGCAGCGTCATGCGACAGGACGCCATGCTCGACATCGAGGATATGTCGTCCTCGCTCGTTGCCGCCTCGGACCCTACTGCTTCCCGACAATTGCGCGAACTAGAGCGCGCGCTGGCCTGTCTGCCCGATGAGCAACGCGAGGTCATCCTTCTGGTGGGTCTGGAAGAGATGTCATATCAGGAAGCTGCACAAATCTTAGGGCTGCCGGTGGGCACTGTGCGCTCACGCCTGTCGCGCGGCCGTGACGCGCTCCGGCGCCTTATGGATTTGCCGGAAAGATCCGGCGCGGCAAGACCAGACCGGCTCGAAACAATAGATCTCGCAGTTTAACAGGCCGATTGCTTCGCGCTGGTGCTCTTTTTTGGCTCGATCAGAGCGCGGGAAAGCTGCAAACACTGCGGAGCAGCCACATGAGTGAAAGGATCACAGAAATGACCGACTTCGAAGCTGCTTATCCGATCCCGCCTAGCCCGCCCGACCGTTCGCCTGTCCGGCTCGGTCGGACATCCCATGGTCGCCAGCTTTTTTGATCAGCTCCTTCCGGTGCTGGAGGTTGAAGGCTCAATCCTCGTGGAATTATACACTGACGGCGGGGACGCGGAGATCGGACGCCGCCTTGCCCAGGAAGTGCGCCTGCTACAATACCGTCTCGGCCGGGATATCTGGTTTCTCGGCAAGACACTCGTCGCGTCCGCGGGCGTTACGATTATGGCCGCTTTTCCGAAGGGAACGACGGTGGCTGACCCGCGACACAGCTCTGCTGATCCATGGCCGCAGAATGATGAAGGATCTGCATCTCGAAGGGCCGTTGGGCAGTTGTCGGCGAGATCTCGAAGAAATGATTGCCGATATCGACCATGGTCTGCGCCTGGAGGAACAAGCGTTCGCCGAGCTTATTAGCGGGGCAAGTGTCGATGCGGAAGAGATCGCTTCCCGCGCTTATGGCGGCTGGTATCTCACTGCTGAGGATGCCCTTAGCAGGAAGCTCGTGGCCGGGTTGATATAGCGCGGCCAGCCTCACCCGCCAGCAATGTGGTGTCATCAGAGGTGCCGAATTTTCCTGCGTGTCAATACGCCGCCATCAGCGCTAAAGTAGATTCTACGTTCGGCTTTAAGACACGCTGCGCGAGTGTCGCAAGGCGTGATCATAGCAGTTGGGAGAATGAGATGGCCGATCAGCCTGTCACTTTCGTGAGCCGCTCCCACGCCGAGTTGCCGCCAACCCTGACCGGAACGATGGCGGTCCTCGCTACGGCTACCGTCATCGCGATGCTCTATTTCGCCCGGGAAGTTTTCATCCCGATTACTCTCGCGGTCCTGCTGAGCTTTCTGCTGGCTCCGGCGGTACGATTGCTGCGGCGGTTGAGGTTGGGGCGAGTACCGGCGATCGGCTTTACCGTGCTGATAGCTTTTACGGCCATCGCCGGGTTCGCAACACTGATCCTGAAAGAGGTCTCCTCTTTAGCACAGCAGCTCCCGGAGCACCGATCCAACCTTGAAACGAAAATTCGTTCGCTTCCCGGAATGGCTCCCGGAGGCGACGGTGTTTTTCGACGGGCGACGCAGACGCTTCAAGGCCTCGGCAAGGAGCTTAGCAATGCCCAGGGTCAAGCGAAGCCAGACACTGCTCCTTCAGCTTCAACGACAAAGCCGCTACCGGTGCAGATCGAGGAGCCCGAACCTGGGCCGCTGCAACTGGTTCAAAGCATTGTGGGACCTTTGCTCCAGCCCCTAGCGGCTGGCGGGTTGGTCGTGGTCTTTGTGATTTTGATCCTGCTCGAACGGGAGGATCTTCGGGACCGGCTGCTGAGGCTCGCGGGACGGCACGATCTGCACCGAACCACCGAGGCAATGAACGATGCGGCTCAACGGATCAGCCGGTACCTCCTGTCCCAGCTCATCGTCAACATCGCTTGCGGGCTACCAATCGGAATTGGGCTGACGGTCCTGGGAATCCCGAACGCTGCGCTGTGGGGCATTATGGTCGTGCTCCTGCGTTTTATTCCCTACCTAGGGATTGTTATCGCCGCGGCATTCCCGCTTGCCCTAGCGATCGCAATTGCGCCTGACTGGACGCTCTTCATTTGGACCGCACTGCTGTTTATCGGCATGGAACTGGTCGTTTCGAACCTCGTCGAACCTCTCGTCTACGGCGGTACAGCAGGGGTGTCCTCGGTGGCGCTGATTGCCGCCGCCACTTTCTGGGCCTGGCTTTGGGGGCCAATCGGGCTGTTGTTGTCAACGCCGATGACGGTGTGTCTGGTTGTCCTTGGCCGCCACGTACCGCGGCTGCAGTTTCTCGAGATATTGCTGGGCAATGAGCCGGTTCTGACCCCTTCGGAGACCTTCTACCAGCGCATGTTGGCAAACGATCCTGAGGAGGCTACGGAGCAAGCCGAGGAGTTCGCCAAAGGACCGCTCGTTAGGTGAATTTTATAACGAGGTCGCAATGCCCGCTTTAGCGAGAGCGCAGGCGGATAGCGATCGCGGTTTGCTGCCTTCTGAACGCCGCGCCACATTCAAAAATACGATCGAGGCGATGCTCGAAAACCTCTCGCACGATGAGGATGCCGGTTCCGCCGTGGAACGCACAGCCATTCCGGAACAGCCGCGGCGTCGTAGGGTCGTTTGCGTTGCCGGGCGCAATGAGCTCGACGAAGCTGCGGCAATGTTGCTGACGAACTTGCTGCGTGTGGAGAGGCATATCGAGATCGGGACGCCACTGTCTGCAGGCGCGTTATCGGGCGATGCAGGTTATTTGGCCTTGTTCACAGACGCCTCCATCGTTTGTTTGTCCCTGATCAGCACTAATTCACCGGCGCGTGCGCGCTATCTCGTCAGACGCATCCGCCGGCGTGCTCCTTTGGCGCGCATATTGGTCGGATTTTGGGGTCCGCAAACTTCTTCGCCGATGCGGACGGTCGAGGAGACGACGCGCTCGATTTCGGCACAAGCTGTCGCCTTCTCATTGCCCGATGCAGTCGCGGCAATCGAGACAATGCTAACTGGGGTAGAAGAGCCCGCCCGAGTGGCTTAATGACAAATTGAGATCAATCAGTATCAAATACGTTCTCGGTCATTCCGAAATTATGTTTTAGATATTGAATGCGAGAACATCCATTCGAAACGGTTTCTTCAGATCCTTTATAAGGGCTCAGGTAACCGTCCCACTACCAAGGCGGTTTGCGCACCACCAGTAATGTACAATATTTCAGATGAGGCCTATCGCGAGCCCAGAATCAGCCAATTACTTCGGTGCATTGCGATGATCACGCTCGCGACAAACGGGTAACAGCACGCGCACGATCGCCATCGCATGCCGTCGCCTCACTAACCACCACATCGCTTGTCCGCAATCGCTCGCCAAAGCCCTCCAGTGCCGCGCGAGTTATGTCGCCCGACCGAGCGGGCGTAAACCTTCCCTGCCGTCAACCACCTCCGCTAAACTACGGTGGATCTCCCCATGGCGACACGGAGGGGGGTCTTGCAGGATTCCGCGCGAGATAGGGTGATTGCGGCAGTGTGGTATCGGGCCGGGCAGTTGCCGCACCGGTTTTCGCCGGCCGCGCACCTGGGGAACGGATGCGAGCCGTTCAACGGCGGTGGATGAGATAAGCGAGCCCATACCCGATGGCGCCGGCGATCAGCATCGCGGTGACCGGCTGCTCGGCCGCGTACCGGCTGAAATGGTCACCCGCTCGCGAGCTCTGCTGGTACAGACTGTTGGCCGCTTGCGTCGCTTGTTTACCGGCCTCGCGCGCGGCGCCTTGGATCACCTCTCCGGCCTGTGCCATTGCCTGCTGGCCGGCCTCGGACGCCTGGCGCCCAAGCGCGGCGGCGCCGGCTTGCACGTCTCGCGCGATCGCCTTGCCCTGGTCGAGCGTGTCTTTCATGTTCACGCCCACCTGCTCCGCAGTATCGCTGGCAGTCCCGCTGATCTTTTCGGCCGCATTCGTCACCATGTTCCGCGCCCGCTCCTGATCCATTCTCTCCTCCAATGCGAGGTATAAACCAGTATTCTCCAGATTCCCGCCGGTTTTGAGGCCAGGGTCGGTCTTTTGAGCTTCCTCGGCAACAAAAATCGGACCAAGCGCGCGCCGTAAGGGGCCGGTGCAGTCGATTGACCTCACCGACGTGGATGTAACCCACTGCTTTGCCTTGATCAGGCGGAACTCGGCCGCCATCGTCTGTCACTTTTGAACTCTGGCGCCACTCACGCGGGCGCGGCGGCGCTCCCAACTGGGATCAACAGGATGTCGGCGACGCGCTCCTAGGCCATCTGGAAGAAGGACGAAACCCGCGGAAGGTGTTCGGGGACCTGCGTGACCCCTTGATCGCTGATGTAACCCCGATTGAGCAGCCTGGGACCGTCTTTGTTCTTCCTTAGTCAATCGACACTTGTTGAAACAAGCATAATTGTAGCGGAAAGCGCTGATCGCGACGCGGTCGATAAATATACGTCGCACGGCCGACTTACGACGGAAACGGTCCTTCCGCTTTCATAAGACCGCACTATCCAGAGCTCTCATCGGAGAGCAAGGGAAATTTCCACCGCGGAATTGGGAGCTTCGCTAAGACGGGCGGCGGCGGCCAGCAATGAATCCCCAAATCAGTAAGATAATCACTGCTCCGATCACTGCTACTTGCGCAGCGCCGGCAATAACTCGGTCAAATATTTCATCACGACAGCCGGGCACAGCAGCTTCGAGGTCGAAACCGACACCAGGCTCCGTACGATCATGAACGAACTGCCACCGATGACCCCGCCCGAGACGGTGTCGCTTTAGGATCAGAAGATCGGCTTGCCGCATTGAATTCGCCGCGGGCGTATTCGTATCCCTTGACGACCTCACGCTTGTCGATCTCCTCGCCAGTTGCGGGATCATGCGGCCGAAGCGTGACCCGGGTGGCGGCGAGGCTCTGGTCTCCATCAAGGCTGGCATCGTCGACGAGGAGCCGCGGCGCCGATGGCGCAGAACCCTGCTGCCCTTCACCCTGATCGGACCAAGCGTCCTCGGCCACATCGACCGGCGCTGGGCGGTGTGATCGGGGTTTAGGTGGTTGGCGCTTCTGGCGGGTGGCGGCTTTGAAGCCGTAAACGGCGGCCGGCTCGGCGAGTTCGCACCTGACTCCCCGCTGGAGGGAACGAGATTCGAACTGGCGGTCCCGCTGCGATGGACAGCGCTACGGAGTGAGGTTGTTGAGGAGGCATTTCGATCGGCGAGGAATGACGACCGGAGCCGCCGGCAACGGCCTGTGGTTTCAGCTCGTTCTGCTCGGTAACCCATTCCATGCATCCGACGGCCTATTCTGATCGGGCGGGTTGCGGCGGGCGGTGCCCTACGCGGTGACCGTGCACGGGCAGGCCGGACGCCAAGCTCGCACGGGCCGGGACGCAGATCGGGGATGGAGTATAGGCAGCGGTGAAACAGCTACCGCGTGCAGCAAGCGCGTCCAGCGCCGGTGTATTGACTATCGGGTGACCGCATGCCCGGCGATCTTACGATTGTGTTCGTCTGACATGAGGACTAGCAGGTTTTTGCGGCGTCGCGGCCATCGGCGCTCCTTCCAGTTACGGTTTGATCGTACAGGCATCGCCGGGCAGTTGGCCGGAATAGTGCCCTGCTGCCGGAGCGTGAGGATTGTAGGCTTGACAGCGGGCCGCCTCATCGCCAGCTGTGGCCTCCTCCTCACAGGGGCGCGCCATGGCAAAGCTCAGTTCACGAGGCAGACGCCCACTACCCCTTATGGTAGCCGAGTTGATGATGGCGTCATGGGAGACGATTGCACGCCGAAGCATCATGATGGCCAAGGGCACGTGCTCTCCCGCCGAATATCGGCGAATGGCAATGGAAAAAGCCGCCGCGATGCAGCTGTCGGCTTTGGCCGTGATGGGTGGGCGGGGCAAAAGACAGGCGCTGGCGCCATGGCATAAACGCGCCACCGCGAATGCCAAGCGGCTGCGGAGAGGGAAAAGCTGAACGGCCAACGAGAATGGAAGCCGGATTACCCCCGGCAAGCGTCAGATCGGTATCGCCAGCAACGTGTCGACCTGACGACTATCGAGCACCACGGTCTTGCTTGCGAACCTCCAAGTGCCGGCATCGCGTCTGACCCGATCGACATAACGGCCGGCGCCAAAAATCGTCATCTCGCCGTCTTGCATCGTGCGCACGACGAGAAAATTCGCCATGAGATCGAGGTGATCCGACCGCTCCACCGCATCTCCGATCTTGATCGACGAGACCAGGTGCCGGTAGCGCTGCGGCTCATAGATGTTGGCTTCCCGCAAGGCGCTGACCCGATCCTTCAGCATATTGCGCGAGGTCGCGTAGATCAGCCCGAGCGGCAAACTTGCCTCATAATTCTCGGCCGAGGTAATCCGGTAGAAGCAGTCCTCGGTGAAAAAGTCGGGCCAGCGCTCGAGCTCATCGGAGTCGAGACACTGGACGTAATCAGTAAAGAGCTGCTCCAACTCCCATCGCCGCACCATCGCATCGAGGTCCATCGCCCTCAAAACCCCATCAACGGCCGATAGACATGCCAGAAGCCGCGAACGGAAGCCTCGGTCGTCCGATTGGGCTCGGAGCTATGCTCGAAACCACCCATCTCCAGAACCGAACAGTCCTCTTCGGAGCCATGGATTGCGCGCTGGATAAAATTCCCGACGGCGCCGTCTTCCATCGAAACATAGCCGGCCGGTCCGACAAGATTGGCCTGCGCCAGCCGCAGCGCGGTCAGCTCGGCATCGTCCTCCTCGAACCCGATATAGGTCCATTGCAGCTCGGTCTTGTCCGGTCCCTTAGGGAGCACCAGGCGCAGAGCAACGCAGTTCTCGATCTGCTGCAGCACGAAATTGGGGAACAACGAGAGGATCTGGGTCGTGGTGTCGTCGCCGAACTCTTCCACGGTGGTAAGGAAACGCGGATCCTTGAGGCGGAAATTCTCTCGCAGTGACGGGATATCGGCATACAGCTTATCCGAATTGGCTGGATCTACGCGGTCGACCTTATTTCGCGTGTAGCTGGCGTGATGCGCGCCGCTCTCGGCAATGTCGACGCCGCCTTCAGAGGTCAATCGCGAAATGCGAAATGTCGTGAAGAAGGTGTGAAGCAAGGTCGCATGGTAGGTGTCGCGCACGTTTTCGAAATAGAGCTTCCAGTTATTGTGCAGGATCTGCGAGGTCGTCCCCAGCACCTTCGGTTTGCCGTGCAATACCCGGTGGATTCGCGAGCCGATCAGGTTGCCGATGTACTCTCCTAGCGGCAGCGCGTCAGGCGACAACGTGCCAAAGACAAGATCGCCGAACGTGTCGACGCGCAGTTTTTTCAGCCCGTGTTGTTCGAGGTGGAAGCTCTCGGGCATTCCGCCACGCCCCGCGACGCCGCGGCGAAAGGCGACGCTTTTGAGGTTGCCTTCGAGATCGTAGCGCCAAGCGTGGTAGACACAGGTCAAATCGTCGGCATGGCCGCGCCGCTTCAGGCAGACGAGGTTGCCGCGATGGGCGCAGCGGTTCAGCATGGCATGGACTTCGCCGTCATGCCCGCGGGTCACGATGACTGGGGTCTCGCCGAGAAAGCTCGTCAGATAGTCGCCCGGCTTCGGCAATTGGCTGGCCAGCGTCAGAAACTGCCAGGTCGGGCCGAGAAAGATGCGCGTCAGCTCCTCGCGATAGATTCCGGGATCGGAAAACACGCGGTAGGGAACACGGGCATTCCCCTCGGCCGGCCATTGAAGTGCGGGCTGGTGCGAAGTGGATTGTCCTTGCGCCTGGTCCATTCTCCCGTCCTCCTCGACGATCGGGGTTTCTCGCAGTATAATAACCAACGGAACCGCTGTGAGCCAGTGAGCCTCGACCGGGCATCACCTCCACGGCACGCCTCCGGACATTCCCTGGTAATGCACCGGTTCTCTCACTTTATCTCAATGAAGCTTGGCGCCCGAACCGCGAAGGCTACAGCAACGGTCTCGTTGGCTCCGAGGCCGCGCGACATGACGGGAGCGGAACCGGTGATCGACGGCGGGTTGACGGGCGGCGCGCGAAGTCGATGGAGCGAGCGAGAGCAATAACTCGAGCCGAGGCTCGCCTACCTCATGATTTTGGAAATGTGGGATGGTCCCGGAACCTCCAGTTGATCGGCGGGATTCTTCGTGAGTGCCATGTTGCGGCGCACAACGATCTCTCCCACTCTTCAAATCACCGATCGGACCGGTATGGCAAATTTTTGTGCGTCCCCTTGGCAAATCGCTCGCGAAACGGCGTGGTCTTGGCGGGTTCGGCGGCCGCCATGGCAGCAATGGCGCTGTGGAACACCTATCGAGCGCGCAAGGTAAAGCAAGAGCATCCGCCCCGCGGTCGGTACATTTCAGTCGATGGTGTGCGGCTTCACTACCTCGAGAGAGGCGAGGGTCGGCCGGTCCTCCTTCTCCACGGCAACGTCGTCACGGCCGATGATTTCGCGTTGAGTGGGTTGCTCGATCTCGCGGCTGGGCGGCAGTGTCGCGTCGTCGCGTTTGACCGCCCGGGTTTCGGGTATAGCAACCGGCCGCTCGGCGCGATGTGGTCTCCTCCACGGCAGGCCGATCTGCTGCGAAAAGCAATCGAAACGCTCCGCATGAGCCGTCCCGTCGTTGGCCACTCCTGGGGCACGCTCGTAGCCTTGGCGCTCGCACTGGATCATCCGGAAGTGGCTGTCGACGCGGGAACTTTTTGCGCTTCGAGTGTTGAACAGGATTAACACTAAGAAATTCTGTCCCTCGATCGCAAAGCGCGGGGTTGATATGCCGCCGACCGCCCGGATACGGGTCGACTCCGTCTGCCTAAAGTTTCTCCACGAGCTGACGGAACCTCTTAGTGCGATCGCGTGCTATGCTGGTGCCGCGCGACGCCTGCTGACGTCTGAGGCGTCTCATAAATCCGCAAGCCTCGCTGAGTCACTGGAGGTCGGTCGATCCTGACGCTGGTAGAGGATGCCGTTCGGGGGTGCCGAGAAGCTGATCTTTAGGCTTGGCGGTATCGACACGCTCACCGCCCTGAAATAGACAGGTGTGTTGTCGAGTGAGGTCAGCTTGGTCCCGGCCACCACCGTCCGCGTGATCGCCGGTGCTGCTGGCGGAGTTTGCGCGGCGGCGGCGACGGCTAGGCCCGCCACCCCTAACAGCCCGATTACGATGGCGAAGCGCGGCCGAGCGGCTGTAGCTGAGCTGGCCGCGCGGGGCGGGGCGGGCGGCGCGGTCCCGTCATGCTAATGCCGGCTTGAGCCGCTCCGGGGTCAGCGGGGCGTGGCGCAGGCGCACGCCGGTGGCGTCGAAGACCGCGCGCGTGCCACGCCGCTGCCGCCTTTCGATCCGTCGTGCTTGCTGATCAAAGACTAAGCCGGCTTCATCGGCGGCAGCACGTCACCGGGGTCGATGCCCAGCTCGTAAAGACCGATGTTGTAGAGGCAAAAATCGGAGGGGGGCGGATGCAGCGGGCCGAGCGCGCCGTCGCGGAATAGCTGCTCCAGTCTCGAGG
Organism: uncultured Alphaproteobacteria bacterium; assembly: GCA_963732095.1. GTDB lineage: Bacteria > Pseudomonadota > Alphaproteobacteria > ATCC43930 > CGMCC-115725 > AP-15. The sequence goes on from CAVSZA010000039.1 coordinate 52,989, forward strand.
TCTTGAATATGCCGTGCGCGCCTCCGAGTGTCAGCGCCGTGCGGGTAATGCGACTCACCACCTCGCCAACCACGTATTTAGCCCGGTAAAGGGCGGCGGTGGTTTCCGCTGTAGGACCTTCCGTGTCGCTGAGCCACGCCGAGCGGTAGGTGATCAACCGTGCCGCTTCGAGATCGGCGCTCATCTCGGCGACATGCCGGCGCACGTCGGGGTGATAGGCGAGCGGCTGGGCGTAACCTTCCGGTTGGCGGGTGTGGACGACCCTGCGCAACTCGTCGAAGGCCGCTTGCGCGACCCCGAGATAGACCGGGGTGTACGAGCCCCAAAACCAGTTCAGATAGGTGTGGCGGAACGGCTGCATATCGTCCGACTGAAACACCGCGGCGGTGTCCGGCAACCAGCATTCGTCGAGGATCAGCGAGTCGCTGCGGGTCGCGCGCATGCCGAGTACATCCCAGTTCGGGTCGACGCTACGCCCCTCGGTCCCGCGGGGCAGCATCAGGATGATGCCGGCCGACGGGCTCGTCGCCTCGTCCGGATGAGCCATCACCAACACAAAATCGGCCGCTTCGAGCATCGAAGCGAACATCTTGCGACCGTTGACTCGGTACCCGCTATCGGCCCGCCGCGCCCGCGCCTTCAGCGGCCGCTCGCCTATCAGCGAAGTGGTGACCGGCTCGGAGAAGTTGCCGGCGATTAGCTTGCCCTGCTGCACGACAAGATCGGCAATGCGCCGCTTCGTCTCGGCCGAAACCTCGACACTCTCCAACAGCGGCATGACGACAGAGGCGTGCATGTTGAAGGCGAGCGCCGTCGACGGACAGCCCGCACCCAGCACTTCGTAGGCGATCGTGTGATCGAGAAAGCTTGCGCCCAAACCTCCCCATTCCTTGCCGACGGTCAGCGCCAGGAACCCTTCCTTACGCAGGCGGTCGTAGTTCTCGACGGGATGGCTGGCGTCGCGATCATGCGCCGCCGTCCGGGTGGCGAAATCCGAGGCCAGCTCGCGGCATTTGTTCTGTAGGTGCTGCTGCCCGGGGGTGAGCTGAAAATCCACGCGTCAGGCCTCGTTAGTCGACAGTAGCCTAAACCATCGGTCCCGGGCCCGCCACGTCGCGTTCTCCCGCAAAGTTTGACCAGCCTTTCGCTGGGACGATTGGCTGCCCCTGACCCAACTGCTACCGTCTCGCTTTACGGCGCGAGGAGGGCAAGGGCATGAACGATCGCGCGTTCGCATCCGCAACCGAACTGACAAACGAAATTCGCGACCGACGCATCGGCTGCGTCGAATTGCTCGACTTCTACCTGGCGCGCGCGGAGCGGCATAATCCCACGCTGAACGCGGTCATTGTCTGGCAGATCGACCAAGCGCGAGAACGCGCTCGCGCCGCCGATGACGCCCTCGCGCGGGGCGAGCGTTGGGGCCCGCTGCATGGCATTCCGATGACGGTCAAGGAATCGTTCAACGTCGCCGGCCTGCCGACCACCTTTGGCAATCCGCTGTGGAAGGACAACATCGCCGCCGACAACGCCTTCCTGATCGATCGCCTGCTGCAGGCCGGCGCTGTTGTGTTCGGCAAGACTAACGTGCCCTACATGCTCGCCGATGCACAGAGCTACAATGACATTTACGGCATCACCAATAACCCATGGGATCTGACGCGCTCGCCCGGCGGCTCGTCAGGTGGCGAGGCGGCGACCCTCGCCGCCGGGCTGTCGGGCCTCGGTGCCGGCAGCGACATTGCGGGCTCCTTGCGCAACCCGGCGCATTACAGCGGCGTCTATGGCCACAAACCGACTTGGGGGCTGATCTCGACGCGCGGCCATGCGCCGCCCGGCATCTTGACGCCGACCGACATATCCGTGGTCGGCCCGATGGCGCGCCACGCCGAGGACCTCGATCTGGCGCTGCGCGCCCTTGCCGGACCCGACCTGCTGCAGCGGGCGGCCTGGCGCGTCGAGTTGCCGCCGCCGCGTCGCCGCCGGCTCGGCGAGTTTAGCGTCGCGGTGTGGGCATCGTCTCCGCTGTGCCGGATCGACACTAGCGTATCCGACCTCTTTGATCGCGCAATCGACACCGTCGTGCGCGCTGGGGCGACGGTCGATGATGCCGCGCGACCCGGCATAGGCGACGAGGAGCACCACCGCCTATTCATGCTGCTATTGCGCGCGGCGACGGCATCCCGCATGCGCGACGAGGATTTTGCCAGGCAGCAGGAGATCGCCGCGACGCTGAGCGACGACGACATGAGCGACCGCGCTGCGGTGGCGCGCGGTGCCACATTGCTGCACCGCGCGTGGGGCACTGCCAACGAGGCGCGTACAAAACTGCGATATAATTGGCACGAATTCTTCAAGTGCTTCGATGTATTGCTGACGCCGGTGGCGGCGAGCGCTGCTTTCCCGCACGACCACAACGCCGATCGCGACGAGCGCACGGTCAAGGTCAATGGCAGGTCGGTGCCGTACGCAGAGCAGTTATTCTTTGCGGGGCTGGCCAGTCTGTCATATCTGCCGGCAACCGCAGCGCCAATCGGCTTGACTGGTGAGGGATTACCGGTGGGCCTGCAGATCATCGGGCCGGAGGGTGAGGATCCGACGACGATCGAATTTGCTCGGCTACTCGCGGCTGAGATCGGCGGCTTCGTGCCGCCGCCGGCATACAACTAACAGGGTGCGGAAAAAGTCGCGATTTTGAAAAATCGGCCATGAAATAGGCTCTATGCCCGAATTCGATCACGTTAAATCAATGGGTTACAGACATGCCGCAGCCTATGATTGGCAGCAAAACTACGACCAACCGACTTTTCCGGAGCCTGCTAACTAGCCAAGGGCTTCGCCCTTGATATCCCATAGGATTCGGGCTCGCGCAAGGTGATGCGTCGGCAGGCTATCCTGCTGTTTCGGAGCAGCAGGAGCCTGTCATGAACTCCTTCTACGATCATCACAAGGACAGCATCCGCTTCAATTATCGGTGTTTCGACCGCATCCTGCTGAACGGGCTCATCCAGCCGTTTCAGCAGCCCGAGAGAGTGGTCGGCTTTTTCGACGTTTACCGGCACCTCTATCCGGTGAGCCGCGATATCCTGCGCGGTGCTGCTGAACAGTTTCAGGTCTGGGTAAAGGAACAAGCCGGCGAGTGGAACGCCCCGATCGTCGACGCCCCGAAGGGCCGGCGCGACGAATTTGTCGACCCCTACTTTAAGGGCGCAAGGCCGGATCAGATCGTCGTTATCCTGAAGGCGAGAGAGCCCGCGCGGATTATGACCGCGATCGGCGACAAGAAGGCAAACCGCTGGCATCTGCAGATCGCCGACCGCTGGATTGTGCAATACAACTTCTATGTCAACGACCAACGGTGGGGGCGGATGTTCGTGCGCATATGCCCGTACCTTCCGTTCTCCGCTCGGGTCTGTCTCAATCAACACCACTGGCTGGCCAACCGGATGCGCGAGGAAGGCGTCGATTTCCAGCAATGCTCCAACGCCTTCCGCAAATGTGCTGCGCCCCAGCGTCTGCAGGAACTCGCCAACTCACTGACTGCCGAGGACCTTTTGAACTGTGGTCAGAAATGGCTGGCTCGCTTCACCCCGTTCTTTACCGAAAGAGAGCGCAAACAAGCGGGGTGTCAGCACCGTTTGTTCTTCTCTCAGATCGAGTATTGCGACAACCTGATCTTTCACCGGCGCGCCGCGCTCGACAAGCTGGGTGAGCGTCTGCTCGACGCCAACCGTACCATCGGTCAGCCGAACAAGATCACAGTCATCTTCGGCCGCAAGATCAGCAAACATTACCGCGGCAAACTACAAACCGAGATCGAGAACATGAACCTGCCCAACCCGGTCATTCGCAGTCACTACCGCAACGGCTTCATCAAGCAGTACGTGCGTGACCACAGCATCCTTCGCACCGAGGCGGCGAGCAACAACGTCAACGACTATGGTCTCAACAAGGCCGTCGAGCACCTGCCCGCCTTGCGCAACAAGCTCTCCGCGATCAACGACAGCTACCTGGATGTCCAGCAGGACATTCTCGAGACGTTTGTTGACCGCGGCCAGCTGCAACGGCTCGCCGCGCCCACCATCACGCCGACCGGCAAACGCATTCCGGGCCTCAAGCTCGACCACCCCCGACAACAGGCGCTGATGCACGCTCTCGTCCGCTTCGCCCACATCCCGGCCGCCAATACGTTCAGCACCGCCGAAATCTATCCGCACGTCGTTGCGGCGCTCGGCTGCGCCAACGAGCAGTACCGCCTCTCCGCCCTGCGATACGACCTCTCCAAACTGCGAGCCAAGGGCCTTGTGGAAAAGCTGCCCCGATCCCGCCGCTATCGCTTACCCGCCAAGGGGTATTCAATCTGCCTCATCTTCTTGAAGCTATTCGACCGCGTTTACGCGCCCCTCACCGCCGGTCTCCTCCGCCCCGTCTCAGCCGATGCTGTCTTCCCTCCCGGCAAACGCTCGCATCTCGACCGCCTCTATCAGCGCGTCTCCACCGACCTCGACCAACTCGTCCACGCCGTCGGCCTCAACTTCTCCTTACCCTCAACGAGAACAAAATCCCCGTTGAGGCCCCCATAACGGACTAAGGTCACAAGGGCGGGCGGATAGAGCGAGTGCGAGCTGAAGTTATTGAGCGACAACATCCCGAGGCGCCAAGGCCAAGGGGCAATCTGCCGGTTCGTTTCCACCAGGGACCGAGTTCGAATCCGCCCTCCTCCAGCGCGGAGTTTTGTGCGAACCGGATTAGTGAACGGGTGGGCAGAAATCGGCGCAGGGCCTCCATTGATGCCTTCTCGGGAGGCGTTGCCGAAGCGAAAGCGCTGACTTTCCCAGCCGCAAGAGGACGCCGGTCAGGTGAGCCGGGTCTATCTCTTTGTTCTTGGTCGAGGACGCGTACGACTTTTCGGCGATCCCGTGCCGCGATCCGTGACGGAATCATCAAGGGCACTGGCATCGAGTGGAGCATAAACGTGCGCGCCCATGCAACTAACAGGGTGATTGCACCCCGCCTATGGTCTCTGGTCGAAATAGGGAACTCGAATGGAATGCGTCGGCAAGCAAACCAGGGCGATTCCACTCACGATTATTGCCCCGCCTGTTATAACTCCAATAGAGATGATTGTGGGGTATGCAATTACTAATATGGTAAAAAGAGATGCTGCCCAAACGATGACACCGATGGCACAAAGGCCCACCCCGACTACGATTTTCATTTTAGATCTGTCTTCCTAATAGGGCCGAGATGTTAGCGAAGCTAATTGTGATGGATTCCTAACTCTCCTGCTTCTACGCTCCTAAATAATACAGAAGATATGATTTCCTAGTAGATTTATAGGCACGCACCGGGCGCAGAGCCGGGCTCGCGTGACCCAGGCGCTGGGCCACGTACGGCTAGCCGCAAGGCAGAGGAAGAAGGAACAGTTCACTGCGCTCCCTCCACCATCTCAATGTCGATACGCTCCGGACGGCGTTCTACGCGCTTAAGCGCAAAGCCGCCCCGGGCGTGGACGGTATGACGTGGCAGGATTACGAGGCGGACCTCGAACTCAGGATCGAGGATCTGCATGGACGGGTCCACCGAGGAGCCTATCGGCCGCAACCATCCCGCCGGGCCTACATAGACAAGGCGGTAGGAGCAGCGGCGCCCCGAAGGGTCGAAAATCAGGTTCGCACGTGACTCACCGCTGGAGGGGCCAGGATTCGAACCCTCGGTCCCCCTGCACGGTGAGCTCCGTCGTTGGCCCTTGTCGCACCGTTGGCTGCGAGGGACAGGGGCGCCGAAGCGGACGCCGCGGTTCAGCCCGCTTCCTTCTGCGAGCCGGACGGAATTTCGAATAGCGAAACTGCATTCGAAAAGCGCAGCGTCACGAATCCTCTCCTGGCTTCGGATGACTGGACCCTCGGTCGAGCCGTGCGTACGCAGCATTTCCGGTGGCGGCCGCCAGCTAGTCGGTTTCGTTGGTGAATTCTGCCGCTGTAGCCGAATACGAGCAGCCTCCGCTGATAGCAATCAGAATTCATAAATTAACCCATCCCACCCCCAACAGGGCTTATGGCCGATCCAGAGATCTCCCGGTTCCCGCACAAGGGAGCGTCCGTACATGCCAGGGTCTCAGACCACGCCGGGTCCGACGGACGCTCGCAATAAACGCGTCCGCCGATTTTGCCTTCCGTCAAGTAAACAACGTCGGCACCCGGAAAGGAGTAGCAATCCACGTCGCCCCCGATCCGTGCGCAGGCGTCCGCAAGGACGTCGGCGAAGCGTCGGTAGGGGAGCGTATAGGCCAGCCATTGAGCCGCGAAATCGTTATCAATCCGGGCTCGGCAAGCCATTCCATGGAACCGATCGCCCATACGGGTTTGGTCGGTTGCGGCTTGTCCCGCTGCTGGATCAGGACGCCAGCCAATCTCGGCCTTGGCTTTGCTGATCCGCGTTCCCCTTGGTCCCCGGCCTTGGCTCCACCGGCTCCGCCACCGGTCGCCCGGCTTTGTTCGTCGGTTTCGTCGCTACTGTGCCGGAGTCAGACTTCTCTGGGTCGTGCATCAGCGGCTACGGCTCCTCACCTTCCCGCTGCGGACCCTTCGCATGGGCATCTCTCTAACTGTCAGTGCATAACGCGCAAAGCGATTTGCGCGGCTGCATCGTTTCACCGCAGTGGAGTTTCACCACATACTCCTTGCCAGTCTTCCGGCGCACTCACTCGCGTTGCGGCCTGCACACTCGCGCGGTTACCAAGTCGTGACCGCTATTCACGTCGACCGTCGTCGGTCTGCGCGATCGCGCCCTGATCGGGCTCATGGTCTATTCCTTCGCACGAATCGGCGCGGCGCTCGGCATGATGGTCGAGGATGTCTTCACGCAGAACCGGCTGCTATGGGTGCGGTTGCGCGAGAAGGGCGGCAAGCGGCATGCGATGCCGTGTTACCATAACCTCGAGGAATATCTGATCGGCTATCTCGACGGCGCCGAGCTACGCGGCGATCTCAAGGGGCCGCTGTTCCGCACGATCGGGCGGGGCACCGGGACGCTCACCCGCACCGTGCTACCGCAAGCGAATGCCTATGCGATGATACGCCGGCGCGCCGCGGCGGGGATCATGACGAAGCTCGGCAATCACAGCTTTCGGGCGATGGGCATTACGCCTATCTCGAGAACGGCGGCACGCTCGAGAAGGCTGCGGCAATGGCGAACCATGCGTCAACGCGCAACCACGCAACTCTATGATCGCCTGCACGAGGAGCTGTCTGTCGATGAGGTTGAGCGGATCGTGATTTGAAGGGCCGAACATGAAAGTCTTCTGGTCGTGGCAGGCGGATACCCCAGGAAAGACGGGCCGCCATTTTGTGCGCGAGGCGCTCGCAGAGGCGATCGCGGCGCTCAAAGAGCCTGAAGATGTCGAGGAGCCGTCAGAACGCGAGACGCGAGAAGCGCTTCATCTTGACCATGATCGGCAGGGAGTACCTGGCAGTCCGGACCTGGCGCCGACGATCTTCAGGAAAATCGACCAAGCCGCGGTGTTCGTAGCGGATGTTACGCTTGTCGCTCAAATGCAAGACCGGGCGCCTAAGGGCAGAGAGGCAAGCACTGCAAAGAAGTTGATCAACTCGAATGTAGCGATTGAGTACGGGTATGCGGTACGCGCCCTTGGAGACGAATCTATCCTGATGGTGCAAAATACATATTATGGCGAACGGGCGGAACTACCATTCGACCTCAAGCACAAAGCAGGCCCAATCCAATATCGGCTGCCGCCTAGAGCTAGTAAACAGGAGATCTCGACGCAGCGTGGCGAGCTGCGGGGCACCTTAGTCAAAGCACTTAGACCATACCTGGGCCTTCGGAGAGCGGCTTCGCGCGAATTTCAGGAAACCCCGTGCACAACTAACATCGCTTCCTTCTGGAGCCCTGGTGAATTGATCGCGCGGATTGGCTCTGACCGACCGGCCCCGCTGCGTCACCCAAGCGAGGTCGAGGATGCAATTGAGTATCATTTCGACGAGCCACGAGCTTTTTATTTGCGGGTGATTCCTATCGTCCCTCTGGACGAGCCACTGGGTGTTACCACGCTATTCGACGTTGTCCAGCGCCGTGATCTCATGGTGCTCACGCGCGCCGCGATCGCCGGCATGCCTGGGCGCAATGGGTTCGGTGCCGTCATTTATGAGCCGCATGGCACCTCGCCGATCCCCACGGGTTTCACGCAACTATTCCGTAACGGCGAAATCTGGGGCGTGAGCAGAGAGTTTGCCCAGCACTATTACAACGAACTCGTGGTACCGATGGTTAATGTCGAAAATATCTTTACCCGTGCGCTTGCGAATTACATCTCGGTAGCCGGTGAGAAGCTGGGGATTGCCCCGCCCTATCAGGTCGAGATGGGCGCAGTCGGACTGAAGGGCATGCGTCTGAGTCTCCCACAACCGATAACACAGGAACGGGTTTCAGAGGCAATATACGAGAACGAGCTTAAGGTCCGACGGGTATTGAACGACACCAGCAAGGCGGCTCAGGGGGACCTAGTCGAGAAATTTCTAAGCAAGCTGTATGACCTTGCGGGGGTGAAGAGATGAGCGTCTACACCACACCTCAGGATTATCACGTACCGAAAAACCGGTCGCTCAGTGACCGGGCCAGGGGGTATTTTGTTCGCGAGCTCGCAAAATGGACGAAGCGGCGATCGCGGCCCGTGTAAACACACACAATGCCACGACGGCGCGGGGCAAAGCGCCGATGCCGTCGTTCCGAGAGTGTCACGGCCCGGCGTCTACCAAAATCACCGTCGACATCTGGTGCTCGTCATCTGGGGCGACCCGCACCTATTACCCGTGGAAAGAGCCGGAGGAGCTGAGACAACGCACGATCGAGCGGGCGCGCCGCTTCCTAAAAGCACACATCCGGTAGGCCTCAGCGTTCCGGTCCAATCCTTGGAACACGAGCAAGGTACCGGACACTCGTCGTACTCCTCGCGCGGAAGGCCTGCTTGCCGCAAGATGGTGCGCTAAATGATTGAATTGGGTCGAAAGGGGACCCTCCAGCCGAGCACCAAGGATTTGATTCGCACGCCCGACGCCGCTCGGCGCTCTGGCCGTAGCAGTTAGACTAGTTTTTTTACTCTATCAAAAAGGGGATCGGCCAGGCGCACGAACAGACTCCACCAATTGAAGATCAGCGCGACGCTACCGGCGAGCAGCCGGCAGCGCTTTAAATCATGGCGTGGTGAAGCCGCCGCAGCCCCATTGGTTCTTCAACTCGGTTGGGCATGAGGAAGGTGGTGAGCGAGGACGCGGTGCGGCGCGGCCTGGCGAAGATCGAGGAAGCCGCTGGCCTGGCCTGGCTCCGGGAGCATCTGGACTACTGCGTGCGCCCGCTGCTGAGCGAGCCGTGGGTGCTCGCTTGATCGTGCACGCAAGAGTGTGGTCTTGCCGCAGCCCGATGCGCCCAGAAGCGCAATGAACTCGCCGCAGGCCGCTCTCAATGAATTGCTGCCGTTCGGCTGATGCAGCTCGAAAATTTTCCGCGCGACCGCCAGATTGCGGCCTTTGCGAACCCAGAGATCTACGAGTTCCCCGAAGCCGAGCATGGGTCATGCGATCCGGCTGCCGGCCAACAGCATCTTGCAATAGGAGTTGACTTGAGTGACGAGCCATATTTCGCCCAGTTGCCTAAATCCCGCGGGGGTTGCCGACCCGACCCTTAGGATCTATTGTGGGGCGGCGAAAAAAAACCCGAACATCGGGGACGAAGGATTATCGGGAGGGCCAGCCATGACGACGATCGACAACCCAATCAGCGAGTTGTCACAGGAGGAGCACGGCAGGCAGTTGCGCCGTGCGCTGGTTGCCAGCACGGTCGGCACAACAATCGAATGGTACGATTTCCTGCTTTACGGCCAAGTGACAGGGCTGGTCTTCGGCAAACTTTTCTTTCCTCAATCGGATCCGATCGTCGGCGTGCTGCAGGCGTTCGCTATCTTTTTCGTCGGATTTCTCGGCCGGCCCCTCGGGGCGGCGATATTCGGCCATTGGGGCGACCGCGTCGGGCGCAAGGCAACCCTGATCGCGACATTGCTGGTAACCGGCCTTGCGACGATGGCCGTCGGTCTCGTGCCGACCTATGAGAGCATCGGCATTTGGGGAGCTGTCCTCTTGGTGATTATCCGCCTGATCCAGGGGATCGGCGTCGGCGGCGAATGGGGCGGCTCAGTATTGCTGGCGATGGAATGGGCGCGAACCAACAAAAATCGTGGCTTTCTCGCCGCCTGGCCACAGTTTGGTGGGCCGGCCGGACTATTCCTGGCGAACCTGGCAGTGCTGTTCTTCAGCTGGTTTTCCGGTGACCAGTTTCTTGTTTGGGGATGGCGGATTCCGTTTCTTCTCAGCATTGTCATGGTCGCGATCGGTCTGTGGATCCGGCTCGGTATCAGCGAGACCCCGGTCTTTCAGAAGGTGCTCGACGAAGAACGCGTTGAACGCGTGCCCGTCTTGGAAGTACTCAAGCATCAGCCGAAACAGGTTGCGCTGACCGCGCTGCTGCGTATGCCTGAGCAGGCGCCGGGTTATATTGTCGGCACCTTCATCTTCACCTACGCCACGACAGTGCTCGGCGCTCCGCGCAATTTTGTGCTGATGGCCGTCCTCGTTCAGGCCGTCCTCGGATTTCTCTGGGTGCCAGTTGCCGGGCATCTGTCCGACCGCATCGGCCGCAAGCGCATGTATATAATCGGCTCAGTGTTAGTCGGGATCTTCGGCTTCATCTACTTTGGGCTGCTCGACACAAAGGTCCCGAGTTTGGTGTTTATCGCCATCGCGCTGTCGTTGCTTCCGATGATGACGTGTTATGGTCCCCAGGCGGCGATGATCGCGGAAAGCTTCACTCCGCGGCTGCGCTATAGCGGCTCATCGCTCGGCTACCAGCTCGCCTCGATTATCGCCGGTGGCCCATCGCCGTTTATCGCGACAGCGCTATTTGCCACCTTTAATTCGAGCTTTCCGATCGCCCTCTATATCCTTCTGTGCGGGATCCTCGGCATCGTGGCGACATCCCTGTTGACGGATTACACCAACAAGGACATCTCGGAGGAATACGACCGGTTTACACCTCCTCGCGCGGCCGCGAACTAGGCTTCCACCCTGACGGCCAACGCGACAGCCGCCATGAGGCTAGCGCGGGAGAGGGAAGTAAGGTTCGTACAAGACCCTCCGCTGGAGGAAGCCGGATTCGAACCGTCGGTCCCAGGCTACGGTGAGTTCGGGCGCATCGGAGCACCCGCCACCGCGCGAAGCCCGGGTTGGCCAGCATGGCCTCTCGTGCTCGGCGAGCGATTTCCGCATACCGGTGCGCGTAAATCCGCGCCTAGAGCGTCTTCTCGGCGCCGTGCAAGATCTCTCAGGAGGATTGGATTGGTCGACCCAAAATAGCGGACCATCGGGATTTCCTGATCAGGTCGGAATTTTCCGTGATCGCCAATTTGAATCCCGTCCTGAGATCAAACCGGCGACAGCGATCGTGGATCGATTCTGGGCATAGGCCGAGGCAATCATCGCTCGGGTGCGCGACGCCGACCGTGATCGTCAGCCAGCGTGTGTAGATCGCGATCAGTATCGACTAAGACGGTCGGCGCCAGGTCGAGCTGGCCGTCTTGCGCGTAGCTGCGCTACGATCGGCGCGGTGCCGGCCGAGACGGGAGGATCTGCAACATGGCCGAGGAAGTCCTCGACGCTAACGCTGCGCAGCGCCGCTATTGGAATACGGTCGCCGGGCCGCGCTGGGTAGCGGCTCCAGGGTTCAGGGAGCGGCGCAATCAGGAAAGCACGGCGTTACTGCTGGCGCGTTTGGGCATTTTCGGTGGCGAGAACGTGCTGGAAATCGGCTGCGGCACCGGCGCATTAACTGTGCCGCTGGCCGCAGCGGTCGGCGATCACGGCCGCCTCGTGGCGGTCGACATCTCCGAGCCGATGCTCGGGGTCGCGCGCCAGCGAGTCGAGCAGCGCGGGCTGCACAATGTCAAGTTACCGCTGGGGGACGCGCAGGTATTTGAGTTCGAACCGGCCGCCTTCGATCTAGCGACCTCGCGCATGGGCGTCATGTTCTTTGCCAATCCGACGGCGGCCTTTCGCAACATAGGTGGCGCGCTGAAACCGGGGGGACGCCTCACCTTCGCCTGCTGGGCGCCGCTCGAGCCCGCGTCGCGGTGTCTGGCAACTTTTTTCGAATGAACATCGGCAAACCCATTGAAAACGCGACCCTCACCCGCCCAGCCCTGCGGGCTGGGTCCGCCCTCTCCCGCACCGCAGGAAAGGGTGCCGCGCAGCAAGGCGGGTGAGGGCGCCGCCGCAACTCGCCTGGCTGCCGGTCGACCAGTTGACGGTCGACCCCGCCTATTTCAATTCAGATCACCTTCTCTGCGCGCAGCGCCGCAATTTCCGCCTCGTCGTAGCCGAGGCTCTGGAGGATCTCGCCAGTGTGCTCGCCGAGCAATGACGCGCGGGCCGACCCGCAGCAGCGGCTCTACCTCGTGCCCGGCTTTGCCGGGCTCGGAGCGCCCTATTGGGCGGGTCGGGACGGTACAGGGAGAACCGGCGATGGCGAGCCGCAAGGCCGAGCTCTTGCAGCGGATCGAGAGCGACCGCGACATGTTGATCGATTTCCTGCGCGGATTCATCCGCTGCCCGAGCCCCAACCCGCCGGGGGATACGCGGGCGGTGGCTGGACACATCCGCGGGCTGCTGGACCGGAGCGACATCGATTATCAGGTGATCGCGCCGCAACGATGCCCACGTTGTGGGTGGCGACGACCGCAAGGATCACGTGGAGTACGATCTCGGATTTACCAGCCGACTTTACGGACTGCGGGCAGCAGTTAGGGCACTTGAGGCGAAGGATGTTAGACCTTTCGCATCCCACTCCAGTTCGAGAACGCTACCGCACCATAAGCGCCCGTATGTAATCGCCGCCTGCCTGGAGCGCCCGCTTCCCGGCCTTCAGCTCAGGATGGAACATGTGCCAGACATGAACCATCTCGGGCCAGATCTGCAGATCGACTCGGACGTCGGCGGCGCCGGCGGCTTTGGCCAGCCGGATCGCGTCGTCGAGCAGGGTCTCCGCCGCTCCGACTTGGATCAGCAGCGGCGCCAAGCCTTTAAGATCGGCGTAGATTGGCGCGGCCAATGGTGAGCGCGGGTCGGCGCCGCGGAGATAGAGCCCGGCCATTTCGAGGAGACCCGGCCGCTGCACCATCGGATCAGCCTCGCCCTTGGTCGACATCGTCTCGCCGATCGCCTCCATGTCGACCCAGGGCGAAATGCACCAACCGCAGGCCGGCTGCGCCAGTCCGGCCTCGCGGATCGCCAGCATCGCCGCGACGACAAGACCGCCGCCGGCACTGTCGCCGGCGATCGCGATGCGACCCGGGCTGATACCGCGGGACAGCAGATACCGGTAGCCGGACACCGCATCCTCGACTGCGGCCGGGAACGGGTGCTCCGGCGCTAGCCGGTAATCGAGCGCCAATGCCCATATCTTCGCCGCCCGGCCAGCCTCGGAAACCAGATGCCGGTGGCTGACGAGTGAGCCAATCACATAGCCGCCGCCATGCAGCCATATCAGTGCCGCGTCGCGGGCGTCATTCGGGGTTGAGGTCCATTCCGCCCGTACCCCGTTCGCCGTCGCCGGCTCGACAGTGACGTCCGGCGCAATCTTGTATCGAGCGAACGGGCGTCCATGTCTTTGCGCCGCTGCCGGTAGTCGTCGGAACGCACCCGACTGGCCAGCTTTTGGCGCAGCGCGCCGATCTCCGTATCGTTCATGGATTTCTCCCTAGTGTCGTTGCATCACCCTAGCATGGCCCGCTGAGCGCCGCGATAGAGGGCAAGGTCCAGGCGCGAATGCATGCGTCAGCCGTCGACGTTCGGGTCGGCTCGCTTCCGGGTGGGCCGACAAGTTCTGAATTGGGCGTGCCGGGTTCAAGCTGCGGCTTCACGATATCGACAACTCAAAGCTTTCTGAAGATCCGAGCTCGCGCCGGAACGCCGGCGCGAGTTCGCAGCGGAACTCACCGCTGGAGGGAGATGGCTTCGAACCCTCGGCGCCATCATTCAGTTGCCAAGAATCTTTTGCTGTTACGCCGAGCCATCTCTGTCATCATTTCTCGAAATTCATCCGGTTTGAAACCCGCTCTGTGCAGAACAGGCGCCATCAACTCGTCCGCTAGTAGTTCGTCGAGCGTCGCCCGGTAGCAGAAGCATTCGTTCCGCCTGTGTTGGCGGGTGTCAATAAATCGCGAAGCGTCGAGTGAAACATCGGGTTCGGTACCACCGCCACTCATCTGTCCTGGCACTCGACTGGATAGCCTTGGACGGGTCACGATGGACTAGCATTGTTGCCGCCTCCGGCCCTCGTCATAGAATCGAAGGCAATTCGCCATTAACGCGAGAATGCGTCCGACCGGAGGATGCCCGTGAGGCGCTTCCACAGAGGAGGCCACGCATTTTGACAGCGGCTCCAGGGCGCGAACGGGCCGCGTCAAAACTGTTGTGCCGCCACGGGGCGGAGAGTTCGAACTCCCCCGCTCGGGCAGCGAGGCGCGGCTGCGTCGCAAGGCTCGCGCCATCGGGCGGCAACATTCCCGCGCTTGCCCTTAAGAACGTACCTGCGGTACGGGTCAAGGCCTCGGCCCCGGTGACATCACCTGCGTCACGCTGCGGATAGAAATCCGGCATGCGCTGACCAAACGTCATACAGGCAGGGCGGCCCGATGCGAGCCACACGGAAACTGGAGGAGATCGATGCCAACCAAAACTCGGGAGAAAAAAGCCAGCGCAGGCAAGACGAATGCTCTGCAGAAGCCGCTACAGCCGTCGGAGGAGCTGGCTGCGGTGGTCGGCTCGGGCCCACTGCCTCGGGGGCAGGTGGTGAGCAAGATGTGGGAGTACATCCGCTCGCACAACCTGCAGAACCCGGAGAACCGCCGCCAAATCCTGGCCGACGATAAGCTCCGGAGGGTCTTCGGCAAGGATAAGGTGACCATGTTCGAGATGAACAAGCACCTCGCCGGTCATCTAAAGTGACAAGGCGGGGGTGCCCTCAGGCGGCCACCAGAACTGGTCGCCTGGGTCCGGATACGCGTGCGCCGGTAGAGGATGTCAGCTCAGAACGGCCGGTGGAAGGACCGCATGAGCCAATCCGATCTTGACGCCGGGTGCTAGGCGCCGGGCGCGGGATGATCGGCGGTTGATCCGTAATCGACCCCGCGCGCTGTGAGGCCAACCCGATTGTCAGGCAGCCCGGCGTGCCCGTCACGCGAAAATTCAATCCGCGCTCCTGCGCCTCGCTCGTTAGCCTGATTAAGCGCGGCTTGGTCGAGGGCGGCTGCGATAACCCGCTCCTCAGGATCTAGCTTCATCTCCCGCCGGTCCTCGTATTCAGTCTACCTGCGACATCAACAAGACCCGCGCGCAGCAAACATCGCATGAAAATGAAGGTTAACCGCCACCGCGGCGGGCGGGTGCGGAACGGTCCGATGATCTTCGCGATCGGCCATGCTAACCCGCGCGCCTCCCCCAATCGGCTCCTCCGTTCACGGCGGGACCGAAGGTTCGAATCCGGCTTCCTCCAGGAGAGAGTCACGTGCGAACTCGGTTATTAAATGCGTCACTTCGGCCCTTGCGCAGTGATCGGCGGTGAGGGGTCGTCAGTAAGCTCTTCCGCTATTGAGGGTAGAGCTGGCGTGTCTGAGGACGGGCGAGGTGCTTGGCGCGCGGTGGGATGAAATCAACCCGGACGGCTGCCTATGGATCGCGCCAGCCGAGCGCATGAAGGCAGGCAAGGAGCACCGGGTGCCGTTGTCGGACGCCGCGATGAAGATCATTCAGAAAATGGCTGCGATCCGGCTGAGCGATTATATTTTTCCCGGCCAACGCACCTCTCGGCCGCTGTCGCAAATGGCTATGCTGATGTTGCTGCGCCGGATGGGCAGGGGCGATCTCACTGCGCATGGGTTCCGATCGACCTTCTCCGATTGGTGTGCCGAGCAGACGAACTTCCCGTCCGAAGTCCGCGAGATGGCGCTGGCACACACCGTCAGCGACAAAGTGGAAGCCGCCTACCGGCGCGGCGACCTGTTCCAGAAGCGGCGAGAGCTGGCTGTGCGGAGCCCGAGCGTAAGGTCCCGGTCGCGGCGGCTGCCGACGCCTCGGTCGCCTGCTGCATCCGCTCGCCGCCAATTTCGGCCAGGCGTTCGGTTTGTCGTAGAGCGGGGTCGCTGTCGCGTCCCCAAGTGCCCTTGGCCGCGGAATTTTGGCGGTTTCCTTCGCTCGGTCTCTCCGCTTCCTTTTGGGCCTGCTGTCCCTCTCGCGGTGACTGTGCCATGCGGACCTCCACGTGGAACGTCTTTTTGCTTAACATCGACTGCGGTCGGGCTACTCCATGCCGTTAAGGATTTTTCTTACGCCGACGTTCACGCCCCCAACCCTTGCCGGCAAAACTGAACCGGGCCTTGTGGCGTCATAGACCCGCCCGATGCTCCTGCCGATCGCGCGCTCGACCCCGAAGCCGCGTGGGGCAAGTTCGCACGAGACTCTCCGCTGGAGGGAGATGGATTCGAACCATCTGTACCGCATACGAAACAACCCTTTTTGGCTACCCCGTTCAGTCCCGCAATCCGCCTTCCGCGACAAAAACCGGCTCTTTCGTGCCAGGGACCGATGGTTCGAATCCATTTCCCTCCAGCGGAGAGTCGGGTGCGAACTCGGTTCGGACGTAAGCGATGAGCCGTGGCCACGATATCGATCCGGCCCGCCCGGATATCGGTGAGCAGGCGTTGCGCCGCGGGTCGCTCGAGATTGCCGCCCGAGAACCCGCCATCGTCATAGCGGTTTCTCGCCAACAGCCAACCCTCGTGCTGCTGGCTGCGAATGTAGGCCTCGCAGGCTTCGCGCTGCGCCGCGAGCGAATTGAATTCCTGCTCGAGCCCTTCCTCGGAGGATTTGCGGGTGTAGATCGCGCAACGACTGCGGCTCGCGTCAGCTCGCGGCATCGCCGTCCTCTCGAGCTGAACGTGGTCCCCGCGAGGATCTGAGAGCAGCGGTGCGGTTCGCCTTCAATCCGAAGAAGAGCGGTCCCTACCACGCTGTGCCGGTGATCTTTCCCGCCAGGGCGGAAAGCGAGCGGTAACTCATGCCCTGCCAAGAGAAGCCGTCATCGAGCACCAGTACATCATAGGTTCGACCCCGCCATTCTCGAACCAGCCGAGTTCCAGGCTTCAGCTCGGGACGAGGACGTATCCGCACCTCTTGGCTGCCGTTGAGCTGCTGAGGAAGACCAATCCTCCGTTGATGCGTGCTGGCTCGGTGTTGCAAGCCATGCAACACAATGACGCGCATTTCCGCCATTTCCGGCGAGCTGCCAGCCTCTCCATGCAACATGAATTGCAACAAAAGCGGTGTCCTGTCCCGGTCGGCAGCTCTCCAGGGGGGACCCTTGCAGCGGAACCAATCCGGCATCACCTCTCGCGAAACCCAAGAAGAGACGGCGGAGGATCGCGTGGACGCAAGAAAGGCCGCTTTTTAGGGCGACCTAGGGCGAAAATGCTAGTATTTTCAGCTGGCTGGGGGACTAGGATTCGAACCTAGACTGGCGGAGTCAGAGTCCGCTGTCCTACCGCTATGCACCCCGATGCGGGACATAGCGATAAGTCCGCGTCTACTTCGACGCGGGCGACAGCCGCTTCTCTATAGATCCTGTGCTAGAATTCGTTGCGGGGCCATTCGCGGGCTATCCCGTATCCGTGCGTTAGACCGAACTTTGCCCTCTTTCGATCGTAAGCTATTGATATAATTTGCAGCGAGTGGCGTCGGTCTGTCTACGCGGCAAGCGTGACGCCGAGCAGATCGAGGGCGCGGTGCTGTGTGGGGGTGGGGGTGGCGAGGATGGCGGTGAGGCGATCGCGCCCGAGGCGGACGACATTGCGGGTGAGCGTGGCGAGATCGCCGAGCAGGGTGTGAAAGCTGTGCACCGGGAGCGGTTCGCCATCTACTGGCTCGGTGCGTTTGCGGGTGGCCTTGCGTTGCGCCGCCGGTGAGGGCTCGGCCTTGGCCACCGGTGAGGTGCGCTGTGCCTCGCGCGCCGCCGGATCGGGCTCGTCGAACAGCATCGGGGCGAGGCTGCGGCGCATGTGCCATTGCAGATAATAGGCCAGCATGCAGAGCAAGACGTGCGCGCGGACCCGTGGCGCGGTCCAATGAAACACCGGACGCAGCTCGAGATCGACAGTCTTCAGCGAGCGGAAGGCGTGCTCGACGCTGCTGAGATTTTTGTAGGCGCGCACTGTCGCGGCGGCGTCGGACTGCGTGGCTGGCAGATTGGTGCGGACCACATAGATGCCGTCGAGCGCGGCCTCGGCGGCGATGCTGAGGGGGGTTTGGGCGAAGCTGAAGGTATCGTCGGTGATGCTGATGTGGAAATGCTTGGCCATGTGGCGCCGCCCCAGCACCGCGCCGACCGCCTGGCCGATCGCCGCGGCGCCGCGCAGCGGACGGCGCGCCCGCTGCACGCGGGCCGCGATGCGCGCCAGCTCCTTCTCGGTGACGGCCAACAACTCCGCGCGTTTGCGGTCCCGCTCTTCGGCGAGCAACGGGTTCTTGCAGACCACCAGGCGTTCGCCGGGATAATCGGGGCTGGTGATCTCCGCCATGTCGCGGTCATCGAACAGCGAGGGCTGCAGCGGCCCGCCCGCGACAGCGAGCTGCTTGATCGCCGGAGCCCGCAGCGCGGTGATCCAATCCAGACCGGCCGGGCGCAGCGTCTGCTCGATCCGCGCGCTGGTCAGTAGTCCGCGGTCGCCGACCATCACCACGCGCTGCAGCTGGAAGCGCTGCTTCAGCTTGTCGATCTGCGCCGACAGGGTTACTGGATCGGCGGTGTTGCCTTCGAACACCTCGACCGCTACTGGGCAGCCGTCGGCCGTGCACATCAGGCCGATGACAATTTGCGGCCGGTCACTCCGGTGGTCGCGGCTGTAGCCATGCTGCGCCAGTTCGCAGCACCGCCCTTCGAGATAGGTCGAGGTGACGTCGTAGAGCAGCAGCGCGCCATCCTGCAGGTGGCGACGGGCCAGCTGGGCTTCGATGAACGGCTGCTCGCGGCCCAGCCAGTCGAGCGCGGCATAGACTTCCTTGGCGGCGACCTTGCCGAGCCCCAGCATCTCGCCCAGCGAATGGCTGGCGGTGGCGGAATCCAGCATCCGCGCGGTCGCCAGCTTGGCTGCCGGCTCGAGGGAGGCGGGCGACGATCAGGGCCAGCGCCAAATCCCGCCGACGTTGCGGCGCCCGGCGGGGCAGCACGGCGTCGAGCGCGAGGCGGCGCGCCGTGCCCAGTGCGGCGAGCACATGGCCGTGCGGCAGCGCGCGGACGATTTCCACCGCCTCAGCGGCGGGTAGCAGTTTGTCGCCGCGCAGTACGGCGCGGAGTTGCTCAATGCGCTCGG
Source organism: uncultured Alphaproteobacteria bacterium (assembly GCA_963732095.1). GTDB lineage: Bacteria > Pseudomonadota > Alphaproteobacteria > ATCC43930 > CGMCC-115725 > AP-15. The sequence continues at coordinate 72,475 of CAVSZA010000039.1, forward strand.
CGGGCCATCGCGACAGGTTGGCGAGGGTTCGGTTCTTGGTCTTGCCGGCCTCGCGGTAACTCTCCCGCAGCAGGATGGCGGGTGGTGAGCCTCGGTTAGGGACGACCGCCACATACATGCGCCGTAATGATCATAAAACGGCTCTCTTGTCAACCGAAAATCGATAGGATACATGACCGCAAATACGACGAATATCAGGTCTTTTCAGCAGCTTCAGTTAGAAAGTAGTCAAAGTTCGGGTTAGACCGGTTTGCGATCAGATTGACCAGCACAAGACGGCGTTCGCGTTTGAACCGGTCGTAGAGAACTGCCGCCTCAGCAACGAGTATCAGCAGCCGTCGACTGAATATACTCGTCTTTCTGACCCGGTGATAAGCGGGTGTTATCGGGAGCCGGACGGCACTCTGGCAGCATTATCGCAGTGCTCAACCTCGCCGGCCTCGCGATAACCAACACCTGGATGTCTGAAATACGCGACGGAGCAGAACAGCTCCGCCGTGCCCCAAGCATCCGGGTTGTGCCAGAAGCTGACCTCTCGCCTCCTTGCCGAGGCACTCGTCCCCGGGGTCCCTATATGGGAGGAAACTATCCTGTATATGCGCCGAACCGGGTGAGTTCCAGCACCGAGAATGATAGCTTCCGCAACGGCTTTGTCCGGGCTCTCAAAGCAGCAGGCTGTCCGGTGGAAGAGGTCTCAACGGCCGCGACCAAACGAAAACCCTCAAGAGCCGGGAACCATTCTGCGCCGTAGCGTTAACGTCGTGCCTTTTACTGCCGGGAAGGAACCTCTTCGGCCATGGCTTGGCAACAGCCTGGGACAGTTCCTTATTGCGGACCGCCGCCGTCGCCCGGTTCCCTCTGGCTCAGTTGGAACCTGGATCCAATCCTGATCGGCGGGCTTTTCGCAGTCCTCGGCCTTTACCTTCTTGGCGACGTCCGGGTCGAGCGAACTGGCCTCAACCTTTCGGCCCGCCGAAGGGCGGCCTTCTTCAGCGGCTGGCTGATCACCGCTCTTGCGCTCGTATCGCCCTTGTGTTCGCTTTCGGTGTCGCTGTTTGCTGCCCGCGTTGGTCAGCACATGGTCCTGACCTTGCTAGCCGCACCGCTGGTCGTGGCGGGGCGGCCCGTGAAAGCAATCGCCGCCGCTCTTGCCGGTCCAATGCCGCGGGGGAGGTGGATGCGGCCAGCCCCGCTGCTTGCCACAGCAGTTTTTGCCGTGCTGTTGTGGTTCTGGCACGCGCCGGGTCCCTACGCCGAGACATTCTCCAGCACGCTCCTCTACTGGTCGATGCACTTCACCGTGTTTGGCAGCGCGCTGTGGCTCTGGGATGGGCTGCTCGCCGACGACGCGGGCTCGATGATCCGGAGGGTTGCTGCCGGGGTGATCTCGTCCGCGCAGATGGGGTTTCTCGGCGCGCTGATCACTTTGGCGCCACGGGCGGTGTATCAACCGCACGCACTGACCACTAAGCTATGGGGGTTGACCCAGCTGCAGGACCAACAGCTCGCTGGCGTTATCATGTGGGTTCTGGGCTGTGCGATTTTTCTCGCGTTCGCGATGTTGACACTATGGCCGGCGATCGCTGAGCCGAATGCCGACGAGCTGCCGGCAGGCTCAGCGTCGTAGCGTGTAAAGATACGTCGCGATGTCCCGCGCGTCGGGCACCGTCATTCCCATATCAGGCATGACATTGCCTGGGACTATTTGCTGCGGGTGGCGCAGCCACAGCATCAGATTGTCCGGCGTGTTGCGCAGCATTCCGGCGAGGTAGACGCGCACGGCGATATTCGATAACGGCGGGCCTACCAGCCCGTCGGCATTGGCGACGCCGGGTATCTGGTGACAACTGCCGCAGCCGTAATCCCTGATCAGAGCGACGCCACGCGCCGGGTCGCCGCCAAAATTCCAGGTGCCGCCCTGGTCCGGGGGCTGGCCATTCGCGGAAAGCGCCGCCAATACAAAGGCGGCGGACGACACAAAAACGGCGGCTAAGGAATGCATCGTAGCGGCTCAATGGCGAAAATCATGATGCCGAAGACGGTAGCGACAAAAAACAGAACGCTGAAACCCATCCCAACAACGGCGAGGAATTGGGTGCGTCCCTCACCGGCTTCGACGAGCCGGTGAAAATGACCTTCGGATTCCTGACGCGCCTCTTTCCAGATTGAGTAGGGAACGTAGCCGGCGCTGACGCAGATACCTAAGGTCAGAACGTAGAAGAGGATTGCCAGCCCCCAGGCAAATCCTAAGCCGGGCTCGCCCTCGGGAAGCGGTTGCTCTCCGGGATAGCAGGCATGGGTCAGCAGGGCGTAATCGATCATAAAATTTCCGGCCCAGGCGATCGGAGCAGCAAAAAGGCCGTAGGCCAGATGCTCCAATCTCGCCCGGTCCCTGTGCGGGGCTGGGTGCTTTGCGGCGCTGTAGGCGATGTCCGACATAAGGCGTCCAGCGAGCTAGGTGAGGTAGGGGGTGATGTAGAGGACGAAGAACACGGCCAGCCACACGGCGGCCAGAAAATACCAGTAGAGCGTCCCGACCGTGATCGGCACGTGACGCACAGCATCGAAATAGCCGAGCGCGGTCCAGGCCAGCAGAACCGCAAACATCAACAACCCCGCGACCACATGTGCCAGATGAAAGCCGCCAATCGTGAAGTAAATAGAGCTGTAAGTGCTGCTAGCTAAAGTAAACGGTTTGCTGTACCAGTCGAGGAACTGGAGGACGATGAAAATAGCGGCGAGCACGATCAAGGCGCCGGTCGCCAGCATTATGCGCGCCACCTCGCCCCGACTGGCCGACAGGTTTGCCCACCAGGCGGCCGCGCAGCCGATAAGCATGATGACCGTTTGCGGCGCCGAGTAGAGAAAGCTGGGCGAGCCGCCGGGCACCCACAGGGCCGTCGGCTGCACCGAGAAATAGAAATATGTGAAAAACAGGTAGGCGAAGATCGACGCCTCTGAGACCGCCAGTAAAATGGCGCCCCACCACCCGGACGACCGATAGCCGATGCTACCGACCGGAAGGGGGTGGTCCGGGCGGGCGAGGACATCCGTCATGCTGCGGCGGCCGCTTTCTCGCCGGCTTCCGCGCGCGGCCACAGCCAAGCCATCACGGCAATTGCGCCAAGGATGACGGCGGCAACCGAGAGCCCCCAGATATGCACCAAAAGCCCGGCGAAGAATGCCGAGATACATAGCGTCAGAGCGAACGGCATGTAGGATTCGCCCGGCATCTTCAAGATGACGTCGGGCTCTCCGTCCAACGGGCTGACGCCCAATGTCTCGTGGTGATCATCGAGCACCAAGCCGCGCTCGATGACGGATTCGCCGGCCCCCTCCTGGAGCCGTTTCTCCCATAATGGGTGCCGGCTGGCGACGCTCGGAATGACCTCGAAATTGTACGGCGGCGGCGGGGAGGAGGTAGCCCACTCCAAGGTCGGCGCGTCCCAAGGGTTGGGGCCAGCGATCTTGCCGCGGCGCAGGCTGTAGGCAACGTTGACCAGAAGCATCAAAATACCGACAGCGAGAATGAACGCGCCGATCGTCGAGACGAGGTTCGGCGCATCCCATCCGAGGCCTGCCTGATAAGTGTAGACACGGCGGGGCATCCCCATCAGGCCGGTGATGTGCATCGTAAAAAAAGCGACATTGAAACCGATGAACACCAGCCAGAAGTTCACTTTGCCCAAAGTCTCATCCAGCATTCGCCCAGTGAATTTCGGAAACCAGTAATAAACGCCGGCCAGCACGCCGAAGAGATTGATGCCGATCAGCACATAGTGGAGATGGGCCACCACCCAATAGGTATCGGTCAGCTGCAAATCGGCCGGTACCACCCCGGTCATGACGCCCGAGACCCCGCCGATAACGAACATGACGATAAAGCCAGCAATGAAAAGGAATGCCGTTGTGAACACCGGGCGGCCAAGCCAGATCGTGGCGATCCAGGCGAAAACCTGAACCGCGCTCGGCAGCGAAATCGCAATCGTCGAGGCGCTGAAGATGGACAGGCCGATCGCCGGCAGGCCCGTCGCAAACATGTGATGAACCCAGACCCCGAAACCCAGCATCATCGTCGCGACGGTCGACAGCGCAACTGCGGTGTAGCCTACCAATGGACGGCGGCAGAAGGTCTGGATCGCATCAGAGACGATGCCTTGCGCCGGCAGCACAATCGTATAGACCCAGGGATGCCCCCACATCCAGAAAAGGTGCTGCCATAAGAGCGGCTGTCCGCCTTTTTGGGGATTGTAAAAATGCGTGCCGAACTGGCGGTCGAGCCAGAGCAACAAAAAGGCGAGGCTGACGACCGGAATGGTAATGACGTTCGCCGCATTGGCGGTCAAGGTGCCCCAGATCACGATCGGGAACCGGTTGATCGACATTCCGGGACAGCGGGTCCGAAAGGTCGTCACAATAAAATTGATCGCACCGGCGATCGTAGATATGCCGAGAAAGATCTGGGCGAGAGCAAAAAAATCGATGTTTATGCCTGGGTTGTATTCTCGGTTGGCATAGGGAACATAGTTGAACCAACCATCATCGGGCGCTGCGCCGAGTGCAAAGCTCGTATAGATGAAGATCCCCGACGCCAGATACACCCAATACGAGAAGGCGTTGAGACGGGGAAACGCCATGTCGCGTGACCCGAGCAACAGCGGCCACAGGTAATTGCTGAAGCCCGACAACACCGGAAACGCGTACCATAGGATCATCGTGATCCCGTGCATCGTGAATAGCTGGTTGTATTGCTCCGGTGTCAGCAGATGAGCGTCCGGGCCGGCCAGCTGCAGTCGCATGATCAGGGCCTGAATGCCCCCGGCGATCAGGAACACGAAGGCGGTGACCAGATAGCGCAGGCCGATCTCCTTGTGGTCGACCGTCGAGAGCCATCCGCGCAATCCCGGCGGCGTCTCCCAGAGCCGCTCGAGTTTGGCAGCGAGCCCCGGACGGGAGCGGTCGGCGACCTCCGGAACACGCTCATAGGCCGGATATGCCACCGTTCACCTCCTCATCTCAGCAATTCCAGATACGACCGGAGCCGGTTCAGCTGCGGTCCGTTCAGATCGAGATTGGGCATGTAGTTTCCCGGCTTTACGTGCTGCGGCTCGGCAATCCATCCGGAGAGATAGCCGATCGTGTTCGGCAAGGTGCCGGCGGCAATAGTCTTGCGCGTCATCAGGTGGCTGAGATCGGGACCGGCCCGCCCGCCGGCCGGCGTGCCCCGCACGGCATGACAGATCGCGCAACGCAGGATGAAATCCGCTTGACCTCGTGCCGCAATCGCCGCTTCGGGGGTCTTCGCCCCCTCCAACTGATGATCCCACCAGTCATCAAATTCTTGCGGCGTATCGGCGACAGCGAACAGCGCCATTTTGGCATGCTCGAGCCCGCAATATTCGACGCACTGGCCGCGGTAGACGCCCGGGATTTGCGCTTCGATCCAGGTCAGGTTCCTCTGGCCTGGAATGACATCCATTTTGCCGGTCAGAACCGGCACCCAGAAGGAATGGATCACATCGACGCTGTCGAGCTCGATACGTACCGGCTTGCCGGTTGGAATGTGGATCTCGTTCGCCGTTGTAAAAATGCGGGTGGGATCGTCGCTAACATAGCGCAGCTCCCACCACCATTGATGTCCCACGACCTGGATCTTGAAGGGTGCAATATCACCCGGCGGTCCGGCGATATGGGCCAGGACGACGTAATTCCACAAGGCGATGCCGAACAACACGATGGTCGAGATGCCGACCCCGATATAGATCCACGGCAAGCCATTGCCCCTCCGTTCGACCGGTACGAGCTGAGGATCGGCCTGGCTGGCGCGGCGCCGGTACATTCCAATGACGACGAGAACGGCGACGATCGCGACGACCAACAGGGAGATGACCAACAGGCCGTAAAGCAGGGAGACCACCGGATAATTCTTGATGCCAGCCGCTCTCATGTACGACATGCTGGAGGTCAGGACCGACCAGGCGTCGGCGTGCGCTATGCCAGGGACCAGAACACCGGCGAGTGCCAGAAACGGCGCCCGCGGGATCACCCTCGTCCCGCCACCCTCACCCGCATCGCTACGCTCGACACCCCCTCCCGTGTTGCGGGAGAGGGGCTGCACGCCCGCATTCGGAGCTCTTCTCCTGCACTGCGGGAGAGGGAGGACCCACCCCGCAAGGGCTGGGTGGGTGAGGGTTGCGATTTCCGCTTCCTGATGCACTGATCAGTGTTGCTGGTCGGTCTGCGAATGCTCAGCCGGCTTCTGCCCTTTGCTGAACGGCTGCGTGAATTGCCAGGGAGTGGCGGTCTCCTGAAATTCGGCGGGGACCTGCTCGATGTTTGGGGATTGCGCCGATACCGTCCGGCCCCACTCGGTGCTCGGTGCTTTGCTGATGCTCGTGATGTAGCTGACGAGATCCCAAATGACTTCGTCGGGCAGCAATGCGCCCCAAGCCGGCATTCCAAGCGGCCGCCCGTGCGAAATCGTGAGGTAGATATTTGCCGGCTCGCCTCCAAACTTGAAGATCCCTTCGCTCAGTGCAGGCCCCATGCCCCCACCGGCGTTGGGCGCATGACATCCGACGCAGTTGAATTGGCCAAAATACTTCATGCCCCGCTCGACAGAGGCGGGGTCCTGCGCCTTTGGGTTCTCGATGTTGGACTTCAAATTGACTGCGCCCGGGATGATGTTCACTTCCGGGACCTTGAGCCATTCTGCAGTAATCCCGCTGGGCGCCTCGACCGCATTCATTTGACCCGTCGCTTGTTCCAGTTGGTGAGTCGTTTGCGGGATCGCGTTTTGAGCCATGCCATGGCCGGCAATACAGGTCAGTGCGGTCCCAAGAATTACGGCGACGGTCCGGTAACCCGTCGGCATCAGGGGCATGGCCTCTCCTCCTTATTTCGGGTTTTCGCCATCGCGCTCTTGATCCGCAGCGGTGACGGGCACGCCGTATCGATCGAGAATCTGCGCGATTTTTACCGAATTACGGGCGACCAGCCGATCGAGTTCTTCCTTGCGCTTGTCATCTCCTTTGCGCACACCGATTGCGATGTCAAACTGGAACAGCAGAGGAGAAAATCGCTCTGTGTCGGTGATCGGCACGACCGTGAGCTTGACCGGAGATTTCCGCGCGAAATAACCCGCGAGCGGGCCCCAGACGGCGGCGATATCGACCTCACCCTGTGCCACAGCCTCCAGGATCTGCGCTGGCGGATCGGGCCGCCGGTAGTCGCCATACACCGTGTAGCCCACCACATTGTCGACGATGCCCTGCTTGGCCAATGCATGGCCGGGCGGCGTGTTGAAGCCGTCGTCGCCAATCAGCTGAACGCCTATCTTGAGCGTCCTCAGCCGCGGGTCGGTCATCAAGGCAATGTTAAGCTGCCGGTCCGACCGCGACACGAAAACATAGCTGGAGCGATAATAAGGGCGGGTGGTCTCGACCATGTCGAGCCCGACCGGCACACCCATGACCACGTCGCAACTGCCGGCCTCTAATGTGCTGCGGATGAAGCCGCGCCGCTGCGCCCACCAGGTATAGGCGACGGACTGTCCTGTCTCATTGGCGAAAAGCTGCGCGATCGCGTTCTCGAAGCCCCCATTGCGATCGTCCGAGAACGGCAGGTTGTTCGGGTCGGCGCAGACGCGCAGCTCATTGCTCGCTTCGTCTGCCACGGCAGGCAACCCCGCGAAGATGGCAAGCGCAATCGCTAGAAATTTGATGAAGAGACCTGGTCGGCTGCGCAACATCGGCATCCTCAGCGCTGCGGCTGGTTCGGCGGCGGCGCGAGAGGCTGTCCGCCCTGGCCCTGATCAGATTGCGCCGCCCGTTGCGCAGGTGACACGGCAAACACCAGAAGCGTGCCGCCGCCAACCGTGTGCTGTGGAAGGTCCTGGGTCGCCCCGGTGAAGCCGAGCGCGCCATTGCGGACCCGTGGGTCGACCTGCGCATTGGCCACTACACCGGGCCACCCGCCGATGCCGGACAGAATGGCGACGTATTGAACTCCGTCATTGCCCATATAGGTGATAGGCTGTCCGATGATTCCCGACGGCGCCTTGAATTGCCAGAGCGCCTTGCCGCTTTTGGCGTCGACTGCCTTGAACCAGCGGTCCATCGTTCCGTAGAACGCGACATCGCCAGCGGTCACGAGAGTGCCGCTCCACACCGGAAAATTCTCGCTGATCGCCCAGACTTTTTTGCGCGCGACCGGGTCCCACGCCATGTATTCGCCGCGGTTCCCGCCCGGTCCGGCATACATATCGACAGTGGCTCCGACAAAGGGAGTCCCGGCGATGTAGCCAACCGCCGAGGATTTCCAGTTCATGCACAAATGCTGGTGCGGCACATACATCAGCTTGGTACGCGGCGAATAGGCCGATGGCTGCCAGTCCTTGGCGCCCGGGGCTGCCGGACAGATGCCGACGATGGTCTTGCCGACCGTAGGCTTCAGCGCCTCGTCGTGGTTGGGGCGGCCAGTCTGGAGATCAATACCTTTCGTGGCGTTGACCGTGTCGTAAGGATCGGCGGAAAGGATCTCGCCAGTGGTGCGGTCGATCACGTACATGTGGCCGTTGCGGGCGACGTGCACGATCACCTTGCGGGTCTGGCCATCTATCGGCAAATCCAATACCAGGCTCTCATTAATCTCGTCATAATCCCACAAATCGTGGGGATTGAGCTGATCTGCCCATTTGGCCATGCCGGTGTCGGGATCACGGGCGAAAATCGTCGTGGTCCAAAGGTTGTCACCGGGCCGCTGATCGGGGTTCCAGGGCCCGGCATTTGCCGTGCCGTAGTAGATCAAGTTGAGGCTGGGATCGTAGGAGATCCAACCCCAGAAGGTTCCGCCGCCGACTTTCCACGCGTCCGGCGGCCAGGTTTTGACGCCGAGATCCTGTCCCTTCATCCAGCTATAATGCGGGTTGAAGTCCTGACCGATCAGCACGTCCTTATCCGGCCCCGTCGCATAGGCACGCCAGGCAATATTGCCGTCGTTCTCGTCGACGGCGGTAAGCCATCCGCGGACCCCCATTTCGCCGCCGCTATTGCCGATCAAAACCTTTCCTTTCACGACGAGGGGAGCCATCGTGATGGTCTCGCCCTTGTTGATGTCGCCGAGCTGTTTGTGCCAGACCTCCTTTCCTGTCTTGACATCAATTGCGACGGCATTCATGTCGAGTGTGGCGAGAAAGATCTTGCCGTTGTCATAGGCGATGCCGCGGCTGACGACGTCGCAACAAGCGACGCCCATCGCCGACGGGTTTGGCTTTGGCGTGTACGACCATTTGAGATCGCCGGTGGCGGCTTCGAGCGCGAATACCTGGTTGGGGTTGGGAAGCACATAAGGACTGACGACGTACATCGTCCCGTCGACAACAAGCGGCGCCGCCTCCTGTCCGCGATCGGCTCCCACCGAGAAGGTCCAAGCGACATGCAGATCGGCAATATTTCCCGCGTTGATCTGGTCGAGCCCGCTGTAACGAGTATTGGCGTAATTCTTGGGCGCCATCACCCACTGTTTATCGTCCTGGCTCAATGCATTGAGGTCGTCCGCTTGCGCGTGTTGTTTTCCGGCGATGATCAGCGTGAGGAGGATAGCCGTAAGTGCAAGAACACGATACCAATCCCCAGATCGGCGCATCACAGCTCTCCTCACCCGAACCAATCGATTTCCCAGGGACTAACCGGCGTCAGGTCACGTGCGGACGTCGAACAACGTTAACCTGAAACGAAGGTTCCGATGGCAGATCGGCAATTCCGCGGGTCGCCATGGAACCGCCACCACTTCGCCCCGTTTACGGTCAGGCGGCTTAACCGAGTATCAACGCCGGCCCAGCCGGGACCTACGTGATGCGGCTCTCCCGTTTCTTTTCCCACTTCGCCGCCGCGGGTGCAGCACTTCGAAGCCGAATGGGCGCCGCTTCTGTGCTGGTCGTTGCCGGCGTTTACGGTTGGATCGGCCCAGCCGTCGCGCAAAGCGCGGCCGACGGATCGCAAATCTATATGCAAAGCGGGTGCTTCGTTTGTCACGGCCAGATGGGTGATGGCGGGGCAGGCCCGCGCCTTCGCGGCGATCCGTTCTTATCGATTACCGACTATGTGATTGCCCAGATCCTGCTCGGCCGAGGCATCATGCCGAGCTTCGGCCAGATATTAAACGATCAGCAGATCGCGGCAGTGGCCAGCTTCATTCGCACCAACTGGGGCAACAAATATGGTGAGGTCAAACCGCAAGAGGTCGCGCAGATCCGCAAAAAATTCGAATTGATGAATCAAACCACAATGGGTCCCCCGCCTCCGTCTCCGGAAACAGGCAAAGCGCGCTAGGCGCTCAAATTGGCAATCTCCTTCTGATCGAGCAGGATCACTGCCGGGTCGCGGTATTGGGCGATTTTGCGTTTCGAGGCCGTGATCGAGAGCCGTTTGTCGGGCCCATAGCCGTGCTCCGCCATCAAAACTTCTCTTCAGTGCCAGATGCGGCGTCCTCCACGCGGCCCGCGAACGGAGTCGCACTGTGACCTGTTACTAGGGCTTACTAGCTGATAGGCCTATTAGCTGATAGGGTGGACGTCCGCTGAACGAAGGACACAGCGATGCGATGGCAATCTGGAGTGACGCGTCGTGAGCTGTTGTGCAATGCCGCCCTCGGGACGGCTGCACTTGCGACCGGTGGCATCGGTGCGTATGCCCAGCCGGCCTCGAAGCCGCCGAACATCATCTTTATTCTCGCCGACGACCTCGGCTATGCCGACGTGTCCTGTTACGGACGCCGCGACTTCACCACGCCAAATATTGACCGCATCGCCGCCCGAGGAATGCGCTTCCTTCAAGGCTACGCCAATTCCGCCGTCTGCTCCGCCACGCGTCTCGCGCTGATCACCGGCCGCTACCAGTATCGGCTGCGGCTGGGGCTCGAGGAGCCGTTGTCGGGCAACCCCGAGGTCGGCCTGCCGCCCGAGCATCCGACCTTGCCGTCGCTGTTGAAGAGGGCGGGCTACGGCACCAGTCTGATCGGAAAGTGGCATCTGGGTGCTTTGCCGAAATTCGGTCCGCTCAAGAGCGGTTCTGATCACTTCTTCGGTTTCCGCGGGGGCGCCGTGGACTATTTCTCACACATCAACCTTCTTCAGCGGCATGATCTGTGGTAAGAGGACGTCGAGGTCCATCAAGTCGGCTATCTCACCGAATTCTATATCAACACTCTCGATGAGACGATTAACGAGTTAAAGGGTCAAAAATCTGATATCCGAGATATCATTCAATATCTGTCTGATAGTTCGGCAGCAACCATCACAATTCGAGACGATTTACAAGGTTTTAGAATAGCCGCCTCGCGAATAGATCACGCACCCGAAGCAGTCGGAGCATACCTATACGCCTGTGAGGAGTATTTTCGCAGCGGCTCCACCTCTGCCATCTCTTCTCCGATGCGAGACTTGCTCCACAAGCTCAACAAGGTTGACAGTATAACTAACTTAACATTGTCAGATATCGATGCGATGGCAGACGCTGAGATTAAAGGCCGTCTGCGAGCAGAAGTACTTGGAGTCATGGGTAAAATGAAATTGTTCTTGAACAACTATTGGCCAGTGGTGGCGCAAACGTATCATACCTCTCGGCTTTCCTTGTTACATCCTCATGCTCGTCTTTAGTTTTCACACCTGCACTTGATAAACCGGATTATCACGTAGAGGAAACCGGTCGCTCTGGACCGGGCCAGGGGGTATTTTGTTCGCGAGCTCGGTCACGGCCGCCATGATCCGGCGCCAGGTCGTCGCCCGTCGTGATCGCCGGCAAGCGCGAGCTCGTCAGCTCGAGCGGCGCTTTCCTCGAGCGCCTTCTCGCCGTAGCGCTTGAGCATTAGCTGCGCCGCCCGCCAGATGTCGATCTCGGGTATCACACCGGGAAAGCTGCACGGTCGTCGTCGATAAACGTTTAAGACCGGACCCGGCGGCGTCTCAAGTGGTGGTGGGATGGCGCCGATATTGACCCCCGAGGATGTCGTCAGGCGGATTGCCGCCGAGTGTACCTTCATCGATGAGCGCGGCGCCGTCGGCATTCGCCTTGAGCCCGCCGCCGCGATCGTGCGGCAGTATGGAGAGCAATTCCGGACGCCGCAGCGTCGGCGCCGGCTCCAGTCGGCGAAACCGCCGCGTCTGCTGTCACCTGATCGGCATCGACCCTGATTACCGAATTCACGTCTCCGACCGGCTGCTCGAAATTCATGACGGCCCGTTGAAGGAAATCGCCGGAACACTGATCGATAGGCCGAACCGGATCGAGGACCGGCCTGACTGCGACCGGCTGGCGATTCGGTTCGAGCAATTTGAGAGGCCGGATACTCTCGATCGTACCAGGGGATGCGGTAGAAAGACGCCGACTGCTGTGACAAAGATGGGGCACAGGCATGGCCTATCGCACCGAGACGCAGCACTGCGTCAACTACGATCGGAGCGGCCAGAGTTGAACAGCCGCAATCGCCGCAAGTAGCCGCCTAAACTACTCGCCATACGGCACCATTCCGCGAAAGGAAATCTTCCGGCTGACTCGGCTTGATCGTTTGCTCTACCTCTTTTGCAAGATCTCTCGAATGCAATGCAATCAATCGATGCGAGGAAATTTCGAAGTAATAACCTAAAGAGAATAAGTAAAGGGGGCACGAACACCAGATTGCCGGATCAGCAATCCGTCACGATGTGATTACAAACAGCTAAAAACTGTTACAGAGAAAGATGGTGTGGCGGTTGACTACCAAACGTCAGACTGTCTAGCCTCGGCTGTCCTATCTTGAAGCCCGGTCCCGTCTGGGAAAACCGGTCTGCACCAATCTGCATTTCCTAGCCTATCCAATATTACTGGATGGGACAGGCGCGACGCGCTTGCCCGCGGCAGGGGAATGCCAACGAGAAGGATAAGATGCAATGTCAATTATTGGCATTTCCCTCGCCTGCTTGGTGACAAGCGCCTGCGCAATCGACAAGACGCCAGAAGAGGAGAGCATATCCCACTACCCTGGCGAAACCGCGGGCTTGCCACAAGGAAATGGAGAAACGCCGACCGGTAAATCTCCTGGTTCCGCCGAGGGGCTGATGACAATGGTGGGTTCGCCAACGGTGACATCCGAACTGGCGAAGCAGCCGTTCGCAGGTTTCGAGCCCGCAGCAGATGGGCGCGACGACATCACAGAGCCCTTTTGCCGCGGGTGGCGCACGACTGGAACCACTCTGTTTGGGAAAGCTGCTTGGTACCACTTGGTGGGCAGGCAGACCGCCAGTGGCGAAATCCTCGATACCGTTACCGCCACCGCAGCGCATCGTTCGCTTCCACTCGCCTCTTACGCGAAGGTGACAAATCTCGGCAACGGCCACTCGGTCGTCGTCAAAATCAACGACCGGGGTCCATACACTCGCGGACGCATCCTCGATCTCTCGCCGCGTGCTGCCGACGCGCTCGATATGAAGCACGCTGGGGTGGCGGCGGTTGTTATTGAGCCGGTGGTCAACCAGATGGCCCCTCCGACTCTCGCAATGTTCCTGACCTCTGATACAGCACTCTCGCAGTAGGCCCGACGTACCACGGCGGCGGCGGTCGCCCTTGGGTTGCAAGCGGGACTGCACAACCTCAGAGTCATCGCGACGGTGTGCTCGCGTCTGCCGAGCGGCGTGTAGGAAATCCCAGAGTGCCGCTTGCTACGGTCTCGCCCTCCAGCCCTTGAGACGGGTAGACCTACATTAACCAGCCCTTGAGACGGGTAGACCTACATTAATATGCTTATCCCACAGATTTCGAAAACTGCGTCATCAGGAGAGGTCAATGAAGCTCCCACAAACGGGCGGCTGCCAGTGCGGGAAGATTCGCTACGAGATCACCGAGGGACCGCAGTCGGTCTATACCTGCCACTGCCTGGATTGCCAACACCTGACCAGCAGCGCATTCTCCTTGGGGATCGTTGTCCCCGAAAAGGGGTTCCGCCTGACAGGAATTGAGCCACGTCGACTTCAACGCACCGCCGATAGCGGACGCGTCAACACCAGACTGGTTTGCCCGGAGTGCGGTTCCTGGGTTTGCGGCCTGCCGAGGGATGGCGTGGTCCGCGTCCGAGGCGGCACGCTGGATGATACATCCTGGCTGCGGCCCACGAGACACATATGGGCTCGTAGGAAGCAGCCTTGGGTCATGCTTCCCGAGGGTGACGAAGTTTTCGAGGGACAGTCCGCCTGACACCACGGGACGGTTCACGACCCCTCTCGTACGGTGTACCAGGCGACCAAGGCGGGCGCACTCTACGCGATCGTAGTCCTTTCAATCGGCTTCATCCTCGGGACCATTCGCGTCCTGTTGCTCGCCCCGCGCCTGGGTGAGACGACCGCCGTCATCATCGAAGCGCCGATAATGCTCGCCGTGAGTTGGTTCGTCTGCCGCTGGTGCGTGGATCGGCTCGATGTGAGGCGGACGGTCGCCGCTCGGTCACTGATGGGCTTGGTCGCGTTCACGGTGCTGATGTCGGGTGAGGTCGGACTTGATGCCGTGTTCGGTCGATCGCTCGCGGATCAGCTTGCCGCGTACAAATCGCCCTCCGGAGCGATCGGTCTCACTGCACAAGTGATCTTCGCCATGTTCCCGGTAATTCAGGGCTGGCGGCGGCAGGTCACGTTCGGAAAAGGACGCGGCTTTCCGAACAGCGGCGCTTCCAGTACAGGTGGCGTTCAACCAACTCGGTAGCCGACATCCCTTCGGTTCGCGATTCCAACAGGCCGAACCAACCCATCTGGGTTTGGGCCAAGAATCGAGCGGCGTCCGTGCGCCTCAACGCAAAATTATCCATTTAGCTGAATTCTTCGAGGCCATTTGGGGTGTAGATGGCCATGAACACGTCGAGATACCCGGAAGCCGCTGACGCAACCAGAACTCCAAAACGGCGAAATCAACCAAATCGCAAGCGCATTTTGGTCGTAGAAGACGACCGGTTGAGTTTCATAGTCTTGCGCCAGCTTCTAACGGCGCAGGGCTACGAAATATTGCAGAGTTCAGAGGGTTGGGATGGCATACATCGTGCTCGTAATGAGCAACCTGATTTGATCGTGATGGATATCAAATTGCCTGACATCTCCGGGCTCGACGCTACCCTTCTACTGAAGAAAGATGATCAAACAAAGAACATCCCAATCATTGCCGTGACCGCCTTCGTAACGCCAGCCGATAGAGCGAGCGCTTTGAGGAGCGGATGCGATGCCTATATCGCTAAACCAGTGAACATGAATAATTTGCTGGGAACAGTCGAAGCGTTCCTGTCTTCCTCGTCCGCGTAGTAGCCGGTCTGCATAAAAAACGGGGCACGTTAGTCTAACACCGGCTTCGGATCTCAGCCCCATCGGATTGGTTCGGTACCACACCGGTTCCGCAGCGGCCCCCATCAGCGATCGCCATCACGACCAGGATCTAGTCGGGTCGCGGCGCATCGGCCACCGACACCGTGATCGTGTCGAAATGCGGGAAGGACCAGGAACCGTCCTTTGCCCGAGTGGTAGGTCGAGCAAAGCGCCCGCAGCGGCCACCTTTACGTTCCACCCGATCAGCGCGTTGCCCCCGCCGATCGCGCCCCCTGTCTGCCTGTGCGGAGTTGGCCCATGCGCAAGTTGTTCCTGCATCCGCCATCAGGTAACCCCCTCAAAGCGCTTACGCCTCGATCTCATCGGCAAGATATGGTTACTTAGGCACCCAACGGGCAAACGGTACAGTGCCTCGCGCGAGGGGGGAGAGATGACCGCAACAGTATTAATCGGCATTCATGGTTTAGCGAATAAACCTCCGCGTGACGAAAAGATGGAGTGGTGGAAACGCGCGCTGATTGAAGGATTAAAGCGCAATTGTAGCAAGACGACCGACGAACTCTCCTTCGATTTCGTCTATTGGGCGGATCTAAGATATGATCCTCCAATAAGCCTTGAAATGAACCCTGAACCTTATTACCCGGATGACGGGGTCGGGCCTTTTCCCGCGTATCAAACTCACAAATGGGTCGCGGTGTTCAACGAGATAACCTCGGTTATCGGGAAGGAGGCAAACTTTCTCGACCTGCATACTGGTGTAGAGAGGTTGGCGATTTCGTTCTCGAACGAGAATTGCAAGATCTTGCTACGTACTACGAAGACCAGAATTTCCGCACCACAGCCCGTCAACGGATGATTGACAAGCTCAGAGAGCACGCGGGAAAGCGCATCATGTTGATTGGTCACTCCATGGGATCAATCATCGCCTATGACGTGCTTCGGATTATCGGTCGTGAGACGCCGCCCGTGGCGATAGATCACTTTGTTACGATCGGCTCACCGCTCGGGCTGCCGCACGTCAAAACGAAGATCTATGAGGAAAATGATCTGGTTCGCACGCCTAGTGTTGTGGGACGCTGGACTAATTTTGCCGACCGGCGTGACGTTGTGGCGGTTGAGGCGAAGCTGGGTGACGATTATGAAGCCAACGATCAAGGCGTCAAAGTAGCCGACGTGCCGGTGATAAATTCGTACAAGAGCCCGCCTGATCGCGTTCCGCCGAACAAACCGAACTTTCACAAGTCCTACGGCTATCTCCGGACACCCGAATTGTCGAATGTGGTACGAGGCTTCGTTTGATTGGGGACGAGTTTGCAATACCCGTTTCTCGAACTCGGTCCCAAGGCTATCTATATGAGCGGCCCGTGCACACGGCGAGGATCTCCCGGTAATGCAATGCAGATCCTTGGCCTACCTTCAATGGAGATCCCGCACGAAATCCGCAGCGGCGTAGCGGCTAGCCCACGGCACATTACGGCTCGTCACTGAACAACTTGTTGCCACGGAACCGGGCATTCGGGTACCGCAGGGTAAAACCCTTGGTAGGGATCGCACCAATACCAAACGGCGGGCGCAGGTGTTCCGGAATAGGGCGCGTAGCCATAGCCATAGTCATAGCCACCGTAATAGGGAGCCGTTGCTAGTGCGCCCCCAAGCAGTCCAAGGCCAACACCGAGACCTATCGCGGGTCCAACTCCCCAGCCGCCGCCGTGACCGCCGCCATGCCAGCCACTACCCCCCCCCCGTGCCCACCACCGTTCCAACTGCCACCACCGCCACGCCAGCCACCACTACCACCACCATGTCCCCCGCCGTGGTGGTCAGCGAATGAAGGCAGAGCCGAAAATGCCAGTAACGCAGCCGCCGCAGTCAGAGCTACTAAACGTGTTGTCATTTTCGTTTCCCGGTTACGCCTTGCCAAGAGAACGGGTGGGGTTACTTCCTAATTCCGTTCTTTCTTGCCCTCGGACAGACGATAGTCGTGACGGATATTCCGACACCGGCTTGGGTGAACCTTTGGTCATCAGCTTCGGGGCCACTGTCGATCACCTCGGAAGAGGGCTGGGGCCGTCTAAAAGAGCCCAAAATAGTTGAGGAGGGATTATTTAAGGCTGTGAGGCCGTCCGCAGCCGCTAGTGGCGAATGCCTGGGCCCTCGATCTGAACGTCGAATTTAACGAAACGATCAAACAGCGGCGCTTTTCGGTACAGACGGCGATCGACCACCTCAGTCGAACCCATATAGCTTTGGCCTGTCTTCAGCGCTCGCGCAACAGGCGGCCCCAGCCGGTGATCGGTGTCGGTAATGCCGGAGAGGCGCAGCAGGCGCCAGAAAACCGCCTGGGTAGAGTGACGAGCGGCCTGACCGATGTGGGCCTCGAAGGCTTCCTCCAGCGCTGAGTCAGCAACGAACCCGTCCCGGCAGCATGCGCGCGCTCGTTCTCCAGCAGCAGACCATCGAGCTGGTCGCGCCAGGATCAATCCGCGGCCGCGGCTGCCGGCTGCGCTCATAGCGAAACTCGGTCGCCTGCGACCGGATCACCTTGCGCACCACCCTTCGCGATACCCGAAACTCGCGGCAAATCGTCCTGATCGGTTTATTCTGGGCGAAATACGCCCGACGGATCTTTGCGATCGTCTCCACTACCAGCATCCCCGACCTGGCCCCCGTATCCCCCACGGAAGCCACTGTGGACTCGCCGTCCCGGGGGTCCCGATTGGATGCCGATCACCCCGAAAACGGGGTCCTTATTCCATGCCGATCCACAACGTCTGGATTCGTCGAGCTGCAGGACGAGGTGGGACCACCAGTTCGAATCCCCTTTGCTCCAGCGTAGAGTCCTCTGCGAACCTAACGCCGACGAGGGAGCACGCGACCGAGCCCAACTCGCGACCGGTCTTGAGAATGCCCTTGGCGTTCGCAGGTCATCAATGTATTCCCGCGCTCTTACGACTGCAGCGGTTGCCCTGGCAAACGCCGCGAAGATCGTGATGGTCCGCACCGTCCCTCGGCATAGCCACGCGCGGAAGGGGACGCCCCCGCACACAGCCGTTCACCAGACGTGAAGCGACAGGCAATTTTCCTCGCAAGGTGGGTCGGACGCGGGGCGTTCAAGGCCACCGCGCTTGTCCTTGCGTTCGTCATCATCGTGGCGCTCTGGCTTTGGAATGCCTCCCTTCTGACGACGGCAGCAGACCAGAATCTTCGCATCATCAAAACGCTCACGCAGCTGCTGCCGCCGGACTGGGCGAGCAAGGCCGAAAGCGCGCTCCGCATTTTCGGCGCTGACCGCGCGCTGCTGCTAGTGGAGGGCATCGCGATCGCCAAGCTCATCATGCTCGCGATTGCCTACCCCTTCCGCCGGGGGCGATAATTTCATGCGGGCGCATTTGCGAGTTCAATAAGCGCCGAGGCGGATTTCCAGCTTGTCGTCAAGCCCTCTCGACGACATCGCGCCGCGATTTTGCGGTCTCGAAATCGGTCGGCAGCGTGGTCTTCCAAAAGGCGGGCGCACGCCTCGTCACACTCCGCGCCGACCCCGTCCGAGCGTGTCATGGCAAGCGGTCGAGAACCGCATTCACCTCTCGGAGCCGGTGCCACCCATCGCTCGACCATCTCCGGGCATGGCAGGAGAAGGCAACAGGCCGCGCTTCCGCAAGATGCACGACGAGGTGATCGCCGAATTCCGCCCGCGCGCCGAGGCGGCGCTGTCGTTCGTCGATAATACGGTGAAGGACCGGCCCTTTCTCGTCGGCGGCGAGTGCACGATCGCGGATATCGGCTGCTGGGGCCGCATGGTGTTCATGGCCGAGGGCGGGTTCGAGATCGGGCAGTGGCCCCATCTGGAAGCCTGGGCCGCCCGCCTCACGGCGATGCCCGGCTTCGCGCTGCCTTATGCCCTCATCCCAAGCAAGGACCGAGAGTTCCCGGCCACGCCGCACTACTTGCCGAAATAAGCGCTTCACCGGGTACCCTTGCGCGATAGTCTCTGCTGGTCGAGGACACGTCAGCGCAACAGCTTTCGGCTAAGGCATCGTTGACGGGCTCCCGAGGATAAGGCGAACTCCGGCTAAGCCAACCGGGGGTTCACCAGATCCCTTTTGGGACAACCGGCATCTCCGCCGGTCTAAGCGCAGGCGACTACTCCAGCCCACGCCTACACTGGACAACATGTGACCTTTGGTTAATGCTCATGGGCTCCCCGCAAGCCCAATCTTTGTCACAGGACCGAATTGCGCGTGAGGCCCTATTACGAAACGCGAAGTTTAGGCAGTAGCACGCTAAGCTGACGGTCGTCCCCGGTGGCTTCGATGTTGATGACTTTGGCGTTGCGCGGGCACAGGCTGCGCAGTTCACGGCATACGGTACTGGCATCCCCTGGGTTGTCGAACCGCTTTTGCCGGTTATGATCAGTCGACCAAAGGCAATTCCTGCCCGCATACCAGCCGGTGATCCTCGCATCGGTTCTGGATCGAAGTGTGATGCAATACGGCATTAGGCACTCCTTTCCTCCTAAGAGTATGAGATCCGCGGCTCCGGGTGCCGTATAGTCCGCGCGGCTGCTACTGGTTCGAGATCCGCGGCCCCTCACCCTCGGACGCTCGCCACTCTGTCTGATCGGCTTCCTCAGCCAGCTCAACTGACCATATCTTGAGCTGCTCGATAACTTCCGGTTCAACAGCGGTTTTCGACAGAGCGCGGCATCTGCGCGCCTGTTCGCGTAAAGAATTGGGATCGTGCATCCGAGGTCCTCCGTCGGCTGTTGCGCAAAAGCCCCTTCCTTGAATGCCGGGCTGTCTAGAGCACTAGCGAAACTAATGAGGAGACTGCGGCCTCGATGCCCCACCAGAGCCCAGCCGAGACGAGCAGGGCGATGCTCCAGCCTACAAGCGGGTTAAGCGGCAAATTGTTCTGATCTAGAACTCGGTCAGGGCGCGATTTTTGCTGCCGCCGCGCATAATCAGCGGGGAAATTGCCGTGGCGTAAGACATCGCTTTCCATCGGCTCCTCCCGACTAATTCTCCTCGCCCTCCCCTGACCTAATTTGCCAACATGCCACGGTTGCGTTTGGTTCAGCCGGGCGCATGACTGTGGACTTGCGGGGGATAAGGAGGTACTTGCGGCAGGGCTTGCTGACCCGTCAGCCGATCGTGTCAAAATGGTGTCAGCCACACGCGCCGCCGCTGTGATCGTCGGGGCTTTCCGGTTTCGTTCGCCCTCGTTGGTGGCCTATATACTTTGGTTGCGAGGCCATGAATATAGACCACCTCCGGGCGCTCCTGTCCCATTTGCTCGGCAAGGTCGGACCGATCCCGACGATGCGCCGGAGCCTCCCGTGGCACAAGGACCCAATTCACCGGAAGCCCAGCCGGGACCTCGGATCATGCACGGACCGGATGCCCACAGTTTCAGGCGCTCCGCATTAAGATGGAGACCGAGTGGGTACCGCAGATGATGGAGGTGCTCGACATCGAGCGGGCATCGCTGCCGATCATCTGGGATGCGGATTTCCTCTACGGGCCGCGCACCGCGTCGGGCGAGCACAGCTACGTGCTGTGCGAGATCAAGGTGAGTTCGTGCTTCGCGATACCGGAGTCGCACCGGGCAAGAATTCGCTGGTCATCTACAACATGATGTTCCCGCGTTGGTCGGAAGATCCACGAGCGGGTGCCCCAGGGGGCAAGACAGCCGAGCTGCCGCTTGTCGAGCAGCCGTGCCCGTCATGCACATCAGTCGTCGACGGGCTCGAGGGTGCTGCTTTTCACCTCGCCGAGCGGATCAACCTCGTCGTAATCGCGAAGACGAGCCCCGATCGGCTCGGCACCTACGCACAAGAACGCGGCTGGCGCAACCTGCGGCTACTGTCCTCGCGGAACAACACCCTCAACCGCGACTACCATGCGGAAGCACCGGACGGCGGGCAGCTCCCGGTCCTGAACGTGTTCCCACGCGACGAGGATGGGATCCACCACCACTGGGCGAGCGAGATGACGTTCAAGCGCGGCAACACCAGCTCCCTCGACCCGGTCTGGGTAATCTACGGCGTTCTCGATTTGACGCGCGAGGGACGCGGAGACAGCGCTGCCTACCCCAACCTACAGTACTAGGAAGTCCTCGAATTCTCGCCCGTTTCCCGTTCGGGCGGCCCTGCGACGGGGTCGCTCGCACCCGGAAATCCGGCATGGCTGTCCGCACCTGCAGTGCGCAACGGCGGCGCGTGCGGTGCCGCCGCCCTTTCACAAGCAAATCCGGCTACGGCTCCTGGTAGGTCTGATCCACCTGGTCAGCTCATGATTAGCAGCATGAACGCCATGGTCACGCCCATGGCGATACGGCACGCTACCGTCGGTGCGGTGTCGCCAGCTGGGCGGCGCCGGCTGATGGCGTGACCCCGAGGCTGTAGCGTCGGAAATCGGCTGGGAAAGGCAAATCTTGCGGCGAAGGTCAGGCAAAGTAGAGCGAAGAGCCCCGTCATCACGCTGCCGCGCACATGTGGCGCTGCGAGTTGAGCGACAACAACCCCGGTAGCGATGCCGGGTCCTTAGTCACGGAGAAAGCGTATGTCGGTGTTGCCCGCGCGCCAGTGCGCCACCGAGATACGATAGCAGCCGGTAGGATAGCCGCCAATGAGGTGCCGACTGCGATGTGAGCGGCCTGGTCGGCGGGAGCAAGGCAAGGCCGACGCCTTTGCCACCGACGACATACTGCTCTACGGCCTGGTGGCGACAACCAGACTGGGCGACCAGTATCATGTCGGCGAATATCTGTCCTTATGACCCCTATGGGCTGATGTACCGGAAGGACGATCCCGATTTCGCCGGCAATCGTCGACCACACCTTCGGGCGTGTCGCCCAGAGCCGCGAACTGGTGCAGCTCTACAACAAATGGTTCCAGCAGCGCTTGCCACCGGCGAAACCCTCGACCTGCCAATGAGCCCGCAGTTGGAGGGCGATTTCGAAAAAGGGCGAGGTCGACGGCAGTTTAGCCTCGCTGGCCGTGATCGCAACCGCGGCGCGCGCCTGGCGCGGACTGGGCCCTCGCTGCAACGGGTCATTGCCACCCCGCGGGTGACGCCCGGCGGACTACTCTCACCCGGTGCTGTTTTTACGCGAGCCACAGTACGCCGATGCCGATCGTCAGTACCGTCAGAGGCGCGCCGACCTTGAAGTATTCCCAAAACCCGATTTCGACGTTTTGTGCTCTTGCCCGCTGCACGACAATCAGATTGGCCACCGAACCGACCAGGGTAAAATTGCCGGCGAGGGTCGATGCCATTGCCACAGTGAGCCAAGCTTGCTGCTGGGATTGCAACTGCGCAATGAACGGCTTCAGTACGAGTACAGCCGGGACATTGCTGACAATATTCGAGAGGATCGCGGTGATTGCGCTCAGGACTGGCACGCGATCGAGCTGCAGACGACGGACAGCGCCGATAACCTCCGGCGACAGCACGCTGTGTTCGAGGCCGGCAACGACAATGAACAAGCCGGCGAACATCAGCAGCAAAGTCCAGTCGATCTCGGCGTAAACTTTCTCGGATTTGATACGCCGAGTGAGCAACAGGACGGCGCCGGCGACGATCGCGGCTTCGGCGGGCGGAATGCCCGTAAAGAAAGTCGCGATCATGGTGAGCGAGACAGCCACCGACTTGAGTATGATCGGCCAGTTCGCGTGCGCCGGCTCGGGCTCACCCCGGAGCCGCCGACGCGTCCAGAATTCGGAGCGATAGACAAACGCGATCAGCCCCACGGTCAGCGCCAGCCCGATCCCGGAAATTGGCGAGAGCGCGGCGGCGAAAGCGCCATAGGGGATATGCGACAGGCTGCCGATAATCATGTTTTGCGGGTTACCGGTAATCGTCGCCGTGCTGCCGATATTCGACGCCATCGCGATCGCCAGCAGGTAAGGGACGGGGTTGCGCCGCAGACGGGTCACGAGGTCGAGGACGAGTGGCGTCAGGACCAGGCAAACCGTATCGTTCACCAGGAATGCCGAGAGCATTCCCGAAACCAGGACGATCGAGGCGAGCAGCACGATCGGGTACCGGGCACGGGTGACGACCCAGCCACTGACGAGACGGAAAAACCCCGAAAGTCGAGCGGCGCTACCGACCGTATCTGGTGCACCTGCCAGCCGACCCCACCACGTCGAAGGAAGCAGCCGCTGCGGCTGCAGCCGCTGGTGGCAGGAACGCGGTGCCCGGCCTCCGACCGTGACCTCATCGCCGATGGATGCCTTGGGCCCTCCCGTCTTCACTCGGGGCAGCAGTCCCAGCCGGATTTTGCAAGGCGAGAACGTCGTCCATCACATCGTTAGCCCCGGCGATCACTTCGGCCTTTTCAACGCCTGGTATAAAATCTCTGTAATATCGGGATGACGTGAGGCCTCAGCAATTTGCTCTGCCGTCCGGCCATCCTTATTTCTTAGGGCAAAATTGGCCCCCTTGGCGATCAAGAGAGTCGCAGCTTCTTTGGAACCGGCCTCGGCGGCGTGGTGCAACGGTGTAAACCCAGATCGATTTGTCAAATTGATATCGGCTCCCGCATCGAGCAACATTGTAATCATGGCCGTATCGTTTTGTACGGCCGCATAATTGAGCGGTCGTCGTCCGTTTGGCCCAGCGACATTCGCGCGGGTGTCCAATCCATTCACATCAGCGCCGGCCTTGATCGCGGCTGCGGCGGTCGGCACGTTACACGCAATGACCGCATCCCATAAAACGATCTGTTGATTTGGGATAACCGTCGCAGTCTGGGCCGCCGTCGTCTCGGGAACCATGAGGTAACTGGCGACCGGCGGTCCCCAGATCCGGGAGCCGCACGGCCCGAAGAACAAGCGGTGTCCGTCGCTACCGTAGGGAGCAACTTGCTTGAACTCTGCCTGACCGCCGTTTCGGGTGAAGGCATCGTAAAGTGACGCTGCGATCGACGGACTGATAAATCTATCGTTTTCGCTGTAGACCCACAGCATTGGCGTTGTTGCGGTTCGTCCAAACTGAGTGGCGGCCTCGACCAACAGATCCGGTCGCCAAACGCCGGATAACCCGTTCTTGGTCACTTCCTGCCCACGCCCGCCGGCCATGCTGATGAGGGCCGTCACGCGCGGATGCGGGAGCGAATTGTAGGCGATCGCACCCCAGCCGCCCCCAGAGTGACCGATGACAACCCCGGTATCCGGCCGTGCAAAGGGGAGCGCGGCGGCATAATCGACGGTAGCAGCGATGTCGCGAGCGGTCTCGAGGCCAGGACGCAGGTAGTCATCGCCGGGCCGGTGGTAAATGCCCTCTACCCAGGGTCCGCCGGTCGCGCCATAGCCGCGCCGCAAGGCCATGACGACGATGAAGTTGCGGTCGAGAAACCAACGCGTGGTTTCCGCCTCGCATCGACCAGGCGCGGCGTCGCGGTTGTTGGGGAATGTGCCGTGGGCAATGACGACGAAACGCGATGGCATGTCGCCCAGCGGCCTACAGATGCGCGCATACAGCAGATGTCGGTTCCCGAGAGCGTCGAGCATCGGGATCCAGTGAAGTTGCCCCCGCCAGACGCCATCCGGACTGCCGATCGGCCCTGGCGCCCATTCGTCCTCCGCCCCCCAAATCACCGTAGGGAATAAGAGCAGGCTCGCCATAAGAATTACCATGAACCGACGAGCGATATTCGTCGGATATCGCTGAGCGTCAGCACGGCTACCGGTGTAAGCCGGAGCAACGTTCGCGGGGGGAATTCCGTGATATTCTGAGCGCATGTGATCAACTACTATCCGTCATCTCGTAAGTTTGACAGGCGGTCAGGACGACGCTCGCAAGGCAGATCGAAACTGCGCTTCGCACGGGGTGTCCCGCCTGGTATCGAAAGGACGCTGGCAAATGTTATTCTAAATGCTCGCGCGCCGAAGGCTAAAGAAGATACCTGTGTGCACCTTGAGCTTAGATGATCGAGGCGGCGAGCACCTCTTTCAGTGGCATTTTTGCCTCGCCACGAGGACCGCTGCCACAATGTACAACGGTAAGATTGTGATCGTTGCTCGCGCTCGGCCCTGAGGCGTAGGCGCAACGCGATAACCGTCGAAATAAACGACGCTGTCCGCTTTCGACCATACGCCAATCTTTCCCGACACGGGTGTCGGCAAGGTGTCCTCCAGATACAGTTTGCCGTTCAGGTAGCCCCTCAACGTTCGCTCCGCTGAAGTGAACTTTCAAATCCTGCCATTGCCGCTCGGGGTCGGCGTTTTGCGGATCCACTTTACGCTCGAGCGATTGCCCTTCTCGTATTTGAACAGCACGAGATTGTTTTCGAGCGCATTGGCCCACTGAATCTGACGGGTTTCTCGAACTCGGGCGCGGACTGGCTGGATCGCTTTAAGCCCTATATCGAAGATGGTAAGACAATCGTCGTCAGCTCGCATAAAGTGTGGGGACCGCAGACCAACGATTTGGTCCTGCAGTTGGCCAAGCGGCGGATCAATAAGATTATCCTTGGCGGCATGTTGGCGAACATGTGCGTTGGATCTCATTTGCGCGAGGTTCTCGAACGGGGCTTCGAGGTGGCCGTGGTCAAGGACGCGACCGCCGGACCTCGCCATCCGACGTGGGGCGACGGCTATCAAGCGGCAATGATCAACTACCAATTTCTCGCACACGCTGTGTTGTCGACCGATGAAACGGTCGATCGCATGCGTTAGATGGGGTCACGGGCCGGTAGGCGTCGTCGCGGACGGCGTAAGTGTCAGGGTCGATCCACGAGGCAGCCTGGAGATCGACGAACGGCGGCTCTACGGTGGGGATTGCGTCGCGTCGCGCGTAAAGAAAAGCTGTGCCGCGCGGCCCTCGCAGATATTTCCGACCAGGGGCCGAGAGCGTATGGCAGCCGATCTCCCGCACATTGATCGCGAGTTGGCCGACCGACTGACAGGCATCGAGCAGATACAGGACGCCGTGGCGTGCAGCGATGCGGCCCACGTCGGCTACCGGATTGACGAGTCCTCCCTGAGTTCGGAACGTGCGTGATCGCGATCAGCTTCGTGCTCGGACAGATGGCGCGTTCGAGCGCGGCGAGGTCGATCTGCCCTGACGCATCATTATCCACCACGTCGATCTCGATCCCCACGCGCCGCTTCATCTGCAAAAACGCGAGATAGTTCGACAGGTATTCGGCCCGACCAGTGATAACGCGGTCGCCCGCTCGGAACGGGACCGCGTAGAACGCCATGTCCCAGGCTCGTGTAGCGCTTTCCACGAACGCGATTTCGTCCCGGTGCGCCCCGATCAGCGCGGCGATGGCGTCATAAAAATCCGCAATGCTGTCATCGGCTTCCACCATAGCCTCCATGCCTCCAATAGCAGCCTCGCGGGCCAAGTGGTCCATCATCCTGTTGAAGACCGGCCTCGGCGGCAACGCCATGCCCGCGTTGTTGAAGTCGAGAACATTGGCTACGCCGGGAGTTTCCGACCGGAGCAACTGCACGTCGAGCGTCACGATGGCCTCCTTCCCCGATCATCTAGGACTCCAGGCTCATTGTAAAAACCAGCCCTCGGTTCACAGTCAACTGGCCGGAATTAGCAAGCTCTGGTCAAGTTGCATCTTGGAGACCATCGTGTACGCGGCGCGATAACTCTGCTGCTTCAGCGATACGATCGGGAGTTGTCGCACGGCGTCAGCGTCAAAGGCATCGGCGGCGCGTCTTGTTTTGAGATCGTGATCGGAATCCCGACGTTCTCGATCCGACCGATGGTCGTTTGAAACGAGATGCGAACGAGAGAGAGGGCCGGCGCTTTCGAACCTAGCGCAAGCGGGTGGGACCAGCGGTTCGAATTCGCTTTCCTCCAGCGGCGAGTCAGCGAACCCTCGGTCCCGCCTGAACGCTCCGGAAAGCACGATAACCTGGTTCTCGCGCCTCCGGGCGCCGGATGGATCAGGCGCAACGCGGTTAAAGGAGCACGGGCACGAAGGCGGTGGTCGAAGCTACGGGAACGGCTGACCGGCAGTGGAACGCCGAACGCGAACCGGTCCGGTAGTTGACTGATATTTACGTCGATGGGGATGCGTGTCCGGTGCGCGAGGAGATCTACCGCGTGGCGACGCGTCTTCAACTTAACGTGTTGGTAGTCTCTAATGGCTCACGACCAATCCGGCCACCCGGCACATCGAACGTGAGGATGGTTCTCGTTGGCGACAGCGCTGATGCAGCCGATGATTGGATAGCCGAGCGCATCGGGGTCACTGACGTGTGCGTCACTTCCGACAGACATTCCCCTGGCATCGCACTGTCTCAAAAAGGAGCGCGCGTCGTCTCCCCGACTGGAAAACAGTGGACACAGGCGAATATTTTGAGTCGTTCCTCGGGTGTCGTCACCGAGGCGCTCATACCCTTTGACGCCTTTTCACAGCCAGGCCATCGGTGAGGCTTGACGAATTCCGTCGTTCACGTCTGTGAACGCGCTATCGTCTCATTCAATGACCTCGTCGGCGCGGGGCAAGGATCTGGTTCGGCATAGGCGCTCAGGCCTTCGACGGCGACCATTTCGCGGCTCGGTGTCGGCGAACAATGGCTATGTCGCGGAGGGGATAGCGCTGCTGCGCAGCGGCGTGGCCGCTTACCGCGCCACTGGGGCCGACTTGTGGAGCCCTTGTTTCTCGCCCTCCTGGGCGGGGCCTATGAGATCGCCGGGCAAGTTGAAGAGGCCGTGGCGCTGTTCGACGAAACCTTGCAGACCGTCGAACGGCGGGGGCGCGCTGCTTCGCGGCCGAGTTGGACCAGGCACAAAGGCCAATTGCTGCGCCAAGCAGCCAGCCGATTTGTCTGGCGAGATATCCTCCGAACAGACTCCTCAACCCTCGGCTCGTACTTCTAACGGGTGCCGCCGGCGTCGCCAGATTGTGCCCTCGTGCTATAGTCATCGACGACCGCCCGATAGGTGATCCGGATCGTCGACGATCGGCGGGGGCGGTTCGCGGCGCTCAAGATGCCGCCGCACGGCGGCAACGGGTACCTCCGCCAACTCGAATTGCGCCTGCCGAAGCTCATCGGGTCCGGCGCGGCCGAAGATCAGACGGGCGGCTCTCGCAAAGCCGCAGGCCATTCGCTCGGTCTGGGCGGCAATCCGCGCGGAGTTGTCGCCAAGCAGTTACTGCCTATCGTTTTGCTTGGCCACAAAGGGAGGCGGTTGCCATCCATGAGCACAATCGAACTTGTCGACCCCGAATTGCGCGATGCGCTCGCGCTGTGGCCACTGCTGCCGCTGACCGCCGAATCTTTGACGCGGCGCCGCGCCGACGCGCTCGAGCTGATAGGCGCCGTTCCGAAACCGAACCTGCCCGATATCGCCACCGACGAGATCCATGTCGCGAGTGCGTTTGGCGCAAAGCCGATCCGCGTTCTGACATATCGCCCGGTGACGTCCGACGACCCACTGCCCGTCATCGTACACGTCCATGGCGGGGGCTTCGTGATGGGCGCGCCGGAAATGAAGGATGTGGAGAACGACGACATCGAAGCTGATCCTGCTGCAGGAAGCGCCGACCGCCGGCACCATTCGGTTCGACGGCGAGGACGTGTCGACCTTGCAAGGTCCGGCGTTAATGCGCTACCGCCGCGAGGTCCAGGTCGTATTCCAGGATCCCTACAGCTCGCTCAGCCCGCGCATGCGGGTCGCTGACATTATCGGCGAGCCCTTGGAGATCCACACCGATCTGTCGCGCCGGGCATTGGCCGAACGGGTCGCCGAAGTGCTGGAGCTGGTCGGGCTGCAGCCTGACCTGGCGCGGCTCTTTCCGCACGAGTTTAACGGCGGCCACCGCCAGCGGGTCGCCATCGCCCGCGCGCTGGCGACCAACACGAGGCTGATCGAGCTCGACGAGGCGGTTTCGGCGCTCGACGTCTCGATCCGGGCCCAGATCATGAACCAGCTGAAGGAGCTACAGCAGCGGCTCGGGGTCAGCTATCTTTTCATCGGGCACGATCTGGCGACGGTGGCACATATCAGCAACCGCATCGCGGTTATGTATCTCGGACAGATCGTCGAACTCGCCGACAGCCTCGAACTCTGTGCCAGGCCTCTCCACCCCTATACGAAAGCTCTGTTTACCGCCGCTCTGCCGGCGCATCCCGACGAAAGACACGAAAAGCTGACGATTACCGGCGAAGTACCGAGCGCGCTCAATCCACCTTCGGGATGCCGGTTCCATCCGCGTTGTCCGTACGCGATGCCACATTGCGCACGTGAGGCCCCGCGGCGCAAGGAAGTTGCCCCGAAGCACACCGTTGCTTGCCACCTTTATTGAGCGGAGCAGCCCAAAGCGCTTGGCGTTCGCAGCTCGCTGCTGGGGGGGCACCGGTCGCGACGTTTGTTTCGGGAGCAGGCATAGGGCTCACCTCGCCCCGCGTTTGCCCCCGGTAGTTTTTAACCCCTCGCGCGCGCGAGCCTAGATACCCCCGATGTGCAAACGCCATTCGCATCCGCCGCGCTTAGCCCGAAACGGCAAGGCCATCGCCCTCGTAGCCGCGAGCGGTCGATCTAAACGAACAGGATGGCGGATCGAGGTGCGCTCGCAGGCAGCGCCATAGATAAGTCCGCACAGTGCGCATCGCCCTGAAGCATCTGCTCCTCGCGCGCGCGAGGGGATAAAAACTTCACCGCCGCAGAACCCATAAGAGAGTTACGGCTGCGGACCGTTGTTGCCATCGAATGCGAAGCCCGGGGGTCCCACGACGAAATTGGCCGGGGTCGTTCCTTCGAAAAGATTGTCGCTGATCCGCGGCTTTACAGATGGAAGGGCTGGACCGGTGAATTGCACGCCTGTGCTGAACCCCTTGGTCTGGTTCTCCGTCACCGTCACGGCGCCAACTGCCACAGTGTTGCCGAAAGGCGCCACGCGCGCCAAAGTCTTGCAAGGGCCGCGGGCGCGATTTTGTGAAACGAGCAGATTTTCGATCGGCACGGCCGGACGCGATTCGTCCTCGGGCGTGTTCGGATCGTCGGGGTTAGGAGGAATGCTCCGACCAAGGATGACGTCGAAGGTATTGGCGGTTGGCTGGTTACAATGAAATGTATTGCCCAGGATGCTGACGTTCTGAGCACCCTCCATGTCGATCACATTGCCATCCGCGTTCTGCCGGATTGTGTTGAGGGCGATCGAAACGTCGATCGGCCAGCCGCTGTTATGTACGCTCAGGGATACTACATTGCCTGTCGCAGCGCCTGCTGGGCGGGTGATTTCGTTTCCAGTCAAACGCAGACTGTCGGTGAACTTCTCGACGCTAATTACCGGGGATGGGTTGGTGGCTGAGGCCTGTCCGTTGATAACGTTATGCTCGATGGAAATACGTGAGACATTGAACGTCGCGATGCCGCCGTCGAGGATGTTGTTCGATACGACCATGGCGTCGCCGAAATCGACGCCCGTTCCGCGACCGGTGAGGGTTATCGCGAATGCGCCCTGCGCTGCCGCTCCGCCGCGCTCCAAACGGTTGCCAGTGATGAGTATATTGCCAATGCCTCCCGCCCCTGTAGGCTCCTGATCGATGATTTGGTCGCTCACTCGTGTGGTGACGTTGTCGGAGATCATGAAGTTGCGGCTGAACCGCTGCAAGCCAATGAAGGAACGGCTGCACTCAGCGGCGTAGGAGTTTGTTACGGTCACTCCATTCACAGGCGTTGCTGCTTCGCCGACGGAACGGATGCAGTCGCCGCCGTTGAACCAACCCAATAGGGTGGATGCGCCGGCCGAAACCGAACAGCGCGGGCGGTCGCCCAGGTCTTTGCACAGCACGGTGCCATGCCCCGGAACCGCGCACATGCGGGTTTGGAAGTCAGGATCATTTTGCGCCGGCTTACAGTTCACAGAGCCCGCAGGCGCGGTCAAAATGGGAAGGTTCAGATAAAGACGCCGTAATTCAGCATCTTGAACAGGCCCGATTAGCTGAATGAGGTGCGTCTGCTCTCCGGTATTCGAACGCTGCGACCCGTCGATCGCTATGCCCTCAATTGTAACGTTTTTCCCGCGGATCTCGAACACAAACCAATCGGCCGGGGCCCGGAAATTGGCAGGCAGCACGGCGCTGCCCTGCATGACGATGCGAGAGGCGCGGCCCGCGCCGAGGATGGTCAGCCCGTCGCACGTGATCTGGAGCGAGCCGATATTCGTTGCGCCCAGCAACGGCCGACGCGTTACGTTCCAATCTCCGGGAGGCAGATACAGCAATTTGCTTGCCGAGTTGCACCCGGCATCGATCCATTGCTGGAGCTTATCACGGTCATCCTGGCCGTCGTTCGGAATGGCATTGAACGGCGGATTGCGCGGATCGAGCGCATCGGACGGATTTGGCGATAGTAAGAGGCTGCGCGCGGCATCGTCACCAGCCGCCTTTGTTTTATGAGCCCCAGCAGCAATCAGCACTAGCGGAATGATCATCACGAGCCGGCGTATGCCTGTCTGGAGATCACGGGGCATGTTCTTGCCTCCTCAAATTCGACAACGCGCGTCGGCCGGTTGGTTCTCGACAAAGGCGCGCGTATACGGAGCGCAGCACGGCGATTTATAACCCGTCGGCTCCGGGAGTGTCCAGATGGGGTGGACGACCCCCCTACGGCATCGGTGTGCCACAGTACGGGTTGTCAGAACCTGTAGAAAGGGAGCCGCCCCCGGAGGTGGGCATCTTCTTTTTCGGGCGACCGTCAGGCCGCCCGCCGGCGAAAAATAAAAGTAGAATTGTCGGTCCGGGAGATTGCGACTCGGGCTAAGTCGGGCGCATCTCGATAGAACACTAGAACCTCGCGCCCGATCGCCGTGAGTTCGAGCACCGCCGCCGCCGATGCCCCCTCTTGCGGCCTCGACGAGCGGCTCCCGGAAACAAGCGTTCATAAGTCTTGGCGAGAACCCACGCGCGACGGTAGCTCATGCCCATGCACCGCCCCGCGGCAGCGATTGAGCCGGTTTCCCCGATGGCTTCCAGCAGCGCAGCCTTGGCTGGACCGATGGCGATCGACGCCCGGGCGAGCGTCTCGAGAGGGACCGAGCGACCGCGAAGGCGAAATGTTCGATGGCGAGATCGACTTACGTCCGCATGAGGGAATAGTCGCAAAATTGCACGTTTAACGGCACTACTGCCGCCGCCTGCAGGACTTATTTATCGGAACCCCAAAATCGGTTCCGTGTTAGGGGCGCTATGGGAGCATCAACGAGGATTTTGTTCTCGTTGACGGGTCGGGCGAATGCAAGGCCGCCAGCGGCAAATTCACGTGTTTTTTGCTGGCCACCAACACCGCCGGTGGGCGGACAACGCGTCCTCCCATCCATTGCAGCGCTACACATCATTTCCGACGTGCCGTTCCGTTGGCGAATTAGTGGCTCGAATACTGGATCCAAGTTATCACGTCTTGCTGTACGCCGGCTTCGTCGGGGGCACAGGCCGGATTGGCAACTCCTCGAGTCACTGTGTTCCCGCTCCTCACCTACCGGCCGGCGCGGCTTGGAGCAGTAACGCAGCGGTGCGGGACTGAGGGTTCGCAGCTCGCTGCTGGAGGGAGGTGGATTTGAACTGCCGGTCCCGCGATACCGTTTGTCTGGCTCCCGGCCGTTATATACGACTGTCGATTGCGTCCGGGCGCCCGCGTCAATCAAGACCTATGCCGGAGATGCGGCGGCATACGGCCAGCACTCCTCTTGAGTGCCGAGATCGGCCGCGATCGGGTTCGGCGCACGAGGGCGTTGATGGTAGAAATACAGGCCGGTCGCCTGCGCTAACTCGTCCTCGCTGCCGACGGGATGGTCTGTTGGCCGGTCAGCGCGCGCGTCGGCAACGTGAAGAACAACGATCCGGGCTTGGTCGAGCCGATCGCCGCACCATGATCCGATAACTTTTGGATATCGCACACCAGGATACGGGACGGCCGGGTCCCGGTGCTGTTGGCTATGCATTGGGCGATCGATCGCATTCACCCTGCTCGGTCGCCGATCCTCGAAACCCCGGTTCCCCGCCGGGGTTTTCTCGTGGGAACCGTGACTTTGGGTCAATCCACCTCGGCTGCGCCCTCGGCACCGGTCGTGGCCGCCATATGCGCCGCCGAAATCCTCGGCCTGGCCGGATTCTCGATTGTTCCCGCGCTGCTGCCGCAATTCATCGAGGCCTGGTCGCTGACCAACACGCAAGCCGGTTGGCTCGCGGGGATAACCTCCGCCGGCTATATGCTTGCCGTCATCCCTCTGGTCAGCCTGACCGACCAGCGGCCCGCCAGGCAACGCTATCTCGCCTCGAGCGCCCTGAGCGCGCTCTCCTGCCTAGGCATGGCGCTGTGCGACAGCCTGCTCCCGGCGCTCGGATGCCGCGCTTTGGCCGGCCTCGCCATGGCCGGCATGTATATGCCAGGGCTGCGGGCGCTCACGCATGGCGTCGAAGGGGCAACCCGCGCGCGCATCGCGGCCTGGTACACCAGCTCCTTCACCATCGGCGCGTCGCTGTCGTTCCTGTTCGGACGCGTCGGAACGCTGCTGGGCTGGCGCAGCGCTTTTCTTATCGCCGGCGTCCTCGGCGCCGCCGGCGCCTTGGTTGCCTGGGCGGCGCTGCCGGGCGGGGATTCCGGAGGAGAGGAAGAGCCCCAGCCGCTGCTCGATTTTCGCCCGGTGCTTGCAAACCGGGATGTCCTCGCCCTGATCGTCGGCTACGCCGCGGCCATCTGGGGCTGCGTCGGCTTGCGGCAGTGGATTGTCGTCTTCCTCACCTTCTGTGCCGGCGATCAGGCCGCTGATCCCGCGCAAGCCTGGATCATTCTGGTGGTCGGAGCGGTGATCAGCTTTCTAGGCGTTCCGGCTGGCCTGATCGGCAACGAGCTCTCGATCCGTTACGGCCTGCGCACCGTCGCCACCCTGGTCTTCGTGCTCTCTGCCTTTGCCGGCGGCTTGTTCGGCTTCACGGCGATGTTGCCCTACATCGCCGTGCTGGGACTTTCCGTCGTTGCCGGGTTCATCGTGCAGGGCAACTTTTCGAATCTCACTTCGGGTGTGCTCGCCGTTGCCGCCCCGCGGTACCGAGGAACAACGATCGGACTCTATTCCTGCATCGGCTTCGGCGCGAGCTTCCTCGGAACGCTGCTGTTCGGCGTCACGCTCGATCAGTTCGGGGGTACATCGCAGCTCGCAGCGTGGGTGCTAAGCTTCTGCGCCTGCGGACTGGCCTGCCTGGCCGGTGCCGCCGCAACCATTTTCCTGCCCCGGAATATCTGGCAGCGGTGACTTCGCCATGCTGAGTTCCGCTTCCTGCGCTGACGCGGGACAACGACCGGAAGCTGGCGAGGCCTTTGGCTTCTGAGTTGCCACCGCAGGTCGAAGCCGGTTGGCCAAGCCGCGAAGACGGCGCTGTGACGGCTTTACGTGCCTTGATCTTCGCGAGCACCGATTTTTTTGAAATCGTCGATCGCGCGTGGGGATGATAAGCTCAAAGCGCGCGCCGTTGTGCACCTGAATCCGGCAACAGGTGAGCCATCTGCCAGGCAAGGTGCCTGCCCTGTTATGTTTAACTCAATCGAGCACACCGGTGGCGGCGAGTTCAAATTCGCGTCCCCTCGCTCAGCTGACCGCTAAATGTGTGTTGGCGGGAGTCCAAAAGTGATCCATTATGGAGTCCACTTTTATCTTCCCGAGGGTGACGAAAGCCGCAGAAAACCTGGAGTCCGAGCGACAGGGAGAGGGTTCGAATCCGGCTCCCTCCAGGGGGGAGTCAAGCGAACTCAGGAACAGCGAACCCAATTCGATTCCGCCGCGATCATGAAGGGCACCGGCAGTTCGAATCCGGCTTCCTCCAGGCGCGAAGCCTTCTCGAGGTAAAGGGCGGCTTCGGTGCCGCGGTGCGGAATGCCCGATATGCAGACCAAGTTCGTTGAGGCCAACGGGCTGTGCCGAGGCGGCCATGGCGCCAGAAGCTGCCGGATTGCATTGCGGCATATTTCACCGCGCCCGGTCCCTTGCAGCGCAGGGTTGGTTGCGGACTCGCCGCTGGAGGGAGCGGGGTTCGAACCCTCGTTCCGGCAGAAGAGGGGCTATTTGTCGAGCCAGACGTCTTCGAAGCGCCAGCCATTGTACTGGCTGTTGGTCATCAAAGTGAGGCCCTTGACCTCGGGCTGCCAGCAGGTCGCCGCACGCAAATGATAAATTACCGGGCGAGCCAGATCTTCCTGCAGCTTGTGGTCGATATCCCACACCAGCTTCCTGCGCTTCGCCGGATCGGCTTCCATCGATTGCTGGTCGACCATCCTGTCGAACTCCTTGTCACAATAGCCCATGTAATTTC
Organism: uncultured Alphaproteobacteria bacterium; assembly: GCA_963732095.1. Lineage (GTDB taxonomy): Bacteria > Pseudomonadota > Alphaproteobacteria > ATCC43930 > CGMCC-115725 > AP-15. The sequence continues at coordinate 108,090 of CAVSZA010000039.1, forward strand.
GCGCCGAACTGCAGACGTAGTTCTGGTAGAAATAGACGTCAGGGTCATCGACCGCGGTTCCCAACACATTGAGCCCCACCTTGAAGTCTTTGCGCATCAGCTTGGGCACCCATTGTGCGGTCTCGACGGTTTCGAGCTCGCCGTCAATGCCGATCTCCTTGAGCTGATCTATCAGGATCGCGGCCGGATCGCGGTAGACCGCAAGGTTGCGCGTGGAGATTTTGACCGACAGCCGCTTGTCCGGCCCATAGCCGGCCTTTTGTATCAACGCACGGGCTTCCTCTCGGTTCTTCTGCACATCGCCGGTGTAGCCCGGTAGTGTCTGCACCAGATCGGGCGGCATTCCCCAAACGCCGTCGGGCGGCGGCATCAATGCCCCGCCGATTTCACCCTCTCCCTGGCCGAGAATGTCGATGAAAGATTTGCGGTCCAAGGTCAGCGCCATCGCCCGCCGCAGATCCGCGTTGTCGAACGGCGCCACGGTCCGATTGACCAGCATGCCGATCAACTCGCTGGCCATGCCGACTTCGCAGGTCGCTTGCGGCGCCTGGGTCTTGATGTCCTTCAGCAGAGGGATGGTCACCTCGTAGGGGAAGGTCATGTCGAACTTGCCGGCGATAAAGCCGAGGATCGCTGTCGAGCGGTTTGGGACGATCGTGTATTCGACGCCGTCGAGATATGGCCGTCCCGGCTTCCAATAATCCTGGTTGCGGGCGAGCTTAATTTCCTGGTTCGGCTTGTATTCAACAAATTTGAAGGGCCCGGTGCCGATCGGGTGCTGGCGCATCTCGCGTGGCGAGACGTGACAGGGGTAGATCGGGGTATCTCCCGAGGCGAGCAGCGCCAGAAGGGCCGGTTGTGGCCGCTTCAGATGAAGGGTCGCTTCGCGGTCGCCGTTGGTCGTGGTACTCGCCACATTTACCCACCAGGTCTCGCGAAAGTTGAGCCGCAGCTTCTCCTTTCCTTGGTTGGTCAACAGATCGAAGGTGCATTTGACGTCCTGGGCCGTAAACGGCTGACCGTCATGCCATTTGACGCCGTCACGCAGCTTGAAGGTTAGCTCCTTGCCGTCCTCGCTCCACGCCCAGCTGGTAGCGAGCTCGCGCCTGATCGACTGCAAGCTGTTTTGTGGAATATGCTGATCAAAGATCACCAGGTTATTGAAGACGCCCATCATCGGCATGATGACGCCGACCGTCCCCTCTTCGTGAATGGACATGCTTGCGGGACTGTCGCGGTGATATACTCGCAGGACCCCACCCTGCTTTTGTGCGAGCGCCGCATCTGCTGTGACCAGCGCCATGCCCAACACGCCCAGTAACACGAATATTCGGAGTTTCGGCTGCATTTCTGTTCTCGATTTTGTCGCTTAGCCGGGATGATCGGAGGTGAAAAGGACCGGGTAAAGCAGCAAAAATTCTCATGAGACCCGCGAAAATGCGCTCCCCGGCTGGCGTGATGCCGAGGACGACCTGATGCAGTGGCTCGGCGTGAATGCAGCGGGTCCTTCCACCCGGTCAAATTCTGCCGCATTCACCCGCTCTTGGTCGGCCCGTTATCCGGCTCCATTCCGTTTGCCTCGTAGACCGGTGCAGCCGAAGGTGCAATCGACGGCCTACTCCTCCTTGATCCGCATGAGCAGCCAGCCCGATAGAGCGGCGAGCGCGAAGCCGAGCACGAACCCGACCGTACTCGGCTAGTCATCCTTGATCATAAACAGCTTATCGGCTGCGGATTCGGCTCCCCAGACCTCACCCTTGCGGCCAGCAAGCTGCCGCACGCCGGCGTAGTTGTCGGGCAGAGGAAAGGCCTCGAACCTCTCGGTTTGGGGATCGAAGCGTAGGATCGCGTTTGCCCCCCAGTCGCTTACCCAAACAGCATTGGCGTTGTCGACATAGACCGCGTAGGGCTGCGGCCTATCGCCTGGCAAATGCCACCGCCTCCAATCTTTTGTCTTGGTGTCGTAACGGAAAAGATCCCCGCTGTTCCAGCCAGTGATCCAGAGCGCGCCGCGGCTGTCGCTCCAAACGCGGCGTGCGCCTTGGCGCGGCACCGGAGGCTCCAAGACAGTGACCCCGCCAGTCTCGAGATCGATCTGACCGAGGTAGTTGCCGGCAAGCGAGGCGAAGAACACCTGGCCATCGGGCGTATTTGCAATCCCGTAAGGGCCGGTACCGCGGGGCGCATCGAAGACCGCCATCGTGCCCGACTTGGGATCGAGCCGCCCGTAGATGCCGTTCTGCCCCGTGAACCAGATCACGCCTTGGCGATCGAAAACCGCCGTGTTCAGGTTTGCGTTGCGCCGCTCCTTGGGAAGCGGGAAGAGTTTCGTCCCGTGTGTCGCGGGGTCAACTCGGACGATTGCGTTCTGTCCGCCTTCTGTGACCCAAGCGGCGCCGTCAGGCCCACCGATGACACCGTGGGGCGCCGCGCCTGGCCCAAGCGCGATCAGATGCGATTTGCCGCTCCGAGGATCTAGATGGCCGAGTTTGCCCGCGGATTGCGCGGTAAACCAGACTGTGCCGTCCGCCGCCGGATAGACATCATGCGGGCCCGCGCCCGCCAGGACGGGAAAGGTCTGCATGACCATTTTGGCGTAAACCGTGCCACCCGACATCGCCACGGCCAGCGCTGCTGCGAGGCCCATCACAAGCCGCATCATCGAGACCTCCTCCTGGAAAGCTTCACTTAAGGTAGCGTGCTCAAAATAGCATTGCCTGGTGCAGCCGGGAGCGGCACACCGAGCATGCGGAACTGAAGGTTCGAATCCACTTCCCTCCAGCGGTGAGTCTGCAAACCATCGGTCCCCGCCAGCCTGTCCGTCATTGAAACTGCACTGACCCGACTGCTCGCAATCGAGCACGTGCGCTGCAGACCCGGCTTCCTCTTACCAGTGCGCGTGTTGTCCCGCCTGTTCCGGCGGCTCTTCCTGACGCGGCTCACCGACGCGCACGCGGCGGGCCGACTGGTGTTCTTCGGCGAGCTCGACGGCCTGCGCAGCCGGGCGGCCTTTGCCGCCTATCTCGCGCCGCTGCGGAAGAAGAACTGGTTTGTCTACGGCAAGGCCCCTTTTGCGGGGCCCGAGGCGGTGCTCGCCTATCTCGCTCGCTATACCCACCGCGTCGCCATCTCCAACAGCCGGCTGATCGGCCTCGATGACCGTGGCGTCACCTTCCGCTTCAAGGACTACCGCCGCAACGGACGGGCGCGGTACGGCACGATGTACGCTGGCGCCAGACGAATTCATCAGGCGCTTCCTGCTCCACCTCCTGCCCAAGGGGTTCCATCGCATCCGCCACTACGGAGTGCTCGCCAGTGCCACCTGCAAAGCGACCATCGCTCGCGCCAAAGCGCTGATCGCCGCGCCAGTGGCGCAGATGGATCCGTCAACCGAGCATTGACGACGCCGACATGGCCACCGGCGCCGCCGTGGACCATCGCCCGCCATGCCCCTGTTGCGGCGGTCGCATGATCATTGTCCAGCGCTTCGGGCGCGGCGGCGAACCGCGCGCTCCGCCGTCGTCCCAGGCCACAGTCAGAACCGCGACACCATGACGCCCGCCACCGCCTTGTCCCATTGCCCGCCGGCGAACCTCGCTTCCGGCGCCACACGGCCATCGCCACGCCGCCTCTAACCCAACGACCGATGCCGTCGATCAGGCTAAAATCGCCCCGTCGGCGACCGCCGCAGCACCAAACTCACCACCGCGATCGTCGATCCGCCGCCAATTACGCCGGCCAGCGCAGCCACAACGCAAGCCGCCGCCCAACCAAATCCCCATAGACGGCAAGCTGTCGCCCAGCCCCCGCGGGTTCCTTCCTGGGAGGCTTTCGGACGCCGGCTCTCGGTACGGCTCGATAGGCCATCACGGGCCGGCATCCGAAACCCTTCACCACAGCCGACCTTTGCCCCGATGGCTTCGAATGGCTCAGTCGGATGGTTTGCGGGCCTGCCCGATTTGCCCGGCCGAGAGGCCCACATCCTGATAGCGGTCATTACTGCCTGAACCCGCTACCCCTCACACTACGCCCATTTCAGCGCTGTCGCCGATAGGCTGATAGGGCAGAGTCTATCGGTGCCGCAAGAGATCCGCAGCCCTCGATTGCCCTCGATCGCGACGCCACCCTGGCCGGGGGCGCAGCCCGTACCTTCCCATCGTGGGCCCAACGAAGCGATCTAATCCACTTAACTCGGAAGTACCCCGCCGCTGGAAAGGTCTCAATCCTGGGTTGTGCTCGGATAAGGCGTACCGTCCTTCCGGTGGAAGCCTCTCACGCCATCGGGCCCCGCTTTCAACTCTAGATCGATGTCCGGATACGTCACCTCATCGCCTGCCGTCCGGTCGCCGATCACGAGGAAGATGGCATCCTTCTGCGTGAGATTCAGGAAATGATGGCCGTCGCCCGTTCCAGCTGGAAAGCCGATGCAGGTGCCCGGCCCAACGGTTTCGCGACCCGCGTCGGTCACAAGCACGAACTCGCCCTCAATCACGTAAACGAACTCGTCCTGCTTGGAATGCGTGTGTCGCGCCGACGACTGACCACCGGGCAAAACCCGAACAAGATTGACGCCGTAATTCTTAAGTCCTGCATGATCTCCCAGGCGCCGCGTATAGCGCTTGCGCTGTCCCTCCCGGAACGGCTCGGGATAGCTGGATGCGTTGCTCTCCGACACATCGGCTGGCCTGACTACCTTCGATCCTCTTGCCATAATCGCCTCCTCGCAGACCGTGAAGACTGCAGGTAGTAGTGGTTCGAGTCTGACATATGGTACACAATCGGTGACCGTGCTTTGCGCGTGGCGGCGTGCGCTTTGAGGCTCGAACTGATCGACGTTACCCAGCAGGCCCTCTAACGGGTGCCGCCGGCGTCGCCAGATCGTGCCCTCGTGCTATAGTCATCGACGACCGCCCGATAGGTGATCCGGATCGTCGACGATCGGCGGGGGCGGTTCGCGGCGCTCAAGATGCCGCCGATGGGACGTGGTTGGCCCGCCCGGACTTCCCGTTCTCGCAGATCGCGACTGGTGATCTCGATGTTCCATCGTCGGTCAACTGCCTGCGGCGAACGTTCCGTTTGGCGATGAGTTCGAGCCGGGTCCGGTGCAGGTGGTATGCTTCGAGCCAGCATTCGGGCGTGAGGGCTTCCAGTAGCAGCATTTGGAAGATGCGCCGGGAAACGCGCACTACGCCCTCATATTCGCCGACGCCGATGCCGAACTCGACAGTGTTCCGCTCGGGGTTCCAGCGCGCGTCTGGCGGAAAACGAAAAAAACCTAAACCACTGAGAAGGTTCTTCTTATGCCCTCCATGAACAGGTCACGGGATGGACCAGAGTGTCGCGCCCCGACATACTCTGCCGCCATTGGTGTTCGACGCCGATGACTGCGCGGAGAGCGGTTGCAGTACCGACGCGGATGGCGATTTCACGCTGTTGGATGGATGTAGCTCAAACTCGGCGTTCGCATGGGATGCCAAAGACCGGGCCACGGTAGCAGTTGTGAGCAGGAACGTTGATCGAGCGCGGAATGGTCTTGGCTCAATGAAAGTGATCGCCTGGGCAGGACTCAACTTCGACGGTGATGTGGCTGAGCCCGTGAATGTCGGCGAGACGCGACTTATAGGCATTCGGGGATACGGGATGATCCGAAACCAGCGATACCACGGCGGCGTTGTGACCGGGTCCAACGCGCCAAAGGTGGAGATCGGCTATTCGGTCGCCCGATCCATTTTCGATACGGCTGACGATCTCGCGTACAACCCCATCCTGCGTTTGCATATCAAGCAACACAGCCCCGGAGGCGCGAACCAAATTCCATGACCAGTTGGCAATCACGCACATGCCAACGATGCCCATCGCCGGGTCCATCCAGACCCACCCAAGCGCGTATCCGGTGGTCAGACCGATCACCGCGAGCAGTGACACGGCCGCATCGGCGACGACATGAACATAGGCAGCACGTAAATTGTGGTCGGCGTCGTGGTGGTGATGATAGTGATCGTCATCCCCATCGTCATGGGCAGGATCGTGACCTTCACGTAGCAGCCAAGCGCTCAATAGGTTGACGCCGAGCCCGAGCATGGCGAGCGGGATGGCTTCGTTGAAGGCAATTCGCACCGGATGGATTAGCCGCTCGATGCTCTCATAACCGATCAGCAGTGCGATCATCGCCAACACGAGAGCGCTGGAAAACGCCGCCAGGTCACCGAGTTTTCCGGTGCCGAAGACGAACCGCTTGTCTCGTGCATGGCGGCGGGCATAAGCATAAGCGAGCGCGGCGATGACGAGCGCGCCAGCATGGGTTGACATATGCAGCCCATCCGCTATGAGCGCCATAGAACCCCAGAGAATCCCTCCAATAATCTCCGCGGTCATCATAGCGCCGCACAACGCCACGACGGCCCAACTGCGCCGCTCGTTGCGAGCGTGATCCGGGCCGAGAAAGACGTGTTCGTGACGCCACAAATCGAGTGACTCTGCGTGCATATAAATCACCTTGCGTTTAGGTGCTTCGGCTAGGGCCGCGAGGCTTCGTAGGGCGATGTGTCCGAAACGGCGGTGATTTGGCAAGTCTCCTCACGGTCGAGACAGGAAGCCCTTCCGCTCCTCGTATTCTTGCCGGTCGATCTCGGCGCGTGCGAAACGTTGCCCGGGTCCAGAAGGGCCATGTTCTGCCTGTTGACGCTCTGTTAGTTCGCATCGGACTCACCGGCGGAGGGAGGTGGATTCGATCTCTCGGTGAAAATCCGACCTGAGGAAAACTGCGACTTTCCGGGCCTCGCCATCAGCGCAATAGTACCCCGAACCCAGGCAAAAGGCGACAGGTTCGGGTAGTAATTACCGGCCACACACGTACCCAGCAACACGCGGCGAACCGACCCGCCCTACACTAATCGAAAGGTCAGCTCGGGTGACGACTAGTCTGTCGCCGCGCCGCCGTGGGGTGACGGGGTTGCGCCGTAAGCGGTCGTACTGACGTTCGATAGAAATTGGCCTGTGCTATATGCTTATGTAACCGGCGGTCGTGGTCGAAAATGTGCGATGCAGCTCGCCTTCCAGCAATCGGGCGCCGCGTTCCACCCCATCACCGACGAGGTCGTCAGCGCCGCTCATAATCGTCCTACTGGCGGCCGTAATGAACCTGCAAAATACGAATGGCCGGCTCTGCTGCGCAAGCTCGACCGGATCGACCCCTCCTACAAGCGGTAGCCCGGCACGATCCCACCGCTGGAACAATAGGGCAGCGTAACCGAGGATGGTTTCGCGTCTGCCGAGATCGGCGATGATCGGACCGTTGCTGTCGGTTCGTCGCCGACACAGATGAAATTTCCGCGTCGGTCGTGGCGCCAGATCCGCGGTACTGCGCTCGCTGCGGATAGGGGCACATCGGCTGTGTACAGACCGCCTTCAACGCCGCGTGAGCGGACGCGTCGGGCTGAGCCTCGTCGGCAATGACAATGCCAGAAAAAGGCTCACGACTGCGACAAGCCCAGCAACAACATAGACGATATGCAGTGAGCTGGCGACCGCCTCACTCAACCGGCCAATCTCGGCGGCGCCGAGGCCGTGGCGTGCTGCCGGCTCAAGCAGTCGGTTGACGGCATCGCCGGCTTCGGGGATGCGGCGGTTGATGCCGAAATTGAGTATCGCACCGAACACGGCCGCGCCAACCGAGTTGCCGACGATGCGCATGAACATGATCGACGACGTGGCCATCCCGCGCTCATTCCAGCCTACGCTGGCTTGGGTCGAGACGAGAAACGCGGTATTGCAAAAGCCCATGCCGGTTCCGATCAGGAGGGAGCCAGTGCCGGCCCAAGGAAGGCCGCTCGCGGGACCGAGCGTCGCCAGCACCAACGTGCCGGCAATCAGAAATACGCCGCCGACGGTCGCCGCCAGCCGGTAGGACGTGCGGATCATCAGCCGGCCGGCCGCTACGCTGGCAAAGGTCCAGCTGACCGACGCAGCGCCGAGGGCCAGTCCAGCCGCCGCCGGGTTTCGGCCCATCGCCCCTTGCACGTAGAGGGGCAGAAAGGCGTTGATCGACATCATCACCATGCCGCCCGTGAACCCGCTGAGGCTGCCGACTGCAATGACCCGGTCGCGCCAGAGCTTCAGCGGCAATATCGGCTCTGCTGCACCGCGCTCATGGGCCGCCAGCGCCAGCAAAGCAACCACGCCGGCCGCCGCGAGCGCCGTTATCGCCGCCATCTCGCCCGAATTCCCGACCTGCACCAGCGACAACATCAGCGCGCCGGCACCGAACATCATCAATCCCGAGCCGAGATAATCGATCCGATGCCGACGCGGCGGTTGGCTTTCGTGCAGGAACAGGCCGAACATCAGGAACGTCACGGCGCCGATCGGCAGATTGATCCAGAACACGAGAGACCAGGTCACATGCTCGACGAGGAAGGCGCCGAGCATGGGGCCGATGATTGCAGCGACACCAAAGACGCCGGAGATGTAACCCTGTACCCGAGCCCGTTCGGTCGGCTGATAGATGTCGCCGATGATGGTGATCGCAATCGGCTGGATCGCGCCGGCTCCCACCCCTTGCAGTGCCCGGAACAGCACCAGCGGCAACATGCCCCAGGCAAGGCCGCACAACGTCGAGGCGAACAGGAACAGGCCCGCCCCAGCGAAGAAGACACGTTTGCGGCCGTAGAGATCGGCGAGGCGTCCATAAATCGGGATCGTCACCGCCTGGGGCAACAGATAGGCGGCAAAGGCCCAGCTGAACAGGTGAAACCCGCCAAGCTCTGCGACGATCGTCGGCATCGCGGTTGCGACGATCGAGCTTTCCATCGCCGCCATGAAGGTCGCCATCATGACGGCCGCCAGCACGAGCCTTCGCGCCGATTTGGCTTCGATCGACGGGGCCTCCGGGAGCTGGTCCCGGGAGGTGGGTTGATCGAGCAAAGCGCACCCCGTTGCACCGAAGCCAAAACGGGACATGTACCGGGGGCCCGGCTTGCCGAACAAGCGGGCATAGCGCGTATCAGTAATGCATCAAATTTGGGCAGCCGATTTCGTTACCACAGAAGGAGCCGGCGGTGAGATAGAGGGAATTCTTCATTTCGGTTCCTGTGATCGGCGGGCCGTGACCTGCGAACAGCTCGGGAGCCGGAGCATGGGAACGGTTAGCCAGTCCGCCGCTGAGGAACCGATGGTTCGCAGACTCGCCGCTAGAGAGAGTAGGAATCGAACCCTCGGTCCCCCCGTGAGGGATTACGCTTTTCGAGACGCGCCGTTGTTTGCTGTTCGACGAGGTCAGTCTCGTGTCAAAACCTCGGGGCCTCAAACGCTTGCCCGCGATGGTGTCGGGTGGACCACCAGCCTCGCGAACGCCCCGGGCGGGCTAATTTGACCCGGTCATGCGGGCACTGTCAGGCGCATCAATCGGGTCGGATCGGCCTCGCCTTCGATGCCCCGCACCGCCGCGATCAGCCCAGCAGCGTCGACAAAAGGGGCGCCGTAGGCAGCCAGCTCTCGCACCTTGCTGTCGAGTTCGGCATCGCTCATCGGCCGGCCCGGCGTGCCGCGGCCGTGCCGGATATGCTCGCTTTGCTCCGTCCCGTCGGCGAGGTGCAGCGTCACGGTCGCCAACTCGACCGGTGCGCCCCGATCTTCTTCGAAGACAACCCTTGCGCGCAGCGCGCGCACGGCTGAGTCAGCGACGCAATCGTCCTCGTATTGGGCGAGCCCGGCAGCACCAAAGAGGAACGCTGCGGCGACGGTGTGCTGGAGGCTGACTCTGGCGTCGCGCCCGGTCTCGACATTCAGCCGGTCGGTACGCTCGCGCATCAGCGGGTGGCCACGCACGACGACGCGGTCTATCGCTTCCGTCTCTGGCGCGAGACGGGCGCGCAGTTCGAGACAGGCGTCGATTACCGGGAACAGCACAACCCCGCACGGATAGGGTTTGAATGCGTTGTTCAGCACTTCCCAGCGCTGGCCGATGCCGTCGGCGATACGCGCGAGATCGGCCGAATCGCTCGTCACCGCCGCGAACCCATAGCGCCCTTCGATTGGGCTCTCGGGTCCGCTAAACCCGCCCTCAGCGAACAGCGCCGCGGCCAGCCCGTTCCTCGCGGCGTTGCCGACCCCGAGGCTTTTCGCCATGCTGCCAATGCTTTCGACGAGGCTCGCAGATTGTGTTGCGGCCTGGCCGAGGGCCCAGGCCGTGCGCTGCGCGTCGAGCCCGAGCAGGCGGGCGCAGGCGGCCGCCGCCCCGAAAATCCCGCAGGTCGCGGTGATGTGCCAGCCGCGCCGGTAATGCGTCGGCATCACGCCGAGCCCGATGCGGCACGAAATCTCGACGCCGAGAATAAACGCCTGCAGCAGTTCGCGGCCGGACACCGGACGCAGCCCGGCCAATGCGAACAGTCCCGGCGCGACCGGCGCCGCCGGGTGCATCACCGTTCCGAGATGAGTGTCGTCGTATTCGAGGACATTGGCGCTGACCGCGTTCAGAAAAGCGGCATTGAGCGCGTCGGGCCGATCGCCGCGCCCGATCACGATCCCCTGCGGCGGCCCGAAAAACGGCGTCAGAACCTTGACCGCGATGCCCATAGCCTCGTCCTGCGCGCCACCGAGCGCACAGCCGACAAAGTTCAGCAACCCGCGTACGCCCTCGCGCCGCACCTCCGGCGGGATCGTTTCCCATTGCGAGCCGGCGACGAATTGCGCCAGCCGGTTCGTGACATGCGATTGATCGCCGGGCAACGGCACCTCCTCTCGACGAGTTTGAGCAGGCATTCTACGAGAATGTCGGCCATTTTGTTTTCCCTCACGCGCGCGAGGGGCAGGATGCCGCGCAGCAACGCCACCGCGGTCCCGACACCTCGAAAACCGCGATCGCCGCTGGTACCCGTCGTCCTGAATCGCCCGCCCATCACGCGGGGGACCGATAGTTCGAATCCATCTCCCGCCAGGGAAGAGTCTGCAAACCATCGGTACCGCTTTGGGTCTATCAGCACTTCCTTCGAGTCGAACAGGCTCTGCTGGTCGCGCACCGCGCGCTTGAGCGCTGGGTATTCATCAATCATCGGCCATCCCTGATAGCCTACGGCGGATCGATCAGAGGCGGCGGCGTTTGAGCAGAAGCGGCGCTGCCTCGCCTCTCTAGAGATACCGTACCGCCGGCTGGGCCGCAGCCCAGGTCGTCCGCATCGTGGTGGTGGACTTTGAGAATTCGGGCTTGAAACGCATCTTCACTAGGAGGAGCGACGCCCGTCGCCTGGCGCTGCTCGGTATCGTGACGGGCTCGATGGTTGCTGCGACCGCCGCGGCACAAGAAACAGGAGGCCCGACACCGCAGCAGCTGGCGAGGGACAGGGAGAACCCGTTCGCCCAAACCATCAACTTACCGCTCGCCGCGGTCACCGGATTCGACATCGGGCCGCATCACGATGTCGGCGAGCAGCTGACCATCCAGCCGCAAATACCCCTGTCGCTCGATGCTGAGTGGAACCTGATCGTGCGGTCGCTGCTGCCGGTGACATTTTCGCCCGGTCCGCAACGGCGTCTCGGCCTCGGCGACGTTCAACCTTCCTTCTTTCTGACGCCGGCCCACAGCACGGGATTTACCTGGGGCGCCGGACCGGCCTTGCAGTTTCCGACCGCGACCAGCAATGAACTGGGAACCGGCAAGTGGTCGGCTGGACCGACCGGCGCGCTGGTCTATGGCAGGAGCGAAATTCCGTGGTTCGCCGGGATTCTGGTAACCCAGCTCTGGTCTTTTGCCGGCGCGCCTCGCACCGCTGTGAACCAAACCTCGACGGAGGTCGACCTCAGCTACAATTTCGAGAGCGGCTGGTATATACAGACTGACCCCACCATCACCTATGACTGGTCGGCCACCCCGCGCCAGGCGCTTACCCTGCCGGTCGGGATCGACGTCGGTAAAGTAACGAAGATCGGCGGGCAGGATGTAAGTTTCCAGCTCGGCGCTTACGACGCGCTCAAGAGCCCGGCCGGTACAGCGCAGTGGATCATCCGCGCACAGATCACCTTACTGTTTCCGCGGTGAACCACGTTCGCCGCGTCAGCGCGCTCGTCCGTGCATGATCTCATTCGCACCGGATTTCTGTAGAAGCCGAGCCATTGTGCCACCGGCATCGGTACCGCGGTGCGAAAATCTGTCAGACGCAGTCGCAGCCAAACGTGGGTGTGTCCCGTTCTCACCGTGTCTTCGTTGGCTCAGTAGCGGCGGGAGCGACCGAGGTAGGCGGTGGCGCCCTACTTGCGCCGATTACGGCTTTCTTTTCCGCTTCCGGAGTCTTCGATCAGCTTATAGGCGAGATAGTTACTTTTATAGGCTGACTTGCGTTTCCGTCGGCGAAACCGTAGACGGGATCGCGGCAAATGTTATCTCTCGACGGCGGAGGCGTTTGCACGGTACGGCCAGGTCATCGCGCCGCTACGGACGGGCAGCCAAGGTGTCGAGACCCGCTACGACCCCGAGGCCAGCGGAAATGCTGAAAGTCGAAGCCCCGACCGTCGAGCGCATCATCGCGAACACGATCAACGAAACAGCGCGTGGCGATCCCGACGCCCTGGCATCCCGCATCGTCGCCGCTTTGGCCGCGGCCGGATACGGCATCGTCCCGGCCAATGGGATAGAGGACACCGCCCTCGGCCCCCAGCCGTTCGACAAGCTGACCCGCGAGATGCGGCCTCAGGACCCCTTCGGAGACGGCCGCGACTGGACATTCGGGACCGGCGAGCATGGCGGCAATGAGCCGGACAACATGCCTCAGACCATCACAGCGACCGATGCAGCAGGGCGTTGGGCGATCTATGTCCCGCTCACGCGCGGCGGCAAGATCGTAGTGCCGCGGCCGTATCCCGAGATCGTAAGCTCGAACCGCGCAGAGATGCGACAGCTCTACCGGAGCCCCAACGGGGACATTTGGTCCCTTGCCCACAATTCCGCGACGGGCGCGGCCGTTGTCAGGCACCAGGCGAACGCCCCGTCAGGCGGTCACATGACCGATATAGAACTTGGCGCATTGAAACACCCGAACAGAAGAAGGAGGCCATCAGGCGGCGCGCGCAGGGCGAGACGCTTGCTGAATTGCCCGGAGCTACAACGTCAGCCGCGCCACGATTTCAAGGCTGGCAACTTAGCCAGCTTTCAGTGCACGAGTTTGGGGGTAATCATGACAGAGGGCGCGCCGAAAGGATTCGTGGTCGACAAGGAAAAACTGCCTGCGGATTTTCCCACTCATAAACACTCACCCGAATTTTGGGAAGCGCTCGGCCGCACAGTGGCGACGTTCGGGTTTCTGGAGGACACGCTAGCAAGAGCCATTTTCTCATTTACGGGTACGCGCCGTATATCACTCGACCAAGATGAGACCGCGTTCGAGAAGTGGCTGTTGACTTTGGAGAAGGCATTGAGTGATCCCCTTGGCGGCTTAATCGATTCCTACGGTAAGGCGGTTCGAGCTAATAGCTGCGCGAGAACGGCAAATCTTGACGACTTGCTGAAGGCTCTCCGCGAAGCGGCCGTGATGCGAAATGTCCTGTGCCACGGTTCTTGGAGAGCGCCGGATACCGAAGGGCGATCTCTTCCATTCTTCGTCAACACAAAAAAGGAGGTGTTTCAAACACCCATGGACATTGCAGACCTAAAGCAGACGCAGAAGGCCGTCGCTGAACTGATAGGCGAAGTGATGAGCAGCGTGACGGTCAGAGGGCGGTTCCCCGGCTCAAATGGACCGGGATTGCCAATTTGGCCCCCTCAACGCGGTGAGCCGCAGTGAGTTACCAAGCCCACCCTGCATTCGTCGAACCCAAAGACCATAATGCACGCCTGTGGCGGTACATGAATTTTTCGACGTTTCTGTCGATTTTAGACAGACGCGCTTTGTTTTTTCCGTCAATAGCTACCCTTTCCGCTGGCGACCCATACGAGGGCGAACCTGCATTCTATAGAATTGAGGCGGCGCGCAGCGTAGGTGAAGAAGAATTGCGACGGTTACGACTTCAATCTCAAGTTTTTTCACATCTCAATTTCTTTAGCTGCTGGCATATGAATGACAATGAATCAGACGCGATGTGGAAGATATACCTACGCTCAGGAGAAGGCGTAGCGGTACTATCTACAGTAAAGCGTCTAATTACCGGCTTCCGCAACACGCCAGACACGGTTTACATAGGCGAGGTACAGTATATTGACCATGCTACCTTGCAAACCAGCTTCGAAAATCTGGGTTACAGCGCGTATATGTTCAAGCGACTTGCATTTCAGCATGAACGCGAGGTGAGAGTCGGTACGTTTAGAGGAGATGTTAACATAGAATATTTTGACGACCTCGGATGGCTAAAAGTTCCGCCGCTAGGCACTACCGTTGAAAATATACTTCAAACACCGGGCAGAAAAGGCATTTACGTTGACATCGATGTCCCTTAACTCATTCACAGCGTCGTTGTTTCTCCACTATCACAGGAGTGGTTCTCCGATCTTGTGATTTCATCTTCTAAAAAATTTGGCTACGATTTTCAGGTGATACCGTCGGAGATGTCGCGACCCTCTGCGTTATGGCAACCATGAGGTAGGCTGCAGCCGTAGCCATCATGAACCGTTAAACACACGCCCCCCTGCCCTAATCTGCAATGGCGTGAATTCTCCAGAATGTACGTTTCTACGCTGGTTTTCACTTTGGGCATTTTCACTTTGGGCGCAGCCGTCGGCCTGAATTCAACTGTCGAACTGGTTACGCCGACACACGTGGGAGCGGGTCGGTAAGTCCGTGAAGGATTGGCAGCATCTCTAGGGCGATCCCGATTTTCTCGAACGTGTCGTCGCAGCCTTGGGCAAACTCGATAAAGTCCTTCGGCGTGTAGACCCATGTCGGCGGCCTAGGCGACGCGAGCATGCTCCCAGAGGCAAGATCGGCTGCCGTCCGTCTCGCGGCTGAGCTTCCCTCCCTCCAAGCGAATTGGTTCTCGCGGTCCGTTATAATGCCAAAGAAGCCATGCGCCAGCTTGCTCCGCTTCTTCGATAGAGAGGTGAATGCGTCGAGTACGAAGACGGCCATCTTGCGATAGAAAAGGCCAGTCAGATCGGCCTCATTTTTGACCAGCTCTAGCTTGTCTCGAATCGTGCGTTTACTAGCCCATAGTTTGATCGCCTGTGGCGCATGCTCCCAGCGGATCGTGGCCAAGAAAACGCCCATGGCCGCTTCCGTCGAGGCAAACGCAGTAATGCAGGCTCCTACACCTGAGGTTAGCACAGGATGATTGGCAACGGCGTGAATGCTCCAGTCAATCGGTGCGTGCGTGCGACGGAGAGGTTGCGGCATGGTTCTGCGTGGGTTTGCTCACAGGATAGTGTGGCCGAATTAATGAATGGCGAAGTTGTTAACGCCCGATTTTCCATAGTCGAACGTTATGCGTCTTTTTGACAGAGGGCGCGCCCGCTGGTTCGCCGAGGGACCAAGCAGCGGGCCGATAACACGCTATGATCATCGCCGAAGCCGGTCTGGGAGAACGGCCAACTCCATCATCAGCGACAACTCTAGCGCCCGCCTTTTGGCGCCGACACCCTCAGCAGTCCAGCCGGCTCGACCTCCAGCAGCGTGGCGAGCTTGGCGATGATCTCCAGCCTATCCCGTCGCCGCCTTCCCTTACACTCGCTGTCGCCGCGTCGGCCGCTGGGCCGTCAAGCATTCTATTTGGCAGGCGGCCAGTTCAGGGTCGGCTAGGTTCAACCGATCGATAGCAGCGCTGATCCGAGCGAGCACGCTCTCCCGCCCTGACTGGGCGGGCGGCTTGCCTTCGGTTAGGAGCAAATCGGAGGCGCCGCCCACCAATTCTGACCCATCGGCCGACCGAAATCTGACGCAGCAATCTGGACTAACCGGCACGATCCGGTCGTCTTGCAGTGACCAACGCGGTGGGAACCTCTGCGGCAGCGCGATCAGAGGTATTCTCCGCAAATCCTTCTCAAACCTATTCAAAAAAATCTACGGCAGGATGTGTTGGTGACGGCAGAACTGACGTTGGTAGGGACGCCGTGTGTGGAACATAGCAGGAACAGGCGGCGCTAACGCCTGCTACCCTTCGCATGTCAAAGGAACCTGGACAGCCTTCCAACCGGCTCAACTCAATCTTTGCTCATCGTGGTGGCGGTTGCACTCAGCCCCGCAATTGTCCTCTTCCTCGCCGATGCGATTGGATGGCTCATCCGCCAAGCAAGGGGAAAAGGGGGAGTAACTACCCTCGGTCAAAACGAGAGCGGGGTCCGCCAATGAGCAGTGCCCGGACTGGGGCGGTCGGGCGGTCATTGGTGCGTTCGTCCCATTGAGCCCAGTCGTGGTGTTCCTGATCGTCATCGCGGCGGCGGGTGGAGCGCGAGGGTATTGCGCCAGCGGGCTCGCCCGGCGGGTCGGGTGGCGTCAACAATTTGTTAACCGTTCTTAGCGGAATGTGGGCCGGCCAGTGCGACGGGGGAACATCAGTAATGGACAGTTTGCCATCCTGGGCCGTGTGGATCATCACCGCGGCTGCCGCTGGGCTCAGTCTCGGGCTCGCCTTTTTCATGGTCGGTGCGATCAGCCGTTCCCTGTGGACGCACTCGAAGGGGGCGTTGGGGCCGGAGCAGGTACGCGACGAAGCGGCCATTGCAGGTCCGTTGGGGTGAGGCGGCCACGTGTGCCGTGGATGCGGCCGGAAGACTACGTCCACATGTTGGAGGGGCTGCGCAAGGCCGGCTGGCGGGAGACATGAGCCTGACCCGGCGTCTCGCCGCAATCCTCGCGGCCGATGTTACTCGCGTTTGGGGAGGAGGGCACGCTCTATGCGACCGTATAAAGCGAACCGAGCGCGCCGCGCGCCCGTGTTCAAATAAAGGCGGGTCGCGATCAAGAAAAATACCACAACAGGCTCACGGCCCGATCGTACGTGAGAGACCGCCTACGGACCAAGTGACGAGAGATCAATTCAATCTGGGACCACCGAAGATCAACCAATTGCCTAGTGTAAGCAATCGCCCCATCAAGTGACATTGGATCGTTATCAAGGGCATCACCGTCGCCTGGGCCGCGTCAGCGAGGCGACGCACCTCGGCGAGTGCCGAGAGGTCGGCCGCAAGGAAAGCCGCCACGCCGCCGCTGGCCTCGATGTCGGCGACGACGCGAGCAGCTCTCTCCGCATCACGGCCATGCACCAGCACGTGCGCACCGGCTTGCCCGAGCTTGCGAGCGACGAGCCGGCCGACCCCGTCTGTCGAACCGGTGACCAGTGCCGCCTTTCCGCTCACTTTTCCATCGCAGGTCTCCTCACGGGGCTCAACGAGCGAGATTACTTTGGGATGCCGGGAGTTCGAAGTCGTCATTTCTCGGAGACTAAAACGATCGCAGCCGGTGCAGCCGGGCGCCAAAAAACGAAGGGGCGAGCTCGGCTTACGGCTGTCCTTTTGAAGGTGGGACCAGAAGTTCGAATCCTTCTCCCTCCAGCGGGGAGTCCACTGCGAACTTGCCCTGTACGGCAGTCGGCGCGGTCATGTTGTATCTGTGCATGGGCCGAGACCATTGAGCCGAGGAGCAGCAGCAGCGCCAATGATGATCTGCAGCGGTTGGCGCAGTTGATCCGCTTCATCGATCGTGAGCGATTAGCTGGAGGACAGTGAAACTACCCCGAGTAGCCGTTCTAACCTGCCCTACGAGAACCGGTCAAATAAGGCAGATTCTGCCGGGGAGGTGGTGAATGCGGCGAACTTTGGCTGCGCCGCTGCGGCTGCCGCGGCGGCCCAGCCCGATTCCCCGGAGCGGGCGGTGAGGCGGCGCTGGCTGGCGGTCGCCGCCTCGGCGTTGGTGATGGGGGCGTATGCCGGGCAGGGAGTTGTTCCCGCGGCGGAGACCTCGCCAGCGCCGATCGCCGGCATTGCACCGAGCTACGGCCCGAAAACGGTCAGCGCGGTGCCCAATACAGCGGCGATCGTCAGGCGCATCTGGTTGCCGGAACTCGATGCCGGCTACGACCCGCAGGGGCTTGCGGTTGATGACGGCGCAATTTACGTCTCCGCCTATCGCAGCGACAGCTTAGGCGTCCGTCGCGGGCCGTGCCGGGTGCCGCGACAGCGGGTAGCGGCTAGTTTCGATGGTTTTGGCGAGCAGGTTCCGCAGCGCGAAGCGCTCGACATCGGTCAGGTCAAGCGGCACGCCAAACGTCGATCGGGGCATTAGCCGCTCTCCCTTCCTCTGTGTTGAGGCGGGAGCGCAACCCTCGGCTCTCTCGGTCGACGGCGTGCCAGACATAGGAACCATCGATCCGGTCAGCTTATGCCGTTTAGCCCGACGGAGATAGTTATTCGCGACGCCGCCCCGAAGGTTAGGCGCGCCTGCTACGACCCGGGCGGTCTCTGGCCAACGCGGGTTCCCGGCCAGTGGAAAGACGATACAGGCGCCCTGGTGGGGATATTGTCAACTTAACTCGGTCGAGTTCGACCTTCTCGGCCCCTTTCTCTTGAGAGGGGGCAGCCCTATAGCCGTGCCAAGGACTTCTCTGCACCTGACCGCCGCGCCACCCACGGCAGGAGGATACCACCTCTGCTTAATTTGACAATGCCACCGGCCGAGCTGATGCCAGAGTCGGTTACTCTTGCTGGTTAAGAGAGGGTAGGATCGAGCCGGTCTCGGACGTACGTACAGCGGGCTATTGAGCCTCCGCTGAAGTGAACTCCCGAGGCGGGCCAATTGAGCTGAAAGTGCCAGGATCATGGACAAGGCGATAATTGAACTGCTGGCGCGACGCGCCGGGCTGGACAAGGCGCTCGCGGAATTCCCCGAAGACGTCACCGCGGCCGCCGAGCAAGCGAGCGGCTCGGTAGCTAAGATGAAGGCGCCTAGCAATCCGCGCGCCGAACCGTGGCCGCCGATGCGCGTCGGAACCGGGTTATGAGTGACCTACACTGGATGACCGTAGCGGAGGCGGCACGAGCCATCGCCGCCCGAGAACTGTCACCGGTTGAGCTGATGAATGCGTTGCTGGAGCGCATCAGCCGGCTCGATCCGAAGCTGAATGTCTTCATCCGGCTTGACGGTGACGCGGCAATGGAAGCGGCCAGGGCTGCCGAGGCGGAGATCGTGTCGGGTCGCCGGCGCGGAACGTTGCACGGCGTTCCGGTCGGCATCAAAGATATTATCGACGTCGCGGGCCTGCCCACGACGTGCCATTCGAAGATATTGATCGACAACATCGCATCGGCTGACGCGGTATGCGTGTCGCGCTTGCGCGCCGCCGGAGCGATCGTGCTGGGCAAGCTCTCCACCCACGAATTCGCAATCGGGGGTCCCAGTTTCGACCTTCCATGGGCGCCCGCTCGCAACCCGTGGAATCCAGATCATCACCCCGGCGGCTCGTCCTCGGGCTCAGGTTCAGGCCTGGCTGCGGGGCTGTTCCCGATGGCGCTCGGAAGCGACACCGGCGGCAGCGTGCGCAATCCGGCCAGTGCCTGTGGAATCGTCGGGCTAAAGCCGACCTACGGTTTGGTCTCGCGCCGTGGTGTCTTCCCACTTTCTTTCACGCTTGACCATGTTGGGCCGATGACGCGCACAGTGGGTGACAACGTGCTGCTGCTTGACGTCGTCGCCGGTCACGATCCGCTCGATCCCGGCAGCGTCGCTGCACCGAACGGCCATTACGCGAGCGGATTGAAGCGCGGCGTGCGCGGGCTTCGCATCGGCTTCATCCGGCACTTCCACGAGGAGGACATGCCGGCCAATGCCGAGGTAATGGCCGGGTTGGAACATGTCGCCCGTACTCTCCAGTCACTCGGCGCCGAGATCCGCGACGTTCGCCTGCCAACGCTCGGTGAGTTCGCCGCCGTCAACCGAGTCATCCTACAGAGCGAGGCGTGGGCCATTCACAGCCAGTGGTTGCGGGAAAGACCCGGCGAATATGGTCAGCTCGCCCGTCGGCGTCTGATGGCCGGGGCGTTCATGAGTGCGGGCGACTACGTGCAGGCGGGGCGGCGCCGCTTAGAGATGATCAGCGCCGTCGAGGGCGCGTTGCGCGATGTCGACATCCTGCTATGCGCCAGCGCGATGGACCCGCCCAGCCGGATCGATAGCCCCGAAGAGGTCGAGCGCACTTATCCACGGCAGGCTCGCACGCCGTTTAATGTTACCGGCCATCCTGCGGTCGCCATGATGAGCGGTCTTTCGTCCGGAGGTCTGCCGCTATCGGTGCAGTTCGTCGGCCGCAACTTCGCCGAGGCGACGCTGTTTCAAGCCGCGCGGGAATGGGAGCGCGCGGCAGGAACAGACAAACTGCATCCACCCGAGCTGTGAGGACACCAGAGGGCATGGAGCCCTCTTCGCGCCGGGGACTAACGGTTCGAATCTCGCTCCTCCAGGCTGACCGCGTGGTCGGTACGGTGCGGGTTCGACGCGCCGCAGCGGCATGGCTATGACCCTTGCCGAAACACTTCGGCTCGGCCGACTCGCCCGTTCTCAGGCCGCAGTCCGCGAACCGGCGGGGAAAGCGCCGGCGGAGCCGGTCGCACGTGTTCAACCGGCAGCGAGCGCGGCAAAACCGGAGCCGGGTCTGCGCGACTGGTTCGGCATCATGGCGATGGGCATCGGCCTATTCATGGCGATAATGGACGTGCAGATCGTGACCAGCTCGTTGACCCAAATCCAGGGTGGCCTATCCGCCAGCACCGACGAGATCGCCTGGGTGCAAACGGCCTATCTAATCGCCGACGTCGTCATGGTGCCGATGTGCGGGATCATGTCCCGGCTGTTCTCGACTCGCGTGGTGTTTGTGGTCGCCGCGCTCGGTTTCACCGGAACCAGCGCGTTGTGCGCCACCGCCACCAGCCTCGGCCAAATGATTGTCTATCGGGCGATGCAGGGGTTTTTGTGGCGGCGCAATCACGCCGACCGTGTGGCCGGTCGTCTACACCAAGTTCCGCGGCCAGCAGCTGGCGACCGTCATTGCGATTATCTCAGTTATTCTGAGCCTGTCATCGACCTTGGGTCCGACCCTCGGCGGGTTTTTGACTGATACGTTTTCTTGGCATTGGCTGTTTTTGGTCAACATCGTGCCCGGTCTCTTGGTCGCCACGGTCGTCTGGGTGACAATAGACATCGACAAGCCCGACTTTTCGCTGCTGCGCGATTTCGACGTGACGGGCATGCTGCTAATGGCGACCTTTCTCGGCTGTCTCCAATATGCTCTTCAAGAAGGCCCCCGCTCGGACTGGCTCGACGACTATACGATCCGCGCCGCGGTGGCTGTCTCGACCGTGGGCGGGAGTTTGTTTTTTTGGCGGGCGCTGACCTACCGCCAACCGATCGTCGATCTTCGTGCCTACCTCAACCGCAATTTTGCTTTTGGCTCGTTTTTCACGTTCGTCGTCGGCATCGGCATGTACGGCACGACTTACCTGGTGCCGCTGTTTCTGGCTCAGGTACGCGGTTACAACGCACTGCAGATCGGCTTGACGATCATCGTTACTGGTCTGGTCACTATGGTGATGTCGCCGCTCAGTACTTTCATCGCTCGCCGGCTCGATTTGCGCTTAATGTTGGCGATCGGCTTGGGCCTGTTTGCCTTCTCGATGTATCTGACCGCCACACTGACCAATCAGACCGCCTTCTGGGAGTTGTTCGTGCCTCAGGTGGTCCGGGGGCTGGGGCTGATCTGCTGCTATCTGCCGGCCAATATGATCGCGCTCGGCACGTTACCGCAGGACAACATGAAGAACGCTGCCGGTCTCTACAATCTGACCCGCGATCTCGGCGGCGCAATCGGCCTGGCCACGATCGTTACGATCATGAATGAGCGGCTGCATTTTCACTGGATCCGATTGATCGAAGATATCAACCCGGCCCGCGCTGCCGTGCAACACTTCCTCGATTTGCAAGTCAACCGTTTTGATTCGCTCATCCCCGGTAATTCGAGCCACGCTGCATGAAGATGCTTGCCAATCTGGTGCAGCGCGAAGCGCTTGTGCTGACCTATAACGACCTGTTGCTGCTGATCGGCTCCCTGTTCGTCTTCGGCCTGATGCTGCTACCGTTGGTCGGCCGCCCGCGCTCGTTCCTATCGCGCTAACCCTTCGGCGGACGCTGTTACGCCCAGCGTCCGCAGCTGCTGGCAGGGCGACACTTGTCATCCTGCACTCCGGCCTAATAGAAGAGGGGAGATGAAAGCCTATCACATCGACCGCTTCGGCGGCGTTGGTGGTATCGTGCGGCGATCGAGTGAGGATCCGCGGCCCGGGCCGAAGGAGGTCCTCATGCGGGTCCGCGCGAGTTCGCTGAACTATCGCGATTTGATGGTCCTCACGGGCGGTGGACGTGGCCCAACGAAAATCGGCGTCGTGCCGCTGTCCGACGGCGCTGGCGAGGTCGCAGCAATCGGCGAAGGAGCTACTCGGGTCAAAATTGGCGACCGGATTGCCGGTTGCTTTCATCCGCACTGGTTTGGCGGACCGATCAAGCCCGACTACTTGACCGACCGGCTCGGCGCCAATCTCGACGGAGTGCTGGCCGAATACGCGGTCTTCAATGAAGAAGCAGTCGTGCTTCTGCCAAGCCACCTGTCCTTTGAAGAGGCCGCCACCCTACCCTGCGCTGCCGTGACCGCCTGGGTGGCATTGACAGGCCATCGCCGGGTCACTGCGGGAGACACTGTCCTGACCCAAGGTTCCGGGGGTGTTGCGGTGTTCGCAGTGCAATTCGCTCGGGTCTTGGGCGCTCGGGTTATCGCGACGACTTCGACCGCTGAGAAGGCCGAGCGGCTCAAGGCGCTGGGGGCTTCCGAAGTAGTCAATTATCGCGAGACGCCGGATTGGGATGCAAAGGTGCGCGAACTGACCGGCGGCGGAGGCGTCGATTGTGTAATCGAGATCGGCGGGCCGGGGAGCATTGCAATGTCATTGAGGGCGTTGGCAGTAGGCGGGCACGTCAGCCTCATTGGTGCAAGTCTGTCGTCGTCGGGGACGGGGCTCGATCCTCTATTGTTGACCGGCCGCGGCATTACGCTCGGCTCGATCAGCGTCGGCAGCCGCACCGATTTCGAGGCAATGAACCGGGCCATCGAACTGCACCGTTTGCACCCGGTTATCGATCGGACATTTCCGTTCGCCGAGGCTAAGGCGGCCTATCGGCATTTTGAGGGGCGCGGCCATTTCGGGAAGGTCGTGATTACGCACGGCTGAGCCTCCAGGTTCTGTGGGCTGGCCCCGTGGCTTGGTTCGCGCTCATCATCGCTGGTCTGCTCGACGTCGCCTGGGCGTTCTCGATGAAGCAGTCCGAAGGCTTCACTCGCCTGTGGCCTTCGGTGGTGACCGTTCTGGCGATGGTCGCGAGCTTCGGGCTCCTCGCTTGGTCGATGCGGTCGCTTCCGCTCGGCACAGCCTACACAATCTGGACGGGCATCGGCGCGGCCAGCCATGCCGACACTTTTGGGATGTTTGTGGGTGGCGTAGTTGTCGAGAACGACATGGATCGGCTTGCCAGCCGCGACTTGGCGCTCGACGGCATTGAGAAAGCGGATAAATTTGAGGTGGCGGTGGCGCTGCATGCAGCGGCCGATCACCGTGCCGTCGAACAAACTGAGCGCGGCGAACAGGGTAGTGGTGCCGTGCCGCTTGTAGACCGCGTCGCTGTACCGCGGATCGCCTGACGCGGCGATTGCGAATGTGGTGCAGGTGCCAGTCAACGATCCACTATTGCTGATCCCAGCAGTGGCGTACGTCACGCACAATCTGGGCTTCGGTGTCACGGTGATGACTGTGAGTGGATGCTTGCCTCAAATACGGCGTGAATCCGTGCCCCCTTTCGGGGCCGAAACGCGCGACCTCGTACAGTCTCCTTGTAAAGATATCGACGGCAGATTATGTCCTTGCAGTCGACTCCCGTGGTTCGTGTGCGTTCCCCAGCTCGCGATAGAGCGCCGGACCTGCCTCCGTTCCGTGCCGAGATTGACCCGCCACCAGTGCTGGATGGCGGTCGTTTTGCTTTGAAGGAACGTACGATGGCTAGGGGAACAGTAAAGTGGTTCAACGCCCAGAAGGGATATGGATTTATTCAGCCCGATGACGGCTCGAAGGACGTATTCGTCCACATATCTGCCGTTGAGCGAGCAGGGTTGAGCTCCCTCAACGAAAATCAGAAGCTCAGCTACGAACTCGAACGCGGCCAACAGGGGAAGACTTCAGCGGTCAACCTCCAAACCGAGTAGGGTTCAATGGCGCGGGAGTGCCGCCGGACACGGCGGCACCCCGCTCGCTGGAGGAGAAAATGGCTTCCCATAAATTTGCCGTTGGGCAGACCCTGCGATTCTCGCCCAGTCTGGGTGAAGATAGCAGAAGAAAGGGTCGCTACAAGGTTGTTCGACAGCTCCCCGAGGCGGGCAACGCGTTTCAATACCGCATCAAGAGCGAGACGGACGGCCATGAACGCGTCGTTCGGGAAGACCAGATCGAGCGCTGGTAACTACGATCGGCTACGGTGCCGCGAGCGGTTGCCTCCTATCATCTCGCCCGGCACGCCGAATTCGGCGACTACATCCCGCCGAGCACCTCGGTGATCTCGGCGATCATTATCCGACCTTGCGCGCGGCGATCGCCGGTGATGCGTTAGGCGCCGCCGCAGTCGAGCTAAGGAGCGGGGCGCCGGATATCGCGCTGTCGCAAGTCACTCTGCTACCGCCGATCACCGACCCGGACAAGATCATCTGCGCCGGCCGCAATTATCGCGCCCACGCCGCCGAGGCCGGGGGGCGCCCCACCGGAGAATCCGTCAGTCTCCTTGCGGCTCGTCAATACCTTGGTCGCGCACAATCAGCCGATGGTGTGCCCCAAGATCTCGGGCGATTTCGACTACGAGGGCGAATTGGCCCTCATCGTCGGGAAGCCGGACCGGCACATCGCTAAAGCCGACGCCTTGGGCCACATCTTCGGCTACACCTGCTTCAACGACGGCTCGATCCGGGATATCCAGTTCAAGCACTCGATTGCCGCCGGCAAGAACTTCCACGCGACGGGCGGTTTTGGGCCGTGGATTGTCACCGCCGACGAGATCCCGGACCCGACGCGGCTCCATCTGATGACGCGGCTCAACGGCAGAGAGGTCCAGCACACCGGAATCGACGATCTGATCTTCGACATCCCGACCCTGATCTCGTACTGCTCGGATTGGACGCCTGGTGGCAGGCGACGTGATCTCGACCGGTACGCCGGAGGGGGTTGGCTTTGCCCGCAAGCCGCCCTTGTGGATGAAGCCGGGCGATGTCGTCGAGGTCGAGATCGACGGCGGCATCGGCGTGCTGCGCAACTCGATTATCGCCGAGGCATGAAGGCGATCCTGCTGCGCCGCCCCGGCGGCCCGGAGGCGCTCGAATATGTCGAGGTACCCACCCCGGTTCCCGGCGAGGGCCAGGTGCTGGTCAAGGCCGACACAATCGGCGTCAGCATGCCGGAAGTGCTGGTGCGCCGCGGCACCTATGCCTGGATGCCGCCGCTGCCGGCGATCCCCGGCATTGAGCTCAGCGGCACCGTCGTCGCGCACGGCCCCAACACCGCCGAGCCGGCGCTCGGCGAGCCGGTTTTCGTCAGCGCCCGCGACCTGCCGGCCCGCGCCGGCTGCTATGCCGAGTACATCGCCGTGCCTGCGCGAGCGGCACACCCCTTGCCGCCCGGTTGCTCGCTCGAGGCGGCGGCGTGCCTTTCGAATTATCAGGTCGCCTATCACGTGCTGCACACTACGGCGCGTGGGGTGGAGGCGAAACGGGTGCTCGTCCACACCGCGGCGGGTGGCTTCGGCAGCGCTGCGGTGCAGCTGGCGCTGATCGCCGGCCTGGAGGTGATCGGCGTCGCCGGCTCGGAGAAGAAGACCCGAGCGATCCTTGGACTTGGCGCGCAACACGCGATCGACTACCGCAGCGAGGATGTCGTCGACCGCGTGCGCGAGCTTACGGGAGGCCGCGGCGCCGATCTGATCCTCGACCCGATCGGCGGTAAGGGCTTTGGCCGCAATTTTGACATGCTGGCGCCACTCGGGATGGTGGTCTCCTACGGCCGCCTCGACGGCCCGCCCGACGCCGATCTCTTGACCGCGATGCGGGCCAATTCGGCCAAGAGTCCGGCGGTGCGCTTCTTCACGATCCATAGCTTGATCGGGATAGGGGGACACCTCGCGATGTCACCCCTCCCCCACCACCGGGCATACGGGTCCGTACCACGGCGGTTCGACTGGGTTAAGCTTGGGCGGAGACGAAGAGGCGGGGAAGACCGAGGGAGGCGAAATAGTGGTTGCGCAGGGCTTGTTGGACCGCCGGGTGTCTGGACATGCGCCAGAACCCCGTCGGTGAACCGGCGGCGACCGCTGCATTGAACTTTGGCACGCCACGACGGCGTAGTTCTTTGAAGCGGTTGTGCCCGTTCTGCCACTGCCGCCAAAGATACGAGCGTAATCTTCGGCGGATCCACGCTTCGAGGTTCGTGAGCACACGTGGGGTCTGGCAGAAGCCGAAGTAGCCGCGCCATCCGATGAGGTATGGCGTCAGGTCCTCGATCAGCTGCTGTAGGCTGATCCCCCGTGTCCGGCGGGTCTTGTCCCGGACTTGCGTCTTGAATTTGTCGAGAGCTTTTGGCGCGATGCGCCGCTCGCTCCCGTCATTTGAGATGCTGAACCCCAGGAACTTGCGCTCCTCCGGTCGCGCCACCGCGCTTTTCGCCTCGCTGACCTTCAGCCGCAGCTTCTGGGTCAGAAACCGGCTCGTCGAGGCCATCACCCGTTCACCGGCGCGGTGACTGCGAACATAGATATTGCAGTCGTCCGCGTAGCGGCAAAAGCGGTGACCCCGTCGGGTCAGCTCCTTGTCGAGATCGTCGAGCACGATATTGCTCAAGAGGGGCGAGAGCGGACCGCCTTGCGGGGTCCCCTCGTCCACCGGGCTGACCAAGCCGTTTTCCATCACCCCGGACTTGAGAAACGCCCGGATGAGTTTGAGTGCACGTTTATCCGTCACCCGCGCTGCGACGCGCGCCATCAAGCTATCATGATTGACCCGGTCGAAAAATCTTTCGAGATCAAGGTCAACCACGACATTGTAGCCCGCGGCAATGTATCGTTGCGCTTGGGCTACCGCCTGATGGGCGGAGCGTCCCGGTCGGAAGCCGTAACTGTGCTCGGAAAACGTCGGGTCCCACCGCTTCTGGAGAACCTGCAGCAAGGCTTGCTGGATCAGTCGGTCGACGACGCACGGCACGCCGAGTTTTCTGACCCCACCGTCCGGCTTGGGGATTTCAACCCGCTTGACCGGCTGCGGCTGGTAGGTTCCCTCGAGGAACTGGGACCGAATGCTTAGCCAGTGCTCACGCAGGTAATCCCTGGCGTCGTCGATGGTCATCCCATCCATGCCAGGGCTGCCTTGGTTGCTTCGAACGCGTTTCCACGCTCTTACGAGGTTCTCTCGGTCGCACACCTCCTCCATTAATTGCTCTGCGGAAGCCGGGCTTTCGGTGGTTGGTTTCGCCGCGAATGGTTCGGTCCCTTGATAACCGCTGATCGGGGTTTCACCCTGATCCACCGGTTCCAAGGCCAGTGAGTACTGGATCTTCTGCCGCATTCCACTCATGAGTTGCCAGTCCTACTTGCCGCTCTCAATCGTTCGGGCCTTCAGCCATCGTTCCCGGCTCGGCCTATCTGTTGCTCCGCCTTTCGGCTTTGGAGTGCCTCACTAGCTTTGCCGACGTCATGACCTACTATGCCGTCTGCTGACTTCTGCCCTGCGGTCAGTCGGCCTCTCGGCCGGCTCAGTCGCCCGGAGACGACACGGGGCAGATCTCCCGGGGTAAGCTCAATCGCCTTCAGTGCACAACCGCCGGATCTACGCTTCGCGCCGTTGATGGATATGGACTTCGCGGTACGTCGCCCGCTCGTCCGGCGCTTGCGCCTCGTATCCGGTTCTTGTTCATCGGCTCGCACCTTTGCTTCGCGCTTCCTTCAGACCCCGCCTCGCGGCGATAGCCCTTGCGCATCACTAACCCTTCACCTCCATCAGGTTGGGTAGAGGAATTTCACCTCCGAGCTATTGAGCATGCCCGGCACACGACGACCGGCCCGACATCCGTGCCGCGGCGATGACCGTGCTGTTGGACCACCTCGCCGCCGGCCGCATCCGCCCGCTGGTCCACGACCGACTGCCGCTCGCCGAAGCCGGCCGTGCCCAGGCGCTGCTCGAAAGCGGCCAGGTCATCGGAAAATTGTTGTTGAAGCCCTGACAGAGACGGTGAAAGTGCTCACCCACTCGAAGATCCCCGTGCTCGTGTATCGTTGAGGGTGAGTCGAAGGTCGTCGGCGTCTGGGGCATATCGGGCTTCCCTCGCACAATGGATCGGAGAGCTATCCTGCAACGGAGACCTGCCCTGTCGGGGGCATCGTTTCCCGCCGCCCGCACTCTCGGTCACGACTGAAAGCTTTGCTATGGACGTCAAAAGCAAGACGATGGCCATCACGGACCCGGGAAATCCGTGCAATATCGGCGAAATAGGAACCTCATCATGACGCAATCCATTCAGCCGGGCCGGTTTGGTCATAGCGGCAAGCCCGACGATGCGTGGCTCTCAAAACAGGAGAAGGAGCCGATCCTCGAACCGGAGCTGCCGATCATCGATACGCATCATCATTTGTGGGACCGCGGCGGCTGGACTTACTTGCTGCCGGAACTGCTCGCTGACCTCAACACGGGCCACAACATCGTCGCGACAGTCTTCGAGGAATGCCGCTCGATGTATCGCGCCAACGGGCCGGTCGAGATGCGTCCAGTCGGCGAGGTCGAGTTCGTCGCCGGCATCGCCGCGATGAGCGCAAGTGGCGGTTACGGCCCAATCAAGGTGGCGCAAGGCATCGTCGGCTTCGCCGATCTCGCGCTGGGCGATCGGGTTGAGCCGGTGCTCGAGGAACTAATCCGCGCCGGCGGCGGCCGGCTTTCGGGCGTCCGCTATTCGGTTGGCTACGATGCCGACCCGACCATCGGCAACAGCCGGTCCGAACTCGGCGCCCCATATCTACGCCCGGCCCGAAGTCCGCGCCGGGGTGGCGCGGCTCGCCGCGCACGGGCTGGTGCTCGATGCCTGGTGCTACCATCCGCAACTCGCCGATGTCATCGCACTGACGCGCGCGGTGCCGCAGGCGACAATCGTGATGTGCCACGTCGGCGGCGTGCTTGGCTACGGCGCATATGCCGGCAAAAAGGACGAAGTCCACGCCGCGTGGCGAGCCAACATGGCGGAGTTGGCCACGTGCCCGAACGTCTCCGTCAAACTCGGCGGAATGCTGAACCGCGGCGCCGCGCTCAATTTCCGCGAGCTTCCGGCGCCGCCGAATTCTGCGGCCTGGTCGGCGGCCTGGCGGCCCTATGTCGAACCTTGTATCGAGTTGTTTGGTGCCGAACGCTGCACTTTCGAGAGCAATTTCCCCGTGGACAAGATGGGGACCGGCTACGCTACGCTGTGGAACGCGTTCAAGCGCATCACCGCCGGATGCTCACACACCGAGAAGCTCGCCCTCTATAGCGGCACGGCGAAGCGGCTCTACCATCTCGACTGAGGCGGGCGGAATTGCCGAACCGCGTTACTCGTTCCCGAAAAATCGTCGCCACGCTATGCCTCGTCACCACAACCTCGAGAAATACCTCATTGGCTATCTCGACGGCGACGGGCTAGGCGACGATCCGAAGGGCCGCTGTTCCGTACGATGGGCCGCGGCTCCGGCAAGCTCACGCGCTGGGTGCTGAAACGGACTGAAGAGCTGAGGGGGTCACTCACCGGTCGACATGGAGGGCGCGCTGAGCGCATCGGCGCATTCTGAGGTCGTGGCACCACGCGCCGGACGAGGTGGGACCACCAGTTCGAATCCCCTTTGCTCCAGCGCGGAGTTTGTTGCGAACCTCACTTTCGGGGCGCATTCCATCGGAGAACCGAAGGTCGGAATCCAGCCCGCTCGAAGCTACTGCGCCAGAGAACGCGGCGGTGGCAGCTGGATGAGATGGTCGTTCCCATCGCCCGCAAGCGGATGTATCTGTCGCGTGCCTTCGATCACGAAGGCGAGATCCTCGACATATCGGCGCACTACGACAGCCTGATTGCGGTCCCGGCAACAATCAGCAAGGTGCCAACCAAGGCGTATCTGCCGGCGGTTTAGGCGAAGGCGGCAATGAGGACGAAAGCCAGGAAGTTAGAGAGGAAGACCCGGGCGGCCGAACTCGATATGGAAATCATGCGGGCCCGGGAGGCTAACGGTCTGCCAGTGATCAGCCCCATGCTCGGTCTGCCCCCGGAGAAATGGGAGTGTGAGTTCCGGGATTACCTGGTGGCGCTGGGCGACCCCCGAGCTGCTGACCCCGAGTGGCTGGCGGCTCGTATTCGGGAGGAGCAGCGCCGCGCCAGGTGGTTCGTGAAGTGGTTCGATGCGTGGTTCGAGGAATCGGCGGACGGGTTCGACTTCGGGAAGGAGGAGGTGCGGCGCCCAGTAGGAAAACCACAGCACTTGCGGCGTACACCCGAAGAGCGCCAGGAAGCAATGAAAGCGGCCCATGCCGGCGTCGCGGCCTTCGCGGACGGAATTGCTGAGAGCTCCTGCCCTCATAAGGTCGCGACACTCACCTATTCCGCCTGGCGCAAAGGCTGGCAAGAGGCGCGCGATCGGGCCGGGCCCTAAGCAGCTCGTGGGTCCAGCATCTACGAATTGTCGAAGGGCGGTGAGGTTTTGGCGCGTTCGACGAGGACGCCAGTATCAGTGCGTGTCGAGATGCTGGTGAAGGCCTTGTCGTTGGCGCGTGGCGATCCCGGCGCCATCGCCGCGCAGCATGGCCTGGCGCACGCCGTCGATGTCAAGCACCACCGCGGTGACGTTGTAGGTCTGCTCTTTGCAAGCAGCGCCCGCGCCTGCTACCAGTTCGCTTACCACCGCGGCCGAGATGCGGTGGGTGGTGACAAGCCCCTGCGCCGAAACCGCCGCCTCGGCGTCTCGCCGTCGACGCTCTATCGGTAGATCCCGGCCGCGCGAACCGCGCGCCAGGCGTTTGACAACGGCCGCTCTACCTCAAAGACCGGGCGCTCCAGGAGGGTTTCAGTCTGACGGCGGGGGCGGCTCAGCGCCGTAAGCGGCCGTTGCCGAGTAGCGCGTAAACCGGGCCGGGCCCCTATGACTGCCATTCATGGTCGAAGACTATCAGCTGCGTAGGGCAGGGCTGTAATGTCTGCATGCAGGCCGGGGGCTGGTAGCACTGTGACGAGACCAACGATGCGGAACCGGACTTCGATTGGCATCGACTTCGGCACGACGAACACCGTCGTTGCCATCGCCAAGCCCGGCGAGGCGTTGCGCGCAGTCACATTCCACGATGACCGCGAGCAAACCGATATCTACCGGTCGGTGTTGTGCTTCGAACACCTTGCCGCGAGCTGGTTTGATGTCGAAGCTTCTGCGGGTATGAAGGCGATCAGGGCCTATCTGACCTCGACGCACGAGACGCGTTTCATCCAGTCGTTCAAGAGCCACGTCGCCAGCGCCCTCTTTGATGAAACTCGGATCTTCGGCCGCGGATACAAGTTCGAGGATCTGCTGTCGACGTTCTTTCGCCTCTCCCTCCGCGATGCCGGCGATCAGCTCGCCGATCTCGGCGGCCGCGTCGTCTCCGGACGGCCGGTCGCCTTTGTCGGTGCCACGCCGGACGAGGCGCTCGCCGTTCGTCGCTATGGAGAGGCCTACCGGCGGATCGGCATCCGCCGCCCTGTCTACGTTTACGAGCCGGTCGGCGCCGCTTATTACCACGCGCAGCGCCTCAAATCCGACGCGCTGGTACTGGTTTGCGATTTCGGCGGCGGCACGAGCGATTTCTCCCTGATCCGCTTCGAGCGGCACGGCACCGGCGTCGGTGCGACGCCGATCGGCCACGCCGGGGTCGCCGTGGCGGGCGACAATTTCGATTATCGGATCATCGACGCGGTGGTCTCGCCGCTGCTCGGCAAAGGAACCCAGTTCAAATCGATCGATAAGATTCTGCCGATCCCGCAGCATTACCACGCGAGTTTTGCGCGATGGCATCAACTCGCGATGCTCAAGACCCCGGAACATCTCCGCGAGCTGGAGCGCCTGCAACGAGCTTCTCTATCCCCCGAAAAGATCGCGATGTTTCTCGACATCATCCGCAACGATTGGGGCTTCAACATCTATCGCGCGGTTTCCGACACCAAGGTGCGGCTGTCCTACGCGGCCACCGCCACGTTCGCACTCAGGCTCGGGGAGCTCAATATCGAACAGGAGATTTCGCGTCGCGATTTCGAGCGTTGGATTGCCGACGACATTGCAAGGATCCAGCGGACCGTCGACCAGCTGCTGCAAACCGAAGGCGTCCCATTCGACGAGATCGACAGTGTGTTACTAACCGGTGGCAGCTCGTTCATTCCCGCGGTTCGCCGCGTGTTCGAGACACGGTTCGGGGCGCAACGGCTGACCGACGGGGAAAACTTCCAATCGGTCGCCTTTGGCCTCGCGCTCATCGGCCTGGAAGACGATTTGGGCCCGTGGGCGGCCTAATCCGCCAAGCGCGTCGTGATGAACCAATCCGCGGCCTCGACAACCGGCGACTTCGCTGGTTTCCGCCCGACCTCGCGGTTGGTCGGCCCGCAGCCAATGGTGGGAATGGGGCATCTTCACCCATATGCCGCGTCGACTGCCATCGGCGGCAGAGCGCCGTCTTCGGTCATTTACTGCGTCGCTCGGGCTGGTGTAACCCAAATTCCGTCGCCGGGTCTTAAGCGACTACATCATTCGATCCGCCGGAGTTGCTCGCGCCGCCCGAGTTGCTCGCAAATGGTCTCGGGCCGCTCATTTCGCCGAGATCGTCACCCCGGACGCGGCCAGATATGGATAGGCGTGGTCGCCGAAATTGACCTGCTCGCGAGAAACCGCCCGGATGTTCCGCAACAAATCCTGCAGGTTGCCGGTGACCATCGTCTCGCTCAAGGCGTGGCGGATTTCGCCGCCCTCGATGTAGAACGAGTTCTTGGCGACACCGCTGAATTCGAGGTTGCTGTTCGGGTTGCCGCCGGAAAACCGCGACAGGATGATGCCGCGCTCGGTGCCGGCGACGATCTCGTCGAGACTGCGATCGCCGGGCGGCACGACGAGATTCCATACCCCGGCGGTTTGCGGCAAGCCGAGCTTGCGCGCGATGTAGAAATCCACGAGGAAGGTTTCGAGCCGGCCGTTCTTGAGGATGTCGATATCGGCGGTCGGGATGCCGAACCCGTCGAAATCCGCGCCTTCGGGGAAGTCCGCCGCCAGCGGCCGGTTCAGCAGGCTGAACAGCGGGCTGGCGATTGGCTCGCCCGCCTTGTCCCGGTATGGCGAGGTGCCGGCGAGCAGCTCGTAGCCGCCGAGTGCACGCGCCAGCAAGAACATCAGATGGTAGACGCAATCCGGCGTCAGGATCACGTCACCGATGAACTTTTCGGGCACCGGACGGGCATCGAACGAGTGCAATGTCTCCTCGATCAGCCGCCCGACCGTGCCGACCGCGAGCAGCCGCTCGAACGGAGCGTAGGACGCCGCGCCCGAGTAGTTGAACGAGGTAGCGCGCGCCCCGTCCTTGGCGCTGAACATCGCGCCGAACTGGTACCAGGCTCGGCGCTGCTGCTGCTGCACGCCGAGCGAATTTGCAAAGGCGGTGTCCTTCGCGAAGAAGGTATAGGTGCTGTTGCGCGTCCGGATCAGCGGATAGCGAGTGTTCAATTCGCCGACATAGGCCAGCACGGTCGCGATCATCGCGTCGCGGTCCGGCGCTTCCGCGCCATGCCGGCGCGGCGGCAACGACAGCGCGTCGGCGACCGCGTTTGCCGGGTCCGCCAGCCCGGCCTCGGCGGCCAGCAGCGCCGAGCGCAACGCCGCCTCGACCGCCTCCTCGTCGCGGCCGTTTAGGGTCGCGCTGCCGCGCTTGCCGCCGCGCAGCACGAGGATCGTCGTCGTCTCGTTGGCGGTGCTGCGCAGCAGATCGACCTTGCGCTCACTGAAATCGATCTCGAAGCGGTCGACATCGATCGCCGCCACCTGCGCCGCATCGGCCCCGCGGTCGGTCGCGCGCCGCACCAGCTCGGTGGCGAAATCGGGCGCCGGCGCGTCAGCCAGCCCGCTCATCGCCGCCTACCTTCATTGGCCGCCAAGGGTGATCCGGCATTTCAGTGCCGGCCCGCCGATGCAGACCGGAATCAGCTGTTTCTTGCCGCACCAGGTGCCGGGCATCCACTGCAGTTCGTCGCCGACATGGGTGACGGTCTTCAGCATGTCGAAGGCGATCCCCGAGACCGTCGTGTCGCGGATCGCGCGGCCGAGCTTGCCGTTGCGAATCTCGTAGCCGCAGGTAATCCCGAACATGAACTCGCTGGTCCAGTCCGCTTGGCCGTTGCTCACGCGTATCAGGTAATAGCCGCGATCCACCGCGCCAATCATATCGCCGAGCCGGTCGGGACCGGGCATGATCGCGGTGTTGCGCATCCGCACCAGCGGCTCGTCGCCGAATGCGAAAGCGCGCGCATTTCCGGTCGGTTCGGCCTCGAGCTGCCGCGCCGTGTCCTTGTTGTGCAGAAAGGCCTTGAGCACGCCGTTTTCGATAATAATCACGTCGCGGCACGGCGTGCCCTCGTCATCGACATGGATCGCCAGGTCGGACTTGCCGTCCGGTCCGCGCCCGCCATAGTCGCCGAGGGTGACCTTCTCGGCAGCGACCGGCTGCCCGAGCCAGTCGGCCGCGATCGAGCCGGACAGCACGTTGTCGGCCTCGCAGGTATGGCCGATCGCCTCGTGCGCCAGGAGGCCGGCGACCATCGGGTCGAGCACCACGTCATGCACACCGGCGTCGCAATGGGTCCCCTCGGCCTTTTCGCGCAGCGCCTGGTAGAGTCCGTCGATCCATTCGAGTACTGGGTCGAGGTCGTGAAAATGCTCCTGCAGATCACCGAGCCCGCCGATCCAGTCGTTGAGCTGGACCGGTCCGTCATTGGCCTGCAATGAGGCCGAGCCAAAGGCTGGTCCGCGGCACGTAGGAATAGGTCGCGGCGCCTTCCGAGGTAACCAGCGCCTTTTCGATCGCGAGGCTCGACAGCACCAGATCGGCATTCAACAGACCGGGATATTTCTGGGCGACAGCATCATTCAGGCGGCGCAAGAGGTCGGTGCGTTCGCCGGCGCTCAGCGGGTCGCGGCGGCTGCGGTAATCGTAGTTGCCGGTGCCTGGCTCGGTTCGCGGCAGGCTCGCCGGGCTGCCGCCAACCGCGCGCTCGTAAAGCGTAGCGTTGGCACGTGCCTCGGCCAGTGCCGCGACGATCGCCGCGTCGCTGTCGCCTGGCCGCGAGGCGAAGCCGAAGGCTCCGCTCCGATAGCAGCGCGCCGAGACGCCGCCTTCCCGCGACTGGCTGTTCTGCAACAGCGCGCCCTTGCGCATGGCGAGGCGGGTCGCGTGATTTGCGTGCCAGCGCAGCTCGGTATAGCCGTCAAGCTGTTGCGAGTGGCTTTGCAGCCGGTCGAGCATCGCTGCCGCTCCCACCGATCGAAGGCATGGGACTATACGCTTGGGCCGCCCCGGAGGCGGAAGATTTCTTCGAGTTGGGGCTATCCGGAGATTGAGGCGCTCGCCGGTGGCAAGGAAATCTGCCAAGTGGTTCGACGGCTCATGAGCATCTCAGTCAGTATTGTCAACTTAACTCGGTCGAGTTCGACCTTCTTGGCCCCTCTCTCTTGAGAGGGGGGCAGCCCTATAGGCGTGCCAAGGACTTCTCTGCACCGGACCGCCGCGCCACCCACGGCAGGAGGATACCACCCCTGCTTAAGTTGACAATGCCACCACCCGTAATAGTTCGCGTCGCCCGGCGCCTGCGGTCCGGACCGGAGAATATGCCAGCTCCATGGTGTGCCCGGGATGCCGATTGCCGGTGTTCCGCTTTGGCCTGACCGCCCACAGCCCGAGCTTCCGCATCAGCCGCCGGACGCGCCGGCGGCCGACCGGAATCCCCTCTCGCAACAGCGCCACCTGGAGCCGACGGCTGCCGTAGACCGGATGATGGGTGAAAATCCGGTCGAGCCGATCCAGAAGCTCGAGTTCCTCCGCACGGTCCGACCGGGGCCGGTGATAGAAGCTGCTGCGCGCAATCCCGAGTAGCGTGCATTGCCGGATTACGGACAGCCCCGCTTCCGGCGCAATCATCGCCCGCCTCTCAGCAATCGGGAGATGGCGGGCTGCCCGGCAAGAAAATCGCACTCGACCGGGGGCCATGCGGCGATGCCACATCTTGTGGTCTTCTTCGTGCCGGCGTGTCTCAGGCGGGCGGAAAGCGGAGATCAATGGCGCCCGAGAAACCTGCCGATCGGGTGTCGACAAGTTTGCTTGGGCGACACGACCGCACCACTCATCCCCTGACCCTACGCACCAATCCACCCCGCCACCAGTATACCACATCACTGCAGCCGGCTTATGCAGAGGTTCCTTAGGTGGGGTTCTCTTCGGCGAACTTGGTTTTGGTCTTACGAATCACCAGGATCGCGAGGGCGATGGTTGCCAGCACACCGAGGCCGAACAACACCCAGTCGAAAAAGCTGGGCCCGTTTCCTAGCCCCTTGCCGAAAATACCGAAGTAGACGTAGATCGCGATCCCGGGGGCGATCCCGATCAGGGTCGCGGTGAGATATTGCATAAACGGGATTGCCGTCACGCCCAGCGCATAATTCTGCAGGTTGAACGGCACGATCGGGCTGAGACGCATAAGCACCACCACTTGCCAGCCATCGTCGGCTACTGCCCTGTCGAGCTTCCGATACTTCGGACGGCGGTTGAGGAGCGGTTGGATTTTGTCGCGCAGCAGATAACGTGCAGCGAGGAAGGCGAGCACGCTGGCAAAAGCGATGCTGGCGTAGGTTAGCGGAAATGCCCAGAACCCATACACATAGCCGGCCGCAATGGGTAATGGCCAGTCCGGTGCAGGTAAAAACGTTACGACAATCAGGATCAATACGAAAATCAACACGCCCGTTAGGCCCAGCCCCAATAGCCAGGACTGCAGAGCTTCTATCCATTCGCGCAGCGGCAGCAGAAGCCAACCGAGGCAGAGCATCAACAAAAGAAAGCCGACCGCCGCCCATAGCCACCCACGGGGCCATTTCTTCCCCGCTTGGTCCGGTTGACGGCCCGTCATCGGGATAGCGAGATCAAGAGGGCGAGCGGTAGACGGAGGCGCGGCTTTGTCGGTTCACGACTCGTCTGCTTAATGATGACGTGGGACCTTGCTTCAGGGTTCGACGATTCCAGCGCAAGCTGCACGCTGTGGCGAGCTGCACGCTGCGCCGGCGGGTACCGACTCGGGTTCGTTGATGACTCGCCGCTGGAGGAAGCGGGATTCGAACACCCGGTCCCCTCGGGGGAATGACGCGCAACGCATCGGCTTTATGAGGCGTGCGCCAGTTGTGCTGCTAAGGTTGGGCCTGACCGTTGTCACTGATTTCTAAATGGCGTTCTGAGGGGGAATGGCTGCGGAGTACAGCCTCTCGCCGAGCACGCGATGAGAAGCTGCGAATGAGGTCGTTCAGCTGTTCGACAATTGTGGAATTATTCCATTTGCCGTCGAGAGTGTTAATTGCAATGATGGTGAGCAGTACCGTGGTTGTGATTTCAAACCAATGGTCAAGCATGCGCTTCAAATCTCCTAGATCGAACCGGCCACATGACATCGAACAGGAATCTCGTTTTGTCGGTTCCCGCACACGCCCGCAGCGTCGGGCGAGGAAAGGCTGAGAAGAGCCGACCTTCGCAAGACGCGCCACAGCGATACTGAGTCGTTCGCTAGGCGTCGCGGCGAATGCGGCCGCAATTGCACCGCCAGTTCGGTCGCTTTCAGCCACAGAAAGGGCGGCGTGTGGGCGAGCATCTGGACGAAAAAGGTCATGACCCCTTCCGCTAGGGCGACGAGGGACCTGCTCAGGTCGGCTGAAGTGAGACCATGAGTTCAAATCCGCCTTCCTCCAGGGAGGAGTCTTGTGCAAACTCGGTTCTGCCGGCGCTATGTTGTAAGTTATCGGAACGCCCGGGCTCACCTTCGGGCGTATCGCGCGATCTCGCCCGTGATCGCCTGGCGTGCCGGCCAATGATCGTCGGATGCGCACGCTCGACCGCGATCTCGGCGAACCCCGCTGCCGCGAGCACCCCGCGGATATAGTCGGGGTCGCCAAAGGCGAGCGGACCGGGCTCCTGTGCCGGCGACGGTGCCGGCGGCCCCAGATGCCGCACCGCGACCTCATACGAGATCAGCCAATGCCGATTTTCGGCGAGCGGCGCCCAGCAGGCATCGCCAATCTGATCGAGGGCGTCAGGTTCGCAATGGACTCTACGCGAATGGGGTCACTATAAACGCGGGGCCGCTCCTCGTGATTCCCCCGGCGATCCATTCCTTCTATTTTTTTGATCCCAATGGGATCCGGCTTGAGATCAGCTCCGACCTAGACGGCGACGAGGAGGATCTGCAAGTCATCCGATCCTGCAGCATGAGCGAGACCGAGCTGCGAGCGGAACTCGAAACGATCAGCACCGACAAAGCATGGATCGACGAAATGGTGGCGGCGATGACGCCCCTCGGTCTTGGTCCTGTATCTTGATCTGTAAACGCTGCCCATAGGTAAGGAGGCACCTGGAACCCCTCGGCGTGCTCGACTCCCCCAGCAGCATCGACGCGCTATTCAGCCTAGACCCCACCGCCATGACCGACAGGCAGCTGGACGCAGCGCTAGCGCTGATGGAGCGCCGGCAGGCAGGCAGGGCTGACGCCGGGGCGGAGCGACGCGGCGAGGTCGAGCTTATCCAGATGGAGGCCCCGGCCTCGGACTGAAGTGAGTCACTACGTGGCGTCGTCGCAGCTCGGCGATGCTCACCTCGAAGCCAAGCTCCGCGACGGCGCGCGTAATGCGGCCCAGCCGCTGTCGGATGCAAGTGTAGATGCCGCACTGGCGGCAATCGAGCGATTGGAAACGCTGCCGGATGCACGAGCTGATGACGCCATTCGCCGGGTGACGAAGCGATAATGCAGTGGAACTCCAAGTACTGCGCCCGGTTGTGAACGCTTTTCTCACCCCCGCCGGTCAGTTGAAGAAACGGGCAGGCCGGAAATCGGCGAGCTCAGCCCTCTGCCGTCCACGAACGATCTCGTCAGTCACCGCCGCGCCCAGGAACGGCGACATCGTCACGCCGCTATGGGTGACCGCGATATAGTAGCCGGAAGTCCGCGGCATCGGTCCAATGGCTGACAGTTGGTCGCCGGGGATCGGCCGGATGGCGATGCGCACCGCCTCCGGTTCGACCTCGCCGATTGAGGGCAGCAGCTGTCTGGCGCGCCCCATCAGGTCGCGCGCCTCCGGCATCGACGGACTAAGCCTCGTGTCGAAGCTCAATGTCGCGTCGGTCGGGTTCCAATGCAGCATCAGACGCCCCCCGCCATCTGGGCGCGCGTGAATTATGGTGGTGCGGACCACACGGCTCAAGCTCGTCGCGACTGGGGGCGTCAACACCAGAAACCCTACGGTCGGCGCGAGCGGCAAGTGCAGACCTGCATCCCGGGTTGCCTCGTTAATCCAGCGCCCGGCACAGTTCACAACGGCGTCCGCCTCGTATTGCGTGCCGTCGGCAACGCGGACGCCGGTCACGCGATCGCAGGCCATGACCAGGTCTACGACCCGCGCGCCGCAGATGACATTCGCGCCATGCCGACGCCGCGCGGCGGACAGCATGGCGTGTGCGTAGACCACCGGATCGAGCCAACCCTCTTCCGGGAAAAACGCTACCGGCGCATCGCCGATCGTCGTCGGATCAAGGTCGGGCTCCAATTCCTGCACCTCGCGTAGTGTGATCCACTCCGCAACATAGCCCCAAGACCGCAGCTGCTCGATGTTTTCACGCTGCGCCGTTCTATCGGGTTCGGCTTCCCATTCCAGACTGCCGCCGCCGTGCCACCATGGCGTGGCGCCAAATTCGTCGGCCAGCGCGGCGTGCGCCTTCATGCCAGCGACATTCAGTTCGTGATAGGGCTTCGGCGGCTTTTTGTGCGCGTTGGTCCAGGCGAAGCTGATGCCGGAGGTGCCGCCGCCGATGCGCGTCGCTTCCAGCACCGTAACGGCCGCGCCGGCCTGAGCCAGCCGATACGCGACCGAGGCGCCCATCACGCCGGCGCCGATGACTATTGTCTTAACCATTTGCGTCTCCTCTGGTTCAAAAAATCGATTATCGCACGCGATCATCCGACTATCGCCAGGCGAACTGCGGAGGTGAATGCCTCGGCTCGGCTCAAAAGCAGGAGACTCTGATGCCGTCAATCGATCAAGTCATCGTTTGGATAATTATCGGTCTGCTTGGGGGAAGTTTGGCCGGACTGATAATCACGCGAGAGCGCAAAGGCTTCGGCATTCTCCGCAATCTCGGTGTCGGTCTGGTCGGCGCTCTTGTCGGCGGTCTGGGGTTCCGCGTGCTCGGGATCTTCCCCGGACTCGACAAGGTTGCAATTTCGCTGCGAGATGTCGTTGCGGCGCTTGTCGGATCATTGCTTGTCCTCGCAGTGATCTGGCTGTGGCAGCGCTTCCAAAAGTCAGGGTGAACAAACCCCCGCCATTCCCTCAAGCCTCGCTCGATCCAGTAATGTAATGCGAGGCCTGCACTCTCTATTCGCTTTCACCCCGGGTACCGGCATTGAAGGGCATTCTAGCGAAGATCCGATCGGAGCCGGCCCGCGAACCCTTACGGCCGCCGAAGGTGTCCGTGTGCGCTGCGAGATGATGTACGACCAGGTGCTGTCGAAGCCAAATAGGCGGCGATCTGGCATCGACGCGCTGTTCTGCATGGACCCCGCCGCCATGACCGACGAGCAGCTGGACACCGCGATGGCGCTTACGGAGCGCGCGCAGGCGGTCTGGGCTAGCGCCGAGGCGGCCGCAGCGAGATCGAGCTCATCGAGCTGGAGGCGCCGGCCTCGGGCTAGCCTAGAGCTGGACTCCCGGATGCGCCCCCACGCGCGGCAACACCATCGACCTCAAGCCTACCCGGGGGCCGCCCCCAACGGACCGCGGCGCTTCGAGCCGGGCGCGGTGATCCGGTCGGTACCCGGCGAATGGCGGGCGCCCAGTGGCGGGAGCCGACCCGTTCCGATCGGCTCCCGGTCCATCGCAGTGAGTCTCCAACCGGCTATTCCTCGGCGGGTTGCTCCCCAGCAGAGCCCCGCTTCCGCTTCACCGGTCACCGACATAGTAGTTCAATCCCGATCCAGCGCGGCAATCAAATGCGCTGCTCAACTCCCCTGCCGAGATGCAGTCCAAGTCGCTCCTCCTCGCGCCCGTCGGGAACGCAAGTGTCATCTCTACTTTGCAGGCCGGGTGACATTTCTATCTTGCGCCGACAACGACGGGCCGCGCGGCACAACATCTAGGCCTGCCTCTCTGCATTTCGAGAGAATCTCGTCAACGACGCGGGCGAGCGGTGCGGTGGCGTCGATGATGATGCCGTTTTTCGGAATGTCTTCTTTCGTCTGATGCAAGCGCACAGCGAGTTCCCGTTCCTCTGGTTTTCCGCCGAAGTCAGTTGCGTCCAGTGCCACTCGCTCATCAATCCGTCGGTTCTTGGTATCCAGGTCGATATCCAGGACAAACACGCCGTCAAGTAAGTCGATGAATTTTGAAAAATTCCTCGAACCACCGCAGAAAAAGGTGACCGCCTCATCCTGGTTGGCGATGTAGCCTTTTACTTTCTCTACATCCCAATCTGGTGCTCGGACATCCAGATAGCCGTCGGTGAACCCGTTTCCGGAGCCATAGGTAAACCCGTTTCCGGATCGCCTCGATACACCAATTCCCGGTCGCCATGAATGGCTTGGTAGCCGCGCCGCCGCAGTTCGTTACAGACTGAGGTTTTGCCAGTCCCGGAAACGCCCTCGATCAAATAGTTTCTGACACCCATTCAACCGCCGATCTTCAATTGGTCATAAGACGATGTTATGCAACTCTTGCGGGATTGCGAAATTCAAGACTTTCGCCCAACCTGGGGCGTGGTGGAGGGTCGACACAGGACAGCTTGCCCGCCACAGTTTGTTTGAGCGCATGACAGTCGATAGGCACAGCGTTCCCGTTGACAAGGCTTATGTTACGGCGATCGGTCTTGCGACCTTCTGCTTCGCCAACTTGGAGTGGAACGCCATCAATTGCGGCGAGAAGCTAAATCCTGGCTATATTGGCAAAGTCGCCTGGAAAACGGAGGGCACGATCGGCAAGGACGTGGCTAATTTTGCTGCATTGATTGACGACCCTGGCAAGCAGGCGCGTTATCGGCTGGCGGCCACTGAGTTCAAACGACTGGTAGAACGTCGCAACGACCTGATGCACGCGAAGCCTGCAGCAACGGTCCGGAATGAGTCACTGTTATACCGCGACAGCACCTTCTGGGAACCGGACGATATTGACAAACTCGCTGACGAATTCGCGGCCTGCGCGCAAGAGTTCAACGAGCTGTATCATCACGTGCTCTAGCAAATGGTTGCCGCCACTGGCGTCACCAGCACATCTCGAAGAATTCAACGAGAGGGAGGACGGAGTGAAGGACCAGACAGCCGCTACGCCAGCTGTTCCTGGTAACGCCCCGCGCGCTTCCACCCGCCTCGTGCAGCGGGAACCCAGCGACCGTGTGGTGGCGATCGGGCTTCGCGACCGGTGGCTGGGCGATCTCTATCATCATCTGCTGACATTGCCCTGGTGGGCTTTCCTGCTGGGCTTGGCCGCAATCTATCTCGGTTTGAACATTCTGTTCGCGCTACTTTATCTGCTGGGCGACGCGGCAATCGCGAATGCCCGGCCCGGCGCATTTTCGGACGCCTTCTTCTTTAGCGTCGAGACCATATCGACGATCGGCTACGGCCAGATGTCGCCGGCGACGCTCTACGGCAATCTTGTCATGACCGCCGAAGCGTTGTTCGGGTTGATCCTTCTGGCGTCGTCCGCGGGCCTGGTGCTCGCCCGGTTCTCCCGACCGACGGCCCGCGTCATATTCAGCAAGGTCGCCGTCGTCGCGCCGTATAACGGCGTGCCGACGCTGTCGTTTCGCCTGGCCAACGAACGCCGCAATCAGATCCTTGAGGCGCAGGTCGCCGTCACCCTCGTCCGCGACGAGCGCACGGCCGAAGGCGAATGGATGCGCCGTTTCTACGATCTGCAACTCGCACGACAGCGCAGCCCGATTTTTGCAATGACGTTCACGGTGATGCATCCGATCGATCCGGCGAGCCCGTTATGGTCCGCGACGGCTTCTTCCTTGGCGGCGGGAGCTGTGGAGATCGTCGTGACCGTCACCGGCCTCGACGAGACCATCTCGCAGGCGGTCCATGCCCGCACCTCCTATCTCGCGCACGAGGTGCTGTGGGGCCACCGTTTCGCCGATGTGTTCACCCAGACCAAAGATGGCCGCTTGGCCATCGACTATCGCCGGTTCCACGACACCGAACCCATTAAATCGGAAGCCTAAAGAAGCCCAAATCGTTTCCACAGCCTGCGCGGCCCGGATGGCGACGCCGGACGCGCTCCGGCGTGGGTGACACCGAGATCGGCGAGAGCTGTTGACGATGACCCCCGAGCCTTGGGGCGCTGACCTGGGCCTGACGGCGATAGCGGTTGTATCAGAGCGTCGGTCAAAGGTGCGCCGCGACCGGAGAGACTCGGAGCTGACATGGATGTTTTCGACCGCGTCAAGACCCCATCCTTTTGCCGGCGCTCCGGCTGAAGAAGCGCGAGATGACGCCGCTGGTCGCGGCAGCGATAGGTTTCGGCGAGCCCGGTTTATTCCGCCAGCCTCGGCTAACAATCGGGGCAAGATCGTTGCCGCAAGCGCCGCTGCGCCGCTCAGGCCGGCTTGGGATAGGT
The DNA here is from genome assembly GCA_963732095.1 of uncultured Alphaproteobacteria bacterium. Taxonomy (GTDB): domain Bacteria; phylum Pseudomonadota; class Alphaproteobacteria; order ATCC43930; family CGMCC-115725; genus AP-15. The sequence goes on from CAVSZA010000039.1 coordinate 152,045, forward strand.
GCCGGCCAGCCGCCGCCTAACCCGGGGACCGAGGGTTCAAATCCACTTCCCTCCAGCGGCGAGTTTGCTGCGAACCAGTTCGCGGCTCGCTTGGCGCGATGGCGGCAATTTCAATGCCGGGGAGGCCGGGCGAATTGCGTTTGGAGGCACTTGCGCGCCGTCTGGACGGACAGTATTGCCTATCCGGTCAGCTGCTTCCGAGAGGTTGTCAGGATGGATTTTTCGCACATAGGCCGGTGGCCTCCAGAATTCCTCGACGATATTCGGACTCGGTATTTTGGCAGGTGTAGCGCTTTTCTGGTGGACGGGAGTGCCAGAGGTGGGGCTGATTGCCGCCGCAGCGGTTAAGATCCTCTTGCCACAGCATAGGCCAGGTGAAGAGGAAAACCCGCTCGATGTGGTAGAAGAGGTCGCCGAGACGTTAGCCTGATGGCGATGCAGCTCTGACCACCGATGTCCGGAACACATTGCTGCGCTGGCAAGAGTACCGCTTCTGGTCGCCGATCCTCAACTCCTGTTCAGCGGATTCTTGACGTCGAACCAAGGTGGTAATCCGCTGGAGCGGGGTCCTGGTTCGGAAGGTCTGCAAAGCTTTGAAATTGATAGATCGATGAGACGGAGAGGCAAGCCGACATTGCACGCGGCTTTCGAAATTTGATCCATCCTGGGCGTTCTGCCCCGCCTCGCAAAGGTTTGCGACAAGGGAACCGCTCATTCGGCACTCGCCGCGGTGGAATTTATCGTACGAGATCTTTCCTAGCCTAAGCGACAAGGTGGGTGAGGTTCGAACCCGGCCCCGATGACGCTCGGCAGTGCTGCCGTGGCCGATGTGCGGTTAATCGTCAGGTGCCGAGAATGCGACCGTCAGGTCGAGCCCGATCCCGCCGAGATTACCCAGCGATACGGCGCCCGTCGGCCGCATCGGGTGACTGATCTGGCTGGCGGTCGGTGCCGGATCGCGCCGGGAATTCGAGTGACTAACGCTGACCGGACGGCCCTCTGACGCTTTGCACGTTTAGTTGGACGGCTACGCTTGCCGCGGAGGGTCCATTGACAGTCGTACCGCTTCCGCTGGTGTCCTTGCCGGTAAACCGGGATTGCTTCGTGTTGGCCCGCGCGCCTAGCGCCGTCGCCAGCGCGGTCACGGACCTTGTGCGCGATTGCAACGGCGCTGTCGCGATTGAATTTCTAATCATGCTGGGTCCTTTACTGCTCTTGCTGCTCGGCACCTTCGACATCGGCCTGATGACACTGAGCGAAACGCGGATCAATTTCGCGGTCGAAGCCGCCGCGAAGTGCGGTGCCATCGCTGCAGCGATGTGTATCTCGCCGCCTCAGACTGCCGCCTACGGGTCTCCCATAGCGGGGTTGCCGGGCCTCGATGCGTCGGGTTTTTTGGTCACGACGGAAGCGTGTGGAATGTATGTGACCGCAACCTATGCCTATGCCGGAATGGTGCTGCCGGCCATCACCCTGCGCGCTGGTGCCTGTTACCTTACCGGGTGACCGCGGCCGGGTAGCCCCATCAGAAAATTTTCACCGTTCCAGGGAGCGGCACTTGCCCGCGACGCAAGATTTTTCGGCGGGTCTCTGTCAACATGGACACGGGACTTTCGTCCTCGGCACCCGTCGATGCCGTGACTGACAAGCAGGCGCTCACAACTGGCTGGCGACATAGCTGAACGTGGTACTGAGGTTAGTGCCGACCAGGGTGAATGCTGCGATGGCGGCGACGGCGATCAAAGCGGCAATCAGTGCGTACTCGATGGCGGTGACGCCCGACCGATCGTTGATGAGATCTGAGAAGAATTTGCGCATTTCCAACGCCGTCTGCATGTCTGGGATACACGCGCAAATTGCAATCAAAGCTCTTAAGAAATAACGAAGAGCCCACGGCCGTATTCGCCAGGCACCGCACGAACGGGCGCTGTGCAGACCAGAAGTCGCCGAGCCAGCCGTTAACTCCTTATTTGCTTGTCCGAGCCTGCAATCCGCGACATCTTTGGCTGGGACGGGGAGAAGCTCACGTAAAGGCGGCTTGCACCTGTGTTGAACAACTCGCCCTATCTCGACCTGCCGCTGTTCCCGCTCGCCGTCTTGTTACCTGAGATGTTACAAAGGATTGGGGTGGACCTCACCATGGCCAGACCAGCCAAGGCGCGGCTGCTCCGCCAACGCGCGCAGTTGATCCTCGATCTGCTTACGCCTCGGGGGTAGTCGCCGATGGCGTCGTGACCTAACCGGGCCGCTGGTTCGGATTGCCCTCTCTGGAGTGGGGGACCCGACCCGTATCGGCAGCGATCAGGTGCGCGGGGTGCGCCTCGCATGCCGGCCTATTATCTGCAATGGCACAGATTTTGACCCATCAAATCCGTTTAAAAAAAGCCGCAAATCGCGGTGCGGCGACGCCGCCGCGCTAATCTGCGCGACATAGCAAAATATCACAGCAGAGTCAAGTATTTAGATGCGCGCGGACGACCTCGAATCCTCGTCTCAACGCCCCGGTGTGCCGCGCGTACAGCAGCGAACTTGCGCGACCCGCAGTGCCGCGATATCGGCTTATGAGGATTGGCCCGAAATCGAGCGAAAGCAGCACCCGTAGCAAGTAATTATCATGCCCTCGTCCAATGTCCTCTTGCCATCGGTGAGCATTTGCACACGCGCCGGTGGTTCAGGACGACTGCGCCAATACCTGCGCTTTCTTCCGCACACCTCGAATTACTGAGCCTTCAGTGTCCAGGTTCGATCGCGATAGGCGATATGCACCTCCTCCTGTTCGAGGGTGCGGCCCATCTCTCCAGCCAGTTCATCGAGAAGCTCCCGGACGGTGCCATCATCAAGATCGCTGGCGTATTGCGGGAGAACCTCACCTGCGAAAATCGCAATCGGCTCGCGATGGCTCGCGGCTTCACCGCCAGAAGCGGCATAGAGGACCTCGCCGCGGGTAAACAGCCCGGATAGAAACGGCTCGCCTCGTGCAGCGCGCTCTCTCATCCAGCGGTGCGCTGTCCGGACGGCCTCTTCGAGATCATAGATTCGCCCGGCCGACCCGTACCCGGCGCGAAGCCCCAGGGCGATCTTGAACTCACGCCGTGGCCCCTCTGACGCCGGAACAAGCCGGAATGATTTCACCAAACCTGGTCTCCTGCCGTCTGGAAACATTTACGCCGCACCAGGTGGCGATCTTCTCCTTTGCGAGGGCGTGTGGCCGCGGTCACTATCCAACGATGGCACGCTATCACCGAGGCAACTCGCGGCCTCTTTGATCCCTCGCAAGACCGCGCTCCGGCGAGAGCAGCGGCAAAGACACAGCAGTTTTCTTTTCAGATTTCGGCTGTTTCGGCTTTTTGGCTTCCCGATTGGATCTTCTCTGACCTTTCGCCATAACTTTTTCCTTTCTATTTCATTCCCGAAGTAAACCTACAAAACACTATATGGGGAGGATTTCAAATTCCGCACCGCAAATCCGAGAAGGTTTGAAGTCCTTCTTCAGCTTGCACAGCTCCTCGCGCCGTAGCTCGTGATAGAGCAGCGTCGACAGGATGGCGCGGTCGCGCTTCTCCTTGATGGTTTCATCTTGATGGTTTCACCGCCGGCCGCGGTGTCCTTGCCGGGTGCCACGAGCAGATCGCGGGCCTGGTAGTCGCCGAGCGCCGGCGTCTTGCCTTCGCCGCTCTCGGCCCTGGAGCCCGGTTGCTCCCCTCCTTCGGGTCAGTGCACCGGCCCGGGCGGCGTTTTGTTTGTGAGTTGGGCAACCGCATGCCTGATCCGGCGCCAGACCGCTACGCCGTTGTAATCGTCGGCGGCTGCCAGCTCATCGGCGCGCGCTTCGCTTTCCTCGAGTGCCTTCTCGCCATAGCGTCTGAGCATCAGGTTGGCGGCGCGCCAGATATCGATCTCGGATATCACGCGGCAAAAACTGCATCCTTGCGGCCTACAAGAGTTTAACACCACAGATTGCATTGCTTGCAAGGATACGTGTCAGGGTGGCCGCAAAATGGCGAGGGTATTGACTGCTGAAGATGTCGTTAGGCGGATAGCGGCCGAGTGCGTTTTTGTCGATGAGCGCGGCGGTGTCGGCATTCGGCTGGAGGCGGCGGCCGCGATCGTGAGGCAGTACGGCGAGCAGTTCCGCCGGGCGGCTCCACGCAGGTAAAGAACGCCGAAACCGACGCGGCTGCTGTGAAGGTCCCTCCGCTCCTCTTCTCGGCGCCACAAAGGTAGTTATGGGGCACTATTATTCGGCGAAAGGGGCGCTCCGGTGGCGGCCGGTTATGCCGGTAAACGGATAGGCGGCGGCGCCTTTGACAACGCGCATTCGATGCTGTGTTGAGCAGGTGGCGGGCCTGCTCGTCGGTCAGCAGCGGGCCTCTTCTTGCCGTAAATCTGGAAAATGGAAACGCCCCCAAGTTTCGGGGGCGTTTCGACGCTCGGACGGTTACGTTCGACGTGCCGATTTAGGCCGCCTTTTGCTCCGTCACTTGCGGTTGCACATTCGCGACCGTAGTCCCAATCCTGATCGAGCGCGGCTTGGCTGCCTCGGGCACTTCGTGAACCACATCGACGGAAAGCATCCCGTTGTCGAGGCTGGCACCCACCACCTTCATGTGGTCAGCGAGGCTAAAGCGCCGCTCGAAACTGCGCCGGGCGATGCCGCGGTGCAGGTAGCCGCCGCCGTTCTCGTCCTCCTTCTGTGCCCCCTTGCCCGTCACCAGAAGCGTGTTCTCCTGAACGGTAATGTCGAGCTCTGCCGGCGAGAACCCGGCCACGGCCATCGTGAGCCGGTACGCGTCTTCCCCGGTCTTCTCGATGTTATAAGGCGGGTAGGCGAGAGATGCGCTATCAACGCGGGTCGCCGCATCGACCAACCGGGTGAGACGATCGAAGCCAATCGTCGAACGGAACAACGGAGAGAAATCGAAACGATCCATGACCATATCCTCCTGTGAGCAACATGGATATCGGCATCTTCCAACAGGATAAATGCCAGTCTGTGATGCGCGGACCCGAAATGGCGCCCGTGCACTTCATATATGGTGATTGGAAATATTTTTATAAGTGGGTTCGGGAAGTCTGATCTATATTTAGATAATTAGGATGATAACTGCGTAAACCTTGGATATTATCGCGTCACTAATTTCGGTTCAAAATCATTAGGGCGGTGATGCCGCCGGATCCGATGGCATTGGTGCTCATCCGGTGCTCGCAGTATCGGGTATGGGTTGTGGCTTCTGCAACTCCAGCCGTTCGAGGATGCCCTTCAACGCCTGGATCTGAGGCGATAGCGACTGCGGGTCGAAATCGACGAGCCTGCGCAGCGTCGTGACCAGGATCGCGCGTTCGTTATCAGTAACGTCTAGCCGTTGCATCATGCCCAATATGGCCCGCAAACGACGCGACGTCGAGTCGGCGCTCTGTGCCGAATTTACCCTCTCGCATTCCCGCGCTGTTGAGGACTCATGCCGCAAGGAGAACCTGCGCAAGCTACCCGCTACCAGGCGCGCAATCGGTTACCCGTCGGTGTTGGCGCAACCGTTCGACCCGAAGGACGAGACCCAGCGCAACAGGGCGATCCGCCTCTGCATTGCGGCGAGCGTCGAGGACCTCGACGCGGCTGAGGCAATGCGGTTTGGTGAGCTGGCAATCCTGCCCGAGGACGAAGACGTGCCGCTGAGCGTCATCGAGGCGCTGTGGGCGGAGACCGGCGGAGTCGACGAGGACGGAGCGGACGATCTCGTCGGGCGGCTGGATGCGTTGTCCCTGCTGCAATCTCTCGATCTCGGCGCGCGCACGCTGCGGCTGCATGACAACATCATCTGGTATCTGCGCGACAAGATCGCGGCGGAGGGCTGGCGCGCCGCGGCACCTGCGAGACCCCCGAATTTCAGCGGCAAAATCGTGAATTTGCTGCCGCGGTCAGAACCGCTGGAAAGTCGGTGCAACTGCTTGTGGGAGAGAACTACAACCACTTCGAATTGCCGGAAACGCTCGGCAACCCATGCGGTCTCCTGGGTCGGGCCGCTCTCGACCTGATGGGTTTGAGAGCGCGAGCCTTCCGATGACAGATCGACCTGTGCTCCGAGACGCAGACGGGCGAGTTGTCGGGATAGGGTGGCGGGAGAGGATTGGCCGAGGAGCGGCAGTAGGTCGGCGCGGCGGAGACCGGCGATATTGAAGCCGGGACGCTGGAGGAGAGCGGCGCCGGGTTGGGGGATGATCTCGACGCCGCTCCCCGCTCGGCTTGGTCCGGCCGGATCGTGATCGCCAAGCCCGTTGATCCTACGCGCTAGTGGTCAACGAAATGTCAGCCGCGGAGGCCGGACCTACCGCGCGGCTGGAAGCCGCCGATCAGCGCCCCGCAGCTCCGCTACAGACTGACCCCGAAGAGCTGCCCCACTCGCGCCGGCAGATTGAAGGCGGCAACGCCGCGGGCCATGTCGAGCAGTTCTAGGCCGAAGAGCGGCATGACGTAGCCGATGATGATCACAACTAGTGTGGCGTCCCCAAAATAGGGTTACAAGATTTGGTGCTGATGATATATTGGCGTGGCGATTGGGGGGATTTGGTTATGGCGCGTCAAAAGATCGAGTTAGCTGCGGAAGAAGCTGAGGAGCTGAGCCGCCGGGTTCGCGCGACGACGGTATCGGTGCGTGATCGTCGGCGTGCTGAGATCATCGTGTTGAGTGCGCAAGGTCTAACCCAACAGCGCATCGCCGAGCAGCTGGGGATCTCACGCGTCGCGGTGAACCGCTGGGTGGGTCGCTTTGCGCTGCACCGGTTGGCGGGGTTGAGCGATCGTGCCGGGCGCGGGCGCAAGCCGTGGCTGCCCCAGGTCACGGTGCAGCAAGTGCTCGAGCAAGCGGTGACGCCGCCGCCCCATCTGGGGCGGTGGAGTTGCCGCACGATGGCCCGCGCCGCCGGGATCTCGCCGGCCAGCGTGCAGCGTCTGTGGGCGGCCAGTGATATCAAGCCGCATCTCTCACGCACCTTCAAACTGTCGAACGACAAGTGCTTTGAAGAGAAGTTCTGGGACGTCATCGGGCTGTATCTCAACCCGCCGGACAGGCGCTGGTCTTGTGCTGCGACGAGAAATCACAATGCCAGGCATTGGAGCGCACGCAACCGGGTTTGCCGCTGGGGATCGGCCACATTCGCACTAAGACCCACGATTACGTGCGACATGGCACGCTGACCCTGTTTGCCGCGCTCAACTATCTCGAGGGCAAGCTGATTACCCGCCTGGCGGCGCGCCACCGCCATCAGGAGTGGCTGGCCTTTCTCAAAACCATCGATGAAGAGACCCCGGGCGATCTCGCCATCCACATCATCGCCGACAATTACGCTACCCATAAACATCCCGCGGTCACCCGATGGCTCGATCGCCACGCCCGCTTTCACATGCACTACACACCGACCTCGTCATCCTGGATGAATTTGGTCGAGCGCTTCTTCCGCGACCTCACCGAGTTCATCACCGAGAAGAGCTTCGCCTCGACCCGAGAACTGGCCGACGCCATCACCGCGTTTCTCGCCGCGCGCAACGAAAATCCCCAACGCTATGTTTGGAAAGCCAAAGGCGAAGACATCCTGCGCAAAATCGATGCTGCCAGACAAGCACTCGCCGCGCTCCAGCCAGTAAGTAACGCTATTTTAGAGACGGCACACTAGGAGGGCCTGGGCCGCATGCCCAAGGCCGCGCCTATCGCGACCTGGGCGGTGAGGACGGTAGCGATCCAAGCGCGGTCGAATTTCGGCACATTGCCCTGGCTGGGATCTTCCGAAGGGGCAGCGACGGCAACCCGGGAAGCCCGCGAACCAGCGATGCGCCGCCGATTACCAGGTTGTTCCAGAAGCGTCGAGCCTAGGCAGCAGCGGGCCACTCGCCACATCCGTCGCGAGGACAGCATCGGGTCCGCCAAAAATCGACTGCACGGCGTTTGGGCGATCGGTATGACCGGCGCGGTTAATGAACTTTGTTGGGGCGGTACCTTACAAAACCTGACATTGCGGCGGCGATCGCGAAAAGGCCAGTCTCTGCCGAATTAACCATTTAGCTCTTGACATTTTCATAATATTGCTGTATCAGTATATGCTTGAGGTAAGGCAGGGTTGGATTGGTGCACCGTCCCACAGGGGACTCCGAGTTGAAGCTCGATAACGGTGAGCTGGTGGTGGGGAGTTGCCGGTATAGGACGCATGGGCCGAAAAATCGAGGTATGGGTCGCCCTGGGGGGTCAACTTCATGTAGTCGGCGATGTTCGCGAAGGCGATCTTGCGCAATTCCCCGACCACCAGGTCGGCGGTCACCTCGGTGCGCTCGGCGCGCTCCGCCATGGCCTTTTCGATCGCTGCGGCAATGTGCGGTTTTGTCAGGTTTTCGTGGCCGATCACCCGCGCCGTTCTGGCGTTGTAGCCGGCCCGGATGGCCGCTTGCGCCGCATTCAGGTCGATCGGGTACTCTTGGACGAACCGCGCCTGCTTGGGCGTCAACTTCATTGGGGGATGTCAAGTGGCTAGATTTGGCAGAGACTGGCCTTTTCGCGATCGTCGCGGCAATGTCAGGTTTTGTAAGGTTCGACGAACTCGGGCCTTCCTTAAGCCGAACTTTGACTACTTTCTAACTGAAGCTGCTGAAAAGACCTGATATTCGTCGTATTTGCGGTCATGTATCCTATCGATTTTCGGTTGACAAGAGAGCCGTTTTATGATCATTACGGCGCATGTATGTGGCGGTCGTCCCTAACCGAGGCTCACCACCCGCCATCCTGCTGCGGGAGAGTTACCGCGAGGCCGGCAAGACCAAGAACCGAACCCTCGCCAACCTGTCGCGATGGCCCGCCGAGCGCATTGAGCAACTCCGCGCCGTACTGCGCGGCGACAAACTGCTACCCGCCGCTGAGGCGGTGGAAATCGTCCGCGCGCTGCCGCACGGCCATGTGCTCGCCGCACTGGGCACGGCGCGCCGCCTCGCGCTCGACGCCGTGCTGCCCCGCCGGGCGCCGCAACGTCGGCGGGATTTGGCGCTGGCCCTGATCGTCGCCCGCCTGCTCGAGCCGGCAGCCAAGCTGGCGACCGCGCGGATGCTGGATTCCGCCACCGCCAGCCATTCGCTGGGCGAGATGCTGGGGCTCGGCAAGGTCGCCGCCAAGGAAGTCTATGCCGCGCTCGACTGGCTGGGCCGCGAGCAGCCGTTCATCGAAGCCCAGCTGGCCCGTCGCCACCTGCAGGATGGCGCGCTGCTGCTCTACGACGTCACCTCGACCTATCTCGAAGGGCGGTGCTGCGAACTGGCGCAGCATGGCTACAGCCGCGACCACCGGAGTGACCGGCCGCAAATTGTCATCGGCCTGATGTGCACGGCCGACGGCTGCCCAGTAGCGGTCGAGGTGTTCGAAGGCAACACCGCCGATCCAGTAACCCTGTCGGCGCAGATCGACAAGCTGAAGCAGCGCTTCCAGCTGCAGCGCGTGGTGATGGTCGGCGACCGCGGACTACTGACCAGCGCGCGGATCGAGCAGACGCTGCGCCCGGCCGGTCTGGATTGGATCACCGCGCTGCGGGCTCCGGCGATCAAGCAGCTCGCTGTCGCGGGCGGGCCGCTGCAGCCCTCGCTGTTCGATGACCGCGACATGGCGGAGATCACCAGCCCCGATTATCCCGGCGAACGCCTGGTGGTCTGCAAGAACCCGTTGCTCGCCGAAGAGCGGGACCGCAAACGCGCGGAGTTGTTGGCCGTCACCGAGAAGGAGCTGGCGCGCATCGCGGCCCGCGTGCAGCGGGCGCGCCGTCCGCTGCGCGGCGCCGCGGCGATCGGCCAGGCGGTCGGCGCGGTGCTGGGGCGGCGCCACATGGCCAAGCATTTCCACATCAGCATCACCGACGATACCTTCAGCTTCGCCCAAACCCCCCTCAGCATCGCCGCCGAGGCCGCGCTCGACGGCATCTATGTGGTCCGCACCAATCTGCCAGCCACGCAGTCCGACGCCGCCGCGACAGTGCGCGCCTACAAAAATCTCAGCAGCGTCGAGCACGCCTTCCGCTCGCTGAAGACTGTCGATCTCGAGCTGCGTCCGGTGTTTCATTGGACCGCGCCACGGGTCCGCGCGCACGTCTTGCTCTGCATGCTGGCCTATTATCTGCAATGGCACATGCGCCGCAGCCTCGCCCCGATGCTGTTCGACGAGCCCGATCCGGCGGCGCGCGAGGCACAGCGCACCTCACCGGTGGCCAAGGCCGAGCCCTCACCGGCGGCGCAACGCAAGGCCACCCGCAAACGCACCGAGCCAGTAGATGGCGAACCGCTCCCGGTGCACAGCTTTCACACCCTGCTCGGCGATCTCGCCACGCTCACCCGCAATGTCGTCCGCCTCGGGCGCGATCGCCTCACCGCCATCCTCGCCACCCCCACCCCCACACAGCACCGCGCCCTCGATCTGCTCGGCGTCACGCTTGCCGCGTAGACAGACCGACGCCACTCGCTGCAAATTATATCAATAGCTTACGATCGAAAGAGGGCAAAGTTCGGCTTAAGGCGAATGTCGCAGCCGGGCCCCATCTCCTGACCGACGGAAAACCGCCAAGGCTTCGGGCTCACCGTGCCGCTGCTGCGCTGGCGGAAGCCGACGACGTTATGGAATAAGGCCGGCCCACTTCCGAAATTGGCACTGAAGAGGCCCGCAGTCGCGCCGGCAGAGGGTCTGCTCACTGAGGCAGTGCTGAGGCACGCGCGCGTTGTGCCGGCATCGTCCCCAACCGCGCTCGCGTCTTTGTCGGTGTGCACCGCCTTACCAAACGGAGCCAGCGGCCGGCTCGCGGCCAGGAGGTGGCAGGAAATGTGAAATGGGCGAGAGACCGACTCCGCAACCACCCCATAAGCGTGTTTTCCTGTGACCGATGGTGGTCACAGGTCCTTTTCGGCGAGTTTGCGAAACTCGTCGGGCACGGAACGGGAAATCCCCAGCGCCACCGACGCATATCCGATAGCATCCCATCCGAAGCGATCGCGGATCCTATCGACAGCGCAGTCGGCCGCCCAACGCGCCATGCCTTTCCTGGTGCCGAGGCGGCGCGCTTCATCCTTAAGTCCAAGCGGGAGTTCCAGCTGCACATCCCGTTGCTCCTCGAGATGTGACACGGAGATCGCTAGGAGCGAGATGGTCTTCTCGTCGGAGTGATCCGCGAGGACCGCGCGCACCAACTCATCGGCGATCTCAGCAAGGGTAACAGTCGCGGAGATTGGCGCACCGAGCATTACCGATCGCGTGGCTGACTTCAGGTTGGCAAAGCGAACGCGGACCGTCACGGTTCGACCAGGCCTGGACTTGGCCCGGAGGCGAGAGCCGATTCTGTCTGCAAGATGCAGCAGGGTGGGTCGGAAAACTCGCTCTTCGGCAGGTTTCCTGCCGATCGCCGACTGTGCTCCTACCGATCCGGCCCGTCGGTGAGTCTCGATCTCCCGTGGATCGCGGTTCCACGCCAGCGCTGCAAGTTTCTCGCCCGCCGCGGGACCGAGCAACCGCTCCAGCGACCATCCCGGTGCCTTTGCCAGCTGCCCGATCGTAAGCACACCAATCTCGGCCAGACGCGCCCGGGTGACCGGGCCCACTCCCCACATCAGCTCGACAGGCAGGTGGTGAAGGAATTCCAGTTCGGTGTCGGGATCAACAACCACCAGCCCGTCGGGCTTGGCGACTTGCGAGGCAATTTTCGCCAGGTGCTTGGTGCGCGCCACGCCGACCGAGATCGGAAGGCCAAGCTCCGCCCGCACGCGGTGCCGGATGGCCCTTGCAATTTCGGCAGGCGGGCCGAAGAGATGGGTGCACCCCGCGACGTCGGCAAAGGCCTCGTCGATGGAGATGCGCTCGACGAGGGGCGTGAAATCGTTAACCACCTTAATGGCGGCATCGCCCAGCCGCTGGTAGTCCTTGAAATGGCCGTTGACAAAGGTGAGTTGCGGACAGAGGTCGCGCGCCTGCCGTCCCGGCATGCCGCCGCGCACCCCGAAGGCCTTGGCTTCGTACGAAGCGGCAAGCACAACCCCACCCCCGACGGCGATGGGCTTGCCGCGCAACGAAGGGTCGAGCAGCTGCTCGACCGAGGCATAGAAGGCATCCAGGTCTGCATGGAGGATGGTGGCTGTCGTTTCCATCCCGACCGTTCACCTGTGACGTTTCGAGAAGGTTCTCTCCGGAACATAATGAGAACGCGTGTTGGCGGCTGTCAAGCCGAGCGCGGCGCGCGTTTGCTGGCTGACGCCCGGCGCGCGCTGGTCGCGTGGGCCAGAGTGAGTTTCGTAAGAACTCGCCTACAAGAACCTCTGCCTCACCGAACATCCGCCAACTCGTGGTCGACCATTACATTCTCCGGTGATTCCGCGGAGTTTATTATGTCCTTTGCTCGCTAACGACACCGTTTCACCTTTTTCTTAAAGCCGATGTCACGCTAGTTGGCGCTTTCGTCGAATGGTGGTGTGCCGGTCAACCCTTCGGTCGCAAGCATCTGTTGCTCTATCGACTTTGGTGCAGGATTGTAGGAGCGCCAGCGAACCCGAGACGGCGAGCGCCGGATGCTATGAACCTGTTCAAGACGCTCCAAGTGCCAGAAGTGCAGCGCTATTGGATCAGGCAGGCTCGCGTTCCGATCTGCTTCTTGTCCGGCGGGCCGAAAACCGCTGTTGATCGCGACGGCGCGACACTTATTGACCTCCTCGTCGACAATGAGAGGATCGCTGCGATCGAACCAGCAGGGGTGGCGGCATCCGCCGACTTGCCAGCCATTGATCTCGAAGCGCACCACGTCTGGCCGACCCTCATCGACATGCACGCGCATCTCGACAAGGGTCACATTGTGACCCGCACCGAAAATCCGGATGGTTCGTTCGCCGGAGCGCTAAAGTCAACCGCCGAAGACCGGAGCCATCGCTGGACCGCCGAGGACGTCAAACGGCGCATGGAGTTCGGATTGCGCTGCGCTTATGTCCACGGGGTCGCGGCAATCCGCACGCATCTCGATTCGCCGGAACTGAGCCACGCGCAGCGGAGCTGGGCAGTGTTTCGCGAGGTACGGTCCGAGTGGGCGGACCGCATCCTGCTGCAGGCCGTCGCGCTGGTACCGATCGATGCGTTCCGATCCCCCTACGGTGAGGAACTCGCCGATATCGTGGCCGCTTCGGGCGGCATTCTCGGCGGCGTGACGCGTGCTGTTCGGGGCGTTCACGGACGGCTGCTCGACGATATCGACCCGCTTCTGGATACGTTCCTTCGCCTTGCCTCAGAACGGGGTCTCGACGTCGATCTGCATGTAGACGAGAGCGGCGACCCCGCGGCGACCGCGCTCGCGCATGTCGCCGCTGCAGTGCTGCGCAACCGATTCAGGGGCCGCGTGGTGTGCGGCCATTGCTGCAGCCTGGCAGTGCAGCCAGAAGAGCAAATACGCCGGACCCTCGACCTCTGCGCCGAGGCGGGCATCGCGATAGTGACGCTGCCAACGGTCAATCTTTATCTGCAGGATCGGAGCGATGGGCGGACGCCACGTTGGCGCGGCGTCGCGCCCGTCCACGAAATGCGCCACCGCGGCATACCAGTCGCGATCGCGGGTGACAATTGCCGCGATCCGTTCCATGCCTATGGCGATCATGACATGGTGGACACCTTCCGTCAGGCCGTACGAATTTTGCACCTCGATCATCCATTCGGCGATGCAGCTGCGATGGCGGGTCCGGTGCCTCAGGCGATCATCCAGGCGGGGCAGCTTGGGACGATCGCCAAAGGCGGTCCAGCGCGGTTCATCCTTTTTAATGCGCGCACCCTCAACGAGCTGATGTGCCGCCCGCAAGCTGATCGCTTGGTCATCGACCGCGGACGGCGGGTATCGGCCGAATTGCCGGATTATTGCGACCTCGATGGCGTCTGGTAGCCCGGATAGTACATGAGAGATAGCATCGTGGCGCTGCGCCAATACCAACAACGACGCATTGCAATATCCGACTCCGGTCGTAACGGGTTGGGCAGGTTCCTTCACCGGTGTGGTCGTGCTCCGATCCGTTACTGTAATAGATCTGTTTCGCGCCAGTGTAATGCCGGCCCAAAATTGAACTCGAAATCACCCGGTTCGCTAAACACCGAGCTGACACTGCGGGCATATCAATTCACCACTCCATAGCAACTTCAGCCTGCTGACACCGGTCGTGGCCAGCTCCGGGTGCTTCGACGCGGGTGAAGCCGGCATCTGGCATGGGTCTAACCTCCGGTTATGTGCAGGTTTCGGACGCCGGCAGTGACGAGCCCTCGACGCGCTCGGGCGGCCCGCGTCTAAAAAGCGCCAAGGCACGAAATCGCTATCATCGGCGAGCCTGGAAAGGTCTATTTCGGGTTGTTCTCTATACGACGCGGTTACTGCGGAAAGTGACCTGGCGCGACACGGAGTGTGCCCGGGGTCTAGTTTGAAGACACTAGGTCACGAAGAAACCGGCTTGCGCATTTGAGCAACTACGACTTTCCTACCGGCGACGGCCCTTTTTGGCTCAATGGACATGAAGATGGCAACGCGAACGCAAGTGGCTATCATCGGCGGGGGTCCCGCCGGCTTGCTTTTGTCCCATATGCTCCATCGAGACCGCATCGACAGCATTGTACTGGAACGGCAGAGCCGTACTCATGTGCTGGGGAGAATTCGGGCGGGCGTGCTGGAGGCCGGCACGGTCGAGCTCCTGCGTGAAGTCGGATTGGGTGCGCGGATGGATCGCGAGGGGCATCCCCATAACGGTTCGGCGATCGCGTGGGAAGGGCGGCCACGTTTCTTCATCGACACTAAGAAATTTACCGGCAAAGCAATGATGGCTTATGGCCAGACAGCAATCACTGAAGATCTCTATGCCGCTCGTGATGCGGCCGGCGGACAGATTATCGACGAAGCCGGCAACGTCCGAATGCAGGAACTCACTTCCGGCCACCCATATTTGACCTACGAGAAGGAAGGATCAGTCCGACGGATCGACTGCGATTATGTCGCCGGTTGCGACGGCTATCACGGCGTTAGCAGGTCATCGATCCCCACCTCGGTGCTAAGGACATATGAAAAGAGCTATCCGTTCGGATGGCTTGGCATGATATCGGAGACGCCGCCGTTCCCGGACCTTTGTTATTGCTATCACCGCCGCGGGTTTGCACTTGCGTCCATGCGCAAACCGATGCTGAGCCGATACTACATTCAGTGCGACCTCGAAGCGAGGTTGGAAGACTGGCCGGACGACCGCTTCTGGCAGGAATTCAGGGCGCGGTGTTCCAAAGACATGGCCGACAGTATCGTCACCGGCCCCTCGATCGAAAAATCCATTGCGCCCTTGCGCAGCTTCGTTGCCGAGCCGATGCGTTATGGCCACCTGTTTCTTGCCGGCGATGCCGCCCACATCGTCCCGCCGACAGGGGCGAAAGGTCTTAACCTCGCGGTCTCAGACGTGTTTTATCTGTCCCGAGCGCTGGCCGAGACTTACCGCACAGGCAGAACGCATTACCTCGATTGCTATTCGGACATGGCGATGCGTCGGGTCTGGGGCGCTGCGCGCATGTCCTGGTGGCTGACAATGCTCTTGCACCGTTTTCCCGCTGAGACAGCCTTCGAAGAACAGATGCGGGTTAATCAATTCGACTATCTGCACGCCTCCGAGCACGCCCAAGCGTCGTTAGCTGAACAGTACGTCGGGTTGCCATTTGAGGCATGATCGGAGAGTACTTTATTTGGAATTATTGTCATGGAATGGACGGCGAATGTCGCCAATAGCGCTCATCTCGATTGCGCAGGACGCGGGGGATTTTGCCGTGGCGCTCCGACATGCCCGGGACCTATTGACCCTCAATCCTGCGGACACGCGGCTCCGCTCGCTGGTGTCGGATCCGACGCCGTCGGCCAACTCGCGAACCAGACTCCAGCCGGGCCGCTCCACTGACCACCCTAATCTCGTTGCAGCGCCGGTAGTCGCTACGGCGGGAGGTTCTAACCCACCCCCGCCATGTTTCCCCGATCATGTTCAATCCCGGGGCCGCAATTCCACATCGAGCGAGGCCTTGCCCCGCGCTCCGCATCTTTGGCAACGCAGCTGCCGTTCGAGCGACATCAGCCGCATGTAGCCCGGCCGCCCCTGCAGCAGCGCCGCGTTTGGAATGATCGCCTTGTGCCCGCAGGCATGGCAGCTGGCGCGCACAAAATGGACGACGCGCAGGTCCTCGAGGCGGAAGGCGTAGCGCGGTGGCACGGTGTCCGGGCTTCTTGATTCTGCCTGCCGCCTATCGTATAGAACGAAAGATGAACACGTCAACGACCGACAATGCGGTGCAATGGCTGTTCCTCGATCTCAACGCCTTCTTTGCGTCGTGCGAGCAGCAGGAAACCCCGGCCCTGCGCGGGCAGCCCGTCATCGTCGTGCAGACGCTGACGGATTTCCGCCGTGGCGATCGCCGCCAGCTACGCGGCCAAGGCGTTCGGCATCAAGACCGGCACCCTGATGCGCGAGGCGCGCCAGCTGTGCCCGGCGGTGATCGCCGTTCAGGCCAATCACCGGCTCTACACTGAGTATCACGAGCGCATCCTGAAGGCGGTCGACACCTGCCTGCCGGTCGAGAAGGTGTGTTCGATTGATGAGGTGGCCTGCCGCCTCATGGGTACCGAACGCCAGGTGCCTGTCGCACGGGAATTGGCCGTGAAGGTAAAGCGGGCGTTACGCGAGCAGGTCGGCGAATGCCTTACCTGCTCGAGCGGCATCGCGCCGAACGTGTTTCTCGGCAAGGTCGGGTCCGACCTGCAGAAGCCGGACGGGCTGGTGGTGATCACCAAGAACGACCTGCCCGGAATCCTGCTCGGCCTCCAATTGCAGGACATCTACGGCATCGGCCCGCGCATGGAGCAGCGGCTGCACCGCGCCGGCATCCTGAATGTCTCCCAGTTGTGGAACGCAACGCCCTTCCAGCTGCGGCGCGTGTGGGGCGGCGTGAACGGGCTGCTGTTTCACCAGATGCTGCATGGCGTCGATATCCAGCCGCCCTCCTCCCGCTACTCCAAAAGCATGCGGACCGAGCTCCGCGCCAAATCGACCTCGATCAATGGCGTTCCCAGGAGTAGACGGTTGCCGGGCGCGGCTCCCAGATCTCGGCAGTTGACGCGTTGGGAAGGGTTGCGATCGCACGGTATTCGGTTGCCATCGCAACCCAGTCGTCGGTTTCGGCAAGGGACCGCGGGCTTGCAGGCGATGGGGTCACGCAGGATCGCAAAGCCGTCCTTGGCACCGAAAGCAAAGGTATAAAACCCGTCGAGCTCCGCAAGTGCGGCTTCGAGCGCCTCCTTCAAGCTCATTCCCTGGCCCAAGCGCCACGTCAGGTAGCCGGCCGCGACCTCCGTGTCGTTGTCGGTCACGAAGCGAATGCCCTCGCGGCGCAGCGATTGGCGCACCCAATTGTGGTTCGACAGCGAGCCGTTATGCACGAGACAAAGATCGAGACCGGTCGAAAACGGATGGGAGTGTTCGGTGGTTACCGCACTTTCCGTCGCCATTCGCGTGTGGCCGAGCGCGTGCGTTCCAGAGCGGTGCTCCAGGCCGAATCGCTTCGCAACCGCGTCCGGCAGCCCAACATCCTTGAACACCTGCAGCCGCGTGCTCGGCTGCCGCCTGATCGACGGCGCCGGCCACTGGGTGCAGCAGGAACAGCCTGAGCGGGTGACCGAACTGCTGCTCCAGTTGTTGCGGCGCTGAGCCAGCCGCTCAGCGCCCCGGCTCGCGGATTTCGAGGATGTGGATTTTCCCATCCGCGGAACCGGCGACTATGAGATCGTTCCGTGCGAAGGCAGCACAGCCGATCTGCGCATCGGCCACGTATTCCGCGAGGCTTTCGCCGGTTGCGAGGTCCCACAGCCGCAACGTACGGTCGTTGGAGCCGGACAGCGCGCGGTTTGCGTCGGCCGACAATGCAACCGCCTGAACCCAATCGGTGTGTCCTTCGAGGGTGCGCAAGCACTTGCCGGTCGCGAGGTCCCACAGCCGTAACGTTTCATCAACGGAGCCGGACAGTGCGCGGCTTCCATCGGCCGACAGCGCCACCGAAGTGACGAAGCGGTGCTCTAACGTGCGCAGACTGTTGCCGGTCGCGAGGTCCCACAGCCGCAACGTGTTGTCCTGGGAACCGGACAGCGCAAAGCGGCCGTCGGCCGACAGCGCCACCGCAGTGACCCCATCAGCGTGCCCTTCGAAGGTGCGCAGGCTCCCGGCGCTTCGGCGCTGGAGAATTCTTCTAATGAGCTCCCACAGCGCAGCGCTCGATAGCAGGTAGGTTTCCATTGCACCCGGACGAGGCAGCGCAAGCGCCGCCAGATCCACGGGTCGGTTTTGCTCAGCACCGAGGGCGTTTGACAAAAACCTCAACCTGTTGTCGTATGAGCCGGACACCGCGCGGCTTCCGTCGGCAAAGAGCGCCACCGCAGTGACCGAAGCGCCACGCCGTTCGAAGGTGCGCAGGCTCTCGGCGCTTCGGCGACGGAGAATTCTTCTGATAAAAGGAGGTCTTCCAGCCCCGACGTCCCACAGCCGCAACGTGTTGTCGTATGAGCCGGATAGCGCGCGGCTGCCGTCGGCCGACAGCCCCACCGCATTGACCGATCGGGTGTGCCCTTCGAGGGTGCGCAAGCTCTCGCCGGTCGCGAGGTCCCACAGCCGCAGCCCCCAGTCAGCGGAGCCGGACAGCGCGCGGTTGCCGTCGGCCGATAGCGCCACCGCTCGGACCTCATTGCTGTGCCCTTCGAGGGTGCGGGGCCCCTCGCCGGTCGCGAGGTCCCACAGCCGCAACGTGTGGTCGCCGGAGCCGGACAGAGCACGGCGGCCGTCGGCCGACAGGGCCACCGCATTCACCCCAGCGGTGTGCCCTTCGAGGGTACGTATGGTCTGGCCAGTCGCCAGGTCCCACAGCCGCAGCGTATTGTCCTGGGAGCCGGACAGCGCGCGCTGACCCTCGGCCGACAGCGCCACCGCTCTGACCCAATCGGTGTGCCCTTTGAGCGCGCGCAGGCACTTGCCGGTCGCGAGATCCCAGAGGCGCAATGTCCCGTCGGCGGAGCCGGACAGCGCGCGGCGACCCTCGGCCGACAGCGCCACCGCACTGACCCATCGGGGGTGCCCTTCGAGCGTGCGCAGACACTCGCCGCTCGTGAGGTCCCACAGCCGCAGTGTTGTGTCGGCGGAGCCGGACAGCGCGCGCCGTCCATCCGTCAGGAACGCTACAGCGGTGACATCGTAGCTGTGCCCGACAAGGATCTGGCGGAGAGGCCCCCCAGGGCGCGTTAGCGAGGCCAACCGGGGGCGCAGCCAAATCCGACCACTGAATTGCTCCGCCCCGATCAGCAAAGCCTGCACCGCCCGACCTTCGGCCTTCATTAATCGCCCAAGCAATTGACTGGGCAAATGCACCGGGTCGCGGAGCAACGCAGGAATTGAGAGCCGGATAGCGTGCTGGATGAGAGAGAAATCGGGCTCCTTCTCTGCCAGATCATAGTCGGCCAGAACCCCAGCAACGTCGGTGGCTCGCAACTTGACACCGAGCCAATCGTGGTTGCAGAGCAATGCTTTGAGGTCGTCCCGCAGATCGGCGGCGGCCAGGTGCTGCAGTAGATGTTGAAAGAAATAGCCGTCATCCGGTCCCCTCGCCCAGCCAGCGGCCGCTACGGCACGATAGGCGTCGATGAGAGCCGCCTGCGCTTTGGCGAGCGACGTCACATTCAGACGCAGGAAATCGTGTTGCAGATCGTGAAAGGAGATGCGCTTCCCGTCTTCGCTGTGGAGCAAAAGCGCTCTTCGGTGCAGCCGCAGCAGCAGATCCCGGGATACGTCGGACGCGAGCTTCCCCGTGTGGCGCCACAACGTGCAGATCGTTTCGGCCGGGACCTCTGTGTCCTCTGGGAACACCGCGAGCTCAAAGTAGCGGTCGCGCTCGAACTCGCTGAGCGCGTTGCTGCCGAGCCGCAGCGACTTGAAAACGCTTCCATAGGGGTGATCGAGAAACTCCAGCCGGCCGCGCTCTAAGGCCGACAGCACATCATCCCACGATGCGCCGTCCTGCACCCGCGCGCCCGCTAGCGCCAGTGCCAGAGGCAGATAGCCGCAACTCTCAGCGACTTTGGCGGCTGTGGGAGGCAAGGTGGCCGGCGCTTGTCCGCTCCAGGAGGCAAGCAATTCGAGCGCCAGCTCTTCGCTCAGGACATCGAGTGGAAGCTCGCGGGCGCCGAGCGCGACGAGCAGATCCCCGTCGCGGGTCGTAACCAAGAGACGCGAACGCGGCCCCAGCACTTCGAAGTGCTCGGCATCCTGCGGGCGCCACAGGTCGTCAAGCACGAGTAGGCAAAACTTGCCTTCGAATAGCCGCCGAAGTTGATCGCGCCCTTCATAGACTGTCGCATATGCTTGCGCCTCACCGGACACGAAGCCGGCCAGTTCGCCCTGCAACTTCGTTGGCTCGATGGACTGGCCGAGGGTCAGCCAGAAGATCCCGTCGGGGAAAGCACACCGGACCTCCGCGTCATTAACCAAATCGATCGCGAGCACCGTCTTGCCGATGCCGCCCATCCCGTGCAGCCCGACCCTTCCGCCCGCGCCAGTGATGCCAATCGCGCGATCGGTTGAACCCAACACCGCCTGCTTCAGCTGATCGAGATATTCCTCACGCCGCAGATAGTTCGGCCGCTGGCCTGGGACGCCACGCAATGCCGCGAGCCGACTTGTCGCTGCAATAGGCGCGACTTCAAGCGGCCGCGCGGCTGGGAGCGGCGCAGCCGACAACTCGGGAGCTGCTTTTTGCGCCGCCGCTACGATCTTTTTTGTGATCTCGACTTAGGCGGCATTACGCTGCGCCTTGCGCATCGTGTCGAGAGGCCGATCGGGGGAATGCGCGAACTGGTACTTTGCCAGCGGACTCGTCTCGTAATTGCTGGCGCTTATTGGAATGACGAGCAGGATGATCGATCCAAACTCGGTGCCTTCGAGCAACG
This sequence comes from uncultured Alphaproteobacteria bacterium, assembly GCA_963732095.1. Taxonomy (GTDB): domain Bacteria; phylum Pseudomonadota; class Alphaproteobacteria; order ATCC43930; family CGMCC-115725; genus AP-15. The sequence continues at coordinate 173,063 of CAVSZA010000039.1, forward strand.
GCGGCAGCTCCTCGGAGTCGAATAAAGTCCAAGTCGAGGAAGTTGGGGCTCAGCAGCAAAACGCCCACGCAGCAACGCAGCAGAGCCGCGGAGATGTCGCGCCGCCACTGGCCGCCCACTTCGATATGCGGATCCGCCCAAATCTTGAGGTTTTGGCGGCTGTACGGTTTCAGAAAGATCCGCAGATGCTCCAACCAATCCCGGTCGCGGTGGCTGTAGCTGATAAAAATGAGGTCGCGCGCCGCTGCCGAGGGATTTGCTAATGGCGTCTCTGTCGCTGCCATGTAAGAGCCCGCCGCAACATCGAGCCTGTCGTCAACTGACTATCGTCACCCCCCGCGAAAAGCGTGTCAAACGGCAAGCAATTGGGACCCCGGATCGGCATCGAAAAGGGACCCCTCACCGGCGTTGGGACAGGCTTGTCCCGGTAGCGAACAGGAGGGTCCCGCGCGCGTCGCGCAGTGCCCTCACAAGCGACGGAGCGGCGCGCGTGGGAGGTGCCTGTTGCCCACCGGGGCAAGCCGGGGTGGCACTCAGGCGCGGTGTTTGAAGCGCCAGCTCTCGTTGCCGGTTTCGATGATTTCGCAATGATGGGTCAGGCGGTCGAGGAGCGCGGTTGTCATCTTGGCGTCACCAAACACACTGGGCCAATCGCCAAAGGCCAGGTTGGTCGTGATGATGACCGAGGTGCGCTCATATAGCCGGCTGATCAGGTGGAAGAGCAGCTGGCCGCCGGTCTGAGCGAAGGGGAGATAGCCGAGTTCATCGAGAATGATGAAGTCCATGCGCGTGAGATATTCGGCGAGCCGCCCCTGCCGGCTGGCGCGGGCTTCGCTGTCCAGCCGATTGACGAGATCGACGACGGCATAGAAGCGGCCCCTGGCGCCGCCGCGGATGCAGGCCCGCGCAATGGCTATGGCCAGATGCGACTTGCCGGTGCCGGTTCCGCCGATCAGCACGGCATTGCGCTGTTCGGCCAGAAAGGCGCCGCTCGCCAGATCGCGGATCAGCGCCTCGTTGACCGGCGTGCCGGTGAAGTCGAAGTCGACGATGTCCTTGGCCAGCGGCAGCTTGGCGATGGTGAGCTGATACTTGATCGAGCGCGCCTGCTTCTCGGCGATCTCGGCGTTGAGCAGATCGCCGACGATGCGCGGCGGCTCGTGCCGGCGCTTGATGCCGGTGGTCATCACCTCGTCGTATGCCGCCCGCATACCGTAGAGCTTGAGCGTCGACATCAGCTCGAGAATGTCGGTGCGCTCCATCAGGAAGCTCTCCGCAGGCTGTCATAGCGGGCGCAATCGGCGATTGGCAGATGTTGCAGCCGCAGCGCATCGGGGGTCAGGATCGTCGCCGCTGGCCCGGGGTCACGGTGCCGGGACAGGATGTTGAGAACGACGTCGGCGGAATGGACGCCGTCGGCGAGGGCTTCGGCGCAGGCTGCCTCGACCGCCGTCAAGCCGTCGGTCAGCACCGCCGACAGCACCTTGACCATCTGGCGGTCGCCGTCATCTGAGCCCTGCAGTTTACGCCGCAGGCGCTCGAGGCTGGCCGGCAAGAGCCAGTCCTTGAACGGAGCGCCGTTGCGCAAGGCACCAGGCTTCCTGGCGAGCACCGGGACGTAATGCCAGGGGTCATAGATTGTCTCGCCGCGGCCAAAACGGCGTCGATGCTCGCCGACGATCGCGCCATCCTGGCGGATCACAATGCGATCGGCATAGGCCTGGATCTCGATCGGCCGTCCCACGGCGCGCGAGACGACCGAGTACTTGTTGTTGTCGAAGCGCACCAGGCAGGTCTTCGAGACTGAGGCTTGCGTCGCGTGGAACCCATCGAATGGCCCAGTAATTTGCACCAGCTGCGGCCGCTCCGCCTCGAAAGCCTGCCAGATCGTGCAGTCGGTCAGCTCGGGGTGCTTGTGCGCTTTGGCGTAGGCAACGCATCGGTCGAGCAACCAGGCATTCAGCTCCTCGTAGCTCGCCACCCGTAGCCGTGGTGTGAAGAAGCGCTCGCGCACCACTCCGACCTGGTTCTCGACCTGCCCCTTTTCCCAGCCCGAAGCCGGCGTGCAGGCCGTTGGCTCGACCAGGTAATGGCCACACATTCGCAGAAAGCGGCGGTTGAACTGGCGGTCTTTGCCGATGAACACGGTTTCGACCGCCGTCTTCATGTTGTCGTAGATGCCGCGCGTGCAGGTCCCCTTGAACAAAGCGAAGGCGCGATTGTGCGCGTCGAACACCATCTCCTGGGTCTCGCGCGGATAAGCCCGCACGAACAGCATGCGGCTGTGGCACAACCGGACATGCGCCACCTTGACAGTGACGGTCGTGCCGTTGATCAGCACGACCTCGTGGGACCAGTCGAACTGGTAGGCCTCGCCCGGCGCAAAGCTCAGCGGCACGAAAGCTTCTGCCGTCACGGCGCCGCGCTCGGTACGCCACCTCTTGGCGTATCGACAAATCGCGTCGTAGCTGCCCTGATAACCGAGGGCGCGTAGCTCCTCGAATATCCGGATCCGCGTCAGCCGCTCGCGAACCGGCTTGCCCTCGTTCTCCAGCAGCAGGCCGTCGAGCTGCTCGCGCCACGGATCAATCCGCGGGCGCGGCTGCCGGTTGCGCTCATAGCGAAACTCGGTCGCCTGCGACCGGATCACCTTGCGCACGACCCTTCGCGACACCCGAAGCTCGCGGCAAATCGTCTTGATCGGTTTGTTCTGGGCGAAATACGCCCGACGGATCTTCGCAATCGTCTCCACTACCAGCATCCCCAACCTGGCCCCCGTATCCCCCACGGAAGCCACTGTGGACCCGCCGTCCCGGGGGTCCCGATTGGATGCCGATCACCCCGAAAACGGGGTCCTTATTCCACGCCAATTCACAACCCACGTGAAGAAACCCGACCGAAAGGCAAGGGCGGTGCTCACCAGAGACATTCTCTTCGGCATGAACATGCTGAGCCTGGCCGGCTTCGTCGTGATGGGGCTCACGCTGACGCTGAACCGGGGCAGGCCGGTAAGGGTTTGAGCATCGGCCTCATGACCGCCGGGACTGCTCTGGTCTTCATCGGGCTGTACGCAGGGGGTTGGTCGGGTTAGGGACGCCTTCCCCGCCCCGATCAAGGTTTCACCCCGCCCTACGAGACATACCGCGGTGTGAAACCGTCTAGGGTTTCTGCGGTTCTTGGGCGCTCGGACCTGCGGCATGCGGCCGATGTACCGCAGGTCAGCAGTTGCGATCAAATGTGAGTGACCACAAAAGGGTAATGGTTGCGCGATCGCTTCCGACAAATTTACCCTGATGGGCAGGCGACCACAGAGATCGCCGGGCCTTTGGGGAGGATAATCCGTGCCCGACTTGGCAACTCTGCGGCTCACCTGGGAACCGCGCATGTTGAGCATTCTGCGGATGATGTTGGGGTTGCTGTACATGGAGCACGGTCTCGCGAAGGTCGTCGGCTTCCCGCTCCAGCCCAACCATAGGCCCTACGCGCTATTCACCTTAAATCCTGGGCTGCAAGGCTTATTGGAATTGGTGGCGGCTTGCTGCTGGCCTTCGGTTTGTTCACTCGCCCCGTTGCCTTCATCGTAGCGGGTAACATGGCGGTCGCCTACTTCATGGCACATGCGCCACGAGGTTTCTTCCCGCTTCTCAATCGCGGGGAGTTGGCAATTGTCTATTGCTTTGTCTTTCTCTATCTCTGGGTCGCTGGCGGCGGCGAATGGAGCCTCGATCGACTCGCGCGCCGGCATCCGCTTCCGCCCTATCGCCGCGCCGGGCCAGAAGTCCCTCGGGCACGTCAGCCCTGCATGGGTTCAGGGCGCCGGACGTTCGCCGGCTTTAATCTGCAGGCACAGGTGGGCAGCTCTTCGGGGTTAGCTTGTAGCAGATTGAGTGCGATCGCGCTCGGCGCCTGCCTATTCTATCCGCGCGTGAAGCATCTGACGGCAAGTTAGGCGCCGCGAAGTCCCGCATACCCAACGCCCGAAGCTCACTCGTTCAGCAAGCCTTCGAAAGCGGAGCACTTTACAGCGTCCCTACGCAACGCCTGACAGGGAAACATGGAAACCCATCCTTCGTTCCACCAGCGGGAAGCCCAGCTTTGATCGTCCTAGCGCCACGTGATCGAAACTACCGCCCGCCCCTTCCTCCCGCACCCGCGGCAGCAGAGCGGACGTGATAGTTGATCGATGGCGACGATCTGAGTTGTTGGCAGAGAACTTTTATGTCCGACGTTAGGCCCAACCAAGTGTGGGACGTTTATTCAAAGCACGACGACCGGTGGAGACCGGCTCGCGTCTTGAACGTGCTGTCCGATGAGGTTGAACTTCAATACCTTGATATGCCGGGTGTTTCAGATCTTGCTCGCACCATGCGCGTCAGTCGCGCTCACATGCTACATAATCAAACGGCGTACCGGCTCGTCACCGACGTGCCGTAGGGAAACCACGCCCTCGCTCTACTGCGTGAGGCAAACACTCCTTCGGTTTGCGGCCAAGCAGTTTTTAAATCTAGCGGATGGGCCGACCCGCACTTATTCCGCGTGACACCTCCTCCATCGCAATCGTCAAAGCGTCTCTTATCTCGTGCTCCCGTTCCCATATTTCGAGGTCATAGAGGCTAACAAGATCAGTCGCCCCCTGCTCTTCGGCCCTTTTGAAACGCGACTGAACGGATCGCTCGTAGTTGCGCTCGATCCGCCGCTGCCTGAGATAATCCGGGATCATCCCGAATACGATCCCCAAAAGGCAGACACCGAGAAACACACCGGCAGCGATTTCGAGGATCAGCGGCATAGCTCCGCACCCCCTAACACGACCGCACCCGAGCCCGGCACGTCGGAATGACGGTCAGCCCGAACCCTAGCGCGAAACCCGCCTCGAAATAGACGCTTTCACCTGACCCGTGTGATCAGCCAAGACAAAGCGCGCGCGTCTGATCTCCGCCATTATATTACCGGGAGGAGACTTAGCGGCGGCCGGTACGTCTAGGGCTGCGCCTCCTTTGGCGGTAGCCCCTCCGATCAACCCCATCGCCGCGCTGCGCCGGCCGTCTGGCGCTTGATATTAAGGCCCCGATAGATGTTGGCCACAAAGGTGACGCCGCCGAAGGAAGGTCCGGTGGGCGGGGTGCGGTTGGATCGACAGGTTCTTCCATGGCTTTTGAGGACTATAGAACAATGGTGGAGGTACTATTAGGACGGTTAGTAGCTGGTGGAGTTAGCCAAAAAAAGGCTGTCAGAGCAACAATAAGGAAACAAGGAAAAAATGCAAGCGCGGAACTGATTAGGATTTTATTTAACGCCGCCGAGAATTCGTGATCTAGTTGAGGCAGCTCGGCCGAGTGGCGGACCAACTTCGGTGGAGGCAAGGGCTCGCGGGCCAGCTCGGGTCGGATCTTCGCCAAAATGCCCTTTAAGTTCTGAACGCGCGGGGACAGGGGATAGCGGTCATCGTCGATTGTCCGGCTCAGCAGCTTCGCGAGCGCGTCGGTCTCTTCTTCCGTCAAATCCGAGCATCATCTCCCGCAGATAGGGCGGTTACCAAAGACGGCCAGCCCGCGGTCGGCAACGGAAGGATACGGCTTGGTGTTCGCCCACGGGACAAGGAGAGCGGAATGTCGGAACGCGATAGCGCTACTGTCGAACGGGTAATCGCGAACACGATCAATGAAACAGCCCGTGGCGATCCCGACGCCCTGGCCGCCCGCATCGTCGCCGCGTTGGCCGAGGCGGGCTTTCGTATCGTCTCAGCACACGGAAGAGAGAACACCGCGCCAGGCCCTCAACGCGCAGAGATGCGACAGCTCTATCGGAGCTCCAACGGCGATAACTGGTTC
>CAVSZA010000040.1:0-155283 GCA_963732095.1 uncultured Alphaproteobacteria bacterium
TTTCATCGCCGATCGTCCAGACGGTCCGCCGTTTGACCGCGAGCCGGCCGCGATGCCACGTGACCGAGGCATCGGTAGGAACGTCGATCCGGGTCTTGGGGCCGGTGCGGTCACCGATCCAGAGGGTCGCGTCGAAAAAGCCGACCCTCTCGACAAATACCAGCAGCTCTTCCCCGGTCTCGCGATCGACATCCGCCCAGACCGCCATATGGTCGGCGCTCGTCTCGAAAATGATCGGGGCGGTCAGCGGGTCGGCGCTGCGCCGCCACAGCCGTACCGCGCGCGCATAGCCCGAACTGGTGGCCATGTCCTCGCCCAGCGCGGAGGACAGCAGCAGCGTGTCACGGTCGAGCCAGGCTGCCCCGCCCTTCGCTTCGGGCAGCTCGAAGCCGCCCGGTACGAAGTCGAGCGCACCCAAATCGAATTCGCGCAGCACCACGGCGTCGGCGCCGCCGCGCGACAGCATGACAATCGCACGGTCGTGGCTGCCCGGGATCGTCGCAGCCCCGCTCCACATCCAATCTTCGCCCTCTTTTGCCGCGAGCGCGTCGAGGTCGAGGAGGATGTCCCAATCGGGCTTTTCGCTGCGGTAGCCGTCGAGCGTTGTCGCCCGCCACAGGCCGCGCGGGTGCTCCGCATCCTTCCAAAAATTGAAGACTTTAGCAGCGCGCCTGGCTATTAGCGGGATGTTGTCGGGCCGGTCGAAGATCGCGGCGAGGGTGTCGCGATCGGCTGCGAAGCGGGCGTCGCCGAAGCGCGCCAATGTCTTCGCGTTCTGTTCCTCGACCCAGGCGAGCGCCCGCTCGCCGTCGATCTCTTCGAGCCAGAGATAGGGGTCGTCGTCGGGAGCTTCGATGGTCGGTCGCGGGTCTGTCATGGGTCAATAGACATAGTTTTAGATTAACACTACGAGCGAAGATGGGCATTTCGCAGGACGATTTGTTCGATTCCTGACGGACGGCTCATCCCGCGATGCAAAAAGTCGTGGACATTAACCGACAAGCTGGCGAGATTAACCGCGATCAGGGTTGAACCGCCTCAAAGCTCGCTTCGAGCGCCACTAGGTTTGGTCGGGGAATCTGCTATCGGTGGGCGAAAGTTCCGTAAACGCGGCGGAGCGGCTAGGCGGGTCATTGGTCAAACCCGGCCGGAGCTTTCTTTTCCTGCAGGGGATGGCCACGCGATTTTTCGAGCGTCTGGGTCAGGCGCTCATCGGGCGCGGGCACGCGGTTTACCGGGTTAATTTCAACGGCGGTGACAGGGCATTCTGGCGGCTGCCGGGAGCCGTGGATTTCCGCGGCCGTCCGGAAGAGTGGCCGGAGTTTCTCGACCGGCTGATCGTCGAGCGGGCGATCAGCGACATCATTTTGTTCGGCGATTGCCGGCCGTTGCACCGAGCCGCCATCCGCGTCGCCGAAAGGCGCGCCTTGCGAATCCACGTCGTCGAGGAGGGCTATCTGCGGCCGGATTGGATCACCTTCGAGGAGGGCGGGGTCAATGGTCATTCCGAGCTGCCACGGGATCCAGCCTGGTATCGCGAACGCGCCCGTGCTTTGCCGGCTTGGCAGGACCCCCCATCGGTGCCGGGCAGCTTTCGGCGCAGGGCGGTCGAGGATGTGCTCTACACGACGGCCTCGATGGCCGGAATGTGGCGGTTCCCGTACTACGCGACGCACCGTCCCTATTATCAGCTGATCGAGTATGCCGGTTGGCTGCGGCGTCTGGCGCTGATGCGTCGCGCCGAGCGTGGCGCAGCGGTGGCGATCGAAGGTGTCTGCAGCAGCCCCGGCCCCCTCTTTCTTTTTCCGTTGCAGCTCGACTGCGACTATCAGGTGCGGGTGCACTCGCCGTTTCGGGCGATGCATCTGGCGATCGAGCACGTGCTTGCCTCCTTCGCCCGTCACGCCCCCTCGGCGGCCCGGTTGATCGTCAAGCTCCATCCGCTCGACAGCGGGTTGGTCGACTGGGCCGCGATCACGGGCTACCTCGCCGTCGAACTTGGGATTGCCGACCGGCTCGTCATTCTCGACGGCGGCGATTTGGGCACGCTGTTGGCGCGCAAGCCGGCGGTTGTCACGGTCAACAGCACCGTCGGCACCTTGGCGCTTGCATGCGGGCTTCCGGTCGTAGCGCTCGGCAAGGCGGTTTACGACATCGCCGGGCTGACCTTTCAGGGCGCGCTCGACGATTTCTGGAGCGCGCCGACGCCGCCCGATGCCGTTTTGTTCGACGCCTTCCGGCGGGTGCTTGCCGCCCGCTGCTTGATTCCCGGCTCGTTCTTCAACGAAGCCGGGCTGAGGCTCGCGGTCGATGCCGCAATCGAGCGGCTCGAAGCCACCTATGCGCGGGCCGCGCGCGGTGTGGCGACGCCGCCAGCCGGCATCGAGAGGCCGATCGCCGCGGCCGTCTCGATGCGATAATGCCGTTCGCGCAGGCGCGCGAGGGCAGCCGATGCACGACTTCGTTCCGCCCTTCCCCGACAGGCCGAAGCAGCCGCTCTCGGCGTTTGCCACATTGCGTCTGGCGCGGCGCAACTTCCTCGCAATCTGGGAAGAGCGCTCCTTCGAATGGGAGATGTTTTCGACCCGCATGCTGTCGCGCACGCTGTTTGTCTGCAACAGCCCGGATACCGTCGCCTCGGCCTTTGTCGAACATCACGACAGTTTCGAGCGCAAGAGCCCGCAGATGCGCCACGGCTTGGCGCCGCTGCTCGGCGACGGGCTGTTCATCAGCGACGGCGAGACGTGGCGGCGCCGTCGGCGCATTGTAGCACCGATCGTCCATGTCTCGCATCTGCCGCTGTTCGCTCCACTGATGGTCCAGGCCGCCTGCGAAGCCGCCGAACGCTGGGCGAGCCTGCCGCGGGACAAGCCGATCAATGCGCTGACCGAGATGGCGACATTGACGGCGGAGATCATCTGCCGGACGGTGTTCGGCCGGCAGCTCGGGGCCGAGCACGCGGCGGAAATCGTGTCCGCCTTCAGCGAATACCAGCGCCTGGTCGGCCAAATGGATCTGGCCTATTTCTTCGGTTTGCCGGATTGGATCCCACGGTTTCACTCGCCTGCGGTCCATCGCTCGGCCAAACGGATCCACAAGGTCCTGGAGCAGGTTATCGGCGACTGCCGCGAGCGGCTGTCCGGCGGCGAAGCCTCGATGATCCGCCTTTTGCTGGAAGCGCGCGATCCCGAGACCGGGGAGCCTCTCGACGCTGTGGCGTTGCGCAACGAAGCGGCGGTAATCTTTATGGCCGGTCACGAGACGACAGCGAATTCGCTCGCCTGGGCCTGGTATCTGCTGTCGCAGGCGCCGGAGGTTGAAGAACGCCTTCACGCCGAACTGGCAAAAGTCCTCTCCGGCCGCTTGCCGACCCTCGACGATGTCCCCGAGCTGCCCTACACCCGCGCGATATTCGAGGAGACGGTGCGGCTCTACCCTCCAGTCCCGCTCCTCGCGCGTCAGGCGTCACGCGACGAGACGATCCGCGGCCGGTCCGTGCCGGCGGGATCCCTCCTCATCGTTGTCCCGTGGCTGCTCCACCGGCATCGTAAATTTTGGGGAAAGCCGGATCACTACATCCCGGAGCGCTTTCTGCCGGAGAACGCCCAGTTTCGCGTGAGGCACGCTTATATTCCGTTCAGCGTCGGTCCCCGCATTTGCGTCGGCGCCGCCTTCGGTCTGACCGAGGCTGTGCTTTGCATCGCCACTCTGGCTCAACGGGTCCGTCTGCGCTTGGCCCCCGATGCCGTGGTCGCGCCGGTTTGCCGCCTGACCCTGCGGCCGGGCGACGATTTGCGTATGTACGTCGAGCGTCGTGATCAAGTTGGTGGATCACTGGAGACAGCGGCATTGGCGAGCTCACATCCTCCACCTTGCTTGCGCGAATGATGTAGGCCCGTGCTTCGAAGCGCCCCAAGAAGTCCCAACGCTCTGTCATTCATCTGCCTGCGCGGACCAGCCCGTCTTTACTGGTACAACTTTGCCGCCATCATTACCCCGTAGGGGGCGCATCCAGGGATAGTTATGAAGCTCCAAATCACATTTCCGGCGCAACATTTTCGGGTGGCGCAGCAGTGAGGGATTAGGGCTTGCAGAATACCGTCTTCTGGATCGCTGCCGGTATTGTCATCACATCTGCGATGGGTTCCCTCGCCTGTGTCGTGTTGTTTCTCGGCAACCTCCGTATCCCGACAAGCGGGCTGGTGGCCGGCATCGTCCTAATTCTACCGGCGACCGGATCTCTCGATAATCTCGAAAACCTCCTAGCCGCATTAGGCCGCCAATCGGTGCGGGCTCGGCGATTGATCATCGCGGTCGAGTCGCGCAATGATCCAGCTTATCGGCGGGCGACCGAGTTAGCCATGACGCATCGCGAGCCGGCAATCGATGTTGTCGTGGCCGGCCTGTCGAACCGCCGAGGTCAGAAATGCACCAACATATTAGCGGCGCTGACCCGGCTCGCAGCCGAGGATCGGTTCGTCGTGATGCTCGATGCTGACATCTGCCCGCAGCCCTGGTGGCTCGCCGCCTTGGTCGCACCCCTAGCCACCGGCGGCGCCGACCTGGTCAACGGCTATCGCTGGCTCGTGCCGACGCCGCCTACTCTTGCCTCGGTGCTCGTTGCCCAAATCGATCGCGGACTGGCTGTTTTGCCGCGGCTTGCGGCTGCCGGAATGGTGTGGGGTGGCTCGCTGGCGCTGACGCGCGAGGCGCTCGAAGTCCTCGACTTGGGCAAAACCCTCGACCGCGAGGTGGTCGAGGACGTTCCGATCGGTAGCCGCGTAACGGAAACCAGGCTGCGGCTGTTGACACGGCGCGCTTTGCGCGTTCCCACACCGCTGGCCGGAAGCTGGCGCGAGCTATGGGCGTTCGGGCGTCGTCAAGGCCAATTCGTCAGACTCTACCGCCCGCGGCTGTGGTGGTTCGCTAGCCTCATTGCGACGGCCGATTTCCTCGCGCGCATCGCGCTGGCCTGGGATCTGCTCGCCGCGGGCTCCATGCCGGCATTGCGGATGCTCGCGCTCATCGCAGCGTCGGGCTCGGTCGCAACCGAGCTTCGCCGCGCGGTCGGCCGCAGGATCGGCGCCGCTGACGGCCTTGCCTGCACGAGTTATCAACATCTCCTCAACTGGGCCATCCTTCCGATCGGGGCTTGGTACGTCAGTTTGATCTGGGCCAGCGCTTTCACCTCGGTTGTCCGATGGGCGCATGTCCAATATTCGCTCGATCGTTCGGGTCGCGTCTTGGCGGCACGACGCCATCCGTATGGCCCACGACGGCGAGGGGTCTAACCGATGCCGGTCTCCGAACCGTTCCCGCCTCTCTGCCCTATCACCGGGCTTCCCGCCACGAGGCGCATACAACAGGTGAGCAGTGCGCTCCTGATCGCGCTGTGGCGGGCCTCTTTTGGGGTCTCGACGGCTCGGCAGCTCGGCGCGGTGGAGCGGTTCGGCTTGTGGGAGTCGCCGTGCGGGCTCGCGTTCTTCCACCCGATGATCGCCGGGGACGAGAAATTCTACCGCGATTTTTACCGCCGCCTGAACAAAACAAGTCCTTGGAGAAACACGCTCATGCAGCGTTCCGACTTCGCCAAGGTCGCGGCACTAATCGCGCCCGATGAGAAGGTGCTCGACGTGGGGTGCGGAACGGCGCCCTTTGCCCGCCACGTCGAGCATGCCGTCTATGTCGGCCTCGAGCAGAATGTTGCCGCGAACTCGGCTGACGTGCGAAGTGAGACCGCGTCACAGCACGCCGCGGCAAATTCCGGCGCATACGACGTCGTCTGCGCGTTTCACGTCGCCGAACACACCAGCGAGCCGGGGCGCTTCGTCGCTGAAATGGCTCGTTGCTTGCGGCCGGGAGGACGGCTGTTCCTGGCAGTGCCCGGCTGGCCGTCAGCAATGACCGACATCCCGAATTTCGCCCCGAACGGCCCGCCGCATCATTTGAGCTGGTGGAGCAAATCGGCATTGCGGGCTTTGGCCGAGAGCCTCGGCCTGATCGTTGAGACGGTCGAGGTTCTCCCGCCGAGCCCAGATATGGGCATCCTTTATTGGATGGCGTGGGCGTCGCCAAAATTAACAAGCGAGCGTTTCTTTCGCGATGCCTGGGGTTGGCATGGCAGTCTGGTATGGAGCTGGCTCGCAGCGCGAGTATGCAATAGTCTTTTTCGCATCCCCGCGGGCGTAAAATCGTTCGAGCTTCTACTGATCGCGCGCACACCGGTCTAATATAAGCCGGATCATTACATCCCGGAACGCATGCTGGGGGAGAACGCCCAGTTCGCGTCAGGCGCGCCTATTTTCCGTCTGACCTGCGGCCCGGCGACGATTTGCGAATGTACGTCGAGAATGGCGCCTAACCCGACGTGTCTGAGTAAGGCCGGCGGACGACGCCGGTGACCTGCCCCGTCTTGTCGACGACGTAGCGGACATGCCGCCATACGACCGGGGAAGTGACGGCGCCGCCCCAGATAACCGAGGCATGAAAAATCGGAGCGGGCAGAATGGTCCAGGCGAGCAGATGCTGCGCCAAACGAAAGCCAATTCCGTCAGTTACGCCGAGTTTCCGGCCGATTGCCAGCCGAATCTCTGTCGCAGTCGAGCCCAGACAGGCCAGAACAAGGATGGCGGGCAAGGCGGCCCCCCAGCCGAGCACGTTCGACAGCAGCGCAATTCGGGCCGCCAGGTCGGTGGTGACGACGAAGGCGGCGAAGCACCACAATCCCGGGCGGTAGAGGCGGATCAGCTGGTATTGTCGGCGCGCAAAGCGCCAACCGTCACGAAGATTGCCGGCGAGCGGGGTCGGCGGCCGGATGGCCCGGCGGGTCAGCACCCTCAGTCCGGTTCGCGCCGCGCGGTCGCCGATCGGCAAATCCTCGGTCAAGGCATTTGCGATCGTGTTCGGCAGATCGAGCGCAGCGAGGGCGTTGCGCGTGAACGCGAGGGAACCGCCCCAAGCCGGCCTGGTCCAGCGGACCCGCGGCAATACTGCGATGGCGCGGTCGATTGCGGCGACGAGGGCGGTGCCGAGCGATATTCTCGTCGGCACGGGCCAGCGATAACCATTGACGAGATCGGCGCGCCCTGCAGCCAACGGCGCCACCAACATCGCCAGCCACCACCGCTGCGGACGGATGTCCGCATCGAGAAGTACAATGTACACATCGTCGGCGTCGAGCTGCGCCAGGGCGGCGAGAAGGTTGGTGCATTTCTGGCTGCGCATCGGCGAGAGACCGGCGACGACCAGCTCAACATTCAGCTGAGGATAACGCTCGGCGAGGGCTGCGACGCGCCGGTAAGCGGGGTCTTTGCGCGCCTCGACCGAAACGATCAATCGGCGCGGTTTAAGCGACTGGGCAGTTAGTGCCGCGAGCAGATCATCGAGCCCGGGAAGCGCGCCCGTCACCGGCAACACCAAGGCGACGCTCGCGGATAAGCGGTCATCGAGGACCCGCATCTGACTGAAAAAGAGAAGAGCCAGAGCGATCGACCACAGCGCATAGAAAACAGCGATTGCGGCTGCGATCCATGCCATCATGACGGTTTGCGCGCGATGAGGAGCAACCCAGAAGGTCTTGCTGATGCCGGAATACGGAACAGCGCATCGCAGGCGCGCCCGACGAGCCAGCTCCAGGCGAGCGCGCAATATGAGGTCCAATGTGCTCGGAAATAGCGATCGCCGGTCAGTTTGGGAGCCCAGCGCCCCATCCAGTAGATGAGGCTGTCGAAAGAGAAGGGTACCGTTTCGATCGCTTCCGTCTTCAGATCGAGCGGACCCGCAACCGCCCGCAAGGCTCCTTCGTCCCACCAGCTGAGATGATTCGGCGGCGCATTGAGCACAAAATTCGGGATCTCGTTAGCGGTGGCGTCCAGCTAGGCACGACAATGCAGAGCCGTCCACCGGGTCTGACGCATTTTACCAGATCGCGGGTAAAGCGAAAGCTCCGCGCCACAATCCACTGATCAGCCGGGCGCTGATGGACTGAATGCGACGCTCTGCCGGAAGGCCCAGTGATCGGGCACGAGGTAATGGATTGCATCGGCTAGCGGAAATTCCGGCTGGTGATGACGATGTCGCGCGGGTCGTAACCGGGAGGCTTCGCGGGAGAACTGAAAGGTGGTTTTGGCGCCGGCCGGGACCCAGCCTCGCCGGTACAGTTGCGCAAAGTATTGAGGCGCGGGGTCATGTCCTCGAGCCGGTCGGCGACGACATGGATGACGCTCTCCTCGCGCTGCAATTTGCCAGTGCAGCGCAAGAGGGTGGCGCCGAGCGCGGCGCGGCGGAAGCGTTCGAGGATGGCGGGCCAGACGATCAGATTGGCGATCCCGGTCTCATCCTCGATCGTGATGAAAACGACGCCATTGGCGCTGCCCGGACGCTGCCGGATCAGGACAATCCCGGCGATCGAGAGCCGCCGGTTGACCGGCAGGTGGGCGAGCGCGGCGGCAGTGATCAAGCCGTCACTAGCAAGTTCGGCACGCAAAAAGGCGAGCGGGTGGCGCTTCAAGGTGAGGCTGAGGCTAGCATAATCCTCGACGACATGCTCTCCCAACGGCATTTCCGGCAACATCGCCATCGCGCGCGCTTCGCTCTCCTTTTCCGCCCTTGGTCCGGAGAAGCCCCCCTCACCCTGCCCTCTCCCCCCAATAGGGGGCGAGGGTTTTAATTCGCTCCCCCTCGCCCACCATTGGGGGGAGAGGGTCGGGGTGAGGGGGGCAGTCTCGGAGTTTGCTAGCGAGGGTTCCGAGGCGAAGAGTGGCAGCGGCGGGTCGCCGAGCGCCTTCAAGGCCCACAATGCGCGGCGGCGGTCGAGCCCGATCGAGCGGAACGCATCGGCCTCGGCGAGGCGCTCGAGGGCGCCTCGCCCGAGGCCGCTGCGCCGCCACAGCGCCTGCGGGTCCGAATAACCGCTTTCCCGCGCCGTGACGAGCCGCTCCGCATCGGCCTCGGCGAACCCTTTTATCTGACGCAACCCGAGACGCAGCGCCCGCCCCCACCCTAACCCTCCCCCGCTAGCGGGGGAGGGGAAGGGGAGGGGTAGCGGGTTCGAGGGTGCAGTCCCAGAAGCTGTGGTTGACATCGACGGGGCGCACCTCGACGCCGTGCTCGCGCGCGTCACGGACGATCTGTGCCGGCGCGTAGAACCCCATCGGCTGGCTGTTGAGCAAAGCACAGGCGAAGACCTCGGGATAGAAGCATTTGATCCAGGCCGAGACATAGACGAGCAGTGCAAAGCTCGCTGCATGGCTTTCCGGAAAACCATAGGTCCCGAACCCTTCGATCTGGCTGAAGCAACGCGTCGCGAAATCTCGGTCGTAACCGTTCTTGACCATTCCGGCGACGAATTTGTCGCGGAACAGATGGATGTCGCCATTGCGCTTGAATGTCGCCATCGCGCGGCGCAGTCGGTCGGCCTCCTCCGGGGGGAAACCGGCGCCGACAATGGCGATCTTCATCGCCTGCTCCTGGAAGAGCGGCACACCCAGGGTCTTGCCCAGGACCTCTTGCAGTTCCCCGGACGGGTAGGTAACGACTTCGCGCCCGGAGCGGCGGCGCAGATAGGGGTGCACCATGTCGCCCTGGATCGGGCCCGGCCGCACGATCGCGACTTCGATGACGAGATCGTAGAATTCGCGCGGTTTGAGCCGCGGCAGCATCGTCATCTGGGCGCGGCTTTCGACCTGGAAGACACCGAGCGAGTCGGCGCGGGAGAGCATCTCGTAGACTGCGGGGTCCTCGGCCGGGATCGTGGCGAGCTCGAAACGCCGCCCATAATGTTCGTCGATCAGCGCAAAGGCCTTGCGGATGCAGGTCAGCATGCCGAGCGCTAGGACATCGATCTTCAGAATGCCGAGCCGGTCGAGGTCGTCCTTGTCCCATTCGATGACGGTGCGGTCCACCATCGCCGCGTTCTCGATCGGCACCAATTCGGACAACGGCCCGCGGGTGATCACAAAACCGCCGACATGCTGCGAGAGATGCCGCGGAAAACCGACCACCTGCGCGGCGAGATCGAGCGCAAGACGCAAAATAGGGTCGGTGGGGTCGAGCCCAGCTTCGCGCACCCGCTGATCGGCGATCGGATCGTTGCTCCAGCCCCAGACGATGCCGGCGAGGCTGGCGACGACATCGACGCTGAGACCCAGGACCTTGCCGACCTCGCGGATAGCCGAGCGCGAGCGGTAGCAGATTACGGTGGCGGCGAGACCGGCCCGGTCGCGGCCGTATTTTTCGTAGACGTATTGGATCACCTCCTCGCGCCGCTCGTGCTCGAAATCGACATCGATGTCGGGGGGCTCGTTGCGCGCGGCGCTGATGAAGCGCTCGAACAAGACGTCGATGCGCGCCGGGTCGACCGCGGTGATCCCGAGGCAATAGCAGACCACGGAATTGGCGGCGGAGCCGCGCCCCTGGCACAGGATGCCGCGCCGCCGCGCAAACCGCACGATATCATGAACGGTCAGGAAATAGCGGGCATAGTCGAGCCGCTCGATCAGCTGCAGCTCATGCTCGATGAGCTTGCGGACATTGTTCGGGACACCGCTTCTTTCGTCATTCCCGCGAAAGCGGGAATCCAGGCAGTCAGGGTCCCAACGGCAGCCCTGGACCCCCGCTTTCGCGGGAGGGACGGAAGAGTGAAAGCGCTCAGCGGCACCCTGCCAAGCGAGCTCTGCCAGACGTTGTTGCGGCGTCATCCCCTCTGGGACAGGCTCCTCGGGATATTCGTAGCGTAGCTCGTCGAGGCTGAAGCGGCAGCGTCCGACGATTTCGAGGCTGCGTTCTACGGCATCTTCCCGGCCGCGAAACAGCCGCGCCATCTCCTGCGACGGTTTTAGATGGCGCTCGGCATTGGCGGCGAGGCGATAGCCGGCTTCGCCGATCGTGCAGCCTTCGCGGATACAGGTCAGCACGTCCTGCAAAGAGCGGCGTTCGGGCAGGTGGTAGAGCACGTCGTTGACTGCGACGAGCGGCAGCCCGGCTGCTTCACCGAGAGCAGCAAGGCGGGCGAGGCGCCGCATATCGTCGCCGCGATAGAGGTGGTGCACGGCGAGATAGGCACGGCCCCGGAAATCCGCCGCGACCCGGGCCGCGATCTCGGGTGACAGGATCACCACAATCTGGCCGTCGCCATGCGCGACGACGTCGGCGTAGTCGAGATGGCATTCGCCTTTGGGCGCGCGGCGTTTGCCGAGCGTCAACAGCCGCGTCAGTCGGCCGTAGGCGGCGCGATCCGTGGGGTAGGCGAGCAGGCTCGTGCCGTCGCGCAGATCGAGGCGGCACCCGACGGCGAGGCGGATCCCGACCTCCTTGGCCGCATGATGCGCACGCACAATGCCGGCAAAGCTGTTGCGGTCGGTGATCGCGATTGCCTGATGACCGAGCGCGGCCGCGGTCAGCACCAGCTCGTCGGGGTGCGCGGCGCCGCGCAGAAACGAGAAATTAGTGGTGACCTGCAGCTCCGCGTAGCGCGGGGCCCACTCAGACAAAACTGGGTCAGGAAAAGACGCCATGGACAAACCAGCGCGGCTTGCGCCCACCGCCGTGGAGACCAGCCCGAAACAACCAGAAGCGCCGACCCTCCTCGTCCTCTACCCGGTAATAATCGCGGATCGCATCGACCTCGCTGGACCCCTGCGGCTGCCACCATTCGTCCGCGATCCGCTCCGGCCCATCAGCCCGCATGACCCGATGTCGGCGGCGCCGCCACATGAACCGGAACGGCGGATCGTCGGGCAGCAGCCAGAACGCCTCGACCGGCTCCGGCGGGTCAAACAACCGTATCGGTCTTAGCCCCTCTCCGCCCTGCTGTCCCCTCACCCACCCAGCCCTGCGGGCTGGGTCCCCCCTCTCCCGCATTGCGGGAGAGGGTCCTGAGCGCAGCGAAGGGGGTGAGGGTGATACTCTTACTGAGGCGCGCTCCGGGATATGGCTCTCGCGCGGCTTGAGCTGCGATATTGCGGCGAGACCGAGCCGGTTACCGAGCCGGTCGAGGAGTGGGGCGATGCCGCCCGTCTCGTTGCAGGCAGTGTGGCCGGGAAGTCCGATCTGCTCGGGCGGCAGAGGCTCGACCGCGTAGGCGGCGAGGATCATGTCTTCGATGCCGAGGCCGGGATCGATTGTGTCGAACCGTTCCTTGAAGAGCACCGCGAGGTGGCGCGGATCGCGGCTCGGGCGGGCGGTGCCGAGGCTGATCCGCTCGACCCGGCCGTCGACGCGGTGAAAGGCGAGATCGAGCCGCCGCGCTCCCGTCCCTTCCCGCGCCAAGCGAAGGACGAGATCTGCAGTGAGCCGCTCCGTGGCCAGCATCAGATCGGTGGGCTCGGTAATAGGCTCCACAAAACTCAACCGCACCCGTCGGCTCGGCACCTCGCCTAGTGGCGACAACGGCTCCGGAATCTCGTCCAGAGCCTGATCGAGCAGCCGCGCCACCGTCTCGCCGAACCGGCGGGCCAGTGCATCGCGCGGCATCGCATAGAGATCGCCGACCCGCTTCAACCCGACCCGCCGCAGCCCCTGGGCGGTGATCGGGTCGAGGCGGAGGGCTTCCACCGGCAACGAAGCGAGGGCGGCGCGAAGCGCTCCCGGATCTAGAATGACGACATTGTCGCTCGTTTCCGCAAAGCGGGCCATCGCCCACGCAGCGCCGAGCGTATCGGCAATGACGACGCGGTTGGCGACACCCCGGCGGTCGAGCCGGGCCGCCAGATCGGCAGCTAGTGCTCTTTCCCCGCCCCAGAGATGGGCCGAACCGGTGATCTCGATCCGCACCCCATCTGCACCATCGGGAGCGGTCCATGGGCTGTAACGGCCACACCATTCCGCCAGCCGCCGCAGCCCGGCGGCGTCTTCCGCCGGCTTTGCCAGGGCAGTGACGAGGCCGGGCAGAAAGGAGAGCGCATCCGCCAGCGGCATTCCCGGAGCCAGTCCGGCAGCGGAGGCGGCCGGGTTGACCGCGGCGAGAAGCCGCCGTCCGGCAATATCGGCAACCGTCGCGAACGGGGCCTCTTCAGCCGGCGCGCCGATATTTTTCCGCTGCGACAGGCGCCGCCGGTCGATCGGCCAGCGCGGCAACCAGAGATACATGATCCGTCGCATCCGGCACCTCCATTTCCCAACAGGCCGGCTCACCGCCGCGGCAGCGCAGCAGCTCGACGCGCCACCGCGGATGCCCGACCCCAGGCTCTCCCCGAATGGGCAGAGACGGCAGTGCGGCGATGCGCCAGCGGGTTACAGCCGCGTTCGGCAGCGCGCGCTCGCGCGCCGCCTGCCCGCCATCGCGCCAGCGCCGTAGCAGAAAGGCGGTGATGCCGGAGCGTTCCGCGGCGAGCTGCAATCGGCGGCTCGCCACCATGGGGAACGACCCGATTTCGCCAACAACTGCGACAATGCCCGGAGCGCGCAGCCCTTCCTCCATCGACCACAGGATCTCGGCATCGCGCGATGCCTGGACCAGCACGACCTGACCGGGATCGAGCCCGTGCGCCGCGAGGCCCGGCCCGTAAAGGTCTGGGCGCGGCAGGCACCACAGCACCACCCCCACCTCACCCCGACCCTCTCCTCCCCCAAGGGAGGAGAGGGAGAGGGAGGGTGAGGTGGGCGGCCTCGTGAGGCGTCCGAGAATGTGAGCGGCAAAAGCGGCGGCGAGCGCGCCATCCTCCTCGTCGCCGCCTACCCCCTGGATCTCGTGCAAGGCGCCCCGCGCGAGCCCGCCGCCCGGCAATGCCCGGTCGATCGCCGCGACACCAAAGGGCAATACTCCATGTGCCATCGCCGGCGGCCGCTCGATCCGTCGGACGCGCTCACGTAGCTCGGGAATAAAAATTCTTGCCGTGTCGAGCATGTTCCATTTTTGTTCTTCGCGGCATGTCTTGTCAAGACCAGGCGCTTGACGATACGTCGTTCCGGAAGCATCACTCGTCCCGATGACCCTCGCGCCGCTCCTCGACGCTCCCTTCGTCATCCAGATTCACGCCTTGGCGGCCATTGCCGCCTTCGCGGTGGGTCTCGTTCAGCTCACCGCGCCGAAGGGCACGATCCCGCACCGCCTGATCGGCTGGTCATGGGTCATGCTGATGCTGACCGTCGCGGTCAGTTCGTTGTTCATCCATACGATCCGGCTGTGGGGTCCGTGGAGCCCGATCCACTTGCTGTCCATCCTGGTTCTGGTGACATTACCGCTGGCGGTCATGCACGCCCGCCGGCACGACATTGCGCAGCACCGCATGGCGATGCTGATGTTGTTCACGGGCGCCCTGGTGATCGCCGGCGGATTTCACCTTCCTGCCCGGCCGGATCATGCACGCCGTTGTATTCAGCCCACCCTCGGCAGCCACTCCATGAGGCGGCGCCCCGCCTCGGCGACATCCTCGGTGGACCCGGCGAACGAGAAACGGACCCAGCCGCCGCCATGAATCGGGTCGAAATCGAGACCCGGGGTCACCGCGACACCGGTCTGGGCGAGGAGGCGGCGGCAAAAACCCTCGCTGTCGCGCGTCAGGCTCGAGATATCGACATAGAGGTAGAACGCACCTTCGGCCGGCGCAAAGCAAGTGAGACCGGCAGCCCTCAGGGTGCGGATCAACAGGTCGCGATTGGCGCGGTAACGCGCGACGTGGCTGTCGAGTTCGGCGCGGCAGCCGAACACCGGGAGCGCGGCGAGCTGCGACAATGCCGGCGGGGAGATGTAGAAATTCTGCGCCAGGCATTCGACCGAGCGCGCCAAATCCGGCGGCGCCAGCATCCAGCCGAGCCGCCATCCGGTCATACTGTAGTATTTCGAAAACGAGTTGACGATGACCGCCTCTTGCCCGAAAGCACGCGCCGTCGCGGCAGGGCTCTCATAGGTGATGCCGTGGTAGATCTCGTCCGAGATCAGGCGGATGCCGCGATCACGGCAATAGCCGGCCAGCCGGGTGAGGTCGCTGGCGCCGATCATTGTTCCAGTCGGGTTGGCCGGGCTCGCGATGATCAGCCCGTCGAGAGCGCCCAAATCGGCGAGGAGCTCGGGTGTCGGCTGGTAATGGGCGTTCTCGCCGACTTCGATCAGCACCGGCTCGATGTCGAGCGCCGTCAGGATGTTGCGATAGGCCGGGTACCCAGGGACCGCGAGCCCCACTCGGTCGCCGGGCTCGAAGGCGGCGAGAAAGGTGAGCTGGAACGCGGCCGACGAGCCGGTGGTCACGACGACCTCGGCGGGGTCGACCGCGACGCCGTATTGGGTCTGGTAGTGGCCGGCAATTGCCTGCCGCAACGGCGCGATACCGAGCGCATCGGTATAGCCGATCCGTTCGCCCCCCAAGGCGCGGCGAGCGGCATCGAGCACCGCCTCGGGCGCCGAGGTCCCCGGTTGGCCGACTTCGAGATGGATCACGTCGGCGCCCCCGGCCTCCCGCTCGTTGGCGGCGCGCAGCACGTCCATCGCGATAAAGGGCGGCACCAACCCCCGCCGGGACGCGCGCAAACTCACGTCCGGGCACATCCTTCCGGCTTGAAGACCCGGCGCGTCGACGCCGGGTGACGCAGCAGCCGGTCGCTCGGCCGGATCGGGCGCCGCACCAGTTCGCCGGTGCAATTGGGACAATGCCCGCCGAGCATTCCTTCAGCGCACTCCCGGCAGAACGTGCACTCATAGGAGCAGATCCGGGCGTCGAGCGATTGGGGCGGCAAGTCCCGGCCGCAGCATTCGCAATTGGGTCTCAACTCCAGCATCCTGGTGCAATCCTGATCATGCCGATGCCTTTGCATCCTGCGCGAGCAGGTTGGCATTGGCGAGCGGCTTTCGCTATGAGGGGCGCCTCATCCCGACTAATAGAGAACTCCCTTGACCCGTCTGATTGGAATGTCTGGCAGCCTGCGCAGCGGCTCTTATTCGAATGCGGTGCTGGAGACGCTGCGCGAGAAATTCTCCGGCCGCGCCGAGATCGTAATATGGGACCTCGCAACCATCCCGCTCTATAATCAGGATTTCGAGGGCAAGAAACGGCCCGCGCCGGTCAAGGCGCTGCTTTCGGCGATCGCCGAAAGCGATGGGCTCGTGCTTTGCGCACCGGAGTTCAACCATAGCATCCCCGGCGTCCTGAAGAACGCGCTCGACTGGGCCTCGCGCCCCGCCTTCACCTCGGTGATGGCGTATAAGCCGGTCGCGATCATGGCAACCTCGCGCGGCGCGCTCGGCGGGGCGCGATGCCTCGAGCATTTGCGCGTCGCCCTCGATTCGATGCTGTCACGGGTTGCGCTTGCGCGCGAGGTGATCATCACCTCCTCGGCCGATAAAATCCGCGACGGGCGGCTGGTCGACGAGACGTGTCTCAGTTTCGCCTGCGGCGCCGTCGAGGCGCTGCTGCACGAGATCGAGGTGTGGCGGACGGCTGCCGGCTAGAGCGCGCGCGCCGCTTTGAGCACTTCGGCGACGTGGCCTGGCACCCTGACCTTGTGCCATACGCCGCGCACGATGCCTTGCTGATCGATCAGGAAGGTGCAGCGTTCGATGCCCATATACTTGCGTCCGTACATGCTTTTTTCGACCCAGACGGCGTATTTTTCGCAGACATCGGAGCCCGCATCGGAAGCGAGGATGAACGGGAGCTCGTGCTTCTTCTTGAACTTGTCGTGCGAGGCGACCGAATCCTTCGAGATCCCGATCACCACAGATCCCACTCCGCTATAGTCGGGTAAGGCGTCGCGAAACCCGCAGGCTTCGGCGGTGCAGCCCGACGTGTCGTCCTTGGGATAAAAGTAAAGGACGATCTTTTTGCCCTTGAGGGCGGACAATGTGACACTGCCGTTGCCGTCGGTCGGCAGCGTGAAGTCCGGGGCTTTTTCGCCGATCTCGACACTCATCGTGCGTCGTCTCCTCTTGCTTGAGCCGCCATTGTTTGAGCCGCTTGCCGCGCCGGTTGCTCTACCAAGCGATCGTACCAGCTGCTGACGTGCGCCGCGGCGGCGTTGATATCTGCGTCGAGCCGGGCGAAGTCAACCGCGCCCACGCAGGCCGCGAGCGCGGCGGCATCCGGTTCGGCGAGAACTGCGGTCGGCGGCAATTCGTCGGTGAGCAGGGTGAGCACCGCCTGGACATTGCGGAAGAGCGCGGCCGCCTTGCCGAGCTCGTGCTGCGCCTGCGGCGGCAGCAGCCCCGCCTTACCAAGCGCGGCAATCGCCTCCCGGGTCGCGCGATAAAGTATCTGCGGCGACGAGGCGGCGTGTCTCAGCATCAAATACTGGACGATGAATTCGAGGTCGATCAGCCCGCCGGGTCGGTTCCTGAGATCCCAAGGGGAAGGTCGAGGGTTCTCCTCGGCAATCCGGCGGCGCATGGCGGCGACATCGATGACGAGCTTCTCGGGGTCGCGCGGCGAGCGCAGGACTGCAGCGAGGGTGTCGGAGATCCGCCGGCACAGGCCGGCGTCGCCGGCGACCGGCCGCGCCCGGGTCAGCGCCATATGCTCCCAGGTCCAAGCGGATTCGCTCTGATAACGCGCGAACCCGACGAAATGCGAGGCGATCGGGCCCGCTTCGCCCGACGGCCGCAGCCGCATATCTACGTCGTAGAGCCTGCCTTCGGCAGTGGGAGCAGTGATCGCACTAATCAGCCTCTGGCTCAGACGCGCGAAATAGGCCGGGACCGGCAGTGGCTGAGGGCCATTAGAGATCTCGATGCCGGGCGGGGCGTCATAGATCAGGATCAGATCCAAATCGGAGGCGAGGGTCATCTCGCGGCTGCCGAGGCGACCCATCCCGATCACCACGAAACTGCCTCCCGGCACCCGCCCGTGGCGGCGCGCGAACTCGGTTTCCACCCGCGGGAGCAGCGCGGCGAGCGCGGTTTCGGCGATATCGGCCAACGCCGCCCCGGCCTGTGCGCCGTCGAGGGCACGGCGCAGCAGTTGGACGCCAATCTGAAACCGTCTTTCACCGGCCCAGCGTCGCAGCCGATCGAGGGTGTCCTCGAAATCCCGCGCACCCGTCATGACCTGATCGAGTTCAGCAGCGAGGCCGGCACCTTCCGGTAGCGGGGCCAAAAAGCCTTGCGTCAATACCGAGTTGAGGAGAGCGGGGTGTTGCGCGAGGTGCTCGGCCAGCCGCGGAGCCCCCGCCATGATCTCGGCAACGAGCGCCAGAAGGCCGGGATTGGCGTGAAACAACGAGAAGAGCTGCACCCCGGCGGGAAGGTGCGACAGGAACCGGTCGAAGCGGCGCAGCGCCGCATCGGGATGCGGAGTCTCCCCGAATATGCGCAGCAGCTCGGGCACGAGCTCGGTCAGGATTTCGCGCGCGCGCTGGCTGCGCGTGGCACGCAGTCGGCCGTGATGCCAGCTTCGCACCAGCGCGGACACTGTGGCCGGCTCGACAAAGCCGAGCTGGGAAAGGGTGCGCAGGGTTTCGGGATCGTCATCGGCGCCGGTGAAAACGAGATTGCCTGGACCGGCGAGGGTCGGGGCCTGCTCGAAAAGCTCCGCATAATGCCGCTCGACCGAAGCGAGATGAGCGCGCAGATCGGCGACGAAGGCCTCTGGCTCCGAATAGCCCAGAAACAGCGCGATGCGCTCGATCCCGGCGCGGTCCGAAGGAAGCCTATGAGTTTGCGCGTCGTCGACCATTTGCAGCCGGTGCTCGAGGCGGCGCAGGAAACGATAGTCGTCAATCAGCTGCGCGGCGGTCGCAGGATCGATCCGGCCAGCTGCCGCGAGCCGCCGGAGTGCCTCGCAGGTCGGGCCGACGCGCAGCTCCTGCAATCGCCCGCCCCAGATCAGCTGCTGCGTCTGGGCGAAGAACTCGATCTCGCGAATGCCCCCGCGGCCGGTCTTGATGTCGTGCCCTTCCACCGCGATCCGCCCGCCGCCGCGGTGCGCATTGATCTGGCGCTTGATCGAGTGGATGTCCTGGATGGCTGCGAAGTCGAGGTTTTTCCGCCAGATGAAGGGTTGCAGCTCGTGCAGAAATCGTCGAGCGGCGGCGCGGTCGCCGGCGACCGGACGGGCCTTGATCAGCGCAGCGCGTTCCCAGTTCTGCCCGACGCTCTCATAATAGGCGAGCGCCGCGAGAACCGACATGGCGAGCGGCGTCGATGCAGGATCCGGGCGGAGACGAAGATCGGTG
Source organism: uncultured Alphaproteobacteria bacterium (assembly GCA_963732095.1). GTDB lineage: Bacteria > Pseudomonadota > Alphaproteobacteria > ATCC43930 > CGMCC-115725 > AP-15. The sequence continues at coordinate 19,099 of CAVSZA010000040.1, forward strand.
CGGAATGAATAGCCGTCGCCAGTGTAGGCTTCGAGAATTCGCACCAGCTCGCGCGTGAGGCGGACAAAAAAGGATTGTACCCCGTCGCGCACACTGACGCGCGCCGACGCCGGGTCATAGAGGATGATCAGATCGATATCGCTCGAGTAATTGAGCTCGTAGCCACCGAGCTTGCCGATGCCGAGCAGGATAAGCCCGCTGTCCTGCTCGGGCTGGTCCGCATCCGTGAGCGTGACGAGCCCCTTGCGCGCTGCCTCGCGCAATAGGTGGCGCAGCGCGGCGCCCAGCACCGCCTCGGCAAAGCGGCTGAGCGCCGCGGTCTGCTGCTCGAGGGACCAGACGCCCGCCAGCTCCGCGAGCGCCACGACAAGTGCGACGCGCCGCTTGGCGATACGCAAGCGCCGCATCACCGCCGCCGTATCTTCGCCAAGATCTTCGGTTTTTTCGACGCTTGCGGCGATTTCGGCGAAGAGCGGGTCGGGACCCTCCTCGACGAGACGGGTCAGGAAGGCCCATTCTTTGACCGCGACGCCGCTCAGAAAGGGGCTGTTGCCGAAAATCGACGCGAGCAGGCATTTGCCGGGACCTCCCGCGCTCCATTGGCGGACAAGATCAGAGCCGGGGTTCCCTTGTGCCAGGGCGAGCGCTTCGTTCCAGGCTTCGAACCCGAGGGAGAAGTCTGCGCGCGTCGGCCGGTTTTGGCAGCCCGCCACCATCGGCGGAGAGGTGAGATAACAGTTTCATCCGGTGAGCCCAGCCGGGGCGGGGACACTGGCGGGGTCGGGGGTCTCCGGTCAAGGCGAGGCCGCCGCTTGGGATGATGCTGGGATAGGCAGCGGAACCTGCTGGTGGCGTCAAGTGGCTCGCGCGCGGCTTTCTGCGCCGGTTGTTCCAGCCCAATTTCGGCGTCGCGCCGCCGGTCCAGCTATCGCTCGGAGTCCAGTGACGGGATTAGCCATGGCCGTGCCGGTGATGCAGGTCGGGGTAATGCGGATGGGAGTGGCGCAACGGCGCGTGTCGGTGCCAATGAGAATGCGGTTCGCTGACCGCCCCCTCATGCGTGTGCCGGTGGTGCCCGTCATGTCTGTGGCTGTGCTCGTGCTCGAGCGCCTCGTGCGTATGCTCATGCTCGTGACGTTCGGCCAGATGCATCCATAACCCGAACCCCATCAACAAACCCGCGAGCGCGAGGTTCACGCTCACCGCCTCGTGCAGAAGGCCGATCGCCAGCACCGCCCCGATGAACGGGGCGAGCGAAAAATAGGCGCTGGTACGAGCTGTCCCCAGATGACGCAACGCCAGCACAAACAGCACTAGGCTGATCCCGATCCCGACGAAGCCAACCATAGCCGAGGCGCCTACTATGGCCGCCACCGGGATGGTCGCGCCGCTCAGCATCGCAAACCCCGCATTCACCGTGCCGGCTGCGAGGCCTTTGATCATCGCCGTCAGCATCGGGTCGGCCGACGACAATTTCCGGGTCAGGTTGTTGTCGATGCCCCAGGCGAGGCAGGCTGCGGCGATCAGCATGGCACCGGTGTCGACTTCGATGCCGCGCCCACCCCAAGAGAGGATCGCCGCGCCGCCGAGGATCGCCAAGGCCCCGAGCAACAGCCGGCGGTCGGCATTCTCGCGGAAGACCACCCAGGCGATGCCCATCGTGAAGAGGCCTTCCAGATTGAGCAGCAGCGAGCCGGAGGCGGCGTCGGTGCGCGCCAGACCGAGCATCAGCAAGAGTGGCCCCAGGACGCCGCCAAACGCGACGACCGCGGCGAGCCAAGACAGGTCGCCGGCGCGCAGCGGTGCTTCCGGCGCCGGGATGCCGAGGGCGGCGCGGCCGAAGTGCACCGCGGCGAGCCCGATCCCGGCGCCCAGATAGAGCAGCCCGGCGAGCAGCTGCGGCGCGACAGCGCCGAGCAGCAGCTTCGCAAACGGCGCCGCCGCCCCAAACAACACAGCCGCTGCCAGCGCCATCGGCACGCCAGGCCACAGCGGGGATTGATTTGTCCGCGTCATGCCTAAACCCGACACGCCGGCCCCTGGCCACTGCAGACCGCAACCATAAATTGCGTCGCCGATTGCTCATGGCTGTATCTGCAGCCAGTCTGCAGCGAGACCTCGCTCATCGGTTGCAACACCCGCCTGACCCGAGACCCCTGGCACCCGTACGCGAATTTCGCAATCGATCGCCATGAGGTCAACGTTCGCCATCACCTCCAAGGCCGCATAGCTGCGATTTCAGTCCATGAAGCTACCACGCGATTACGGCGATTTTCGGGACCGCCACTCTCGTTTCCCGCCACGGTCGGGCGGAGCTGTAGGCGCTAGCAGCGGAGGTGACAGGACGATGAACCGCAATATACTGGCGAACGGCAGTGAAATCGAAGCGGCGGAAGCAGGGCGAGGAACATTAGCCGCGCGCGCCGACCCACAAGTCGAGGCGGAATGCGCTGCGCTGTTCCGCCCTACGCTGCCTGCGCCTTTTGGCGGGGACGCTAGCTGAAAATTGTCAACGATCGCATCAAGGAAATTTGATGCGGTCCAGCAGCTCTGAGAAGCGCGGGTTGGCCCGTAGATGGTCAAAGCGCGGGTCAAGGCGCAGCCATACCAACCAGTGCGACCGCTCGGCGAAGGCCCTGTCGAGCCAGGTTAAGGAGGCCTCGCTGTCGCCCATTCCGGCGTGGACGACGGCTACACCATACGCGGTAACGAACCGGCGCTTTGCAACCTCCTGCAACTCGGTCAGCACCGCTTTGGCCTCTTGGGGGCGCCCCGCGGCTCCCTCGACGAACCCGCGCGCTGCAATTGCAACAGGCCACTCGGGAACACTTTGTTCGACTTGGCGGAATTCCGTGAGCGCATCGTTAAACCGGCCGATCTGCTGATAGGATCGGCCGAGCCACAAATGTGCCGGCGAGAAATCGCGGCTCATCGTCAGCACGGATTCCAGCTGCTTGATTGCTTCATCATACCGGCCCGTGTAATAGTAATGAAAGCCGAGATCGGTATTGATCGCCAGCGACAACGGATCGCGCTCGCGCGCCAATTCGATTTCGCGTGCTGCTTCGACGGCACGACCCGCGGCTAGAAGAAAAATGCTGTACCATTGGTGGGCAACGGCCCAGTTCGGGTCCAGTGTGACCGCCCGCCGGAATTCTGCCTCTGCTCCCGGCCAATCCCAGTCGAAATAGAATTTGACATAGCCAAGAGACGCGTGCGGCTCGGCAAGCGCTCCGTCCCGTTCGATTGCCAGCAACGCATATCGCCGTGCCAAGGGGAACGCATCGGCAGGCGAGACAAAGCTCAGATAGGCGAGCGTTGCATAACAATCCGCGAGGCCGGCGTAGGCCGCGGCAAAACCCAAATCAAGCGAGACCGCGCGCTGGAAGCTGTCGATCGCCTTCCGCAATCCCGCTTCCGAGCGCTGGCTCCAGGCATAACGTCCTTCGAGATAGGCGCGGTATGCGTCAGTGTTTGGATTGATCGCGCGGGCCGCGCCCGGGCGAAGCGCTAGCCCGGGACTTGGCGATGGCGAGCCCCATGTAGAGGCGCCGACGGCGCTGGTGAATGTTGCCTGGGCGGCAGAACCAATGACAACGACGGGTTGCACGAACCGATAGCCGCACTTCGACACGGTCTGGATGAGCGCAGCATCACCGGGCGCGAGGGCTTTGCGTACAGTCGAGATATTGACGCTCAGATTGACTTCCTCGACGAACCTGTCTGGCCAGACCTCCTGCAACAGTTCGTCCTTGCTGACGAGTTGCCCGCTGCGGCGCACGAGAGCGAGAAGGAGATCGAAAGCCTTTCCGGTCAGCGCCACGGGCTGGTTCTCGCGCAGCAGCAACCGCTCGCGCGGAATTAGAAGGAAGTCGCCAAACTGAAAACTCGCCCGGTCCCTCATCCTCACTCCGCCGGCTTAGGAAATTTCCAGGAAAATTTTCGGACGTTCCAAAAGACGAAATCCGCAATTGCAAGGATGCTACCCACTCACCGGACGGACCGCCAACGGAGAGCCGGAATGGGCAAGTCGCCACAATACCGCATCGGGCGCTCTATGTTACGCGCAGGAATGGCATTGATCGTTCTTGGCGTGTTAACCCACCCGCTTGCTGCCGCGCCTGAGGACGAGGTGCGCGCAACGTTTGATCGCTTCGTCGCAGCGCAAAACGAACACGATCTCAAAGCAGTCGAAGCATTGCTGCTGAACTCGCCGAATTTCCTCTGGATCACGCGAAGTACCCCCGTGTGGGGCGTTGACCCGGCCATGAAGCGCTTTGCCACACTCTATCAGGGGACATGGCGCCTCGATCCGGAGCTTGGCAGCCTGAAGGTGATGATGCTAGGGGACAGCGTGGCACAACTCTATGTGCCAATCGTATTTACAATTGGGTCCTCAGGTCAGTCCGCCCAGCCGACGCGGTTCCTAATGAATCAGCTCCTGGTGAAGACGGCCGACGGTTGGAGGGTATCCAGCATTCTCCCGATACCGGCACCTACGCAGTAGGATAACATCGAAGCAATCCCGACCGAACAGTCGGGCGAGCTTGATCGAGGGAGGGCCCGAGCGGCAGGGTCGGGGCTAAACCTGACCGCTCGCGCGCGACGGGACCAACAAGCGGACTTGAGCGAGATCAGGCGGTCTGGCGCATTCGGGCGGCGCGGGCGAGGTCGACCGAGACGAGCTGCGAGATGCCGCGCTCGGCCATTGTGACGCCAAAGAGTCGGTCGACGCGCGCCATCGTGATGCGATGGTGCGTGACCACGAGAAAGCGGGTGCCGGTGGTGTCGGCGATTTCGCCAACCAGTGTGCAGAACCGGTCGACATTGGCGTCGTCGAGCGGCGCGTCGACCTCGTCCAAGACGCAGACTGGCGCGGGGTTTGTGAGGAACGCGGCGAAGAGGAGCGCGAGCGCGGTCAGCGCCTGCTCGCCGCCCGACAACAGCGATAGGGATTGCAGCCGCTTGCCCGGCGGGCTCGCCATGACTTCGAGCCCGGCGGCGAGCGGGTCGTCATTGTCGACCAGACGCAACTGCGCCTTGCCGCCGCCGAACAGCTTCGTGAACAGCTCGGCGAAATGGCGGTCGAGCTGCTCGAAGGCCGCCATCAGCCGCTGACGCACTTCGCGGTCGAGTGCGGCGATGCCGTGGCGCAGCCTGGCGATCGCTTCGGTCAAATCGGCACGCTCGCGCTGCAGGTCGGCGATCCGCGTTTCGAGCTCGGCGGCCTCGGTTTCGGCCATCAGATTGACCGGACCCATGCCGTCGCGCTCGCGGATCAAGCGGTCCAGCCGGGCTGCGGTCTCGGCCGGATCGGCCGGGACTTTGTCCTCCGCAACTCCCGCGATTTCGGCGAGCTTCTCGGGTGCGACACCCATCCGCTCACGGATATCGCGGGCAAGGCGCGCCAAGGCTTCGTTTGCGCCATCGCGCAACCCCTCGAGCCGCGCCAGGCGCTCGCGAGCCTCTCCCAATGCCTGATCCGCCAGGCGCGAGGCGTCGGTGGCCTCGCGCAACCGCCGCTCGCCGATGGCCAGCGCGTCGGCCGACCGGCGGCACGCCTCGGCAGCGCCGGCGATAGCGGCGCCGAGCGCCTCGCTCTCGGCGGCGATCATTGCTGGGCGCGCCGCCAATCCGGCGATCTCCACCTCCAACGCGCTGCTCCGTTCGATTAGTGCAACCTGCTGTGCGGCGGCATCCATGCTGCGCTTACGCCAGGCACGTTCCTCGAGGTCGATCGAGGACAGGCGCTCGCGCCGACGTGCTGCTTCATGGGTGAGCCGCTCGATTGAGGCGCGCGCGTCTGCATCGCGCCGGCGCGCCTCGGCCGCCGCAGCGCGCGCCTGGTCGAGCGCCGCGCGGGCGGATTTTGCCTCGGGGAGGGCCTCCAGATCACCCTCGATCTCTTCCGCCTGCGCCTTTGCTTCGGTGAGATCGGCGCCGATCTTTTCGAGAAGGTCGACCGCGGCGACGAGTCGGGTTCGCGTGGTCAATTCCCGCCGGCTGATCTCGGCCTCCTCGGTACGCGCCCGCGCCAGCGCTGCCTCGGCGTCGGACAGCGCCTGGCGCGCCGATTTGCTGGCCGCGGTTGCATGTTGACGCTCGGCACGCGCCGCGGTGGCACCGCTCTCGGCGGTCAAAGCCGCGGTCTTCAGGGTGGCGATCTCGCTCTCCAGCACGGCGAGGCGGTTGGCATGCCGCAAATGCTCGGCGGCGGGGGACGGCCCGCAGCCGAGCGAGACGAACCCGTCCCAACGCCACAGACGACCCTCAAGGTCCACCAGCCGCTGGCCAGGTGCCAGGCTCGGCTGGAGGCGGCGCCCGGTCTCCTCGTCGTCGACCCAGCCCGCCTCGGCCAGGCTGCGGGCGAGAGCAGACGGAGCGTCGACGGCTTCGCCCAACGGGAAAGCGCCCTCGGGCAAGGCAGCGCAGCCATGCTCGTGCCCGCTGAGATCGACCCAGAAGCGGGCGGCGTCCGCGTCCTCGCCATTCACGATCGGCGCCTGAAGTTCATCGCCAAACGCGGCGCCGATTGCGGCCTCGAAACCAGGCGCGACCCGCAGCGCCGTCAGGATCGGCGGCGCCTCGCCCGCATCCGGCGGCGGTGCAAGCAGCCTGCGCAATCCCTCGGCCTCTGCGGCAAGCCGAGCCAGTTGAGTATCGGTTTGGCGCGCCAAATCGAGCGCTGTCTGCTCGCCGGCGAGCCGGTTTACGATCTCGACCTCGGCCGCCTCGACGACGGCGCGACATTGCTCGACCCGCGCTTCAGCCTGCGTCACGACGCCAACGGCAGCGGTCACCGCCTCGGGCGCAACCAGCGCCGCAGCCAGTCCTGTGCGCTGCCGCTCCGCTTCCGCCCGGCTCGCCTCCAACCGGGCGCGGCGTTCTTCGAGATCCTTTCGGCGACGATCGAGCGCGGCGCGGCGCGCGTCGGCGGCCGCAACAGCTTCGGTCTCCCGCTGTAGCACCGCCTCTGCTTCGGCCAAGCGAGCGCCGGCTTCGCGCAACCCAGCTTCGGCGAGCTCGCGGCCCGGACCATCCGCCGCCTCGGCCTGGGTGACCGCATCCTGCTCTTCGGCTAACCGGGTCAGCGACGCCTGCGCCTCAGCCGAGTGAGATCCCTCGCGTTCGAGATCGGCGGCGAGTTGCGCGAGCCGCTGTTCCGTCTCGCGGCGGGCCGCGAGCACCCGCTGCAGCTCCTGCTCGAGCGCGCTGCGCGAATTGGTCAGCCGCTGCAATTCGGCAGCGGCGGCCGCTTCAGCCACCCGGAGGGGCGGCAGCGCCGCCTCGGCAGCGTCGCGAATCCGTAGTTCGGCAACGGCCTGTTCGGTCGCCTCCGCAACGGTGCGCTCAGTCGCACGATGCTCGGCGGAGCTGCGCTCGGCCCCGGCCTCGGCCGCCAGCCAGCGAGCGTGGAACAACAGCGCCTCGGTCCGGCGGATCTGCTCGGCCAGGCGGCGGTAGCGCTGTGCCTGGCGCGCCTGCTTTCTCAAATTCTCGAACTGGACCTCGATCGTGGCAATGACGTCGTCGAGCCGCTCGAGGTTCTCCTCGGCTGCGTCGAGCTTCAGCTCGGTCTCGCGGCGGCGCGCGTGAAGCCCGGCGGTGCCGGCAGCTTCTTCGAGGAGGAGCCGCCGTTCGACCGGCTTCGCATCGATCAGCGCGCCGATGCGCCCCTGGCTCACCATCGCGCCGGAATGGGCGCCGCTCGCGGCGTCGGAGAACAGCAGCTGGACGTCGCGCGCCCGCACCTCGCGCCCATTGACGCGGTAAGTCGAGCCGCCGCCGCGCTCGATCCGCCGGACAACCTCGATTTCAGCGCGGTCATTGAAGGCGAAGGGCGCGTCGCGGCTGCTGTTGTCGAGGGTCAGCGCGACTTCGGCGATGTTGCGCGCGGGCCTTGCCGTCGTCCCGGCGAAGATCACATCGTCCATCTCCCCGCCGCGCAGGCGTCTGGCAGAGGTTTCCCCCATCACCCAACGCAGCGCCTCGACCAGGTTCGATTTGCCGCAGCCGTTCGGCCCGACGATCCCAGTCAGACCCGGCTCGAGTGCCAGCTCCGTCGCGTCGACAAAGGATTTGAACCCGACCAGGCGGAGCCGAGAGACCTGCATCAGCGAACCGCCAAGTCCCGTCGCTCAGTGCCCCTCACCCTCCCGCCCCTATCGGCGCACGCGTGCGCGCGCCTGTCGGGTGGCGCATCGCTGATGCGCCAGGGGCCCCTCCCTCTCCCGCTAAAGCGGGGAGAGGGGATGTTGACCTTTCTCCCTCGCCCCGCTTGCGGGGAGAGGGCTGGGGTGAGGGGCTTTTCTCCATCGCAGCGGGTCAAGACTTCGCCGCGAGCCCCGACAGCACCTTGTCGAACTCTTCGACCGTCGGAGCGCCGGTGAATTTGGTGCCGTTTATGAAGAATGTCGGGGTCGAGTTGACGTCGAGCTCTTTCGACGCGATCAGGCGGCCCTCGACGATCTTGTTTTCGAGGGCGCTGTTCTTAAGGCAGTTGTCGAACTCTTCCCGGCTCATGCCGCCGAGCTTGACCAGCCGGGCAAGCGCGTCGCGATAATCGCGCGCGGTCACCCATTTTTCCTGCGCACCGAAGAACGTATCGATGTAGGCATAGTACCGGTCCGGTGGCGCACAGCGCGCAATCATCGCCGCCCGCAACGCCGGCTCATCCAGCGGGTAGTCGCGCAGGACCAGTTTGGCTTTCCCGGTGTCGATCCATTTCTTCTTGAGCTCCGGCAGAACGTCGTTCGTGAAGTGCGCGCAATGCGGGCAAGTCAGCGAGGCGTATTCGACAATCGTGATCGGCGCGTCGGGATTACCGAGAATCCGATCATCCTTGGTGAGCGCCAGCACAGTCTGCGCGTCGGCGAGCAACGGGTGCGGAGCGGCAGCTTGGGCCGGCCCCGGCGGAACCAGAATCACGCCCAAAACCCCGAGCAGGGCAAACCAGATTTTCTGCATAATGGGCTCCTTACTACTATATTTAGATATTCGCAATGGGTGCAATCGGCGGCTCAGCGTTGCCCCCCGCTGACTGCTCTACCCAGCTGAGCGAGCGCCGCGCGCAGATCCGGGTCAGCGACGTCGGAGAGCCGCTGATCGAGCGCCTTCGCCTCACGCTCCGACAGCGGAGGGATAAAGGGCCTCGTGGCGCCCGACGCTAGCGGCAGCGGCCCTTGAACGAGCGCCAGGCGGGTCACGACGGCTCGGCCGAAAAACAGGTTGATTCGTTCGATGATCAGCGGCGCGCGGTGCTGCAGCTCGAGCGCGGCGCCGGGCGCGGCGCGCAGCTTCAGGCCGCCGTCGCGTCCCAGCGTGGCCGGCCAACACACCTCGGCCCAATCCGGACCGACGATGACCGCCCACTCCGCCTTGAGGCGAATCAGAATGCCCCCGCCGCGGCGCGCGACAATCGGCACGGTCAATTTCGAGACGGCGACGCCGACCGCGCGAAAGCCCCGATACTCGCGCTCGGGTGTCGGCCGGGTTACCTTGGCCGCGCCGCGCCCTGGAGTGGTCTTGCCCATGCCGCCTTTCCGATCCGCAAACCGTTCCTCATCCGGTACCCCCGATCCCGCAGCGCTTCTCCTTTGGTACGACCGCCACCGCCGCGCCCCGCCATGGCGCGCCCCCGCCGGCATCCGACCCGACCCCTATCGCGTCTGGCTCAGCGAAATCATGCTGCAGCAGACGACGGTAGCGACTGTCGGCCCATATTTCGACCAATTCGTGGCACGCTGGCCCGATGTTGCGGCGCTCGCCGCGGCATCGCTCGACGAGGTACTTCAGCTCTGGCAAGGGCTCGGTTATTACGCGCGCGCCCGCAACCTGCATTCCTGCGCGCGTGCCGTCGTCGAGCACCACGACGGCAGGTTCCCCGACGATCCGGCGGCGTTGCGCGCACTTCCCGGTATCGGGTCCTACAGCGCGGCGGCGATTGCCGCTATCGCCTTCGATCGGCGGACCGCGGCAATCGACGGCAATGTCGAACGTGTCGTCGCCCGGCTCTATGCCGTGCGCGAGCCCCTTCCTGCGGCAAAACCGCGCCTCAGAGCGCTCGCCACAGCACTGGTGCCGCAGGAGCGGGCCGGCGACTTTGCGCAGGCGTTGATGGATCTCGGCGCCACGATCTGTACGCCGCGGCGGCCGCGCTGCGTCCTCTGCCCATGGCGTGCCTGCTGCGCCGCAGCCGCGGCGGGCTTGGCCGACGCAGTCCCGGCCCGGACCGAGAAGCCGGACCGGCCGTCGCGCTGTGGCGTCGCGTTCTGGCTCACTCGCGGCGACGGAGCGGTGCTGCTGCGCCGCCGCCCGGAGAAGGGCTTGCTCGGCGGGATGACCGAAATCCCGTCGACGCCGTGGCGCAGCGACCCTTGGACACTCGACCAGGCGATCGAGATTGCCCCGGCAGCGACGGAGTGGGCGCCGCTTCCGGGCACGGTGCGCCACGGGTTCACGCATTTTCGCCTCGAGCTCGCGATCATCGCGGGGAATGGGGAGGCGGACGGGCTGTGGAGCCAGGTCGATCGCTTCGACGAGCACGCCCTGCCGACCCTGATGAAAAAGGTGGCGCGGCACGCTGTCTCGGCGCTGGCCGCTTAGAGTGGGTGGGCCGCCGGTGGACCCGGCTCCGGCTGGGCGAACAGCGGCAGTTCCGCATCCCCGGTGATCGCCAAGCGAACCGGCGCGAAGGACCGCCGGTGATGCCGGGTCACGCCGAATCGGCGAATCGCCTCGCCGTGCTCCGGTGTCGCGTAGCCGACATTGGTGATCCATCCATAGACGGGATAGCGCGGGGCGAGGTCGCGCATGATGCGGTCGCGGGTGACCTTGGCGATGACGGAAGCAGCGGCGATCGAGAAGCTGAGAGCATCGCCGTCGATGACCGTCCGCACGGGGCAATCGACCGGCGGGGCGATGTTGCCGTCGACCAGTGCAATGTCGGGGCGCACGCCAAGGACCGCGACGGCGCGCGCCATCGCCAATAGGGCGGCGCGCAGAATGTTGATACGGTCGATTTCGGCCACACTCGCCGCGCCGACCCCGATATGCGCGCTCCCGCGAGCGACGCACCGCCTCAGTGCACCGTAACAGGCCTCGCGTTCGTCGATGCTCAGCACCTTCGAATCGTCGAGGCCGTCGCGCAAGGATTTCGGGAAGCGGCGCGAGTCGAGAACCACCGCCGCGGCAACAACCGGCCCGGCAAGCGGCCCGCGCCCGGCCTCGTCAACGCCGCAAACCAACCCCGTGCAGCGCCGTTCGATCTTGAAATCCGGCATCGCCCTCTCCCCCGCGGCCTTGTGCCACAAAGGGCCTCGGCCGGGCAAGGCGGCTCGGCTTGTGCTGGTATCTCAGTTTGAATTTCCGTAATGGGTGGAAACCACCCCTTCAATTCGAGCAGACCGAATGGCCGAGAAGCGCCGAAAGCGGCCGCTCTATCGGCACGGCAATGTCGGCAGCACGCGACGAAAGACGGGCCCTAAAGCGATCCCGCTGGTTCGTCGGCGAGCAGAAGAATATTATCTGCCGCTAACAGTTGATGGCTGGTTCGACAATCGGACTGCTCGACGCAGAGGGTGATGCCGCACTTTAGTTCTTCCGACGAGCGCCGCACGCGTATGTTCGCCCTGGATCGGTTATCAAATGAGGCGGCGTGAGCTAATCGTCGACGTGGTCGTAGCGGCAATTCTTTGGCCGTACACGGTCCGCGCGCAGCAGAAGTCGCTGCCCGTAATCGGCTTCCTCAGTTCCCGCTCACCCGAGGACTCTTCGGCCCAGATGGCTGGCTTTCGGCGAGGCCTTGCCGAGATGAGCTTCGTCGAGGGCGAGCATCTGGCGATCGAGTACCGTTGGGCGCGCCGCAATTACGAGAGGCTGCCTGGTCTTGCCGCGGAGTTGGTCGGCAAGCCGATAGGCGTCCTCGCGACCGTCGGTGGTGAGCCCGCGGCTTTGGCGGCAAAGGCAGCAACCTCGACGATCCCGATCGTCTTTTCCATGGGCGATCCCGTACAGCTCGGCCTTGTTGAGAGTTACAACCGGCCGGGGGGAAACATCACGGGCATCGATATCATGGGGGGAGAGTTGGAAGGCAAGCGGGTCGGCCTGCTGCATGATCTGGTGCCGCAGGCAACGACGATTGGATTCCTGGTGAATCCTGCTTTTTCATGGACCAAGGCGCAGCAGCGGGCCGTAGAAGAAGCCGCCTTGGCGCTAAACCTGCGGGTGCTAATCCTCGGCGCCAACAGCGATGGCGAAATCGAAAAGGCTTTCGATACTGGAGTGGAGCAGCACATCGGTGCGCTCGCGATCGAGACCGCTCCGTTCTTCGATACGCGCCGCGCAAAGCTTCTGGCCTTGCAATCCCAATATCGGCTGCCGACGGCTTACTCGTTTCGTGAATACGCCGCCGGAGGTGGAGTGATGAGTTACGGCCCCGATACCGTTGACGCTTACCGACAAGTCGGGCTCTATGTCGGGCGCATTCTCAAAGGCGAAAAACCGGCGGACCTGCCGGTGATGCGGCCGACCAAGTTCGAACTGATCATCAACCTCAACACTGCCAAGGCTCTCGGTCTCACTGTACCGCCATTGCTGTTGGCCCAGGCGGACGAGGTCATCGAATGACAACGGCGAACCGGTTCAGAAATGACGGCTAAGCCACCCAGCGCAACCGAGACGCTGCACGCTGAGATGACGGCTTAGGGGCAGGAAGAGCCGTTACCGCCGGGAGGGTTGAGGGGTCGAAAAGGAAATTCGGACTGAGGCATTACGGGGCTTGTCACTGGCGCCAGATCAAGAGAACCCTATTTTATCGCATGCTCAGGTTCGCCTTTGTTGTCGTTTTCACTCTGACAACAGCGCTTCTGCTCACGCCATCCCCTGCGATCGCGTTCGACCTGTTTGCGACGCACGAGGTGACGGTGCAATTCGCGACCCAGGATGGGAAGCCGCTGGCGAACGCCGAAGTGCAGGTGTTCCCCCCTGGCGACGGTAAAACTCCCGCGATCACCGGGCGCACCGACGCTCAAGGCAAATTTGTTTTCGAGGCCGATCAGGACGGCTTCTGGAGCGCCGAGGCGAAGGGCGCCGATCAGGTCGCGCGGGTAATGATCCGTGTCGGCGGCGAATTGCAGCAGCCGCAGAGCCGGATTTCGCCGTTTCTCGTGATCGGCGTGCTCGCCGTTCTTCTTGCTCTCGCGATTTGGTACCGCTTGCTGCGCGCCCGAAACCGCCGGCCGCGTTCCTGAGAATCCGGCTCAAAATCCATTGAGGAATTGCAATAGGTTACCCTCAATCGCCTCCCCCCCGCACGTGACTGTCGTCATCGATAAGCTGTACGCTTGTTTGGAAAGTTCGCGGCGCCAGGCCCATGGGTCCCGGCTTTCCCCACGGATCAAGTCCGTGGGCTGCCGGCCCACGGGAAAGCGATGGGTATTTTGCGCATCCAGATGGCTCCTGATTACAGCTGCGCTGCTGGCCGGACCGGCGCCGGCTGCCGGTGCCGGTCTTGCGCTGGTGCTCGCGGTCGACGTGTCAGTGAGCGTTACGGCCGATTCCTATCTCCTGCAGCGCAACGGCATTGCGCGTGCGTTCGAGAACCCGCGCCTCGTTAATGCGATCTCTGCGGTTCCCGGGGGCATCGAAGCGCTGGTGCTCGAATGGTCCGATCCCGACCGCATCGCGGTCACGGTCGGGTGGACACGGGTCGCGGATGCAGATAGCGCCGCCGCCTTCGCCGCCGCCGTCCGTGTGACGAAGCGCAGTTCCGAAGGGCTGACCGCGATCGGTCCGGCGCTGCTCGCCGCCGCCGCTGCGTTCGAGCATATGCCCGAGCCGGCGCCGCGCCGGGTCATCGACATCTCTGGTGACGGCATTGCCAATTTCGGCCTGCCTCCGACCGCGGCGCGTGACCGCGTCATCGCGGCGGGGATTTCGATCAACGGGCTCGCAATCCTCACCGAGGAGCCGTGGCTCGAGGCGTATTACCGACGCAACGTGATCGGCGGCCCTGGCGCGTTTATCGTTGCTGCGCGAGATATCGGCAGCTTCGCCGATGCGATGCTGCGCAAGCTGGCGCAGGAGGTCGCCAGCGCTGCGCCCCGCCCTCAGATGCAGTAGGTCCGGATCGGGTCGAAACCGTTGAACCCGACCGAAGCGTAGCTCGCCGTGTAGGCGCCGGCCGACAGGATCTCGACCTTGTCGCCGACGCGGAGAGCCAGGGGCAGCCGGTATTCGGTCTTCTCGTAGAGGATGTCGGCGCTGTCGCAGGTCGGACCGGCGAGGACGACGGGACCGGCCGACCCGCGGCGGCCCGGCGTCGCGATGCGGTATTTGATGCTCTCGTCCATCGTCTCGGCCAGCCCGTTGAACTTGCCCACATCGAGATAGACCCATCGCCGGTCGTCGCCGCCGCCTTTTTCGGCAATCAGAACGACCTCGCTTTGAATGACGCCGGCATCGCCCACCAGCGAGCGTCCCGGCTCGATGATGATCTCGGGCAAGTCATTGCCGAAATGCCGTGTGATCGCCGTCATCACCGCCTGGGCATAGCGCTCGACCCCCGGCACTTCGCCGCTGTAACGTGCGGGGAAGCCGCCGCCGATATTGACCATGCGCAGATTGATGTCGGCCTCGGCGAGGGCCGAGAACATCCGCGCCGCCGTACCGACTGCGCCGTCCCATTGCCCGAGATCGGTCTGCTGCGAGCCGACATGGAATGAAATCCCGTAAGGATCGAGTCCGGCGCTGCGGGCCTGGCGCAGCAATTCGACCGCCATCTCCGGCGCGCAGCCGAATTTGCGCGACAGCGGCCATTCGGCGCCGTCGCAGGCGACGAGGATCCGGCAGAAGACCCTTGCGCCGGGGGCCGCGCGCGCCAGCTTTTCGAGCTCGTGAGCACTGTCGAAGGCAAACAGCCGCACCCCGGCCTGATAGGCGTAGGCGATATCCTTTTCCTTCTTGATGGTGTTGCCGAAGGACAACCGGTCGGGGGCAACGCCGTTGCCGAGGCAAAGCCCGATTTCGCCGCGGCTCGCGACGTCAAAACTGGCGCCCTTTCGGCTGAGCACGCCGACGATCTCGGCGGCCGGGTTCGCCTTAACCGCATAATAAATCCGAGCGAGCGGCAAATAGTGCCGCAGCGCATCATAGGCCGCGACGATCAGGTCGAGATCGACGACGAGGCAAGGGGTTTCGGGGGTTTGCTCGGCAAGAAAACGGGCGATCCTCTCGCTCATCAGCCGGTCATCCTTATTGCGAGGCGGCTAAACGCAGTCGGTGGCGCTGCACGGACGACCAAGACCTCACCCCGGGCATCCCACAGGGCGCAGCCTCGGTTCAGCGAACGCGAAACCGAAACGAATACCGGCGCGGCCTCATCGAGGCCGCCCGGCAGAAATTTTGCGGATTAGCCTAAACTACTCGGATCGATGACCCGGGTACCCCGCCCGCGCAAACGCGTCCCGCGAAGGTTGGCGTCAGGGCAGGGCGCCACGCCGCCCCTTGATCGGAAAGCAACCATACCGTCCTCCCTCTCGGGACCGGCCCCATGGCGATTTGCTGGGCCGGGCTGCCAAAAAGGACGCGTTACGTCGTTGCATAACCACCATGGGCCATAGGCACGTGCGAGTGCGTCAAGACCCCGATAAATACGCCGATCTGCGGGCGACGCAAGGGCGATTTCGGAAAAATGAAGCTTTAATGACGCGTCTCAGCCGCGTCGGCCGGCTGTGCGCTGCGCGCGCCGGTCGGCGAGCGGGATGACGAGGCCTGGGTGCTGCGCGGCGACCCGCTCCTGGGCGGCTTCGATGATCAACTTCAACAGGTCCGAGTAGCGCAGCCCCGCCATTTCGGCCATCAAATTGAGCTTGCCGTCCCAGCACCAGCCAGGGTTCGGGTTGACCTCGAGCAGCCGAATCTCGCCATCGGCATCGGCGCGGAAATCGAAGCGGGCATAGTCTCGGCAGCCGAGCCGCTCGAACAGAATGTTCGAGTAATCGACGATCTTGCGGCGCGCTTCTTCGTCGAGCCGCGCCTCGCGGTAGCCGATCTGTGTCCAGTAAGGCGAGTTGGGGATCCATTTCGACTCGTAGGGCAGCAGTTGCGGCAGCGCCGGGTCGAGCCGTGAATAATCGACCTCGAGCGGCGGCAAAACCCGGTAACCTTGTCCCGGATTGCCGATGATCCCGATCGAATATTCGGGACCGGTCAGGAATTCCTGGATCAGGATCGGGCAGCCCGGCATCTGCTCGCGCAGGTGGCCGAGGCGGGTAATCGCCGCTTCCCAGGTATGAACCACCGCATCCTTGGTGATCCCGATCGATGAGTTGCCATAGTTTGGCTTGATCAAAGCCGGGAACACCGACGGGATCGTCGCTGCCAGATCGTCCGAGTTGAAATAGGTCTCGGCCGGCACCGGGACGTCGATCGCCTGGGCGATACCGCGCACCAACGACTTGTTGTAGCACAGGCCGAGGCAGCTGGGCCCGGCGCCGCTGTAGGGGATATCGAGCGTTTCCAGCAAGGCCGGCACATGCATTTCCATGAAGGCGTCGTTATTGAAGCCCTCGTCACAGAAATTGAGGACGAAATGCGGGCGGCTCGCCCTGAGATCGGCAAGCAGAGAGGCGTGATTGTCGACAAAACGAAAGCGGTAATCGGGGAGTTCGCGCAGCGCGGTTTTGAGCCGGTCGATCGTCTCGATGTCCTCCTCACCAAAGCGCCCGTCCCGTTTGACCGGATCGGGCAGGCGCGGATCGCCGAGGATGACGGTGACGTCGGAGAACAGCGCGGCGCGGTGCGGCAACCGGCGCGCCCGGCGCGGCGCCTCGCAGGTCACAAACAGCCGGTGGGCCACCATGCCCAGATCCTGGTTGCGATGCGAATCCGGCGCTAGCAGCGAATGAAAGCGGACATTGGCAAACCCGGCGCCGGTCAGCAGCGCCTCAAGGCGTTCCTTCGAATAGAGGCGCTCGGCATAAAACTGGTCGGCGATAACGCCACGCTCGGCGTGCACGACGACCTCTCGGCTGATCAGCCGGTCGCCGTCCCCGGCGAGGTCGCGCTCGCGGCAGACGAAATGGTTCTGATCGACCCACTCCCAGGAACGCGGCTCGAAATGATGGCGCATCCAGTCGCCATCCATCAAATCCATGACGAGCGATCCGCCGGAGGCGAGGGCGCGGTTGACCGCTTCGAGCACGGCGAGGTCATCCTCGGGGCGCTCGAAATAGCCGAAGGAGTTTCCCAGGATGCAGACGCAGTGAAAGTCGCCGTCCCCGAGACGAAACCGCCGCGCATCGCCTTCGTGAAACGAGACCTGGAGGTTGCGCTGCTTGGCGCGCTTGCGGGCGAGGCGTATCAGATAGCGCGAACGATCGAGACCGGTGACATTGGGAAAGCCTCGGCGGGCGAGCTCAAGTGAGTGCCGACCCTGCCCACAACACAAATCCAGGATCCGGTCATTGCGTTCGAGCCCCACGCTCCGAACCAGCAAATCGACCTCATCGGCCGTGTTGCGGTCGTTCTCGATGATGTCGCCGTCGGTTTCGAGGTAGAGCGAGTTGAACAGGGTGCGCCACCAGTCGGAAGGCAAGTGACGTTCGAGATCCGAGACAGGACCCAATGTTCGCGCACCGATGCGCCTGTCCGGTTCCGCATGGTCGAGATCCGGGCTGGTCGAGCCGGTGTGGGCCATGTGAGCCTTGGCGGCAGGTCTCGCACCGTTGGTTTTCTTCCCCATATCGAGCTACCTCGGCATTCCGGAAATCAAAAAGCGGCTTCCCGTTTAAGGGGAACCGCCGAGCAAGAATGTCTTGTGGGTGGCAGCAACGTCATCGGAGCCGGCCGCTGGCGCGAACTGGGGTGAGCATCAGGTGGTCAGTGAAGGGCTTTCGTGAACGGTCGTGCAGGCCGGTGGTGGCGAGGAGCGCATGGTCGCTCAAAATTCGGTTCCGGCTTGGCGAACAGCGGAAGTCGGCGAGAAGTTCGGAATAAATGCTTCAGCTTTCAAGACGGTATTTTCTGCGCGGCGGAATTAGTCCGGCAGAGCCGCAATTCGACCGGTGTAGGAAATCACGGCGGCCTCCGACCCGCGCACGAGGCCGAATTGCGACTTCATGGAACTTGGTGCAATTCGATCGTTCCGAGGCGAACGCCCTTCGCCAGGTCGATGACGACGAGCTGCCTCCCGCCGTCGGGCAACTCCAGCGCGAGGACCAGTCGATCCGACCCGGTCGTCATTGCCTCGATGCGAGCGCCGCGCGGAATGTCTATCGGCGAGGCAGCGAACCCGTGAGCAGCCGTGCCGGCGGGTCCGCCGCGCGAGACCCTGCCGGCAACGAGCGCGACCAGAGCGGCAAACCCGACGACCAGCATCACGCCCATCGCGACGACCAGGATCTTGAGCGCGCGCATGCGCCTAGTTTCCGATGACGCCTGATGCTCCCGCAACCGTGATCCGGGCCGGCGAAACCGATGCGGGACAGCGGCTCGACCGCGTGCTGGCGCAGCACCTGCCGCTGCTGTCGCGGACGAGGCTGAAGCGCCTGATCGAGATGGGCCAGGTCTCCCATGAGGGAGCTGTTTTGCGCGATCCGTCGGTGCGCGTGCGATATGACCAGAATTTCGTCGTAATTCTCCCGCAGATTGACGATGCCGCGCCGGTCGCGCAGCCGATCGCGCTCGATATCCGCTTTGAGGATGCACACCTGATCGTCATCGACAAACCGGTGGGCTTGGTTGTCCATCCCGCCCCGGGGAATCCCGACGGCACTCTCGTCAACGCGCTGCTGGCCCATTGCGGCGCGAGCTTGTCCGGCATCGGCGGGGTCCGCCGGCCGGGTATTGTGCATCGGCTCGACAAGGGCACCAGCGGCCTGATGGTCGTCGCCAAGACCGAGGCGGCGCACCATGGCTTGTCGCGCGATTTTGCCGCACGCCGCATCGATCGCGCGTACACTGCCTTTGTCTGGGGGGTCCCGTCCGCGCCGGCGGGCGAAATCTCCGGCAACATCGGCCGCAGCAACCTCAACCGTAAAAAGATGGCAGTTGTCGCGAAAGAAAAGGGCAAACCGGCGATCACCCGCTACCGGATCGAGCGCACATTCAGTCTCCATGCGGCGCAAATCGAATGCCGCCTGGCTACGGGTCGGACACACCAGATCCGGGTCCATTTTGCCCATCTCGGACACCCGCTGATCGGCGATCCGGTCTATGGCACGCGTGCCGGGCGATCGGTAGCTCGCGCTGGGCCGACGGGCGAGCGGATTGCCGCCTTCGCGCGTCAAGCCCTGCACGCCCGACTGCTCGGCTTCACGCATCCCGTCGAGAAAGGGCCTTTGCGCTTTGAGAGCCCGCTTCCAGGGGACCTGCGGGAACTGGCGCGTAGTTTAGAGCAACTTTAAACTGGACAAAATCCGACTATATTAGTAGGATATGGGCGTCGGGGGATCGGGACGCTTTCTTCGAGCGTTAGCCCATCACCGACCTGAAACGGAGCAACAATCGTCAATGGCCACTCTTTCGGTACCTTCCATCTCTTCGGAAGGAAACCTGACGCGGTACCTACAGGAGATCCGGAAATTTCCGATGCTCGAGCCCGAGCAGGAATACATGCTCGCCAAGCGTTGGAAGGAGCACGAGGATCCCCAGGCCGCGCACAAACTGGTTACGAGTCATCTGCGCCTGGTCGCCAAGATCGCCATGGGCTATCGCGGCTACGGGCTGCCGCTCTCCGAGCTGATCTCGGAGGGCAATGTCGGCATGATGCAGGCGGTCAAGCGGTTTGATCCGGATCGCGGTTTTCGGCTGGCGACCTATGCCATGTGGTGGATCCGCGCCGCGATCCAGGAATACATCCTGCATTCCTGGTCGCTTGTTAAGATGGGCACCACGGCGGCGCAGAAAAAGCTGTTCTTCAATCTGCGCAAGTTGAAGGGTCAATTGCAGGCGATGGAAGAAGGCGACCTCTCGCCGGAGAATTTGAAGAAGATCGCGACCGAGCTCGATGTTCCCGAGGCCGACGTCATCAGCATGAACCGCCGGTTGGCGAGCCCGGACCATTCGCTGAACGCGCCGCTGCGGTCCGACAGCGAGGGCGAATGGCAGGATTGGCTCGTCGATGAGAGTGAGAGCCAGGAGACGCGGCTCGGCGAGCGGCAAGAGCTCGGTCTCCGCCGCGATCTCCTCGAAAAGGCGATGACACATCTTAACGACCGCGAACGCCACATCTTGACCGAGCGGCGCTTACGGGAAAACCCGACCACCCTCGAAGACCTCTCGCAGCAATACGGCATCTCGCGCGAGCGCGTGCGGCAGATCGAAGTCCGCGCCTTCGAAAAGCTGCAAAAGGCGATCAAGGCCGCCGCGATCGAGCGGCGGCTCGTCACCCACTAAGCGAATAAGCCCCTCTTCCAAGGTGCGGGAGAGGGGCTCTGAACATACTCCCGCCGCAGGTCGGCTGCGGCACGCCTGTCGTCGAGGGCAGGCTGAGCGGCAATTCCAGGACAGAACGTACCGCGAGATAGGCAAAGGCTTGCGCCTCGAGCGCATCGCCGTGCCAGCCGACGGCCTCCACCTGTCGCACGGTTGCTTCGAGACGACGGCGCAGGGCTTTCATGAGCCCAGGATTGTGCCGGCCGCCGCCGGTGACCAGCCATTCCCGCGCTGGAGCAGGAAAATGGCGCGTTGCCGCCGCGACCGCCGCCGCCGTCATTTCGGTCAAGGTGGCCGCGCCATCCTCCAGGGAAAGGCCGGCTGGCATGACTGCAAGGAAATCGTCGCGATCGAGCGATTTGGGCGGAGCTCGGTGAAAAAAGGGAAGAGTGAGGAAGCGATCGACATCAGCGGCCGAAATGTCACCGGCGCGCGCGAGCGCGCCGTCCAGGTCGGCCGCAGCGCCGGTGTGCCGGCGCACCCAATCGTCAATCAGCGCGTTGCCCGGTCCGGTGTCGAAGGCGAGGATTTCCGACCCCTCCCCAATCCAGGTCACGTTTGCGACGCCGCCGACGTTGAGGACGGCGATCGGCTTGGCGAGCGGTGCCGCGAGCGCGGCATGAAAGAGTGGGGCCAGCGGCGCCCCCTGCCCGCCGGCCGCGACATCGGCCGCGCGGAAATCCGCCACGACATCTATTGCGAGCCGTTGCGCGAGCCGGGCACCGTCGCCGATTTGCCAGGTGCGGCGCTCGGCCGGGCGGTGCAAGACCGTGTGGCCGTGGAACCCGATCACCTCTGCAGCAGCTCCGGTGTGGTCCAGCAAAAGCCGCTCGACGGCTTCGGCATGCAGTTTGGTCAACGCCTCCTCGACTTCGGCAATCGGGCCGATGCCGCCGAGCACAGAACGCAGCCTCTCGCGGAAATCCGGCGGATAGGGAACGGTCAGCGCTGGCCCCGCGATCACCCGGTCGCGACCGTCCGTCTCGATCATCGCGACATCGATGCCGTCGAGCGAGGTGCCGCTCATCAATCCGATCGCGCGCCACAGCCGTGGCGAATGTCGACCCGGCTTAGCGGCATTATCGCCACCTCCTCGAAAGCGGGGGCCGAGGTTAGGCGAAGGAGACCTGCCGCCTTCGATACCCTCTTTCGAGCCTGCGAAGGAATTGGCAGGGACGGGCCAGAACCGTGACTCACTCCCTCGCCCCGCTTGCGGGGAGAGGGTTGGGGTGAGGGGCCTTTGCCGACCGCACAGCGTTTGCAGGTGAGGCGGAGGTTGCCCCTCATCCGGAAGCCGCCCATAGCGCGGCTTCCGACCTCTCCCCGCAAGCGGCGCGAGGTGACGGCTTGCGCTGCCAGGGCACGGGGAGTGTTGTGGCCCGTCCGGCGCGCCTATGTTAGATGACACGGCCATGTCCACACCTCGTTCCCCCTTTCTCGCCACCGCGCTCGAACGCGGCTTCATCCATCAATGCACCGACATGGAAGCGCTCGACGGGCGGTTGCTTGTCGGCCGCGTTGTAGCCTATGTCGGCTATGACTGCACGGCGGATAGCCTTCACGTCGGCAGCCTGGTGTCGATCATGCTGCTGCGCCTCTTTCAGAGATGTGGGCATAAGCCGATCGTGCTGATGGGCGGCGGCACGACGCGGATCGGCGATCCTTCTGGGAAGGACGAGGCACGACAGCTGCTCGACGATGCCGAAATCGCCCGCAATATGGCGGGGATCCGCACTGTTTTCGCGAAGTTCCTGAAGTTCGGCGACGGGCCGGACGAGGCCGTCATGGTCAACAATGCCGATTGGCTCGACGCGCTGCGCTACATTCCGCTGCTGCGCGATGTCGGGCGCCATTTCTCGGTCAATCGGATGCTGACGCTGGACAGCGTCCGGCTTCGGCTCGAGCGCGACCAGCCCTTAAGCTTTCTCGAATTCAACTACCCGATCCTGCAGGCTTACGACTTCGGAGAGCTGGCCCGGCGCTATCAATGCGAGCTGCAGATCGGCGGCTCCGATCAATGGGGCAACATCGTCGCCGGCGTCGAGCTCGCGCGGCGGGCGGACGGACGCGCCCTGTTCGGCCTGACGACCCCGCTTATCACGACCGCTTCCGGCGTGAAGATGGGGAAGACTGCGCAGGGCGCCATCTGGCTCAATGCCGAGCGGCTGTCGCCCTACGAATATTGGCAGTTTTGGCGGAACACCGAGGACGACGATGTCGGGCGTTTTCTGCGCCTCTTCACAGAGCTGGATCTCGCCGAAATCGAGCGGCTGGAGCGCGGCGACGTCAACGAGGCAAAAAAGGTCCTGGCCACTGAGGCCACGGCGCTCTGCCATGGCGGGGAAGCCGCCAATGCTGCCGCCGAGACCGCGCGCGCCGTCTTCGAGGGCGGCGGCAGCGGCAGCGAATTGCCGCAGATCGAAGTGCCCCGCAACGAACTGGCCCGCGGCATGCCTGCTTTTGAGCTCTTCAGCCTCACCGGCCTCGCCGCGTCCAATGGCGAAGCCCGGCGGCTGATCCGCGGCGGCGGCGCGCGGGTCAACGACAGGGTCGTCGAGAACGAGACGAAGCTCGTAACCGCAGCGGATCTCGACGAGAAGGGCGTGTTGAAGCTCAGTGCCGGTCGTAAACGTCATGCGTTGGTTCGGCCGATCTGAGGTGGAGACGCCACCTGAAGCCCGTCGCTTCGTTGACAGGGTTCCAGGGTGTCACTATGTTGCGCCGCCTTTCAACCGCGGTGCGGCGCTTCCCTAGATGAGCGAGCGCGAGCCGCCGGACCCGCTGGCGCGGCTTGGCGGACGAATCGACAAGGCACGCGCGCAGCATGTTCGAAGACAGCCGGCGGTTGGTGATCGTTCGGCCATGCAGCAGGGCCTGGGGCTTGGGCTGCGCATCGGCATCGAACTGGTGGCCGCGATCGGTGTCGCGACGGCGCTGGGATGGGCAATCGATCGCTGGCTCGGCACTCGGCCATGGGGCATCATCGTGCTGTTCTTTCTCGGGGTTGCCGCCGGTATGCTGAACGTCTATCGCGCAGTCTCCGGCATCAGCACCCCTGTGGGGTATCGGCGGCCCGGCGAAGGCGCCCCCGCCCCGCGATCGAACCAGGACGCGTGGGACGACGACGAGAACTGATGTGGCAATAGAACTTCATCCGCTCGAGCAATTCGCAATCGCGCGCATAATCCCTATCCATATCGGCGGGCTCGACGTCTCTTACACGAACGCTGCGCTGATGATGACCATCGCCGTCGTCTCCGTCACCGCGCTGATGGTGCTCGCTACCCGCCGTGCGGCGCTGGTTCCGGGCCGCTGGCAATCGGTTGCCGAGATGCTCTATGAGTTCGTCGCCGATATGGTCGACAGCAATATCGGGCAGGGCGGGCGGCAATTCCTTCCCTTCGTCTTTACGCTATTCGCCTTCATTCTGTTTGCCAACCTGTTGGGAATGATCCCCTACAGCTACACCACGACCAGCCAGATCATCGTGACCTTCGCGCTCGCCGCGGTCGTGTTCATCTTGGTCACGACGATTGGTATCATCCGGCACGGGTTCCATTTCCTCAGCCTCTTCGTGCCGCACGGGGTGCCGAAATTTCTGCTGTTGCTGTTGGTGCCGATCGAGCTGTTATCCTATTTCATCCGCCCGTTCACTCTGTCGATCCGGCTCTTCGCGAATATGCTGGCCGGACACACGATGCTGGCGATTTTCGGCGGCTTTGCAGCGAGCATCGGGTTGTTCGCATTCTTTCCTACCGGTATCAACGTCCTCCTCGTCGGTCTGGAATTCCTCGTGGCGGTGTTGCAGGCGTATGTATTTGCCATCCTCACCTGCCTTTATCTGAGCGAGGCTATTAATCTGCATTAAAATCGCTTCGCCTCACCCTTCAACCAACGGAAAACCACTATGGATCTCGCTGCCGCCAAAATGATCGGGGCCGGCCTTGCCTGCATTGCGCTCGTCGGAGCCGGTGTCGGCATCGGCAATGTGTTCTCGGCGCTGATAAACTCGGTTGCCCGCAACCCGGCCTCGCAAGGCCAGGTGCAGCCCTTTGCGTTTCTCGGCTTCGCGCTCGCCGAAGCGACCGGCCTTTTCGGCCTCGCCATCGCCTTCCTGATCCTCTTCGTATTTTGAGATTCTTCCGTCCTATGCCCCTTCAGCGTTTTACCCTCTCCCCCGCTGGCCGGGGGAGAGGGAAGGGTGAGGGGGCGGTCTTGCCGGTTTGCAGCCCCGCCCACCTCACCCTCCCACGCCTTCGGCATGGGCCCCTCCCTCTCCCCCCTGAAGGGCGGAGAGGGGCTGCTCCCTCGGGAATCCAAGGCTAAGGCGATGCCGCAGCTCGAAGTATCGACCTTTGTTCCGCAACTGGTCTGGCTCGCTATCACATTTGTGATCCTGTACCTGCTGATGGCGGGGATCGGGCTGCCGCGGGTCGGTGGCGCCATCGAGACACGCCGCCGCCGGGTCGATGACGATCTGGCGCGGGCGGCGCAGCTGAAATCGGAGGCGGAGGCGGTGCTGGCTGCTTATCAGGCAGCCCTCGCAAAAGCCCGCGAGGAGGCTCAGGCCGCGGTCAAGGAGACGACCGACCGTATGGCGGCGGAAGCGGCCGAACGCCAGCGCCGGCTAAGCGACGCTCTCGGGCGACAGACCGCCGAGGCCGAGCGGCAGATCGCTGCGGCGAAGCAGCGTGCTCTCGCCGAGATGCCCGGCATCGCGACCGAGGTCGCCCGTTCGGTCACCGAGAAGGTGACGGGCTCGGCCGCCGATCCGGCCAATCTCGCCGCCGCGGTCGACCGAGCGCTCGGCGAGCGGGCCAGCTGATGGCCCATCTCTTTGGCGATCCGGAGTTCTATGTCCTCCTCGCCGTCGCGATCTTCTTTGTCGTCGTCTGGAAGCCGATGCGGCGAGCCATTGTCGGGGCGCTCGACTCGCGCACCGAGCGCATCCGGCAGGAGCTGGACGCGGCGCGCAACCTGCGCGATGAGGCGCAACAGGCGCTCGCCGCCTATCAGCGCCAACAGCAACAAGGAGCGGCCGAGGCGCAGGCGATCATCACCCACGCCAAGGAGGAGGCCGAGCGGATCGCGGCGCGGTCGCTGCGCGACCTCGAAACTAGCTTAAGCCGGCGCCAACAACTGGCGCAGGAACGGATCGCGCAGGAAGAAGCGAGGGCGATCTCCGAGATCCGCGCGATCGCCGTCGACGTTGCGATCGCCGCTTCGCGTCAGGTCATCGCCGCCTCGCTCGACGAACGGCGCGGCGCCGCGCTGATCGACGACGCCATCGCCGCGTTGCCCCGCCAGTTGCATTAGGTGCTGTCGGGCGCGGGCGCCTGGACGCGTCCCTTCCAATATCCGCCGCGGCCGCGCCAGTACAACACCGCCGAGGCGACGGTCGCTGCGACGTAGAAGAGCGCAATGAGGGGCAGCAGCAAAGCAATCAAGCGCGGTGCATCGTAGGCCCGCAAAGTGGGCAGAAACGCAATGCTCATGCCGAACCAGGCAAATCCGCCGCATAACAGTGCCGCCGGCTGCGACGACAGCACCAGCAACGGCGGCGCCAGATAGGTCAAACTCAGCATCAATAGAGTGAGCGCCAGCATGACGCCCGAGTAGTCGAGCTGCGCGAAGGCGCTGCGCACGACCATGTCCCAGATCGGGCGCCAGGACCGGTATTCTCGGATGCTGGTGGTGTGCCGGGCCGGGCCGAGCCACACCTTGCCGACCGACTTGACCCGCCGGGCGAGAGCGCAATCATCGATGATCTCGCCGCGGATGCTGTCGATCCCACCGATCCGCTCCAGCGTCGTGGCCCGGATCAGCATGCAGCCGCCCGCCGCGCCCGCGCTGCGGCGGGCCGGATCGGCCACCCAGCGCGGCGGATAGAGCTTGAAGAAGAAGAACACGAAGGCCGGGATCAGCAGCGTCTCCCAAACGCTTCGGCAGTGCAGCCGGACCATCAGCGACACGAGATCGTAACTCTCGGTCTCGCATCGCGAGACAAGCGCACGCAAATTGCCGGGATCGTGGACGATGTCGGCGTCTGTCAGTAGAAAATAATCAGGCCGGATGGACCGAGCCGCTTCAATCCCTTGAGACATTGCCCAAAGCTTGCCGGTCCACCCTGGCGGAATGGGCTTTCCGCGGCAGATCGTCAGCCGGCCCGAGGCGTCCGCCGCGACCGCGGTGAGGGCCGCTTCGGCGGTGCCGTCGCTGCTCTGGTCGTCGACCACCACGATGTGGAAGCTGCCGCCGTAATCTTGCGCCAGCAGCGAGGCGACCGCATGCCCGACCACCGCAGCCTCATCGCGTGCCGGGATCACCGCAACGACGGATCGCCCGCCAGCGCCCGCCGCGATCGGCGCCGGCCGGTATGGCAACCACCAAAAACCGCCGCGAAAGAACAGCAGATAGACCCAGATGGCGACCGTCGCCACGCCGATGACCCGCGCCATGGGCTGGCTCGGTTATGGACGCCGCAGCGGCCGGAAGAACTCGCGCACCTCGTTGGCGAGCGCCTCCGGCTGCTCCAAGGCGGCGAAATGGCCGCCGCGCGGCATCACGGTCCAGCGCCGGATATCGGTGTAGGTCCGTTGCGCCAGCGAACGCGGCGGACGCAGGATTTCGGCCGGGAACTGGGCATACCCGGCCGGGACGTCGATGGTCTGTCCATCGGGAATGGGCCACGGCCGGTGCCTGACCGCGTAATAGGGCCAAAAAGACGAGCCGATCGCGCCGGTGAACCAATAAAGGCAGATATTCGCGAGCAGCCGGTCGCGCGTGAACGCGGCTTCGACATTGCCGCCGCAATCCGACCAGGTGCGGAACTTCTCGACGATCCACGCGGCCAGTCCGACCGGGGAGTCTGTGAGGGCGAAGGCGAGCGTCTGCGGCTTGGTCCCCTGAATCCACTGGTAGCCGGTCTCGTCTCTGAGCCATATCGCGCGCTGGTCGAGATACGCCTGCTCGTCGGAAGTGGGGTTGGCCAGATCCTGCTGATCACGCCGGATCGCCAGCAGGTTGAGGTGGATGCCGATCAGCTTCTCGGGATGGGCATAGCCGAGACGCGAGGCGGTGATGGCGCCCCAGTCGCCCCCCTGGACGGCAAAGTGGGTGTAGCCCAGCGTGTCGTGCATCAGCTCGGCGACGCAGTCGGCAATCTCATCGATGCCAAAGCGCGGCTGCCCCGATTTGAACGACAGGCCGTAACCGGGCAGGGATGGCGCGACGACGGTGAAGGCGTCCGCGGGGTCGCCGCCAAAGCGCGCGGGGTCGGTGAGCCGCGGGATCAATTCCAGGAACTCGAAGACCGATCCCGGCCAGCCGTGCAGCAGCAGTAGCGGGCACGGGGCGGGCCCCTTTCCGGGCACGTGCAGGAAATGCAGGTCTATCCCGCAGAGCGGCGTCGTGTATTGCGGAAAGGCGTTCAGCCGCGCTTCCTCGGCGCGCCAATCAAAGGTGCCGTGCCAATACTCCACGAGCTGCCGAAGGTATCCGATATCGGTGCCGTACGCCCACGGGTCCCCTGGTCCCTGGTCTGGGAAACGGGTGCGGGCGAGCCGGTCGCGGAGATCGACGATTGCCTCGTCGGGGACTCTCAGGGTGAACGGTTCCGGTCGTGGGGCCATCCGAACCTCATATTCGTCGGAGTGAAGAAATGGGCCAGCATACCACTGGGTATCCGCCGGTTAATTGACTTGAGCGACGGGCAGGCGGATTGTCACCACGGCATCAGGGAACGAACGCATGGGCATCGAAATTCGCCAAATGCATCCGCTTTTTGTCGGCGAAGTGAGTGGTATGGATCTCTCCCGACCGCTCGAGCCGGCGGGCGTGCGAGCCCTGTGGGAGGCGATCGACCGTTACGCCGTGCTGGTGT
Organism: uncultured Alphaproteobacteria bacterium; assembly: GCA_963732095.1. Classification (GTDB taxonomy): domain Bacteria; phylum Pseudomonadota; class Alphaproteobacteria; order ATCC43930; family CGMCC-115725; genus AP-15. The sequence goes on from CAVSZA010000040.1 coordinate 47,417, forward strand.
TTCATGACCAGCGTCTGAGCGACGAGCAGCTGCGCGATTTCGCCGGCAAATTCGGCAAGCTCGAAATCGGCCGGTTCGCCGCCGAGGGCGGCAAAAGGCGGCTGGCTTTGCCCGAGATCGGCGACATCTCGAACCTCGACGAAGAGGGCCGGCTGCGCGCACGTGACGACCGCCGGCGCCTCGACAGCCTTGGCAATCGCATCTGGCACACCGACGCGTCCTACATGCCCGTACCGGTCGTGCTCGGAATGCTGCATGCCGTCGCCGTGCCGCCGGCCAGCGCGCTGGGCGGCGGCGAGACCGAATTTGCCGACATGCGCGCGGCCTACGATGCCTTACCCGAGACGATGAAGGAAGCAGTCGACGGGCTCGTCGCCGAGCACGACGTCTTCTGGTCGCGGGGCCAGATCGGCTTCACGGAGTTTCTGCCCGGCGAGCGCGAGAAGTATCCGCCCTCGCGACAGCGGCTGGTGCGCCGTCACCCCGGCTCGCAGCGCAAGACCCTGTATTTGTCGGCGCACGCGTCGCACATCGCCGGCTGGCCGGTGCCCGAGGGCCGCATTCTGCTCTACGACCTCAACCTGCACGCCACCCGACCCGAATTCGTCTACAGCCATGAATGGCGGGTCGGCGACCTCGTGATTTGGGACAATCGCTGCACGATGCACCGCGGCCGACCGCACGATGACTCATATCCGCGCGATCTGCGCCGCGCGACCACGCTCGATGTATGCTCGACCTTGGACGAGGCCGCTTAGCGCAGCCCTCACCCACCCAGCCCTGGCGGGCTGGGTCCCCCCTCTCCCGCATTGCGGGAGAGGGTGCCGAGCGCAGGGAGGCGGGTGAGGGTCACCCCCGGCCTAGTTCGCCATTGCCGGCTCGCGGACCTTCGCCTGCTCGAAGGCTGGCATCACCTCGGAGGCGAACCACTCGAGCTGTTCGAGGCATACCGCTTTTGGCACGCCGACAGACAAGCTGACCGACACCCGGTCGAGGCCGGGGTAGCGCCTTTCGAGGCTTTTTAGATGCTCGACGACCTGCTCCGGCGAACCGCACAGGAAGCCGCCATTGGCAATGGCATCCTCGATCCGGGGCAGCTTTGCAGTCGCGGCGCGCTTGGGATCGCGCATGATCTCGATTTGCTCGTCGCTGAGGGCCCGCACTAGCCGCAGCTCACCAAACATTTTCATGTTCTCTTCATAGAATTTGGCGGCTTCTCGAATCCCCTGTTCCCGGTTTTTGGCGAGATAGAAATGGAAGCCGAAACACAGCCGCTCGCCCAGTTCGAGATGCTGGCCGCGGCGCGCATGCGCTTCCTGCCAACCAAGGACCACTCTGTGCATCGCACCGCCCTCGGCCGAGCCGCCACCGATCAGTCCCCTGATCCCGTGCTTTGCCATAAAATCCATGGCTCGCGCCGTGCCGCCCTGAATGGGCTGCCAGCACTCGACCGGGAGCCGCAACGGTCGCGGCACTACGGTCAGCTCCTTGAGTGTGTAGCCGCGATACGGCACTTCCGGCGGCAAGGTGTAGTACTTGCCGCGATGGGAGAACGACTCCTCGTTGAGCGCCCTGAAGATGATGTCGACCTGCTCTTCGAAGAGCTCGCGGTTCGCCTGCTGGTCGAGCAGCGGCGAGCCGAAGGTTTCGACCTCCCTGGTATGGTACCCGCGCCCGACCCCGAAGATAATGCGCCCGCCGGTCAGAATGTCCGCGGTGGCATAATCCTCGGCCAGCCGCAACGGGTGCCACATCGGGGTAATGTTGAAGCCGCAGCCGATTTTCAGACGCTTGGTGACATGGGCGAGATGCAGCGCCGTCATCAGGACATTCGGGATGCATTCATAGCCTTCGTGCTGAAAATGGTGCTCGGCCATCCAGAAGGCATTGTAACCGACACGATCCATCAACTGGGCCATCGCCTGAGCCTTGTCGAAGACGCCGGCTAGGGCTTCGTTGGGAAATCGACGATCGTTCACCGGAGTACCGGCATAGCCGGCATTTTCCATGTCGATGTGTCCCGCGAACAGGCTGTCAAATTTCGTGATCATGCCAGGTCCTCCAGAGGAAATGCCGATCGGCCTCGATCGGGCATCTTAGACCACCCTTCACGCAGGGCAACCCGGAACCCAGCGTTGCCCTGCCCGCCCGCCGGGACTACTTTCGGGCGATCAATCTGGGAGGGTTCGGAGATGCGGCTTCTGATGCGGTCAATGGCTGCGCTCTATTGCGCGTGCAACATCGCTGCCGCCGATGCGCAAGTGGTCGGCAACACCATTACCGCCGACCACGCCAGCATTGGCAGAGTTCAGGCGCAAATCCAGAAATACGACCAAGCTATAGCAGTTGTCAGCCAGCTTAACCGTTCGTCCTCGAGCGTGGAATGCAACGGTGTCTGTTACTTTCCGAGCAGCAGCAGGCCGATCGCTTGGAAATGTGATCCGGGAAGGAAGTGCGACTTGCTTTGTACGGTTATCCCGCCGGTCGGCGGGTGCAATTAAGTGGCGGGCGCGCGGGCGCGATGACCGCGCGCTCCTCCCGGCTCAGCCCGGTTGAAAAGTCAGGGTCAATTCCGCAATGCCGGCCGCGACATTGAGACCGGTGGTCCCTTCGATACTGACCGGCTGAAGCGCGACCGAGTTCCCGGAGCCGCCGACCAGCACGTTGGCACCGGCCCCGACCCCCACCGTCGCGCTTCCGGTGGCGCCGGCATAAGTCCCTGACAGCGAACCCGGCGCCAGATTGGCGGTCGGCGCGACGACTGTCCAAACGATGACGCCGCCTTGCAGATAGCCGATGTCGACACCGAATTTGTTGATCGCGCCGACGTAATGTTGCGGCGGCCCGCCTGCCGGCGAAAAGGTGCAGTTGATCGCCCGCGAAGAGCCGAAAACGAAGCCAAAGCCGCTGGCGACATTGCAGGTGAGCGTTCCCACCTGGACGCCCTGTGCGTGCGCCGGTGTCTCGAGTATCGAGGTGCCGGCGGACAAGCCGAGCGCGCAGATCGCAATCGCGAGTTTTCTGAGCATACTTTCAACCTCCTGCTTCCAAATCCGCTGGGGCGAAGCCAAAACAGCCGGTCATATAGCGCGGTCCACCGCCGGACGCTATGGTTAGTTTACCTGCCGTTTCACCAGCGGGCGCGTCATCGACTTTACGTTTCGTGGCTGCTCGACCCAGCAACAAATTGAACTTCGGCGAACGTCGGGTGTTCCAGCGGCAAATCGCGCCCGGACATCGCGCAGCGAGCGTGACGGACTGAGGCTTGGGGTAGAGAGCTTGAGGTGAAAGACGGGCAAACCGGGCAAGTTTTTTTATTCGTGGGCTTTGTCACAATTAATCCGCTCGCGCCGGCGTCGATTTTTTGGAACAATCAATTCCTGCGGTCCGAACTGGCCGTGAACCAACTCGACAGGAAGCTGACTTGATTAGAGACAGGAATTTCCGTCAAACCCGGCGCCGCGATTTCGACGACGACGGGTATGACCCGCATCTCCGCGAATTTGGCGGTGCCCCGCGTTTCCCACAGCCCCGTTTCGACGTGCCATCCGGCCCGCCGGTGCGCGCCGTCGTCAAATGGTTCAAACCCGAGAGAGGCTTCGGGTTTGTCGAACTGACGGACGGCTCGGGGGATGCGTTTCTCCATGCCAGCGTGCTCGAACGCAACGGCATCACCGCGGTGCAGGCGGGTGAAACGCTCGAAATCCGCGTGGCGCCGGGACAAAAGGGACCGCAGGTCACCGAAGTCCTCAGTGTCGACAGCAGCACGGCGTCGGCGCCCGCGCCACGCCGGTCGGCCTATCCGGCGGCAGCCGGCCGTGCCCCACTTTCTACGGAAGCGACCGTCGAGGAAGCCGGCACGGTGAAGTGGTTCAATGCCCAAAAGGGGTTCGGCTTCATCGTTCGCGACGATGGCGGCAAGGATGCGTTCATCCACGCCTCGGTGCTCGAGCGATCCGGGGTCGCCACCCTCAATGAGGGCCAGCGTGTGCTGATCGACATCGCCGAGGGCCGCAAAGGCCCCGAAGCCGTCCGGGTCCGTCTCGCCTAGATCAGGTTCGGGCGGCCCGCCGCCCGCATCGCCACCCACGCCCACCAAGCCCCTTCGGGGCGAGCGCAGCGAGGCGGGTGAAGGTGTCCTCTGCTAGCGCCTGCTCGCGGGTGAGGGAGGAAATGTCAGGCGGCGTTTCTGTCCAGCAATTCGATATGGACATTCTGTGGGCCGCGAAGAAAGGCGATCCGCACCCCAGGCCTGATCGTCTTGGGCTCGACGGTAAATTCGGCACCCTTTTGCTTGAGCTCTACGACAACTTGATCGATCCCGTCGACACGCAGGCCGATGTGCTCGAGCCCCAAATGAGGCGGTTCGGGCGGCGCAGCGACTGCTTGCTCCGGCGGAACTTGCGCGATGAAGACAGCCACTCCCCCGAGATTGAGGTCGAGGCGCGGCCTACCGTCCGACTGCACCGAGCGAATGATCTCGGCGCCGAACATGTTCTCGTACCAGCGGGCGGTTGCTTCCGCATCCGGGCTGCGCAAATGGATGTGGTCGTAAGTGAAGGCGGTCATGCGTTTCTCCCTTTCCTTGGATTGCTCGCAACTCTAGGCCTGAGAGCGGTGCCCAAGCCAGTCTGATCACGCGCCGGGGACCGGCAGCCATAAGCTTTAGCGGGCTATCGCCTGAGAAGCGAAATTTCTATAACTGCGCCCATTGCGGCCAGAATGAGCGGTCGGGCTCACAACAGGAGAGGGATGGATGCGCTGGTTTGCTTTGTTTGCGTTCGGAGGGATGGTCGCCGCCAGCACGTCGGCCGCAGCCGCAAGCGGGTGCGACCGGCTGCTTGCGCTGCTCGGTCACCAAGTCGCCGACGCAAGCTGCGTCGTTAGCGCCGACCTCACCACCAACAATCCCGCGACGACGCCGGCCAACAACTCTCTGCCGGGTCTTCCGCCCTTCGCCTTCACCCCGCAGACAGACCGCAATGTGATCTCACCGAACCCGCCAAACCGCACGCCGATTACAAAGGCCGTTCCGGGAATTCAGCTGGATGCGCGCATTTCTGACGACCCGACCGGCGAGGCGCGGATTCTCTTCCGGCTGCCGAACCAATGGAACGGCAAGCTCGTCGTCGCTGGCGCCTCGGGAACGCGCAGCGAGTTCAACGGCGATTTCGCTTGGAGCGATTACGTACTGCAGCAGGGTTACGCCTATGTTTCGCAGAACAAAGGCGTTCTCAACTTTTACGTGACGACGGCTGCCGATCCGTTGGGGTGCCGGCTCAATCCGTCATCTGCGGTCTTCGTCCATTTCTACGACAACGATCCGGGACAGCCGTTCACACGGTGGACCGAGTTCATGAATGAGGCGGCTCGCATCGGAAAGCATGCCGTCGCGGGCTATTACGGCCGATATCCGCGTCGCACCTATGCGGTCGGCACCTCGAATGGCGGCTATCAAGTGCGGCGCGCACTCGAGACTGCACCCGAACTCTACGATGGGGGGATTGACTGGGAAGGGACGTATGTCGATGCGGTGGCGCCGAATATCTTGAGCGCCCTGCCCCCGGCAATTCTCAACTATCCCGACTATGCCGCCTCCGGCTTCGCTTCGAGCAGCACCGCAGCGAAAAACATCCTCGTGACGGGCTACCCGCCCGACCTGGTGTCGCAGACTGGGGCGGGCACGACCTCCCTGTGGGGTCTTTATTGGGCCCAGTTTTGGGAAGTTACTCTATGCCAATGGCAGAAGCGGCTCGACCCGAGTTATGACACTTACGGTTCGGGCACCGGAACCTACAGCTATGTCGACCGCCTGTCGGCCTCGGACGTCGGCGCCGATGTCGCCGCGATAGCGACAACGGGCAATATCGGCAAGCCCCTGATCACGGTGGCCGGAACTATGGATGCGCTGCTGCCGATCAATTTGCACGCGCGCGCCTACGCACGCGCTGTTACCGCCGCGTTGTCCGAAGACAGTGATGGAGGGGATCACGAGCACCGTCGCCGCCCGGCATACCGGCTCTACGAAGTGCAGAACGGCAACCACATCGAGACCTACAAGGATACCTTTCCGCAGCTCGAGCTGATCCAGCCGCACGCACAACACGCCTTTGACCTGCTGTCGGATTCGGTCGAGCATGGCTCGACCCTTCCGCCGGACCAGTGCATCCCGCGCGGCGGCTCAATTGCGGCGTCCCCCGCTCAAGCAGGGCATTGCGCCGAGCTCTTAGTTGGGCCGTGAGCGGCGGGTGGTGACATCTCGCCACCACCCGACCAGTGTCGAAGGTCGGTCCTCCTGGGTGGCGGCGTCGATCACGCTCGCCATCCTTTCATTTTCCTACGGCGCACCGCTGATCGTCATCGTGGGTCTGAAGCCGATCGCAGCTTCTCTCGAAACCGACCGGTCGGTGGTTGCTTTGGCTGCGTCGCTGGTCTGGCTCGGCACCGGCCTCGGCGGCATCCTTATGGGGCGGATCGCCGATCGGATCGGAATGCGGCAGGTTGCGATCTTTGGCGCGTTGATGACGGCGCTCGGCCTGGCGGTTTCGGCAGTCGGGCAGACCTGGGCGCTGGTGCTCGGCAGCGCCGTGCTGATCGGATTTCTAGGCAACAGCGCGCATTTCCCGCCACTCGTGACCTATGTCAGCCGCTGGTTCGACCGGCGGCGCGGGACGGCGGTCGCCTTGATCTCGTCAGGGCAGTATATCGCAGGCGTGGTCTGGCCGACGCTCATCGAGCGCGGAATGGACGCCTTCGGCTGGCAGGCGACAATGGTGGGGTTCGCCGTCGTGATCGCAGCGGCGATCGTGCCGTTGGCGTTGTTGTTGCGCCCGCCCCCGCCGCCGATCCGGACGGAAGGCTCGGTGGCCCAACTGCACCGCCGAGCTCAGGCCCTCCGGTTGCAACCAAATCTGGTTCAGGCGCTGCTCTGCGCGGCGTCGTTCCTGTGCTGCGTGCCGATGGCAATGCCCGCAGGGCATCTCGTGGCATTCTGCAGCGACCTCGGCATCCCCGCGGCGCGCGGGGCGGCGATGCTGTCCGTGCTGCTCGCTTGCGCCTTTGTCAGCCGGATGTTCTGGGGGTGGCTGACGGACCGGATCGGCGGGCTCGCTGCCGTGCTCGCCGGGTCGGCCTGTCAGGCGCTGGCGATCGCGGCGTTCACGATGACCCGAGACGAGGCGGGGTTGTTTGCGGTCTCGGCCGCCTACGGCCTGGGGTTCAGCGGCATCATCCCGGCCTATGTCGTGGCGATCCGCGAACTCTTCCCGTCAGCCGAGGCGTCCTGGCGGGTGCCGACTTTATTGTTCACCGGCATGTCCGGCATGGCGTTTGGCGGCTGGTTCGCCGGTGCGCTTTATGACCATTTCGGCTTCTACGCGCCGGCATTCGCCGCCGGCGCGCTCTTCAATCTCGCCAACCTCCTGGTGATCGGATTCCTTGTCGCGCGCCAGGCGCGCCAATCCCGCGTGCCGGCGGTCTCGCACGCTTAGTGGGAAGGGAATGTCATGACAGACCTGACCGGTGGCGTACGGTTCCAGCTGCAGGGGAAACCCAGCGCGGGCAGGCGGCGCGCCTGTGCAATCGCCGCAGCACTAGCGGTCTCGGTCACCGGCGGAACGGCGAACGCTACCGCCACGCTCGACCACGCGCCGTACGGCGCCACGCAAGGCGGGCAGGCGGTCGAGATCTTCACGATGACCAACGACCACGGCCTGCGCGTGCGTTTCCTGAGCTTGGGCGGTGTGATCACCGAAATCGACGTGCCCGATCGCGCGGGCCGGCCCGATGATATCGTGCTCGGCCTCAACAATTTGCGGGAATACGAGACGCTCCCCGGCCATTTCGGCGCGATCACCGGCCGCTATGCCAACCGTATTGGCGGTGCGCAGTTCACCCTGGGCGGCCAGAGCTACCATCTGATCGCCAACAATGGCCCTAATACGCTGCATGGCGGCCCCAACGCGCTCGACCGTCAGGTCTGGACAGTAACGCCGCTGACCGTACCGAACGGGGTCGCGGCGACCCTCAGCTATGTCAGCCCGGATGGCGACCAGAACTTTCCCGGAACACTGACGACGCACGTCACTTATACGCTGACCAACGACGATGTCCTGCAGATCGCCTACGTCGCCAGCACCGACAAGGATACGGTGGTCAACTTCACCAACCATTCCTATTTCAACCTGGCCGGCAACGGGTCGGGGTCGGTTGCCTATCAGCTGCTGCTGGTGAACGCCGACCGTTACACCCCCGTTGGACCCGATCTGATCCCCACCGGAGAGATCGCGCCGGTCGAAGGCACGCCGCTCGACTTCCGGCAGATGATGCCGATCGGCGCCCGGCTGCACAGCGCGTTCCAGCAGATGGTCTATGCGCATGGCTACGATCACAATTTCGTGCTGAACAAAGGCCCCGGCGACGGCGCGACGTTTGCCGCGCGCGGTTATGATCCGCGCGCCGGCCGCGTGATCGATTGTTTCACCACCGAGCCGGGGGTGCAGGTCTATACCAGCAACGGCATGAACGGCTCGGTGGTCGGGTCGTCGGGCACGACCTATCGCCAGACCGAGGGGTTCACGCTCGAGACACAGCATTTCCCGGACAGTCCCAACAAACCCAATTTTCCGACGACGGAACTGAAGCCAGGGCAGGATTTTCGTTCGACGACGATCTTCCGCTTCGCGACGGACGCGCCCCTGCCGCCGCTGCCACACTGAGGGCAGGCATCAAGCGCCGGTCTTGACGAGCTTGTGGATGACCCGCAGACGCTTTGGCGGCGGGTCCTTGGAGAAGCGCGGCCAGGTCCGGCCCGACAATTCGCCGACATAGATGTTGCCGTGCCCGTCGACGGCGATGCCGTGCGGCGAGGTGAACTGGCCGGGAGCGAGCCCGGTATGCATTTTGCCGAGCCGGGCGAGCACCTTGCCTTTTGAGGTATGAATGCTGACGCGCGGGCCGATATTGGGCCAATCCTTGTTGATCTCGCCGGATGGGCCGCCTTCGCCGATGTAGAAAAGCGGGTCGCGGCCGGTCGCCATGCACATGCCGTTCGGCCGGTGCAGATTGTTCCACTGGGTTTCGAACCTACCGTTGCCGTCGAACACCTGCACTCGGTGATTCTCCCGGTCGGCGACATAGACCCAGCCGTCGCGGTCGCAACAGATGTTGTGGGGAATATTGAACTGGCCGGGATCGGTGCCGGGCTCGCCCCATGACATCAGGAGCTTGCCGTCCGGAGTGTACTTATGGATGCGGGCATTGCCGTAGCCGTCCGAAACGTAGAGGTCTCCCTGCGGCGACAAAGCCGTGTGTGTGCAGCGGTGGAACGGCTCGCCGCTCATGAAAGGTTTGGGCTCACCCGGGATGCCGAGCGTCATCAGCACTTTGCCGTCGAGGGTGCATTTGCGCACCGTGTGGTCGCCGTCATCGGTCAGCCAGATCTTGTCGTCGGGACCCATATGGACGCCGTGCGGGCGGTGAAACACCCCTTCGCCCCAGCTGCGCAGCAGATTGCCCTCGGCATCGAATACCGCGACCGGATGCTCGCCGCGGTTGAAGGCGTAAACCCGGTTTTGCCGGTCGACGCCGACCGCCGCGCAGTCGCCGAGCGTGATTTCCTCGGGCACCTTGGCCCAATTCTCGTTGACCTCGAAGGTGTACTCGCCGCTTCCGAGCTGAACTGTCATGCGTCCTCTCCCCCCTGCCCTTACCGATATGCGGGCCCTAGCTCATCGCGATCTCGCGAGGATTGCGACCGCACGGCCGCCCTGAGTGACAGAGCCCGATAAATGCCGTAAAGTAAAGCGCTCGCCGCTGTCGCCGCCATCCCGACGAGTATAAGAAGCCAGGACAAGGCCAATTTAGGATCCTCGAGTACTCTTGGCCTGAACATAATCTTGGGTTGGTAGCCGAATAGCCTCATGGTCTTTGCGGCTATGTGGATAACGACGTTCTTATCCCAATTCATTGCAACCGCGTAGTCGAATTGGGCTTCCGTCGCGGGCATCGTGGCTATTTTGTCCATTTCGCCGCGCTGACGCCGAAGCTCGGCAACGCGCTCTGCGCCGCGGTTTGTCCAGGCAAGATCTCGAACCCCGAAATACCTGCCGTCTCCCGCCGGGTAATCGATATCCCAAATCGGATCGACCACCATCGATCCGCCCTCGTAACGGGCCTCGACAACAGTGTGGATAAAGGCACAGCGCGAACAGGGGGAAATCATCAGCAAGCCCGCTTCGATCCCCAGCTCGTTCAACATCGCCGCGACCAGCCGGGACTTGTCCGCGCAATCTCCGCCGCGCTTCAGCACCTGGATCGGGGTGGGTCCGAGCGCAGGAACAACAAAGTAGGATGAGTTCTTACCGAAGCCCTGATGATGATAAACCCAATTGTTAACTGCAATGATGCGCGCAGAATCACTATTTAAATTTGCCGTTATCTTTTTGGCCTCCAGGCCAATTACCGAATTATCGTAGCGCCAATCCGCCAGGAGACCAGCAGAACCAGCCAGCGGAAGTGCGATAATCACGATTGCGGCCCATCCGGGCCAACGTCGCGAAATTCGATTTTCCATCCTCGGTTTAACGGACGGTGTCTGAGCTCCGGACGCATATTGCTGGTGCAAGGGTTCCACCATCGGTTTGACGTGTCGTGGAGGAAACGCTGCTTCAATGCGACCCGGCACCGACTACCAAAGGCGGCAGGGAGTATCGAGCGTTAATCCTGGCCTCGTCAAGCACGGTGTTAACGTTACTCATTTATTTATTTAATAGCCTCCGATCGGCCATAAGCCATAGGATGGCGTGCTCAGGCCATCGGGCCCTGATCTTGCGAAGGAGCGCGAGGAACCGATCATGCAGGACAAGCTGATCTCCGGCGACAACCACATCGACCTGACCTACCTGCCGCCCGACCTGTGGTCGTCGGAGGCCCCGAACAAATGGAAATTGCTCGCGCCCCGCGTCGAGGAGATGGATGACGGCCTCCACTGGTTCGTCGACGCGCAGGATCGAGGGATGTGGAACGGCATCGGGCCGGGATTCCTGCCGTATCAGAAAGGGATGTTCGGCCATATCGACGAGATGAAGGATCTCGGGTTCGAATGGAATTCCCGCCCCGGCGCCAAGCCGCGGCCGACCACGCCGGAATTGCGCTTGGCTGATCTCGACCGCGACGGGCTTTCCGCCGAGGTCGTCTATGGCTGTTTGATGATCAACGATCTCATTTCCGAGGCTGGCCTGCGCGCCTGGGCCGACAAGACCTACAACGACTGGGTCGCCGATTTCGCCCGGCGCAGCGATCCGAACCGCGTGTTCCCGCTGGCGATCGTCCCGAATACCGACCCGCTCGAAGCCGCCGCCGAGGTCCGGCGTTGCGCCAAGATGGGATTGCGCGGCGGCGATCTCGCGTTCAAGCGGATGACCCCGCCGCTTTATACGCACGAATGGTACCCCCTGTGGGAAGCAGCGGCGGAATGCCGGTTCCCGATCTCGTTCCATTCGACCGGCTTCAAGGCGTTGCGCGCGCCGGACACGCCGGAGCAGGAAAAGCAGTATTTCACGCAATGGCGGCTCGTGCGCTCGGCGCTCTTCCAGCTCGACACGATGGAAGTGCTGGTCTCGCTGTTGGCTTCCGGTGCTTGCGAGAAATACCCCGATTTCAACTTCGTGCTCGGCGAGTCGGGGGTGACCTGGCTGCCCTATGTCTTCGACCGTCTCGACACCGAATATGCGGACCGCGCGAGGAGCCTCAATTTCAAGCTAAAGCCGAGCGACTACTTCCGGCGCCAGGGCTATGTCACCTATCAGCAGGACCAGTATCTCGATCCGATCATCCCGCTGATCGGCGAGGACAACATCATCTGGGGCGCCGACTACCCGCACCCCGACTGCATCTGGCCGGATTCGCAGCGCGTCCTCGACAAGAACCTCGCCGCAATCTCGCCGAGCGTGCGCCGCAAAATCACCAGCGAGAACGTGACCCGCCTCTACCACCTCAACTGACGAGAGGCGGCTACCGCCTCTCGTCATGCCCGCGAAAGCGGGTATCCAGGGTGGGCAGAGCCGTACCGGTGGCCCTGGGCCCCCGCTTTCGCGGGGGTGACGTCAGCGTGAGTTTGTCGCCGTCGTCGGGTCGATCATGCGGCGGACTTCGGTGATCTGGTTTGCCCCGAAGCCGCTGCGCCTGGCGTGCTCGTGGATGATCTCCTCGAACCGCGTCTATTCTTTGGCGTGAGCGGGCAACACGGTTCCCTCTGCCGTGAGGAATCAGCCAACCTCGTCATTCCCGCGCAAGCGGGAATCCAGAGCCCCAAGGTTCAGCACTCGCCCTGTTGGCCCCCGCCTTCGAGGCTGTAATCCAATTCCGCACATCCCACCTTGGCGCCCCTTTGCTCGTCGTTCCCGCGAAAGCGGGAACCCAGGGATTTCAGTCGCTTGCCCCTGGGTCCCCGCTTTAGCGGGGACGACGAATTGTCCGTCCGCAGGATTTCCTGACAGCCTCCTTCGCAGGGGTGACGATAATGCATGGGCGGACGGCTGAAGTTTCTGAATGAAGTCGTTGACCTCCGGCTGGGTCCGTCCAACAAAGCATCCTTGTTGCGCGAAACCAGGCAGACTATTGGCCACGACCGCCGGAGCGTCAGAGACAGTTACGGAAAGGCTCGGTTGCGAGCGCCCGGCTCCAAAAAGTATTTCACTCGCGGCCCATGCCCGCCCATTGCCGTCGAGATGAGAATGGTGCCCGGCACCCCCGTCTGTGCCGTCGTAAGGTTTGCCATCTCGACAACATCTTCGTCGGCAAGTTCCTCCGCCAATAACTTGTCGGCGGGATTTGAAGAATATCGTCGGTCCTCATGCTGCAATATTTAGAGCCTGACCCAAAAGCCTACGCGCTCGTGCGCGTCCGGGTCCTTCACCACTTTCGCCGCGCCCTTGAACCTAAAACCCCGACGGGTGAATGGATCGACCATATTGAGCTCGATCGCCGGATTGTGCCGCAGGTTCTCGATCGTGCCCGGAGAGGCGAGATCGGCAAACCCGAGCTCATCGTCGCTCAGCACAGTGATCGAGCCCTTCGGCGACAGGTTCGGCTTGCCGTCGGGGGTAACAGTCGCCGCGTAACAGAGCTGAATGTCGGTGACGACGCGCTTCATCTCTTCGGTCAGGATACCCATGATTTCTCCTTGAATTCATTCACTCATGCTTATCCGGATGTTACCAATGGCCGTTTTGAAGCCGCCGCATCGGAAAGCAAGGTAAAGAATGCAAAACAAATCGTCCTCTATGCTTTGGGCTTCTTGTGCTTTTCCCAAACGCCCAGCGGCAAGATCTTCGATCTCTTCCATTTCTGCGTGTTTTCCATGCTTTCTCAATGCAGGTGACATCAAGTCTATGAGTGACTGTTATTCTCATTTCCTTCCCTCAAATTGGGTGAAAACCGGATAAGCATGGGTGCGAGAACGGTCCTCGTGCCAAGCGACGGCTGGGATTGCGCTAGGGCGATGTGACCACGAAGCCGGCGCGCGGAAAATGGACACAGACCTCGCCGATCGCGGGATCGCTGCGCCGGATGACGATCTCATGTATGCCCGACGTAACCAATTCGCCGATGACAGGATCGCGTCCGGTATCGTCCGGAGTAACGCTGACGACTTGGCCAGGCTTCCGGCCGATGGGATCTTTCGCGTCAGTGGATGCTTTAGCGATTGAGGTAGCGGTTCTGGCCACATCGAGCGCTTGTTCGGAGGTCATTGGGCTCCGTCTGCCGTGGCCGATTGCGGCAACCCGCTCGGCCCAGCTCAGCAGCCTTGGAAAGCCATCGAGCGGCGCGGCTGTTAGTCCGAAATTTTGTTTCAAGAACCAAATCGGATGGTAGGCGGCGAGGTCGGCAAGGCTAGCGGCGGAGCCCTGCAAAAATGATCGACTGTCAGCCAGGCTCTGGTCTAGCCAATCGAAATGCGCGCGCAGCTGATCGAGCAGGTTCGGCACTGCCGCCATCATTGCGGCGGGGTCTATATTTCGGCCGGAGAATTTGGCTCGGTCTTCAAGAAATCCCTCGGGCAACGCGTCGGGCTTCTTCGCGAATGCCATGCTGACAGCTGGGCTGAACGTTGTCTTCTCGGCCCACCAGGCAAGCGCGTCGGCCGCGCCGCGGCCGGCTGGATAAAAGCTCGGGGTGGGGTGCCGGCGCTCGAGTTCGCGCATGATCAACTGGCTATCGCAATAGATGTCCGCGCCGATCTGCAACACCGGCGTTTTACGGTAGCCTCCTGTCAGCGCCGTCAGGTCGGGTTTTGGCATAATCACGGGGATCTCCACCGATCCCCATGCCAGGCCCTTGAGACCAAGACCAATCCGAACTTTCTCCGAATAGGGAGAGATCTCGTAGTGGTGCAGGATGATATCGGTCATCGAGACGGCCTCGTTTTGGGATAGTGCGTCCCCTGGATATCAAGTGCGGGTATCGGACCAGCAAGCGATAGATTTGGTGGGTAGGTTTAGCTGCGCTAAACTCGCATCATGATCAGACGCTTCGCGCTGCTGCAGACGTTCGTCGCCGTGGCGCGCGCCGGAAAGATGAAGCGAGCCGCCAATGAGTTGGCGTTGACGCCGGGCGCGGTCAGTCAACGCATTCGCCAGCTTGAGGAGGTGGCTGGACGCCGGCTGTTTAATCGGGTCCCCGCTGGTGTCGAACTCAACGCTGCCGGTGAAGCCATGTTTACCGCGCTTGCCGAGCCCTTTCGTGCGATCGAAGCGGTCGATCGCGAACTCGGCGGCCCGTCATCGAGCCGTGTGACGATGAGTACGATGCCGTCATTCGCGGCGACTTGGCTGGTGCCACAACTCGCGATGTTCGCGCAACGTTATCCCGATATTGAAATTGCCGTGGAGACGGGCACCCGCCCGGTCGATCTGAGGCGAGAGCCGATCGATTTGGCAATCCGGCATGGGTTGGGAAAGTACCCTGGCTTTGAAGCCACTTGGCTCGTTGCTCCCGAACTCATTGTCGTCGCGAGCCCCGACCTGCTTAAAGACCGTGCCCCCCTCAAGGGGCCGGCCGATTGCCTGGCATTTCCTCTGCTCCACGACTTCAATCGCCAGGACTGGCCACTTTGGTTCGAAGCCCATGGCGTAGCCGCGCCGAACTGTAAAAAGGGCCCAGCGTTTTCGGAAAGCCACCTGATTGTGCGCGCGGCTGTCGCGGGACAAGGGTTGGCGCTAGTGCGGGATATTTACGCCGAGGACGACCTTCGATCGAAGAAGCTGGTAAAGCCGCTCACGGTGAATTGGCCTGTGCAATTCGCTTATTACGTGGTCGCGACATCCGAAACGCTGCAAAAGCCTGCGGTCCGGCGATTTAGGGATTGGTTAATCGAAGAGGCGCGACACAAAATCTCGTCGCCCACCTGACGAAGTCGGGTTCTCCCACTGCCACTCGAATGGCCGCTTTCGACGCATCGGCGTCCTGCCTACAGGCCCCAAGGAAGGTCTGAGACCGTGGTGAAAGCAGCCACTCAATCCCGAACGGAGAGCGCTGCCGCTCGTGCCCCACAACGGTTCCACGGCTCCAGAAAGCGATCCACAAATGTGTCGTCGTAGCGCGCCATTTCGGCTCCTCTCGATCTCCCGCAAGCAGTCAGCGAGGTACTGCGCCAGCGCCGACAAACTCGGCAACGGCGCGGGTAACGGCTTCGGGCTGCTCCAACAGCAGAAAGTGTCCCGCACGAGGCAGGTCGATAACCCGGACGCGCTCGCCGAATTGCTCGCGGAGCGCGTGGCCATTGCCCGGCGGAGCCGCTTCATCATCGAGCCCCTGGATCACGAGAAGCGGGGCTGTTCCGGCACCCCACCAATCTTCGAGCGCCATACCCCGGCTGGTCGCGAGGTGGGCGAGATGCACCGCCGGCCAGCATTCGACCTGCGCAAGTATTTTCGGATCCGACGCCGGCGACAGCCAGCGCGCCCCCAGCACGGTGACGCAATCGCTGCCGTTCATCTTGACTTCCGTAGCGTTGCGAAAGGACGTGCCTAGTGGCGTTGGGGGTCCGATGAGACCGCCCGCAGCAAGCAAAGTCACGCTGCGCACCAGCGAGGGCCGGTCCACCGCCAGGCAGCGAGCGACCCGATTGCCGAAGGCATGGCCGACGAGGTGCGCCGGACCGCAATCCACAGCTTCGAGGACCCCAGCCACATCGGCGGCCAAATCGTGCAAAGTTGCGCCGTCGAGCGAGCCGCGAACTCCCTCCGACGCCGCGCATATTTATGGCGATGGCCTGCAATCCTCCGGCAGCAAGCATGCGCGCCAGATCGTCAAAATAACCGGTGCTGCAACCCGCATTCGCGAGCAGCACAACCGGGGCGCCCGATCCGTAAAGGATGCATTCCAGCGTCGCGCCACCGACGTCAATGTTTCGGTGCTGCCGCAATCTCACCTCCCGCGTCTGCCCGCTCTTGGCATGCGCATTCCTCGTGTCGCAGCGGTGATCTCCCGCGCGAGCCGGCCGGCGTTAAATGCCCAAGGCGGCTTGGAGCGGGCGAACACGCCCTGAACTCCTGGCGTCAGATGTAGCGGGAACGAGCCGCCATTGCTGGCCAAAACCGGACTCCATCCCCAAAAGGGCGTCTGGCCGTGGAGCGCAGCGAGTATTATTGTGCCCATGTCGCTCGACTTTGCGGAATGCGATCGGGCGCGCTTGGCGCGAGATCCGGTCTATGACGGGCGGTTCTATACCGGCGTCCACACCACCGGCATTTACTGCCGTCCGGTCTGTCCGGTGCGCCCCGCCCGGTCTGGCAATGTTTCGTTCTTCCCGTCGGCCGCGTCGGCCGAGGCGGCAGGTTTCCGCCCGTGCCTGCGGTGTCGTCCGGAGACCGCTCCGTTCTGCAGCGCGTGGATCGGCAGCAAGGCGACAGTTGAGAGGGCGCTGCGGCTCATCGTCGAGGAGGGAGCACTCGATCAGGAGGGAGCCACTGTGGAGTGCCTGGCCCAGCGCCTCGGCGTGGGGTCAAGGCAGCTGACGCGACTATTCGCGCGTTATCTCCAGGCTAGTCCTTCAAAAGTGGCAAGGACCGCACGCGTTCAGCGAGCCAAACGCCTCCTCGACGAGACCAGCCTGCCGATGACCGAAATCGCGATGCAGGCGGGCTTCGGGAGCCTCCGACGGTTCAACTCGGTCTTTGCTGAAGTCTATGGCAGACCGCCGACTGAAATTCGGCGCACGCGGCTATCAGCCAGGAAGGAGGTGAAGGTGGTGTCGGTGATACATCGCGGTCATCAAGGTCGTTGATCGCGACATCTAGGCATTCTTTCGGAGAGAACAATCAGGCACACCGCCCTTTGAGCCCTACGGCGAAGCCCAAAGCGCTCTCCCGCCTCCCGACCGCAATTACCGATTGGTGGCTTCCGAGCCGTCATTCGCCGCAGCTCGACGAACGTGCGGAATCGGCGCAACCTCGCCGTTGCCGTGCGTACCTGCGATGGTCCCTTCACAATCTGGTTTGCAGACCTTCGCCGTCGTGCGATGCAAATCGGCGGTTTGGCGAGGTGGCGATCTACGCCCTGGCAAGCCGCCTGAGAGCAAGCTGAATGGAGGCGAGGGCAACGAAGGCGCCCAGGGTTTTGGCACGATTCTCGAAGTCCTTGGCGAGACGCCGGTTGCGTCCGAACCAGGAGAAAGTGCGCTCGACCACCCAGCGGCGCGGCAGGGCGACGAAGCCCTTCATGTTGTCGCTGCGCTTGACGATCTCCGTGCCCAGCGGCGACACCTTTGCCACCGCAACTCAACCTGCCAGGCGTTATAGCCGCCATCGGCCCAGATCAGTTCGAGCCAAGGGAAGCGCCTGCGTATTTTGTCGAGGACGAGCCCGGCCCCGTCGCGGTCCCGGATCGCGGCCGAGTGAACGTTCCGATCGCTCGGTCGATCTTATCCGTTCCACGGTCGAGGTATTCACAAACGGCACGCTGCTCTTCGAGCAGGGGCAATACAAACGCCAAATCACCGATATCGCGTCGTTGATGCGCGGCAGGCCGGCGGCGATGGCGCTCACTTCGCTGTTGGCCTGCATACATTTCGTAATCCGCAAAATTGCCACAACTGCGTGATATCACTTCTCCATGATTGTATTGATTTTCGCTCTCGCCCTCGCGATCGAGGCTCGGCTGTTGCACTTCCCTGCCACTTCCCTGCCACTTCCCTGCCAGACCCCGCGGCAGGGAAAGGTTTTTCCCTGCCAACCCGGTCAGGGAACGCGCTACAAGAGCTTGATTCCACGGGAGATTTTCGGTCCGAGTGGGCTGATTTCGGAGCAGAAACGAAAAACTTCCCTGCTGTTTCCCTATCGGCAGGGAAAGCCGCGGCGGCGGAGTGCCGGTTCCCGATCTCGTTCCATTCGATCGGCTTCAAGGCGCTGCGGGCACCCGACACGCCGGAATGGAGAAGCAGTATTTCGCGCAGTGGCGGCTTGTGCGCTCGGCGCTCTTCCAGCTCGATACGATGGAGGGCTGGTCTCGCTGTTGGCTTCCGGTGCTTGCGAAAAATCACCCCGACTTCAACTTCGTACTCGGCAAGTCGGGGGTGACCTGGCTGCCCTACCTATTCGACCGCCTCGACACCGAATACGCGGATCGTGCGAGAGGCCTCAACTTCAAGCTCAAGCCGAGCGACTATTTCCGCCGCCAGGGCTACGTCACCTATCCAGCAGGACCAATATCTCGACCCGATCATTCCGCTGATCGGCGAGGACAACATCATCTGGGGCGCCGACTACCCGCATTCGACTGCATCTGGCCCAACTCGCAGCGCGTGCTCGACAAGAACCTCGCCCAGATCTCACCGAGCGTGCGCCGCAAAATCACCAGCGAGAACGTGACCCGCCTCTACCACCTCGCCTGACATTGCCTCGCTCAGTCCGTTCCTCGCGTATGGGGAGGGAAGGGACGGGCTCGCCTCCCGTCCTTGAATTCCCACCCGCACGGGGATGAGTTGAGGGTGAGACCCTCGCCAATTGCGCCTCGTCGCAATACAGCAAGGATGTTCCCGTCACAGCAAAGTCGTCCAAGAGCGGCTCCGCCTCTCCTGACAACATGGTCATCGCTCAGTTTGGTGACCGCACGCTCAAAGGAGGACGGGGTCATGCAGTTACAATCGATCATACGAGGAGAGAAGAGGGAGCCGACGCGCCGAGATAATTCGGGAATGGTCGGGTATCAGACGGGCCTGTCGGCGGCCGACACGACGCTCGAGTTCGGCCGTTTCCGCCTATTGACGCGGCGCCGGCAGTTGCTCGCCGATGGTGTACCGGTCGAACTGGGCACTCGCGCCATCGATCTCCTGATGGTTCTCATCGACGCCGACGGGGCGCTTGTCACAAGGAGCGAACTCTTGGCCCGTGTTTGGCCGAGCGTTTTTGTCGACGCGACCAATCTCAAGGTTCAGGTCTGCGAGTTGCGCAAGGCTCTCGGCGAGGACCGCGATTTTATCCGGACCGAATTCGGCCGCGGGTATCGCTTTACCGCCGCCATAAGCTCAAGCGCCGCGGTTCCTGAAAATCCGCGTCCGATGCGGCGGGAGCACCGGTCGCGTCGAGAGGAGTGCCGCGAACGGACCGCTCGTCGGTCACCGCATAATCGGCATGCCGCCCCGTCAAGTTGGCCGAGACGCGCGACCTGCTCATCACGCATCGGATAGAAAACCCGCTCAACGCCGATTAAGGCGTTGGGCATCATCCTCCTGACGCGACTCCCCCGATGAATATGCCCGCCGGCGGTTCTCGGTGCGGCCGAACGACCGCCTTGCGTAAACGCTGCCTCGGCCCAAGATTTTACGATCGATAAGAGGACCTCTGGAGGTCCTTTTAAGCCAGCGCTCGGGCTCCCGAGCGTTTCGGCTTTAAGCGGTCAGGGGGCAAAATGGCGAGCTCGGTACGCCCCGCAAGCTCGAGCGACACGCCCGCACGGCACGCTGAGGACGTCTATTCAGTCGCTCAAGGCAACACGCCGCCGATCGGCATCGAGCCGGTATCGGCTTCGTGGCGGCGATCGGCCACTGAGCATGGCGTTGATCCGCTCAACAGCGAGGCGCCGCGCGTCCTTTTGCCTCACGAGGTCAAAGATTTTCGCGAACCGCTCGCCGAGCTCATTTTCAGCGCACAGGAGGAACTCGATCGACTGTACCGGGTGGTTCGCGAGGCGGGATACACCGTCTTGTTCTGCGACACCGCCGGTGTCGCAGTCGAGCACCGCGGCGACAATGCCGATGCGAGCCGCTTCAGATATTGGGGGACTTGGCTCGGCGGCATGTGGTCTGAGGCAATGGAGGGTACCAATGGCATCGGCACCTGCATCGCCGAAGAGCGGCCTATCACCGTCCACCGGGGCCAGCATTTTCGATCGCGGCACATCGACCTGAGCTGTTCCGGTGCACCCATCTTCGACGTCGACGGAAGGCTGATGGCGGTCTTGGACGTGTCGGCGATCGATCCCCAGCTCTCAGAACGAGCGCATGCGCTGACTGGTGCCCTCACGGCAGCGGCCGCGCGCGCCATAGGGGGCCGATTTTTCCGGGAGCGTTTTCGTCGAGAATGGATCGTCGCGGTTTCGCCGCTCGAGGATGGCGAGCCGGAGATGCTGGTTGCCGTGGACGGTGATCAGCGGATCGTCGGGGCAAACCGAGCTGCGCGTACCTCCCTTTTGCTCGACGATCAAAGGCTGCGAACTGGTGTCAGCCTGTGGACTCTGTTCGAGCGCGACCCAGTGCTTTTTCGGCGCAAGGACATGGACGACTTTGCGACGCGCTTGATAATCGCGGGCAGCGACGAGACTTGGCCTGCGCTGGTGATGCCGCCTCAGAGCACTTTGGGTGCTCGGAACCCAATGAGCGCGGCTCTTCATATCCGGCCGCCCGTCAACATAGTTGCCAGTCTTGAGCGTTCAGCGCCGGCCCCACAAGCGCGCGGCGGGCTGCCACCAGGCGCGATGCGCCGGGTGCGCGAATACGTCGACGCACACCTCGGCGAAAGCATGGACCTCGCGGAGCTGGCTTCTATCGCAGGACTATCGGTGTTTCATTTCGCGCGGCAATTCAAGCAATCGGCCGGCGTCACGCCGCACCACTACCTCGTACAGAGGCGCATCGAACGAGCTCAGGACATGTTGGCGCGCACCGATCTCGCATTGTCGGAGATCGCCGTCGCCGCAGGCTTCTCCGACCAAAGCCATCTGTCGCGTCACTTCCGTCAGATGCTCGGCACGACCCCGAGAGAGTTTCGCTGGTCGCAGCGTTAGCGAACCTCACTCAGGACTCGATGCCGAGCAGCTTTGCTGCGGTGCCGCTCGCCTTCCCGAACGACGGGTCACCTTCCGATATGGACGCGCCCCTCGGCATTGTCTATTTCCTCCTCACACCCCGTGGCATAGCCCAGCTCTTGCAGGCGGTCGGGGATGGGATCGGAGATTTTTTCTCTTTTGCCGATCGACGCCCCGTCATACTGACCCCAGCCTGCACACCGCGTTCTGCTTTTATCGCGGATCAAAATTGAGGAGGGCCGCCCTTTCCGGCCCTGCCGGCGAAAGAACCTGGCTCCGCTCAATTGGCCGCGAATCTCAGAAACTCTCAATTCGTGAGACGGAACCGCCGCGGAGGGAAACGGGCCTTCGAATCTCAATTCCCTTTCATGAGGGGAGGAGAGCGACCGTGATACGTCTCTCACATCCTGAGCGATCTTGGACCGCTGACGAACGGGTTGCCACGAAGATAAAATCGCAGGAGTCGGTTCGCATCCCGCGCGATGCCGATCCTGACGCTCTGCCCGATTTCGCCGGGTTCGTGATCACCGCCTGTGAGCCAAAGAGGGCCTTCCTGGCAAAGATCAAGTCCATCCAACCGGCGATCAACCCGCAATGCCGCGGTGAGCCTTCCTGGTCCTCGCGCCAAGTCGCGCAGCGGCTCGATTTGACGATTTTGCTGCATAATCGGGATGCCGTCGCGCGGCTCGAGCGCCCTGATGAGAACCCCAGCCCCAATCCCCACTATCTCGCTTGAGACGTTCAGCATGTATGCGCTGCCGTAGGCGAGGTACACGTAGGCATGCCCGCGCTCTAGAAAGAGCGACCGATTACGCGGCGTCATCCCGCGGTAGGCGTGCCCCGCGGCGTCGCCGACGACATATGCCTCGGTCTCGACGACGCGGCCGCCAGCGACGCCTTCGGCCATCTCCCGCACCAGTATCTTGCCGATGAGATAACGCGCGAGCGAGACCGTATCGACCGGCAATTCCACACGAGGGAGCGGCGGATGGCCACCCTTATGCCGGCTAGGTATCAGCGCATCCGCTCGACCCATTGAGCGCGCGAAGGTCCCGGCTCAAACGGATCGCCGAAGTATTGCGTCTCGCGGGCGACCTTCCCGTCTCTGAACTCCATGATGCTCACGGTGTAAGACGGCTGCCCGTCGTAGGTAAGTACGAATTCAGTAACCCAGAGGTCGGCACCACCGAGTATCCGCCGCACCGTGAAGCGCTTTCTGTTCGGCTGCGCGGCGCGAGACGCCTGAATGTTGCGCCGGCCGCGGATGCGCTCGCCCGACTGCGGGTACTCGAGCACCGCATCCTCTCGGTAAATCTGGTGCTCCGCCTCGAAGTCGTTCGCGTCGGAGGCGGCCCAGTGGCGATCCAGGGCCGCTCTGATGTCGTGGTCTTCCATCTCGATCTTCCCTTCCTGCGTAGGCGCAATCAAAGGTCGATGACGATGTCGCCCTGAGGTCGGCAGCAGCAGATCAGCGCATTGCCTTCGGCTGGCGGCTCCACGGGCTCTGGCTGGTAGCCGACTGCGCCCATGATGAGCCCAGTCTCGCAAGTGTGACAGACCCCGGTCCGGCATGCCCACCGCACGGGCACATCGCATGCCTCGGCAAGTTCGAGGAGGCTCTGGAAGGCCGGGGCCCAGCGGACGTTTAGGGCGCTCCGTGCAAAGGACACCAGAGATCCCACGCCAGCAGACCCAGCTGGCTGGTGCGGTGGCCGGCGAAGTGTCGCCGCGATGCCCGGTGTCCTCGGCGGAGTTGAGCCGAAAATCTCGGTGTGGATGCGGCTGGCAGCGACACCCCAAGTCCCGAGCCCGACGGCAAGATCGTTCATGAAGGCGGACGGGCCGCATAGATAGAAATCGGCATCGCGCGGCGCCCCAAGTTCCTCGATCGCGTGCATATTCAAGCGTCCGGGAGCGTCGAAATCGGCAGCCAACCGGTCTCCTGGACGTGGAGAGCTGTAGCGGATGTGGCTATGGCCGTGGAGCAGAGCCTTGAGGAGCGCGCGCGTCTCCGCGGCGAACGGATGCTCGCCGCTGTTGCGGGCCCCGTAAATCCACCAGACCTCTCTCGCCGAGGCCCCAGCGGCCAATGCATGGAGCATGGCGAGTACCGGGGTGGCACCGATGCCAGCGCTCAGCAAGACAACGGCTCCATCACCTCCCCTCAGCGTGAAGCTGCCGCGAGGCGCGCTTGCATCCAGAACGTCGCCAATCCGAACCTGAGTCTCGACGTAGTCCCCGGCCGCGCCGTGGATCTCCCGCTTGATGCTCAGACGATAGCAATCGTCGCGCGGTTCACCGGACAGCGAATAACTGCGCAGTAGAGCGGGCACATCGGGTGCCGGCCTCAGCCGCAGCACGATAAACTGCCCGGGCAGTGCGGCCGCCAGAGCCTGCCCATCAGTCGGCTCGAGCACCAGCGAGGTCACGCTAGCGCTTTCGCGGTCCTTGCGCGATACACGCAGCGGGCGGAACCCCGTCCAGGCCGGAGGTGGGCCAGCCGCCGGGGTGAGCCCAGGGTTACCCGTCACCGCGCCCCCGCTCCGCTCCCGGTCGAGCAACGCCTGAAAGGAGCTGCGCCAGCCGGCGCTCAGGGCCGGGATCCGCACCGCCCGCTCCAGCTGGCTCCTTGAATGACCGGGCGTGTACAACAGCGCGTTGACCTCCGCGACGGTCATACGCTCGGGACCCGCAGCAACCTGCACGATCTCGTCGCCGGCTTCGACCTCTCCCTCCTCGATGACGCGAAAATAGAAGCCGGGTCTGCCATGCGACACGAGCAGTGCCGCCATCTGCGGTTCGTTCATGCGGATGCCGACCCGATAGCAGGTGACGCGCGGCTGCGTCACTTCAAAGACCGCACTCCCGATGCGGTAGTGATCCCCGATGCACACCTCGCCATCGGGCAGTCCGTCGACGGTGAAATTCTCCCCGAATTGCCCATAGCTGAAATCGCTTCTGCCGAGCTGGGCTTGCCAATACCGGTATGAGTCGATCTGGTATACAAAGACCGCTCGATGCTCGCCGCCATGCCCCACCAAATCCCCTTGCCCGTCACCGTCGATGTTGAGCCGCCGCGCAACATGACGGCCTTGAACGGGGGTCTTCCAGACGGCGGTGTGGACCGTCTTTCCTCGCCACGCGACATCGCGCGGCAGACCCACATTCACCGAAAGCAGGCGAGGCACCGCGCGATTTTCCGGGTCTTCCATCGAGGCCATCCTCTCATATAGCGGTATTATGCGCCGAGGATCGGGATCATCGCCGGACGGTTGCCCTTTTGTAGATCCTAAGAGAGCGCTGTCGCCCGTGTCGAGGAGCTAGCCCTATGGCGGAACAACCGTTATCCTCCGATCACGAAGCTGCGTCGGTGCCGTCCGCGCCGGCGCAGAGAGCGCCTCCTGAGCTGCCGCGGGCGCGACGACGGCCGTGGTCTGGGATCACGCTTGTCCGGGTCGCCGTTCTGATCGCCGCCGGGGTTATCGTCGTTCTGTTCGCTACTCAATGGGACCGCTGGGTTGGTTTGGCGGTTCGGCAGGTCACAGACGATGCTTATGTTCGCGGCGACATCACGCCGCTCAGCGCCCAGATCGAAGGGTACGTGCGGCGAGTGCCCGTGGACGATTTTCAGCGGGTCAAGGAAGGCGAGCTGCTGGTCGAGATCGAGGCCGACGATTATCGCGCCAGGGTGGCACAGGCCGAGGCTGACCTGCAGGCGGCCAAAGCCGAGGCGCGCAGTATTGAAGCAGAAGCCAGGAGCCGGCGCTGGAAATTACAGCGCGCCTTGGAGGACCTCGACAACCAAATAGCCCTTTTGCATGCTCGCGTCGCCGCTCTCGATAAGAGCAAGGCGGTGCTGACGCTGGCACAAATCGACTTCAGTCGGGCAAAGCAACTGCTCGGGACCCCGGCGGAAAGCCGTCAGCAGTATGATCGGGCGCAAAAAGCGTTGTCGACTGCCGACGCGCAAGTCAATGAAGCCGTTGCACAAGTTTACCAAGCCCGTGTCTCTTTGGGGTTGCCGGCGCAACCCAGTAGCGGTGAAGATCTCGGCCAAGTGCCTCCAGACCTCGACGAGACCTTTTCTTCTGTCCTCGAGGCGCAGGCAGACCTGATCCAGAGTGCGGCCCAGCTCGGCGTTATCCATTCGTATGCTCAAAGCCCGAAGCAGATGCTCGACGAGTTCGCAAAACAGGGCGACATCGACCGCTATTTCGCTCAGCTCACGACCGAGGCTCCGGGCGTCAAGCAGGCCGAGGCCAAGCTCGATTTGGCCAAGATCAATCTCGGCTATACCCGCATAACCGCCCCGGCTGGCGGCGAAGTCAGCGAACGCGACGTGCGCGCCGGGCAGTACGTCCATGCAGGGAGCCAGGTCATCACCGTCGTGCCGCTCGACAATGTCTGGGTCGTCGCGAACTACAAGGAAACCCAGCTCACCCATGTCGCGATCGGCCAGCGCGCCGAGATCCGCGTCGACACTTTCCCGGGAATTGCGATCAACGCGATTGTCGACAGCATTGCGCCGGCAAGCGGCGCGCAGTTCAGCCTGCTGCCGCCGGACAATGCCACCGGCAATTTCACCAAAGTCGTACAGCGGATCCCGGTCAAATTGCGGATCAGCCCCGATAACCCACTGGCCGGCAAATTGCGTCCGGGGATGTCCGTCGTCGCGACGATCCTGACCGACACTACACCGCCGCCGCCTTGACCGAACCGGCAATAACAGGGGTAACACCGATACCGCTGTCCGCGGTAGGCCGCAGCGAGTATCCCGCCGTCGGGGTGGTTGCGGTGATGACGGGGGCGCTCATCTCGACCCTCAACGTGCGGCTCACGACGCAGGGTCTCGCTGATATCCGCGGCGCGCTCGGCCTCGGTTTCGACGACGGATCGTGGATCAGCACGGTCTTCTCGGCCGCGCAAATGGTTGTCACGCCAGCGGCGGCATGGATGGGCACCGTGCTCAGCACCCGCCGCGTGCTGCTGTGGACTGGCGCGATCTTTGCCCTGGCTTCTCTGCCCCCGCCGCTCGTGCATGACTACGGCACGCTGATCGGGCTGCAATTCGTCCGCGGGCTCGCGGTCGGCGCCTTCATTCCCGCGGCACTCGGTTTTGTGCTGCGCAGCCTAGCCCCGCAATGGCGGATCTGGGGGATCGCCGCCTATTCGTTCCGCTTCGTCTTTTCACAGAATATCGCCAGCGCGGTCGAGGGCTGGTATTCGGAAACCGGACATTGGGAATGGATTTTCTGGCAGAACGCCGCCCTGGCGCCGGTCATGATGCTGCTCACCGCCGTGGCGATGCCGCAGCGGCCGGTCGACCGCGAGTTGCTGCGGCGAACCGATTGGACCGGCATCGTCTATGCGGGTATCGGCTTCGGCCTCATCTATGCCGGGCTTGATCAGGGCAACCGGCTCGACTGGCTAAACTCAGGAGTGGTGACCGGGCTCCTGCTTGCCGGCGGCATGCTCGTCGTCGCCTTTATCGTGCACGAGGCCCGCGCCGAGTACCCGCTGATCCATTTGAGCGTGCTGACCCGGCGCAATATCGTAGTGGCGGCTCTCCTCATCGTGATCTACCCCGGTTTCGGGACCACCGGGGCTGCGTTTGTGGTGCCCGACTATCTGACCCGCGTCCAGGGATTGCGCGACTTGCAGATCGGTGACGTGCTCAACTGGATCGCGCTGCCGCAATTCGTGCTGGTGCCGCTCGTCGCGCTATTGCTGAAGCGGATCGATGCCCGGCTGTTGCTGGTGTTCGGGGCCACGATGCTCGCGATCGGCACCTGGATCCAGACCGGACTGAGTCACGATTGGGCCAGTGGGGATTTCATCGTCTCGCAGCTGATCGAGGCCGTCGGCCTCGCTTTTGCGATCACCTCGGTGATCGCCTTCGCCGTCGCCAACATCACGCCGGCGCTGGCGGCGGCGATCGCCGCAATGATCCAGATCGCGCGGTGGCTGGGTAGTGAAATCGGCATTACGGTGATGCAGACCTTTGTGCGCGTTCGCGAGCAGGTCTATTCGAATTTGATCGGACTGCACGTGGTGACCGGTCTGCCGGCGACCGCACAGGCGACCGCGCAGTTGGCCGGCCCATTCGGCAGCCGCGCGACGGGAATTGGCGAGCCTGCCGCGCAAGGCACGGCGGTGCTCGCCAGCATTGTGCGCCGCGAGGCCTATGTGCTGGCATACATCGATGCGTTCTGGCTGATTGCCTGGGTTTCGCTGCTCGGTATTCTGCTGGTGCTCCTGCTGCGCCCGCCACCGCCGAACCCGCTAATTCCATCGCGCGGAGCCTTATGAATTTACGGCTGATCTTGGTTGGACAACCCAGCAAGCAGCCGTAACTCAGCGGTAAAAGCACAGCGCCCGACAGTGCGCATCAGCGGTTTTGGAGCCGATACCGGAGCCAAACCACGCCACCCTCCAACACCTCGGTGCTCGCCAGTGTCATTGAGCGGATCGGCGCTGCGATGCCGGCATCCTTGTCGCTGGAGTCGAAGATGCTCGGCGCGCCCTTTGCTCCATCGACGGCGGGGCAGATCGCAAGGCTGATCTCGTCGATCAGGCCGGCCCGCAGAAAGGCCCCGTTCGAGCCGCCGCCACCTTCGAGCAGAAGGCGTTCGAGCCCCAGCTCGTGATTCAGGATCTCCAGTGCCAATGCCAGATCGAGCTCATTCTCGCCGGCGAAGATGTAGGAGACGCCATCCTGGCGCAGGCCCGCCAAATGCGCGTCGGAGACCCGCTCCGTCAGCACCGCAACGATCGGGTCGCCGCCGATGTCGGACCGTCCCCAGGCGATCTTGCCCTGCGCATCGAGCGCGATGCCGTAGGCGGCGGCATCTTGCCGGGCAAACCAAGGTGCCCTGGGATAGGTCTGGCCGGGGTGATCGGGGTACGCCTTGGCCCTGGCGTATTCACTGCCGGTCACACGGCCGATCAGCCAGGACCCGCCGCCGAGCTGCTCGTGCAGACGCTCGAACAGCCCCGCCATGCGGTTCTCGGCGGGCCGCCACCGGCTGCCGAGAATGCGGCCGTCGACGCTCGCGTTCATGTGGCAGATTACATAAGGCTTCATGTCTTTGCGTCCTGGCGATAGCTGCGCTCAGCCGCGGTTGCGTCGCTCCGAGGCGCTGCGTCTAAAAACAGGAGGGCGGGAGGCGCGTCGCATCGCGAACGGCTGCTCAGCCGATCCCGCCGGCGTGGCTAATAGGTCTCGCGCGCCAGATTGAGGTGCGGGAAGGCGCTGTGCACGTGCGGCGGCACGACCTGGCGGGCCGGGCGGATGTAGGATTTGTCCAGCTCGCGGTAGCCGGTGACGCCGAGGAGCGAGAGGCAGATGCGGATCTCGTCTTCGAGGATCTCGAAGAGGCGCACCATGCCCTCGGCGCCGGCGGCGGCGAGGCCGTAGACGTAGAGCCGGCCGCAAGCGACCGCGTCAGCGCCGAGGATCAGCGCCTTGACGACGTCGGTGCCGCGGCTGATGCCGCCATCGACGACGATGCGCGCATGCCCGCTGACCGCTTCGACGACCTCCGGCAATACGTCGATCGAACCGACACCCTGATCGAGCTGCCGCCCGCCATGGTTCGACACATAGACGCAGTCGACACCGTGCTCGACCGCGATCTTGGCGTCCTCGGCGGTGGCGATGCCTTTCAGGATCAACGGGATGTCGAAGCCCTTTTTGATCCGCTCGACATCGCGCCAGTTGAATTGCGCCTGAAAGATACGGGCATCGGCGACGCGCACACGCCGGCGCTGGTGGCGTTTGGCGATGTCGCGTTCGCGCCGGCTGTAGCTGTCGGTGTCGACGGTCAGGCAGAACGCGTCATAGCCCTTGTCGATGGCGCGGCGCACATGATCGTCGACCCATGCGGCGTCGCCGCGAACATAAAGTTGAAAAATCTTGAAACCGTTGCCCGAGGCTTCAGCGGTCTTGTCGAGCCCGGGATGCGACACCGAGCTCAAGATGATGCCGTTACCAAAAGAGCGCGTCGCCTTGGCGACCGTGGCGCCGCCGCCCGGCTCGAACACTTCGAGTGAGCCGACCGGCGCGCACAGCACCGGTATTCGCAGCTTTTTGCCGAACAGCGCGCTGCTGCAATCGATGTTCGACACATCGCGCAGCACCCGCGGCCGAAAGCCTATCGCGTCGAGCGCCAGGCGGTTGCGCGCCAGGGTCGTTTCGGTCTCGGAGCCGCCGATCAGGTAATCCCAATTGTTGCGATCGAGGTTGGTGCGCGCCTGCGTCACGAACTCATGCAGGTTCTGAAAGCGGTCTTCGAGCGACTCGGGCATGGTTCTATTCTTCCGGGCTGATTTGACGACGATCGCAACCTATCGCTACGATGCGGCTCTTGCCAACCAGGCGCGACAATGCCCCCGAAGAGGAGACACAATATGCCTCGCATTCTCACTCCGAGCACCCATTCCGAAGAGACGCTCGCGATCGCCCACGACTTGCTGCCGCCCGGCTGGCAGTTGGCGACCGCCCCGCACGGCAGACCCGAATTTTTGGAGTTGCTCAAGGACACCGAGTATTACATCGGCGCGGGACAGTTCAAGCACGGGCCGGAGTTCTACCAAGCGGCGCCAAAGCTGCGGATCGTGCAGACGTTGAGCGCGGGCTACAACACCTATGATTTGGAGGCGGCGCGCGCGGTTGGCGTGCCGATCTGCAACAATGGCGGCGCCAATGCGACAGCGGTCGCCGAGCATGCGATGCTGCTAATGCTGGCGGTTTGCCGCAAGTTGATCTGGCAGCACGAGGGCGTCGTGTCTGGACGCTGGCGCGGCAATGACTTCAATTCCGCCAAACTGTACGAGCTCGAAGACAAGACGTTGGGCATTGTCGGGCTCGGCAACATAGGCAAGAAGGTGGCGCGCCGCGCCAAAGCCTTCGACATGCAGATCAAATATTACGACATCAATCGGTTGACGACCGATCAGGAGGATGCGCTCGGCGTCCGCTTTGCTCTCTTCCCCGAGTTGTTGAAGACCTCCGACATCGTGACCCTCCACGTGCCGCTCGACAAATCGACGCACAATCTGATCGGCGAACGCGAACTCGGGATGATGAAGCCGACGGCGATCCTGATCAACACCTGCCGGGGCCCGGTCGTCGACGAGAAGGCGCTATACATGGCCTTGCGTGACGAGAAGATCCTCGGCGCCGGGCTAGACGTCATGGTCGAGGAACCGCCCAAGCCCGACCACGAACTGTTCACCTTGAAGAACGCGATCTTCTCACCACACGGCGCCGGGCCGACCTGGGACAATCACTGGAAGCGGTGGCGCAACGCGTTCGACAATTTCGAGCGGGTCGCGCGCGGCCAAAAGCCGTTCTGGATCGTCCCCGAGCTCAGGGACTGAACCCCATAGTCATTCCGGGGCGCGGCGCAGCTGCGAGCCCGGAAGCCATGAACACGGACCAGCAACAATAGAGGTAAGGGCCGGTGTTCATGGTTTCCGGGCCCGGCCCGCACGGGCCGTCCCGGAATGACGAATCTGGTGTTTGAGGTCAGCCCAGGAAGTCACGCAGCGCGGCGGCGAGGTCTTTGGGATTGTCGCCCTGCACTGTGTGGCCGGCTTTGGGGATCGTGATGCAACGGCCATCGGGTAGCCGCGCCGCAAGCCGCTCGGCGTCCTCTTCATGGAAGACGTCGCTTTCGGCGCCGCGCACGACGAGGGTCGGGCAGGTTACTTTGGCGAGGCCATCGGCAAGCCGGCGCCGCTCCGCGGTGTGCGTCTCGCCGATCTGCTGAAAACGCCTGCGATCATATTTCCAGGTCCAGGTTCCGTCGGTCTGCTGACGCAGATTGTGCATCAGGCTGCGGCGCAAGACCTTCGGGTCACGCCGCGGGTTGAAGGCCAGAGCCCGCTCGATGATCGCGTCGAGCGGCTCCGGATTGGCGCTGCCATTGACGAAATCGCGAATGCGGCGCGAGCCCGGACGCCTGACCTCGGGGCCGGCATCGATCAGCACCAGATGCGAAAGCCTCTCCGGGTAATGGATCGCGAAGGCCAGCGCATTGATCGCGCCCATCGACATTCCGGCGAGGATAAAATGGTCGAGGCCGAGCGTATCGACAAAGCCTTTGACGTCCTCGCGTTGCGCTGCGATCGAGTAATCGGCGTCGGGCGCCCAGTCGGTATCGCCATGCCCTCGCTGGTCGAGCGCAATGCAGTGAAATTCGTCGCGCAATGCGAGGCAGCAGAGATCCCAGGTATGCGCCGTCAAGGCGCCACCATGGAGGAAAAGGAGCGGCCGCAGCTCTTCATTTCCCCAATCGAGGTAGCGGAACCGAAGATGACCCACCAGCACGATCTTGTCGCTCGGCAATACGACATCGTCGAAGCTGAAGCCGGCGCGTACCGCAGTAGTCTTCAGATGATCGTGATATTCGTCGGCGGATAGTGTCATGGCTTGGCGGCTCCGTACGCAGCGTCGACTGGGCACACGCTTAGCATGAACCGGTATCCCGGCGACTATTGTCATCGCTTTACGATTACCACACCCGCGTCCACGTCATGGCTCAGGGCTCCCGCAGAGTGGGTCTCACCCGCTAGAGGCGATACACTCGCGATCGAAAATCACCCGCCTCAAGGGAGAATACCGATGGCGTACGATCTGCTGATCAAGAATGGCCTTGTTGTCGACGGCTCGGGAATGCCGGCTTTTCGGGGCGATGTCGGCGTCAAGAACGGCAAAATCGCCGAGATCGGCAAGTTGAGCGGACCCGCCACGCGGACGATCGACGCCGAGGGCCGTGCTGTCGCGCCCGGGTTCATCGACAATCACTGCCATTACGACGCGCAGGTCACCTGGGACCCGCTGTGCACATTTTCCCCCGAGCACGGCGCGACGACCGTCATCTTCGGCAATTGCTCCTTGTCGCTGGCGCCGGTGCGCAAGGGCGCCGAAGAGCGGCTGGCCGAGTTTCTCTCCTACGTCGAAGCGATCCCGATGGAGATATTGCGCACGGTCGAGTTCGACTGGGAAACGACCGGCCAATACATGGACCATCTCGATAAGCGCCTCGGCATCAATGTCGGCAATCTGATCGGCCACACCGCGGTGCGCCATTACGTGATGGGCGACGAGTGCCAGAAGCCGGGCGCCTCCGACAACCAGATCAAGGCGATGCAGGACGTCGTCCGCGACGGCATGAAGGCCGGCGCGCTCGGCCTCTCGGTGTCGCGCGAGAAAGGCCATTACGACCCGCAGGGCGTCCATATCCCGGCGTTGTGGGCCGACGAGAAGGAGATCTTTGCGCTCAGCGACGTGTTGCGCGAAATGGGCAGCGGCACGATCCAGGCCGGCGGCGGCCAATATGTCGAATTGAAGGACGGCATGATTCGCCGCCTCGCCGAGGCGACCGGCCGCACCGTCGTCTACAACAGCCTGTCGCAGACGATGCGCAAGCCGGACGAATGGAAGGTGCATATGGCGCGCGTCGAGGAGACCGCGGCGCTCGGCATCCGCGCCTATCCGATGTGCAGCCCGAACCGGATCACGCAGGACTTCACGATGAAGAACTGCCAGGTGTTCCGCGGCCTGCCGACCTGGCATCCGATCCTGCTGATGTCGGACGAGGAAAAGTTGCGGCTCTACGCCGATCCGGAAATCCGCGCCAAATTGCACGACGAGGCGGTCGTCAACAAGCCGGAGAGCGCCGTCGGCTTCTCGAAGACGTGGTGGAATTACATGTGGGTCAATCAGCCGGCGCTCGAAAAGAACAAGTGGATGCAGTTCAAGTCGATCGGCCAGATCGCCGAGAAGCAGAGCAAGCGCGTGATCGACGCGTTCCTCGACCTGGTTGTCGAGGAGAAGCTCGAAACCCGCTTCCTGCAGGCCGAGAACAACGTCGACGACGAGGCGCTGACCAAGATCCTGACCCATCCCAACGC
The DNA here is from genome assembly GCA_963732095.1 of uncultured Alphaproteobacteria bacterium. GTDB lineage: Bacteria > Pseudomonadota > Alphaproteobacteria > ATCC43930 > CGMCC-115725 > AP-15. The sequence goes on from CAVSZA010000040.1 coordinate 80,639, forward strand.
CGTAATCGGGCTCGGGGACGGCGGTGCGCACGTCCAGTTCCACGGCGGCTACGGCTACATCACCAAGTTGTTGGGCGAGTGGGTGCGCGAAAAGCAGGTGATGAGCCTCGAGCAAGCGGTGCGGCGGCTCACTTTCGACTCGGCCTCGACCTTCGGACTCTACGACCGGGGCATGCTCCGGCCGGGTCTGGCGGCGGACATCGTGATCTTCGACCCCGCCACGGTGAAGTGCGGCCACGAGGAGGTCGTGCACGACTTCCCGGCCGGCGGCTGGCGCATCAAGGAACCGGCCGAAGGGGTCCACGCAACGATCGTCAACGGCCAGGTGCTGCTGGAGGAAGGTAAGCACACCGGCGCATTGCCGGGCCGCGTGCTGCGCAACTCGTACTACCACGCAAATCACGCCTAGCCCGCGGGGTTAGCCCCCACCAATCCGCCTCCGTTGGCGCGGGTGAGGGAGTCTGTTCCCTCCCTTGCAGAGCGGGGGAGGGTCAGGGTGGGGGCAATCATGGGAGCAATAAATGGGAGAGATCCTGGGATTGGGGTGCACGCACCGGCCGGTGATGCTGCGGCGGGACGAGGACTGGACCGTGATGATGCGGGCCTCGCTCGACGACCCTGACATGCCGGCCGAGATGAAAGATCCGTCCAGCTGGCCGCCGCAGCTCCGCGAAGAGCTCGGCGACGATTTCGGCGCTACGTCGGCGGGAAAGGCGCGTCAGGTGTTCCGGCGGCATTTCGCCGAGGCGCGGCGGGCGCTCGACGACTTCAAGCCGGACGTCATCGTCATGTTCGGTGACGATCAGTACGAGAATTTCAAGGAGGACATCGTCCCGCCCTTTGCCGTGTTGGCCTATGAGGACCGGGACATCCAGCCCTGGAAGCACCGCCGATCGAGCTACAATCCATGGAACGAGCCCGCCGATAAAACCTTCCGTCTGCGCGGTCACCGGCAGGCGGGCAAATACCTGGCTTCGGGGCTGCTCGAGGCAGGGATAGACGCCGCCTATGCCTACAAGCCGTTGCACCACCCACTCGGCCACGCTTTTGAGAACACGATCCTGTTGCTGGATGACGACCGGGTCGGGTTCGACTATCCGCTCGTGCCGTTTTCGGTGAATTGCTATGGCCGGCGCGTCAATGCCGCCCGCGGGTTGCGATTGCCATTGGCAATGCGGGACAACATCCGCGATCTCGACCCACCCTCGCCCAGCCCGTCGCGCTGCATGGCAGTCGGCGCCGCCACCGCGCGGGTGATGGCACAGAGCCCATGGCGAACCGCGATCGTCGCGTCGTCGAGCTGGTCGCATTCGTTTCTGACCGAGAAGAATTATCAGCTCTGGCCCGATGTCGCCGCCGATCGACGGCTCTACGCCGCGCTCGAAAAGGGCGAATACGACATTTGGCACCGCTACACGACGGACGAGATCGAGGACAGCGGTCAGCATGAGGTGCTCAATTGGTTTTGCCTGTTGGGCGCGATGGAGGAGCTCGGCCGCAAACCCGACCGCTCCGAGTTCATCGAGACCTGGGCCTTCGTCTCCCCCGTAGTGTTCGCTTATTACCTGCCCTAGCCGGGCGGAACCTCTGCGAGCAGGCGGCCAAAGGTGGGGAGGCGGTCGCCGGTGTTGAAGGCGCGCAGCATCGCCCAGAACGAAGCCTGATTGGTGGTCACGACAGGCTTATCAAACTCCTGCTCCCAGCCGGAGATCGAACTCATGGTCGGGAAATTGCCGCCGGGGACGACAAAAGCCTCGATCTCGGGCCGGTTAATCCGGGCGAACGCCTCGCGGGCATTTTCCGGACCGAGCTGCCCGATCGCATAGGAATTGGTCGCGCCAAAGCCTTCGAGTGCGACGGTTTCGAGCCCGTGCTTGGTCTCGAAGTAGCGCGCAGCGCGCTCGTTCACAGCCTCGGAATAGGGCGAAACGATCGCGATCCGATGCGCCCGCAGAGCACGCAGCGCCCGGCCGACCGCTTGCGCCGAGGTGATGGCCGGAACCCCGGCGCCGGCGCTCATGCGTCGCGTCGTCACTTCATCGTAATCATCGGCAAACAGGCTCGCCGAAGTCTGCGCCAGGATCACCAGCTCGACTTTGGCGGTCCCGAGCAGACGCGACTGGTAATCGATGTCCTCATCGCGGCTCGGAGAAAATGTCTGGCCGGGCGTGCTCGTCATCAGCCGCCCGACATGCGCCTGATAGGCGGGCGGCAGCAGCCGGCATTCCATCTCGACGGTCGTGTTCGTGGAAGGGATCAAAACGCCGAAATGACGGGCCATTATGCGGGCCTTTCCGTGAGCCGGGCGGGTCGTCAGACTAGCAGCGAACACCGGCGATTTGCTACGGTTGCCGATCGCTTCAATCAATCAGAAAGGATACCGGGAAATGAACGACACGATGACCTTGGCCGAGCGCGCCGACGCGCTCGAGCACAGGATGATGCGCGAACTCGATGCGATCATCGTCAAATCGCGTCTCTTCAAACTCGCCGATGGCGATATGAGCATCCCGAACGGCCCGGCATTGCTGGCGGCCAATCCTGGCAAATACATGCTGATGGGCGATGACCCGCGCCTGCCCAAGATGCCGGATAAACCGACCCTGATGGACTTTTTCAAATACCGGTTCGGGCCGGCGAACCACCTCTTGCAGAGCGCCAGGCACGCCGTCCGAGCCGGCATGGACGAGAAGGTCGTCCTCGCCTGCCTGGTGCACGACATCGGGGTCATCGGGTTTATCCGCGCCGATCACGGCTATTGGGGCGCGCAGATGGTCGCGCCCTATGTCGACGAGGAAGTCTCCTGGGCGATCCGCGCCCATCAAGCATTGCGCTTCTATGCGGACGAGTTGGTCGGCTACTCCTATCCCAAATCCTACATCAAGAATTTCGGCGCCGACTACCGGCCGGACCCCTACATCGAGGAAGAATACAAGCGGGCCCGCGACCACAAATGGTACATGACCGCGCGGATGATCACGGTTCATGACATCTATTCCTTCGAGCCCGGTGTTGTCGTGGAGCTCGAGGAATTCACCGACATCATCGGCCGCAACTTCAAGCAGCCGAAGGAAGGGCTCGGCTGGGACAGCAGCCCGTCGGCCCATATGTGGCGCACGTTGATCCGGCCGACCCGTTATCTTTGAGCGCGCGCAGGCGCAGATGGCCGACCTCCCGATCAGCCTGACCTGCGCCGATTACGCGCGGGTCATGCCGCTCGCCGCCGGCGACATCAGACCCGAGGGCATCGTGCTGACTTTGATCCACGGCACCGGCGGCTCTTGGGCGATGCGCGCGGAAATGCTGCGCCGCGCGCTCGTCGATCCGACGGTGCAGGGCGGCGAGGCGTCGATGGCGGGCCATCTGCGCCGCCTCGACAAGGGCGACCGCAGCCATATCGGGCTGCCGGTCTTCCCGCTGCGCAACTTCACCGCGCGCGACCTCTATGTGCGCAAGGGCGGCCAGGTCAAGACGCCGGCCGATCTGATCGGCAAGCGGATCGGCATGTACGATTGGGTGGCCAGCGGCTCGATCTGGTACCGGCATTTTCTGCGTTTCATCGATGTGCCGCCGGCGAGCCTCGAATGGTGGATCGGCGACATCGATACGCCGCGGGCGCCCACACATCTTTATGATTTGCCCGATGGCGTGCATCGGCCTCCGGCCGGGCGCTCGCTCTCGGAGATGCTGATCACCGGCGACCTCGAGGCGATTTACAGCCCGCCGCGGCCGCGGCATTACCACCCGGTCAACGGGCCGATCGTCCGGCTCTTTCCCGACATCCGAACAATCGAGCGCGACTACTTCCGGCAGACCGCCTGCTTCCCGCCCCAGCACCTCGTGATCCTGAGGCGAGAACTTTGGGAGCACAACAAATGGATCGCGCGCAGCCTGACCGACGCCTTCATCCTCAGCAACGATCAGTTTGCGGCGGCGCAGCGCAATTTCCCGTACGTCTCGCCCTGGCTCGATGCCGAGCTCGAAGAGACCGAAGCCGTGATGGGGAAGGACTTCCACCCCCATGGCTTCGAGCAGAACCGCAAGGTAATCGACGTCTTCTGCCGGCAGGCTCATGAACTCGACATCGCGAGCCGCCTCGTCACCGCCGAGGAATATTTCGCCGAGTATCTCGCCTCTTGAAGCCGTCAGGTGAACAACCCCTCTCCGCCCCACAGGGGGGAGAGGGAGGGGCCCGCGAAGCGGGAGGGTGAGGTGGGCGCCGCCAAGCGCTCTGGAATCCCCCACCTCACCCCGGCCCTCTCCGCCCCCAGGGGCGGAGAGGGGGGCCATCCCCAACTCAACCGTAGCGGACGGCAGGCCCATAAGGATCTGGACCGCCCGCTGCCTGGTTTTCTTCCAATTGCCGCAGCCGGTTTTCGAAGTCGTCGCGTCGATTGCCCGCAGAAAGCTTTCGATCATCTGGGAAATTGCGACGCCCTCCCCGGGGGTGATGGCGCCGCGCCCGACCGCGCCGGAGACCACCTTTATCGCGCCCAGGATATCGGCTGCGCTGCGGATCGGCGGCAGAGCGAGCTCGACCGCTCGCGGCGCGGCGCGACCGTGCGGTCGAGACAGAGCCGCAACGCCGCCGGATCGCCGGCAAGGGCCAGTTCGACCGCCTTGCTGGTCAATGCAGCGGCTTTGCCATCGAGCAACAATTCGGCCGCCCGAGTGGCCCGGTTGGTCGAGCCGCGAGGCCGGCCGCCAGGATTGCCGGACTGTCCTTTGGCAAACGGTCGCCCGCGGGCTCTCCCCGCTGTTTTTGCTGTTTTCTGCAGCGAAATATCAGTCATCGCTCCACCTCGTTCGGTCGCGGACGCCGGCCTCGGCGTTTCCTGGAGCGCCATGAAACGCGAACATTATGGCAATTTTAGTGTTGCCAATAGGACAACGGGCAGGCGCGAATTTATCCGTACACACTCCGGCGGAGGGCCGCACGAGCCCGTTGTGTGCTAAAAATGTTAGACATGGCGCGCCGAACCGTCGATGTCGCCATAATTATCCCGGACGCCAGTCCGGTGCTGACGCTCGCCGCGCATCGGGCGGACAGACCTGCTTGGCAGCTTCACGGTGCCGGTACAGGACTGTTGCGTGAAGGGCTGGAACTGGTCGAGAAGATCCACACTGGGCGCGCTACGCCGCTGGTGCCGTTTGAGAAAGTCGGGCTGACCAAGAGGGTGCGGTCGAGTTGGCTGCGCCGGAGTTTCGGACGATGAATGAAGACCTCAAAGGTTCTTCTCTGGCCGAGGTGCTGGAGAAGCTGGAGAAAGGCAAGATCGGGCATCGCGCGGCGATGGAGTGGCTTAACGTCGAGAGCTACGACGCTCTTGTGGAGATCATGCACGTCAACGGTCGGCTCATGCCCGGACATCAGCCGATGCGTGTGGCCCCGGAAACGCGCGAGCTTGTGCGCCGGATATTCCGCCCGGTCGTGCAGCCCAAGTAATAAAGGTGGGCGCTAACGAAAGTCACCCGCAAAACCGCCGTCTCGGCTATGCCCGCGTCAGCACCGTGGGGCAGACGCTCGACAGCCAGCTTGAGCAGCTACGCGCCGCAGGCTGTACCGCCAAGATTTACCGCGAGAAGGTATCCGGCGCGCACAACGACCGGCGCGAGCTTCTCAAAATGTTGAAGGCCCTCGCCCCCGGCGACGTGGTGACCGTGACGCGTATCGACCGCCTCGCGCGGAGCACCTTCGACCTGTTCGCCATCGTCAAGCAGATCGTGGACGCCAAGGCACAATTCCGGTCACTGGCCGAGCCGTGGGCCGATACCGGCGCCAGTACCGGACGCTTGATGATCGCCGTTCTCGGTGGCTTGTCTGACGTGGAGCGCGACCTTATCCGCACCCGCACCGCTGAAGGCCGCAGCCGGGCGCAGAAGCGCGGGCAACATATGGACCGGCCGCCGAAATTGACCGAGGCGCAGAAGGCTGAGGCCCGCCGGCGACGTGCGCAGGGTGCGACCCTCGCCGAACTCGCGCGGAGCTACCACGTGGGCAAGAGCACGATTTCACGGCTGACGGCATAGGTATGAAATGAACCGCACCGGTTTGATCTGCTTAGGTGTGCTGTCGGCCATTATCGCGCCTTGGTTTCTTCTGCTGCTTCTGCCACCGTCGCTATGGACGATCATCCCAGCGGGAATTGAAGTCGTATTATTGTGCATTGGCGCTCTCTTCTCCCCCATCATAGGTATATTCGTACGGAAATGGGAAAGAGAGCGCGATAGATAAAAGCGCGTTCGGTAAGGCAGAGGCCAACGGTGATGCGCGAGCCATTAGTTACAAAGAAAGTACAAGACGCGGCCTTCGAACTGATATCGCAGATGGTAGAATATTTCCAACGAATCGACGCGCCGCTGAGTGAGATAATATTTGTGCCGTTGATAATATTTTTTCGAATCGCGCGTACACGAGATGCGATAGAAGCACTTGTACGTGCCGGCTTTCATACCGAAGCCGCAGTTTTAGTGCTTACTCAGTTTGAGTTACGTCTTGATATTGCATATACTGCAAGAGACATCGAGCAGGCTACAGAATGGTTAAGTCACGAGAATACAAAGTGGTCGGTTAAGTCGATCAAAGACAAAATCAAATTTCTGTTGCCTGACGAAGCTGAGCGTTCGAAGCTGAACGAAATTGCAACTTGCTTACACGGCATAAAGCACGGAAATCCGATTTATTCTGAGCTAGGGTTTCCGGTGCGGCAGGATGGACACCAAATGGTAGTTTCCACAGGCGAAATCACTGACGGGTTCTCCGAGAAATTTGGTGGTCTTGTATCTGACTATTCATCATATCAGCTTGCGTGGTCGTCGCAGGTGTTAAATATACACATAGCGCAATATGCGAAGGTGGATCGCATTCTCCGAGAACGTGTTTGTGATTTAGCGCGGACACTACATCCGGTTGAGGAGGAATTGCGCACATTTTTACGTGGAGTTGTGACACGAGGCAAAGGGGCATTCGCCATGAAGCCCTTTAAGCACAGCAAGAACTGAAGGGCCGTCGAAGGAGGTTTTCCAGAATATTCTGATGGTGATCTTATTCGGCGTTGGCAACGAAGACAACTACGTGAACAAATTTTACCCAGGCTTCGCCAAAGGCATAAACGCCCTTGTCGAATACGTCGGGAACGTCAGAGCGCCGCTCACTGCCGCGGAGATAGTAGCTTGCACTAAGCACGTGGAAAATTTTTTCGGCGAAACTAAGGCGAGCGGATATTACCGGTTCGGCCCAATAATGCTGGTACGAGGTTATCGTACTAAAGCCGAGTTAGTAAAAAAGTGTCAAGCAGTTACCCACAAAATCCTTTACGCCTTAGTGGAATACATCGATGGCATTCGCGACCCGCTCACGCCTGCCGAGAAGCTGGCTTGCATCGACCACATGCGAAAAGCAATCGCGGTCACGCTGCAATGACGAAGCGCCCCCACCACAACGCAACGGTAAAAGCCGAGACAGCACAACAACCGACCCAATCTGACACAGCACTCGAACGACCTGCACTAATTCGAGATTGGAAATCCCCGATGTTACGTGACGGGAAATTTCCTTGTGGCGCGGTTCATATCTGGTCAAGGAGCTTCGCCTTCAGGGTCTCAGCACGATCGCCGCCGGAAACCAGCTGCTGCCGGGTTTTCTGGCCGATTACAACGCCCGCTTCGGCAAGGAGCCGCACAACCCCAAGAACCTCCATCGGCCATTGTCGGCCGACGACAATCTCGCCGACGTGTTCGCCTGGCGCGAAGAGCGCACGATCTCCAATAAATTGACCCTGCAATACGACAAGGCCTGTTCTTGATCGAGCCCAACGAGATCACCCGCGAGCTTCGCCGCAAGCGCGTCACCGTCCTCGATTATCCCGATGGCCGGCTGGCGATCCGCTACCGTGGGTTCGACCTGCCCTACACCACCTTCGACAAGTTGCGGCAGGTTTCGCAGGCGACGATCGTCGAGAACAAGCACCTCGGCGCCGTCCTCTCGCACATCCGCGAGCGGCAGATCGAACGTGCAGAAGCTCGCAGCCAATCTGCACCGCGCCGCCAGGGGCAGATCGGCCACATGTTTAAAGTCGGCTGAACCGGATCCCACGCCACATTGGCCAGCCTGCACCGCACCGGCTTGACGACATTGTCTGTCGGTTCCGATTCTCTGTGGCGGGCGAGACGTCGTAAAGCCTGGCCCTGCGGGGCCGCCGCCTCCGGCGGCTGCGGGCTTGACGGCGCCTCGCCCGCCACAGCCCGTTCCACCATCAGATCAATGAATTGTTGTCGTCCAGCTCGCCCCCTCCCCAACGCGCCGTGACATCTCTATCGGTGAGAAATTATGACTTTTCTATCTGTGAGAGACATTTATCGCCTTTTAGTTATTGATCGAGTGGGTCTTCGCCAGCCCCGCGCTGCCGGTGTTGCCGTCATTGTCGTCGACAAGGTGCCTCCTGAACCGGCATTCACGCAGGCATCGACCATGGTCGTCAATCGGGCAGATCAAAAAATTTGCACCAGCCGGCGGGGCTGATGTCGCCTTCTACGATTTCGCAGGAGCGGGGCTTGCGGAACAGGCTACAGGCGGCGCAGGTCAGCCCGTTCTTCGGCCGGTCCTGATATTCTGCGGCGGCTTGCGACATTTTCTGCTGCGCCGGCGCCGGCGTGGTCGCCCCGCCGAGGACCACGCCGCAGAGCGCCGCCCGCACCAGGGTGCGGCGTAACACACGCCGCCCCGACACGCCGCCTGGATCAAACCGCGTTGCGGACCCAGCCGTAGCGCAGGTTGCTGCGCCCCGGGCCGTTCTTGACATAATCGGCCTTGATCTCGGCAAAGCGGTCGGGCTTGGCGAGCTCGGCGCGCTTGTCGAAATTGTAGAGGCGCACCGTGTTCTCGGCGAAGATCGCGTTCTTGACTGGGCCGTCGGCCGGACCCAGGGGCTTAAAGCCGTATCGCTTCTGCATGTCTTCGGGGATTTCGAGGCGCCGCAGCCCCTCGATCTGCCATTGCGGCGCGCCGGTCCATACCGCGTCGGTGCCCCACAGAATGTGATCGGCGCCGAGCCCCTTGACCAGCATGCCCATCAATCCCGCCGCGAGGCGCGGCTCGGCGACGGCGGTCCAGGCGAAGAGCTGCCCCAGATCGCCATAGACATTCGTGACGCCGTATTTCTCGGGGATCTCGGCGAGATCGGTCGTCCACGAGCTGCGGCCGGTCCGGTCGAATTCCGCCATGCCCTCGGCCGGGGTGGCGCCGATCCAGCGATAGCCCGAGTGGTAGATCAGGAAATTGAGCTGCGGCCAGTCCTTGGCCGCCTTGCCGACATCGCTGACATCGGCATAGGGGCGAAGCCGCGGGAATTTCTCCTCGATGGCGGGCGCAAACAGACCCTTGTGGATGCAGACGTTCCGGATGCCCGATTTCACCGCCTTCTCGTAGAAGGGGTACATCAGCTTCTCGTCGTCGAGATGGTAAGGGTAGTTGGCCAGCTCCTTGTGGGTGTTGTCGCCGACGGTATAGCCCTTCCACGAATCAGGCTTGTAGACTTCGATCGCCTTGTCGACCTGGTCGAGCCAGCCGGGCCAGCCCGGGGTGATCGTGAAATGCGCCATCATGCGCCGCGAGCCGGCCTCCTTGTTGACCTTCTCGCGGGTCTTGAACACCTGCTCCTGCGGGATGAACCAATCTTCGGGCACCTCCGACGGAGAATTCGACAGCAGCGCCACCTTGGTGTCGCTGTCCATGTAGATCTCTTTGACGTAGTTCGAGTATTTGAGATCGTCGATCGTCTGTTCCTTGTCGCCGATCTCCTTGTTCCAGCCGGCCTTGCCGACCGCCTCGCGCGCCTTGATGAAGCTCGTCAGGCGGGTGTCGTCGCGCAGGAAATGGGTGTGGCCGTCGATGACGAACTGCGACGACAGCCCCTGGGCGCGCTCGGCGGCCATATCCGGCGTCGCCGCCTCGGCCTCGCTGACCTCGAAGAGGCGGCCAAAGACCTGGTTCATGACCAGGAACGAGGCCGCCATGCCTGAGGCGGTCTGAAAGAACCGCCGCCGCGACAGGCCCTGCCGCCGGGCGAGGCGGTCGCTCAGCTCCTTGAGCCGCGCTTCAACTTCGCGCTGCTTCTCGGTCTGCGGTACCGGCATGTATTCGTCGCTCGACACGATCTGCGTCGGCACCGGCGAAGCGAATGACGCCGTCTCCGCCGGCGACAACTCGCGCAACTGCTCCTCAGTCAGAAATTTCATGTCTCTCTCCGCTGCTTCAGGGCAGTGGCCCGTGTCCGCGCAACAAGATACCCAAAATCGCGATCGTCGCGGCGGCATTGATGCCGACCGCCCAGGTCAGAACCGTAATTTTGCCCGCGAATTCAGCAACCTTGGCCTCGACCAAAGCAAGCCGGTTTTCGATATGGTCGATCCGGTTTTCGATATGATCGAGCCGGTTTTCGATGTGATCGAGCCGATTTTCAATCCGGTCGAGCCGACTTTCAATGTTCGTGAGACGGTTCTCATACCCAGCCAATTCCTCGGCAGCGGCGACAGCATCATCTTCGGGCGCACCTGCCGCCTTGAAAGCCTGGTAGGTTTTGGCCAGCATGATTGCCATTGCGCGATAATTTAGCGCGCGGTGGTCGGGATTGCGAGGTTGAGCAGCCTTGCGGCGTTACGGCCCAGGATCGCGCGCCGCTCTATATCGTCGAGGCCCGGCGTCCCTTCGATCATGCCGATCGGATCGACCTCGCCCATATCGGCCGGATAGTCGGTGCCCATCAGTATGTGATCGGCGCCGTATTCTTCGACGAGGTATTCCAGCTGGTGGTGCGTGTAGACCAGCGCGTCGAAATAGACCCGTCTCAGATAGGTGCTCGGCATCCGGTGGATGCGCTCGCAGCAATCCGGGCGTGCCGAGGCGGCGTGGTCGATGCGTCCTGGGTAGGCCGGCAGAAACCCACCGCCATGCGCGACGACCATCTTCAGGTTTGGATTGTCGGCGAGCACGCCGCCAAAGATCAGATGATGCAGAGCCACCGTCGAGTTCGAGCGGGTTACCGATCACATTGTTGAAGTAATGGTCGGCGAGCCGCCGCGCCTCGGTAAACCCGTCCGGATGCATGAAAACGACAAATCCCAATTCCTCACAGCGTGCGAAGATCTTGCGAAAGCGATCCGCCGACAGGTCGTCGCCGGCGACATGGGTCATGATCTCAATACCGCGGAAGCCAAGCGATTTATGCAATCGGTCGAGCTCGGCGAGCGCCAGCTCGGGGGCCTGAAACGGCACTGTGCCGAGACCGGCGAAACGGTCCGGGTAGCGGCCGCAGATATCGGCGATGAAATCGTTTATGGCACGCGACGCCTCGAGACCGAGATCGGGGTCGGCGCCGTAATAGGTCTGGCGCGGCGCCGGTGAGATCGCCTGGATGTCGATCCCCATCCGGTCCATATCCTCGATCCGCTTCTCGGGCGAAGAGCCCTGAGCTGCGGTCCTCACGCCGTTTTGCCGATTGATCTCGCGGCTGCGTGGGTCGGCCGAGGTTTCGAGAAACCAGCGCGAGACATCGGAATTGCCTTCGACCATCGCCGCCGCCTTCTCGCAGCGGACATGGCAGTGGATGTCGATCGTGAACCACTTGCCGCGAGGGTGGGCGGGGCCCGGAAAGCGGCCGGCGAATGGCTCCGTCCCCGGCGGCAGGCATTTGAACAGAATGTCCTCGCCAGGGCGGCTCATTGCGGCCTCCTCGGGATCTCGATGCCCAACAGCCTTGCGGCATTGCCGCCGAGGATTGCTCGTCGCTCGTTGTCATCGAGCCCGCGGGCGCCCTCGATAAACCCGATCGGGTCGACCTCGCCCATATCGGCAGGGTAATCGGTGCCCACCAGCACATGATCGGCGCCATATTGATCGACTAGGTATTCGAGCTGATGGTGGGTAAAGACGATCGTGTCGAAATAGAGCCGCTTCAGATAAGTCGTCGGCATGCGGTTTATCTTTTCGCAGCAGTCAGGCCGCGCCGCTGCCGCATGATCGATCCGGCCCGAATATGCCGGCAGATAGCCGCCGCCATGCGCGATCACGAGCTTCAGATTGGGGTGATCGTGCAACACGCCGCCAAAGATCAGGTGATGGACGGCGACGGTCGAATCGAGCGGGTTGCCGATCACGTTGACCAGATAATGGTCAGCGAACCGCCGCGCCTCGGGGAACCCGGTGGGGTGCATGAAAATGAGCAAGCCGAGTTCCTCGACGCGGGCGAAGATCTTGCGGAACCGCTCGGCCGAGAAATCCTCGCCGGCGACATTGGTCGCGATCTCGATGCCGCGAAAACCGAGCGATTTGTGGATGCGGTCGAGTTCGGCTACGGCGAGGTCAGGCGCCTGAAACGGCACCGTGCCGAGCGGCACAAAACGGTCAGGGTGGCGGGCTGCTATATCGGCGAGATTGTCGTTGACGACGCGGGCGGTGGCGATTCCGAGATCGGGGTCGGCGCCGTAATAGGTCTGGTTCGGCGAAGGCGAGATCGCCTGGATGTCGATCCCCATCCGATCCATGTCGGCGAGCCGCTTCTCGACCGAGGTGAATTGGATGCGCGTGCGCTCGGCCTGCTCGCGGTTAACTTGGCGCGTGCGTTCGTTGGCATATTCCTCCCGCGGATGCCGCGTCGCTGCCGCATGGCCGGCGACCATCTCCGCGGCCTTCGGTGTCAGCACATGGCAGTGAATATCGACGGTAAACCATTTGCCGCGTGCATGAACCGGACCCGGAAAGCGCCCCGGAATTTCCGCCCCCGGCGGCAGGCATTTGAACAGCATCTCGGGTTTCTCCCTCGGTTTCGAGCATTTTAGGCGCTTTCTCGCGATGCTGCGAACAAGAGGCGTGGACGCTTATACCCGGATCCAGCCGAGGGCGTCGCTGACGCAGCTGTTAGTGCGAAAAAATAACAGCCAGAAAACCCGCCTTCCCCGCAGGAACCCTCAGTTTCTCGCGAGAGCGGCGGCTTAATTTCGCTGTTATCGCTGGCTGTTCTTGGCTGTTATTCTACGCGGCCCGAGGTTACGCGGCCTCGGCCTCCTCGGCCTCGGTTCCGGTCGGACCGGAATCCTTGCCCTTGGCTTCGGGGTCGCGGTCGACGAACTCGATAACCGCCATCGCGGCGTTGTCGCCGTAGCGGTAGCCGGCCTTGATGATGCGGGTATAGCCGCCGGGCCGGTTGGCGTAGCGCTCGGCCAGGGTGGTCATCAGCTTGGCGGCCAAGCCCGCATCCTGCAGCGCGGCGATGGCGCGCCGCCGGTTGGCGAGACCGCCATGTTTGCCGAGGGTGATCAGCCGCTCGACGATCGGGCGCAGATCCTTGGCCTTGGGCAGGGTCGTCTTGATCTGCTCATGCTTGATCAGCGCCGCGGCGAGGTTCTCGAACATCGCCTTGCGATGGGCGGATTTGCGGCTGAAGCCGCGGCCGTGAAGGCGATGGCGCATCGGATCTTGGTCCTCAATAGGGCTCGTCGAGGCGCTTGGCCAATTCCTCGATGTTCTCGGGCGGCCAGTTCGGGATCTCCATGCCGAGATGGAGCCCCATCTGGGCCAGCACCTCCTTGATCTCGTTCAGCGATTTGCGCCCGAAATTCGGGGTCCGCAGCATTTCGGCTTCGGACTTCTGAACGAGGTCGCCGATATAGACGATGTTGTCGTTCTTCAGGCAGTTGGCCGAACGTACCGAAAGTTCGAGCTCGTCGACCTTGCGCAGCAGGTTCTTGTTGAACGGCAGCTCGCTCGGGCGGACGTCTTCCGAAGGATGCCGCGGCTCTTCGAAATTGATGAAGAGCTGCAGCTGGTCCTGCAGGATGCGGGCGGCGAGAGCGACCGCGTCCTCGGGGGTAACCGCGCCGTTGGTCTCGACCCGGAGCGCCAGCCGGTCGTAATCGGTGACCTGACCGACGCGGGTGTTCTCGACCCGGTACGACACCTTGCGAACCGGGCTGAACAGCGCGTCGACCGGAATGAGACCGATCGGCGCGTCCTCGGGCCGGTTTTGCGTCGCCGGGACATAGCCCTTGCCGTTCTCGACGGTCAGCTCCATCGTCATCCTGACGCCGCTCTCGAGCGTGCAGATCACGAGCTCGGGGTTCATGATGTCGATGTCGTGGCCCGTCTCGATCGCGCCGGCGCGGACTTCACCGGGTCCGCTGGCACGCAGCCGCATGCGCTTGGGGCCCTCGCCATACATCCGCAAATCGATGCTCTTGACGTTGAGCACGATGTCGGTCACGTCCTCGAGCACGCCGGGGAGCGAGGAGAATTCGTGCAACACGCCCTCGATCTGCATCGAGGTGATCGCTGCGCCCTGCAGCGACGACATCAACACCCGCCGCAGCGCATTTCCCAGTGTCAGACCGAAGCCGCGTTCCAGCGGCTCGGCGACGACCGTGGCGACGCGCTTGGGGTCGTCGCCCGGCTCCACCGAAAGCTGTTTCGGTTTGATCAGTGTTTGCCAATTTCTTTGAAGCACAGTCGTACCTCGGTCATTTAATGCGGATTTCCATCCGCAACATCAGCCGCCGGCGGCTAAGGGGCGTCCGGCGTTTACTCGGTTGGGCCGCTCCAACCGGCGGGCGGGCTTGTCGCGTCAAACTCGACGCCGCTTGGGCGGACGGCAGCCATTATGGGGGATCGGCGTCACATCGCGAATCGAGGTGACCGCAAAACCGACCGCCTGCAGCGCGCGCAACGCAGATTCGCGCCCGGAACCGGGCCCTTTGACCTCAATGTCGAGGGTGCGCATGCCGTGCTCCATGGCCTTGCGACCGGCGTCCTCGGCGGCGACCTGCGCGGCGTAAGGGGTCGATTTTCGCGACCCCTTGAAACCCTGGCTGCCCGACGAGGACCACGCGATCGTATTGCCCTGGGCATCGGTGATCGTGATCATCGTGTTGTTGAACGTGGCGTTCACATGGGCCGTGCCCGACGTGATGTTCTTACGTTCGCGCCTGCGCAGTCGCGGCGCCGCTGCCGCCGTTCTCGCCATGTATTCCTTTCCGCCGGTTGGTTCGAGGTTAGTTCGAGCTGGCCCGTTATTTCTTCTTACCGGCGATCGGCCGGGCCGGACCCTTGCGCGTCCGCGCGTTCGTGTGGGTACGCTGGCCCCGCACCGGCAGCCCCTTGCGGTGGCGCAGCCCGCGGTAGCAGCCGAGATCCATCAAGCGCTTGATGTTCATCGCCACCTGCCGCCGAAGGTCGCCCTCGACCGTGTATTCGCGGTCGATCAGCTCGCGGACGCGCAAGACCTCGTCATCGGTCATCTCGTGCACGCGCCGCTCGATCGGAATGCCGACCCGGCCGCAGATCTGGAGAGCCTTGGTCCGTCCGATGCCGTGGATGTAGGTCAGCCCGATCGGGACCCGCTTTTGATTAGGAATGTTGACGCCAGCAATCCGCGCCACCCGCGCTTCTCCTCAAAAAGAACAAAGATGTGGGCTGCTTCGCACTTTCGCAAGGGCGGGCATTATAAGCATCGCGCCCGTCGCGTCAACCCTAACCGCAGCGTGGCGCCGCTCCGGACCACCAGGAGCCGCTATTCGGCTGCGACCCGCGGCAGGTTGGCGAATGCGGCTTCAAGTTCGGCCTCATTGTAGGCGCGGTCCTCCAGCTTGCCGGCCTGGAAATCGATATAGGCCTGCATGTCGAAGTGACCGTGACCACAGAGGTTGAACAGGATCGTGCGCGGGATGCCTTCCGCCTTGCAGCGCAGCGCCTCGTCGATCGCCCCGCGAACCGCATGATTGGCTTCCGGCGCCGGCAGGATGCCCTCGATGCGCGCAAACTGGATGCCGGCTTCGAAACAACTCGATTGTGTGTAAGCGCGGGATTGGATGAGCCCGAGCTCCTGCAGGAGGCTCACCAATGGGGCCATCCCGTGGTACCGCAGCCCGCCGGCATGGAAGCCCGGCGGCACAAAGGTCGAACCGAGCGTGTGCATCTTAACGAGCGGCGTCAAATGCCCGGTGTCGCCGAAATCATAGGCGTACTTGCCGCGCGTCAGGCTCGGGCAGGCAGAGGGCTCGCAGGCGATGACGCGCGGCTTCGGACCACCATTCAGGCCGGCGCCGATAAATGGGAACGCAATTCCGGCGAAATTGCTGCCGCCGCCGGTGCAGCCGACGATGATGTCAGGATAGTCGCCGGCCATCTCGAGCTGCGCGATCGCCTCCTGGCCGATGACGGTCTGGTGCAGCAACACATGGTTGAGGACGCTGCCGAGGGCGTATTTGGTGTCGGCGTGTTGCGCGGCGACCTCCACGGCCTCGCTGATGGCGATCCCCAAGCTCCCCGGCGAATTCGGATGTTCCGCTAAATTTTGCCGCCCGGCATTTGTTTCGTTGCTGGGGCTCGCAACGCATTGGGCGCCCCAAGCCTCCATCATGGCCTTGCGGTAGGGCTTCTGGTCGAAGCTGACGCGCACCATGTAGACGCGCACCTCGAGCCCGAAGAGGGCGCCGGCAAAGGCGAGCGCCGAACCCCACTGCCCGGCGCCGGTCTCCGTCGTGAGCCTCCTGACACCAGCCTCCTTGTTGTAGAAGGCCTGCGCCACGGCGGTGTTCGGCTTATGGCTGCCAGCGGGGCTGACGCCCTCATATTTGTAATAAATCCTGGCGGGGGTATCGAGCGCCCGCTCCAGCCGGCGGGCTCGATAAAGCGGCGAGGGGCGCCACTGCCGGTAGATCTCGCGGACCGGCTCGGGAATTTCGATCGTCCGCTCCGTCGCCACTTCCTGCGCGATCAGCGCCATCGGGAACAGGGGCTCGAGATCCGCGGGCCCGACAGGCTGCAAGGTGCCGGGGTGCAGCACCGGGTCTGGCGCACGCGGCAGATCGGCTACGATATTGTACCACTCCTTTGGCAGCCGACTCTCATCGAGCAGGTATTTCACGGTGTCAGACATCGCCTTCCCCGTCTGTCGTACCCGGAACAGTGTAGGGCGGAAAGAGCGCAGCGTATTCCGCCGCTCGGGAAGCCTTTTTCACGCCGAGCCCATTTTCGTAACACGAACGCGGCGACGGGGCCAACCGACTGCTCATCTTTTGAGCTTTCGATGTCCGCGCATTCGCTTTTGAGGCAAATCGCAATACTGAACGGCGGCGCACCAGCATCCGCCGCACCATGGCATGGCGGTTGCAGCCCTGCGCTTTCGCGGCCGGGCGGATTAAGCGAACGTTGTGGAGGTGCGGTTGAAGCGGCGGGATTTTCTGAAGAGCACCGCGGCGCTCGCCGGTGCCGCATCGGTGGCCTGCAGCATTCGAACCGCTTGGTCCGCAACGCCGCCAGACACTCTTTTGGTCCTCGTCGAGAACGGCCCCAATAGCCTCGACATCCATGGTATCGGAACCACGTTTCGAAGCTATGTCGCGTGCTGGAACCTCTATGACCGGCTGCTTACTTTCGGCCGCAAGACATTGCCGGACGGCGGCTCTTCTTACGATTACACCAAGATCGAGCCCGAGCTCGCCGAGGACTTCACGCTCTCGCCCCAGGGCATGTCGGTCACCTTCAAATTGCGCCAGGGCGCGACCTTTCATGACGGCGCCCCAGTGACTGCCGAGGACGTCAAATGGTCGCTCGACCGGGCGGTCACCGTCGGCGGCTTCCCGACGTTTCAGATGGCCGCCGGCAGCCTGCGAAAACCCGAGCAGTTCGTTGTCCTGGACGATCACTCCATCCGCATCGATTTCCAGCAAAAGGACAAGCTCACACTGCCTGACCTTGCCGTCGTGGTCCCGGCGATCTTCAATTCCAAGCTCGCTCGCAGCCACGCCACCGACAAGGATCCCTGGGCACTAGAGTGGATGAAGACGAATGACGCCGGGGGCGGCGCCTATAAGCTCGAGCGCTGGATACCGGGTCAGGAGACCGCGTTTGTCCGCTTCGACGACTGGAAGAGCGGACCATTGCCAAAAATCCGACGCGTCGTTTTGCGCGAGGTGCCGGCAGCGGGGAACCGGCGCGCGCTGATGGAGCGCGGCGACGCCGATTTATCGATCGACATGCCGTTCAAGGACGCCGCGGAGATCAAGAAATCCGGTGCGTATCGGGTCGTGGGCACGCCGGTAGAGAACTCGCTGCAATATGTCGGCCTCGTCACCAAGATGAAGCCGTTTGACGATGTGCGGGTGCGGCAGGCGATCGCCTGGGCTGTACCGTATGACGAGATCTACAAGAGCGTCGTCTACGATATCTGCATTCCAATGTCGGGGGGCCCGGCCGACGCGCCAAAAACCGCGGCTTGGCCGCAGCCCTTTCCGTATAAGCGAGACATGGAAAAAGCCAAGGCGTTGCTGGCCGAGGCCGGCCTCGCGGGCGGGTTCGAAACCACGATTTCGATCGACCTCGGCGACGCCACTCAGTCCGAGCCTACTGCGGTCCTCTTACAGAATTCGCTCGCCGAACTCGGCATTAAAACCCGCATCGAGAAGATTCCCGGCGCCAATTTCCGCAACGCCATGCTGGAGAAGAACCGCCCAATTCATATCGCCAGCTTTGGCGGCTGGCTCAATTATCCGGATTATTACTTCTTCTGGGGCTATCACGGGCAGAACGCGCTGTTCGACACGATGTCCTATCAGAACCCGGCGATGGACAAGCTGATCGACGCCGCGCGTTTCGAGGCCGACCCCGAAGCTTACGACGACGAAGTCAAGAAATTCATACGTATCGCGATGGAAGACGTACCCCGCATCCCGCTGTATCAGCAGATTCTGGTCGTTGGAATGCAGAAGAACATCCAGGGTTATACCTACTGGTTTCACCGCCAGCTGGACTTCCGCCAGCTGGAAAAGAGCTGAGCCAGGGCTCGACAATTGTCCCCATCCAAGGCGTCTCCCTTCTGCTCTAAAACTTTGCCCTCTCCGCCCGCTTGCGGGGGGAGAGGGAGGGGGACCCGCCGCGACAGCGACGGGGAGGGTGAGGTGGGTCCTGCGACGGTCGGGCGCCGGGGTTCCCCCCACCTCACCCCAACCCTCTCCGCCCCCAGGGGCGGAGAGGGAGGGTTTTGGGAACATCCGGCGCGCGGCGGCGCCGACGCGGACGCTTCAATGGTCCGGCTGATCCAAACTCGCCTGCTGTCGGCGGTTCCCAGCGTTATTGGGGTCGTCATTGTGACGTTCCTTCTGACGCGGGCTTTACCGGGCGATCCCGCGGTCTACTTTGCCGGACCGGCCGCCACCCCGCAGGCAATCGCAGAGATCCGGCATTCGTTGGGGCTCGACCGCAGTCTTCTCGAGCAGTTTCTGGTCTACGTCGGAGATCTGGCGCACGGGCGGCTCGGCAATTCGCTCTCTACCGGTCAGCCGGTCATACAAGAATTGCTGACGCGATTGCCGGCCTCGATCGAGCTGACACTGCTCGCACTGGCGCTTTCGGTCGCCGTCGCCGTGCCGCTCGGCATTACGGCTGCCCGACGGCCCAACTCCTGGATCGACCATCTTTGCCGTCTGGTATCGACCGCTGGGGTGAGCTTGCCGACCTTCTTTACCGGGCTGCTTCTTGTCTACGTGTTCTACTACCTGCTTGGCTGGGCGCCGGCACCACTCGGTCGGCTCGATCTTATGTATTCGTCGCCGCCTGCGCGGACGGGCTTATACGTTGTGGATAGCTTGCTTGCGGGCGATGGCATGACAGCCCTTGCCGCTCTGCGGCAGATCGCATTGCCGGCCCTGACATTGGCGATCTTCACGTTGGCGCCGATCACACGCATGACGCGGGCGGCGATGCTCTCGGTGTTGAGCGCCGATTTTATCCGTGCGGCACGCGCCAACGGCCTGTCGCAGCGCCGGATCGTCTATGTCTATGCGTTCCGCAATGCCATGCTGCCGGTACTGACGACGCTCGGCATGGTGTTTTCGTTTCTGCTCGGAGCGAATGTGCTGGTGGAGAAGGTCTTCGCCTGGCCGGGCATCGGTTCCTACGCCATCGAGGCATTGATCGCTTCCGATTACGCGCCGGTGCAGGGTTTCGTGCTGGCCATGGCGATCGTTTACATCCTGCTCAACCTCGCGATCGACATCCTTTACGGAGTGATCGATCCGCGGGCCGCGGTCACGGCATGAGCGAGACGCTGCGCCACCTGCGCTACGTATTGGGCGAAAATCCGGTAACCCTGGCCGCGTTCGGGCTCTTCGTCCTGCTCGTGGCGACCGCCCTCCTTGGACCTTGGATTGCACCGTACAATCCGCTCGCCACCGACGCGATGCACGCCCTTGCGCCGCCATCGGCAGCTCATTGGTGCGGTACCGACGCCGTCGGCCGCGACATATTGAGCCGTATCATCGCCGCGACCAGGCTCGACCTCGGCATCGCCTTCGCCGCAGTGGTGCTGTCCTTCGCGATCGGCGCGGTCGGCGGGCTGGCGGCGGGCTATTTCGGCGGCTGGACCGAGCGCGCCGTTGGCCGCATCGCCGACACGATCATGGCCTTTCCACTGTTCGTCCTCGCGATGGGTATCGTCGCGGCGCTCGGCAATACCGTCGCTAACATCGTTTACGCCACTGCGATCATCAACATGCCGCTTTACGCGCGCGTCGCCCGAGCCGAGGCCAGCGTATTGCGTCAGGCTGGGTTTATCGAAGCAGCCCGGCTCGGCGGCAATGGCGAAATGCGTATCCTCCTGGCGCAAGTTCTGCCCAATACGATGCCGCTGCTGGCCGTGCAGATGTCGCTGACAATGGGCTACGCGATCCTCAATGCCGCAGGCCTCTCTTTTATCGGCCTCGGCATCAGTCCACCGACAGCGGAATGGGGGATCATGGTGGCGGAAGGCGCCAGCAATATCATTTCCGGGGAGTGGTGGGTCGCGCTGTTCCCCGGTCTGGCGCTGATGCTCGCCGTCTTTTGCTTCAACCTGCTGGGGGACGGCTTGCGCGACATGATTGATCCGCGGAGGCGCACGTGAGTGAGGCGACCGCGCTGCTCGCAGTCAGCGATCTCTCTGTCGAGTTCCGCACCCGCAGCGGCATAGTGCGGGCGCTCGAAAAGGTCGCCTTCGAGGTTGCTCGGGGTGAGACCGTGGCACTGGTCGGCGAAAGCGGCTCGGGCAAATCGGTTACGGCCTATGCATTGCTCGGGTTGCTCGATCCTGCGGCGCAGGTCACTTCGGGCCGCGTCATATTTGGCGGCCTCGAGCTGCTGCGCGCCGGCGAGCGTGCGCTAGAGGAAATGCGGGGACGCGAATTCTCGCTGATCTCGCAGAACCCGCGCGGCGCGCTAAACCCGATCCGACCAGTCGGCAGACAGCTCGAAGACGTGCTGGTCCGGCACGGCAGCGTCACACGGGCACAGGCGCCGGCGCGAGCGGTGGATATGTTGGCAAAGGTAGGTATCCCCGATCCGGCACGCCGCGCTGCAGCCTATCCGTTCGAGCTGTCGGGCGGGATGTGCCAGCGTGTGACAATCGCCCTGGCGCTCGCCTGCTCTCCGGCCTTGCTGATCGCCGATGAGCCGACCACCGGTCTCGACGTCACGACCCAGGCGGTGGTGATGGATCTGCTTGCCGAGCTCGCCGCCGCATCCCGGATGGCGACAATCCTGATCACCCACGATCTGGGACTCGCCGGCGAATATGCCGACCGGATTGTGGTCATGCACGCCGGCCACGTCGTGGAGAGCGCGCCGGTCCGCGAGTTGTTTTCTCACCCGCGCCACCCCTACACGGCAAAGCTGATCGCCGCGACACCCAAACCCGACATGATGCTCGCCGACCTCGCCGCGATCCCCGGCAATCTCCCCGATGTCAGGCGCGCCGACCTGCCGCCGTGCCGTTACAGCGCGCGCTGCGAGCGGCACCAGGCGAAATGCGAGGCGCCGCTGCCGCTGACCTTGGTTGGCCAATCACACGTAGTCGCTTGCTGGCAGCCCCTATGACCGAACCGGTCCTCGAGATCCGCAGCCTGACCAAGCATTTCCCAGTGAAGCGCGCGGAGCACCATCTCTGGCGCCGTGCAAGCCAAAGCTGGCTCCACGCAGTGGACAAAGTGGATTTTTCGATAGGACCCGGCGAGACCGTGGGTCTAGTCGGGGAGTCCGGTTGCGGCAAGTCGACCCTGGTGCGGCTCGTCGCGCGCCTCATTGATCCGAGCGGCGGCGGCATCGGGTTCGATGGCACCGAGATCGGCAGGCATCCCCGCGCGGAAATTCGCCCGCGTGACGCAACGTTCCGGCATCCAGATGGTCTTCCAGGATGCCGGGGAGAGCCTGAACCCGCGCTTTACGGCGTTCCAGGCCATCGCCGATCCGTTACGCCGGCTGAGCCCGCGGCGCGGCGAAGAGCTGGCGGCGCGAGTGCGCGAGGCGGCAGCTTTGGCCGGCCTCCCCGACGAACTGCTCGGCCGCTTCCCGCATCAATTATCCGGCGGTCAGAAGGCGCGGGTCGGCATTGCCCGCGCCGTCGCGCTCGAGCCGCGGCTTCTGATCCTCGACGAGCCGACGGCAGCGCTCGACGTCTCGGTTCAGGTGGTGATCCTGCAACTGCTCGAGACGCTGAAGCGCCGCCTCGGGATGAGCTACCTCTTTGTCAGTCACGACCTCAATGTCGTCCGCCTGCTCTGCGACCGCGTGCTGGTCATGTATCTCGGTAAGATCATCGAGAGCGGGCCTGTCGAGGAAGTCTTCGGCAGCCCGGCGCACCCGTATACAAAGGCGCTGGTGGCGGCGATCCCGTCGCTCGATCAGCGTGGGGTCAGCCGGCTGCGGCTGAGCGGCGAACCACGCAGCCCGATCGATCCCGACCCCAACACCTGCCGTTTCTACGGGCGCTGTCCCAAGGGCCAGAGCAATTGCGCAACAATGATGCCGGAGCTTCGGCCATTCAGCGCCGGCCGCTCGGTCGCATGCCATTACCCCGAAGTCGCTGTTCGGGCCGAGACGGCGACCGCAGCCTAATATAGAGTTCGGTCACTCACCGGCGATCAGTCCTCTCCGACGGCATGCGCAGGCTCCTCCGCGGTTGAAATCAGGACTTCCGCATAGCTTTGCCTGCTGAGCGCATAGCAGACGCCGGCGACGATCAGATAGCCGAGCGCCACCGGCGCCGAATTGCCGATGCCCAGCGACGTGCCGTGGATAAAACCAAAAAACGACAGCACAGCACCGGTGGCCGCGAACAGAGCGGCCCACTCGAACTTCCGGTCGATGATGAACGCGGCAATGGCGCCGAGGATCAATCCGGCAAGCACGGCGCCACCGCCGAGCAGAGCCATCCCGTGGTAGACGACCCCAGTGGCGCCGAGCTTGGCCATGCCCATTTGCTCGGCTGAAGTGCCCGCCGCACCGAGCGCCCCGTCGATCAGGGTCTGCGCCCAAGCGGCGATGTTCGGCAGGATCGCCAGCACGATCGCAGGGGCATGTCGCGGCGGCGAAGCTTGAAACGCCTGGGCGCCGATAACCAAGCCGATATAGAGGAGGATCGGCAGGATCGCGACCAACGGAATGACCGCGAGGAGCAGTGCCGTCAGCCCGAGGAAGCAGACGATGCCGATGACGACGCCGGTCGCCAGCGAATAGCCGATCCGCCCGCCCACGGCCTTCCATCCGGGGTGGCCGATATAGACGGCCGGCGGGAACGGACTACCCAACAGCGCACCGACGATCGCGCCGGTTCCGTCGGCCAGCAGGATCTGGCGCAGGCTGTAATCGTCGCCGGCTGCGGCGGCGCTCTCGACGTTGTTCATCCCCTCGGTAAAGTTATAGATGCCGAGCGGCACGGCCGTGACCAGCAGCGGGCCAATGTCGCCGATCGCCTTGGCGAAGTCAGTCGACGGGTACGGCAGCCGCAAACCGAACTGGCTCAGGGCGGAGACGACTTCGGCGGGCTGCATCAGATCGTCGAGGTGAACCAGCTTGGCGAGCCAGGCAAGCACCGTTCCGAGCACCACCGCGGCAAGCCCACCCGGAAGGCCATAGGGTAGGCGTATGCCGGCCATCCAGCTGACCAGGACAATGGTCAGCGACAGCATAAAGAGCCAAGGGTCTTCCCAGCCGAGAAAGGCTGGCCGCATCGAAATGAAGGCGATCGAAATGCCGGCGAGGGTGCCGAGCATGGCAGCGCGCGGCGTGTATTTTCGCACCGTGGGCCCGACGAAGGCGCCCAGCAGCACAATGGCCCCAATGACCAGGCACCACACCAGTCCCGACTGCCATGCGAGCAGCGGATCCTTCGTCTTCAGATAGATCGGCAACATGATCAGGAAGACGACGATAAACATGTGCGGGACACTCGGCCCGTAAGGCATCGCCGTTACGTCATTGCGGCCTTCGTTCTTGGCGAGCCGCCAAGCGAGGTAGGCGTAGTACAAATTGCCAAGCGGCAATGCGATGCCGAGAGCGGGAAGGATTCGGCCGTAGACAATATCCGCCGGTAGGTTGACGACATGCAGACAAAGTCCGGTCAGCACGATGACGTTCAGAACGACATTGGTGAACAGACCGAAAAACCCATTCCAATCGCCGGGGACCCACCAGCGCGGCGCATCGACTGAAGCGTTCATTGCGTTCCCCTCATGAGCCGGCTGTCTGGAGCGCCGCAATGACCGCTTCGGATGAAGCGACCCAACCGAAAATGCCGCCCTGCGCCTTGATCATGCGCAAGCCCATCTCTTGAAATTCCGGGAAATACGAGCCGACGCAATCCTCCACGACCACGCATTCGTAGCCGCGGTCATTGGCCTCTCTGACTGTCGTGTTGACGCAGACCTCGGTGGTGACCCCGCACACGATGAGCTGGGTAATGCCGCGGTTTTTCAGCATCGCATCGAGATCGGTGGCGTGGAATGCGCCCTTACCCGGCTTGTCGACGACCGGCTCGCCGGGCACCGGATAGAGCTCCGGGATGATGTCGTGTCCTGGTTCGCCGCGTACCAATATCCGGCCCATCGGGCCTGGGTCGCCAATGCCATTTGGGAGTCTGCCGCGCGCCTTCTTAGCCGGCGGCAAATCGGCGAGGTCGGGTCGATGCCCCTCGCGGGTGTGGATGACGGTCAAACCCGACATTCGCGCCGCATCGAGCAGACGCCGGGTCGGCGCGATGGTTCGCCGCAGCAGTGAGACATCATTCCCTAACGCGGCCCCAAAGCCACCCGGCTCGAGGAAATCCCTCTGCATATCGATGATGACAAGACCCGCATGGGTCGCCACCAAATCGAAGGGATATGGCTCTGCTGCGATGATCGCCGTCATAATCCCTCTCCGCCCCCATGACGGCCGGCCGGTTAGTGCTAGGATCTAGACACCTAACCGACAGCAATATCAGGCTATGACGCCGAGCAAAGTGCGTGCCACGCCAACAGCACCATTTTCTTGGCGCCGGGCCTCTAGCCCACTATTGGGTGTCCTTAATTTAGGCGAATGCTCGAAAAACAGCCGACGGCATATCGCATTGCGCCCCCTAGTGCGAGAGACAGACGCAGCCTGCTCTTATCACGCAATCGCAGCGGTTGAGCTGTGCTACGATCCGCACGGTAGAGGGAGGCTATGAAACAACTGGTCGAAGGCCGTCTCGCCGCAATTCACGCCGCCCGCCGACGTGGCGGGCTACTCTCGGCTGATGGGAGTGGACGAGGAAGGCACGTGGACAGCCTCGGCTCTTCATCCTGTGTGGTGATCGCATGCGCAGCGATGCCGCCAAAACTGGTGTGCAGGCTCTATACGCAGCCATTTATTTTGCCGGCCCGCGCCAGGCTCGGGCAGTAGAGAAATGGAAATTAAGCGACATCACGGGACCAGCGAGTTTCGCCACGACCTCTCGCTTCCCCCTGCCTCCATCGCACAGCGGTTGTCGCCCATTCTTGGCCGGCTTCCCGGCTATCGGCGCGACTGGTTGTTGCCGGATGTCCTGGCCGGGCTTGCGGTCTGGGCGGTCATGGTGCCGGAGGGCATGGCTTATGCCGGAATCGTCGGGGTGCCGCCGATCATGGGACTCTATACGATCGTCCCGCCATTGATAGCGTACGCGCTGCTCGGCACCTCTCGCCTGCTGGTCGTCGGCCCGGACACGGCGACCGGCCTAATCTCGACGCCGACCGTCGGCGCGATCGCGGCACAGGGAACAGTCCCCCTGGCGCTTGGGGCGCTCCGCGCCCCGAAAATCGCGCGGGAACTCTAGCGCGGTGCGGGTTGGGACGGCCCGTGATACCGTGAGTTTGCAACCCGGATCGGAGGCAAGCAAAGCGATGCCCGAAGCGGAAATCGCAAAAGCGGTGCAGTTGCTCGATCTCATGCTCGAGTTTTTTGCCGACGATGGCCACTGGACGCGCGGCCGTTATGACGATGGAAACGGCGGCCATTGCCTTGTCGGCGCCGTTCTGCATCTGAGCCGTAAGCATTGCCTGCCAAAGGCACCGGCGATCGCGCTCCTGCAGGATGCCATGCCCAGGCCCGGCCTTCCGCTTGTGCATTTCAACGACCGTTGTTGCGGCAGCGTCGCCGAACTGCGCTCCATCATCCTCACGGCCCGCCGTCTTGCCGATGATCACGCCGAGCAAAAGCGGGCGGCTGCCGCGGCCAAAACATGGCTGCTCGCTCAGATCGAAAAAAAGCGGGCAGCTCCGGCGGCGCCTACCGCGGAAATGACGCCGGACGAGCGATTCATCCCCAGCCGCCTTGCCGCGTAGCGGCCGCAGCCGATCGCCGCGAGGCCATCGGACAAGTTGTGGATATCAACGCCGGGAGGTGGACGGCCGGGCCGGCCCCGGCGGTGTTTCTTATGTATCTCCCATGAACTGATCGGCGCCGTGACGCCGATGTCTCCGGCGCAGCTGCAGGGAGGCCTTGGCGCAGCTGGTAGAATTCGCACCGGCCAACGCGCCGCCGAGAGCGGCAATGAAGCAGTTCAAATCGGCCGGCCAGGCGCTGCGGTTCCTCTCAGCCCACGATCAGATCAATAACTTCTTCCACCTCCGCCGGATCACATCACTGCTGCCGAGCACAGAGCTTCTAGGACCCAAACATTCCAGGTCTGGGCCGAAATCTGTAACATGGCCTGGTCATAAATCCCCAATGCACACTGCCATCGCATGCATAGGCGGCATCCCCGGGTCTAGTCCCCGACAATAAACTTTCGCGGCGATGGCGGTCTGAACCCCGTCCCGCGGAACTCTACTGCCGCGTCACGACGACAAACTGGTAGGAAAGCACATCGCATGAAGCCGTTTGCGCCGGCAATCTTGGCTGAGAACCGTCCGGATTGCCTCTCGCACAGTACAGAGAAATGAGAGCAAAAAAAATGCGGCCGTTTATGCGTACCAGCCGGGCCCTACCGTCATACGCGTCTCACCGGGTGGAGAACATCCGGGAACGCCTGCGCAGTAACTACTTCAGGCAGCCGGTTTCGAGCGCTAGCCCTACCGACGGCTGCGCCCGACTCGGCCGTGCACTTCACCCTGCTTGCCGCGTCGGGCATGATCGGCAACCAGCGCCTCGAGCATTTCGGCGAGCCGCAAGGAAAGTCCTTCGGATCCGACACTTTGGGCGGTAATGCGGGCGCCCTCGCATAGCAGGAAGACTTCGTCGGCGAGACGCTCGGGATCGACGAGCTTGGCATCGCAGCACAGGCGAATAAGCCGTTCGCGAAGCGCGGTTTTATACTCGCGAATGACACGCCGCGCAGGATGATCCCAATCCGGCAGCTCGACCGCAGCGTTGGCGAGTGCACAGCCGCGCTCGGCCTCGTTCTCCTTGAAGTCCGCAACATGGCGCAGCCAGGCCAGGAGCTGGCCTTCCGGATCGCCCGCGTGGGCGGCGGCGAGCGCATCCCAGGCAGCATCGAACTCCTGCGTTAGCTCGCTGAGACACGCGGCGATCAGCACATCCTTCGAGGTGAAGTGGCGATAGAGCGTCATCTTGTTGGTGCCGGCCGCCTCGGCAATCGCGTCGACGCCAACGGCATGGATGCCGCGGCGATAGAACAATTCGCGGGCGGCCGCGAGGATGCGCTCGCGCGGAGGCGCGCTTCTGCTCTCTCGATCGGCGGCCGGCCTTGCGGTTGACGCGATTATAGCCACTTCTTTCTGGCCCCTTGATATGTTACTGAGCGGTCAGTATATGGGGTGTTACCGTTCAGTGCCGTTTAATGTAGCGCGTGCGCTAGCCGATTTCCACCCCTGTCCCGAAGGACACCGCGATGGATAACCACGAGCTGAAGCTGACCGATCTAATGGCCGATCCGATGACCCTGGCCGTGATGGCAGCTGATCGGGTCGATCCGGCTGCGCTGGAAGCGCTCTTGTCTTCTTTACGCCCCGTCAAACGACCGCTGCCGACCAGATGCGGCAAAGCGGGGTGGGCAACCGACGATTGACACAAACAAGAGGACCAACGCCGTGAGGAAGCCGATCGTATTGAAAAGGCCGGGGTGGAGAGCCGCGGGTCTCGCCGTCCTGTTTGGTCTCGGTCTGATTTCGAACCCGGTCCGGTCCGCGCCGGCGAGCGGGGGTGACACCGTGCAGAGGCTGTACGATGCGCTGCTCAGCACGATGAAGAACGGCCGCACACTCGGGCAAAGCGGGCGTTTTACACAGCTCGAGCCGGTCATTCTCAGGACCTTCGATATCCCATCGATGGCCCGTTTGTCGGTCGGCCCGTCCTGGTCCACTCTGACCGATGCGCAACGGCAGCAGGTGACGGAGAGCTTCGGGCGATATATCTCGGCGATCTACGCCGACCGCTTTGACAGCTACGATGGACAGAAGCTGCAGGTGATCGGCGAGCAGCCCGCGGTGGCTGGCATTATGGTGCGCAGCCAGATCGTCAAGGCCAACGGCGAGCCGGTCAATGTCGACTACATGATGCGCCGCGACGGCGACAGCTGGCTGATCTCCGACATCTATCTCGACGGCGCGATCAGCGAGGTCGCGACTCGCCGCTCCGAATTTGGCGCGATCCTAAAGAGCCAGGGCATCGACGGCCTGATCGCAGCGCTCAACCGCAAGGCGGACATCCTGACCGCGACTACGGCAAAGGCGTCGTAGCCGCTCCCCGGCTTCGGCCGGGCCGCAGGAGACAGGAGGCTGCAGGTGCCCAACCTGCTGATGTTGGCAAGCGGCGTGGGGCTCGTCGCGGCAAGCGCCGCTCTCTGGGTACAAGGGCAGCGGCGGGCCGATCACCGCTTCTTCGCTGGTCTTATCTCGATCGGCCCGGCACCGCGCTGCGGGCGCGTAGGGGCCGACGACCCGCCGGGCGTGTCAGGATCTGGCTGCGCTGCCAGCTCCTGGCTTAGTCTAGAGGCAGTTGGCTACAACGAACCCTATCGGGCCTTACGGAGCAGGGCTAGCTCTTCCAACCCCGGTGCGCGTTTGCTCTCGATCGGGATCAACCGAAGGGGTTGACCGCGACGCGTTGTTCTCGGTCGGATCAAGCGGCGGCAGTGACCGCAACCAGCGGAGCGCATCTGATCTCCGCACGATGGTACGCCGCCCAATCTTCCGAGCAATCAGGCGGCCGGCAGCGATCTCCTCGTAGATCATGGAGCGGCTTATGTCGCTCTCCTTGGCGAGACGTTCAGTAGAATATGCAAGGCGCGCCGTTTGGCTGCGAATTGTCTTTGCCAAATGCCTCTCCCGCCGAGCGCCTGCGACGACGTCCCCCGACGGTGCCGATCATCCACAATCGTCCAAGACCGTATCCGGGACACTTCCGGGACACTGGTTATCGGTAAGGTTCACAAATGTCTGATATTATTGGCGTCCCCAAGGGGATTCGAACGCTGCCTTTTCAAAACCCATCCTAAATCCTTTACTTTTAGTCGATCAGAGGCTTAGCTATACACGATCATATACAAATCCATATACATGGGCAACATCGGAATGGCACTAGCAGCAGCCGCACGGGTCACCCGAGAAAGGTACCTTCAATGGTTCAAGCCGACCCGTGCCTACCGGTTTCGGCGCGCTGTTCCGACCCACCTGCGGCCCATAATCGGCCAGAGCGAATGGACCGAGACGTTGAGCCGAGACCTTGCCGAAGCGAGGCGGCAGCTTCGGGTTCACGTCGAGAGGACCGACCGAATTCTTGCTTTGGCCGAGGCTGGCAATTGGCCCGAAGTCGATGAGGAGGAGATCGAGGCGCTGGCTGAGGGATGGTGGCGTCTGTTCCAGCTTGAACGCAGCCGTCTTATCACGAACTCACAAGGTTTGCCCTCCTGGCCGAACGGTCGCGAACGGCTCGACGACATAAATTCCGAGCTATGGGCGCTCGCGTCAGATGATGACCTGTCGCGATCGGTGCGCCGTTTCCTCGCCGGGCCGAGAGTGTGGCCGCACCCTCAAGCCCCAGACTCAAATCGGGACCGAGCGGAAGCCTTTCTCGGCGACTCCGCACGTGCGGCGCAACTGTCGCGAAACACGGAGGCGATGGGGCGGCTGTTGCGGCACTGCCGAATTCTCCACCATCACGCGGCGCGCGGCTATATCGGCGAGGGCGATGATCGCAGCCACGCCATCAGTCGTATCCTCGATATGATCGAGGGACTCGAAATAGATCCCCGCCAAATCGTTGCGGCAATCGAGGGACAAAACGCCGCGACAATTCCGACCCCGCCCCTGACGCCATTTCCGTCGCCACTAACGATCTTCCCAGCGCTGCCGCTTGGTCACATTGCCGCCCAAGACGAATCAGATCTGATTTCGAGGTGGGCGAAAGAGACGGGAATCGGACCCCGCGGCGTCTATCAGGCACGTCTCGACATGGCGAAATTCGTGAGATTGATCGAGCATGACGACGCCACCCGAGTGACACCGCAGAACATCGTGCGGTTTAAAGAACATCTCGGCGATAAGGGTTTGGCGGCACCCACGATCAATCGGTATCTCAGCGCCATCAAGTCGCCGCTTGGGTGGGCGAAAGAGAACCACAAAATTGCGACCGATCCCGGCGCGGGCATCAAATACGATTCGAAAGGTGGGGCGAAGAAGAAGGTGAGGCGACTTGGTTATGACGACAATCAGGCGCGCATCGTCCTGTCGGCGGCACGTTGCGAAAACAAACCCTATCGTCGTTGGATTCCATGGATATGTGCTTTTACGGGTTGTCGTCTGGACGAGGTTGCCGGTCGCCATGCCCGTGACATAAAGCGGGTCGGCTCGACGTGGGTGCTCGATATCCCCGAGGGCAAAAACGAAGGTGCGGCCCGGAGGATTCCGATTCACTCCAAGCTGGTTGCTGAGGGCTTCATCGACTACTGGCGCGCGTTGCCCAAAGACGGGCCGCTGTTCCCCGACCTTAAGGATGGCCGATATGGTCGCGCTGGCACGGCGACCAAGAACATTGGTAGATGGTTACGACGGGTGCAGAAGGAGACAAGCGTTCTCCTAGTCGAAGAACCACGGTTTGCTCCGAACCATTCATGGAGGCACCGCTTCAAAAGCGAGGCGCGCCGGGTCGGAAAGGACCAAAGACCCATCATGTCAGAGGAAACGAGCGACGCACTGACCGGCCACTACGAAGGCAAGGTGTCGCGCGACTATGGCGAATATTACGTGGACTCAGTGCTCCGCCCGGCGATCGAAAGTATGCTGTCGCCGTTCGACATCGAACAGGTCGAAGGGGTTCTCGAAACGGCATAGGAGCGGCTGTCATCTGCTGTTGACCCGGCACGAGCCTGGGGAGGAGGCGCAGATTTGCTTTCTCGAAACCTGAGGATTGTTCTGCTTGCTGCCATAAATTTGGTCCAGCCTTCCAGAAATTCTCCCACGGGAACCCGCATAGGATTTCCTCAGATGGGTACCCTACCAGGGATTAGGCACCCCCTCTTTTTCCTGCCCGGCACTTCCGTCACGGCAACCTGATCGGCCATCCTCCAGGGGGGAACGGGACCGGCGAGCCTCTCGGAGCGCCACCAAGAGGAAACGATCCATCGATTCCGGAGTCCCTTTGGGGAAGGGCACCGGTCGGCTTTCCCCCGGCATCTCGTAATCGAAGCTTTGGCTCACCGTTGGCATGGCCGTTCGGTGAAAGGCCAAGATGCCTCTAATAAAGGCGTTCGCGTGCGGTTGGTTGCGTCACCATTCGGCACGGAGGGCGAACGATCAGCCCATGACACTTGCCGATCGGACTAATCGTGCTTTTGGGATAGGAACTTCACCAGCTTTTCATGTCGTGATCCGGATAACGCTCAGCACCTCGCCGGTATGGGATCGAACGCCGACGATAAAATCCACCCTGCCAAGCGACCGACAATAGGAAAACTGCCATCGTGATCCCCCGCCGCGAGCCTCTCGGCGGGAACCGTGGCGCTGCGCAACGGGCCATCGACATGTTAAGCACCGCCAGATGCTCGGCCACGCAC
This sequence comes from uncultured Alphaproteobacteria bacterium, assembly GCA_963732095.1. GTDB lineage: Bacteria > Pseudomonadota > Alphaproteobacteria > ATCC43930 > CGMCC-115725 > AP-15. The sequence continues at coordinate 112,945 of CAVSZA010000040.1, forward strand.
TAGGCGGAGTGGATCACCCACCCCCCAACGGGCGAGGGTTGAGCCCGGTGGAAGGCGCTGCGCTTTCCGGCCTGCGCTTGGTGGGATGTGTCATAGTCACCCCGCTCCAACTGCCAAGAATGGTGGCGCATGGATTTTCCGACCCTTCAGGCTGAACTGCGCCGGATCGGCGGCACTGTTCAGGCATTCGCGGCCATCGGTGCGGCGTTACGGCTGCATCAGGGGAAACTGCAAGCTGATCCCGCCATTCAGGCTCGGCTGCTTGCCGCCGTCGAAGCGGTGCTGCCCGGCGCACTCAACGGGCTGAACCCGCAACAAGTTTCCGAGGCACTGGCGTATGTGACCTTCCAGATCGGGGAGGCCACTGAACTGTTCCAGAACGCTGGCCGTCCTCCTGGGTGGGTTCTTCAAGACCCCGCTGTACTTCAAGCCTTGGGCCAAGCCTCTCGCCAGAACATCCGCAGTATTATGGCGCTCGCCGCAAACCGTCCAAGGTTGGCTGCGTCGCTCGCGGGCCGCTTTCTCGATGTCGGCACGGGCGTCGGAGCCATGGCACTAGAGGCGGCGGAGCAGTGCCCGTCGCTTCAGGTGGTCGGTATTGATATCTGGCAACCGTCTTTGGCGTTGGCCCGCATTAATGTCGCAGCCAGCCCGCACGCTGCGCGTATTGAGATTCGTCCGAAGGACGTGACGCAACTGGACGAATTTGCCGCATATACCCTGGCGTGGCTGCCCGTACCCTTCCTGCCACGGGCAGTGGTGGAGGCTGCCGTCGACCGCCTCGTCGTGGCTTTGGTGCCAAACGGCCATCTGGTGGTCGGCCTTTTCGCTGTGCCGACAGACAAGGCTGGGGCGGCGCTTACAGCCTTACGGGTCGTGCGCAATGGTGGCGATATGTGGGATATCGGCGAGATCGAGCAGCTACTCCGTGCCCGAGGCTTCGTCGATGTGGAGACTTGCCTGACCCCTCAAACGATTTTCGTGATAGGCAGACGATCCTAGCTGGATCATCCCGAAAGACCCTGAATGCAAATCATAACGCGTCCCTCTAACGGGTAAGCATCCATGGTGTACCACCCGGATCTGATTTGGATGGCCACCATGGGGCTGTTCTTGGGAACCGAGCACAGGGTACGGGGATACGAAATAGGAGACCGCACGAGGCCGGGAATTAGCTGGGTGTCGAGATTTCTCGGCCATTGAGGATGCAGGACGAGGAGTTCCCGCCCGTTGCGCCGCTGCGGTGGTGGCTTCGCTGAACAGGTGGCGGGGAATGTTGAGAAGCGCGAAGCGCCGACGTTCTTCCGGCATCGTATCGAAATCCGCCTCGATGAAAATCTCGACGGTCTCTTCGCTGGCATAAATCTCGACACAAACCGGCGCGTCGCCGAAGTCGACCTCGTGGCGTCGTCCGTTCGCTCCTCGAATGATCGCGTGGGGCATGGGATCTTGGCTTTCAGAGTTTAGTGGCGTCGGCTTGGGCGAAGCGGCTGTCAGGCAGACGAATTCGAGGCGTGATCGGGCGATCGATGAGCCGAGGCTGACCAAAGACGAGGTGTTAGGCGCGGATGCGCGCCGGATTCCCGAAGGCAGTAACGCCAGCGGGCACGTCGCGAGTGACAACACTACCCGCGCCGATCACTGCGTTTTCGCCAATAGTGACGCCCGGCAGGATAATTGCGCCGCCTCCGATCCATACGTTACGCCCGATGCGGATTGGGCGACCAAACTCCAGCCCGGAGGCCCTCTTAGCAGCATCGCGTGGGTGGTCGGCGGTGAGGATCTGAACCCCTGGCCCGATCTGGGTCTTGTCACCAATAGTGACCTCTACGACATCGAGGATCACGCAGTTGAAGTTCAAGAACACATTCGACCCGAGACTTATATTGAAGCCGTAGTCGCAGTGAAAAGGTGGCCGAATCATAGCGCCCTCGCCAACCGTAGCGAGGCGTTCCAGCAGCAGTTCCCGTAGGTCGGACGCCGATGCCCCAAACGCCGCGTTGTAGCGCGCGAGCCATCTATACGTTACTGCCATCTCCGCTTGGAGTTCGGGCGCATCAGCGTTGTACAGTTCGCCCGCCAACATTTTCTCCTTCTCCGTGCGCGCCATCATGCCTCTTCCCTTGCGGTTTTTCTGTTCGTCGCCGATGCCCGAGCACGGACTTGTAGCGCTCGATGGTCCTGCGGAGGATATTGGTGCATCGTGTTTACAACCATTAACCCGAGGGGACGGAAATGCGGCTGAGAGACAAAGTAGCGATCGTCACTGGTGGTGCCCATGGCATGGGCGAGGCAGAAGCGCGTCTGTTCGCGGCGGAAGGCGCAAAGGTCGTTGTCGCCGACATCCTGGAGCATGAAGCCGAAATAGTGGCTGCCGACATCCGGGCCGGTGGAGGAGAAGCCATGGCCGCGAAGATCGACGTGACCAGTGAATTGGAGTGGGTGGATCTGATCGCCAAAGCGGTGGCAACGTATGGGAAACTGGACATCTTGGTGAACAACGCCGGGATCTCGGGCAGTTCAGTCGGCGATCCAGATGGACTGGACGGCTGGCATCGTATCATCGCCGTCAACCAGACCAGCGTTTTCCTCGGCACAAAGCTCGCCGCCGAGCAGATGGCGAAAACTGGTGGCGGGTCGATCATCAATATCAGTTCTATTATGGGATTTGTCGGCAGCACCAGCGGACATCCGGCTTATCACGCATCCAAAGGTGCGGTTCGGATCTACTCGAAAGCCGCAGCAGTGCGGTACGGCCCGTCTGGGGTCAGGGTCAACACTGTCCATCCCGGCTACATGCCGCCGATGCTGAATGCGACCAATGCCGGTGAGCGCGCCGAAAAGATCGCCGCAACACCGTTGCGGCGGATCGGGAAACCCGTCGAGGTCGCCTACGGCGTCCTGTTCCTGGCCTCGGACGAAGCCTCGTTCATCACCGGGACGGAGTTAGTGATCGATGGCGGCTTTATCGCACAATGACAAGGCTTAGGCCGATAACTTGCGCGACGTAGCTCGACGCCATTCCATGCTGACGAAGGGACGAAAATGAACGTCCGGTCAACTGAATTTCGGGTGCAGGAGGGACAAAAGGTTGACCTCCACAAATGGCCGACTGCCATAGAGCCTATTTTCGAATCGAAAAAGCAATATCAAAAGCTGCTGAAAAAGCACGTCGAAGAATTAAGTTCCCTGCAACAGCTTCTATATGCGTCCAGTCGCTATGCCCTTCTTCTGATATTTCAAGCGATGGATGCTGCGGGGAAAGACGGCACAATCAGGCACGTGATGTCCGGGGTCAATCCGCAAGGCTGTCAGGTATTCAGCTATAGGCACCCCAGCGCGATGGAATTGCAGCACGATTTTCTCTGGCGGACCACCCGTGACCTGCCGGAACGGGGGCGGATCGGCATATTCAACCGATCCTATTACGAGGAGGTGCTAATCGTCCGCGTGCACCCCGAGATTCTCCGCAGCGAGGGAGTTGCAGGTGGATCGCTCGATGAGAAGACGGTCTGGGAGAGCCGATTTCGCTCCATCGTGGATTTGGAACAACATCTGCACCGCAACGGCACCCGGATCGTCAAGTTCTATCTCCACCTGTCGAAAGACGAGCAGCGAAAACGCTCTCTTCAGCGAATCGACGAGCCGGACAAAAACTGGAAATTCAGCCTCGCGGACGTTGAGGAGAGGAAGTTCTGGAAGCGCTATATGTCGGCTTTTGAGCAGTGCCTCAGTGCGACAAGCACTCGCGAAGCGCCCTGGTATGTTGTCCCCGCCGACGACAAGGAGAACGCCCGGTTGATCGTTTCGCAGATTATACTGGATACGCTCAACGGACTGGAAATGAAGTATCCCGAAATCAGTGCTGAACGGCGGAAGGAGCTACAGTCAATCCGCGAATGGCTGATACAAGGGGATCTGGATTGAACCGACGAGGCCGAACTATCACCGAAGCTTCGGAGGCGGACGGGTACTTGTTAGGTTCCAGTGGTGCTCAGCGTCATCTCACTTTGTTATTTGATTGGTGACAGGTGGTCGGCTCTGCTGGTGGTGCTCCATGCTCGCCGGTAGGCCGAGCCACGGATACATCGACTCCTCCCAGATCGTGTCGCTGGGCGGTGGAAAAGCTGACGTGTCGAACGCACCCACCGCGACCCCGCAGACCGCAGGGTTGCGGTCCCCTTCCCAATAGAGCGTGCTGCCGCAATTCCGGCAGAAATGAAATCGAATGCGATAGCCGCTGTCGGCGTCGCGCTCGTAAACCTTCCGCTCACCATCGAGCCGCACCCGCTCTTTTGGATAGCTCGCACCGAAATGGAAAGCAGTGCCAGTCCGACGCTGGCATGCCTTGCAGTGGCACAGGTAGACCCGATCCGGTTCACCCGTGGCAATTACTCGAAGCGAGCCGCAGTGGCATTGCCCGATCCGTTCCACCGCCTCCTCCCAACTTGGTTTGGCCTCATTTTGACCGATCCTGTGGGCTGCCGTCGAGCCGCTTCGAGCAGAATGACCGTTGCGAGCGCCGCGAGAACCGGGCAATACCGCAGCCGCCACAAGCTCGACGGCGACACCGCGCCGCCATCGGGGCATCCGCCTGATCACGAGCATCCCCCGATCATGCTCGCAAGGTTAATTCCGAAGGATATTGATTAAGAATCCTCTATTAGCGGGGCTGTTCCTCAGCAGTCGCCAGAACCGCTTCAGTAAGCTGCTTGACCGTGTAGGGCTTAGGAAGAAAAATAGCGTCCTCAACAAACAGCGCGGTCATGCCATCTGTTTGACCGTGGCCCGTTGTGTAAATCACGCGCAGGCTCGGGCGAAGCTCGACGGCTTTCCTGGCCAGTTCTAGCCCATCGATCGCGTCTGACCCATCCGGCAAGTTGATGTCGGTAAACAAGATGTCGATGGGTTCATCTTGCTCCAAAAGGGCGATTGCCTCTCTTGCGTTCGCTGCCGACAAAATCGTGTAGCCAAGGGTCTCGATGATGGACTCTGCAAGGGTGCGAACGGTCGGTTCATCCTCCACCACCAGAACCGTTATTGGCTTGGTGCGTTTTGATCTCATACGGCCTACCCCTGGCTTCCGAAACGGCAACCATGGGGCAAAAGCGAAGTTCCGACGCTCGCAGTCATTTTACGTTTCGATTTCATCTGTTGCACTTATGCAGCGCCCGGAAATAGCGACCGACTACAAATTGTGGCCGTTCGCGCCCATCCGAGCGTTTTCCATAGAATGCACAGGGCCTCATTACCGGGACCAAGCCGACCGTGCTCGCCGGTTAGCTCGGGAGCAGACCCACCACGAAACCAAAGCGCTCCTAGAGAGGGTGGCGCAGGATTACGACGATATCGCCGAAGGTCTCGAAAATGGTGCGGTCGAGGTACGGCATCCTGAAATGCTGCCGCAGCGTTATCGTTGGACGGATGACGCGGCTAATCCCTTTGCAATACTTCTTGCAGCTTGCGGGCAAGTCCTTCGGTGGTGAAGGGCTTGGCCAGGAGATCTACGCCAGCATCGAGTACCCCATGATGTACAATGGCATTCCGCGCGTAGCCGGTCATATAGATGACCTTGAGCCTGGGAACCCGCCGTCGAGCTTCCTCAGCCAATTGGCGTCCGTTGAGACCCGGTAAGCCGACATCCGTCAGCAACAGTGCGATCTCCGAATGCTCGGCTAGAATGTTCAGCGCCGTGCTGGCTTCGAGCGCTTCAAGCACGCGATAGCCGAGATGTGCCAACGCGGAAGCACTGAATTCACGAACCTGGGCATCGTCTTCGACCAGCAAGACCGTCTCTCCATTGCCGGGCAGGATTGATGCAGAACGGTCTGAAAACCGCTCTGGCGTTGCTTCGGATGTAGAACGCGGCAGATAAATCTTTACTGTCGCTCCCAGGCCCGGTTCGCTGTAGAGCTTGATGTGTCCACCAGACTGTTTGACGAACCCATAAACTTGGCTTAGCCCGAGGCCGGTTCCTTTCCCCGACTCCTTGGTCGTGAAGAATGGCTCCAAAGCGTGCGCCATTATCTCGGGCGACATGCCTGTTCCAGTATCGGTGACCGCGAGCAAGACATATTGTCCGGGCGATACGTCCTCATGCGCCGCGTATTCCTCGTCGAGATAGGTGTTCCCGGTCTCGATGGTGAGCTTTCCGCCGTCCGGCATTGCATCGCGGGCGTTGACTCCAATGTTGAGCAACGCGCTCTCTAGCTGATTGGGGTCTACGAAACAGCGCCACAGCCCTCCCGCCAACACAGTCTCGATCGCAATCGCTTCGCCAAGCGTGCGGCGCAGTAGCTCGGAAATGCTGCTAACATGCCGGTTGATGTCGATTTGCTGCGGCGAGAGCGACTGTTGTCGTGAGAAGGCGAGCAGCCGGTGGGTCAGCGCCGCGCCCCGTTCGCCAGCACTTGTGGCCAAGCCGAGCAAACGTGCGGTGTCCGGGTCGAGATTACAGGCTCGGCGCATCACCAACTCTATGCTGCCCTGTATCGCGGTCAGCAGATTGTTGAAGTCGTGGGCAATACCGCCAGTAAGCTGACCGACCGCCTCCATTTTCTGCGCTTGGGCAAGAGCCGCTTGGCTCTGCTCTAATTCCTTTTCTCTTTGACGGCGCTCGGTGATGTCGCGGACGGCACCGAAAGCAAAAACGCTTTCGTCAGCGCGAAATGGAGACAGACTGATTTCTACCGGAAATTCGGTGCCGTCCTTGCGCCGTCCATAAAGTTCAACACCCGACGCCATCGGGCGGGTGCGGGGATTTGCGAAGAAAACGCGGCGATGCTGGACGTGCTGATCCCGATAGCGCTCGGGCAGGAGCATCTCGATAGACTTGCCGATCATCTCCCCTCGGCTGTAGCCAAAAAGGCTCACTGTTTGAGCATTTACGAGGTCGATAATCCCCTCCTGGTCCACGACCACCATAGCGTCGGGAGCGGATTCGAGTAAGCTGCGGAACCGTACTTCGTTTTCCGTCGAAACTGCCTGCGCCCTCGCGACGCGATTTAGATTGAGCACCAGGAGAACGATGCCCGTGATCATGGTCGTCAGCGCGAGCGCCGCCGCGAGGACAGTTATCCGGGTGTTGGCAGTCTGACCCTCGGTGACGCGGGCTTGTCGTTTTTCTAGCAAGCCGTACTCGGTGCTGATCACGAAGCCAATCAATTGGGTAATCACCCGCATCGTGTCTTGGACGATATTGTTCGCGACGACCTGACGGGCCGCGTCAAATCCTTCGTTTTTACGCGCATCGACCGAGCGCTTGAGTTGGGACAATTCAATATTTATCTGCTCTTCAAGGAGATCGAGGCGGCGTTGTTGCTCGGGATTGTCCTCGGTGAGCTTCTTTAATTGTGCGAGCCTAGCCGGTGCGTCTTTGATGCCGATCGTATAGGGTTCTAGATATTCGAGGTTTCCGGTAATGATGAAGCCCTGCTCGCCACGCTGCGCATCTTGGATCGCCTCGTCGAGTGTCCGCGCCGCGTCGATCACCTGCAATGTGTGGGCGACGGCGGCTCGACTGCGAGCCAAATCGGGGAGAATGGTGGTCGCATGATATGTCTCAATCCCGACGAGAACGGCAGCCGGTACCGCGATCAGGGCTAGGTTCTGCCAAGATCTCTTCGGCGGGTTGCGGGTTGTCCGCATGATCTTTGCGTCGCTCGTTCGAAGCCGCTGCCTCGAAGGGGATCGCCGCGTCAGCCGGACGAGTGCGGCTAAATTCAATCGAAGCATCGGAAGGTTCCTGGGCGAAAACGTATTGCTACGGGCCCGTGGTTCGCTCCATCAAGAAGGGGCCCATTTTGGGGACGCCACCCGGTACCATGTGACCGAACGGTCTCCTCCGATGTAATGCGGTTTCACGCAAATGGAACTACAATTTTCAGGGTCGCCTCAACCCAAGGGTTCAGTAGTGACGCTCGGCTGACGGCGCTTCGGATACACTGGTGTATGGAGAACCGAACCAGAATTGAAGACGAGATCCAAAAAGCGGAACAATACGAGAACTCTCAAACAGACGCTATTGCGTCTGCTGGAGGAGATCCACAAGTTCAGCAGAAAATCGTCACCCTTGCTGCGGCATCGTCAGGAGGTTAATCCAAGGGGATAACGCCCATCAGGCGGGCATACGTAATTGTCAATACGCTACTAGTCCGTTGTTACCTGACTTTCCTATGCCAAGCGAGGGCATCAGCAGCCGACATGGCTTGAGCCGGGACGAATATCCGAAACGCTGGGGATTGCAGCCCGATCATCCATTGACGGCCCCGGCCTATTCAGAGCACCGATCGACGCTGGCAAAGCAACTCGGCCTTGGTCGAAAGCCAAAGGCAGAGGAGGCTTCGGAACCCGCGACAGGGGAATTCGGTGCGGCAACCCCAAAGGGGAAGGGCGAGGCGGGATCGAAAGCGAGACGGACCAGCCGCTCTAGATCGAGACAAGGGCGGGCGCGTTCTCCGGTTGCCCAGGCTCAATCTGAGCCGACTGCAACACCCGATACTGTTAACCGCGTGCCAGATGGCTGCACGCTGGGTAAAAGTCGACCCCGGCCACGAGTTCAGACCAGCCCTCGTTGAGTTGGCCGATCGGATTGGCGCGGAAAATCGTTGGATCGGAAGGGTCCAACACACCTCCCAGCACGGGTACTCTTTTTCTTCAGGCCCCGATCTTTGAGGGACACCAGATCGCCGAGCCGATAAAGCAGAGGGCTCCATCGAGCCTCCGATCGGCTACGGCCATCGTTCCATCTTTCCGGAGTCCCGGTTTAGAACGGTACGGCGTCGGATTTCAGGCTGTTGGGGCTCATGGGTCTCTACGAGAATTGGGTTCTACCCGCCTACTCGACCTCGCGATGGGCGACCAGATCCTGGATTCCTATCGCCGAAGCGCGATCACTTCGGCGCGGAGTCTGGTTCTCGAAATCGGCGTCGGTTCCGGGCTGACTCTCGCTGCATGGCCCGGCAGCGGAAGCGTCGTCGGTCTCGACCCTCGCCCGGAAGCAAGCGCGATAAGCCCTGTTTCAACTGAGAACCACCGCTGCCGCCGCAGATGAATACTGTTATTCGCTAAGATGCATCAGCGCGTGGCGCAAAGGCTCGCTGGAAACGGTAAATACTCCGCCGAACGGGGTGTCCAGATCCAAGATGACGAAGATCGCCGAGCTAATCGAAAGCGCAGCAAGCGCGATCATTACATAAGATAAGAGATTGTGCGGAGCATTCAGGCCAAAGGCTCCAAACACTACCGCCAACCAAAATATCAGCACGACAAAAAATGGTGTCGAGATCGAACTGCGCGCCTCCTCAATCAGTCGCCAGCGCGTCTGCATCAGCCGCTCGTATTGCGCAATGCAGGTGGTTTCGAGCCGACTGTGCATCGGATCGTGAGGCTCCAATTCACGGATGCCGAACTCGACCCGAGTCAATATGTCGTCCATGACCGCGCCCTCGACCTCCGAGCCGTGTATCGTTGCTACTTCTGTCGGGTAGTAATCACCCGGTGGCCTCTGCTCCTCGGTCCATGTCGTCGCAATCGTCGCGGCTGTGTAGGCGCGCAATCTTTTACGGATCGGCACGGCGTCCTCGCCCCATTCGCGAAGGCATTGATCGAGTTGGATAAGAGAGATCGAGAGGCTGCTGAGATCACTCCCGACCTTATCGTACGAAGCTTTGACCGAGGTCGTCAGCAACCCGAGAACCAGCGCCGCGAAGGTGACGAGCATCGCGATAACGAGCCGTACAAAGTCGATCACCTCGCGGCTGCGATGACGTTCCGACAGCAGCGGATAGACAGCCCGACCTAGCGCGCTGCTGCCGAGCAGCACAAACAGAACGAGCACTGCTTTGAGGATCTCAGTCATTGGATAAAAGGCACACTACGGGGCACCGGCTCAGGCGAGTTCGATCTGGCGCGGCAACGACAGCGACCAAGGATAGGCGGTGGGCGGCGACACCCGACCCGATTTCCGCCGCCGTTACATCAGCCGCCACCGTCGTAACCGCATTTTCTCCATCGCCCGGTAGAGCATAGCACTAGTTGCTCATCGAGGCTCCCGACGCGATGGAACCCCAAGCGCTCCGTCGCGGAGTACGGGATCGGTGTTGGCGAGTGCGAGGGCGAGGTACGGGGTTGCTGGCGCATCCGATCCACACTCGTCCTAAATGTGCAGCGCCGCCTTGATCGCGGGTGGATTTCGACCGAGTGGCAGCCGCCCTTCAAAATCCGAGATCGCACAAGGACAGGTGATCGTCGGGACGGCGACCGAGCGGCCAATGATATCGGCGCTTGCCCTCCTTGGTCGGGAGATAGTTGATGCTGGCAACGCGCAGGCGCATCAGGCCGTTCTCGTCGAAGTCCCAATTCTCGTTGCCGTAGCTGCGGAACCAGTTGCCGCTGTCGTCGTGCCACTCGTAGGCGAAACGAACCGCGATGCGGTTCTCTCGGAAAGCCCAGATCTCCTTAATCAGTCGGTAGTTGAGTTCGCGCTGCCATTTCCGGATCAGGAATGCTTCGATCTCCGCCCGGCCCTGAAGGAATTCTGCGCGGTTCCGCCAACGGCTATCGTTCGTATATGCAAGCGCAACACGCTGCGGATTACGAGTGTTCCACGCATCCTCGGGCTTGCGAACTTTCTGGATCGCGGTTTCGACTGTGAACGGTGGAAGTGGCGGGCGGCTCTCAGCCATGTTGGGGCTCCACTCATACGCGGTAAATGTCCACGAATATCGTCAGTCGCCGGGGTCAGGAAAAGTGGAGTGGCCACGCCAGCCAAGCGCCTCGACCGCAATGCGTAGCGCCCATTAACGGAGACCACTCATCGATACAGATCCCGAGTATGGGGCAATCTCCCCGTCGAGAGGATCGATCATGGAATCTACACACCCGATGAGCACCGTTAAAGTTGCGACCGCGCCTGATCCAACGCTCAACGGCTTTTGGACCGAAGACTACCGCTGCAAAATATGCGGCGAGCATGCTGATGACTATTACATGATCCAACCCGAGCTATGGGAACAGATCATTGGCAAGCCTTACCATTACGGCTCTGGCTACGCGTGCCTTAGTTGCGTCGCGGAGCGGCTCTATCCCCGCCAACTGCGCAATGAGGACTTCAGCGATCCCGGTGGCAACGAAGATGAGAATAGCAAGCTCAATGAACAGTGGATCGAGGGTAGGGATTTTCCCGGCTTTGCCGCGTACCGCATTACCTTTCCCGAAGGGGGTGGCGACACCGTGCGGATCACAGTTGACGAAGATAATTGGGGTTGGCCGAATGATCAGTTGGACTTGTTAGACACACTGGAGGACGAGCGTTTCGGCTGGTTGTGGGAGTACGCCGCAAATCATGGCTTAAAGCTCCAGTGGCTTGATGATACGATCTATCAGCCGTGCCTTGAGGACGAGGCTTGACGCGGTGGCTGGCACTGCGTCGCCTAAATAGAATGGGTTGAGACCAGCCAAGGCTGGGAGGGCGCTCCACTACTCGCCAGGAATTCCGCACATACCTACACGAGCGCCGGAAAGCCAATTCATGCTGATCCCTCCGATGCCACTGGCATTAGATCCAGTCCGTCGTAAGCCTCGGAAAAAAGATGCGGAAAAACCCAGCATGGGCTAATTCTCGCGCGAGATCTTCTGGTAGCCGACGTGACGCCTCGATGCGATTCGCGTTTCGCAAGAATCTGGGGCCGCAGCGTGCGGACGACCTCCAGCAGCGCAGCACCGGTCTCTGCTTCGGGCATGACCCCTCCGTCAAGGTCACGTTACTCTCGGTGTCGAATCCGCGTACGTCGTTCGGAACTCCAAATGCCACCTCGCCGTGAACTGCGCGGTCATTCCTCAGAAGGAGGGTCTAGCACTTCAGCCTAATTTTTCGCCACCTTCACCCGAGGTTGTCGCCGTCTCCCTCGGGAGCACCATCTGAGTCTGGATCATCATTGCGGCAAGCTTTCCGTCCGGGCGGTATATCGAGGTTTTACGACGATCATGCGCCGACCGACATGGACCGGCACCGCAACGGCGGTCAGCCGCCCTGGCACGCAGGCGCGAAAAATATTCGTCTTCGATTCGATCGTGGTTGTCCGAAACCCAGGTGGAACGTTGAGCCCGGCCAATCTTCCGCCGAGATCATCGGCGAACGCCGCCAACGCACCGCCATGCACATGGCCGCTGTTGTTGAGATGACGGTCATCGACATCGAGTTCGCCGACCAGCTTATCCTTGGCGGCGTCGGTAATGCGGATGCCGAAGTGTTCCGGCATACCGGAACGGGCGGGGGTCGAGGTCATCGCCGAGCACCAATTCGTGGCAGGAAACAGCGGACAATCTTACAGCAATGTGAACCGGCACCGGGTGGTTGATGGGCGCTGGGGTGGCCGTGCGGATTAGAGAAGCACGCTCCCGCCTGAAGGTTTGGCTAATCCGCTAGATCGGCGGGTCATAGCCCCTTCGTCGCTGGGGTCATCTTGGGACCAGGAAATGACACCCAGCGCATACCACCTCGCTCCTGCGGGGTTGGACAGACGCTTTTTTGACAGCGACATGCAATGGTTAATTCCGGCCCCTTGGAAGGGCCGTGCTCAGAGCTTGCCGACGCTGTTTTGCGTCCGGTAGCTGCCGTCGAATGTCCAGGCCGAAAGGCTAAGGGCGGCAGGGCGCTATCCATAGGCGGTCCTCGCAAACGCCCGGAATCGCGACCTCCGTCGATTCCCGACGCCGCTACAGTTTACGTGCAGGAATCGTCATTTCTTGGTCAGAAAGCCTTTTCCGTGCAAAGCTCCAGAGGGTGGGGAAGAGGGAACCTTCATGTGGCCGATGACGCGTATTTTGGGATGGCGACGCCCGCCAACCCTGATCCGCTGGCTTGCGGCATCCGTGATATTCGGCATCGCGCTTGCACTCCGGTTTACATTTGGTCCACTCCATGAGGCAGCGCGCTTCCTGATCTTCTATCCGGCTATAATCATTGCAGCCGTGTTGCTGGGATGGAAAGAGGCAATATTCGTCCTCGTTCTGTCACTGTCAGCCGGATGGTACTTCTTCCTGCCCCCCGGCATGTCGTTGTCCATTGTAGGTTGGGCGTTGGTCGGAAGCATGAACATTGCAATCATCACTGCATTGAAAACCATGACGGAACAGCTTGCTGAGGCAAACGAGCGGCAGAAGTTGTTATTTCAGGAACTCCAACACCGGGTTGCAAACACACTGCAATCCGCGGTCGGCAAACTTGAGATCATCAAGAATAGAATGAGGTCCAACCCTACCGAAGCCGCTAACATGATGGATGAAGCGATCGAGCGGATGTCTGCGACCGCAGATATGCACCATCAGTTACATGATCCTATCCTCTTTGAAAAAGGGTTGGAGTCGATGCTTCGAGAGGTGGTGGCCACGGTCATTGATCAATATTCTATCAGCCTGAACCTTAACGTCGAAGAACTCGACCTATCACTGGATCAGAAAAGCGTTATCGCGATGCTCGTTATAGAGGTCGCCAACAACTCGACAAAGCACGTCTTTCGGTGGAATCTCGGATCACTCTTTGAAGTATCCCTCCTCGCACTGCCGGGTCACCGCGCGATGTTGAGGATCAAGGATGATGGTCCTGGAACTACTGACCTCGGTGAGGCGGCATCAACGCGGGAAAAGTTAGGCATGCGAATACTTCAAGGATTGGCTGATCAAATTCACGGAACCTTGAACGTCGGAATACGTCAAGGTATGGAGGTTACGGTTGATTTCCCAACATTCCGATCGCCTACTGTCGAGGGACGGTGGCGAATGCGAAAGAACAAGAAAGGGGGCGGGGAAACCCGTAAAAGAAACGACGCTCATGGCATTTCTTGAGAGCACGTACGGGTCGCAGCGGACCTCGGCGGTTGGGATCGTAAGGCGCTTGAATCTCCGATGAGTGAACCCCGGCGACCTCGACCGTTGAACAGTGAGAGCATCGAGGGCCTGAGAGGGAAAGCAACATGAGTTGGCAGACACTCGCGAAACCGGCTGGTTTGGGGTAAGGTCGATTTCGGCGGGGATCGAGAACAACGGCGGCACCGGAAACCCCACACCGCGAAGGCGACCGGGGCGACACGAACGCTGAGAAGCTGATCGCTAACGGCGGCATAGGCGCACTCACCCATGACCGAGGCGGGAGCGGATAGCCTTCTCATATATGGCTTGACAGCAATCGGGGCCCATTTGTCGATGTCGCTTGGGCAGACATTATTTCACCGATATCTAGGTCATAGTCGCCTTGGCGGAAGATTTTTCAAGAATCATATTCAATTTCATCACGCCCATTATGCGGGAGACCACGTGGTTTCCACTCATTATCTCGATAACGGGGATAATAACACGCTGTTCTTTTTGTTTCCGGTCTTCTTGATTGTCGGACTGAGCTATTTGGTTCTGAGATTGGATTTGCTCGTGGTTCAGTTTGCGGCAATGTCACTGTCATTCTGCGGGCATTATTATCTCGACAACCAATACCATGTTGCCGGATCATGGCTGGGCCGCTTTTCCTGGTTCAGACGAAAGCAGCAACTCCATTTCATCCACCACCGCTATGGGAACTGCAATTTCGCGGTGATCGATTTCTTCTGGGATCGGCTGCTCGGCACCTATCGCCTTGTCGAATCAAGGGGATGACGGTTTCGCGTGAACGTTTGGCAGCACCCTGAAGCAGCAGGACATAGCCTCTTCTCGTGGGAATCATCATGGGACCAGGAAACGACACTCGGCGATATCGCGTCGCTGCCCGCCGCGTGCAGAGACGCTTTTTTGACAGCGGCATGGAATAGTTAATTCTGGCCCCCTTGGAAGGGCCGTGCTCAGAGGGGTTTCCGACGCTGTTTTGCGTCCGGTGGCTGCCGTCGAATGTCCAGGCCGAAAGGCTAAAGGGCGGCGGGGCGTCTTTCTGAGCACGCTTCCAACTGCCGGACGAGCGAACATTTCTTGGAAAAGGCTCAGAAATATGTCGACAAACGCATCACCTCTGAATTTGAGCGAGGATCTCCTGCCCGGACTAGTCGAGGGCAGGTTTCGTGCTCACAGCGAGTGTAGGGCCAGAGGTAATCAGGAGGACCGCGACGCCTTCGAGCGCCGTGTTGATGCAGTACTGCGCCGAGCGAGGAGGCTCGACGAGCAGATTGTTCGAACCATAGCGACCTCGACCTCGGGCCTTCTCGCCCAGCTTCGCCTGCTTTCTGCTTTCTTTGACGAGAGCACGAACGGTGCAGGTCGCCGCGGTGCATTGCTGATCCAAAGCATAGCTGCGGGCATTGAGCGGCTCGACGCGGGTGATTCCGCTATTTCATCAGACACTACGATGAACGCCGTTGAACGCAGTTATTCCACTCATCGAGAAATCGATGGGACACCTCGTTTAGAGCAAGTTCGGGGGAAGTCGGAGACTCGTTATCACTGACCTCACTCCAATTGCGCCAAGTGAGCCTATCGCATTAATCCGCTATTCGCCCTGATCGAATTTGTCAACTCGTGCCCGACTCGGTCTGAATCGTTCTGGCCAATCCTTCAAATTTCGCAATCAACTCCCGAAGATACTGCTTCAGCCGGGGCGTAGTAGCCTCGGCGTGGAGTTTTCGGGCTCGCGCCGCTGCCGCATTATAATGGGCGGCTGACACCTCTTCCAATCCCGTCCAGTTTGAAATCTCGTCTATATACCCAGCCTTCATCGTGCTCCGCCTTCTCCGGGTTGATCAGTGTCAAGGCGAAAAAAGCGACGAAGTGGCTACCCAGATTGCACCCCAAAGTCCGAGCGACAATAGAAGGACCACCATCAAGGCCGGTCCTGGCAGCATTACCGCGGATTTAGCTGCTGAGTGGTTTGATTGAGATGACGTGCTAATGGACATGAGGCAGTCCGGCGAAGTCGAGGTAGTCTTGGGCGAGATGACGGCTCACAGGGTCTCCTCGGGGGTCATTGAATAGGGCCTGCGACGAAATCGGTGCGGGCAGCGTTATCCAAGATCCGTCAAAGATTCGTCCCATTCGAGGACTTGCGGCGGCAGGGCATGGGGAAATTGCTGCTGCCGTGCGTCTCGATGCCGATCATGCCTCCGAACGGTATATTTTTGGGGACATTCGATAACGGACGGAGGCGCGGCACGCGTATCGGGAAGGGCCGCGAATTGAATTGGATCGTACCTCCACGAAACAGCCGACTAGACACGGCGATAGCTCCCATGGCACGCTCGTTAGAACATTAGTAGAACACCCAGGAGGTCTATGTTTTTCCGATTTCCGCCCGACGCCCGGTGGAATCCTGAGCGCTCTGTCGTCGAGTTCGGCATCGGCATCGGTGAATACGAGGGCGTGGTGCGTGTTTCTCGGCGCGTCTTCCAAATCCTGCTTTCGGGTACCCCGACGCCAGAACGGTGCGTCGAAGGCTATTACCTTCACCGGACCCGGCTCGAACTCATCGCCGAACGGAAGGTTCGCCGCAGGCAATTGACCGACGACGGGAATGTCGAGATCACCGGTCGCGCGCGATCTGCGGGAACGGGAATTTCGGGCGAGACATCCGCGCCCCATCGGCTATCGTCGGGCGGCTTCATGAGAGCCGCGCAACAAGCTGCTCGGGATGCCGAGCGCCGGTTTCCAGTCAGGGTGAGGGTCGCGGTTCCGGCTGAAGGCTTGGGTAGTCGGCTCGACCAGATCATCGCATGGCTCGATGCGAATTGCGGTGTCGATCGGTCGATCTCACGGTCATCGAGCTTCGTCTTCGGCGGAGACGGCATATCGCGCGAGGCAGCGTCGAGCGCAAGATTACGTCATTCGGCAATTGATAATTAATTTGTCGGTATTTGTTGCAACTTATGAGGGCGTCGACAATACTGAGTCCGCACCGACGTGTCTCCCAACTGAGATGATGCATTTCCCTGCATCGCGAAATGCTGTAGGGACAGAAACCCCGGCCGTCATGGCCGGGGTTTTCATTGTAGAGCAGCGATGCAATCAATCCCCCACCCTTGTAATCCGCAGGCACCCAAAATGAAAAACGCTATGCTGGGCTTCGCCAGATACCGCACACCGATGCTCGCCGTCATGATTACACTTGGAACGCTCGTGCTCGCACAACCGAGCCACGCAGCCGCTTGTGTCAATGGAGTCTACCGAGCCGGATGTGTCGGCCCCAATGGGGCTGTGGGAGTTCGCAAGGCATATCCGCACCATTACGGTTATGGGTACCACCATCCGGTTAGTTGTGCCCACGGACCTTACCGAGCGGGGTGCGTCGGACCTCACGGGGCTGCGGTCGTCCGCAGGCCCTATTAGTGGCAACAACTCAGGGGCAGCGGCTAGCAGAGAGCCGAAGCTAGGAAAGGAAATGGCGGTGGTCGCCGTGCGGATGTCGAGTTTGATCCGTGCGGCAGATCAGCCAGAACCACGATCCAGCAGCCGCTCGACATCGGTGCCGTCTTACGGTCGGTATGGATGCCAATAGGCTTGAAAAATCGCCGCCAGAGCTTTCTACCTCCCGGCTGTGACCTATTGAGGAAAGGCGGGGGTGTTTGTTTAGGCGAGCGGAACCGCAAAGGGTGTTGGCGGATCGGCGCTATCGATATGGAGATCCCAAATCGCCCTGCGGATTTTTGGCCGACATGATGTTTTGGGTCGATCGCTTTCCCGGCCACTGGAAAGGCCCGGACCAGCCGATCGTAATCGGCCTCAAGCTCCCGCTGCTGGTTCTCGACGCGATGTCGGGGATTTCTGCATAGGTATTCGATACTGACTTAATCTCGCGCGCCCGCCATGCGGCCAAGGGACGCGGTTGCGATAAGTCGCCCTAACCAATCCGACTGGAGTTCATCCATTCGATTTTGGCTTTGGAGGAACGCGACGGGGAACTCTGCCGATCGGAGTCGACATCTTTCCACGAATGTCGTAACCCCGTCGCTCAAGCGCACCAACGACCTTCGAAGCGACCCGTTTCGACAGGGCGCGCGAGCTTTTCAATCTTGGTCTCGTCCGTCCCTGGAATATGGCGTGGCGAGCGCCGATCTGAAACCGTCGATCCCTTGGGCCAGGAGCCATTTTCTTGAGCATAAAAGACTGAGATGAACTGGTCCAAGAACGCCAGTTTTGCCGACCGCCTGAGCGCAGCCGCAGAGGCGAAGAAGGCGCAATTAGAGCGGGCAGCCCAAGCGAGGTCTGAGGCCGAGAGCCCCGCCGCTGTCGAGAGGCGGATGGCATGGGATGCGGTTAAGGTGGCTCGCGACGCCCGCATCGCTGAAGGAAAAGCCACCAAGTTGGCCGTTGAAGCTCGTCAGGCTGCTGACTTAGCCGCTGCGCAAGCCGCCGAGGTTGCCGCTCGCGAGGCCGCGCTGAAAGCCGAGCAAGAGGCCCGCGATGCGGAATTCGCCGAGCAGACAGCGCGGGAAGCCGCCCTGGAAGCTGAACGGCAGGCCGCTCGCGACGCCCGCTATGCCGCCCGCAAAGCTCGGAAGCGAAAAGGCAGATAGGTCATCAGTCGATAGGTGGAGAAAGGATGCCCTAGCTGACCTACCGCGTAGAAATCACCCGTGATGAGCCGTAAGCTACTGTCGGGGGTTGTTGGACGGGAGGCGGAAAGGCAGGCCGATTGAACCGAAAAACCTATATGACGGTCACTGCCACGCTGTTGCTCGTCGTGGCAATAATGCATCTGCTGCGGATCATCTTTGGGTGGCAGGTGGAGATCGGCGGTTTAAGCATCCCGTTCTGGGTGAGTTGGCTGGGCGTTCTTGTGGCCGGTGCCCTCGCATACCTCGGCTTCACGCAGTACAGATAGTCGCCCACCTGTCGCGACGAACCGCTCGACCACGCCCTGCCTTGGGCACTGAGTTTAAGAACATTACACGAACATAATATCTTCGGCTCCGAGGACGTGGGCCATGTTCTTTCGTTTTCCGCCTGACGCCCGCCCACCGCGCTGCCAACCAGCGCGCCAGAACCTAGCGAGTGAGTAGAAGTTCGACGAAGAGCCAAAACGCACGCTCCTGCATCGATGCGTCCCGCAGGACTGCGATATGTAGCCCCAGGCGAGGAGCATAAAATATCTTCTCAGGTGAGCATCCGAGGCTTAGTATATCGATAATAAAGGCCGGTACGGTTAATAAATTAACTGTAAGGGCGGGAAATATGGTTTCTATCGACGTGTAAAACAGTCGTGATTGTGATGCCGTTCTTCTACTCATCCGGCGAGGAAATCAGACCGGGCGATCGCGTGCTTATACATGGCGAGGCAAGCGAGATCGAATTTATCGTCGATCCGGCTAAAAATCCTAATGACCGGTATGTGAAACAATACGGTGGGGGGATCATGGTGCTCGAACTCAAAGTCTTCGGGAGAATTTTCATTAGCGAACCCGAGACCGACGAACACTTAGCCTTCGTGTCCCGACAGAGGGAACCCTAAATCGACGACTTCTCTATGCTATCGTAGATATGGCGACGCCAGACCAGCACCAGTTGGCGATCGAATGCCGTGAACTCATGCAGACGATCGCCAAGACGGAGACCCAGGTTGCCGCTTTGCGGCGATTTGCGGCACTGCCGCCAGAGACCGTGGCCGCTGTTAAGGATGAAGCCTCTGCTGTGGGTCGCCTTGCTTACGAAGCTCTAGAAGGCACTGCCGCTCGGATCGCCGATGCACTCCAACGCGCGGTCGACCAGGCCAAACGTGATGTCGAAACCGCACATTGGCAGGTGATACGCAAAGCTCATGACCGGCTCAACCGAGTTGTCGCTCAAGAGCCATTATACGATGCGTGTCATTGGTTGGACTTCCATCTCTGGTGTGCGGAGGTTCAGTGTCAGTACAGAGAGACCATGGTGCGGCTCCAGCGAATGGAAAACGTAACCGGACTGACGGAGCAACTTTACGCACGCATTATGGCCGAACACGGCCCGTCACGCGGCGAGACCATTCATTAGAAGTGATAGAAGAAGGGAGGACCGCGAGCGACAAGACGCCCAAAAACATCCTCAGCGGTACACCAGGACGGGGATCTTCGAGTGCGTGAGCACTTTGACCGTCTCGCTGCCGAGGACAACCGCCGAGACCCCGCGACGCCCGTGTGAGGCCATCACGATCAAATCGCACCTTCTTGCCTCGGCGGCATCGATAATTGCCTGATAGATCTGCTCGTGCTCGACGTGGAGCACGTCGCAATCGACACCGGCTGATTGGGCCGCAGCCGAAACAACACCGAGCACTTTGTTGGCCTGAGCCTCAGCATGCTTCTTGTATTCGTTGGGGGTGTATTCGAGTTGGCTCGGTGCGACAGAGACCAAGTGGAATGGCTCGGTGACCGTCACGGCGGTAATCTTGGCACCGATCTCCTTGGCGAAAAGGATACCTTGCTCGACGGCCTTGACGGCGAGGTCCGATCCATCGGTCGGGATCAGGATATTCTTGAACACTGCGGTTCTCCTCTTGCCTCTTTCTGACGGCTCGTAGATAGCTGGTCGCGTCTGTCCTCGGCCTGCCCGAACCGCTTAGCGGTTAGGTTGGCCTCCCGTTAGGTAAATGCGCGAAATCATGAGTGAAAGCGACCCAACCGTGCTTCAATTCCTCCCAGG
Source organism: uncultured Alphaproteobacteria bacterium (assembly GCA_963732095.1). GTDB lineage: Bacteria > Pseudomonadota > Alphaproteobacteria > ATCC43930 > CGMCC-115725 > AP-15. Next base: position 133,528 of record CAVSZA010000040.1, read on the forward strand.
CCGACAGAGTAGGCCGTGGGAAGTTGGGGTCATGAAAAGCACCGACTGCAACGCCGATATGGTCCGGCCTCAAATCGGCTTCCCAAAACACTGTCGTTCCGCATGTCGGGCAGAAATGCATCTTGACCTTTCGACCCTCCTGCCCGTCGCGGACATAGATTTTGGCCGGTCCCTTGGCGCGAACATGTTCTTTTTTGAAGAAGGCACCGACGCCGAACACCGAACCGGTTCGCCGCTGACACTCGCCACAATGGCAGGCGGACACGGTATCGGGATCGACGGACACTTCGACACGCAAGGCACCGCAAGAACAATGCGCGGTTCTCGTCATAGATTCCTCCGTCATCAACCGGGTTGAGGTTCCCGATCATCTCAGCCACTCGGAAGGTGGCCGAGTGCTCTGAGGATGGTCATGTTGTCCCAGGTCACCCACCACTCTGCGATCTTTCCGCCCTCGATGCGGAACACTGCCCCGAAATCAAATTGCGCCCTGCGACCCGAGGGTGGAAATGGACCCATTGGTCCCCGCTGCGTGCCCTCATATGTGGTCCATGCGGCGACGAGATTCCCCTCGGCGACCAGAAGCTTGATCGTTTGGACAGAATCGGGAAAAACCGCCGTATCCTGCCGAAGAAATTCCTTGACCTGATCGAGGTTACCAGCCTCGACGCCCGGCGTTGCTTCGCAATGGCGGATGACATTCGGTGCGATGAGGTCGTCGAACGCATCAGGCTGACGGCTGTTCCATGCGTCGATAAAACGCTGGATTACGGCCTTGTTCTGCTCTGTCGTTGTGCTCATACTGAAGCTCCCTCCCTGTTAGCGTTCCCGCGCGCATCTGGACGGGCGCGGCAATCATGCGATGATCGTGACCCTAGCACATGTCGGGTCACCACGTCGGAACCTGAACCGACCCCGGCGCAGGTACCGGCGCTCATCGCAGAACAGTCGGTCGCCTCGCCGATGATGTGATCGCCACCGAGCGACAAATGCGCTCGCGAGCGTCCCGCTCACGGGGGCGCTCACGCCTGAACGCTGCGTGGAAGCCTACGTACTCGACAGTCATCCGGTCGGGGTTCCACCGGGCGTCCAAGCCGGAGCCGACCAATCGACCGTCGAACGCGCTATGGGAACGCAGCCAAGAACCCCGCTGTTTCTGGAACAGGCAACTACAGGAGTAAGTGATGGCCGAGGAGTTCAAGCCGGGCCAGATCGTCCCCGCGTCTGGCGTGTACCGTATTATGCATGACACCGCGCACACCGATGCGTCGCGCGAGGTCACGGTTATCAAAGGGCGGCGGTTTCCTACGTGCCGTCATTGCAAGGGGATTACGTTCGAGTTGGTCCATGCGGCCAAGCACGTCTCCGAAGTCCCGCATTTGCATCAGGAAGCATCACCGCAGGATGCTCTGACCGGGACCGCTTGAAGCCAACGTGCAAGGTCAGCGAGGCTATTGGACTTGAAGAGCGGTCAGTGCATCTACAACAAGACCACTCGGCCCGACGCGCGGTACGTGGCCTAATCCGGTGTGCAATGATTTCGGAAATAACATTCCCTACAGTGACTATCTCGCCGCGTTCAGTCAAACTCGCATTCCTGTGAAGTGGCCGAACGCGGCTCCGAACCTCGAACCCCGAGACGACATCTGGCCGACCGAGCGTACCCCTGTCATCCGTCGCCTTGAAGACGGTACGAATGAGTTCTCGGAGTTGCGGTGGGGCTTTCCATCTGCCCGGCTCAAGGGTCCGCCTGTAATAAATTTCCGCTCAGAGGGTCGAAGGTTCCCGGTCGGTCGGTGTCTGGTCCCGGCATCACATTTCTTTGAATTCACCGGCACGAAGTCGCCAAAGACGAAGTGGAAATTCACGAAGGTCGGCGAGGACTGGTTCTGCTTCGCCGGTCTATGGCGTCCCATGGCGGCGGGTGGTGAAGCCTTCACGCTGCTGACGACCGAGCCCAGCCCAGATGTCGCGCCTATCCATGATCGGCAGATGGTCGTGCTACAGCGCTCCGATTGGTCGGCGTGGCTAGAGCAAACCGGCAATGAGGCCGATCTCCTACGGGCGCTGCCACCGGGCTCCTTGAAGGTCGAACAAGTCCGGTAGCCACGGAATTCTCACCCTCGCTGGGATGAAATCGGTTTGTTGCCGACGCGCCCGCGCCATTCAGGTCTTATTGGACTATTTGCCGCCATGCAGTCGGGCAATTCGGCACATACGGATAATATTGCTGGTATGGATCACACCAGTACCAAGTCGTGGGTACGGCTGGAGCGGGGGCGTAGCCATAACCGGGTGCTCCGTAATACGGTGCCGTGTAATAAGGTGCAGTTGCTAAAGCCCCGCCAAGGAACCCGAGCCCGAGACCGAGACCGAGACCAAGAGCGGCTCCCCCGTTCCACCATCCGCCATGCCATCCGCCATATCCATAGCCCCCTCGATAACGATATTGAGCAGATGACGGTGCCGCAGACGAAGCCAGCAACACCGTTGCAGTGATTGCGGCGAGTAGGGTCTTAACCATTGACTATTCTCATCACACATGCAGCATCAGCGCGGGTATATTGTAAGACGGCAACACTTAATTATTTGATGACGAGAACGGTTAATCAGGCAAACGCCATCGGTCTGGATTAGGCCGTATGGGTTTTGCTCACGCGAGCGTAGGAGAATGGGTAGCGCGGCGGCTGGCATTTTCGCCCGCACCCGCCTGCGGTGCCTCCGCTTCAGAGATCTGCGGACGGGTCGGTCATAGGAAAGTGCTCCATAACCCTCAATTGCCCAATGCTGCTCCGCGTGTTATAAAGGGTGTGTGGTGATGCGAATTGTCGTCGCCACGGCGGGATTTGATCGTCAGCTTGTCGCCGCCTCACAAACGACTAAAGCGCCGGATCGAGCCGCGAGGCCCGTCCGGGACAACAACCGGATGGAGGCCACAGGTTTTGCCAATATTCCAACCGCGCTTCGGTGAGGACAGATACCCGATCGGACGATTCATCTTGGTGCGTTCACGGGTGCTTGGCATCAGCCGCACCGAGCTTGTCCACCGACTCGGTTATCAAAATATTGGCAGCGGCCACCGGGCGCTCACTGAAGTGCTGCTGACCGGCGCGGTGACCTCGCATGTTGCGAAATATCTCGCCCAGGCCCTTGAAGCGGAGGACGTGCTGGTCGAAGCCGTGATCGGCGCTACGACGCGCCAAAAACGCGACGAAGCAAGAAGGCGACGGGTCGAGAGCGAACGAGCCTACCTCGCCTCTTTCCGACCGCACCTTCAAGTGCAGACACAGCGCGCAGTTCCCTCACCGATTTTCGTGGCGGCTCTGCTGACGGTTGCTCGATTGCGCATTATCGCTCTCCCCGACGAGGCACTGATCGCCAACGAGGAGGCCCGAGACGGCATTATCAAGACCATCATTATCGACCACTGGCGCGAGCACGGCGGGCGAGTTCCGGCCTTCGGCGGGATTACGGGATACGTCCTGGTCTTGGTGGCGGGATATGGCGGTTTTGATTTCGGTTTGCCGTTCAGCATCACGGGCGATCGAGCCGGTGCAATGCAGAAGATCGAGCGGTTGGGGACGGCGACTTTGGGGACGAGGCGCGGTGATACGCGTCTGACCGGGTTGCTGAAGGATTCTCAGGTCCAGGTGACTTGAGTGATGCCGGGATGCGGAACCGAGACTGTCCCAGCCAGTACGGGGATAGCTGTAAGTCAAATCCAGCCCCAGAACGCCACATCCGCATAGACCGCGCCGCGTGCTGCGGTAATATTTGTGCTCCGGAATCGAGGCCCCTCGGCATGAACATCACCATCGAGCGGGTGATCCAGGCAACGCCCGAAGTCCATGACCTGATCGGAGAACTGGATGATGTGCTCGGTGCAGTCTACGGGGCGCATCAACGGCATGGCCTTACGATCGAGCAACTGTTCGAGCCGAACGTGCACTTCTTCCTGGCGCGGCTGGACGGCCTCGCGGTGGGCTGCGGCGGCGTTGCGGTGTTCGACGATTACGCCGAGGTCAAGCGCATGTACACCCGGCCAGCGACACGCGGTCGGGGAGTTGCGAAGGCTCTTCTGTGCAGAATCGAGGACGAAGCTCGTAGGGCTAACAGATCGGTCTTGCGCCTCGAAACAGGCACCCATCAGCAGGAGGCGATCGGTCTCTACGAATGTACGGGCTTTCGGCCACGAGATCCGTTCGGCCCGTATGCGGCAATGCCAGCCTGCAACATCGAGACGAGCCTCTTTTTCGAGAAGATCCTTCCGTAGTAAGCCGCAGGGTCACTATGGACTCATTTAGGTCACAAACCCGCCTGAAGGCGACCTAATCTCCGCCCTCGACGCGAACACCGCCACCCCGGCGAGGCGCTGCACGCCATATCGAGATAGCCGAGAACGCGCTACAGCCAATCGAAAGCCAGAAGGCGAGTGAATAGCTGCCGGTCAAATCATGCAAAGTCCCGGCAAGCCAAGGCCCTGCTGCGCCCCCGAGGATCGCCGCCAACATCACCATCCCGAAAATGCTCCCAAAGTTGCGACCGCCAAAACTGTCAGCGGGTATTGCGCCCATTACCGAGGTAAGGCTGTAGCCTAGGGTTCCTTGGGTCACCACCATCAGCCATAGCAACGGAGTGGTCGGAGCAGCGCGCAGGGCAAGCAGCGCTGCGCAACTCAACACAAAGCCGCCATTGCCGATAGTCCATATCCATTCGCGCCCGATACGGTCTGACAAATGGCCGAGCGCGATCTGGCCGGGAACAGCGACAAGGCTCACCAAACCTAATGCCCAAGCCGCGCTGCTCGGGTCGAATCCGATTTCCGTCAAGTATTTCGTCTGGTGGACCTGCACCGCATACCATGTGAAAAGGCCACAGAAATAGCTCGCCGCCAGCCACCGAAAACGCTGCGTTCGCACGGCTCGACCAAGGGTCCAGTCATCCGAAGCCAGGGGAGTGACGTTCCGCGTTCCGAATGCGGTTCCACTATCCGAAATGCCGTCCGGCTCAAGGCCGAGGTCGGCTGGCGTTCGCCTGAGCAGCAGATTGAGCGGTGCCAAAATAGCGACGAGCAGGAGGCCGAGAGACAAACAAGCGGCTCGCCAGCCCGAATTAGCGATCAGAGTTTGCAGCCAAGGTAGGATCGTGATCGAGCCGACGCCGACGCCCGAGAACGCAATGCTCAGCGCCAGCCCGCGCCGCCGCACGAACCAATTAGTCAGGTAGAGCGACTGGCCCGTATAGGCGAGGAGGTTCACGCCGCCGCCGACAAGCGCACCAAGGGTCAGGTAAAGCTGCCACGGTTCCCGGATCAGCGTCGCCAGAAGGAGGCCCGTTCCCATCAAGACAACCCCGGTTTCGATGACCAACCTCGGGCCTCGCCGGTCGGTCAGCCAACCAACGCATGGGGTCACTATCGCCGAGACCAGAAACCCGAACGAGAAGGCTCCTGCGGTGATGCCGCGATCCCACCCGAATTCATCGAGGATCTGCGGGAACAGCAGGGAATAGGCAGTGCGGGCGTTGACCCCAATCGCCATAGTCACGAAGGAAACCCCGACGAGGAGCCATCCGTAGAAGAACGGCAGTCTGATCTGTCCTGCCGTCTTTGGTCCGGTTCGAGCCTCTAGCGCTTTGCCGTTCATGACGCCATCGGTTCAAGGGTCTTTCCGGGTACGCGACTCGCCGAATGTACAATATGAGCCATACCTCGGGAGCGTCTGATGATCGCAAAAGGGTGGGTCTGCCGTCAGATCCGCTCGACCCGGCACAAAAAACAGCCCGGTCGCGCCGTATGGATATTGACGTAATCGGCGCGGTGATCAGCCAGAGCACGATCCAGCAGCCGCTCGACATCGGTGCCGTCGCATACGTCGCCTAGCGCGTAGATGCACATGTCGTCGGCATCGTAGACACGCACCGACACCAGCCGATGACGAACAATCTCCGGAACGATGTCCGCCCTCTCGAAACGCTCGCACGGCTCGGCGTGAAGGAATATCGGACTTGGTGTCCAATAGACACCATGCGGCCTTCCGAAATGATAGGAACCGAGCAACACAGGCGCACCGATCTGAGATTCTGCGAGGCAGTGTCGGCAAGGCGCGGGGTGATCGGCGATCTTGTGATGCAGAGGATTACCCGCATCATCACAGCCAGTCTGCCTGAACCGGACGGCGCTCGCAGTGTCCATTGGAATGCAGCGAAAACCCATCATCGCACGCCCTTCGAGGTAAGATATGAAGGGTCGAGCATGATCTCAAATCGGGTATCGTTCTTCCCGCCGATTGCTTTGTTATTCTGAAATCCTGCCGGGTTTTTAAACTACATCGTTGGTGGACGAGAGGCGTTCAGATCCAGACATCCTGCTCCGCTGTCCGCTCGCCACCCACATCCCCCGTATTGAGGACGCCGCGCGGCTCGATCAGGAGCAACTTGACCTCGTACTCGGCGTATGGTTTGTGCTCCACCCCTTTCGGAACGACGAACATCTCTCCCGCCCGGACGTGCACCGCGCCGTTGCGAAAATCGATCCGCAAATTCCCTTCGATGACGATGAACGTCTCGTCAGTGTCTTGGTGATCATGCCAGATGAAGTCTCCCTGCAACTTCACAACCTTGAACTGGTAATCGTTCATCTCGGCGATCACTTTTGGCTGCCATTGCTCATGGAACAGGCCAAGTTTCTGCACAAAGCTGATTGCTCGGTATTCCATCTGACCTCCTTTGACGTTAGCCGTCCTCTTATTCCACCTAGCACCAGACCCGCGGCACCATATACACCAGCCTAGTGAGTGGCGGGATCTGCGCACCGGCGCGGCGTCGATGCAAGTGGATCGGTCGTTGCCGAGCGGGATTTTTACGACGGCACGGTCCCTCGACAAGCCCATGCGACGCACACGAAAGAACGCAGCCCGTCAGGCAAGTTGGCGAGATAAGCAAGTCGCAAATGTTCTTTCAGCGCTGAACGGGTAGCTTCGGCCAGACCGGCGACGAACAGCCCAAGCGGTCCTTCCCCCTTGGTGAAGGGAAGCCGGTAATCATCAAAGCAGGAAAAGTCCGCGCGGATCAAGAGGCTGGTCTGCTCGACATCCAGGAAACCAAGCTCAGCCCATAGCTTCGCCAATTCGTTCGGCGCGCTCAATGGTCTGATCAAAGGCCGATCGATGGACGGATTGAGCGCACTGGCGATGTCCCAGATCAGGCGGGTGTGCGGCGTTCCGCCGTAGACATCCCATACCGCAGCCGTCACTGTGCCACCGGGCCGGACGACCCGGCACATCTCGCCCACTGCTCGGGCCGCATCGGGGATGAATTGCAGGACCAGCATTGAGAAGGCACGGTCGAACGAATTGTCCTCGAACGGCACAGCGCGAGCGTCGGCTTGCCGGAAGTTGATCCGCGGGTCAGAATTGCGGGCACGCGCGAACTCCACATAGGGTTCGGTCAAATCGATACCGGTGACGCTCGCGACGTTGGCGATTTCGGCCACAGTGAACGCCTAGCTGCCGGTCCCGCAGCCGACATCGAACACACGGTCATCGTCCGAAAGGCCACCAAATCGGATTAGCAGAGGTGCGAGTCGGCGGTTCCGTCTTCCCATGACTTGTTCATAGGCGTCAAGGTTTTGGAAGCTGGGGACGGCAGAATTGGGCATCGCTGAACCCTCTCACTCTTGGCTTGCTGAGGATCGGTTTCCGCGGATAGACCGGGTGGGTATAGTCGCCGCGAAGGGAGGCCAAGGCTATTCGCGTTGCAGGTTGGTAGGGGCATTGATGATTCTCGAAACTGACAGGCTCACATTACGGCCTCTCCAGTCCACCGATGTCGAGGCTGTCGCCTCCTATTCGACGAAGCCGGAATTCATCCGCTTTTTGCCGCTGCCTCCACAAACGATGGAAAGCGCTGCCGAATTCGTCGAACAGGCCGTTGCCAACGGTCAGCCAGATCCCAAGGGAGATTGGCTCTTTGCCATCCAGATCAGGGAAGAGCCAAGGCTCATCGGCACCATACGCATTGGCGTCCGCTCGGCGGAACATCGGCAAGGCGACCTCGGCTATGCGGTGCATCCAGATCATTGGGGGAAGGGATTTGCCACCGAGGGTCTGAGGCGCATTCTTGAGTTCGGGTTCGAGAATCTGTCGCTTGAGCGAATTTGGGCGACAGCCGACGTGCGCAATGTCGCTTCCTGGAGGGTTATGGAGAAGGCTGGAATGGAGCGGGAAGGACTCATGCGTCACCACCTGCTTGTCCGGGGTGCGTGGCGGGATTCTGTCCTTTATGCTCGCATCAACGCTACGTCACCGTCGCCCTGATTTGCTAAGCCGACCGTGATGCGCGCGGTCAGATCGTCGCGACCAACCGTCAGGATCAAATGATGATCGCAAGCTCTTCGCCCACCCGTGGTTGGCTCGATCGGAGCCAATGGTAGTCGGTCATTTGACTGTAACTGACTCTAGGTTTCGCCTGGACCGTAATATGCCTCAATTCGGTATTCGTCCGGGTCGATGATGAAGGCGGCGTAGTAATCGGGGCCGTATATCGGACGCAGGCCGGGTGCACCGTTGTCACGCCCGCCAGAGCGCAGCGCGGCTGCGTGAAACGCATCGACTGCGGCGGCATTCTCCGCCGCAAAGCAGAAGTGCAGACCCGATTTTTCGTCGGCTGGAACCGGGTGCTCGGCCTGGACAACCCAGAGCGCGATGCTGTTGCGCCCATACCCGTAACCTTGCAGCGTTCTCGCGGCCCTCAGGCACGTGTATCCGAGCGGTTCCAGCACGGCATCGTAGAACCGCTTGCTTCTGCCGATGTCCCTTACCCCGATCGAGATGTGAGCAATCATGGGCTTCTTCCAGAGAGTGCTACGTGGCCTCATGGTGCTGAAGCGTTGCGCCACAAATGCGGAATTTCAGACCAAGGCGTCCGCGAGATCCTGCATCGTGGGCACGGCCAGATCAGGCTGATGAGGCGTGATGCCAAAGGGTCGCCGCCGCCGATCGATGAAGGCTGTTCGCATTCCCGCAGATTTAGCGCCGATGCAATCGAAGGCGTGATTGGCGATGAAGAGCACCTCGTCCATGCGCACCCCCAGGATTTCCGCTGCTTTTGTGTACGTTGCGACATGTGGCTTGAAGGCATTGGCAACCGCGAGCGAGATAACACGTTCGAAGGGAATTCCGTGGTAGCGCTTCGCTGTTTCCAGCATGTCCGGATCGCCATTGGAGAGAACCACCAGCGGATAACGCGTTTGTAGTCGAGCGAGCGCTTCGGGCACCTCCGGAAACGGTCGCAGCCGCTCGATGTGAGCAACTAGGTCGTGTACCTCGTCGAGCGTGTAGGAAATACCAGCGCGCTCCAGGACGAAAGCGACGGAGCGATGGCCAACCTCGCGATAGGAGGTATGTTCCCGGTGCAAGAGCGCGTCGATCATTGAGTTCTCGAAATGGGTCCGACGCCACCACGTCACGAGCGAATTGGGATCGCCCTGCCACCCTTTTGCTGCTAGGAAAGGGGCTGCTGCCTCGGTCAATCCGGTCTGCATGTCGACCACGGTACCGTATTGGTCAAACATGCAGACCTTGATGGAAGCCCTCACATCATCCGCGTGCACCATCGCTGTTTCTCCGAGCCCTTTGTTCGGAAGCCCCTTTGGAATCTTAACTGAGCTTCAGCGAAATTCCACCGTCAACAACCAGTTCGAGCCCGGTGACGTATTTCGACTCGTCCGAAGTGAGATACAGGCAGGCGTAGGCAACGTCCCAGGCATCGCCCATGTGTCCCATCGGACATTGAGCGTCACGAACCCTCCACATCTCCTCGATGTCGCCTGTGCCATATTCGGTAACGAGCCCGGCAGTTTTTTCGACCATGAAGTTCTTCATAGTCCAGGGAGGACCGCGTTCACCCGGATGTGTAGTCTGTCTCGAATGCGGGTGGCGAGGCAAGATGCTTAGAGGGCATCTCGCGATCGGAGATGGATTGACCGTGGAGCAGTAGTCGTGCGCGCTGGAAACTCACCCGTGAGCATGAGATGACTGCACCCGGCTATTCGGAGCGCCGATCCGGACTGGCAACAACGCAAGATCTCATATGGAGGAATCGCGATGAAGCTTTGCTCACTTGGAGTGGCGGCAATGCTAATCACGTCACCGGTTTATGCTGACGAAGCGATGACTGTTCTTCAAGATCTGGCATCAAAATGGCAGACCGCCTACAACAATGGCGAGTCCGCAAAATTCGCAGACCTCTACACCCAAGAAGCGTTCTTCAGTAGCGGTGTTCTCGGTACATTGAAAGGTAAGCCTGAAATCGAGAAGGCGATTGCCGACCAAATCAAGAAGACCCCCAAGATCACCGTCCACCCAATCGAAGCACAGCAGAGTGGGAATGTGGTTTGGGGCCATGGCGAGTTCGTGTTCGACGATGGACCGAGTGGAAATTACGGGATCACGGTCGTCAACAACGCTGGTTCGTGGCATATCGCGATGCATGTTTCTAACACGAACCCACCAAAGAAACAGTAGGTGCTATCGTGGGGCAACGGATCTGACATACGGGGCATGCGATTTGATATCCGCAAAAAGGGGCCAGCCTCCAGAATACGATCCGCCGCGCGTCATAGAAGTCCGCGATGCAGTTCGCGAAGATGCTCCTGCTGCGTGCGAGGTGATAAGGAGATCGATTTCTGAACTGTGCGAGGCGGATCACCGGAACGACCCGGAGATCTTGAGGCGATGGCTTGCCAATAAGACCCCGGAGATCGTCGGGTCGTGGATTATCAAGCCGGGCAATTCGGTGCTCGTGGCAGTCGATGACGACAGTATCCTTGCAGTGGGCTCGGTCACCGACGCGGGTGAGATCACTTTCAACTATGTATCTCCGGACGCGAGGTTTCGTGGTGTGAGTCGAGCCATGCTCACTGCTCTCGAAGCAAGGGCGCTCGAACGGGGCGCTGATCGATGCACCCTTCTCAGCACCGAAACGGCTCATCGCTTTTACCGGTCTGCCGGTTATATCGATGACGGCGCTTCACAAAGGAATTCGGCACAACGTCGAGCTACCCGATGTCGAAACGAGTCACCGGACAAACAGGATAGGGGCTAGCGGTAATGCAGGAGGTGCGAACAAGAGGCGCTCCGCCCGTCCGATTTCAGCGTGTCGTTAACGAATTACCCGATGATTTCAAGGCCATGCGTCGGGAGGTGCGAGCCGAAGGTCACCAGTTTCTCGATCGGCTGGCGAGCGATTGGGCGTCCGGAGCGATGCGTTTCGATCGACCCGGTGAAGCCCTGCTCGCCGCGTACTCGGAAGATGTGCTGGCTGCTATAGGCGGCATTACCATCGATCCGATCGTCCCGGACGCGCTGCGGATGCGGCGCTTCTACGTCCGCCCGGCTTTCCGTAGGACCGGCATCGGGCGCGAGATCGCCCTTGCTCTGATCGAAGGTGCGCTCCAAAGGGTTCGCGTCGTGACCCTCAATGCCGCCGTCGAGAGTGTCCCGTTCTGGGAAAATCTAGGGTTCGTGCCGCAAGCTCGGGACGGACACACTCACATCTGGCATGAGGCCGAGCCGAAGCGCTGATCCCGATCGAACGGGTTACCGACTAGTTGGAAAATCGTGGCAGGAACAATTCAACGGTACGCAGGAAGCCGAAAAGCGAGATCGGTTTTGAGATGTAAGCGTCGCAACCGCTGTCGAGGGCCTCGCGCTCATGCCATCCCATAGCAAATGCCGTCACCGCAATGATCGGTATTTGACGGGAGCGCTGGTCACCTCTAAGTCGGCGGGTCACTTCCAGCCCGGATATTTCGGGTAATTGGATATCCATCAGGATAAGATCGGGACGGTTCGCAAGCGCTATATTGATCGCCTCTAATCCATCACCGGTCTGCAAGATGTTGTACCCGCGGGTTTCTAGGATGTCCTTCAGCAACTTCACATCGCAGTGATTATCCTCGACGATGAGAATGCGCTTATGGTTATCGGACATTGTAGAATCCTACACAATATTAATGGATTATTCCACACCTCGGGATAAAGGGCTTCAGATGAGGTGTTGGATACTAATTCAATCGATGCTTTTCCTGCCGATGTTGTGTGACCCATCGCTTTTATGCAGAAGATATCTAAAATTTGGTCTGTGTCACCAAAATAGATGCTTAAGGTATTGTGAATTCCGTGAATCGTCTCGTGAGGTACGCGCTAATTTCACCAACTCGGCTGGTTACGGAAAATTGCCATGAACAGTATACCGTCGCTGCCGTGGAAGGCGGCAAATTGACCGTGAAATCACCCGGTGTGACTGTTCTAATGACCGGCGCAACCAGCGTCGTTGAGTTTCAACTTGAGAAGGCCGACTAAAGAGGCCGGTTCTAGTGGTTTATTCTGCACGGGGGTCCAGGATGCGCTAGACGCTTGTGCGTGCATTGCTGAGTTCCCGGCATTTTCGACCGGGCGCGACATGATCGGACTTGAGCGCCTGGACCTCAGCCGCACGCGCTCGTGCTGTGGTTTCCCCCACTCGGTATTTCCCTTCGGCTTTCGCCTTCATTCCCGGCAGCGGATAGCCGACTTTCTGATTTCCTTTCTAAACCGCTTGTTCCAGCCCATGTAGTCCGATTTTTAAGGCAGGTAATTGTCCCAAAAGGCGATTCCGAGACCTTTAATCGGTTTCCTTTCGGACCTACATGGTCGTTAACCATATCGAGCAAAGGGGTAATCGTGAATACCGAAGAGACCAACCCACACTCAACGGCTATGATCGTCAGCAGCTACGTTCGGCACCACACGCTGAGACCAGAGCAGCTTTCTGACCTGATCACCACAGTCCATCACGCGCTGATTCACCTCGGACAGCCCATTCAAACAGAGGAAGTACTTACACCTGCTGTATCGGTGCGGCGATCCGTGCACCAGGATTATGTCGTCTGCTTGGATTGTGGCTACAGAGGAAAAATGCTCCAACGGCATATCAGCACGCGACACGCGCTCAATAGGGACGAATACCTGACGCGGTGGGGATTGCGGAGCGATCATCCCCTCACCGCCCCGGCTTATTCCGAACGCCGTTCGACGCTAGCAAAGGCTCTCGGGCTCGGTCGTAAGCCAAAGGTAGCGGTGCTCCCGGCAGTGACGCCAACGGCAGCACCGACGCCGGTAGGTGTCGTTAAGGACTCACAGGCAATGCCCGCACGGGGACGGAGGTCGCGTTCCGCGGCGAAGCCTGTTGATGGCGGAAATGAAGTAGTGGCAGAGCCGAAACCTGCCAGGAAGAGGGGGTCGCGTTCACGGATTGCTTCGTCCAAGCTGGAGCAAGTCTAATCGCCGACCGCAGAGAGGTAACCGCGAGCCGTTATTCGAGTTCGGGGGCGAGCAGGGCCTAGTCCGATCAAACTAGTCCCAACGCTGTCTTCCAACCGTAAAATAAAGCTGGATGGGTGGCACGATTAGTTCCCTACGGTGTTAAAGCATAGGGAGGGTTTAAAAATGCCTTTCGAGCCAGAAGGATGGTATATGGATGCTGGCCCGCCGTCATGGGATGCAGACGCCAAGACGTTTTCGTTTTTCTTATGTAAGTCGGGTTATGACCGAGTCTTGTGCGTTCTCACCATTGATGCATTGGAGAACGCTGCTCAGTCGAGCGACCTTTCTGAGCCAGCAATGAGTTGAATATTTGAGGCACACCGGCTGTTGATAGAACTGCGAGCGGCCCAAAAAGTGAATGCTGGACTGCTCGAATTCGAATGGCTCTGTGTTGCTCGGCGCTGACGATATCTGATGTGAGGCTACCTAACGATCGGGTTACTATCTGCCTTCGGCTGATGGAGCCTCGGGCTCAATATTGGCGATCTGCGGTCGCTCTCGATCGGCTTAGTTCTGGGAAGCGCACTGAAAAATTGTAATCGATGGGAATCCGGATAACATCCATATACGATTTGATAGGAAAGCCACCCCCGTGGAGAACCAAGGGCTCCCGAAAGGGATGGTAACACTCCGGATCGACTGGATCGTTGCGTGAAAAGAATGCTTTGATTATTTCTGCGAATTTGACGCCTCGGTCAACTTAAAAATAGGTCTGTGCAGCCTGGTTCGAAAGGACTGGCGACCTCACTCAACCAGACCTCGACCGAGAGCGCCTAACACTGCCTTAGGATGGCTTGTCGCAATCTCCGGTCCAGGTTGATAACCCGTTGGATAGAGCCGCTCGGCTTTGTGGAAAGCGGCGCATAGACTTAATCTCCACTTCCTCGGAACCCCAGATGGATGGGCGAGGCCATGTCGTTCCGCTGCGAAAGTTACCGCGTGTTGATTGCGTCACCATCAGACATGCCTGAAGAACGGCAGGCTGCTACCGACGCCATCAACGAATGGAACGCCCTGCACGCTGCGGCGGAGAGCACCGTTCTCCTCCCGGTCAGATGGGAAACCCATGCCATGCCCGAGACCGGTGTTCGCCCGCAAGATGCGATCAACCGGCAGCTTGTTTCCGAGTGCGACATACTGTTGGGCCTATTCTGGACCAAGCTCGGAACAGTGACCGGCGTCGCAGAATCTGGGACAGTTGAGGAAATTGACGAATTCGTCGGATCGAACAAACCGGCAATGCTCTACTTTTCGAGCCGCCCAATCGATCCGACCAAAATCGATCGTGTACAGCATGACCGGCTTCACCAGTTCCAGGACGCCACCTACGCGAAAGCGCTCTTCGGTACCTTTAACTCGCTCGACCATCTCCGTCACGTCCTGCTCCGCGATCTCACTCACAGGTCCGCGTGTTGGTCGGCCAAACGACCGAAGCCGCATCGCAACAAGCTCGACGATGCGTTCAAGCTGACCGAACTGATCCGCATGCACCGAGATCATCGGACAGCCCCGGAACAGTTCCAGCAAGTATCAAACAGCAATTGCATTGGGGCCGCCGAGGCGATCGAGGGCGAGCACCATCGATCCGGTGCAGCCCGGCGAGGTAGGGCCGAATGGGTATCGGGATCGGTTACACCCCCAACAGGGAGACAAAGTTGGAGTGGATACCGGATGAGGAGAGTCCGGGGCAGGAATGGCCAATGCTTCTGCGGCGAAGCGACAAGGCAATTCTTGCCGCCTATAACGAATTTTGGGATAAGGTGTGGTGGAATTCGCACCAAAATTGGCTCTATAGGATTGAGACAGGGGAAGAACCCCTTACCGACGCTCAAAAACCGCTGCTGGATCAGGCCAAAGAAGGCCGCTCGCCGTATCGAACGGAAACATGGGAAGACGAATTGCTGGGACGATTTCGAGTGGGGTCTGCTAAGCGGAGATTATCCGCGTTGTCATGGGTTATGGGCTCCGAATGGGAGGAGTCCCTCGATACGTAATGTAGCAGTGAAGTATGGGATAATCGGCCTCGCCAGATGCTCGCCGCGTCCAGAATTAGCGCTCAACCGAAGCTATGGTGCCCAACTTACCGAAGCCCAAGCCCAATGAGGACCGAGCCTCACCAAGAACTCGCGCACATGAGACATCTAATCAACTCCGATGATCGTCGAGAATACGGTAGACCGAAGCCCGCCCTATACCGAGCCTACGGGCGATGTCAGTCGGGCGGACCCCCTCGGATTTCAACTCGCGGATACCTCGGTGAATTGGGCACGCGCCGTGGGCTTTCGGCCCTTGTATTTCCCCTCTGCCTTTGCCCTGGCGATGCCCTCGCGCTGCCGTTCGAGCATCATCTCACGTTCGAAGGTCGCTATCGCCCCGATCACAGTGAACATCAGCTTGCCGGTCGCGGGTCCCGGTATCGGGGCTCCAAGGTTGAGGATATGGACATACAGCCCTTTTTGCTCCTCGCGCGATCGGCGATTTCCAAAAGGTGCTGGTTCGAGCGGGCGAGTTGGTCGAGCTTGGTCACGACGAGGGAGTTGCCCTCGCGGATGAAATCGAGGCAGGCTTCCAGTTGTGGCCTTTTTTCGATGGATGAAACTTGTTCGTGAAAAATCTTCTCACATCCGGTAGCGCGGAGGTCGCGAAGCTGGGCCTCCATCCCGGCCCGTTGATCCAAAGTGCTGGTCCGCGCGTATCCGACCCGCAAAGTCCTCTCTCCCATCTCATTGACGACTAGAACATCGTGACACAACTGTCTCAGAATGTCAACTATTACGTGTATGAGACAGAGCTACAGTTCGGGAAAAGTGCCCCGCTGGAGCAAGCCCTTGTGAGACTGCTCCGGATCGAGTGGGCCGGACTGCGTTATTTGTATCCGTATTCAATATCGAAATGGAAGAATTCAGCCTTGGCTTCGCTGGCAATAGGCCCCGGCGAATGGCCGTGAATTACCTCGAACTGTTGGTACGGCTGCAAGCGGTTGGCGCGAGCAGTGAACCAAAACCCGTTTTCGGTGCGTCGGGATAACGTCACGAACGATGGTAAAAGCGCTCGGCTGTTGATCTCCGCTGCCCTTATAGCCTAGCTGTATTCGGAGGCACTGCTCGATAGCGCGGGCCACCCCGGATTGCCATGGGGCAGTCCACGTCGGGAGCAACCGCCGAGAAAGCGTTCCCATTGCTCGACTGAAAACGGCAGTCTACTCGGGTTATCGAGTTTTCCTTTTCACTCTAGCCAGCGGTCGCAGGCGCGCCGATCGGAACGGTTCTGTTATTCATTTTGAATAGGCTTTATAGTCGTGGATATGAAGGATCTCTCCAGGTCGCGGAAATCGGCGAACGGTTCTTTTTCGGTCTTAATGCCAAGCTCGAGATGGTCCCGGTGATGGCCATGGAAGACCTCCAGAAAGGCTTATCAGGAGTGCAGGGCATCATCCAACGCTATGGCTGATTTCGCCACACACCCCAAAGCGCGCTCGATTTGCGGAGGTTAAGCTATGACCGTCGTGGGAAAAGTCGAAAGTCTCTGGCGGTATCCAGTCAAGAGCATGCGAGGAGAAGAACTCACCCAATCGTATTTGGGTTTCTCGGGCGTGTATGGGGATCGGCTGTACGCATTTCACGACAAATCGGCTCCAGAGGGATTTCCTTTCCTAACCGGAAGGGAGCAGGAGCAAATGCTGTTGTATCAGCCGAGATTCCGGCATCCGGACCATGCGGCGAGCCCGCCAAATCTGGCTGAAGCTGAAGCCAATGAGCCCGGTCTCACGCCGGTCTATGCCGACACCGCCGATTTGGCCGTGGACATCCAGACGCCTTCCGGCGAGGTGCTCGCGATTGATGACCCGGCCTTGATCACGAGACTTGCTGAAGGACTGGACGGAACCCACGCTCTGTCGCTATTGCGGTCGCATCGTTCCTTCACTGACTGCCGTCCTGTCTCGATTTTCTCGATCCAGACAGTGCAACGGATTGGCGAGGAAGTTGGCTTCGCTTTGGACAAACGACGTTTTCGAGCAAACATCTATGCGGATCTGACGCCGATGGAGCGGGTTCGCCGAGAACGCCTTTGTCGGTCGCAAGCTCCAGATCGGCACGAAGGCCGTGATCGCCGTCACTGACCGTGACCCTCGATGCAAGATGATCACTCTCGATCCGAACACGGCAGAGGCGAAACCGGAAATCTTGAGAACGGTGAGGGATAGTCACGAAGGCAAGGCGGGTCTTTACGGTGCTGTGCTCGTTGAGGGGACTGTCCGGCCAGGAGACGAGATCAGACTTCTCGACCAGTAATCAGACAGCCGAAGATAGCAGCAGATAGGGAGAACTAACAATGCAAGGTAATCCAGCTTCTCTATACACCCGTTTGGGCGGGTACGACGCAATCGCTGCAATGGTTGACGACCTGCTTCCAAGGTTGCGTTCGGACGAACTGCTCAGTCGATTTTGGGTTAGTCCCCGCAGCGTCGATACCCATAACCGCGAGCGCCAACTGGCTGTTGATTTTATCGCCGCAGCCGCAGGAGGGCCGACGTTTTACCTGGGCAGGGACATGAAGGCGTCACACAAAGGGATGGGCATTACAAAGGCCGACTACGCGGCTTTCATGCGCTGTCTGGCTGTGAGCCTCGACACGTTTGAAGTGTCCGAGCCAGAGCGCAGTGAAGTCGTAGCCTTCGTCACCAGCTTGGAACCCGAAATCGTGGAGGCATAGTTCGATCGTTCACAGAGCCTAAAGGGAGGTTGCAAATGCCGATCTTCGTGACACAAGGGCGGTTTACTCGGGAATATATAAGAGGTGGTCTAGCAAAACCTGAGGACAGGCAAGCCGCGATTTCAAGGCTGTGCGAGCAGGCGGGCGGCAAGTTGCTCAACTTGTATTTCACCCTCGGTCAGTACGACTTTATCGTAATCGCGGACATGCCTGATGCACAGAGTGCCTCGGTAATTTCCCTGGTTGCAGCAGGCGGTGGTGGCATCCAGGACATGGTGACCACGCAAGCGTACACGACCGCCGAGGCGCGAGACCTCTTTGAACGGGCAGGTAAGATCGCAGGGTCTTACAGACCGATGGGAGCCTCCTGAAGAAACCGTCGCTCACCGATCATTGAACGGTGTGGAGCCCAAAGGCGGGCTCCCGAGGAGGCGTTCCGAGCCGCCGAGAGCTACAATGTCTTTGCGTCGCCAACATTCGCGGTCGGCGTGCGACTCGAATCCGACGACCGGCTACACATCGAGGCTCCCTTCGGTCTCGCCGACCTGTTCGCGTTGCGCCTGCGGCCCAATCCTCGCCGAAAGACGGTCGGCTTCGCTCGGGCCTGCTGCGGATGTGCGACGCCGCTGGCCCGAAGTCGTCGTTGAGGACCAGCCATAGATCGGGGACTCGGGATGGCGCTTCGAAATCGCTCCCAGCGGCGCTCTAGTGGCTGCTGGGGCGACATCTCAACTCGGGACGGGTTAGGGCAGGGCCAAACCGTGACGCTCGTATGGCGGCTCCGCAGGAGATGACAAAGGACAAGGGAAAGCTGGCTCAGCACCGCACATATTTTCCTGATACCCTACCCGCTTGGACAACTCGGAACAGGAGGGGCGGGCAGTGACCAAGATCCTGGATGAAGTGCTGGCTGCGAACGCGAAATACGCCGAGAATTTCGGAGACAAGGGCAATCTGCCGCTGCCTCCGAGCCGCCATTTCGCGATCCTGACCTGTATGGATGCCCGCCTTGATCCGGCAAAATACGCCGGTCTGGCCGAAGGCGACGCCCATGTGATCCGAAATGCTGGCGGTCGGGCGAGCGACGATGCCATCCGGTCACTGGTGATCTCGTACAAGCTCCTCGGCACCCGCGAATGGTTTGTAATTCACCATACGGATTGCGGGATGCTGCTGTTCACAAACGACGACATGCGCAATCTATTGGCGAGCAGCTTGAAGACCGCGACATTGGACCAAAGTGGCTGGCGTGACTCGGGCGAGGGGCCTGGGTCTACCGAAGGCAGCTATATCAACTGGCTGACATTCACCGACAATGCGAAGAGCGTCGTCGAGGATGTCATGCGTATCCGACACCATCCGCTGGTTCCCAATGACATTCCGATTTACGGCTACATCTACGACGTGAAATCCGGAAAACTCGTGGAGGTTCCGGAAGCCACGACGGCTGGTAAGGCGGGGTAGGGGAATCACGGCGACCGTTGATATGCTGGTGCTACCGAACAACAATGTCGCTCAAGTAAGCTCACGCCGTCGCTCCGGGCCATGCTTGAACGGATTGGCCAATAAGGGCTAAGACCCTTAAACGTCAGCGTCGGGACGGTCGTATTGGATTGAATTTTGACCATTTTAGTGAAATCAATTATAAACGACTCATAATAATGGAGGCATAGAATATGCGGCACCATCCATTGTCATCAAAGCAAGGCACCCAGCGATCGGATGAATCGCGAAAGTCGCTACCACAGTGGCCCTGCCTGCTACCGAGCATTGCCGTGGCCATCGCACCGTTGCGCAATCTGACCGGCAACCCCGAACAGCAATGTCTGGTCGAAGGCTTCACTGACCGCCTTCTCACCGACCTGTTTCGCCATTGTCGCGGTTTCTCATTCTCTTGGCTACCGCGGCGAACGGCGTTGGAGGCCGAACCTTTCACCGCCAAACCCCTCCGAACTCAAGTACGTGATCTCGGGCAGTATCCAGCAGGGCAGTTCCCGAGGGACGCTGCGGGCCAACATTCGGATCTCGGACGCAGGGACGGCTGATTACCTGTGGGCGTGCCGCCAAGAATTCCCGCCTGAAGACCTCCTATCAATCCAGACCGAGGTAACGGCGCAAATCTCCCGAGTGCTTCATATGCTGGTTCTGCATGAGGCGAGCCGCCGCGCCTCCGTGACCTCGGATGCAGAGCTTGGGGTCACCCAATGTCTCGCCCGCGCCAACGCAGCACTCAAAGGAGAATTTCGCGCCGACCTCAGCGCCGAAGCCCAGAAATGGTTCCTTGCCGCGCTCGCTCGCGACCCGCGCAATGTCGAGGCACTCGTCGGTCTGACGCTTACGTTCCAGCATTTCGCCAGCAGCCCTTGGTGGGGTGATGTACGCGCCGCCGCGGCGGCATCCGACTTTGGCCGCGAGACGGTTACGATCGCCCTCGAATTCGAACCGGGGAATGCCTCGGCGAAATGTATCCAGGGAATGCTGTACTCTGCGGCAGGGCGGCTAGAAGAGGCGGCTTTGGCCTTCCGTGAGGCATTGGCGATGGATCAAGGGCTCGCCAGTGCCCACGCGTTTGGAGGCTACAACGCCGCCCTGCTTGGCGAAGCCTGGGACACAGCGCAGGCGATCGAGCGCGCTATGCGCCTAGATCGGACAGATCGGGGGCGCAGCATCTTCTTCTTTTTCGGCGGATTTGCCGAACTTCTGCTTGGCCGCGCGCATGAAGCCATCGTACTCCTTCAGAAATCGCTGGAACGCAATCCCACCCATGGGAGCGCGCAGCTTTTCTTAGTGGCCGCGCTGTCCCTGACTGGACAGCACTGTGAAGCGGCATCAATGGCAGACTCATTCCGCCAGCAATATCTCGAATTCCCTGCCAACGCCTTCGAGGAGTTCTGGTTATCGCGCTCGGCTTCCCCCGTTTATCGCGCCCAGGTGTACCCGTTGTTCGACAGCATCCTGAGGGTCGCCGCAGTATGATCCACTACTATGCCGGGCTGGATTTGGCGATTTCGAACATTCCGATATACGGCTATATCTACGACGTGAAATCGGAAAAACTCATGGAAGTTCCAGAGCCACGACGGCAGGTAAGTTGAATTAGGCGGAACCGATATTGGAGCCGTCCCGGCTTACGAACCGTTCCACAGGTTATTTCGGGTCAAGGATGCTGGATCCGGGGATAGGTCAGGCTCCCAGGCGCAGACGAGCCGACCATCGGCATTACGATGCCAATGACAGACAAGCCGGTGCGTCGAGATCGGTATCCGGTCAAGGGCGAACAGAAGAATGAGGTTGGACGCGTTCGGCGCGACAACACGCGACGCGTTGGCCGGGCGGACATTTAGGTTTGCGGCAGCCATTCTCTCCGCCTCCTTCTACTCAAGATCGGTAGTACCGATCCAGGAGGCACGAGAGCAGGAGGGCGCTTGAATTAAGCCCGTCTCCCGAACTCAGCGGATCTCCTGCGCGCCATTGCGATACTCTAGCCAGTCCCCCGTCAGAGGGCCGTCACGTGATCCCGCTGCCGCGTCGAGCAGCCGCAAAAATCGCTCGCGGCTCATGCCAGGGAGCGGTTCTCCAGACCGATACCGTGGGCCGACCTGTTCATCCCTCCCCCTCGTCGGGTGTGATGGGGCAGCCGATCCTTTAAGATCCGATCACCTTTGTTAGGGCGGCTAGG